>DYDB01000009.1 GCA_020718085.1 Micavibrio sp. | reverse complement strand
CACAGTTTTATCATCAAGTGATCATGTTTTCTATGGAGGAGCAAATGAACTGATGCGCATTGATGGACCAACTGGTCGTGTTGATTTTAAAGGAGTGGGTACATCAGAAGTGGTAAATATCGGAGCTGTAGCTCAAACGAATTATTCACAATTGATTTTGACAAGTGATACTGGTAATGGATCAATATTCAAAAACGGCTCAGGTTTTGCAAGTTATGGTGGATCTGGATCTGTTAATATTCACAATTCTCAAGATGCTCCCATCACTTTTTATCAAGGAACCAAAGAAAGAATGAGAGTTGGTGCTAATGGTAATATTGGAATTGGGACCACTAACCCAATTTCTAGTTTTCAAGTAACTCAGGGTACCGTTGGACCTGGCACAATTTCTTCTGGTGGAACAGGGTCTGTTGTAATTAATGGAACAGGTACACAATTTACAAATACGTTTAAAGTTGGAGATACGATCACGTGGGATGGTAATACTAGGACGATTACAAGCATAACAAGTGATACATACATGCTTATAGACTCGTCAACCATGACCAATGGAAGTGGTTATTCTTATACACTTACTGGAGGAAATAGATTTAATGTTCTTGGCAATGGGAATGTTGGTATTGGTATCACATCACCATCTGCAAAACTTCATACCATAGGCGTGACTGAGCAACTCCGCCTCGGTTATGATGCATCTAATTATTTTTCTACCACCGTAGGATCAACTGGGATCACAACTTTCAATGCGGTTGGCACTGGAGCGGAGTTTAACTTCACTGGAGGAAATGTTAAAGGAAACATTCTTTCAACAAATAGAAATGTATTTGGATTAGAAAGAAATATATTATTTAATGGAGAAATAAGATACGCCGTTTCTCAATCTGGACCAGCTCCAATTACGCTATCAACACTCTTTGATGGTGGATTTGCACCTACATATTCATCAAGCCCACCATCTGCAGGAAATCCTCAGGTTATTCTTATGGAAAATTTGCCAAACTTGCACACACAGGCGGGTGCATGGGTGGGATGGACAACGCGATATTGGCCTCCCACAAAGTTTAAAATTGAAGGATATGACGAATATGCTGGTTATAATAACTGGCGCACAATAGCTGATTATTCTGTGACGGCATATAACAAGAGCGACTTTATGGTGCAAATCCCTACAGGTGGAGCATACACGAAATTACGTTATACGATATACGAATCTCTCGGCACAGGGGGTAATTTTGGCTTATCTGAAATATTTTTTATCCATCCGGAAGCAACGAGGCCATATGCTGGATTTCTACCATCGAGCATGTATGAAGGGATAAATGGCTATGTGGGCATTGGGACAAATAATCCTACATATAAATTGGATGTTAGAGGTGCTATTTTATCAAGTGACGGCACTGTTCAGAATATACTTTCTTATACCGGAACAGATGGTGCGATAGGTACCCTTTCAAATCATGGACTTGGTTTGTATACCAATAGTTCAGAAAAAATAAGAATAGATACTGCGGGTAACATCGGCATCGGCGACACATCACCGAATCATAAATTGGATGTTGCTGGTAACATTGGACTTGATGCAGGTAGTTATATCAATTTTAGTGATACGGATGGTACAACCGGCTATGGTATCAGAGATAATGCAGGTTCTTTGGAGTTTAAAAACTCCGCAGGCAGTTGGACAGCACTTGGTTCTGGAGGCTCGACGACATTTCTCGGACTTACTGACACACCGGCAAGTTTTAGTGCTAATCGCGTTTTCTATACAAATGCTGCAGGCACGGCTATCACAGATAGTTCGAACTTTACGTATAGTGGCAGTCACCTTGCAATTGGTGGATCGATCAAATTGGGTGCTGATGCAAGTACATGTGATGGGACAAAAGAAGGGGCAATGCGTTACAATAGCACGTCAAAGCTCATGGAATTTTGTGATGGCACCGTTTGGGATGTGCTTGGAAGCAGCGGTGGCGGATCATCCGCAGCCGGTTCATATGGTTACCATAATTTGAGAATCAAAAATAATGTTGTAAATCCCAATACACAGATCGATATTGATGCAAATTATTTGGAAGTGGGAGGATTTGGCAAGACATATGTTGATCTCACAGTAAATACAGCGACTACAGGCGCAAATGGTATGGATGTGGGAACACTTGCTGCGAGCACATGGTATTATCTCTGGGCGATCTACAATCCGACAACAGATACGATGGCGGCTGTATTGTCCACAAATGCCACAAGTCCGTCTTTACCAGCTGATTATACACGCAGACGTTTGATTTCAATGTTCAAGACGGATGCGTCAAATTATTTGATCAAACAATCGCAAATTGATGAAAGAATTGATTATGATGCAAGACAACAGATCGCAACGGGACTTGCTTCAACAAGTTATGCGACACAAAATGTGTCGGCGCTTTTCCCGACATCAACAAATCTGGTGAAGGAAGTATTTTTTGGAGCAACGGGGAGTTCTGCAAACTGGGTCATGTTATCAACGGATGGTGTGAATCAGAAAACCAAGATAGCCACTAACTCTACTGAAATTGCCATCGGAGAAAGATTCGAGGTTTCCCTTTATGAAGGGCAATTCATACCAACTAATGGTAATGATGTGTATTATAAAGTTAATACGGGCACAGCTGTTCTCTATGCTCGTGCTTACACTATTTCTCTCGGTACAGGTGGTGGTGGCGGAAGTGCACCAGTTGCGTCAGAACAGAGTGGAAAGTTATTGCAAGTTCAGGATCAAAAAACCAGTGGTACGAATGGTGGAAGTTCTATTACTGGCACGCAAACACGAACGCTCAATACTGTCGTGATAAATGAAGTGTCTGGAGCATCTCTTGCATCTAATCAAATTACATTACCGGCTGGAAAATATAATTTTGATTTGAAATCATCATTGGGAAATGATATGGGCCCGAGTAAACTCAGATTATATAATGTCACAACATCATCGTATGTTGCTGAAGGAATGGATATTGATAGATTTGGAATTGCAGCTTTACAGGCTCAAATAACTATAGCATCAACAACGATATTTGAGGTCAGGATGTATACGGCTACAGCACAAGCTACCACAGGTCTTGGAGTTGCCTCATCACAAGGGACAGAAATATATTCAGATGTCCGTATTTGGCAAATCGAATCTGCAACAACTGGCACTACATCCGCACTTGCACTATGGGACACGGATGCGAATACTGGTATCCAAGTAGAAGAAAGCATTAATGACGATACAATCCGTTTTGACATTGCAGGGAGTGAAAAAATGGTACTTTCGCCACTCGGATATCTCGGTGTCGGAGATTCAACACCGGATCACACATTGGATGTAGCAGGTAATATCGGACTTACAGCGGGTGGATATATTAATTTTGGGGATATTGATGGTACAACAGGATATGGATTTAGGGATAATGCCGGTGTAGTTGAGTTCAAGAATGCAACAGGATCATGGACACCAATCGGAAGCGGAAGTGGGATGGCCATTGGTGGTAGTGTAACATCGGCAACTGCTGGATCGATATTTTTTGGAGGTGTGAGTGGCGTTCTGGCACAAGATAATACAAACTTCTTCTGGGACGATACGACTAATCGCTTGGGACTTGGTACAAATACGCCTGCGGCAATGCTCAGTATTTTTGGCGCAAATAATAAGTTGCGACTCTCTTATGATGCGGCAAATTATGCTGATATGTCTGTGGACAATAGTGGACAATGGATCATGGAGAGTTCTTATGGAACCGATGCGGCAATGGTGATCGGTGCAGGTATCGCACAAGATACATCGTTGCAATACGATGGATATTCCCATGATTTTTTTGCCGGTATTGATGATGCGACGGGTTTGTATTCCATTGGTGTGGGAACAGATGTCACAGCCTCGGCGGTAATTACAGGTCCCGGCACGGTGACAAATACTGCTGGTGGTACAGCGGTAACTGGCACAAATACAAAATTTCTCAGCACATTCCGCGTGGGCAATACGATCACGATTGGTGCACAAACGGTAGTAATATCTGCAATCGCATCTGATACAGCTATGACAACAGCAGCTATCACAGCAGCAAATACCGGCGCAACGTATTCATATAGCGGTGGAACAAAGGTGGTCGTAGAACCAAATGGTAATTTGGGTGTTGGAAAGGCGAATCCAGATTATGCATTGGATATATTGACAACGTCTACCAGTAATATTGCGCGATTTGCTAATACGCTCGGTACCACTTGTACATATGGAGCAACAGGAACAATCTCGTGTACATCTGATGCGCGACTAAAAAGAGATGTTGAGAACATTGGTATTGATATTATAGGTGATGGTGATGTGAATTATGGTTTGGAAACGATCAAGATGTTGAAGCCATCTGCATTTAGATGGAATTTTGATGAGGATAATTCCATCAAATCACTCGGATTTATTGCACAAGAAGTGGAGGAAATTGTGCCAGAGTTGGTTATTACTGATTCAGATACGGGCTATAAACAACTTAATACGATCGGGTTTGTGCCGATTCTTACAAAAGCGATCCAAGAACAACAAAATCTCATTCAAATCAACGCTAACGATCTTACTACGAAAGCAACAGCTACATCACTTACACAACTTCAGAACATGACAGATACGCAATTCACAGCGGTATCCGCATTGCTTCGTTCCACACGCAATGATGACGACATGCTTAGAGATGATATTCTTGCACTGCAAGAAGAAGCAAATGTACAATCGGATATTCTCGCACAGATCCAACTTGATCTTACACAAGTGCAAGCAGGTGTAGATATGCTTACAACGCTCGGCACGGTGGATGCGCTTAGACTCAGTGAGTTGCTTGCGATCAATCCGGATATGCTTCTCACAACAACAGAAGAAGGTGATCTCACGATCACAGGCATTATGACCGCGCAAACGATCATTGCAGAAGAAATTGAAACAAAGAAACTGACAATTGATGCTACGGCAGAAGGAGATGCTGCGTCTGCCGGTTTGGCAATGTTGTGTCGCAAAGATCTTGTGTATGATGGTGATGATTGTGTATCATCTTCTGATACAGATCAAATGAGCGATGGATTACACATTCTTGTGCCGACAACTCTTGTGACAGAAAATAGTCGTGTGATGATCACACCGCATGTGCCGATTGCAATTGGTGTTACGCAGATCGATGATGGAGAAGGGTTTGAAGTGTCAATTGACGCTGAACAAGAAAAAGATATAGAGTTCGACTGGTTTATCGTAGACACAAAGTAGATGTAGAAACATTAAAAGATGTGTGAGATATAAAAACTCATGCGTCTTTTCATATAAAAAGTGTAAAAAATGAAAGATCTCCCCAATATCTATGATATTAGGGAGATCGTGCAATGAGAAATGCAAAGTCGATCAAAAGGATTGCTTCACCATTTACAGATGCGCAGCAATGGAAAATTGTTTCATTGCTTTCGGAATCAGGAGAGCGATGTGCTGCATATGTGACGCGATCACCAACCGATGCTTCTCGATATGGCGCCACATCAAGTGCCCTGATCGTATAATCAATACCACGTTTGTACCAGCGACCCATCTGATCATTTTTTGCGATCAACTCTCTCGTCACATGAAGTAATCCTGTAATGATCGCGCTGTGTGGCAACGCGCCGTCTGAACGCAGGTGAATGTCATGTTCTCTGACTTCTTTTTCTGCGGTGATATGATCACAGTTGAGTATTGATGTAATTCGATCAAATGTATCAGGTTTTTTTGACATGTTGAGCTCCTTAGAAAAAAAAGTGCATGGCCTTGTTGATGATCTCTTGGATTTTTGTTACGGAATCTGGTGAGATGTGTAAGGTGGAGATCCAAAACGGTTGAATGAGGCACTTGAGAATAGTGAGACTGATGGCGATCACGGCGTAGCAACCCACAAGAAGCAGTGCTAATGTTATCAAAGCACATCGGCATGTTTTGTACATAAAAACCTCCTGATTTTCATGAAATTTTTATAATTTACTGATTGTAAAAAAACTTTAAATATCACTGTACCACATTTTTTGGTACGTGTCCATAGTTGATTTAGTAATTATTTATCTTTTTCAAAAAAATATGTCAGGTGTCTTTGTGAGGAGCACAACGACGAAACAATCTTTAGGCATTGAAAAAAACAACATATCTGAACGAGATTACTTTGTTATGTCTCCTTCCACCAAAGGCGGACAGGCGTAAAGACGGATGTTTTATCGTGTGTGATTTGAAGGTTATTTTTTCAGGGAATATGAAAGAATGGAATTTTTAGTGGAGATATACGCTGTTTGAGAGGATTCATTGATGGAAAGAGAAGTTGCTTGCGCAAAATTTTCATGGACATATTTTTCACGTACCTTATGATCTTTGTTATCAACCTTATATAATGTCTTATTGGCTGTATCAATGATCCATAAAAAATCAGTTTTTGCTGTTGTGAAAAGAATATTTGGGTTTGTAATTGATGCATCTAATGAAATAGTGTCCGTATTACCTTGAGTGAATCGGTGTAAAACAGGACCTTGTGTGATATAAATACTTTCTCCGATTGTCATTGATGTTACAGTGTTGAGATCGGTTGATTTTTTGAGCCAGTCTTTTCCATCATCAAAACCGTTCTCAATGCGTGCATGACGTCGGATCATTTTGTCGTCTACGATGTAGAGATACGTCATAAATGTGCCAATGCTCTTGATCTTCTTATGATCGATCGTTGGGATCTTTTCCTGTCGGACGAATTTTGGTGAAGCGGGACTGAAAGTGTACATATGGTCTTTGTCTGTAATGATAAAAATCATATTGAGATCTTGCATGGGAGTTGCAAAAATGACAGATCCTGCATCAGCAGGGAGGGTGGTTTTTGGTTTTTCGGATTGTGATAAAATGGAGAGTGCGTTTTTTTCTACACCAATCACAATTGTGTCCAAAGTGATGACAAACTGGATCATGTCAGAAGTAAGGAGCGTGTTTGGATTTGCAAGCGTCGCATCGGGTTCTGTAGATGGTGTTGGTGCAGTGTTTTGAGTCGTCATCTCAGGTTCTTGTTGTGTGGTTGTTGCGCTATCTTGTGAAGCGGTATTTTGTGATGCATCGCGAGCGACGTCTTTGGAAGGAATGATCTTGATGATCATCGGTATAACAACAATAGCCACAATCACACCAATCGTGAGCATTTTGGTTTTTTGTTCCATGGAGTGCCAAAGGAATGCAATGCGATGCATGTCCGGTAAAAAACGTTTTTTTGACGATGTTTGTGTGTATTGTGGCACAACAAAGTTTTCTGTGGAAACAAGTTCTTCCTGTGGTCGTTCTCGACGTATAATTTTATGTAGCCATGATGTAATTTTTGCAAAAGTTCTTTGCAAAAGTTCTTTGACTGTAGAAAAAAACCGCACAGCATATCCCGTAAATTCCTTGATTTTTGGTAGTGTTGGTTGTATGGATGGTTGTTCATCCGCAACAGGCGATGGTTCCACTTCTTCCTTCAGTGGCAGAATTTCAACATCGGAGACAGGGTCTGATTTTTTGAATGAGGATATTTTCTTTGAAAAAGAACGTTTTTGCTTTTTGGCTGTTTCAGTGAATGTTTCACGCATGTCTGAGAGAAAATCAGAAACGGCATCCAAGGGGTGTGCCTTTTGTGGAACATCATCAGATCCATGGATGTGAATATGGCCTGTGCGCGGATCAGTGTATTCTTTGGGGTCCTCTTGGGTCAGTTCGTCTATGTTGATGGGTGCGTCAAATGTGACCGAATCGGCATTTTTTTGTTCGAGAGTGGCAGCACCAAAGAAATTTTTTGGCAAAGGTTTTACGTGTGCTTGGTCAATGCTCGTTGTCGAGGTTAATTGTTCTTTTTCTGTGACATCAATGATCGTGGTAGATGCGATGGCACACTCGTTTGTCAATACTGTTTCTATAAATTGGAGAAAATTCCTTTGACCCATGCGATTGGCATTTTTTTGAAGCTCTTCTATAGAAACAAGTTCAAGAAGTTCTTGAGAAGTAATAATGATCTTATCATGAACACACATCTCACCACTCGAGATATCTGCGAATGTTTTTAAAGGGTAGTCTGCCGCTTCGGGCGATGCAATGCCCTCGGTAATATTGAGAAGCATGTTGTTGCGCAGAAGAAGGATTGTTGCATTTCCGGTCACACTGAAATGAATGGATTTGTCATCAATCGCGCAAACTGCACCATCAATTGTGCCAAGCCAATCTACATTGCCAATGTTTGCGAGTTCTTCCAATGCTCGATTGATATGATGAAGTGTGGATTCAAATTTTTCTTCAATTGGTTTTGGATTGGAAGAAAAATAATGCTTTTTGATCTCTGATGCGAGAAAATTCACGATATTTTCTGAAGTTGTTGAATGATCACGAACAATAAAGAATCCGAGAATTGTGCCAAGGTCTTTTTGTGTGAAATTGATACTTGCATAACTGAATTGTTCGATAAAGGCACGACGTTTTGCATTTTTGACAACAAAAACATTCGACACGTCTGTGTTGAGTAAGGTGTTTTTCTTCTTGCACTGATTATCGTTTTGTTGATCCATAAATCATTGTATGTTCCAATTATACAAAGAATTTCCAACAAGTGCAAAGATTTTACAAACTGTGAGTGAAACAGGTGGATGAAGTAGATGGATAGATGGATAGTTTTTCTGAGCCAACTGATCTATGAGTTCAAAAATCTACTTGTCTAGTAAAGGAATTGATAGTACACTGGATACAAGCAAATGGGGGAGAGCATAATTTTTTGATGAAGTGTTTATATGCCAGAGATTTTAGAGCATTTGTTCGGGTCACGTTCACGTTCACGTATATTGCGATTTTTTATTTTGAATCCGGGGAAAGAGGCGACTATTGCAGAATTAAAAGAACGTATGAATGTAGACGGTCGTCGCGTGCGAGCAGATATCAACACACTTCTTAAGATCGGTTTTTTGAAGCAGGTAGTGCGAAAGAAGGAAAAATTCTTTTCATTTAATGAATCATTTCCGTATTACGTGGAATTGCGCAATCTTTTTATCAAGGCAAACACGTACCCTCAATGCAAGGAGTTGAAGAAGATCGAAGAAGCGGGACGTGTCAAGTTGATCTTGATCAGTGGCGTTTTTTTGAATTATGATAAGGCGCGACTTGATATTTTGATCGTATGTGATGATCTCAATCGTGCAAAACTTGGTAAAGCGATCGAGGCAGTAGAAGCAGAAGTTGGTCGCGAAGTGCGTTACATGGCAATGACAAGTGATGAGCTGAATTATCGCCTGGATATGATGGATCGTTTTCTGATGGACGTCCTCGGCTCGCCACATGATATCGTCGTTAATAGAGTGCCCAAAATCCAAAAATTCATCTTCAGTCTTCGCAAATAATTATTGAGCGAATTTTCATGACCATTATCTATGTACTTTTGTGTGTTCTTATCATTTTAATGATCGTAGTGCTTTTTGTGCTTCTGCGAAACAAGAATAGTGGAATACATGGAGAAAAAATTGGTATCGTTTCACAACAGATCACTGATATGAATGTTGCCAACGAACGTATGCGCATGTCTGTGGAACAAAATTTGGAGCGCATGCATCAGGCGGGGCAAAATCAGTTTCGGGAAGCGCGTGAGGTAATTGGTGAGATCACGCGTAAATCAGATCGATTGATCGATAATGTAAATCGCAAACTTGGTGATCTGGATCGTACAAATCAGCGCATAGTGGATTTTTCAGAACAATTGCGTGATCTCCAAGATATTTTGCGTAATCCAAAACAGCGCGGAGTGTTGGGAGAGTTCATTTTGGAGCATGTATTATCAAATGTTTTGCCGCCGGACACTTTCCGCATGCAATATGCGTTTGCCAGTGGGGAAATCGTGGATGCGGTAGTTTTTGTAAAGGAAAAGATCATCCCAATTGATTCTAAATTTTCTCTGGAAAATTATGAACGTATGGTCAATGCCGGCGTAAACGATAATATTACCGCACTAGGACAACAGTTTCGTCAAGATCTCAAAAAAAGAATTGATGAGACATCAAAATATATTCGTCCTGATGAAAATACGACAGAATTTGCATTCATGTTCATTCCTTCGGAAGCAATCTATTATGACTTGCTTGTAAACAAGGTTGGTGATATAAACATGATTGAGTACGCATTTCGTGATCGGCACGTAGTTATTGTGTCACCAACATCATTTTTGGCATATTTACAGACGGTTTTGCATGGTTTGCGCGCATTGGAAATCGAAGAAAACGCAAAACACATCAAATTGCGCGTAGAGCAACTCAGTAAACACTGGATGGCCTTTGAGATGTATGTCCAAAAAATGGGCAAGACATTACAGACGACAGTGGGACATTTCAACAGAGCATATAGCGAACTGGGAAAAGTTGACCGTGATGTAATGCGTATTACAGGACGAGAAGAACAAAATATTGTCGTGGAACATGTGGATAAGCCGGAACTTGAAGAATAAATGTATGAAAAAAGGTCATTTTTTACATAAAAATATTTTCAATGATGTGACATATTGGCACAATGCGATCGTGCATTGGCTTGTCATCGCGACGCTTTTTGTGAATGTCGTGGTTTTTGTTTTGCTTTTCATTTATGTGCATCCATCTGATGTGGCGATCCGATTGCAATATAATGTTTTTTTTGGAACGAGCTTTGACGGATTATGGTGGCAAGCATATGTGTTGGCAGGGGTTGGGTTGGTATTTTTTATGATCGATCTGGTTGTTGGATACACTCTTTACAGTGCTAAGGAAAGGGTTGCCGCTTACATTACACTTCTTGGCGCATTATTTGTTAATATTGCACTTTTGATAGCGGCAACCAGTATCGTTTTCAATAATTATTTCTTATAAGGCTAAAAAATGTTTATTTTTCCAAATCCACAAACTAAAGTTCCAAAAGAACGTCGTGCACAGAGAGCACTGGAGATCATACCTGCTATTTTGACGTGGAGCACATTGATCGGCATGATCGTTTTTTCTTTTATTGTGCCAATGTGGATGGCTGTTTTGATCATTGCTTTTGATATTTATTGGATTCATAGGACAATTTTCATTGCGTATTATTCAGTGAAAGCATATAAGCAATTGCAACGTGGTCGCACGATCGACTGGTTTGATCGATGTACAAAAATCGGTGAAACGGATGAATATATTCAAGAAATTTCCAAAAGAATTGTTGATGACAAAAAAAGATTGCAAAAGGCAGTATTACGAAAAGATAAAAAAAATTTACGTTGCCAGATCAGGGAATATCGTCGTCTCTTAAAAAAAATACGAAAATTGAATTCAGAAGAGATCATGGATTGGCGTGATGTGATCCATGTTGTAATGTTGCCAACGGCCACTGAAGATGCTGCAAACATTGATCCTGCGATTGCGTCAATTGCAGCGAGTCAGTATCCAAAAAACAAGATCATTATTCTTTTGGCGACGGAAGAGCGGGAGAATGAAGAAAAACGCATGAAGAAGGTGGATTTTTTGACAAAGAAGTATGCAGGCGTCTTTCGAGATTTTATTGTTACAACACATGAGGTTGCTGATGGTGAAATGAAATGTAAGGCATCAAATGCAACATATGCTGCAAAAAAGTTGTGCACTTATCTTGATGAACATGATATTGA
The DNA here is from genome assembly GCA_020718085.1 of Micavibrio sp. Classification (GTDB taxonomy): domain Bacteria; phylum Patescibacteriota; class Minisyncoccia; order Moranbacterales. The sequence goes on along the minus strand of DYDB01000009.1, from coordinate 34,743 downwards.
TCATGAACGTGTGATATTTTCCAATTTTGATTGTGAAAGTGTTGTGCATCCACAATTTTTTGCTGCACTGACATATGAATACATTATTGAACCAAAACGTTTGCAACGTGCGTATCAACCAATCCCTCTTTATCACAACAATCTATGGGATACAAATGCATTTGTGCGCGTAATCGTCACAAGCTCATCTTTTTGGCATATGTTCCAAAGTACGCGACGAGAAATGGTGACATTTTCATCACACTCTGAAGCATTTAAAACACTTGTTGATGTTGATTTTTGGCCAGTCAACATGATCAGCGAGGATTCAATTATTTATTGGAAGGGATATAGTTTCTTTGATGGTGACTACTACGTAAAACCCATCTATTTACCAATCTCCATGGACGCCGTTTTGGCGGATACATATATCGGAACCATTAAAAATCAGTATAAGCAAAAGAGGAGATGGGCATATGGCATTGAAAATTTTCCTGTGATCATGCGTGCGATCTGGCCGAATAAGAAGGTTAAAACAACGGAAAAGTTAAAGATCGCCTTTGAGATGTTGGAGGGACATCATTCGTGGGCAACAGCACCATTTATTCTTGCCTTTCTGGGCTGGCTGCCTCTAATTTTGGGGGGAAATGAATTTAATCAGAGCAATGTGGCACATGTTTTACCTTTTGTAACGCGCTTCCTTATGCTTTTGGCGATGTTTGGTCTCATCGTGTCGATCTCGTTGTCCTTATTTCTTTTACCCAAAAAGCCAGATCGATATTCTCGCAAAAGATACATACACATGGTTTTGCAGTGGTTGCTTGTGCCGATCATTGCGCCAACATTGGGTGCAATGCCTGCAATTGATTCACAAACGCGCATTTTGTTCAAAAAGTATTTTACAGAATTTTGGGTAACAGAAAAAACTATTAAGAAATAACATGATGCAAGAACACATCTTATTTTATGTACAGCCATTTATTGTGAGTATGTGCATATCGACGGTGCTGTGTTTTGTGATCATAAAAACATGTAAAAGAATCAGAGTGCGAGATCAACGAACAAATGATCGACATATCCACAATTCAGCCACGTCACGCTTTGGCGGCATCGCGATCATCATTGCTTTTGTGATTACCTTAATTCTTAATAAATATCTTGTTTTTGATCATTTGATTTGGGCAATAATTTGTGGCGGAGGAATTATTTTCGTCGTAGGTGTTATGGATGATCTTAGGCCTTTGAGCTGGAAATCGCAGATCTTTTTTCAGATAGTGCTTGTGCTCACAGTATTTATTTTTGGTATACGTGTATTGTATGTTACCAACCCGCTTGGTGGCATTTTTTCGTTGGCGCATAATGATTTCTTTTTGCCAAGTCTTGTTTTTATGTTGATATGGATGGTTTTGATTATGAATGCTGTGAATTGGGCTGACGGCGTAGACGGTTTATCTGGGGGCGTCGTATTCATTGCGGCAATTGCACTTTTTATGATCGCTCTTGAGCCACACGTTTTTCAACCTCCAATTGCGATCATCACCATGGTTCTTGCAGGAAGTGTTGCGGGCTTTCTCATTTTTAATTTTCCACAAGCGCGTATTTTTGCAGGATCGAGCGGTGCTTTTTTTATGGGATTTGTTCTTGCAATACTTGCAATTGCTGCCGGAGCAAAAATTGGGACAACTGTATTGGTCTTGGGGGTGCCACTTCTGGATTCTCTTTGGGTGATCTTTCGTCGTGTGCGAGCGGGACGATCGATCTTTTATGGAGATCATGAGCATTTGCACTATAAGCTCTTGCATCGTGGTTGGAGCGTAAAAAAAATATTAGCATTGTATTATGGCGTGACAATATTGTGTGCAGTTACAGCCATAGCAACAAGATCATTTAATAAATTTGTTATTTTTGTAAGCTTTTGTATTGTTGTTATAATATTTTTTATTGCATTATCCTATGGAAAAACAGCAAAAAAGGAGTTATCGACCAATTATTAGTTTTTGTATAGCTTTAGGCATTGTTGTCGGGGTATGTTTTCTTGTAGATCAATCTATTAACACGCATCATGTGAAGATCGGAGATCAATTGATAACGGTGGACATTGCAGAAAAAACGATCGATCAGGAACGTGGGCTTAGTGGTCGTAAAGATCTTTGTGCAGATTGTGGGATGCTTTTTATATTTACGCACAAAAAACAGCGTACATTTTGGATGAATGACATGCAATTTGATATAGATGTGCTGTGGATAAGTGATGAAGTGATCGTGGGAATGCAGGAAAATGTATCATATGAGCGACAATCACAGGAAATATTTTCTTCTCAGAAACCTGTCGATAAAGTTTTGGAACTACCTGCGGGTTTTATTGAAAAACATAAGGTTATCATTGGACAAAAGGTGGAATTTTTAGAAAAATGATGGTATGATAAAATTGTATGGTATACTGGGAAAAGTATACACTTAGGCTTTATATTGTTTAATTAATCAATATGGATGAAATTACCAAAAAAACAGAAGGATTTATAAATGGAGGTCAATCACACATACGTAATATTCGTGTCACAAATACGCAACAAACTGGTCGTGTGGGACAGGGTAATAGTACATCGCCTATTGCGGCACGCCAAGCGACAGATCATGTGCGCACAGCAATAAATATTACGCAAAACAAAGCGACACGTGAGCCAATCACAGCAGCGCCACAGCGTGGAAGGAGCGGTGAGAACGACAGATCTGGGCGGTCAACGATCTTTTTAGATCGTGTTGTGACGGCGTGCATGTTCATGCTCTTCTTTGGACTCCCGTTGTTTTTTATGAATCTGACATACCAAGGGGTAAATTTTGAAAAACAGTACTATTTTTATTTGTGGAGTTTTTGTGGCATTGTTGCAATGATCTCTCGTGGTATGCTTGGTGGCAAGATCGAATTTCGTCGCACATCATTGGATATAGCTTTGGCGGGATTGTGGATCATTACATTGATCTCAACGATCTTTTCTGTAGACAAATATCATAGCGTCTTTGGATTTTTTGATAATCCTGTAAGTGGTTTGGTTAGTGTAACAGCATTGATCCTTACGTACTATCTTGTGGTCTCGCATATTTCAAAAGAAAGAGTGATGTTGATGTGGTGGGCGATTATTGCGAGTGGAAGCATTGTGACAATTTGGTCGTTCTTGGTGACGATGCGGTTTGTGCCACAGACCATACTTGATCATACCACTGCCAGTCTCACAGGATCATTTACAAGTTTAGGCATATTTTTGGGCATGATGTTGCCGATGTTCATCATTTCATTTTCTGTGATCGGTGGAGATGTATATAGTAGTGTGCGTGCAAAAGTAGTTGCATTTCTTTTGATCGTTTTTACAGCATTGGATATCTTTACACTATCGGTATTACATGGTTATGTGCGCTGGTTTATGATCCTTGCTGCTGTAGCTGCGTTACTGATCTTCATGATCAGTCGCTCGGTAAGAGTGTCACAAAACATAACAATGGCCACGGTGCTGGTATTTCTGGTTCTTTTTGGCTTTATGTCATGGGGGCATCCAATTATCACACGTACAGATATTCAATCAGAGGCGATGATCGACTATCGCTTATCCTTTGATATTGCCACGCAAGCACTGAAAAATAGACCTGTTTTTGGCAGTGGTCCGAGCACATATGGGTATAATTTTTCTCTTTATCGACCAAAGGATCTTAACGGTACAGGTCAATATGATATTCGCTTTTTCTCCGATCGCGGCATGCTTTTGGAAAGTGTATCAACACTTGGCATTGTTGGTGCAATTGTTTTGGTCGTTATCTTGTTAACGTATGCTAGTACGGTCTATCATGCATTCATGCGTACCAAGGATGATGAGATCAAAATTATAGCACTTGGATTATTTATCACATCAGCTCTTGCGATGGTGTATGCAATGTTTTGGTCTGTTGACGGCATGATCATCCTGTACGGTGTATTAGTGGGTTCATTGTTAATTGGCATTTTGCGCAGCGAAGCGAATGAAAAAGCAGATCATAAAGTCACGCTTTCCATCTCCTCATCTCCGCAACATGCGTTATCTTTTGCCTTCGTGTCAATCCTTGTTGCTGTTGGTGTGATCTTTGGTTTTGTCACATTGGGTAAGATGTTTGTTGCAGATGTGCATGCAGGCAATGCGCTACGTGCGCGAGCGACTGGAAATTTTGAGAGATCATCGGCATTGTTTCAAAAAGCGGTTCTTTTAAATGATAAAGAGGGTCGTTATTATACAGTGATCAGTCAGTATGGACTTGATCTTGCAAATGTGGAATCTGCAAAACCGGAAGGTGAAAGAAATGATGATAATATCAGAACCTATATCAAAGGTGCAACAGGTACAGCTTCTGTTGGTCGGGAATTGATGCCAAATGATGTGCTTGCCAATGAAACAAAAGGCTTCATCTTTGAAAATAGTGGAGGATATGCGGAAGATGCTTTAAATACTGCGATGGATGCATACCGCAAAGCAAGTCAATTAGAACCACAAAACCCATATTTGGACATAGCCATCGGTAAATTAAAACTTGTGGAGGCGGAATCCAAGGGAGAGGCTGTTGAAGAAAAGAAGGCACTTATCAAAGAAGCACAAGGATTTTTTGAGAGTGCTCGTGAAAAAACATCATTTGATCGAAATGGAAAAATGGTCAGCGTATTCGCACCAGCTCATTATTATATCTCTGTTGTTGAAGAAGCGTTGGGCAATAAGGATCTTGCAATAGAATCAATGATGATGGCTCTGCAAGTTACATCCATGGAGGGTAATGGTAGCCAACAACAGATCACATCTCGTCAAGTCAATTATGGATTTAATCTTGCACGATTATTGCAAGCACGTGGAACAGAAGAAGATATTGTGCTCGCGGAAAGGTTACTGCTTGAGATCATCGGTGTAAATGATCAGGAAGTAAATTCACATCTTAGTCTTGGTCTCTTGTATGAACGTACAGATCGCAAGGATCAAGCTGTACAAGAGTATAAAAAAATTCTTGCCATACTTCCAGAAAGTGATGGAAAAGCTCGAGAAAATATTCAACAACTTATCGACACTGTCGAACAAGGTGGTAGCAATATTGACACAGAAAAAAAAGACAATGAGACAACGCCGAAAAGCGATGAAAATAAAGATGCTTCTGCAAAGGCAGACCCCATTGAAAAGCCGTCCGTGTTGATTGTAAAGGCGCAGGCTGGTGAAAATGCACAGGATGTACAAGATGTTTTGGGACAGGATGGTTACAGCGTGGAAATTCGTGATGAAGAAGAACGAGCGGACACGGGCGTGGTGATCATGTACAAGGGTTCGATTGATCGTGATATGGTCAGAGCTATTGAAGAAAGTGTGAAGAAAAAATATGCAACAACAACGTCAGAACGTAATGATCAAGAAGTTGCAAAATACAACCATGACATTGTAATTGTGGTAGGTAAGGATGCGTCAAATGATATTGCTGAACCATAAAAACCTTTCGGATCACTGTGATACTATCTATGAAAAAAGTGTGTGTACGTACACACACTTTTTTGTCCTATAAAACCTCAGTATAGTTGGAATTCGCGTCTGTCTACCAGTAGATAGGGATGACATATAATGAAAAGTGAGTTTATAAATTCACACAAAACGCCCTGTCGGCGGTTTAGCCAGCAAATAAAAAACCACCCCAGATATTGGTCTGACGGTTGTTTACCGATCATCTTTTGTTGTGGGAAATTAATTGACTTTATGTGGCTTTATCTATATAATTTATCTTGTTGCGCCGTTAGCTCAGTCGGTAGAGCAGTTGGCTCTTAACCAAACGGTCGAAGGTTCGAATCCTTCACGGCGCACAAATGTGTCGTGTTTTGTGTGCGATTCGAACGTGAAAATGGGTTGGGGAAACGAAAGTTTCTCTGTGAAGGGGTGTGTTGAGAATTCTGCCTACCGGCAGGCAGGTGTGGTTCTCAAGGAGTACTGCGACGTTCGAATCCTTCACAGCACACAAAAGGGTCTATTAAAAGTCAAAAAATAGGCCTTTGCGCCTCGGTAGCTCAGTGGATTAGAGCAGCGGGCTTCTATCCCGTTGGTCGGGGGTTCGAATCCCTCCCGGGGTACAAAAATAAATTATAAGTGATAAATATAAGATTAAAAGTTTATTACACACTTGGTTTTTGGTGGGATTCGAATTGGAAAAGGGTTGGAAAAACACATGTTTTTCCGTTGGAGGAAAGTATTGAAAACCGCCGGTTTTCAAAGAGCGAAGCGATGTTTGAATCCCTCCCGGGGTACAAAAAAGAATTTTAAATTCAAAATTATGAATTTAAAAAATTTAATAAAACTTTGATCGGGAAAAAATGATAAAGAAAAGTGGATTATCTTGTCAAGAAGAGCTTGCAAAAAATGTAATAAAAAGTGATGTTTTTGAAAGAGAAATTGCGCTATGTAAGAAGTTGTCAAAAGATGGTGCTGGTGCGTGTAGCTGGGGTACATGTAAAGAGTGTGGTGTGGTCCCATTATTATATAAATTGCACAAAGGAGAATTGATGGAAGATAAAATAGAAATTAAAAGCATGAGAAAGCACCTTCTGGATCTACCATAGTAATTTCTCTTATGAGCATTGATGAAAAAAACAACCCGCAGGTTGTTTTTTTGTTGAGAAAAATACAAGTCACGTCATTTTTCTATAATCCATTAGCCTTTTTGTAGTCATCCCACTGTTTTTTGGACCAGTTGTCTGGTTTGCTGGTAAGTTTCGCAACGTCGCCCGGATGTGGGTAATCGTTTGGAGATTTATAATTGCTTTTGAAAACATCATCAATGATCATTTCGCCATTTTTATCCATTACTTTTTGTGTAAAATATGTTTTCATCGCACCATCTGGCTGTCTGTCAGTAACGAACGGTCCTTGCATATCCACGGTACGTCCATCTTTTGTGCCATAATACTTAAAAATAAGTTCTGTGCCTTGCATTTCCATGTCGAGGAGAATGGATCCCGGTGTATTGTTCACAAATCGAAGATCTGGTTTTGGTACATACACTGTTGCGTCAAAGCCTGTGGGAGTGTAATAATGTACGGGATAAGAATGATTGTGGCGTTGAGTGATCTTCATGCCTGTATAAATTGCACCACGAAAAACAGTTGTGGACACCTGGCAAATTCCACCTCCAAATTCTGGCTTTGTTTCATTGTCACGAATGACAAGTTCTTCCTTATATCCGTGCTCACCATCAACAGGTCCAAGGATCGTAGTAAATGAAAACTCTGCATTTGGTGCAATCACAAGACCGTCAAATCTCTCGGCTGCCGTTTTGATGTTATGAATACGACTTTGTGTCGATCCTTTGAAATTTGAACGACCTTCCCCAATCAATTCGATGATCCCGAGTGTTTGTGCGTTTGCATGTGTAACAGTGGCAGGCTTGATCTCGTAGATCAATTCAATTGTGTGTAAAGATCGATCTGAGTGATCGGTGATCTGCTGAGTGATCTGCTCGATGTTTTTGTCTACATCGATCGTGATACCGTCTGCAGGTGGCGTGATCTCTTCAAATGATTGTGTTTCGGGGTTAAATGACAATTTGGCATTTATTGGATCAGTGTTGATCTTTCGTGCGATATCTTCAATAAATGTTCTAATCGCATTTTTGTCTATGATGACGTTTGATAATATGCGTGTAGTATAACGTTCTCGCGTGAGCGACGTAAGAAGGCAGGGATCTAATAAGGGGGAATTTTCAGAGCAGGAGATAGGTTGTTCAATTTCTGTAACATAATCTTTTTGGTATGCTCGCTGAGTTGTTATTGATGTGAATTTTTGAATATCTGATGTTGTGATTGACTCTTTGATCTTTCCATCTATGGTGAGGTTTATGATTGCTGTAGAAGAATTTTCCACAGCTAAAACAGGTGTGGACAAACAGAGTCCACTCAATATTATGCCAAAAATAAAAAATTCCTTCTTATACATTACAAAACAAAGTATCATGTTTAAAAAAGAGGGTGTTCGTACCCTCTTTAAATATATCACAATAAACGAATATACTGCAACAGTGTCTAGAAACCACGCACTTGAATTTTCTTTGTCTTTGTTATGTCGGCTTTTGGCAAACGAATTGTCAAAATACCATTTTTTAATGTTGCATCAATCTTGTCTGCCAAAACATCCATCGGGAGAACGACAGATCGAGAAAATGTGCCCCAATAACACTCGCGATAATAATATCCATTGTCATCAACAATCTCCTCATTTTTACGCTCACCTTTAATAGTGATCATGTCATTGCTAATTGACACATCAAGATCTTCCGGTTTTACCCCGGCAATTGTAGATTTGATCACAATTTCTGTGTCGGTTTGGTAGACATCAATTGTAAGCTGACCCTCAGCATCATCTGATGGCATCTCTTCCTGACTCCAATCATTATGTAATGGTTGATCTGTGCGATAATTATCAACCTGCATGTGAGTTTCTTCTTCGTCGGCATACACCGGCATGGAGATTGGTTGTTGTTCATTCATCATATGTTGTTCTGTTTCTGGTGATCCAGAAAAACGATTAAGAAATGATCTCTTTTCTTTCATAGGGTTATGTTAATTTTTCATCTACAACTATGTTTCAATTATAAAATACTATGCCATTTGATGCAAGAACCATGTCAATATAACGAGATTAATTCAGGAATATGAATATCATGATATTTGCGCATGCATGGTAGAATATGGCAAACAATACGGTGCATAGAAGTAATGCTTTACGAAAATAGTGTGTATAGATCATGTATGTGAGAAATATACTGACAGTTGTGTGGATGATGAGTGGCCACATCATGAGATAAGGTGCTGCATTGGTGTATTGTGGATTTACCAATGCCAAAAGAAATTCGCAGAGCATAAATCCGCAACCAAGCAATGTGCCATGCATTATAAGACTCTTTGAAGAAATCCGTTGTATGATGCGAGGATCGAATTTTTTCATAATAAACACAGAACGCAATACTTCTTCGATTGCAGCAATGATAAAAATCGTACGGATTATAACAGGTGTTGTTTCTTGCGTGGAAAAATACAGTGGTAGTGGTGTTGCAAAAATGATCTCACAAAGCACACTTGTAAAAACTTGTACGAGCAATGCCGTACATCCAATTAGGAAACCGATCACTAGTGATTCAAAATAACGCATAAGCTTACTCTAGATGAGTAATATACGTTCGGATCTCTTGTTCTCTGTGTTGTGCATTTTGCAGTTTTTCTCGTTCTGTTGCAACAACATGTTCTGGTGCGTTTTGCACAAATTGTTCATTGGACAGTTTTTTCTCAAGAGTGGCAATATAGGCGCATACTTCTGTGAGCTCTACTTCCTTTTTCTTTTTTTCTGCTGCGGTGTCAATTAATCCATCGAGCGGAATAAAGATTGTGATGCCATGGCATGTTGTTGCGGAAATAGTATTGTCAGGCGTGTGATTGCGCGATGTGATCAATGTAATAGTGCTGACGCCTGTGCGAAGTTTTTTAATGATTTCTTCATGTGCGGACACCAGCTCTTTTGGTCCAAATGTGCGCTGTGTGTCATCAATTAAAATATGAAGATCTTTCGCCGTGATATTTTGTTCTTTGGTCATGGCACGAACTGTAGTGATGAGTTCTTTGATCACATTGGCCTGTTGGGAACCTGTGTTATTTTCTCCAATCAAACTTTCATATTTGTTCTTTGTGGGCAGTGGGGAAATGAGCAAGGGACGTTCTTTTTGTAGGTGTTGCCAAATCTCTTCTGTAATAAAAGGGATGAATGGATGCCATAGTGCAAGAATGTCTTCCAAGATCATGTGGAGGATCATATTCTTAGTGTCGGTATTGTTTTCAAACTTTGTTACCTCAATATACCAATCTGCAAATTCTAGCCATGTAAAAAAGTGAAGTTTTTCCACTGCCTGTGCAAAACGATAGGCATCCATATCACAAGTAATATCCTGTGTGAGATCGCGCATTTTTTCTAGGATCATTCTGTCAAAAACAGTGAGGTTTTCAGTGGAGATGTTTTTTGACGTGTCGGTGTCTTGTGTTTTTTGTATGATGAATCGACTGATGTTCCAGAGTTTGCTGATGAAATTGCGCGCACCGATCACTTTTTCTTCATAATATTTGGAATCATTTCCTGGTGCAATGCCGGAAATAAGACTGAGACGCAATGCATCGGTACCATATTTCTCGATCACTTCCAATGGATCAACGTTATTACCGGCGGATTTGGAAAATTTATTACCCTTTTCATCGCGTAATATTCCATGAATGTAGACATCCTTGAATGGAATTTGATCAAGGGCATATGTTGTCATGAGGATCATGCGAGCCATCCAAAAAAAGAGAATTTCGTGACCCATTTGCATCCAACTGCTTGGATGAAAAGTTTTAAAATCAGTGGAATGAATAGTAATAGTGGAGTCAGAATATGTAATGTCTTGTGGAGATCGCATTAATGTGGAAAAAGTCCACAGTCCCGAAGAGAACCATGTGTCCAGCGTGTCATCGTCTTGTGTGAGATTTGTGGATGCGCAGTATGGACATTTTGTGGGAGCGGATGTGTCCGCGATCATTTTTTTACATTCACAATACCACACAGGAATGCGATGTCCCCACCATACTTGACGAGAAATGCACCAATCACGCAAATTATTGATCCAATTGATATAAATTTTTGAAAACTTATCCGGCGTGATCGTGATCTTCTCATTTGTATTACCATGAAGTCCGGTTGTGACAGAATCGATCATGAGCTCTTTGAGTGTCTTATTTTTTCCGGGGATTTTTTTATGCACATCAACGAACCATTGTGTCATCGGAAGCGCTTCCACAATATCTTTAAAACGATCTGACGTGCCAACATTTTGCATGACATCCTCTTCATTTTGCATGAGGTTTTGTTCTTTAAGCCATGCAACAAATTTTGTGCGTGCCTCTTCTACTGTAAGTCCTGCATAATTTTTTCCTGCGGCAGAGGTCATTTTCCCATTTGTATCAATGACCTGAATCAAATCAATTGGCTCGCCGGTATTTTTTTGTTTCTCATACATATCAAAATCGATGGCACTGTGTGCCGGAGTGACGCCAAGTGCGCCTGTGCCGAATGTCGGATCAACATCAATGCTTGCGATAACTTTTATCGAAAGTGGTTTCTCTGCACCAACATCTACGGTAAACGTTTTGCCAATATACTGTTGATATCGCTTATCATCGGGATGTACAGCAACAGCTGTGTCCCCAAGCTTTGTTTCGGGGCGTGTTGTTGCGATTGCAATGGGGAAGTTATGTGAATATGTGAAAGTGTATAATTTCGCTGGACGTTCCACATGCTCAAGCTCATCATCAGAACATGTCGATTGTCCTTTAACTGACCAATTGACCACGCGATAGCCACGATAAATGAGGCCATCGTCGAACATTTTTTTGAAAACAATATTTACGGCAGAGCTTCGTGTATCATCAAATGTATATGCCAACCGACTCCAATCACAACTCGTTCCCATTTTCTCCACTTGGGAAATTATTGTCTTTTTGGATTGTTCTGCAAAAGTGCGAATTTCTTCGAGAAGTTTTTCACGCCCAAGTTCTTTGCGTGGGTCCATGATGCCGCGCTCCATGAGAATACGTTCCACCTTCGCCTGTGTGGCGACTGCGGCGTGGTCCGTTCCAGGCACAAGTAAGACTTTTTTGCCACACATGCGCTTATAACGGACATTGGCATCCATAATAGTGTTTTCCAACGCATGACCAAGATGAAGCACACCTGTGACATTTGGTGGCGGCATCATGACAGAATATGGCTCGCCAGAGAGATTGTTTGGATCAAAAAAGCCTGATTTTTTCCATGAAATATAAATAGCATCCTCGACTTCTTGCGGTAGATAATTTTTTGACAGCTCTTTCATAAAGGTTCGTATATGACAATATATAATTTCAGCATATCAGCAATGCGTGGGTTTTTCAAGGAAAACAGCACCTCTGAAAGAAGTGCTGTTTAGAAAGCAGAGACGACACTTTGTGTCGCGATTTGATGTGAGCGCTCAGAGCGTGCCAGAAGTTTTGCAAAATGCATCTCGTTACAAGCTTCTGAGCAATATCCATGCGATGCCAGCGAATCAACAAGTAATTCATCAAGGATTGATGCGTGACATGGTACGCAAGCGCGAAAAACACCGTTTGCATCGGTAAAACCAAAAACGCTATTGCAGATAGAGCATACATGATGAAAGGTCTTCATTTTTTACCCCCTTGTTGAAATGGATAGATCGAAATCAAATTTTTGCTTTTTATTTTACAAAGGAACTAATATATGCATTATACAATAATAACTATTTTTTTGACAAGATTAGTGAACAGTGTGCTTGTGCATAAAGGTTCCGCCAGTTCAAATTAAGAGCTCTTCTTGATTCTTCAGATAGATGACGATAGCGATAATAAGCTGCTACTCCGATCATTGCTGCATTATCTACGCAGTAGATAGTCTCTGGCGCTGTAAAAAATACATGTGGCAAATCTCTTTCTGTGTGTGTTGCGAGAACTGTTCGTAGTTGTGTATTGGCACTGACGCCGCCAGCAAGAAGAATTGTTGATGCAGCATATTCTTTAGCTGCTCGAAGTGTTTTTGTGACGAGCACGTTGACCGTTGCGGTTTGAAATGCGTGTGCTACACGATCTACAAAATCCTGTGGAAGCGGGTCTTTTTCTGAGAGAAGATTTTCTTTTCGAAATTCCTTTACAAGATACAACACAGCTGTTTTGATACCGGAAAAAGAAAAATGATAATTTCCGCTATGGAGCATTGGTTCCGGTAGAGTGATGTTATTTGGGGTATTACTATCTGAAAAATGTTGTGCGCGCTGTGATACGGCAGGTCCGCCAGGATAGCCTAGTCCAAGAATGCGTGCGACTTTATCAAATGCCTCACCAACTGCATCATCTTGCGTTTCACCGATGATGGTATAAGCATTATGATCTGACATGTGTATCAACTGTGTGTGTCCACCAGAAACAATAAGGGCAAGTGCTGGAAATGCGATCTTTTTGGCATGGTTGATCCAATTCGCGTAAATATGTCCTTCAATGTGATGAATACCGATCAGGGGTTTTTCCCAAGCATAAGCAAGTGTTTTTGCGCAACTTACACCAGAAAGAAGAGCCGGGATCAATCCGGGGCAATGAGTGACGGCAATGAGGTCGATCTCAGTTTTTGTGAGCTGTGCTTGTGTGAGTGACTGCGAAACGACAGGAATGATATTTTTCGTGTGTTCGCGTGCCGCGAGGTTTGGTACAACACCGCCCCACTTCGCATGAAGAGATATCTGTGAGGATATAATGTTCGATCGAACACATAAATGAGCATTTTCGATAGAAATGACACTGGCAGCTGTTTCATCGCAAGATGTTTCAATAGCGAGAATGTTGAATGAAGTTTTTGAGATTGTCATATATGTGTATAGTAGTAATTTTGTATGATTTACGCAAATTTTTATTTTATTGGATGATCAATTCTTTCATGTTAATATGCTAAATAGTTCCTTGCAAAAGAAATAGAAAACCAAAAATAAAATCATGGAGAAAAATCATGTAAAAATCTATTCACACAAACAGTCTGTGTAAAGTAAAGTGTCGTAATGTATCGGAATAATAATTCTTGTAAAAAGGGAGGGGAAAAATGAGTCAGTTTTTTCAAAAAATTATCAATTTCCAACGTGAAAATGAAGGAACGGATGGGTATCGCAATATTACAACTGCCGTCAGTACACCATTGGGACCACAAATCGTGGTGCAACAGCATAATGATGTTCTTTCTTTCAATACGTTGCAATACCTTGGAGACCTCGGTGTTCCGCGGATCATGCAGAGTTATTTGAATGATCTCGGATCAGGATTGGCGTGTTCACCACTTATCTTGCAAACCAATGCAGTGCGTGAGTGTGAAGACGCAATTGCGGATTTTAAGGGATTTCCACGAGGTTCATGTCTCATGTTGAACTCTGGATATCTTGCGGCAAAAAGCGTAATTGAATTTATGATCGGTCAAAATTTGATGATTCTTGGTGATAATGTCTTCAGGAAACGTCTGCCGATCATTGTTTTCATTGATGAATATACGCATATTTCGCTTCAGAGACCACTCCTGCCATTCAGAAAAGGTGAATTAGGACCCAGTCAGAAGGTGAAAACGGTTACATATCGTCACTTGGACTATGCGGATCTCGAAGAAAAATTTGTGCGATATGCACACGTTGATGCAGATAGGCTCATTGTTACTGATACTGTATTTTCCATGCATGGTGATGCAATTAATGTGCGTATTATTCATGATCTTGCAAAAAAATATTTTGCAGAGATCTTGCTGGATACAGCTCATGACGATGGGGTATATGGTCATGAAGGGCGAGGACTTCTTCATGTGGATGGCTTGGAAGATCTTGACCGGTCAATCTTTATTGAAGTTGGTACATTGAGCAAAGTATTTGCATGTGGGTTAGGTGGTTATATAATATTTCCAAATCCGGAAATCGCGAACTTTGCGAGAAAGGCAATGGAGGCTTATATCTTTGCAGCAGGACTTCCGCCATATATTGCTGCGACCGCACATGATGTTGTCGGTTTAATACGAAGTCCGCAAAGTGAGGAATTGAGGCGAAATTTGCATCGTTTATCCTCACGTACACTTATTGAATTGAAAAATGAAGGATTCAATACTTTGAACGCTAATACGCATATTATACCGATACAAGTTGGTGACGAATTATGTCACTTAATGCATTCGCTTCTTTTAGCGAAGGGTATATCCGTCGGAGATGTGTATTGGCCGGCAATTGAGAAAGGAAAAGCGATTTTACGTACTATTCTTACAGCCCTTCACACAGAAGATCATGTGGATCGGTTTTTGTGTACTTTGAAAAAGGTACGAGATGAGGTTTATCATAAAGCAACATGATCGTTTTGTGGTAGTTTTTAAACACAACGTAAATTTATATGATATAATATATCAGGAATTTACGTTGTTTTTTTATGATCTATATTATTTTAGTTGCGTGTGTACTCAGTTTCCTTGTGGGATTTTTTGTTTTGATTGGAAATCCGTTGAACACAAAGAATCTATCCTTTGCCTTTTTTTGTTTTATTGCAAGCATATGGATATTGTTCAACTTTTTGATCTACTATACATATAACTTATATTTTCCACAACCGGCATATGCTTTTGGTACGCTCATGATCGGTTCCATTCTTTCGTGGACATATATTTATTTTGAGAAGAGTAATGCATGGTGGAAGCAAATGATTATTTATGTGTATGCAGGAAGTGTTGCATATATGGCATTATTCACACAGTTGATCATTGCGGAAGTGCAAGAGATCACTGTGACGGGTATCGTTATTGTTGAGGGAATGTTATTTCCGCTTTTTTTGGTCTATTTAATTCTTGGTGGGTTGTTTGCCACAATCAGAATGTTCCTATTCTATAAGAGCGCGAGAGGTAAAGTGCGTCACAAGAACTTCTTGATCTTTTTGGGCATGGGGTTATTTTTGAGCATATCACTCGTTGTCAGTGGTGTATTGCCGGCATTTGGCATTTTTACATTGACGAATCTTGATAGTGTCAGTTCAATATTTTTTATTGTCTTTACATGCATTGCAATTTATAAGCATAATTTTTTGAGCGCAAAGTTGGTATTGGCACAATTGTTGATATTGATCATTATTACGATCAATGTGACCCAATTACTTCACTCGGAATCCTCGCTTGATTATATTTTGAAATTCACCCTATTATTTTTTATCGTTGTTTTGGGCGCAATTTTGATCCTTGCCATAAAAAAAGAAGTAAAAAGAAAAGAAGAGTTGGAAGTGGCAAATTCGCAATTGCGCAAATTGGATCAGACAAAATCCGAATTCATTTCTATGGCATCGCATCAATTACGCACGCCACTTACTACCATGAAAGGCTTTATCGGTGTGATGAAGAATGGTTCCTATGGAAAGCTGCCGGAGAATTTCGAGGAGCCTCTTGATATCATGGAAACAGCCAATGAACGATTGATTCTCTTGGTGGAGGAAATGTTGAGCGTATCGCAGATCGAGTCAGGCAAAATGGCATTTGACTTTAAAGAGGAAAATGTTAATGAGCTAATTGACGAGTTGGGGGATTCATTTCGTATTGCAGCAAAAAATCGGGGACTTGTACTGAAAATTAAAAAAAGTGTTCATCTGCCATCTGTGCGCATGGATTACAATAAGATGCGTGAAACATTGTCGAACATTATCGATAATGCGATCAAATATACAAATACGGGAGATATTCTCATTCAGACAGCTCATGAAGAAAATTACGTGGTCATATCGATCAAAGATTCAGGTATTGGTATCACGCAAGATGAACAAAAACGTCTTTTTGAAAAATTTGCGCGCGGAGAACGCGCCCGCGAAATGAAAAAGAGTGGCGTAGGACTTGGTTTGTATCTGGGTAAAAAGATCATCGAAGCGCATCGCGGGCATATTTTTGCACATGCAAATACAAGGGGTCCCGGTGCAACATTTTTCGTGCAGATCCCATTATATAAACATAAGAAAAAGCACCTATCTTAAGGTGCTGTTCTCTTTACAGGCGATATCCAATACCGCGGATTGTTTCAATTAATTTTTCTTTTGAATTTTCATTGAGTTTTTGTCGCAGGTTGCGAATGTGTACTTCAACGGTATTTGTGAACGGATCTGCATTTGTATCCCATACATGTTCCAAGATCATGCTGCGGGTAAGGATTGCATCTGGATTACGCATAAAATATTCCAAAAGCGCAAGTTCCTTTTTTCTTAGGTTCAACGGACAGCTATCGCGCGTTGCTGTAAATTTGTCGAGGTCAATCGTGATATCTTTATATGTTAGGATTGTGCTCGTTGTCTGCTGTGGATTATCGCGCAGGAGTACACGAATGCGTGCGATCAACTCTTCGATTGCAAAAGGCTTGGTCATATAATCATTTGCGCCAATTGTCAGTGCTTGTACTTTTTTTTCGATTTCTTTCTCAGCAGTAAGCATAATGATCGGAACATTTCTTCCTGTTTCGCGAAGTGACTGACAAATATCAATACCATTTTTATGAGGCAGATTTTGATCTAGGATAACAATGTCGTAGTCATTCATGCGCGCCATGCTTTCACCACGTAAGCCATCATTGGCAATATCAACACTAAAAAGCTCTGATTCAAGACCCTTTTTGACAAATGTGGAAATATCTTTTTCATCCTCTACAAGAAGTAATTTCATGGGAGAGCGTCAATATTTAATATAACCTGCAATTATAGCATATTTTAATATTATTGTCAATAACATATGTGACATAATATAAAAATGGACTGAAAACATGTCATTGCGACAATGTATGTCGCAAATCTGATCCCAATCCATTTATTATGGGAATCATACAACAAATTGATAGAAAATGCACGTTTTTGAAAGGGGGTAACGTAAAATATGTATGAAAGTAGTATGTGCGATCCCTAAATGAAAAAATATTTTCGTACAAAAATGATGTTTCAAAATGAATTGTGTGTATTTAAGAGCTTTGATGGTCATGGACACATTTTATTTTCAGTTAATGTTTATTTTCGCATTTTTTTATGTTGGTATGCTAGAATACTTTTTCAGTTTTGGAAGGTTATTTAATAAATACATAGTATTTACGCATATAAACAGGGAGACTGATATGGAAAGCGCGATCAATAGATTGGTTGGATTTGCAAAAGAAAGTCCAAATTTTGGTCTTTTGACACGGAGAAGCACTGCTATTTGTGGACATTCGGAGCGGATATATGGACTTGTGCAAGGAAGTGTTGCATCAGATCAAGTATTGTTCGGATTGTGTGACTTTATCATGGAACTGACAAAAAAAGTTGGCATAGGTATATCGGATGAAAAATTATCTATCATAGATCTGATATGTGAACTACGAAACAAATTGACAGTTGTGATCGGTAATGCCTATTTGACCAAGCAGGAATGGATGCTGGGAAGAAAAGAAAGCGCAAAAGAATCGGCACACATGCTTTTTGATACAGCACAGTCATCGCGGATCGTTGTTGCAAAAATTTGCAGAAAAATCTCATCCGCTCTAAAGAAAGATGGTAAGATTGATGCAAATATCAATAGTAGGATTGAAGATATCATAATCACTGCATTAAACTTATGTCGATCATCACCAACCATCGGTTGTGATCCATACATCAATGCACACCCTGTGCGTATGGTACATCAACACGAAGACATATTGGTCAAGATCCTTCTCAATATATTTCGCAACGCTTATCGTGCGATTGCTGAAAAAATATATGAGGAAAAATCCTGCCCATCTTTGAAAGTTCGTACAGAAATTCTTTCAAATAGTTTGTTCAGTGTGGAGATCAAGGATAACGGAATTGGCATGGCGTCGCATATTCTTGAAGATATTTTCAATGAAAAGAAAATATTTTCTGGTAGTGGCATCAGCTTGGCTCATGCTAAGCAGACTATCGAAAAGAACATGAAAGGACAATTCCACATTGCCAGTAAACTGGGGGAAGGTACAATAGTGACATTGTGTCTCCCGTACGTGTGATAACATCACAAATATTTCTTGCCGTCATGACATATAATTGTTTTTTATAATGTCATGGCGGCTTTTGTTTTTTACACTGAAATGATATATGCTGAATGCAACAAATATATACATATGAAAAGGATTCAAAAGGACATTACAGTGTGTTATGATACAGCACCAGATAACGATGTGATCACAAAAGTGCAAAGTGGTGACGTTGATTTTTTCGATTGCATCATTGCACGATATGAACAACGTATCTTTCGTTATATTATGCGATTTGTAAAGAATCCCGATGAAGCGCGAGATTTGACGCAGATCGTTTTTATTAAGGCACTAAACCATATTTCAACTTTTGATACGGAGAAAAAATTTTCATCGTGGGTGTATCGCATTGCGCACAATGAAACAATGAACTGGTTGAATCGTCGTAATACAAATAGGACAGTTTCGATTGATGATGTTGAAAGTGGCGCAGTGCACGACATTGCGGACAGTACAAATATGGCGTTGGAAGAATGGTTTCAGGTGGAATTACGTGATGCACTGCGCGATGCACTTGCACAGTTGCCTGCGCAATATGCAGAAGTATTGCGTATGAAATATTTTGAAGATCGATCTTACAAAGAGATCAGTGATGTATTGGATAGACCAGTAAGCAGTGTGGGAACACTCATTCGCCGCGCAAAAAAACGCTTACTTGTGATTGTGCTTAAATCGAAAAAGTTGTAAAATCTAACAGAGGAGATGAGAAGTATTGCATTTTTGAAAATTTTGTGTATAATTGATTTTGCTGTTTTAAAATGACATTTTGGCTCGTTCGTCTAGTGGTCAGGACGCCAGGTTTTCATCCTGGTAACAGGGGTTCGATTCCCCTACGAGCTACAAATAAAGATCTCGACATCGCAAGATGGACGAGGTCTTTTAGTTTTGTACACAATGCAAAGGAATCGAACAAGGAAAGGGGTCGGGAAAACAATGTTTTCCAGCAGAGGAAGTATTGAAACCGCATGGTTTCAAAAGCGAATGGATAACATGAGCGCGTGAGATTTCCCCTACGAGCTACAAATAAAGATCTCGACATCGCAAGATGGACGAGGTCTTTTGGTTTTTTGGCGTCATAGAAGGTGATGAGTCAATATCAATTTTTGATGTTTTTCAAAATATGTATGAATTTGTGCAATTTTTTAAAAAAATGGTACAATGTGCATATCTATATATAAATCAAAAAAATATGAGAATTTTTTTCAACAGAGTGTTTTTATTGTTGATCATTTTTTGTGTCTTTGGCATGTGTGCAACAGTTTATGCCGCAAGCTCTGATAGTGGTCAAACGATCAGTGTAACGGTAGATAATTCCATGCATGATATTCCGGAAACGCCAACGATCATTCGTTCCGAAAATGTGACAACAGCGTCATTAGATCTCGTAGTAGAGGTGGGTGCGGTACATGCAAATACGAATGTGGATCTTGTTGTAACGATCACAAATATTACAACCGGTGAGAGTACGACACAAACATTTGACCAAGGTGTGAATGGAAGTGCACGTACGACACTGCCTGTAAGTGGACTGATTCCCGGAACAGAGTATGAATTTACAGTGCGCTACTCGCGGGACGGACAAAATGTCTACAGTGCCGATTCTGATCCGCACAATGCCGTTACGTTGATCGATCCGCCGGTGCTGGATTCCATTAATGGCGTGTCAAAGAGCGAAGCAACATTGAATGTTGTAGTGAATCCTTCTTTTGTGGGAAGTACGATGGATTTTATTGTGGAGGTAAAAAATGAATTGACGGGAGATACATATACTGTACAAATGACGCGAGATGTTACAAGTAGTAGTGTTGCATTGGGCATTGACGATCTTGATCCCGGAACAGAATACACCTTTCGTGTGCGGTATGGACGCGAAGGTACGGGAAATTTGAGTGGATATTCCAATGAGAAGTCCATCGTAACCGATCTGGATCCTCCAACAATCGAGGATATTCGAGATATTACTGAAAATTCAATGAATCTCGTTGTGAATGTGGGAAGTGATTTTTCTGGTGAGACGGTTGATCTTGTTGTAGAAGTGACAAATGAATTGACCGGGCAGAAATATGAAGTAAATTATACGGCAAATGTTGGAGGTGATGGAACGGTAACATTGGAGGTTGACGGGCTTGATCCCGGCACAACATATTCTTTTCGTGTGAAACATGCATGGGAGGATAGTGATAATTACAGTGATTTCTCTGGTTCACGTAGTGAAAATACGCTGGGCACAACGGAAGAGGAGAAGGTTGATGTGTGTCACAATGGAAATACAATTTCAATAACAAGATCATCCCTTGATACACATTTGGGACATGGGGATTATGAAGGTCCGTGTACAGTAGATGGTGGCGACGGGGGTCCGCACCCCAGTCCAAGCATAAGTCCGGAAGGCACTGTTTCAGGTGAGGATATTGCGGCAACTGAAGCGGAAATAGAAAGAGAAAAAAAGAAAGAGGAATTACGCGAAGCGATCATGCCGGAAGAACGAAAGAGTGTAGTTCAGACAGCTGCAATTATCGGTGCAACAGCAGGTTCGATTGCGGCCCTTGCCGGTTCGGCAGTTCCACTTTTTGCGGCAATGCCTGGAGCATTTAGCAGTTCGATCTTCCTGAAATTTATAGAGTTGTTTGGTATTATTGGGCGTCGTAAAGAGGAACGTAATTGGGGTGTGGTATTTGACAATGTGACACGTGTGCCAATTCCAGCAGCAAAGATCCTTTTGACTGATGAAGAAGGGAAGGAATTAGCAACAACATATTCTGATAAAGATGGACGATTTGGATTCTTGGCAAGTCCCGGAAAATATGTGATGCATATCTTCAAAAAAGACTATGAATTGATCAAAGATGTGGCGGAAGACGAATTATATGGACACTTGTATAACGGTGATGTGTTTGAGATCGGTGCGGACAATGTGATCCTTGCCAGCATTGCTATGAAAGCATTGAATATTAATTGGGAAGAATATTCACAAAAAAAGATCAAGCAATATAAATCAAAGCTGTCAGTTGTGAAAAAATATTTTTTCATGGCAGTATATGTGTTTGGTTTTGGAGCAACAATTCTTGTGACGTATTTTTATCCAACAACATTTAACTTTGTGGTCTTGGGTATTTATATCATCTTATTTATCTATCAGTTGTTCTTCAAGAAGAAAAAGTACGGTATGATCGAAACACTAAATGGCAAGCCGGTCCCTTTTGCTGTTGTGAGTTTGCATGACAAGGAATCTGATGCAAAACACCGCTTTGCCGTAACTGATTCAATCGGTAGATACTATCTCATTGCAGATAATGGACAATATAAAATGAAGGCAAAGGGGCAACCTGTCAGTGGGGAAAAGTTTGAAAAGCAAGGAGATATTCATGTCAATGATGGGATTGTGCGTAAGGACATTGTGATATAGAAAAGCTCTAGTAATAACCCTTCCCAGCCTTGTGTGTGGAAGGGTTTATTATTTTACATGCTATCATGATAGGATATAGTGAATAATATTTTTTTATGGAAGGACAACAAATCATACAGTTTCTTTCAGATTATGGATACGTGATCCTTTTGCCGCTCATGATCGCGGAAGGACCGATTGCAACGATCGTTGGAGCTTTTATGGCATCACTCGGTTTTTTTAACATATGGATCATTTTCGCACTTTCAATTGCTGGAGACTTGATCGGAGACTTGATTTTGTATGGCGTGGGGTATAAATGGGGCATGTCTTTTGTAAGTCATATCGGTAAATATGTCGGCATCACACGAAAATTGGTTCTGCGATTGGAAAAGTTTTTTGTGTTGCATGGTGGAAAAACGGTGCTTTTGGTCAAAGCAACGACAGGTCTTTGTTGGGCTGCGTTTGTAACCGCAGGAATTGTAAAGATGCCACTTAAACGTTTTGTGAAATTCTCATTTTTTGGAGGAATTTTGTGGAGTGGTTTTTTGGTGATCATGGGATATTTTTTTGGCTATCTGTATGAACAGATTGCACAATACATCTCCTATGCGGGGTGGATCATTTTTGGTATTGCAATGGCTGTGCTTACAGTGATCAACATATTCAAGAAACATGAAACAGACGAAATTTTTGCAGACGTTGTGAAAAATTAAAAAATGTGTTTGTATTGCCAAATTGATAAATGGCGGTACAATAGGAAAGAAAGGAAAATCTCCTTTTGTTTAGTGTTGAAAATGATACATGACAGAACATATATTGAAATTACATAAAATTGCCAAACGCAAAAAAATTCCAGAGACAATGTTACAGAGATATCATGAGGATATTAGCGTGATCAATAAACCGTTTCACTTTAAGGGTGATCGTGATATTTGTGTCATGCTCATTCATGGATGGACGTCAACGCCCTATGAAATGCGTGTTTTGGGTGAAGAATTGCAAGCGGAAGGAATTGCTGTTGATGCACCGCTTTTGTCAGGACACGGAACGCGTCCACAGGATTTGGAAAATGTCACATGGGAACAATGGGTGGAGGATGTGGATAAGGCCTATAAGCGTCTACGAAAACAGTATGCACGTGTATATGTGGGCGGTATGTCCATGGGTGGCAATCTCGCTTTACATGTTGCAAAAAAAAATGCAGATGTAAGTGGACTGATCTTGATGAGCACGCCATATAAAATGCGCTATGAAAAATTAGGGATTTTGATGGCACATATGACACAGTGGATCTTCTCGTATAAGAAAAAATATTATCCACGAGGTATCCAAGCGCAGCCAAGTATTACACAACTTATCTCATATCAGAAATATCCGATGAGTAGTGCATTTGAGGCTTATGCGGCGATCAAAAATTCCTTGAAAGATATTGAGGAGATCACACAGCCGATCTTTCTTATTCAGCCGGCACATGATCATCTTGTTGCTCGCGAAAGTATTTACAAGATCTACAAAAAGATCGGTTCACAAGTTAAAGAAAAACGACTTATCAAAAAAGCAAGTCATAATTTTATGGGGAATGGTAAGCATAAAGATGTTTTTCAAGATGTGGTACGTTTTGTAAAACGTTCAGAACAATAGAAGTATAAATTATCTAGGCTCTTTATTATGGGAGAAATGGCGGGGAAATTGCACATAGCGATCTTTACGAACAACTATCTTCCCAATCCATATGGTGTCAGTGCATCTATAGAAAGCTTTCGACAAGAGTTGATCGAAGGCGGTCATACAGTGTATGTTTTTGCACCACAGTGGAAAGGCGGGACAGTTAAAATAAATGAAAAAAATATCTTTCGATATCCATCAATTGATGTGCCGACGAAGGTGGATTTTTCTTTGGTTGTGCCATATGCGCCAAGAATTGATGCCATTTTAGAAGACTTGCATATTGATATTGTGCATGCACAACACCCGAACCTTTTGGGGTCAACGGCAAAAAGATGGGCAAAAAAGAAAAATGTGCCACTTATATTTACGTGGCACACGCTCTATGATCAATACACGCACTACATGCCTTTTATGCCACAGCACATGTCTGGCAAAGTTGCAGTGCACAATGCGGTATCCTATGCAGATGATTGTGATCATGTGGTTGTGCCAACTCAGACAATTCAGCGTGCAGTGAAAAAATTTGGTGTTACACATGATCGTATCAGTATCGTTCCGTCAGGAGTTGATGAGAAGATCTTTGTGTATCCTCAAGGAGAAAAGATCAGAAAAAAATATCATATTAAAAATGAAGAAATCGTACTTGTGACAGTGTCGCGTTTAACAGAGGAAAAAAATGTGATCTTTTTGGCCCAAAGTGTTGCAGAAATTTTACAAAAAAATCTACATGTAAAATTTCTTTGTGCAGGGGAAGGGGATTTACTTGATGATATGAAAAATATTTTTATACAAAAAAAAGTGATCGATCAAGTGATCTTTGCAGGTGTTGTTGCGCGTGATGAGGTAAAAAATTATTTGGATGCTGGTGATCTATTTGTGTATGCATCCACATCAGAGACGCAGGGGACAATTGTGACGGAAAATATGTATATAGGAAAACCGATCGTTGCCGTTGGTGTAAATGGTGTGGGGGATTTAATTGAACATGGGGTCAATGGATTAAAAACAGTAGAGGATTACAGCTTTGTAGAGGCAATGCAAAAAATGATCGATGATGAACGAATGCGTGCATCCATGAGTCAAAACGCTTTACGTATTGCAAGAGAAAAATACACGTCTAAAGTTTGTACACAAAAACTTCTCTCTGTGTACTATGACGTGATCGCACAATATCACTCCATGTGAATGTTCGTGTAATATCGATCGACGGTATCGTGTAATTGTGGGTGTTTTTTGAATAGAGGGTCCGAGATGAGGATCTCCTTAGCGTACTTTCTTGTGAGATTGACGAGTTTGATATTTGAAATATTTTGCATCGCACCATCCGGCAGTCCACTTTGTTGTGATCCGAGGAATTCTCCCGGTCCGCGTAATTTGAGATCGATCTCTGCAAGTTTAAATCCGTCTGTAAATCGTTCAAGAGCCTTCAATCTTTGGCTATAAAATTGTTCGGAAAACAAAAAGCAATAAGATTGGTGTGCGCCACGGCCAATGCGTCCGCGAAATTGATGAAGTTGCGAGAGTCCGAATCGTTCGGCATTTTCGATGATCATTACGGTTGCATTTGGTACGTCCACACCGACTTCCACAACGGATGTTGAAATGAGGATATCCACTTTTTTATTTTTGAAATCCGTCATGAGTCTTTCTTTTTCTTTGGCTTTGAGACGTCCGTGCATAAGCCCGAGTGTATAGTCGGTGAAAACAGTGTGGGAGAGACTCTCATATTCTTCTGTTGCAGCCTTGATATCTTTGAGTGCGTCCGATTCCTCGACGAGTGGAAGAATGATATACGCCTGTCTGCCAGCGGCAATCTCTTTTTTGATAAATGCATAAACAAAGTCTCTTTTGTCTGGTGTGGCAATGGATGTTTTGATCTCTTTTCGTTGGAGTGGTTTTTCATCTAAGATCGATACATGCAGATCGCCAAAAAGTGCCAATGCAAATGTGCGCGGAATAGGTGTTGCGGTCATTGTAAGAAAATGAGGAACACTTCTTTTGTTCCCATCATTGCTCTCAATGCTCTTTTGTGATAATTTGGCGCGTTGTGCAACACCAAAGCGGTGTTGTTCATCAATAATAATGAGTGCCAAATCTTTGAATTTCACATCTTCTTGAATGATCGCATGTGTACCAACGATGATCTGAATCTCACCTTTTTTGATCTGGTCAAGTATGCGTGGTCTGGTGATATCCTGTGCAAGAGCAGGATGTGTACCATGCATTTTATATGCACCGGTAAGAAGTCCTATGGAAAAATTATATTTTTCAAATAGTGTGAGTAATGTGGAAAAATGTTGTCGTGCCAAAATTTCTGTGGGAGCGAGAATTGCAACTTGATGACCGGCTGATGCGCACTGTAATGCGGCAATCGCTGCAACTAAGGTTTTACCTGCACCCACATCGCCATTTAAGAGACGGTTCATCGGTGTTTGTTTGGACATGTCTGTAAGAATTTGGAAAGCGCACTTTCTTTGAGCATCGGTTGGTACAAATGGTAGAGAGACAACAAATTTTTGGATCAATTTTTCATCAAGGGGAATTGGTTGTGATTTTTCGCGCATGAGTTGCGCACGCGTACGAAGTGTGATGAGTTGAAGGATGAGCATTTCTTCAAAAATGAATCTTTTGTGTGCATATGTTGCTTCATCCATTGTTTTGGGAAAATGAATGAGTTTGAGCGCAGTTTTTATCGTTGGGAGGGAAAGTTCGGAAAGAATTTTATATGGCAATGTTTCGTCGGGCAAAACGGCTTTTTCCATGAGCATGGCAATTTGCCATCGCAACCATTTAGATGTGATGCCTGCTGTCTCTGGATAAGTGGGTACGAGACGCCCCGTACTTGTAGGGAGGCGCTCCTCACGTTCAATATTTGGTGCGCTAAAGTGCAAACCACTTTTTTCATTGTAGATCACCTTACCACTTACACGATATTTTTTTCCTTCGGCGAGTGATTTCTCGATAAATGATTGATTGAACCAAATAAGTGGTAAACTTCCGGAGGCATCGGAAATGGTCGCAGATGTGATGGTAAGATGTCGCTTGTAGATATGATTTGTTTTGACATTGGAGATTTCACCGATGATAGTTGCATTCATATCCGCGGAAATTTCAGCAATCGGATACACTGTGGCAAAATCTTCGTAACGTGAGGGAAAATGCATGAGGAGGTCTTTGACGGTATAAATAGAAAGCTTCTCAAGCTTTTTGGCATGAGTGAGGGAAACGCGGGGCAGTTCGGCAAGGGGTGTTTTTTCTGTGATCATAATAAAAAATAATGAGAAAGATCCTGTAAATCTGGAGGGTGCTTTTATTTTATTCTACGTCAAGTAATGAAAAAACGCGAGAAAGGATGTGATATCCCTTTCTCGCGTTAAGCCTAAAACTCCTTTAAAATACGCGTTTTTGATGTTTACAGGCTAATTGTGTAATTTTCCTGTAAAATTTTGCATCTTCTCCTTGTGGTGGTTTTTTGTGGCGAGCATGAAACGCAATTTCTGCAGATCTTTCAATCAATTGTTTTGTGTGAATTTTCTGTAAATCAATTGGTTTAACAGGTAGCGGAGTGATTGCAATTTCCTCCAATAAAAAATTCTGTGCATCCAGTAAAAATCTCTTGTGAATTTTTCCGCACAGTTTTTCAAATTCATGCAAAGTGCAGTCGTGCAGTTTTTTAACAGGAAACAGCGTGAGCTCAAATTCTCTTTGCACAGGGACAATTCCCACATCAAAAAAATCGGAAAATATGCTGGTGAACTGAATTATCTCGTATTCCTGCAAGATTCTTTCGTTACATATCACGATGATCTTGGCGATCTCATGCGAAGAAAATGCAACTGCTAACTCAATAATGATCTTACGCATGCTTTCCTCCTTGCATTCGCTCAATTCGCTCTTCTTCTGTTTTGCACGTGACGCAAGTGAGACTTAATGAGGATTCTACACGTTTTAGTGAAACATCAAAATCTCCACAAGAATCGCATCTGCCATCCCATTCTTCTAATAATGGGAGTAAATTTGCAAGTTTTGCCAAGCGACCCCACCTTTGTTTTCGCTTGGCAATGGTTTCAGTTACTGCAGATTCGGAAGCTGAGCGATCGCAAGGATCACTTCCTTCACAAGCATCAAGATTGAGAGATGCTCGTGATAGCTCAGTTGTTAGTTCAAGAGCTTCCATTCTCAGTCTTCCAATAACATTTCGCTTCTCTTCTAAAAAAACTTGGTTCATGCGCCAACCTCCACGTTGGTAAAAATGAATAAGGTACTACATATGGCGGGATTATATATTAAAAACACATTTTTGTCAAGTTAGAATGTGAAAAAAAATATAAAGATGCTTGAAAAAAAGTGTGATATAGTGTACATATATAGGATGATAATTGAAAAATTTTAAGATTGATCATGAAAGGATTTTGGACACAATTGGATCGACCTTTTTTTGCACTGGCACCGATGTATGATGTAACGGATGCGGCTTTTCGGCGTATGATCGCAAAATATAGTCGACCGGATGTGATCTTTACTGAGTTTGTAAGTGTGGATGGCTTGGCACATCCGGATGGACGAGAAAAATTGATGCATCATCTGTGGTTTGACGAGAGTGAACATCCAATTGTCGCGCAGGTATTTGGTATTGAACCAAAAAACTTTGCACAGGCGGCGGTGTTGTGTCGCGAGTTGGGATTTGACGGGATCGATATTAACATGGGTTGTCCGGAAAAAAATATTATCAAGCAAGGCGCGGGTGCGGCACTTATATGTGAACCTGGTCGCGCAAAAGATATTATTGATGCAACGCTTTCTGGTGCGGGTGATCTACCAGTGAGCGTAAAGACACGCATTGGATTTAAAAAAGAAGAAATTGACACATGGCTACCACATATTTTTTCACATGATCTCTCTGCCGTGACAGTACATTTGCGTACGCAGAGAGAGATGAGCAAAGTGGCAGCACATTGGGATCTGATGTCGCGGATCGTGACGATGCGCAATAGTCTGCAACCGCAAACAGTGTTATTGGGCAATGGTGATATACATACGATCATGGAAGGGAAAGATCGTGTGCAGGAAACAGGATGTGATGGTGTCATGGTTGGGCGGGGAGTTTTTGGTAACCCGTGGTTTTTTTCTGATCCATATCCTGTGATCTCTGTAGAAAAAAAACTGCAAACAATGGTTGAACACACAAAATTGTTCATAGAACTTTTTACAGGAGTGAAGAATTTTGCGATAATGAAAAAGCATTATAAAGCGTATGCAAACGGATTTCCATTTGCGGGAGATCTGCGTGCAAAGCTCATGGAAGCGCAAGATGTGCAAGAGGTGGAGCAGATCGTACATACTTTCTTACAAAAACATTCAATACAAGAAAAAATATGAAAAAATTTTTGATCAAAATGTCGATCTATGTTGTGATCTATGTGATCATCCTTTCCTTTTTATGGGAATTTCTATTGGATGAATCACTGTTGGATGCTTTGTTGAATTCACCATCGATATTATAATAGAACTTACGCGTTTGACGCATTTCTTCGTCAAACGTTCCGATGCTCGACATCGTATGTCTACATACGATTTACTCCGCTTCTCGCGTTTTCATCGAACTGCATTCAAATGCGTAAGTTCTATATAAATAAAATATTTTTACTGAATAACTTTATATGAAAATTGCCGTACTAATAAGTGGTGGTGTGGATAGCTCCGTTGTGTTGCATATGTTGAGGCAGGCGGGACATGATATCGATGCATATTATCTCAAGATCTGGTTGGAAGATGAGATGTCTTTTTTGGGTTCTTGCCCATGGGAAGAGGATCTGTCATATGCGGAAAAGGTATGTGCACAATGTGATGTGCCATTGTATGTGGTGCCGCTCCAAAAGGAGTATCATGAGCATGTTGTGCGCTATACGATCAATGCGGTAAAAAACGGACTGACGCCAAATCCCGATATGTTATGCAATCGTGAAGTGAAATTTGGTGCGTTCTATGAAAAATATGGTGCAAAATATGACAAGATCGCAACGGGACACTATGCACAGATCGTGGAAAGAGCGGATGGGTTGGTAGATCTCATGTGTGCACCGGATCCGGTAAAAGATCAAACGTATTTTCTTGCACTTATGCGACAGGAACAGTTGCAGCGAGCACTTTTTCCGATCGGTCACATGCAAAAAAACGAGGTGCGTGCGTATGCAGAAAAACACAAGCTTGCAACAGCGAAGCGCAAAGATTCACAGGGGATCTGTTTTTTGGGAAAAATTTCATTTCATGATTTTGTAAAAGCGCACTTGGGTGTGCAGTCTGGTGTCTTTGTGGAGAAAGAATCAGGGAAAGAACTTGGAGAACATGATGGATTTTATTTTTACACAATCGGACAACGTCGCGGAATCGATATAAACAATGGTCCGTGGTATGTGTGTGATAAAGATGTGAAAAAAAATATCGTATATGTGACACATGGATACACGGGTGCAGATCAGCGCAGAGATACATGTGATGTTCAAGATATAAATTGGATCAGTGATATGCCAGAAAAAGAGAATTTGCGGGTGAAATTACGTCATAGTGAAATTTTTTATGATTGCAGAGTCACGCAAAAAAATGAGACTGTGGTACATGTGCAACTCACACAAAAAGATCAAGGGATTACGCCCGGCCAATATGCGGTTTTTTATGATAATCAAAAATGTCTTGGTGGTGGGGTGATCGTGTAAGTAAATAGCTCTTCCAAAAACACAGCAATGTTCAATAAATTCGTTTTGTTGTGATCGAAGTGTGGAATCCTGACGGAATTGAGAACATGAAGACTGTTCGTCATAACGGACTTCGTGTTTATCCACAGATATATACGTAGTACATAAGATATATTTTGTGTTATAATACAATTAACAACAAAAGATAAAAAGAACTGCGTAAAACATAAGTAATTGATTGCCTATGATATGTGAAATCAAATAGTGCAATCAATGTAAGATCGAAGAGTATTTCTTAATCTGTTGTTGATTCGGGATATAAAAATAAAACAAAAAAATATGCATCATAATATTTTCTCTTTTATTAAAAAAAGAAAGAGATTTACAGTAATTTGTGCTAGTCTGACGATCTTTTCTCTGATCACACAATTCTTTATTTCATCGCACGATGTGCGCAGTGTGAATTTTGTTTTCACACAATCTGATTGGGGTGGTGGACAAACTTTAAACACCGCAATACATGCAAGTGATCAAACAGGATGGGATCAATATGCAACAAAAAATTCTTATGCATTTATTGCAAACGGTGGAACAGATTTGCAACTTACGCACCCCGAAGGAACAACACATATAGACTTCAATACGGAAGCGGAATATGTTCAACAAGATGCGGCTAATGGGACGGATTTTGGCAATGGGTCCTTAGCTTTGCATGGAGGAGGCAGTGCTGTGGGCATGGGAGGAAATATAACTTATGTTGATGCTAATGGAGTGAATCCGCGAACATCTCCAGCATATCCTGATGGATATGCTGTCCACACATTTACTTCGAGTGGTACGTTTGTGCCAGCAGGGAATACTACTGTTGAGTATTTAGTTGTGGCTGGAGGTGGTGGAGGGGCTGCATCAGTAGGTGGTGGAGGTGGTGGCGGTGGCTTTAGATCAGGTTCTGGTTATACTGTGATCTCTGGAAATACATATGCCGTTACTGTGGGAAGTGGAGGTTCCGGACTTACATCATACTCATCTAGTCCTGCGGGTAATGGTCAAAATTCAGTGTTTGATACGATAACTTCTATCGGTGGTGGCGGCGGCGGTGGAAATAGTGGCGGCGGCGCAGTTGTGGGTGCAAGTGGCGGTTCTGGCGGCGGCGGCGGAAATAATGGTGCAACTGGGACAACGGGAGGTGCGGGTACTTCCGGACAGGGAAATGCAGGAGGAAATTCAAATGTGTATACAGAGTGTGCAAGTGGTGGCGGTGGCGGTGCTGGCGCAACAGGTCAAGCGCATACATCCACATCAGGTGGTGATGGCGGATCTGGAATGACATCCTCAATTTCTGGTGTTGTTGTAACCTATGCAGGCGGCGGTGGCGGCGGTGGCGGTAATTATGGCGGCATTAAAACAGGTGGTGCAGGTGGTGCAGGTGGCGGCGGTAATGGAAGTTATATTAATACAACTGCAGCAACCAATGGAGCGACAAACACTGGTGGCGGTGGCGGTGGCGGTGGATATTATGATGGAGTGCTTCCAGGCGCTAATGGTGGATCTGGTATTGTTATTGTGAAATATCCTTTAGCTTCAGCTTACCCAACAACACCCTATTACATCACAACAACAAATAATTCTCAGAAGAACACATCATCTTGGAGTGCCATCTCTGACATCACTGTCGCGCAAACAACGCCTGACAACACTAATATAAAATATCTCGTTTCCTTTGATAGCAGAACAACATGGAAATATTGGGATGGCACATCATGGCACGTGTCAACTGTGGAAAACATTGAGACAAATGGCATGCCCAAAAATATCTTGGAGAGCATATCCCAATCTGATTGGCTTGCTTCAGGCGGTTTTGTGCCGGGAACTTTTGATATTGCAGCTAGTTTATCAACGACAAATGACAGCGTGACACCATTACTTGATGATATGGTGATCACGTACAGTGGCTCCATGAACATGTCAACATCAACGATGTTGACAAATGATGTGGATTTTTCTTCTGGAACTTTTTCTGATAGCGTTATATCAGGATTGGGTTCTGGTGCAAATATTGAACTTTTGCAATCATCTGTAGATGGTGGCACTGGTGCGGAAGGTGCATATAGTTGTGATAGTGGCACATGTAATTTGGCCGCGGGAACACATAACTACACAACATTCAATGTAGGCTCTGGTGCCATTGTAAATATTACAGGTGTTTCACCATTGATCATTAAGGCAACGGGTGCAGTAACTATTAATGGTACAATTCTCTTAAAGGGCGGTGATGGTATCTCTGGAAATGGCATAAGCCAAGGTGGCGCTGGTGGAATAGGTATCGCTGGTGGTGGATCTGGTGGAGGAGGGGGAAATGCCGGATACGCTGGAAATGCTGGAAATGCTGGTACGAGTGGCACTGGCGGTGGCGCTGGAGGCATATATAGCTCTGGCGGTGGTAGTGCTGGTTCTGCTGGTACAATCTTATACTCAGGTGCTGGAGGTGGCGGTGGTGCGGGTAGTTCGCCTTTTCAATATGCAGGTGGTGGTGGCGGCGGTGCAGGTGGTGGATATTTTAAATTAGAGGTTTCAGATACGATCACAATTGGTAACACGGGAGTCATCAATGCCAATGGTGGTGATGGCGGTGGTTGTCCTGGCAATGGCGGTGGTGCTGCTGGTGGAAGTGGTGGAGGCATTGTGATCAAGGGATATTCCGTAATAAATAATGGTTCTGTCACTGCAAATGGTGGAAATAAAGGTGTGAGTGCTGGAGGTGCATCTTTTAATGGACAGGATGGTATGGCGGGATTTGT
Organism: Micavibrio sp.; assembly: GCA_020718085.1. Lineage (GTDB taxonomy): Bacteria > Patescibacteriota > Minisyncoccia > Moranbacterales. Next base: position 1,570 of record DYDB01000009.1, on the reverse strand, counting down.
GTCTATCCAAAATGCATCGACGGCATACGCTTCTTCCGGGACATATACATCACCGACCATAGATGTGGGGCAGATTTTGAACTTTACCACACTTACATATAACGCAACACTTAATGGACAATCGCTCACGGTGGATGTTCGTGGGGGAAATGTGGCAACTCCTGATGGGTCGTGGACTGCATGGCAAACAGGTGTAATCTCTGGAGGTGATATTAGCATCTTGTCGGGTAATCGATATGTGCAATATCGTATTAACCTCTTTACGACGAATGGTGCAATCACACCAGTTTTCCATGATATCACTTTTTATCATCCAGCGTTTCAGGCTCTTACGTCGAGTTCTTACGATACGCAGGCGAGTAATGTTATAATATCTAAAATTCAATGGGCAGAAATTCTTCCAATGAATACAGATATCCAATTTCAATTGCGAACATCAGGTGATGGAAGTGTATGGGGTCCATGGTGTGGTCCGAATGATAATATCACTGGCAGTTGCGACTCTACAACATATTTTACGGATCCTTCAGGTAATGAGGTGATCGATGATGTACAGAGAGATCAAATTGACGATCAATTTTTCCAATACAGAGCATTTCTCAGCTCAGCCAACGGATTAGATACGCCAACACTGGAAGATGTCTCTATCACATATACACTGGTCGATCTTCCACAAATAACTACACAACAAACGTCAGATATTTCACAATATCAAGTAACAGTGAATGGCATCGTTGTATCTGCAGGTGGAGAAAATGCTGTTCGTTCAATGCAGCTTACCTCGATCAGTAATAACTATGCAAACCCTGTTGAATGTACTGTGGGATCAGGTGGTGTCGGTGCATACAGTTGTCAGATCACAAACCTCACCCCCAACACCACATATTACGTGAGAGCAAAGGCCACAAACTCCGCAGGTACAACATATGGGGAGGAATTGTCATTTACCACATTGCAAGAAGAGATCATTATCGTGAATCCGGATCCTGCGAGTATCACAGACGTCGTAAATGACGGCTACATCACAGTAGAACAAGGATCCCTCACAAACGCACAAGAAGTACAAACAACAGTAAATGTCACAGTACAAGATTCCATCTTCAATGCACTTTTCCCCGAAAACACCACGATCACAGGTGACGGATCTTTCAACTTCCAAAACTTCACAGCAACAAATGTCACACAACAAACAAGACAAGACCAACCAACCAGTAGAGCCGCAGTACAAATAGGGATCCCCAATGAACAATTAAGTTTCTCACAATTTGTCACACTCACAGTGAGTATCGGACAAGCCTTCAACAACCAAACTTTAGACATCCTCTATCAAAACGAAGGAGAAGAAACATGGAACACACACGGAACCTGCACAGTCACAAACGGACAATGTACCTTCCAAACAAACCACGCAACCATCTACACAATTAACGGCGTTCACCAAGCAACAGGAGATCTCCCCCTAAACATAAACGTAGAAGTCCAAGAAACCCTCTCCATGGATTGCTTTGACATATCTGACAGCAATACCACAGTACAAATAGGGACAACCACAGATCCAGGAAAAGTCACA
>DYDB01000008.1 GCA_020718085.1 Micavibrio sp. | reverse complement strand
TATTTTTTTCCATTTTTGCAGTATAGTATATATTTTGGTTTCTGTCATTTATTAAAAGTTAAAAAATGAGCACTTTTATTCTGTACATTTTTTATAAAATGTTTGTTTATAGATGTTTTATAAAATTATCAATTTCTTTTGACAATATTTTTAAATCTCATATATATATCTCTCATTTTCCAAAACTTGGATGCTTGCATCATGGCAATTTCATTGTTTTTTTGCATGATTTCACAGTCTTTTTGCTGAATGAGTAGTTCTCTATGCTGTAAGCCCCCTTGTACTACAGCACATTCCTGTATGTTTTGTTTGAGAAGAATAGCAATTTTCTTGAGATATTTCGCATGTGCCCGTGAATCACCTTCCGTATCACCTTGCATTGAATCATATACTTTCAAGACATTGCTATATAGTTTTTCGAGATCATCTACTGCGTGATCCAATCCGATTCTTTCTCTCAGATACTGCGTCACACGCTTTGCATCATCCGCATCATAACGACAAATTTCTTTGTAAATAACATCCGCGTCTAATTCGGTATACATCGCAGCAACACCGAAATTGAGATCTCGCAACCGATCCACATCTTTGAACGTCACAAGTGGACCAACACCCCATACACCACAAATAACCACGGATACACCAGAAGCCAGTGCTTCTAATGCACTACGTCCCACAGCAAAAATCAAATCATACGATCTGATGATGTTCTCAGGGTCCTCAACAACGTGACCAGACGACATGCCCACAACATCAAGTGTGATGTCAGCCTTATTGCACGCTTCTCGGATACATGGCAAAAAATTATTTTCACTCGCATAGTTACTGAACACAAGTGCCTTTTTTGGTTTTAGGGGAAGATTTTCTCGCTCTTTGAATCGATGCAAATCCACAAAATTATGCATGATGTGAATATTATCTGCTGGTATATGATGTTCCGTAATCGCCTGATCTCGTGTTTTTGTATCCACAGCAACATATGTCACAATCCGTGGATGCAATGGCGGAATCTCTTGCCACGGCTTCCAACCATGGCAAACGTATACTGCCGGCGTATGTGGAAAATAAGTCAAAGCGATCATCGTTTCCAAATGATGCTGTGCGTGAATAATGTCAGGTTTCCATGGCAGTTTTTCAAGATCATCGATCACAATAATGCCCCCATCGATCATCTTTTGTGCCAAATCTCCAAGATCTGTACTGAATGCAGCGACCTCATGACCGCGATCACGCAATGCAAATGCCAATTCTTGTACATATAATTCACTCCCAGAGCGATACATCAACGCATTGTTCGTTATCAAAATTTTCATAACCGTTCTTCAACTGGCACAATTCCCATCACTTGTGCAGGATTACCATAGACAATCGCATTTTCTGGCACATCTTTTGTGACCACTGATCCTGCTCCAACCAACGCATTTGCACCCACAACTATTCCCGGCAAAAGCACAACCCCTCCACCAATACGCGCACCGTGGCAGATGCGTGGCGCACTTCTTTCAAAAGACATATGCGCTCTGCCATATGTCATCTTCTTATCATTCATTGTTACCAAACGCGGACCGCAAAATACATCATCCTCAATGATCACGCCTCGCGTAACATAACACCCACTTTGCAAAGAAACGCGATCACCAATCATTACATCACCTTCAATATCCACAAATGATCCAATTACACACTTGCTGCCAATTACTGTTTTCTCTCTTACAAAAACAAAATTTCCCACGCGTGACCCATCCCCAACCACAGCATCTTTTGCAATCACACACTGTTCACCTTGCGTATATTTTTTTTCCATAAATATTCTTATGTTAAACCAAGCATTATTCGTGCATCTTGTGGCGTTGCAATTTCCAATTCCATTGTACGAATAATATGTGCCACTCGTTCCACCAGCATTTCATTGGACGCAAGAACTTTTTTCTCACGATCGAAATAAATGTTATCTTCCAATCCGACACGCACATGACCCCCAAGTGCAATACCAAGAATATTTGCATCCAATTGATACGCTCCAATACCTGCGAATCCCCACACGGCATTTTCCGGCAACATGTGCATCATTGCACCGGCAGATACAGCATCCAATGGTGTTGTGCCCAACGATCCAAATAGTATATTAAAATATGGACTACTATCATTTATGACGTTCTTTGTCATGAGATATTTTGCTTTATGTATCATACCTGGTTCAAAGATCTCGATCTCTGGCTTTATACCGCGTTCTTTCATTGTTGTGGCGAGTTGTTCGATCATCTGCGGACTATTCACGCTCTCTTGGCTTATGAAGTTCATTGATCCGAGCGTGAGAGACGCCATATCAGGTTTTAATTCTCCTTCCAATTCCAAGCATGCAGACCGCTTCTCAAATTCTTTCCAATCACGACCACTCGTTGATACACAGAGAACAAGATCTTTATTTTTTGCACGAATGCCGGAAATGATCTCTGCATAAATATTTTTATCCCATGTCGGCTTTCCGCTTTTTTCATCACGCGCATGAATGTGGATCATCGAAGCACCCAAATCTGCACATTGTAAAGCACATGTGATAATTTCTTTCGGTGAGATCGGCGTATGTGAGTTCATTTCTTTCGTCGGGATCATGCCTGTAAGACAAAGGTTGATGATCACTTTTCTTTTTGCTGACGAAATTTGATTGTTCATAGTTTCACAAAAAGATATATTATAAAAAGATATGAGACCTCTAGATATGCTCCGCAACGGTTGCTGACAATTTTTTATATGAGAACAAGCTCAATACAAACACTATACTCACGATCAAAACAAAACCCATGAGTTGCCACATGTCAGGAAAATGACTATTGATGAGTCCTTCTTTTGTAAAGTGAATGATAAACGCCATCGGGTTTGCCAAAATAACCTGTTGCACGTTCATTGGCAAAATGGAAAGTGGATAAATGATTGGGCTCGCATAGAGCATGATCATGAGAAGCACTTCCCAGATCATAAGTAGATCGCGAAAACGCACATAAAGTGGCGCTGTAAAAAAAGAAAAGGCCACGATCAGCATGTATATAAGGAATGAGAAAAGGATGAAAAGCAAAACCGCTTCAAAACTTGGCAAGAATTGCTTCCACACAAAAAATCCGATGATCACGATCAAATTCATGAGATAGATCATGCCTGCATTAATCGTTGACGCAATGATAATTGTCCATCGTGGTACATAAATTTTGGTCACGAGCTGTGATTTGGACAATAGCGATGCCATACCGGCATTTGTACCTTCTGCAAAAAAATTGAACATCATGAGAGCTGTAATAAGCTGCAAAGAGTAGTATTCTGCACCAGTATTTTTAGGATTGAACATCGATGAAAAAACGAAATTGAGCACCAAAAACATCAAGAGTGGCTTGAGAAGTGCCCACACATAACCCAACACAGAATTATTATACCGCAATTTGAAGTCTGTTTTGGCCAAGACCCATACCAATTCCTTGTAATTTTCGTGTTTTTTGAATGTTTTGAACATATCACTGACATCTTTTTACTTCATACAGCATAGCACAATCCATCTGGATAAACAATCAAAAAATCATTTGTATTGCTTATAGATCACGTCTTTTATGGAGATATGATCTTTTTTGAAGATCTGTCGTATTTCTCTCTCAGAAAGCACTTTATTTCTCTGGATCAGACGTCTTTTCTTGCACATTTCCGGCATATGTGCGATCACATCTCGCCATGAACGCAATACGTTCTTTATCAACCCATCCCCAGTGCCTTTTTGACGATTTGCTGCAGCAGCAGGCCCTTTTTTGAACAAAACACTGCTCATAAGCATTATATATCGAATCGGCATGAACAGCATCACGCCCGCAAGCCGTAAAAATGATGCGTTTTTAATAATATTAAAGTAATGATTGCGATGAATATGGAACGACTTGAATGGGGAGTAATTTTTTCCCGTTGCCGAATGCACATGATACACAATAGCCTGCGGTACAAAAAGTGTTTTATAACCTGCCAAGTGCAGTCGCCATGCCAAGTCCACGTCTTCATAATATGCAAAATACGTGTTATCAAAATATTCTCCCGATGATAACTGCGTGCATATAAGAGCATCGCGCGTATATAATGATGCACTCGCGCTCGGACCAAAAACGAACTCTCCCTTATCAAATTGCCCCACATCTTCCGTATTTCGTCCACGATTATGTGCACTGAATTCAAAACTCGTCAAAACACCAGTGGAATCAATGATATTCTTTTGATAATAATTATATAATTTTGGCTGAATCCCGCCGATCTTTTCACTATCACACTTTTCCAATGCATGATGCATTGAAGCGATATAATTGATGTCCAACTCCGTATCATTGTTGAGTGTGATAACATTCTGAATGTTTTTGTGAAAAAGTGCATATTGAATCCCAATATTGTTGGCAAATGCAAAGCCGGTATTTTCTTTAAGTGAGATCATTATGACATTTTGATAGTTTTGTGTAATAAAGTCGGCAGATCCATCCTGCGATCCATTATCCACAAAAATGACCGAAAAATTTGTGTCACTTTGTTTTTGCAAACTGTCAAAACACTGTTTTAGATGTTCTTTCCCATTCCAATTTACAATAACTACAGCTGTGCTCACACGTCCCAACTTACTGTCACAATTGATCACATTTTGTACATGATGTACTTTCTGAAAAAGATATTGTACATATTCTCTATTACACACAGTGTCGGTAACATATCGAGCTTTAGCTGTTTGATATGCGTTTTCACCCATGTTCCCCCGCACATTTTTATCTTCGATCAACTGTGACAACTTTTGCACCCATTCCTCTGTTCCACGTGCAACAAGTCCGTCCACACCATCATGAATTGCCTCTGTAAATGTACGATTTGCCACAGCAACTGTCGGCACTTTCACAATACCTGCCTCAAAAAATTTCAATTCAGATTTTGCCTCGCAAAAAGGATCATTCATCTCCAATGGCGCAAGGTTGATATCACACTGCGCAATATTGGCAAAATGTTGACTGCGTGGTGCGTAAGGTAATTGCACGATCCGATCTGCGAATCTTTGCACCAAAATATTTTCTACATCCAACGGACCGACGAGAAGAAGTTCTACTTGCGGATATTTCTCCATGATCTGTATAAGCGCATCTGTGATCGTTGCAAAGTCCTTATTGTGACTGATCGTGCCACTAAAGTAGCCAAGTCTTACAACCTGAGATCCCTCCATTTCAGTCGGGATGACATGTTTTTTGTCATTTCGCGCTTGTCGAGAAATCTCTCGAGCCTTCTCAGCATCTGCAACATCTTTAGCAGAAAGTTTATTTGGTACTACAAAAACCTCTTTACCCTCTGCCCGTAATTTCTCTGCGAGAAAACTTGTTGTAGTAGTAGCAATTTTGACATATGTGTCACGCAAAATTTCTCCACCCACTCCATTTTCGTATTGTTTCTTTTCTAAGATATTTAAATTTTGATATGAGTCCGTCTTTTTAAAATCAACGTCAAACACCAGATCATCTGTTTCAAAGATGATCTCCTTTCCCTGTTTTTTGATCTCAACAATCATGTTTCGCACACGATCAGTATAAAGTGTTCGATGAAAAATAAAGACGGAAAACCGATCCACATATTTTATGAGAAAAGGATTGTCCTGCACGGTCACAGAGCATGTGAATCCATTAAATTGTAGTTCCTCCGCCACATGTGCCGTACGATACAATGCACTATCCCCCACACCACCGGAAATGAAAAGAATGTCACCTTTGCCCACCGGTCGCAATGCTGTCGCAACGCCTTTCCAAATACGTTGTGACGCACGAAAAATGCCATCACGTTTGATCGCAGCAACTACTTTGCCAAATTTTATGAAATAGAGAGACAAAGGGGTTAATTAATAATGAATAATTAATAATGAAAAATACAATAAAGATTTTCATGATATGTAATCATGTTACTTTTAATTTTTCATTTTTAATTGTTAACTCCTTTTCATGGTATCATTTCACACCTGTTATCACAAGAATAGGAGTTTTTAGATCCCTCCCCCTCCACTGCGGTCGGAATGTCACACGCGTTGTCATTTCGAGTGTAGTCGAGAGATCTCACCAATTGTCATCTCGAGCGTAAGTCGAGAGATCTTAGATTCCTCCATTTCGGTCGGAATGACACTTTTTTCTTCAATCGGGATGACACATACCTTGTCATTTCGAAGCTTGTCGAGAAATCTTTTTTTCTGTCATCTCGAGCGTAGTCGAGAGATCCCTCCATTACAGTCGGGATGACATAATTTTGTATCAAAAAAGATGTTTGATATCTCGCACGCGACAGCGATCTCTTTGTGACACATCATAGCGCAGATCATAACACGGTATCGATAGTTCCTCCTCAACATCTTGCACATATCCATCTGTGCACACATCCCATACGTGATCTTTGATCTGTAGCTGAAATAGCTGTATCGTACCGAGATCATATGTACCAATCACATCAAATCGCTCTCCAATTTCACTGGTCAAAGGCACACCCTCCTCTACATCAGTCGTTTCTTTGAGCACAAAGTATCTACCATTTCGATCACATCGGTCAGGTTCAATGACATATACTTCTTTTCCATATACATCTTGCAATAATGCGATCAGTGATCTGATGTGATACGTGGAAGATTGTACGTATAAAGGACCAGAATGTTTCTCTGAAAGACTTACAATTGTATCGACCACAGATCTCCACTGCTCCATCGTCATTATATAATATGGTTCCAAAATAAATTCTTGGGTATTATCACGTGCAGTTTCATAATGATCGATCATGCGTAACCATCGCACTGTCCCAAGAACATTGCACAAAAACAATAGCATAAAGATCACAACAACAATTCTACGCCCCTGTACGATCTTTTCTTCTATAAAACTAAATAAAAACCCAATAATGACAAACGGAACAAAAAAGAGTGGGAGAAAATGTCGTGAATCTGCATTTAGTGCCAAAGGAATGAAAAGTAAGGCAAAAGTTATTTGTACGATCACAAAAAGAAGTATGAAATTATATTTCTGAGAATACACAACTTTCTCCTTTTGTTTTTTAAAATCAAAAAGTTCGCGAATCAAAAATACAAAAAACAATCCAAGTAGAACGCATACGAACACAATGATTCCAAAATGCACTTTTGCACGTATCGAGTACAGATTGTGACTTGCAAGATCAAAAAGATCATCACTGCTTCGTACACGAGCCAGATCATGCACGACGTGCTGAGATGTAGCTATGACAGTATAATATTTTACATGATTATATGCATTGATAAAGATCACTTTGCCAAGACTGGATCCCTCGCCTTTTCCCTCACGCTTTTCCTTTGCAACAAAGAACTCCTGTATATTTTCCCTCTTGGTAAGCATGTCATTTACTATTAGCGGTGTGGAGAGCAATACTGATAGCACCACAAAAACAACCACATGCTTTACTACGATTGCTTTGCGTAAAAAAACAAAATATAAGATCACGATCAACGGAGTTGCGACAAAGGTGATGGTATGCAATTGCATGACAATGCCCGCGGAAAACGCCAAAATGACTACCCACGACATCTTTTGTGTATCAGTTCGCACATATCTGAGCATCGCATACAAAAAAAGCAAAAAGAAAAACGGGATATAGTTAGGATTCCATGCAAAATGCGCATACTCCACAAAAAACAAACTACCTGCAAAAAGAGCTGTGCAATACAGTGCAATTCTCTCCCGAAAGAACTCTCTCAAAAAAACGAAAAGAAGTGGGATCGTCAAAACTGAAAAAATGATCTCAGGTAAGACGATGAAATATGGCGAGAGACCAAATACTTTTGTCAAAAGATACGTTGGCACATAATACACCGGACCAAGACGAAAAAATGTACCTCCCGCCTTTGGACCAAGTAATGGGAAGTTGCCAATGCCCTCATCCGATAATTTACCCAGAAGCTTATAGTCTCTTGCCTGATCGATCTCAAAAAAGATCAGATCATTTCCGCCGTACAACCGAAAACCCACACCAATGATCACAATCAAAAACAACACCACAAAACCCTTGTGCCGTATATTCATATGGTTTACCGCATTCTTTATTTTTAAGTAAAAAGGAGACAAGAGGGTTAATTAATAATGAAAAAATTAATAATGAAAAATACAATAAAGATTTACATGATATGTAATCATATTACTTTTAATTTTTCATTTTTAATTGTTAACTCCTTTTATGGTATCACCTCACTTACCTGATCACAATATATAACTCATAGATCCCATTTGATTTAAATAACATTATTAAGAAAGTGCAAAAGTTAACACGACAGCTATAATAAATGTGATCACTCCTACAAACCATTTAATCCATGTTTCCCATTTCATTTTTGACAGAATGAACCAAATCAAACTGGTATAGACAAGAATAAATCCCATATAGATCGATGCGGTTTCTTTGGTTGGTGTGAGACCAAAATAGTCAGAGGTTGTATCCGCACTCATAACCCATAAAATATCAACGATAAGCCAAATAAAGAAATAGATAAGCCACTTTTTGAAGATTTTTATAGAGATGAAGAATGTAAAAATAATAGAAACGAGAGATCCAATTGATGATAAAATCATTGGTTCTGCAATATTGTGTCGCCATCCTTTTAAGAAACACTCCTCTTTTGCATGACACACCCCATAATCATATGGTTGAAATGCTATAATACCAAAAACAAAAATTATAACAAATAAAAACACAAGACCAATCTTGATAGATAATATTTTATTTTGCATATCTTTTTCTAAAAAATTAATTTTTTCTTTATATTTACATTTTTAATATCAATCTTCTTTTCTGCCTTATTACGCTTTGTATGCGGATTCGTTATACTAATCGTTCGTAATGATTCAGTTTTTACTTTATACAAATCATTCATGCAAAAAATCGCTGTAAGTTTTTTGTTGTTGAATCTTTTAACCTTCTGCGCTTTAACATCCCCTATGCGTATTATAGCATCTTTGTCAAAATGTTTTCCTGTGAGCGTGAGTGCAATTTTTTCCGGACATGATGCGCTTTTAGTTGTATACTGATATGCGCTCCAGTTTGTAGTTGATGCTTTTTTGTATTTGTTCTTTGTGTCCTTTACAATTTCTTCTTGTTTATCATTTTGTTCAGCACCTTCACCTGTCAATGAAGCAGAGCCATTGATCTGTGGTGTGACTGTGTAATCTATCACACCATCTCCATCATAATCTGCTGTGAGATCACTCATGTCTTGAATACCCTCTGTCAGCACTTTGAAATTCACTTTTGTATCCGCACTTGTGGGTAATGATGTAAATTCCGTAGTATCCCCCACTTCTTCACCGCCATCCGTAACAAAGATTTCTTGTAATTTCACTGTATATGACCCTTCGCCATACCCATCCAGCTCCACATGTACATCATCATCTGTTCCCCACCCGACATACTTGTGTTCACCAATTGTTTCGTAATAACTATTCGGAATGTTCTCTTCGATCATCGTTTTTTCTTCACCATCAACCATCTCCGTGACTGGTCCTGTGTGATTGCTGTGTTCATCATAGAGATGAATGTCGAGTGGTGAATAGAGGGACATGCGTATACGGATGGGGTTTTCCATATCTTCATCTTCATCTGGACGAACATTTGTAATATATTGTGGCAATTTTTCAGATTTAATATGTTTTTTAACATAATCACCAATGAATTCTCTTACTGAATCAACTTCCAAAATATCTTTATGACTTCTATTGTTTCTATACCAAACATCATAATCAAACAAATCAACCCAATACCGCTCTACATTCTCCGCAGATGGAAGCGTGAGTGAGCTCGACGTTACAACGGTACCATCGCCATCAACAGTTGGTTTTACTTCGTAGAAAGATTCATATTCCCCTGTTGGTGTGCAAATTCTACCAAGAATCGTCATTTCACAATTCTCCTTTAATTTCATGGTATATGTGATCCCGCGCATTGTATCCAGTCCCCACCCACCGATCTGGATGAGCTTTACATTTTCCGGAGGAGTCCACGCATCGAGATGATCATGCAATTGTGTTTCCATGTCAAAGATCTTTTCATTGAGGACATTTGCACTTTTCAAGTCATCATATGCCGGCTTATCTCGATGATCCTCATTTGCAAGGGCAAAATTTCTAAATTCATCGAAATTCTCAATTTCTTTTCCATATACATCTTTGTATTCTCTGTATTGACCAACTGTTGCATCAAATGTGATCAATGGTTCTTGTGTTCGTGCAAAATATTCTTTGGATGGAAGCAATCCGTACACACCAGGCATATCCTCTGCAAGCATGCGGGATTGTTCATCACTCATAAGCGTAATGAATCTTTTGGCAATTTTTTCATCATAGCCATGTAAGAGAGATGCGATTGCTTTTGGCGTACCCATTTGCGGTGAACTTACCATGATGATATTGTCTACCGGCATATCCATATCCTCCCTACCTGATTCGTACATCTGTCTTTCCAATTCTTGCATGATCGCCTTTGCCAGCAAACCACCATTAGAGTGCGCCACGATCGTCACTTTACCACTCACTGACGACTCTGCCAATCGCCAGATCTCATCAATAGGTTTGATGACCGTGCCATTTTCACGTTTTGTGCCGTTTTTTGCGATCTCTTCCACATCATATCTCCAATCATATGCGTAAAGTGAAAAATCTTTTATTGCATGATCATTTCTGAGATCATTGAGATCTTCCACAAATTCATCATACACAGGTACAAGACCATATGCATTTTCCACAATATTCTTTGCATGGATCTCATTTGCACTTTCTCCATCATTGTTCATGCCAAGATAATGCGTATCTTCTTCCTTTTCCGGTAACCAAACCTGATCGCCATCATCCAGATCGAGCCGACTCGCCTTGATCCCAGGGAGAAACAAGACATTTGAAGCAAAGTCTGGTGATCTACGAAAATCCTGTGGTTCGTATGTAATATCCCCCATGATCTTTTCCCCGTAGTATGAAAAATCCGGATCTTGGTCTGTATTTGGTCCAGAAATACTTCCATACCAATTATTTTTCAAGACGACCCTGCTCTTATCATGCACACCATCCATTTCACCCATACACGAAATTGCACATTGCACATAAATATTTGGAGATGGATCTTCCCGATGTGACCGCATACATGTACGCACACACTCATCCGGCTCATTTGGTTGCTGTGCATATGTGAATGATGAAGCCACTGCAATATTTTGTGAATTGTTTTGAAAATTTGAATTTTCTATATGCACATATCCCTGTGTATTCAAATAATCCGAATATGCCGCGGCAATCTGAATATCCGCTGTATAATTATTTTCAAATATGCAATTTTTCATATGCAATTTACCTGAACGATAGAGTACGGCCGGTGATTGAACAGTTACCTCACTCGCATATGCAGATGGCGCAATCAAACCTCGCACACGATCACGCATGACCATTGCAGGACATTGTTCTTCATCATCAAATGCATGATCAATACCCATGTGTTCAAATTTTACAAAAGAAAAGAGGGACTCCCTATCCTCATTCATATCTGCAAATGCATCAAATTGTAACGCCGGCATGACATACTCCCCTGCTGTACAATATTCGTCATAGCATAGATCTCGTTCAGGATCACAATTATTCTTATGCGGTTCAGCGCGTGTGATCGTGATCATATTGTCGATCGTGCCTTGTGCAACAATGTTTCCCCAAATCACCACGAGATGTCGCAATGTGATATGCGATCCTGCTTCTATCGTTAATTGCGCATCTTCGTAAATATAGATATGTTCATAACCGCTGAGATCTGTATCGCTGTTCCATGTTGTATTTTCGGTAATATATAGATTGGTCAATTCTTGTTCCGTTCCCCACCAATTCGCCCATGCAGTTGGTGTAAGTAGTGAAAACGGGATAATAAAAGGATTCATGCATATTGTGATGATCAATAGCGCACCGATACTCCGTATTAAAATTTTTTGCATAGACCACATTCGTTCATGATTACATGACGATCCCACATATGATCAATTGTAAAGAACAAAAATGAAATAAAACGAAAATTCAGATTAAGTGAAAATAAATTTTATGAGAAGTGTGGATAACTTGCAGAGCCCTCACCTCATTCCTCTCCCATAGGGAGAGGAGGATGCTGATAATGTATTTCAAAATTAATTTGCACACCATTTCACGATTGTGCAAAAAAGGTTCAACCTTCGGGTGCCGAAGGTTGAACCTTGAGATATATCGTTGCCTAATGATCAATGCCAAACTATTCAACGATCACAAGTTCTTTGCCGTTCCCTGTATTTTTGAGTTCAAAGATCATATCATGCTCAAATTGTACATCCTTGGTGTACTTTTTTCCGTCAGATCCGATCACTGTTACCGTGAGCGGAATTGTACCGATACCGGATTGTTTTTGAATTTTGAGTTTATATCCATCTTCTGTGATCCTGCTTGGCAATGTGTATTGCAACATTGTCGGAATCGTATCCCCCAATAGTACATCAAATTTATATCCGTATACTTGCTTATTGCCAAATACATTATTATCAAGACCTGGTGCCTCAAACCATTCTCGCACATACCATTTGCTTCCTTCCGGCACATAAAGACGCGTAAAGGAATGGTAATCCATATTGAAGTAACTTGCCTCTGTCGCTGTGTTTTTATATGTCATACGTGCTGTTGCAAGTGGCAGATCCGTGACAAACGTGCCACTCATCACTTTTTCCTTCACATCATCACTGATATAGCGTACCATACGTCCCGCCGCCGCATCATTGGCTTCCGCACTTTTTCCAGTGAAGTCCACTTTGTACTCCATATTGCGACGCATATAAAAGTCGGATTTGAGCGCACCGACATTGGCATCAGAGATCATCACATAATCCCCATCCCAACTATCATCCACCTCACCGGTCCAGGATTCACTCTTCGCCAACTGTTGCAACTTTTCATCTTTGAACCACATTTGGATATCCTTATCCGCTAAATTCTTTGTCACCATGACAATAAGCGGTTCAACCTTATCCACTTTGATCAATTTTGGGATCATTTCTTTGGCAATTGCATTGAGAATATTTTTTCGCGCAATTTCCTCACCGTGATCCATAAGTTTCATTTTCTTGCCTACTGCATCATACTGGCACGCCTTCCATCGCGGATCATCTACCGGCACTTTTGCCTCCCGCAATGGTTTTTCACATTTTTTTCGCTCATCAGATCGAAACACCGGTTCCTCTACCAATTTTTGCAATTTCATCAGACCACCGTCACTAGCAAACTCTCCATAATCTTCATAGTTCTTTTCTGTTGCCGTGATCGGACCGGTAATTGTGAGAATATCCTCAAACAATGACGCATTCACTGCAAACACACCGTCAAAATTTGCATCTTGCCCAGCAAGCGCATAGAAATGCAATGCATCAGTTACATTTTCCGGATAATTTGGCGAATAGTTACTATCGCGAAACTTCATCTTTTTGGTATCACTCAAATATTTTTGCAATGAGAGCGGCAACAATCGATCAGATTGATATGTGCTGTCCAGTATATTTGAATCTTCCACCTTGTATGAAAGGATCTCACCATTCTTTACTT
Organism: Micavibrio sp.; assembly: GCA_020718085.1. Lineage (GTDB taxonomy): Bacteria > Patescibacteriota > Minisyncoccia > Moranbacterales. The sequence goes on along the minus strand of DYDB01000008.1, from coordinate 33,002 downwards.
CTATCACGGCATACTGCCCCAAAAATCCACCACCAGGACGAAGTTCCAGATTATTTTGGAGAAGGATCATATATCTGCGCACCACATCATCCTGTGCAAGCATTGCATTGGCAATATCTTGGATCACACCAAATTTCTCACGCGTACTCTCATCTAATTGATCCAGTTTAAGAACATTGTCCGCCACTTGGATTGTTTTTTGTAATACAGCGCCTTTATGTGATGCGACATACCACCACACACCGCCTCCAATGATCATTATCCCAACAACAACAAAGATTGCGACCATTTTCAATGATCTTTTTCTTTCTTTGGTACGATGATCTCTATAATTATTGTAATTATGCGTTTTCATCATCATGTGTTGTTATAATTTTATCTACTTCATCCAAAATTTTACTATTGATCGCTTGGTCTTTTTTTGATGGACGCATTGTATTTTGTTCCGGACCGATCTCCCCGGCACGCACCATTTCCGATTCCTCCAATTCTTTTGCTCCTTGGCGCATTGCATCTGTCACTACAAAAGGTTCTTTGATCTTTTTATACTGCGCTACAAAAGACATTTTTTCCGGCATATGCTGTACTATAAATTTTTACGTATATGTTGCATATTTTCTTCTTGTACATAAGTTACACCAACCCACTTATGCGCGCCATCTTGCAATATTGCATAACGTAATGACGCAAGATCCGTTATTGTTGTTCATCGCCCTTATTCCCACTCAAAGCCGCATCCCACAGATGCAACATCGGATCATCGAAATTTGGTTTCGCTGTTTCATCCAATGGATTATCCTTACTGACATAATATAATATGCTGTGTCCGCCAAAACTCGACGCATACTTTTCCTCCAATTTACCTTTATCCATTTTACTCGCTTTTTCCGCAGAGATCTGTTTTCCGGAAGCTTTACTGATATAGATCTTTCCACCATCTCCCGACACACCATCCGGACGATTGCCTGTCACCATAAAATTCTTTGATGTCACCTTTTCATAGGGTTCAAATTGTGTATCTGGCAAGGATTCCAGTTCACGCGCCATAAACGTGTGCCACAACGGTGCTGCAACGAATGAGCCATCACTTCCTGCACGCATCAACTTTCCGTCATTATTTCCCACCCATACGCCCACAGCAATTTCTGGCGTATACCCAACTGTCCATGCATCACGATAATCTTGTGTCGTACCCGTTTTTGCAGCAACCTTTTTTCCCGGTATGTAAACCGCACTGCTCGAGCCGAAAATAAACGATCGTGCATCATTATCTGATAGAATACTGGAGACCTTGCGCGCAACTTCCGCATCGATCACACGTTCCGCTTTTGGTGCACTACTGATCTCTTTACCGGATGCATCGATCACACGATTGATCCCATGCACAGGCGCCCGCACACCATCATTGGCAAAAACAGAAAACGCACCTGTTTCCTCCAACAGCTTCACTTCACCGCCACCCAAAACCAATGACAAGCCATACCGTTTGCGATCTGTCAGTGTTGTAATGCCCAACTCTTCGGCAAAGTCTATCGCATTATCAATTCCCACAAGATACAACATTTTCACCGCCGGGACATTGAGCGATCCCGCCAATGCTTTTCGCACAGGAACCAATCCATGATTCTGTCCATCATAATTATGTGGTGTATAATCTTTACCGCTACCATCTTTACCAAAACTTGTCTGCACATCATAGAGCAGCGTCTCCGGTTGGTATCCCTTATCAAAACCAGCGGCATAAACAATCGGCTTGAATGATGAACCCGGTTGACGCGGACGCAGTGCCACATTCACCTCACCATCATTTTCTTTATCAAAGTAATCTATACTTCCCACCATCGCCAACACATCTCCCGTCTTTGGCGATACAGCTACAAGTGCCGCGTTGGATGCACCATACTGTGGTAATTTACTGGCATAACCAGCCACATCCTCCTCTGCACGCTTTTGCATCTCGTAATCAAGTGTTGTATACACTTTGAGACCTCCACGTTGCACAACATCCGTGCCATACATTTGCTCCAATTGTTCACGTACATAGAAAACAAAATGCGGCGCATCGATCTCTTCGTGAAATTCTTGTAATTTTGCAAGGGTGTCTGCACCAAGTGCCTCATCGATCACCGCTTGATCGTACGATCCCAACTCGCCCAGACGCTTAATGATCGAGTGTTGACGCGCCTTAAGTGCATCAATATTGTTCCCATATGGTGAATAATACGTTGTAGCCTTTGGCAATGATGCCAAAAGTGCCGCTTCATCCAATGTGAGATCCCGCGCATTTTTTGCAAAGAAATTTTCTGCTGCCGCTTGTATGCCATATGCGTTGGATCCATAAGGTACCTCATTTAAATAGAAATCCAAAATTTCATCTTTGGTATAATGTCGCTCCATTTTGATCGCAAGCACAATTTCGATAAATTTACGCTTGATCGTTTTTTCTCTGGAAAGAAATGTATTGCGCACCAATTGTTGCGTGATCGTACTTCCGCCCTGTGCAGCACCTCCGGCTGCAAAATTCTTCTGCAATGCACGTGCAATACCAAAAATATCCACGCCTTTGTGGTGATAAAAATTATCATCCTCTGCTGCGATCGTTGCTCTTCGCATAAAATCAGGAATGTCCTCATGTGCAATTACTTTGCGATTTTCCTCACCATACATACGATACAGTTCATGCTCACCAGTACTGTCATAAATAATTGATGTTTCCGAAATCGATCGCTGTACCAATGCATTTGGTTGCACTGACGTATAATATACATAAAGAAAGATCGTAAAAAATGCACATCCTGCGATCAATCCAAGATCAAAAACACTTTTTGCAATACTGCCAAAAACCATGGAAAGTTTTTGCTTCCATGTCTTTTTTTCTTTCCCTTTGTCGTCCTTTTGTTCTTCCATATGTATGTTACAGTGTTACTTTAATTGACAGAATGATAGACTTCATCGATCTTGCGTCCGATCACGCTCCAATCAAACGCATCAACATCTCGGCGCGCATGATCTGCGCATGATCGTACATACGCACGATCATGATAAAATTTTTCGATCGCATCCATAAGTGTGTGTGCATTGATCGCAGGCAAAAATTGCGCACTGTCGGCAGAAAGATATTTGCGATTTGTCGGTCGATCTGCACAAATGATCCCCACATGTGCAGCCATGTATTGTAGTATCTTTCCGCTTGCTTGTAAAACGGTCGCATCCTTTGGATCAATTCCCACATCGCCCAAACGATTGATCTGTGCCAGAGAAAAATAATTGAGGGGTGAAATGATCGTTACAAACTGCTGTAATTCATGTTCTTTGACATATTGTCGCACCCACACATCAGGATAACCACCGATCACAAAATGTACATCCGGCATTTTTTTTACTACAAGCGGAATTGTTTCCAAAATATAATCAATGCCCTTGTTTGCAATAAGTGCCCCAGTGTAAACCACAACAAATGCATCTGCCGAAATATGATATTTTGCACGTAACGCATTCTTATTCACAGCGTCATGATATTCCAAAACATTTACACCATCGTAAACATAATCAACCTGCTTATCCGCACGTGCCTGCTGAATGATCTGCACATTTTCCTCACCACTCACAATCGCGCGATCACCCATGCCATTGATCCATTTTTCCAAACCGCGAAAGATCGTACCCAACGGCGGTATGCTGAGATAGCCATGAGAGCGCATCTCTCCCACCAAACTTCCATGAAAATCCGACACCATGTGTATTTTTTTCCAAAAGAAGATCTTTTGTATCAACCATCCGATCAAGACGCCCTCATGTAAATGTGCATGTATAATATCCGGCTTGAATGTCCGTGTCATATATATTGTTTTTTTGATCAAAAAGATGTTCAAGATCACTTTTTGCCAGTCTGCACCTGCTTCCGTCTTTTTATACCAAAAAAGCCATCGACGGATACGTCGAACGTCGATCTTTGTTGTAATATACTGCGTAATATCATCGCCATTATGATATGTGACGATCGCGATATCATGCCCCATGCGCTCAAGCGCGCGCGCTTCTTCCAGTATGCGAATATGCGTCCCTCGATGAGAAAAGAACGGCGTCGGCGCGATCATTAAAACCCTCACAAAAACCCTTTAAATAAAAACAAAAATCATCTTAATTCTTTTTTCACGTTATCACATTTTTCCCCTCATGACAAACCAATGCGCGTATCACACTTTGCACAAAAAAATGGTCGCTTTGCATACATGCAAAACGACCACAACATATCTCGTTTTCTTACAAACATGTCAAGATCATCGACAGTTCACAATGTGCATTATCATTCAGAAATAATCCTTCTTCCGTGTTAAACAATTCCACTGGATTGAAGACCGGTTCAACACAAAAATATTGATCCGGTGCATCGCTCCATAAATACACACATGCGCGCCGACCAAATCCTTGTAATTTCATAAGGATCGTCAATTTACCCGTAATGATGATGATATCATCCCCATCTGTAATGTACACACACTGAGCTTTTTTTGGGAAGTTCGTGAAAGTCCTATTTCCGATCTTGACCATGCACGCACCATCACATGGAAAATATGGATGAAATGCCGGATTGAGCGGGACTCTTCCCGGTCCCATCCCAAAAAATGAGAGATGCGTTTCAATTGCACGCGTTTGCTGTCTCAAAATATGCAGAACACTATAAGATATATGTGGAAATACATAATGACTTACATCCTCTCCACTGCTGTCGCCGATAAAAAATAATCCTTGCGTGATCGCAGATTCAGAGATCATACGAAGCCTTTGATCTCGCAACCATCCATGTTGTGGCACATCTGCAAAAGCACTCTGTGACAGACCAAAAAACGGAAAACAAATTGGTATGCCTCCACGTTTTTTTCCATCAGCCCTTTCAAAAAAAGGATAGATCATGTGTGCATCCGCATCACCACACCGGTGCACCATTGCACCAATTTCATCGATCACACAATGAAAACCATTCGGATCACCAACTGAATAGTTCATGGCAAACCTCCCACTATAGATGTTTTACTGACATGTAAAAGTTAACGAACATTGACATATCATTAAACACTACAATCTACTATTTGTCAAGATAAAAAAATTGCAATGCGAAATAAAAAAATAAAGCAGGGCGCTAATATTACATTAGCCCCTGCCACATTCACTTCATTTCGATAAAAAATCAACACTTATCCACAACCAGAAACTTGTTAGCAAAAGAGATGGTATTATCGCGTTGCATCCATGTTTCCTCAAACGCTGTTGTTCCCCACTTTCTGGGCATTTTTTGGAGCCGCAGGCGCCAATCATCACACCTTCCACTGAACTCAAGGATTCTTTCGTTTTTGGCATCCGAGTTCAAAATTGCAACGCCCGGTGTATCATTTTTCTCATGATCCGGAAGGACCGCCCACCACAGAAACGACTCAATAATACCGGCGGGCATCTTTCCCGCAGAATCAATCTTCTGCAAAAGTTCCTGATGAGTCAGATCACTCTCTACAGATTCGCTTTCAAAAGTAAAAACCTGTACAGATCTGTGTGGAAAAAATTGATCTTCCGCCAAGTTTGCCAATGCGTCCAGATCGACATCATCACTGCAGATCAGACCGCCCTTGACGATTAAAAAATTCAACACATCCCTTTTTGTAAAACACATATTTTTCCTCCTACAATAGATTGTGATACTTAAATAACATGTTTTATGCCATACAAAACGACCTTTCCTTATATCATATAATGTAATTTTTGTCAACTGATCCATTGCTATTACTGATTGACAAGATAAATATTGTATGTTAGAATTTTTCGTTAGTTTGTTTTTTAATAAATACTCATAATCATGAGATATCAAGATCTTTGGAAAAAGAGATGATCGAAATAATCCATTTTGTATAAAATTCAAACCTTACGTAAGGAGCTACAAATGAGCAAATATCGAGATCTTACAAGTGTTGATCATTTACCCAAAATACCATCCAGCATTAAACCTTTGAGACAAATTGATGGTGCACCACAGATGGTACCTGCCACGGTGATCGGCGGACTTAACATCATTGGCGAATCCGGATATATCTGTCCAACAGTAACACTGTTAAATTTTGATGAAAAATCTGGCAAGATCTTTGGGTGGTCATTGTGCATTGGCTACCCTGATCAAGTAGATGAGGTTCCCTATTATTTTGAAACCTCTGATGACGAAGGTGCTAAAGGAACGGCAAGGGGCACAGAATTACCAAATACAATGGTATATTTTCAAGCCGAAATTGAAATTTCTCTCACATCAAAGGATGTACCCATTGAAAAGTTGGACGAGATAATTGCCTATGTGCTTCCCTATATCAGCGATGAGGGAGCACCGCCGCCACACCCTTCTGATGAAGTTTTCGTTCCCATGCTGTGCGAGCAATCCAATGACTGGTCATCTGCCCAAGCAAAAAAACTATTTGGTCAACTCGATCTTTTATTGGACAAGTTTATCGAAGATTTCGTCGAGGAAAAGCATGGCTATTGGGATTTGTTCCATGAGTTAAACAAAAGGTTGCATGAATCTGGGATCTCTTCTGCATGGAAAAGCCATCCGGATAAGCCGGATTACAATCCTGAGCTTGGTATTCTCGTAAAACAAGTTGGACAAAAAACTGTACGCGTGAGCATCGGTTTACCGTCAGATAATTTTGCAGAAGCTTGTGCCGTAATACAATTAGCTCCATATGATAATTGATGTGCAAATCACATCAGCTACACAATGCCCCGCATGGATCACATGTTGGGGCTTTTTAATATTCATTCACAATGACAATATTGGATCAATAAGAATTTGCGCGCAGACGATAACTACTTACAGTTCCATATCCTCCACTGTAAATTGAATCGTCTCTCCACGATGTACATTGCCCATGATGAGTTTTTTGGCAAAAACATCCGCAATCGCATCGTCAATATAATGCATAATTGACCGCGCACCAAAAGTTGGATCATAACCTTTTTCGATAATTTTTTCTACCACACCAGGTGCAAAGTTCACTTCCAGATTCTGTTCTTCCAATACACGCGCAGAAAATTTTTGTAGAAGCAATTGTGTCACTTCTTGTATTTCCATTCCCTCCAACGGTCCAAAGATCACTACATCATCAAAACGATTGATGAATTCTGGACGAAAAGCACCGCTCTCAATAATGCCGTTGACCACCTTTGCTTCCTCTTGCGACGGATCCATGCCCATGTCCACCATTTTTTTGATCATAAGTGCACCGGCATTTGATGTGGCAATGATGATCATGGATGTGAAGCTCACTTTGCGTCCAAAAGCATCATGTACAAATCCTTCATCAAGAATTTGCAAAAAGAGATCCAATACGCGTGGATTTGCCTTATCAATCTCATCCAAAAGCAAAAGAGCATATGGATGCTCACGCACCGCACTTACAAAAACACCTTGTTGACTCAACTCCTTGGAACCGATCAATCGATCGACAGCATTTTGCCCTTGATATTCACTCATATCAATGCGCACAATGCTATCGCTTGAACCATAATATTGCGCAGCGATCGCTTTTGCCATCTCTGTCTTTCCTACACCAGTTGGTCCCAAAAAGAGAAAAGTTCCTGCGGGTTTATTGGATCGTGACATACCCGAACGCATACGTCTCACAGCAGACGCCACAGTTTGCACTGCCGCATTTTGTCCGATGATCATCTCTTGCAAAGAATCCTCCAGGGAGAGCAATTTGGTTTGCTCCTCCTGTGCAATATCCCCCACCGGAATACCCGTCTTTTGTGTAATGAAGGCATCCACAGTCTGCGGCGTGATAAATCCCACCCCTGTGCGCTGCCATGACAACATCACCTCAATTGCCAAACCGATTGCGCGCGTTGGCAATGGTGCCGAATTGGTAAAGCGTGTAGAATCCGTAATGATCTGACGAAGTGCTTGAAATGTGAACGGCGTGTGTTTCTTTCCATAAAAACGTGTGAACAAAACTTTCATAGCATGTTTTTCATCCATCTCATGAACTTGGATAACATCAAAATGCCTCTTGATGATCTGATTCATATCAATGTTCTCATGAAACGCTTCGTCCGTTGCAATCGCGATCATACGAAATGACTCCATTGATGCATATTCATCAATGATCATTGTAAAAGAAAAACCGCGTGTAGCATTGGTTTCTATATATTGTTCAAAATTATCCACAACGAAGATCACATTGCCGGCATAAGCCGCTTCATGAAAGAGGCTGCGGATCACAAATTCCGGATCTTCATCTCGACTTTTTGCTTGTGTGATCACATTTGAAAAATCGCACTGCACAACACGCATGTGTTGCATAAAATTATTTTCAAAATATCCCGTACGGATCCGACGTGCCAATTCATGAATGATCATATGTCGTCCAACACCAGCCGGTCCGGTCAAGACAATATTATTTTCATGCGGTCGCGCCAAAACGATTTCTATCATACTCATTTCCTGATCAAATCCATGAAAAGAAGCTTGCATATAATCACTTGTATCAAACCTTGTCAGATCATCAACATAACGATCCAGTTGAACCGTGTATCCAAAATGCCAGTTGAGACCGATTGGTCTCTGTCGCAACATCTTTTTTTCAGAAAAGAATTTCGCATCTTCCTCACGCTCTTGTTGTTGTTCGATCTCCCACGCAATAATGCTCTCAAACTCTTCCACTGTAATATCCCGTTTGGTAAGAAATTTTTGAAAAACCTGAAAATCATCAAGGATCTCATACGGAATTTCCGCCGGCGTTACACCAATGCGTTCATATACCCGATAAAACCACTCTTGCTCATGCAATTGTTTCATGCTCATTGTGGTATACAAAAGATGTCCGCTTACGCGAAATGTGCGATATGCGCCGTAGATGATCAAAAGTGTAAAAATGAATACCAAAAGAGCGCCAAATCGCAATGGGCTAAAAAATAAAATAATTGTAATGACCAGTACGCCCGGCGCACAAACATATAAAATTACACCAAGAAGACCCAACATGCTCAAAAGAACCCACAAAACCAAACTTGAAGAGATCACACATGAACGTACAGCCGCTCCCACAACACGTGCAAACAGATTCCACAAGAATCGCTCGATCGATCGAAGTGGACTAAATCCCCGCCATGTCTTCAATGAAATATCACGATGCCACGGCACAAATAACGTGCGAAATAGAAGTCCGATAGAAAAATATCGCGGAACAAAAAGCATAATTCGCTTCCATACAGAAAACATCTCTTGCAAGCCCTCACTAATATACCATCGAATAAAACTTTTTTGATGCATTTTTTTATATTTATTCTTTTTTATCATTCTATCATATTTACGACAGAGATTCCAACAAAAAACTTTTTTCTGCGCCAATTTGTCAATGCATCTGATAAAAGATATAATGTATATGTGAAAAATACGTTACCACAAAGCGATATCATCTTTATGCGCTCCATCATTTTGATGGTCGTCTTATATGCATGGATCACAGTACTTGCTGCGATCTTAGGCATTTTTTATCCTCTCGCGATCGTTGGTATATGGCTTGCATCCTGTATTGCACTATACACCAAAAAAGCATTACCCTTTCCCCGTCCATCACATCACTTGATTACATATATGGTGATCGCAACATCATTCACCTTTTTGATTGCCTTTGTCACTGTACCGACAATTTTCGCCGGCCGAGATCAAGGATCACTAGCTACAGCAGCAATACAACTCGCACAAGATCACGTGCTCATATCACATTCTCCTGAGAGCACAGCGTTTTTTGATATTTATGGTCGTGGCAAAGCACTGAATTTTCCAGGATTTCATTATTTGCCGGATGGATCATTGCTCACACAATTTCCTCTCCCGTACATCACCTTTATTAGCGGATTTTTTGGATTATGTGGCGTATGCGGATTTATCGTTGCCAACAGCACATTACTTTTCTTGTTCATCCTCAGCACGATATGCACCGCACGGACCTTTTTGAATAGCAAACATACCTATATCTTCATAGTTTTATTCCTCTCTTCTTTTGTTGTTGGGTGGTTTGGTAAATTCACTCTCAGTGAGAACATTGCCGGCACATTGTTGTGGAGTGGCATTTTTCTTCTTCTCGCACTCCGCACACAAACAAACCCTGCCACATATAACACATTTCTTTTGACGATCACATTATTGCTTTTCACACGCATTGAAGGCATATGGTTTTTTGCGATCCTTTTTTACCTCGCCAGACGCACACCAACATTACGCGCATTTCTTTCCCAAGATCTGTGGCAACGTATTTTTCTGCCCGCTGCAATTCTTTTTTCTGTTGCGTTTACGATCACGATCATGAATCAACCATTTATCACGACAATGGCACACGCCCTTATGGACACTGCAACCGACTCTTCCACATTGCCAATGGAAATTGCAAAAAAATATCATTACCTCGCATACGTCTATGGCATATACGGGTTACTCACACCACTACTATTCACATTATGTACAATGATCTTTGCACTGCGCTATAAAAAATATCGCCCGATCACACTCATCTGCATAATTGTCGCACCACTTTTTCTCTATTATTTTTACCCACAGATCAGTAGTGATCATCCATGGATGTTGCGCCGATTTGTCTTTGCGCTTGTTCCGGCAACAATTCTCATAAGCGTGTTTGGTATTACACAAATACGCACAGACATTTTCTACAAAAAAGCATTGGTCTGGGCATCATTTTTCATTCTTTTCGTGTGCAACATCCCCGCATTCTTTACATATCTTACATATGCAGAAAATACGACCCTTCTGACACAAGTGCATGAACTATCTCGCATATTTGGCCCAAACGATCTCATTCTTGTAGACAAAAACGTTGCAGGAAACGGCTGGTCAATGATCACTACACCACTACGTTCGCTGGACAATAAACATGCGGTATATTTTTTCAACCCACATGACCTCGACAAGATCGATCGTTCACCGTTTGATCGTACATTTCTCATCACACCCACTGAAAACACAGAACGCTATCTTACAGTTTTTGGTAACCGCATGCAACACATCTCACAATACGCTCTCACCATCGAACAATTACACGTTGCCACAGATAAAAAGATCCCACAATTTTTTCCCGCAAAGGATGTATCAACTGTTAGTGGGCTGATCTATGAAATAAAATAACGCCATGAACACACCATCACATGAGCCAAGTCTCACTCCAATTCAACATAAAATTCACATCGCTTTTCGCATTTTGCTCATCATACTTACCGGTGTTGCAGGAATGCTTTTTGTCAAAGAACTCCTTTTCCCTACATATGCATTTCACTTTCGTTCTGCCATAGATTCCCTCGCCAATACGATCTCACGACCATATATCACAGAATTTGGAACCACATTTGATGTGGCTGCCACAGGTGATTTCACTGAAGCAACAATTAATATCACTCTTCCAAAAAACGCCGAGCCTTTACCCCAAAACACAAAACTCTCCACCCGTCACTCATATCTTGCATTCCTTACATCAATTGATGCAGAAAAATACACCGATCATCTTATCACTACATACGAAATTGATGGCGTACACTACATTGATCGAGATAACGTCCTTTATCCTTTCTTGAGTGATAATATTTTTGATTCTTATTTTTTTGCACAAAATACTGTCATACCTGCAGAATCAGCCGTCGAGCTACTAGCACGCACCGCACCCAAAGATGTTCAAGGATTTGCCTCCGGATCTCTCATCAAATCACAAGATGGCGTCTTTGTGATCGATGGCACAACAAAACATCCTTTCCAAGATGAACTTTCCGTAACTGCACTTGGTTATAAATTCGATAACGTACGCGAATCCACCGGTGATGAGCGCGCACTTCACGAAAAAGCACGCATGTTCGATACATCCAGCACACATCCGTTTGGAACTATTTTTTGGGCACGCGATGCGCAGCGCATGTATCTCTACGACCAAGATCAACTGCACAAAATCGAACCATCGATCCGCGCCAAAGAACATGCGATCATCGTCGACGAAGCTTCACGCACGACATTTAATGTCTGCACATTATCCCGAAACTTACTGCGCCCACGTACATACAGTTGCACAATCTCCCTCTCGCAGATCGCACCATTTCCCGGAAATATTTATCAATTTATGATCGATACGCCACACGTTGCCATTGACGAATCTCATATTACATTTTCAACCGCACCAACACATGCATCACTGTCGCAAAGAATTTCATTTATTAAAAAAGAATTGCGTAAATACTACTCCCAAAAAAATGAATAAGCTACACAAGATCATTTATCATCCTCTCACACCGGTTTTTTTCATCGATATTACAACCGCGTGCTTATTCATTGTTGCGTGTGCACTCATCGGAGAAACGATCCTACCGGGGATCATTTATCGCTATGTCTCACCCATCACATTATACGGCCTCCTCTTTGCACTTTGTATATTTACAATATTCCTTACACGCGCACAGAACATATCATTTGCACCCAAAAAAAATATTTCCATTTTTACCATTCTTGGTTTCTCCCTTTTTATCGGACTCATTGCCATTGCATGCATTCGCTACGGAACATTGCTCACCGGCATCATGATCTTTCTTATGAGCATTTTTTTCTGGATAGCACATAAATTATATCGCGATGAACTTTACAGATCTTAGATCGTCACATCATCATCTCGAATTACTGCAAGTGTTTTTTGTGCACAAATCTTCCATGAAAATAATTTTGCACGTTTTTGTGCGCAAGTGATCAACGCCTCTCTCCGTTTATTATCATGCAATACATCACTGATAGATCGTGCACAATCCGAAATACTTTGCGCATCAAAATAGATCGCACCATCACCCAAAACTTCCGGGAAGCAAGAATTATTTGCTGCCACAACTGGTACCCCGGCGGCCATTGCCTCAAGTCCTGGTATGCCAAACCCTTCATAGAGAGATGGCAGTGCACATACAGATGCATTTTGCATCAATACATTTACATCCTCAAAACAGATATTTCCCGTCACAATGATATCACTCTTGTATGGACAATTGGCAATATGTTCATGAATTTTTTCAGCCAACCACCCATCTCCGCCCACAAGCACTAGTTTGAGATCTACATCTGTTCTTTTGATCTGTGCAAAAGCATCAATGAGCAAGATGAGATTTTTGCGTGGTTGCACCGCTCCCACATGAATGATATATTGCTGCCCTTGCACATGATATTTTTGTAAAATTTCTTGTATATCATTTATGGGGAAAACTTTTTGCCATAACTGCGGATCAAACCCATGATGAACAACATGCACGTTTTGTTCACGGACCTGCGGATAAAACGAGAGTATATCTTTTTTTGTTGACGCGGAAATTGCGATAATCGCATCTGCAGTCTTCACTGCATGATCTGTAAAAAAATTTAGCTTTATACGATCCTTCGTAGGATATGTCCCGGGGAAAAACTTGAATGCCAGATCATGAATGGTCACTACGGTACGCATATTTTTGCGACGCATATACGGCACATTGTGCAGAGGCATCCACAACGCATCACAACGATCTCGCCACAGTGCCGAAGCAAATTGTGTTTGTGTCCAAAATGGAGACTGTGACACAATACGCTCATGAAAATGTGCATGTGTCATTTTCTTCAAGTGTTCATTATATGGTATGGAATGATAAAGGAATGCATCATCATCTCCGATCATCTCCTGCATGTTATACAAAACATGTGACATATACACCATCGTACCGTCAATACGCATATTCTCCATTTCTTTTGTATGTACTGCAATTTTCATAATTTTTTACATGCAAAATCATCAAGACTTTGTGCTTTTGTAATCACAAAATCACCCACACTTGTACGCACAAGTCCTGACAAATATGCTCCCGTGCCAAGCGCATCACCAATATCTCGTGCCAATGAACGAATGTATGTGCCCTTACCACACGCGACGTGCACATGCAAAAGTGGATACGTGTACTCAATGATCTCAATTTTATCAATATGCACTGTACGAGGTTGCATTTCCACTATTTCTCCGCGTCGCACACGCTTATATGCCTCTTTACCACCAATTTTAATCGCACTGTATTTTGGAGGTATTTGCGCAATGTCCCCAATAAATGTGTGAAGAATATTTTCGATATCCTCGCGCGATGGCATGTGAGAAAATTCATGGGTAGTTTTTTCACCTTCTGCGTCATCCGTTGTGCTTGTTTCACCGAGATGGATCTTTGCATCATACACCTTATGTGCCGCAACAATCGTGTCGATACTCTTGGTATATTCCCGACCCACGGCCACAATCAAAACACCTGTTGCAAGCGGGTCCAGTGTGCCCGCATGTCCCACTTTGATCTTTTTATTACCTGTTTTTTCGCGAGCCCAATACTTTACCACCTGAACAGCCCGTTGAGAACTCATGCCGAGTGGTTTATCGATTATATATATTCCTTCGATCTTTTCCATATATTCATTATACTATACAAAAATGGTAGCAAGATCTCTCTTGCTACCACACTACATCTCTACGGAATTTTGCACGTTTGCAAATGTTTCGCGATCCGTTCCTCAAATCCCTCGATCGTTGCTTCCAATTCATGTACCAATATGCCCTTCTTACGCGCCCATGGAAGATAAATTTCTTGAGTTTCCTGAACCTTTCGTCGGATCTTTTGTTCATCACATGTCCACAATGTAAGTTGATTATGCAGACGATCCGCGAGCTTGATCAAGAAAAATTCCAATGGAGCTGTCATGAATCGTCGATGATAAAAGGCAAGCTGTTTTTCTTCATCATTACCAAAATCCGACCGTGGTCTTTTGGAAACATAATCTAAAAGCAAGGCAACACGATCATTATAATCACGTGCCACACGACTGAGTGGCCACATATCAGGTCGATCTTCTGGGTTGTCATGTAACAATGCAGCAATAACAAGTTCATGCGGAGGTATCGTCAAATCTGTGCGTTCATAGATATGTAAGTAATCCATAAGTATGATCGCTACAGCACGCACATGCGTAAAATATGGTTGCCCCGCATCGCGATACATTTCTGAAAAAGCGTACAGTGCATTATCATATGCTCGTTCGATCATGCGATACTCTGGAGAAAATGTGGAATGATACTTTTGTACACGGGCAAAAAATGTCTTATCATTCTCTGCGTGAGATAAGATCTTCTGAATTTTATGCAGTGGCATAAATGCACCTCCTTATGTATGTGATATTATCAACAATTGATCATTTAATGAACAGTTTGCCATTGTAAAATAAAAAACACACCGCGTCAACGGTGTGTTTTTCAATGCAAGCTTACAATATCGCGAACCAATGCATCCTCTCCAAAAGCAAGAACATGCTACTACTGATCACACCAAAAAGGAAAAGGTAGCGAGACCATGTGAGCATACGTCTTTTGGGCGTATAATAATATTTTGACAAATTATATGCTTCCCGCGCATATTCTTCAAAGATCTTTTTTTCAGAATAAAGTGTTTTATGCAAAGCCTGTGCATATTGCTCCGCAGAATCAAAACCGGCAATTTTTCGCGTATGAAAAATACTCATGGGATAATCTTTGTGTGACATCAGGCGTGGCAAACGAATTGCAAAAACAGCAGCAACTGCAGATATAATAGAAAAGAAAGCCACAACACCAAGTGTAAATCGCAAATGATCCACTTCAAAAAGCATGGAGATCACAACCACAAAAATTGCCGTATTGAGACCAACCATTACATTGGCGTGATTGTCGATCGTACGTGTTGAATCAATGATCTTTTCTGTAAGGCCCTGTAAAAATGCCACCTTGCCTTGCACATCATCAATTTTTTGACCTTCTTCTTTGTGATCATTCATATTTTTATGATCATATATTAAGAGCAATTATACCATATTTTTAACCAAAAATCAATAGCACCTTCTTGAGATATTTTCCTAAATCAATAATTGTCAAAAACACAAAATAGTGTATAATGCATAAAGTAAACTCACATTTTGGGCCGTAGCCAAGCGGTAAGGCAACGGGTTCTGGTCCCGTGACGCGTAGGTTCGAATCCTACCGGCCCAACAAATGAAAAATGAGGATGTCTGAATGACATTCTCATTTTTTATCTGCTGGTAGGATGAGAAGTTTATGCCCAACATGGGTAAATCCTACCGGCCCAACAAGTTTTTCGTCTAAAAAATTTAACGACCCTCTCACATTATGTGATTGGGCCGTTATGTTGAAATTTATTTATTTCATAAACTCAGGATTTTCGAGAGAAAAAAGCTCTAATGAACGCTGATTAATCAATTCGTCGAATCTTTCACTCTTATATCCTTGAAAGTTAAGATAAACACGTTTCGTTATGTTCCACCATTCATCGTAGGTACTCTTCATGGTCTTCAGCCGCACATATACTAGGTTGGCAATTTCGCTGCTTTCTTTATTACCGGTTCCAAACAACAAGCTACACTTAAACAATTCTTCTAATGAAGCATTTGCAATAAGGATTTGAATTTTTGCCAAAATATCCGCGCATAAAGATGAACGATCAAGGCATAATATATCCTGTTTACGAAAACTTATCGCAAAGAATGCTTTGATGTATTCCTCGAGAGTTTCTGCTCTCATAGAAATTTCCACCATCGCTCTTTCAGTCATTGATTTGTCAAGATGAGATCCGTTGCATTTCTGACAAATCATTAACCAGTTCGAAAAAGAATTACTCAATTCTTCCAACTTTTGAAATGCTCTGTTCGCAATAGCCAATTCATTCTTGTGTTTTGCGATAATAAAAATATCAAGCCATTGTTCAAGGGTTAATTTATAGAGAAAGTCTTCCTCCAACTGATCAAAACAGGCAACGATCATTAAAATCAAACCATCACATGACCAATTAACTGGACAACCTTTTTTGCCATTGATCGCATCAACCATTTGACCAAAATTCACGGTGACTGAAAAGTTCATTATTGTCTCCTTTATATCCATGAAAACATTCAGTTTGTATTCGAAGAAAATCCTTAGCGACAAATGATACTTAGATATTCATCCACAAAGAGCCTCCTGCTCTATAAAAGTGAAATGGAATGATATTTGATTTTTAAATAACTAAAACGATTGTTAATTATACTATATTTTTAATACTATGTCAATATCTAAAAGTCCCTATTTATACGCTATTTTCACGCATAAAAATTCGAACTTCGTCCCATAGGGCCAACAAATGAAAAATGAGGATGTCTGAATGACATTCTCATTTTTTATCTGCTGGTAGGATGAGAAGTTTATGCCCAGCATGGGTAAATCCTACCGGCCCAACGAATTTTGATGTAAATAATAAAACGACCCAATCACATTTTTTTGTGATGGATCGTTTTTAAGTTGAATGAGAATATAAAATTATATCTTATTCTCATCTGCATTTCTCTTTTCAACAAGATTGCTCATTATTTGAACGAGTCTTGTATGTTGCACCCTCTCCGCACCCCGCTTTTTTCTCTTAAGCATCAAAAAAGCAAGAGTTGCAAAAGATAAAATAGCAAAAAAAGTACAAATAATCCATTCTCTATTCCCAAAACCAATAATATTATCAATCATTGCAATTGATGCAAAAATTATAGGAAGAAAAGCAGAGAACTCTTTTTTTAAATATTCTTTATCAAAGAAGAATTCTAAGATAATGAACCCGAGTGAGGCAATTAATGCTCCACATACAATAGGTGTAATTAAATTAAACATAGCTTCACACTCCCTTATTGTTAATAGATATGAATTTATTTAAAAAAACTGCAACAAATTACAATAGCATACTTACAAGCTATTGTCAAGTATAAAAGTTCGAACTTCCTCCCATAGAGCCAACTAACAGAATACTTACCAAGCAAACAAAATATCAAAAGCCTCGTATACATAATAATATATACGAGGCTTTATAACCCTGGTCATGCAACAATAACCCTATTGCGGCCATGATCTTTTGCAGCATAGAGAGCAATGTCTGCGGATGACACAACCCGCTCAGCTGTATCACCATTTTGTGGATAACTCGCACATCCGATACTTGATGTAATAGTGATCTTTTGATCACCCCATGCAATTGCTGTATCTGAGATCAATTGTCGCAGACGCTCAGCTTGCTGTACTGCTTCATCCTTATTCGCATCAGGAAGAACGATGACGAACTCTTCACCACCATATCGCGCCACAAGATCTTCTTTGCGCGAATTTTTCTGAAGTAATTGTGCGAATTTTTGTAATACAAAATCCCCACATTGATGTCCGTACTTGTCATTGAGCAACTTAAAATAGTCAATGTCAAAAAACAAAACGGAAAATACCAAATTTCTTCTTTGCGATCTCTGGATCTCCACACATAGAAAATTTTCCAAAAAGCGACGATTCGCCACACCCGTCAAGACATCTGTCTGTGCAAGACGTTCCAGATCAGCATTGTTCTGTGCAATTACCTGACAAAGAACATTGAATGACTGTGCAAGAGATCCAATCTCATCTCGAGATCTGATCACAACACTAGTGGTAAATTCACGATTTTCTCGCGCATATTCAACACTTTCCTTGAGTCGCAATAAAGGACGAAAATACAAAAACTCCAATACAACCGAAACACCAAGAAGGATCACCAGGGCAAATGCCACAAATGACATATGTGCATATTTCAATAACCGCATTGACTCTGCATAATATGTACGCGGTACGACAAAATGCACAACAAATGCAATATCTCCACGTATATCCAGCATACTTTGATAGACCGAGAACTGCTTATCATTGTCTTTCTTGACTACATACGGACGTATACGCAACTCTTGTTCCTCCACTATGCGATCATGATCAGTAATAATATCAAAATTGATATCGATCTGTTTTTTGATACCATCAAGCATCGGCTCAATGAATCGTCCCATGATCAATACGCCATGTGTTGGTCCCTGATCTTGACTTGTTAGGATCAAACGACTTGACACGATCATCATGCCGCGATGCGTCGCAATGACACCTGACATATATCGTTCGACAAGTGCACTTTCACCCTGCATGCGCGGCATCAAAAAATGATTCATATTTACAGTGTCACGCAAAAACTCATCAATATCGATATTTTTTTTCTGCACATAATCATAGGCACGCGAAAACACCGTTTGATGATCCATATTCACAAAATGTATAAGATTCAACTTGGCATTTATGAACGTGCTATCCTCAATGTTCTCATCAATGTATTTCTGGTTGCGCGAGACCATGAAATCATATGAAGCATCCCACGACGACCAATCCGCACAAATTTGATTGAGATGTTTCATTTCATTTTGAAACACCTCTGTAATGCGACGAATATTCGTCTCCACATGCTCATTTTCATGTTCAATGATCGCTGGCTGGAATATTATATTGAGCAATACATAACTCGCAATGATAAACACAAAAAGAAATCCCATGATCATTACAGCAATTTTTGATCGTAGACCCATAATACACCTCCCTATATTCATCAGATATTTTGATCCAAAATGGATATTTTTTCATATTGTCAAATAACAAATAATCGCATCAATATAACATGAAATAATATCATTGTCAACAAACACATCTTAAATTCTAATCTAAAGTGCATTTTTTGTATTTACGTGTATTCGAACTGCATCCCATAGAGCCAACTAATAAAAACCACCTTTTTTATCAAGGTGGTTTACTTATTATTGATTAAATTTTTGGAAAAGTTCTTCGTATTTTTTTGCAATGATTTCAACCAATTCCCGATCTAATTCACTTTCCTTTAAAACAAATTCAATTGACTCCTCAGAGCCATAATCAATATCAGATCTTTGAGCGCCAATCAGATTTCCAATAATCACATCTTTTATGCCTACTTTTGATTTGTAATAATTTTTCAAAGATTTCAAAACCTTTTTGACAACGGTGTAATCTATTTTTTTACCTAAATCCAAATAAATTTCTGCAACAATAATTTCAATAATTTCCACTTCTGTTTCGCCTCCAAAAACACTCATCCCATTTTGTTCTAACTCTCCGGAAAGAGCTTCTTCAACGTTTTTATATTTTAACTCCTTATAAAAACCCTGATTGCAATAATAGTATATATTAGAAATAGTCCCTGTTTCATTCATAATTTCAAAAATATAAACTTTTTTGCCATTTCTTTCTCCCCAAATAATATTTTTTAGTGTAACATTCTCTGATCTAATTAAACTCAATTTTTCTTTTTTCTCATAATTTAAACTATTTTCTTTTGCCCACTTTTTTAAACTTTTCCCAAACATAAAAGATTTTTAAAATTATAGATTAAGTATATCAAAACTTGTCAAAACAATCTATTTCATTGCATAAAAGCGTTCAAGATTCGTCCCATAGAACCAACCGATGAGACAATTTTCAAACAAATGAAAAAGCAATCACCTCGTCTGAGTTGATTGCTTTTTTTAAATCGCTGATAATCTATTTCTTTGCAATTGTGTCATCAACGATTTTTTCCAACATTACGATCTTTTCAAGCCATGAAAGATCATCAGATGTAGGAACAGAAATTTTCAAGAGCTCAAGATATCTTTTAATTATTTCAATTTCTGTTATAACCATCCTTAAGGCATCTCGTTTCAGTGCTATGCTATAATCTTCACCCAAAGAAAAATCGCTCATTTCACATTTTTCAGGCAAGAGACTAACAATTTTTTTTAATGAATTTACCACGCTCCTGAATGAGTGCAAATGCATCTCCTCGATTTTTCTCACACCTTTTTTAATCTGTTCATCTGATTTGCTCATTTTTCTGCCTCCAATCTTTTGTTTCAGATTATTATGTTATAACTTAACAATAAAAAATAACAATATATTATACATAATTTTTTATTGTTTGTCAAATACTAGTGTTCGAACTTCCTCCCATAGAGCCAACAAATGAAAAATGAGGATATCCTTGCGATGTTCTCATTTTTTATCCGCTATATAGGATAAGAATTTTAAACAAAAAATGGGTAAATCTATTAACAAAAAATTTTATTTTTTTCACCCCACACTGTGATATACTTAATTTATATATAAATTTTTTAATATTTTTATGGGCGTATTACTTTTAATTCCTATTTTAATTTTAGGAACATTACTTATTGCCACAATTTCAGCTTTAATTCCAGCCTTAATAAAAAATAATTTTCCCATAAATAAAATCTTAATAGTCTTTCTTGGAATTGGATTATTTGCATTTTATTATTTTGCTGGTGGAATGTCATATTATCCTTTTTGGGTGTCAATGATATTCACAATAATTCATTCTGTTATTAGTTTAGTTCTTGTATTGATCCCAAATGAAAAAATACAGTTGGCTGGAATAATAACAAGCATAGGTTCGATACTGCTCGCAATACTTTCCACTTACCAAGTGTTTAGAGATTTTTCATCAGTGATGGGTTAAAAAAGTTCGAATACTATCCCAAAAAGTCCAATAAACTTTTGAAAGATAAAAAGGCGATTCTCTCAGATGAGTGAATCGCCTTTTTGTTGAACTTAAAGTTTGTGCGTTTATCTACGATTCAATTCGATCCAGGAGCGCCGCAGAAATTCTTGTTGCACGACCGTTCCTTCTCGAAGCACTTCATCGTAGACTGATCGTGAAATACCGGGTCGAAAAGTATCTGCATAAGAGAATACTTGTCTAGGATCCACATAATACGCAAATCCGCAATTCCCATACTTATCAACCACATGACGAAGTTGAAATGCTGTGGAAAAATTTGGATCATGTTCAAAAATGACCGTGATGCTATCTATAGCAAGAACATGAATTTCACATTTTTTGAGAGGCTCTATCGTCTCCTCAAGCCCATCATTTCTCCACGCATCCTTGCTTTGAATTTTAGTAAAATCCATTGTTTAATCCCTCCCTCGTTTTTTTAGTTTATACATCTGGAATTTATGTACAAACATTCTAATATGATAACTAATCACCGTATAAGGCATCAGCAAAAAACCCGTAACACCAAATTTTGGACTAGGCACCTCAAGTATACGTTTTTTCCGTAAACTATCCGCCTCCATCATCACAGACAATTCCTCACCAATCACCTCCTCAATTCGTGCATTAACCAATTTTAGAGGTTCTATTGTGCGAACATTACTCTTGAATCTATCCAACTTCTCACAAATATCATTCAGCTTTCTTTGCATCAGATTGATCTCAATGATCTTTTCAGATGAGAATGAAACCTCTGATAATGATCTAAGCAGATCTCTCAAAGCCTTGCACCAATTAATGTATGAATCAATAGATCTCTCCCACATCTCAAAAACTTCTTCTTCAAGATCACGAATCCCACTGTCATCGCTTACCATTAAAGCCTCCTTCTTCAAGTAGTCTGAATAATACAAACTTTTTTAAATAACAACAATGAAATATTATACATAATTATGGATGATTTGTCAATATTTCAATACGTAAGTTATTATCACATATTTACTCGTTGCATATGCAATGTTCACATTTCATCCTATAAACCAACAAATGAAAAAGCAATTCTCTCATTTGAGTGAATTGCTTTTCGCAGATTTTCTGCTGATTGGTTTGTCTATTTAAATTTTTACTTATTGATTGAGACTGGTTATTCAACCATGCATGCGTAAAAACCGATCTCTCGCGCTCTCTGATTGAAAGTTTTCTGATTCGAAATGTTGCCGTATTGTGCGCTCACAATTGCCTCGACAACACATCCTGGGATACTGGTTGCACTGTACGTTTCAAGTGCCGGAACGAATCGCAATCCATTCAAAGATAATCCCGCCCTATACAAAAAACCTTGTTTCAGAGATCTCATTATCGGAGGATGTGTCTCACCAATTACGATCACACCATCTTTCAGATATCTCATGTGTGGATGGAAATCAGAACCCTTTGCCGAGATCACGATCACAACATCGGCTTTGCTCAAGACATCGTTTACGTCATCTGGTAATTTCTGTTCCTCTTGATCAAAGACGGTTTGTGCACGAATGTTGGTTACAGTACATTCTTCTGATAAAAGGAAATCGGAAATACTTTTTCCAACACGGCCTGCGCCAAACACAACAATATGCACATTTTGCAAAGACAAGCGATGCTTGTTCATCACAAAGTACAATGCCTCAATAGTACAGAAGATCATTCCCTTTTCCCCTTGAACAAAAGGATCCTCCAAAGCAATATCATGTCGCAAAAATATTGATGGCGCTCTTCCTGCAATCGCAATTTTTTTGATGGAAAAACAATTGGCAATATACCGCATCTTCCGCTCAAGTATGAGACATTCTTCTTTGGAACGCACCATGCTTCGTACTGTTGATGGCGCGCCGATCAAAAAACCTCTTCCCGCACGTTTTCCTCTTGCTGCAGTAATGATCCCTCCAAAAAAAATCTGCGTTCTATACCACGAACCATTTGCCATAAATTGTGGCAGATATCCACCAATATCACTCTCCTTACCAGGATACACAAAAAAAATATAGTCAAAAAAACATGGCAAAAATCGCATGAGAGACAACATTGGTTTCCTCAAAAGAATTGCACCTAAAAAAAGCAATATGCCAACACGAATCTTTCCCCGTAGATTTCTCCTTGTCTTTTTCACTTCACCCCCCCTTTTTTTTGTTTTATTCATCAAAGAACAATGTTCATCCCATTTGAAATTATACTATATCTTATTATATATAACGACAAAAATCTTAACTGCACCCATTAGGTTCATACAAGAATTTTTTGACACCTTCATTACAAAATAATAAAACAACCCCTCACGTTATATGACTGGGTTGTTTCTTTGATTCATGGCATTCCTCATAGTGCTATTGAAGTATGATTGTATATAAGTAACATGATCGTAACAACCGATGCTACAAAAATCGCTATAACTGGTCCAGTGAACCAATCGCCCATTTTTTTGAAAAACGTTTCTTTAACAAAAAACGTTATCAACCATATCGCAAACCACAAAACTGCGTAGAGACTGACTTTTTCAATCAGTTCAAACAAATATTCCATTATTCCACCTCCCTTCATCTTAAATTCAGGAATATCTTTACCAAATTTTAATCAAATGAACGAAATCACACTATACATCATATTATATATATTGTCAATCTCCCTTTTTTCGAAATCTACGTAATTTATTCCTTGCAGATTATCAATTATGATGATTTAATTAAAGGAATGTTTTGTAATTGTTTCGTGTAAAATTACATCACGTTTTTTATTTTTTTCACTAAATCTTTCACAAAAATGGACTCAAAGATAAAGATGCTTATTAAGAAGATGGAGGAGGTCAATCAAGCTCTTCGCATAGAATATGCTCGACTAGCCAAAGAGTATGGATTTTCGATCAAAGAACATCGTGTCATCTTCCTCAAAAAAATGCGTGAACGCAATAAGCGTTTCCGTATTCCTGTGTGGAAATATGTCATTCCTCGCGATGTGCGACACTTTTTCTCCCTCCCCTTTATCTACATGATGATCATTCCGGCAGTGATCCTTGATCTGTTCATCACAATTTATCATGCCGTCGCATTCCCCTTATACAAAATTCCAAAAGTAAAACGTGATGACTACATTGTATATGACAGACGTTTTTTGGATTATTTGAATATTGTTCAAAAAATTCACTGTCTGTATTGTAGTTATGTAAATGGACTTTTCAGCTATGCAGTTGAAATTGCAGCGCGCACAGAGCGCTATTGGTGTCCCATCAAAGCCGCCAACAAACCACTCACAAACCATGAATGGTATAAAGATTTTGCAGATTATGGCAATCCGGAAGATTGGAAGGGAAAATTCAATGATCACACGGCTTTCGATAAAAGTAGTGATACAAAAAAGAATTTATAGTATGGATCAAAAAAACAACCATTCTACAGAAGGTTGTTTTTATTATACTCCCGTAACATCAGATATTATCGTTCCAAATAGCGATGAATCGCAATATAACTACTCGCAAGCCCCAACGAAACGCCAACGATCAATACGATTGCAATAACTTGTAAAATATCTTTTCCATAAAATGATGAAACATCAGCATTTGCCATAATTTTCTTCACAAAAGGATCAAAAGCAAAAACTGTAATTACCAAAAAGATCACACCAATGACCGCACTCGCAAAACCATATAATACACCTTCCACGAGTGGCGGCATCTTGATGTATAGATTTGATGCTCCCACTAAACGCATGATCTCAAACTCTTGACGATGTGCATATAAGCTCATACGAATCGTATTAAGAGTAACCAAAACCGCAATAACCGCAAAAATTCCACCTAAGACCAATCCCGTATTACGCATTAAAATCAGTAGGTTATGCACCTCATCGATCACAGCCTTATTCTTTGCAAAACTTGTATCTAAAATATAGTCTTCATATTCTTGAAATGCATAGGCATTGATAGATTCATATGCTGCAGCATCATGTGCAACAATGACCAATGAGGCAGGAAGCGGATTTTCTCCGATCATATCCAAAGCTTCCTTGATCTCCTTACTATCACCCTCTCGCACAAGAAAATCCTGCATTGCCTGGTCGCGAGAAATATATGTTACAGACTGAATTTCTTCAACAGATCGACCTTCGATCTGCTTTTTGATCTCCAGGATCTTTTCCTCCGGCACGGTAAAATCAAAATACATACTTATATTGATCCGACTTTCGACAGAATCAATGATATGCAATACACCAAAACCCAAAAATATTGCGATTCCCACCAAGTAAAGTGCCAATGACATGATCACGACAGTTGCGAGTGTCAACCATTTATCACGATAAAAGTTTTGTGCACCCTCACGAAAAACTCGTGCCAATTTGATTGTTTTCATAGTTTGTTTCATGCGCTAATAATGTACTTACCTCGAAGATCATCACGCATAATTCGCCCTTTGCTCATCAAAATTACACGTCGATTCAATTTATCCACAATTGATTTGTCATGCGTAGCCAAAATGACAGTTGTGCCAAATGAATTGATCTTGAGAAGCAATTTTACAATTTCCAATGTTGAGATCGGATCCAAATTTCCTGTCGGCTCATCTGCAATGAGCACACGAGGTCGATGGATCACCGCGCGCGCAAGCGAGACGCGTTGTTGCTCCCCACCGCTTATTTGATTGGGATATTTATGCCCCTGATCTGCCATATTCACGACACGTAAAATATGATTTACCTCATCATAGATCTGTGCATCTGATTTTCCATGCACTTCTAATGTATATGCAATATTTTCAAAAACAGTCTTCTGTGGCAAAAGCTTGAAATCCTGAAAAACCGTCCCAAAATTTCGACGAAAATATGGCAACAATCGTCGCTTGGTTTGCGCAATATCCCGACCACCAAAATAAACTGCGCCGTCAGTGGGAAATTCGTCTGCATAGATCATCTTGAGAAGAGTGGATTTTCCAGCTCCACTCGCCCCTACAAGCGAAACAAATTCTCCCTGATCAATTGCGCAATCCACACCATTAAGAGCCACGAAACCATCTGAATATTCTTTCGTTACACGTTCCAAATTGATCAATTTCATGTTCATTTTGTTTTTATTCTAAAACTCCTTATAAGCACCTTTGTACATTATAGCACAATTCTATTGTCGCAGGAACGCAATGATAAATTCATCAATGTCCCCGTCTAGAACATCATCCACCTGAGCTGTTTCATGTTTGGTTCGGTGATCTTTGACCATCTTGTATGGGTGTAATACATATGATCTGATCTGATTACCCCATCCAGCATCCACCATTTCACCGCGTAGTTCTTTTTTCTTCCGTTCTTCCTCTTCAATAAATTTCTTGTGTAATTTTGCCAACAAAAGTTTCATCGCACTTTCCTTATTTTGCATTTGTGATCGTTCGTTTTGACACTGTGCTTGCAATCCTGTGGGAATATGCGTGATACGCACTGCACTATCCGTTGTATTGACATGTTGTCCGCCCGCACCAGAAGATCGGTACGTATCTATACGTAACTCATCCGGCTTGACTTGCACTTGTTTGATCTCTTTGAGGATCGGCATGGATTCCACGCGTGCAAACGATGTTTGTCGCAAATTGTCCGCATTAAATGGTGATAATCGCACCAGTCGGTGCACTCCAGCCTCTGCACGCATATGCCCATAAACCCACCGTCCGTCAATTTCAAAAGTTGCACTTTTGATCCCTGCTTCTGCACCAGCCACCTCATCCAAAATTTTTACTATATAATTTTTTCTTTCCGCCCAACGCACATACATCTTGAGAAGCATTGTTGCCCAATCTTGTGCGTCCACACCACCCGCGCCGGCATGAATCGTAACAATCGCGCTATTCACATCATATTCTCCATCAAAAAGTGTAAAAAAATCTAACTTTTCAACAGCTCTTTCAAGTGCATTTACTTGTACCAAAACATCAGCCCATTCTTTTTCCTCCGTGATCATGCCACACAACTCCGTCAAATCCTCCGCATTTTTTAACAAAATATCAAATTGCCCCACCTCGCTACGCAGCTGCTCGAGCTCCTGCATGATACCGCGTGCACGTTCCTGATCATTCCAAAAACCCTCTTCTGTACAAAGAATTTCCAACTGAAGGATGTGATTCTTTTTATTTTCAACGTCAAAGAGAGTCCTGCAACTGCAGGAGCTTATTTTTTATCACACCACATTTTTCAATGATCTCTCGCATAAAAATACTTTTAAATGAGCCATCTGTCGGGTTCGAACCGACGACCTGCACGTTACGAGTGTGCTGCTCTACCAACTGAGCTAAGATGGCATAGGGTAACTCACATATTATGCCATAAGTTCATAAAATTGCAAAGATAAAAGATGCACCTCGTGCACATCAAGGGATCTCATTATTTCATTTTTACATTTCCCCGAATTTTTACATTTCCCTTCTCCTTAACTGTATTTTGAATCCCCTCGTTATTTACCTCACTGATATATGTATAAACTTTTCCCGCATTACTTGAAAATCCATAGGCACCCGTGATCAAATCAGTTTTGCCATCCATATTTATATCACCTGTTGTTATAGCAAAACCAAGGTTATTGTTTATTGCCTCTCCTGTAAATATTATGTCTGCTTGCGCTGCATTATTGGTTATTGATTCACCATAAAACACATACACACGACCAGTATTCGAAGAATATTTATTAGCACCAACAGCGAGATCTGTCCTACCGTCAGCGTTAAAATCTGCACAAATAGGAGAGCGTCCAAAATAAGATTCGGTAGTTTCACCAGTAATGATGATATCTGCCGACCCAGACTTTATTGGTATGGAACCATCATTGTAAAAAATATACACACGACCGGTGTTATTATCATATGTTACAGCACCTACAATCAAATCTGTTTTTCCATCACTATTTAAGTCTCCAGAGGAAACAAGTCCTCCAAATTCACTTGATGCTATTTCGCCAGTAACAATAATATTTGCTGCGGAGGCATTTTTAGTTGTAATCGAACCATTGTAAAAAATATATACACGACCGGCACTCGATAAATACCCGTTAGAACCAACTGAGAGGTCTATTTTACCATCAGCATTGAAATCTCCAGAAGCCATCGCAATTCCAAATCCATCACCCACGGTTTCTCCCGTCAAAATTGCACTTGCACTCGTTGCCGCAATCGTCGCAGTAAAACCTCCTGCCGTATTTTGATTAAAAACATATGCACGTCCCGTAATTGTAGCATAGTTATAAGCACCCACTGCTAAATCTGTTTTTCCATCAGCATTGAAATCACCAACAGCCAATCTACCCCCAAAAGCACTAGCAGCTTCTCCAGTAATGATCACATCTCCATTGGTAGCGGAACATGTTGTCGGACTGGAGCCGCTACAAGCAACTGTGCCAAAATTATTGCTTCCATCACTATAAAAGATATAAGCACGACCTTGGTTAGAATTATAAGATCGTGCACCAACAGCAAAATCCATCTTACCATCCGCATTGAAATCGCCGGAATTCACTCTAAATCCAAATTCACTGGTTGCTTGACCGTTGATGATCACATCTGCATTTGTTGCAGTGGATGATATTTTACCATTTTGATTGTAAAAAATATAAGCACGACCAACATTGGAAGAATAGCCGGGCGCTCCAACCAACAAATCAACTTTACCATCAACATTATAATCACCGGAAGCCAATCCAATGCCAAATTGATCTCCTGTATCACCAATTGTCTGAGAATCGTTCATTGTATACATATATACCCGCCCCTTACTCGATGCGTAACCATAAGCTCCTATGATCAAATCTTTTGTTCCGTCATTATTAATATCGCCAGATCCAACAACTGCACCAAAATTATTATTTGCAGATTCGCCCATAAAAACACTATCTGCCATAGCAGCAGTGGTTGGGTATACACCATCATTATAGAAAACATAGGTACGACCAATCCAAGATGAATATCCTGGTGCACCAACGATCAAATCCGTTCTTTTATCACCATTAATATCACCAGAAGACATGCTCCATCCAAAATAACCACTCGTTGTTTCTCCTGTAATACTCACATCTGCAGTTGCTGCAGTTGTGGGGATGGATCCGTCGTTGTAGAAGATATACATGCGACCAGTTTGTGTAGAATATGATTGTGCTGCCACTGATAAATCAGTTTTTCCATCCACATTAAAATCACCCGTGGTCATTGAAATTCCAAAACTACTATTTGTCGTTTCTCCGGAAATAGTCAGATCAGCCGTGGCCACAGTAGACGGATACGAACCATCATTGTAAAAGAAATATGCACTGCCAAAACCAGATAATCCACCACTTGCGCCAATGACCAGATCATTTTTGCCGTCAGTATTAAAATCACCAGTTGCAATACTGTTGCCAAAAAAATTGCCTGTTGACCCTCCCGTAATGATCACATCCGCGGTTGCGGCTGTAGTTGGGATGGAGCCGTCTCCATAGAAGATGTAGGTACGTCCAGTATAAGATGCGTAGGCATGAGCTGTGACCACAAGATCATTTTTGCCATCAGCGTTAAGATCATTCATGTGCAAAGCATTACCAAAATTATTGTTTGGAGCTTCACCAGTCATGATCACATCTGCCGCGCTGGCCAAAGTAGGAAACGAACCATCATTGTAAAAAATATAAACCTTTCCAGCATTAGAGGACGAAGTTACTGCTGAAACTATCAGATCATCTTTACCATCAAAGTTCATATCTCCAAAGATCATTCTACCGCCAAACCCATCATATATTTCCTCACTCGTAATGATTGCATCTGCAAATTCACTACTAACAGGATAAGATCCATCATTATAAAAAATGTACACTTTATTTCCACCGCCGATTACCAGATCTTTTTTCCCGTCATCATTGCAATCCATTGCCAATAAAGAATTTCCTATCGTTTGCCCAGTAACACCTGTAATTTTTAATTCCTCTCCAAATAAACTATTAACTCGCGTTAAATCTCGTTGCTCTTGCATTTGCCATGCGTAATTATCACGCGTTTCATAGATAAAAACACCCCCAGCCTGAGATGAATAGTAATATGCACCCACAACAAGATCTGTTCTTCCATCAGCATTAAGATCTCCCGCTGCGAGAGAATATCCAAAATACGTACTCGTAGCATCCCCCGTAATGATCACATCCGCAGTTGCGGCTGTAGTGGGGATAGAGCCGTCATTGTAGAAAATATATGCACGACCTGTACTGGAAGGGTGCGATATTGCTCCAACCGCCAAGTCAGTTTTGCCGTCAGCATTAAAGTCACCAGTTGTAAGAGCCCATGAAAATTGACCGCCTTCCCCTGCAATAATAATATCCGATGTTGCAGCAGTTGTGGGGATGGAGCCGTCACCATAGAAGATGTAGGCACGACCTGTGCTGGAAGAATAGCCATACGCACCAACCACCAAGTCAGTTTTTCCATCTATATTAAGATCACCAACTGTCATTGCATAGCCAAAATAGTTGCTCGTCGCCTCCCCTGTAATGACCACATCTGCCGTAGCTGCTGTAGTGGGGATAGAGCCGTCACCATAGAAGATGTAGGCACGACCCGTGTTTGTAGCATATCCATGTGCTCCCACTATCAAATCGGTTTTACCATCTATGTTAAGATCACCAGCCGTCATAGCATAACCAAAATAATTATTTGTCGTCTCCCCCGTAATGATCACATCAGCTGTTGCAGCAGTTGTGGGGATGGAGCCGTCACCATAGAAAATATAGGTACGACCGGTTTGTGATGAGTATGAACTTGCACCAATGGCGATATCTGACCTGCTGTCGGAATTCAGATCAGCAGCGACAACAGAGCGCCCAAAAAAACTTCCCGCCTCCCCCGTAATGATCACATCAGCTGTTGCTGCAGTTGTGGAGATGGAGCCGTCACCATAGAAGATGTAAGCGCGGCCTTGATTGGAATTATAATAAGGCGCACCAGAAATGAGATCTATTTTACCATCGAAATTGAAATCACTCGTGGCAAGAGATATGCCAAACCCGCTCATTGTTTCTCCCGTAATGATCACATCTGCAGAAGCAGCTGTCGTGGGAATGGAGCCGTCGGCATAAAAAATATATACACGACCAATCTGCGAGGAATACAAGATCGCGCCAACGATCAAATCATTTTTGCCATCACTATTAAGATCAGCTATTGCAAGGGAACTACCAAACCAACTCGAGCTTTCTCCGGTAATTTTTTTATTTGTATTAACCTGTCCATTTTGAGAATAAAAAATATAGACACGACCCGCATCCGAAGAATATGCTCGTGCACCTATCGCTATGTCCGTGCGTCCATCAGCGTTGAAATCGCCACTTGTTATTCCTGAGAGTCCAGATCCAAAATTGCTATAAGCCACCTCCTCCTTAATAATCACATCTGCGTTTGCTGCTGTAGTGGGAATAGAGCCGTCATTGTAAAAAATATAAACACGATTGCCACCGTAAACACTCATATCGGTTTTACCATCAGCATTGAAATCATCACTCAACAAATTATAGCCAAAATAATCTCCCGCTACTTCTCCTGTAATGATCACATCTGCAGTTGCGGCTGTGGTAGGAATTGTACCATCGCAATAAAAAATGTAGGCACGACCAGTGTTGGATGAGTATTGATATGCGCCTACAGCGAGATCAGTTCTCCCATCCGCATTAAAGTCACCAGAAATCAATTTCCACCCAAATAAGCTATTTGCTTCTCCCGTGATCGTAATGTCCGCCCCTGTTGCTAATGCAGGATATGAACCATCATTATAAAAAATTGAAACATTGCCCGCATAGGAGCTATTTGCATAACCTCCGCTTGCCAAATCTGTACGTCCATCGGCATTAAAATCACCTGCAGTAATTGACGTTCCAAAAAAACCACTCCCCGTGATGATCACATCTGCGGTTGTTGCTGTGGTAGGATATGACCCATTGTTGTAGAAGATGTACACACTATGAACAGCATCCGCACCCACTACAAAATCGATTCTACCATCAGCGTTGAAGTCACCAACAGCAGATGCTCTACCAAAAACATTCCCTGTTGCCCCTCCCGTAATGATCACGTCTGCGGTTGCGGCTGTGGTGGGAATGGAATCGTCGTTGTAGAAAACATAGACACGACCAGTGCTACTTGCATATCCTCGCGCTCCAACCATCACATCTGTACGCCCATCAGCATTGAAATCACCTGCTGAGATCGTACTTCCAAAATAATTTTCTGTTGCTTCACCCGTAATGATCACATCTGCGGTTACTGCTGTAGTTGGTATGGTGCCGTCGTTGTAGAAAATATATATACGTCCAGTATTGCTCGCATATGACATAGCTCCTATTCCCAAATCCATTTTTCCATCGCTATTGAAGTCACCATTGACCGTAGAATACCCAAACCGACTCCCTGCCTCCCCATCAATCACATCCCCACTATTACTCTGCCCTGGAGCAGTGAACTGCAGTGTTGGATCAAGTGCGATCGGATATTGTTCTTTTTGTG
>DYDB01000003.1:6605-127355 GCA_020718085.1 Micavibrio sp. | reverse complement strand
ATAAATTGATGCAATATATATATGTATATTTGTAGTACATACAAATAATTTCTTTTGTTCATATTATATATGGATGGACACAAAAGTTGGTCACTGGAGGTGGCCGGTCGCACGCTTACCATTGAAACAGGCAAGTTGGCAAAACAGGCAAGTGGTGCTGTAACTGTGCGTTATGGTGATACGCAAGTATTGGCAACAGCAGTGATGAGCAAGGACAAAAGCAATGTGATGGGATATTTTCCCCTTATGGTGGATTATGAAGAGCGATATTATGCAGCGGGCAAGATCAAGGGTTCACGCTTTATTAAACGTGAGGGACGACCGAGTGATGAAGCAGTATTGGCTGGTCGTGCAGTAGATCGTACGATTCGTCCACTTTTTGATATGCGTATGCGCAATGAAGTGCAGGTGGTGATCACGGTTCAATCGATTGACGGGCAAAATGATCCAGATATTATTTCGATCATTGCGGCATCTGCTGCGTTGTCGATCTCTGATATTCCGTGGGGTGGTCCTGTAGCTGCTGTAAAAGTTGGCATGGTAGAAGGTGTTGTTGTGATCAACCCAACAAAAGAACAAGAGGCGATAAGCACAATGAATCTAACACTTTCAGGTACAACAGAAAAGATTAATATGATCGAAGCGGGTGCAAGTGAAACACCGGAAGAGGATGTGGTGCGTGCATTTGAGGCAGGACATGCGGCAGTTGCACAAATTGCACAGTTTATTACAACTATTGCAACGGAAGTTGGTAAGCAAAAAAGAGAGGCTACGCGTCTTATGGGAACCGCTGTGTGTGAAGATCGTATAAAAGAAGTTCTCATTGCGCATAATATTGAGGATGCGCTTTATGGAACAAAGATGGAAATTGCAGAACAAACGACAAAAGTAAAAGAAGTGGCAAAAGAGGAATTGCTGCAAAGTCTCTCTGAGGAAGATCTTGTGAATTTTTCTGATGTTTTTTCACTTATTTTCGATGAGGTGTGCGATGAAATTGTACATCGCAATATTATCACAAAGGATCGTCGTCCGGATGGCCGTGCAACAGGAGAGATTCGTCCAATTACGTGTGATGTGGGCATATTGCCACGGACACACGGCTCTGGCCTTTTCACACGTGGTGAGACGCAAGCACTTACGATCACAACTCTTGGCGCACCTGGTGATGAGCAAGTGATTGATACAATGGAAGTTGACGAGAAAAAGCGCTATATTCACCATTATAATTTTCCACCATATTCTGTGGGCGAAGTGCGATTTATGCGCGGACCAGGACGACGGGAGATCGGACACGGTGCACTTGCTGAAAAAGCGCTTATGCCGGTTATTCCACCAAAAGAAAGTTTCCCGTACACTATTCTTCTTGTATCTGAAATTTTGGAATCCAACGGTTCATCATCAATGGCAGCAACTTGTGGTTCTACGTTGTCATTAATGAATGCTGGTGTGCCAATCATGCGACCTGTAAGCGGTATTGCCATGGGTATGATGACCGATTTTAAAACAGGGGAGTATAGAGTACTTTCTGATATTCAAGGTGCGGAAGATCACTATGGTGACATGGACCTTAAAGTTGCTGGAACGGAAAAAGGCATTACTGCTGTACAGATGGATGTAAAAATGGCGGGAATCAATACAGACATGTTTCGTGCAACGCTCATGCAAGCACGTGAAGGGCGTATGCAC
Source organism: Micavibrio sp. (assembly GCA_020718085.1). Classification (GTDB taxonomy): domain Bacteria; phylum Patescibacteriota; class Minisyncoccia; order Moranbacterales. The sequence continues at coordinate 125,669 of DYDB01000003.1, read as the reverse complement.
ATCTTAGATCGTATGCTGGCAACAATTCCTGTGCCAAATAGTGATCTCTCACCATTTGCACCACGCATCATTATTATGCAAATCAATCCGGACAAAATTCGTGATGTGATCGGACCCGGTGGCAAAGTCATCAATGACATCATTGCTCGCACAGGTGTAAGTATTGATATTGAAGATGATGGCAGTGTCTTCATTACTGCTACAGAAGCAGAAGGTGGAAAAATGGCACAGTCGATCATTCATGATCTCACAAGAGAAGTTATGGCAGGTGAAATTTTTGAAGGCACGGTTGTGCGCATTATGGATTTTGGTGCATTTGTAGAAGTGCTTCCAGGTAAAGATGGCTTGGTACACATTAGCGAACTTGCACACCAACGTGTAAATAAAGTAGAAGATGTTGTAAAGATTGGAGATAAAGTTACCGTAAAGGTCAAAGAAATTGATTCACAAGGTCGTGTTAATCTCTCAATGAAAGCCTTGCTTCCAAAACCTGAAAGATCAACCATGTGAAGATTAGGATGATATTTCGAAGTTGCACAAAATAGTGTATAATAAAGACATTACAATTCGCGTAATGTCTTTTCTTTTAAAGGGTGATGTATGGAAAACAAAAAACAACAAAATGATCAAGGAACTATTGCAGCTCGCATTTTCGAGGTGCATACAATGAAAAAGGATACACTGAATCCGCCAATTAGTAAAAAATCAGATACCGCAACACCAAAAGAGGAACAGCTAGTTTTTGCCAAAAGCATACAATCAAAACAAAAACAGGAAGAGGTAAATCCATTTTTAGATACACAAGATCAATTGATGCAGAAAGAAAAAGAAACATTTATGAGTGGGCCAAAAGCCGCACCAATTGAAAAGATCAATCAATCGCCAAGTGATATTGCCAAAAATGCAGCGCTACCACTTAAAAACCCGATGCCAGTAAAACAATCAAAAAATACATTGCATATTGTAATGATCGTATTTGTTGTCGTTTTTCTTATTGGCGCAATTGCATTCGGCGGATATATGATCATGGGACAGAGAACGACAGATGTAACTGAAGATACGTTACAAGAACAGCCATTTACTGTGGATGATACGCAACAAGCTGTTATCAAAGATGCCGAGATATATTCTAAAGATCTGCCAAATTATTTTTCATTTGATGTAGAGAGTCAAACAACAAAAAATGACATAGCTGCCGAATTAAATACGATCAAAAATAATTTACAACAATCAGATATTCAAGAACCAATATCATTTATTGTGACAGATCAAAAGGAAAATCCTGTATCGTTTCATGTCTTTGCAATCTCTGCCGGTTTGTCTATCCCGCAAGAGATTATGGCGTCATTGGAAGAAAATTTTGAGATATATGCCTATAAGGATGCGACAAACGGTGTGCGTTTTGGTTTTGCGATCGATATAAAAAATGTGAAACTTTTACAAGATAATTTAAAGATCAAAGAAAACGACATTCCAAATGGCATTGCTCTTATCTTGGATGGCATGGATACCGCACCGACTGCAGTTGTTTTTAAAGATAGCGCATATAACACATATGCGATTAGGTATGCGAATCTAGATGCAGCAGAGACATATTCTGTTGACTATACGATCAGCGATCAACGTTTTGTTTTGGGTACATCAAAGAGCACGTTGCGCGCAATGTTGGATGATATAAAAAAGGGAACGATTGCACAAGATAAGCCTGCCGGATTCACATATTAGTCTTAAAGGATAAAAACACCTCCACAAAGGAGGTGTTTTTGTATTAAAAGTTCATCAAAAAATACTACGTGTATGTATAACCTGTGTATTTGTGTATAACCTGTGTATAAATAAAATTAAAAAATAAAAAGAAATTTCTTTTTTAAAATGAGTTTTTTCATATATGTGGAATTTAAAGTGCAATAGGACATAAAAACCTTTTATATAAAACAAAAATCGTGAGAGAGCTTTGACCGAGGGTAAAAAATGTGCTATAATTACTTTGTAAGTGTGAGGCAAGAGATATGCACAGCCGAGACATTTCTTTAAAAACTATATATAGACGGAGGAAGAATTTCCAATCACAATTTCCCCCTATTTGTGATTGGAATCCTTCCCCTGTCCTACTGTATTGATAAAATTATCGATACACGCGGAGCAAATTCAGTTTCCCACGCTTCGCAATTATAAAAACAAAAATTAAAAATATTATTTTCAATAACTTGGAGATAATGTCCATTGAAACAAATAAAAAAATTAAATGGATTCGTTCTTTAAACAAATTGGGGTTTAAAACCGTAGGATGGTGGAAGAAGTAACAACAGAATAAAAAGGGAATGTTGTTGCACAATTGCATGTACAGAAAATACATGTTGACCCCGTAAGTATATCGCATACTTCACCCGGTGCGAGACCACTTCATATTAGGTTACATGTTCGTGCATGCGAACTATACCGGGCACCATGCCCAAGTTTTATTTACTATTCGGGCCACTTGGTGCCCGGTGAATCTTTCTAAACATTTCTCGATGAGAAACAAAGAAAATTCGCCGGAAAATGTTTGACAAAAAACGCTGTAAAAAGCGTTTTTTGTTTTGAAAATATAAGCATGATTGACCAGGCATTAATTGATTGTTACCATTAATAAGTTGGTGAGGTGTTGATGGAGTCATGTATACGAAGAACCGTCATGTACTGCAGCGTAAATTTCTATCTTATGCAAAAAATGAATGTGATTTTAAATAAAATCACAGAACTATGTCAAAAAAATAAAAAGTCTGTGGGCGTACTTGGGGAAAACCTTGCTGTAAAATATCTCAAAAAACAAGGCTATAAAATACTTCACAGAAATTGGTGCAATGCGAAAGGTAAGAGATTGGGCGAAATTGATATTGTGGCACAAGCCAAAGATGGATCCATTGTTTTTGTGGAGGTAAAAACACGTGTGATTATTGAGCATGATGCTGTGGTTTTGCCGGAGGAACAGATTACACCAGTAAAACTGCGTAAATTACAACGGATAGCAGAATGTTACATCACAACTTTTGATCTGTGGCAAGATCCGTGGCGCATTGATGCATTGTCCATACTAATGAAAGATCAAAAAGTTCATTCGATCAATCATATTGAAAGTATCTATTTCTAGACAGCATGTATTTGATTTGGTACACTACAGATGTTGCAGAGTTCAAAAAATAGAGGAATAACATTGCGTTCGTAACATTATGAGCTTTATAGACTTTAAACTTTTAACTAAAAAATATGACTATTGATGAAAAAACAATGCAAGAACTAAAAGACATGCTACTTGCAGAGAAAGCACAATTAGAAGGGGAGCTTTCGCGATTTGCAAAAAAACAGCATGATGGGGAATATGCCACAGTGTATCCGGAAGATCTCGGTGAACATGATGATGAAAATGCGACAGAAGCAGAACAATATGTAAATAATCTTGCAATAGAACAATCACTGGAGACACAATTAAAGGATGTGATCGACGCTTTGACAAAAATGGAAAACGGTACATATGGCACAGATGAGGAAACGGGGGAAATGATCAATGTTGATCGATTGAAAGCTTATCCTGCAGCACGTACAAATGTTCGCGCTTAATGGACAACATGCGCACAAACATCGATTTCACACATTTTTGTGTGGGATCGGTGTTTTCTTTATCCTTGTTGTTACAGATCAGTTGATCAAACAATTTGTTGTGGGACATATTGCATACTTGTGCAATGAGGGAATTGCCTTTGGTGTGCGATTGCCATCAATTTTTTTTATTATTTTATGGATTGGGATCGTGGTTGCCTTGGGATTTTTTTGGCGAGGGGTGATCTTTGAGAGGTTTTTTGTGCAACTTCCATTTGTGTGTATTTTTGCGGGAGCAGTGGGTAATGTGATCGATCGTGTACGATATGGTTGCGTGGTCGATTATGTGCCCTTTTTACATATATCATCTTTTAACTTTGCGGATGTTTTGATCACAGTAGGTGCCGGACTTTTGCTTTTTCATACGATCAAAAAATGAAATTGACATTTGTACCGTATCAATTTATGATTTAATGACTGCGTCGGGTAATTTTTTTATATTTTACTCATGCCTTCGAAAATCATCTCGGCAGCAACAATCGGTCTTGCGGGAGCGGTCGTTGAAATTGAAGTGGACGTGCTTAGTAGCGGATTACATAACTTTACTCTTGTGGGGTTGCCTGATACGGCAGTTAAGGAATCGCGCGATCGTGTATCAAGCGCGGTGAAAAATTGCGGTTTCAAACCACCGCATCAATGCGGACGGATCACAGTAAATTTGGCACCTGCTGACCTGCAAAAATCCAGTCCGATCTACGATGTGCCGATTGCAATCGGCTTTTTGTGTGCAACAGGACAGCTTGCCTGTGATACGCGCAAAAATATGTTCGTGGGAGAGTTGGCTTTGGACGGTACCGTACGGTCGATCAATGGCGTATTGCCGATCGTGCTTTTTGCCAGAGAACAAGGGTTTACGGCAATTTATGTGCCCGAAAAAAATGTGCAAGAAGCAACTGTTGTAGATGGTATTGAAGTGATCCCGATACAAAACTTGCGACAACTCGTTTTTCATTTGAACGGGCAAGAAAAGATCTCATCTGCAGTGAATATTGAAACCGATACATATAAAAATTTTATCACAAGTTCACATGATTTCAAATATATCAAAGGACACGAACATGCAAAGCGCGCATTGGAAATTGCCGCTGCCGGTGGACATAATGTGATCTTTCATGGACCGCCGGGATCCGGGAAGACATTACTTGCCAAGACATTTGTCACGATCTTGCCACGCCTGTCCAAAAAAGAAATTCTCGATATTACAAAGATCTATTCTGTCGCTGGATTGCTTTCCGGTGAAAAACAATTGATCATGGACCGTCAATTTCGTTCACCACACCATAGCTCATCTGCCGTTTCACTCATTGGCGGCGGTACAAATCCCAAGCCGGGCGAAATTACACTTGCACATCGCGGCGTCCTTTTTCTCGATGAGTTCGCGGAATTTCCCCGTGCCGTATTGGAAAATCTGCGGCAACCATTGGAAGACGGCATCGTGACGATCGCACGTGCAAAATCATCTGTGACATTTCCAGCAAACTTCATCCTTGTAGCTGCGATGAATCCGTGTCCGTGCGGATTTGCGACCGATCCACAAAAAGAATGCACATGCACACCGTCACAGGTCATTCGCTACACACAAAAGATCTCCGGACCGATCTTGGATCGTATTGATATGCATGTAGATGTGCCACGGATCTCGGTAAATAAATTGGATGGGGAAGACTACAGTGAAGAAAGTGTGCATATCAGAGCACGCGTGGAGCGTGCGCGTGAGATGCAGCGCAAGCGTTTTGCAACAACAGGTGCCATCAACGCAGAGATGGATCAACAACTACTCAAGAAATATTGTATATTGGATGCACCCTCAAAAAAATTACTGAGAGACGCGGCAGAAAGACTGGATCTGAGTGCGCGTGCATACTATCGTATGATCAAATTAGCTCGTACAATTGCGGATCTGGACGGAGATGAACAAATTGCAATAAAACACATTGCCGAAGCATTGCAATATCGTCCGAAGTAAGTCGAAAATCCATTAATTTCTTGTGATGTGATAGAATAAGCTCCACACTAAGAGAAAACGAAAATTTTTGTGATAATGGTAATGAGAGAGAATATCCAACATTATGTGTATTGCGGACCCTAATAGTATCCACAAGAACAATTCATGAAAAAATGACAAAACGATCAAAACTATATGAAATTCTGGAGAATGAAAAATATATAATTCTGCTTGTCGTTTTTTATATAAAGTTCTTGTTATTTCGATCCACTTCTTTAAAGTAAAAAGTTTGTATTTCGTCATAAACAAAACAATGTGGTCAATATCCATGAGAAGACCACCCCAAATCACGAATAAGATTAAAAGTATTGGGGTAATTTCGGTATAAATATACAGTAGCGTCCCGATAGAACTATTTGTAATAATGTGAGTTGATGATCTCATAAAAATTTGTATATAAGAAAAGTGTAACACAGCCACGTGTTTTCAGTACAGATAGGAGAAAAACAGGATCAAGAAAAAGGATGATGAAATCATTGGGAAATGTGTCAGAGTGAAAAAGTGTGAAGCAAAAACACATGGCGATAATTCTGGGTGTGTCTGTGGTTTGATCGGAGAAATTGTGACGATGAAGAAAAAATATGGTACGCATGGCCTCGCTGCTATTCCAAGTTACCATATTCTAAATATCAACAAGACAGTACGAAGAAGTGAGGTTGTCTTGGTATATAAGAAGAGAAAATGAACATCGGAAAATTCCGTTGCAAAAAGGTTTGTAGTTTGATGCTGCGAACCTTTTTATTATTAAAAACTTATAAAAGGACTGATAAAAAATGAAAAGTACATATTATGAAAATGATTGTGTCGAGTTTAATTTTATTTTAAAAAATGATAGAATATAACCAGTATCAAAATAATAAAAAAAATATGAATAATTCAAAATTTGCCGGTACCCTTATAATTTTTTGTGTATTCCTTTTAACTGGATGTAGTGATCAAAAGAATCCGGAAAAATCTCTCGAATACCGAGCAGACCAAAGTGTCGTAACCAATGAAAAAACAACATCAAAAACAAAAGCGGATTCAGATAAAAAAAATGATTCAGTTTCCGCTCCAAAACAAATTGAACAAAGGAATTTGAAATGCATTTGGAGCAATGTGGGTAAGGGAGGGGGTATGACCATTACTACGTATGTATCTGGTGACCGTGAACATCAAGAAGTGGCATTTCCTGAAGGTCGAGTAATGCATACAATCGAAAGTGACAATGCTCGTTATGTTTGGTACAGTGATCAAAAAGAGGGAGAAAAATCAACAATCGAAACAAGGGGGCTTTATGAAGGCGTAACTCAAAACATGAGGATAAACGGTCACACTTGTGAGGTGTGGAAGCCGGTTGAATCCGTGTTTGACCTGCCATCTGATATAAATTTTGTAAAGATAGCACAATAATCTAAAAATACACAATGTTTCGACATATCTGAAGTATTGTTTTTACACCCCTTATTGTAAATAAGGCTTTTAAAAAAGAGATAAATTTATGTTTATCTCTTCGAGTTACATGTCAAAAAATAATCGTATGCAATCAGCAAGGTCTTCGATCAACGGTAAAGCCAATGCATTTTTTGGTGAAACCCACTTTGCATCTTTGTGTTCATGCTCGTTGATTTTTATCTTAGGCTTGTTTTTCAACTTAGTGTGATACATATGATAGACAAAATCATAATCTGCAAATCTAACGTAAACTGTTGAAAAAAATCTCATTTCATCACGAGAAATAATCACTCCTGTTTCTTCTGCGGTCTCACGGCAAGCCGTATCAATCGGATTTTCTCCATCATCTTTTTTCCCTGATGGGATTCCCCACGTTCCTCCTTGCGACTTATGATCTTGTCGATGTAACAAAATTATTTCACCATTGTATTGAACAAAGCTGCCAACAGCCTCAAATTTCGGATTAAAATCCTTTGGTAGTGTTCCTAGTATCATAGTTGTTTCTCCCCCCAAGTGTATTGCTTTAGTCTTTTCTAAAAACATTAATAAATTAAACATAGAGGAATAATATTTCCAGTAACTTATTTATACGCGAACTTCTAATTTTGCACAATGTTTGTTGTTGATTTGGCATGATTTCTGTAAATTTTGAAGGTGTGTGGATATATTTTTTTGGTGTATTCATATATAATAGTGAGAGTATGCATAGACGAGTGCGTGTAAAATTCATCAAAAAAGTGGCTTTTATTGCCATTTTGTGCGGTATTGTGGGCATCATTGTGTGGGCAATCTTTTTTCGTGCACGGCATCAATTTACACAAACGGTCAGTGTGCACACGATCACGGTTAGCGATGATGGACGCAAAATTGCTCTGCAAGACATTCCAGCCGTGACTGTTGCAGATGTGATTGCCTATTATGATCCCACAATTTCAGAGGCCGATCGCGTTTTCCCGCCTATGGATCAAAAAATATTTGATGAGGATGTGATCACAATTACCCGTGAACATGTGGTAAAAGTTTCTGTGGATGGTGAGGAGAAGGATGTGCGAACATTTCGTGATGATCTCATCCATGCAATTACGCGCAGTGGGGTGACGATCGAAAAAAATGATATCATAAAACCATCACGCGATGCGCTTGTGTATGCGGATATGGATGCCACCATTATTCGTGTGGTGATCAAGGAAGAAACAGTGACAAAAAAAATTTCATATAAAACAGAAGAACGTGAAGATGATTCAGTAAATTTTCTCAAACGATTTACGGAACAAAAAGGGGAAAATGGTGCGAAAGAGATCATTTATGAGGTGGCATATCATGACGGTGAAGAGGTGGCGCGGGAAGTTAAAAGCGAAACGGTGACAAAAGAACCGGTGACAGAAGTTGTTGTGCAAGGCACGAAGGTCGTGGTGGGCAAAAAACATACAGGTGGTTGCTCGTGGTATGCACATACAGGCACGCTCAGTGCGGCAAATCCGTGGATGCCAATTGGTTCTTATGCGCGTGTCACCAACCAAGAAAATGGAAAATCTGTGATCGTACGTATTAACGATAGAGGGCCATTCGTTGCCGGGCGTATTATCGATTTGGATAAAGTGGCATTTGAAAAGATTGCGTCGCTTGGCACGGGCGTGATCAATGTGAAGATGGAAGAGATCGTGAATGATTAAAATATTTTGTATTAATTAGCACATTATTATGACACAAGAACAACATAACATTTTTATGAAAAGGGCAATCGCATTATCTTTACAGGGTATGCAAGATCGTGATGGTGGACCATTTGGTGCAGTGATCGTGAAGGATGGTGAGATCATTGCGGAGGGGAACAATCAGGTGACATCACAAAATGATCCAACAATGCATGCAGAAGTTGTTGCGATCCGGTGTGCATGTGAAAAACTTGGCACGTTTGATCTCACGGGATGTGTATTGTATACAAATTGTGAGCCATGTCCGATGTGTGTGGGAGCTGTGTATTGGTCACATCTCGATGCCGTCTACTACGCAAATACCAAAGAGGATGCCGCTACGATCGGCTTTGATGATCAGTTCATTTATGAAGAGCTTGCACTGGATAAAGCGCAGAGGCAATTACCGATGGAGCAATTGCTTCACGATGAAGCGATGGAGGCGTTTCATGCATGGGAACAAAAAGAGGATAAAATCGCATATTGATCTTCGGTGAATGTTTGATTGCTAGCAAATTTTGTGCTACAGTGCCTTGTTGATCACATAAAATAAGATGATACGTTATGACACAATTTGCACACAAAAAATCATTGGGACAGAATTTTCTGAAAAACGATGCAGTTATTGCACGGATCGTTGATTTTTCTGCGATCACGAAAGATGATGTGGTCATCGAGATCGGACCAGGGCAGGGCGTGCTTACAGAAGTGCTTGCTCAAAGGGCAAAAAAAGTGATCGCGATCGAATTAGATGATCGATTGATCTCCACGCTCGACAAACGATTTGAAAACTTTGATAATGTGACGATCGTACACGGTGATGTGTTACATATGAATATCAATGAACTGATCGCACAATATGATACATATAAAGTTGTGGCAAATATCCCATATTATATTACGGCACCGATCATTCGATTATTTCTTGAACAAGAGCGCTCACCACAAACAGTAACGCTCATGGTACAAAAGGAGATGGCGGAACGCTTGAGCGCAGAGCCTGGAAAGATGAGCATTATTGCCGTAGCGGCACAATATTATGCACATGTGACATATGGATTTACCGTACCGCGCGAAGATTTTGAGCCTGTGCCTGCAGTGGATAGTGCAGTGATCACATTAACGATGAAAAATGAACATGCAGATAGTAATTTTGACACAAAGGATCTTTTTCGTATCGTTAAAATGGGATTCAGTGCACGGCGCAAAACACTATCCAATAATTTGGCGAATGGATTGCATATAAGTAAAGATGATGTTGTTGCAATTTTGCATGCAGTTGCCATCAAAGAGAATGTGCGTGCACAAGAATTAAGTATCGCACAATGGATCTCTTTAACACAAGAAATATTACAGAAGAGAAATTGTGAGGATGAGGGCAAAAAGTGATACGATTACAAAGACAATGCCAACGCTTGTATAGGGATCAAAAATGAATTTTTTTTGTCGCGTGCCAATGAGCGTCCAAAAACACAGTGTGCCAGCAAGCAATGCCGGCCACAATAATGATAGGTTATTGAAGGTAAAGATACTGAGAGTAAAGGATATGAAAATGCCACATGCGATCAATAATCTGCCAATCTTTTCTCCAAAAATAACAGGGATCGTATAGACACGGTTTTTCTTGTCACCCTCTATATCTTTGAGGTCTTTAATAGGTAGAGAAATGGTGTAAGCAGTAATAAGAAGAATTGCGATGTGTGGAGGAAAATGTTGTAACGAATGTGTGTCTGTGATCATGATATAGCCCATGATCACGAGGCAAAAAGACGCGAGTGAGGCGGTAAATGTAGCAATAAGAGGGAAACGTTTGAGGTGCAGCGGTGGTGTGTTATATAAAAATGATAATGCGTGATAAAAGATCAGCGCTATCGTTGCGTGGTAGTTGATGCATGCAACCAATAAGAGTGATAGAAGAGTGCACGCAACGCCAATGTGACCATAGGATCGTACAGATATGGTTTTGAGTACGAGTGGTCGCGTCGGATTGGTGATCTTATCGATCTCAATATCGACAATATCATTAAAAACGACAGTGCCGTACCAACCGATAATCACCGCGCAATAAATTATGAGGATCGCCAATAAAGAAAAAAAGTTTGGTATAAAGACGCCATTGCCAAAAATAACTGCCGTACCCATGCCAACGCTTACAAGTCCGATGTGATAAAGAGATTGTATCGGGCGCACGTTCTTGAGAAGTGAGAGAAGTCTCACTTTTTGTGTTTTATAGAGTGCAATTATGGTGAGAATTAATGCGATCAATATATAGACAAGGGTCATTTTTGTCACGATCGCATTGAAAGGGTGTGTAATTGGATTGTTGAGAATATTTGTGGGTGACGCAATAAAGCTTGCGACAGAGTGTTTTGCTATTGTAACATGCGTATCAGTGACGAGAGCAGCTAGAAAGGACGGAAGCGCACTAAAAAAGAAGAAAACAATGTATGTACAAAATGCGATCAAAAATGCACGCGATATTTTTTTCGTACTATAATATGTGATCGTGCTCATTGCAAAGATCGTGAGAATGATGATGGTGCGTGTGCCATAGGTGATGCCATCGCGCGGATGATCACCAAAAAATGTGAGAAAACTGTGCCATAGTCCAGGCAGACTATCAAAAAGATAGTAACTCAGAAATTGTGTACCGTTATAAAAAGAAGTTGAGATTATATAGTCGATAATTGGCGGGAAAATGACCAAGAGAAAACCATAGAGAAATAGCGTCAGTGCATGTGTGATCGGAAGATCTGCAATGCGTACCAAAAGCCACACACAACAGATGGTGATGATATAAAAAAACAACGTTGTATGCAAAAAACCGAAGAAATAAAAGCTCGTATCATGCGATGTAAAAGACGTTGCCCATAATTCTATGCAAAAACGTACGGAAATAATTGCAAGAAATGTTGTAATAATATGATATATAGAGATTTTTTTTTGTGCCGCTTGGTTCAAAAAAAACGATATTTTTGATGTTTTCATATCCCGTATCATATCACAAAAAAGTCTTTTGTATAGACTCCTAAGCTCTCGTATATTGTGTTACAATGGACAAATATGACAAAATTATTGGAAGGGTTAAATCAACCGCAAATTGAAGCAGTTAAGGCATTTAAGGGTCCATTTTTGGTGATTGCAGGTGCCGGTTCAGGTAAAACTACGGCGCTGACACGGCGAATCGCATATCTCATTCGTGAGCGTGCCGTGGCACCATCGCAAATTCTCGCTGTAACATTCACCAATAAGGCGGCTGCAGAAATGCGCATACGTGTGGCGCAGCAAATAGATTTACGATTTGCACGACCGCTTATTGGCACATTTCACAGTGTGTGTGTGAAGATTTTGCGAGAAGATATTCATTTTTTAGGCTATGATAGCTCTTTTTCAATTTTAGATCAGCAAGATCAACTTGTGTTGATAAAAAAAATTCTCAAAGAACTGGATCTGTCAAAACAGCAATTTACGCCACGTGCCGTCTTGGAAAGCATTTCTCGCGCAAAAAATGATCTATTGTCCCCGGATGCATTCAGTACTCAAATTGAAAACTATGTAGAAGAAAATATTGCACGTGTGTATGATCATTATCAGCGGACGCTGCGTGAAAATCACAGTCTTGATTTTGATGATCTCATCAGGCTGACGATCGCGCTTTTCAAAGAATATCCGGATGTGCTCAAAAAATATCAGGAGAGATTTCATTTTGTGCTTGTAGATGAATATCAGGACACAAATTATGCACAATACACACTTATCAAAATGTTGACAAAGGTCCATCAGAATATTTTTGTCGTGGGTGATGATTGGCAATCTATTTATAAGTGGCGTGGTGCCGATGTGAGCAACATTCTTAATTTTGAACATGATTTTGCAAAAGCAACGGTGATCAAATTGGAACAGAATTATCGTTCAACACAAAACATTCTCGATGCTGCGTACTATGTGATCAAACACAACGTAGGTCGCAGCGATAAAAGTATTTGGACACAATCCGGTTCGGGAAATAAGCTCTTTATATATGAAGCCCATGATGAGCGTGAAGAAGCGATGTATATTGTCTCACGCATTAATGCGCTCAAAGTGGAGGGATACACAGAAAGTGACTTTGTTGTGTTATATCGTACGAATGCACAATCGCGTGTGATTGAAGAATTTTTTTTGAAAAACGGGGTTAATTATCGTATCGTTGGTGGTATCAAATTTTATGAACGCAAAGAAGTGAAGGATATGGTGGCATATATTCGATTGATCGTTAATCATATGGATATTTTGTCGCTTGAACGTGCTGCATCTGAGCCAAAACGTGGCATTGGTAGTAAAACATTTGCACAGTGGCTAGATGAATCGCGTGCGGTGCAGTTGGATCCTATTTCATTTGGATGCAGTGCGCATTTACAAAAATCACATATTGCAAAAAGTAAACAAGTGACCATTGGTAAATTTTGTCAATTGATCGATCAGTTGACGAAGTTTGCAGAAACGCATGAATTGGAAGAGATTATCATGCACACATACGAAAAAAGCGGATATAAGAGCGTGCTTTTGGATGGCACGATGGAAGGTGAGGTGCGGCATGAAAACGTACAAGAACTTCTTTCTGTGGCAACAAAATATGATGGCATAGAAAATGCGATGCGTCTTTTTGTGGAAGAAATTTCTCTTGCGAGTGATACTGATAGGATCGATCATAATACGAATATGGTGCATCTCATGACATTGCACAGTGCAAAAGGATTGGAGTTTCCAGTAGTCTTCATTACAGGATTAGAGGAGGGTTTGATCCCACATAGTCGATCAATGGTCAGTGAAGAAGAGATGGAAGAAGAGCGACGCTTGATCTACGTGGGAATTACGCGTGCAAAAAAACAGGTGTACTTTTTGTGTACACAGCAGAGATTGCTTTTTGGATCATTACAAGCAAATATTCCATCACGTTTTTTGGGGGACATCCCAGATAACTTGCTTGAAAAGGAATGCACAAAAATTTCGAGATCTTCATATAATGTAGAAGAAGAAAAGCCAAAAAGCGTTCTTTACAAACCGGAAAAAGATGCTGGGTTTGTGGATGGTGATAAAGTACGACACAAGACTTTTGGTGTAGGCATTGTGGTGGGGCAAACGGATCTGATCATTCACGTTGTTTTTAAAGAATACGGTTTGAAAAAACTCGCTAAAAGTATCGCACCACTTGAAAAGGTTGTATAAAAAATAGAGTAAAAAACTTTGATAATAGTAATTCTTTTAAATATGATATACTAAGAAAGTAATACGTATAAGATTTTTATGGAAATCAAATTTTTATGGACGGAAGATATGACGGTACATAATGATGTTTTGGACATGCAACACAAGCAACTTTTTGGAAAGATCAATGAATTGCTGGAAGCTATTGTCAATGATACGGCACATGATGTGGTGGATGAGATGATACATTTTTTCAAGGATTACATGGATCAACATTTTAAGTATGAGGAGCGATATTTAACAGAAAATACCTATCCTGATGTAGAAGCGCATAAACAGAAGCACGATGTTTTTGTGGATAAATATTATGAGTTAAAAGATAAAATTCAGGATGGTGTTGATGCCAATAAAATTGTTTTGGATATTGAAAATTTCATGGGCTCATGGCTCACACAACATATTTTGGTAGAAGACCAAGTTTATGCAAAATATTTTCAAGACCATGGAAAAAACCAATAATAAATTTGTATTTTACGACACTCCCATGTTCATTGGGAGTGTTTTTTGTTTACAAAAAAAAGGTTTTATGTGTATGATGCAAATAGAGAAAGGTTTTTATATGGCATTTTCACATTCTGAATGATGAGGTAATCACAATGCAAAATGGTCAAAGTGTCAGAGCGGCTGTGGGAGCAATTCTGTTTATCGTAGGATTATGGCTATGTGCTGTTATTACGATGGCAATTGTGAGTTTGTGTACAGTTGTGGCAATGATAATTGCATACATTGCGCCCAAAAAGTTTTCTCGCACATGAGGCGAAGACATAGCTATGTCTTCGCCTTCTTCTTTCCATGAAAACGATCATGTATTCCTTTGAGATTTTGATTTGTGACATGGGTGTATATTTGTGTCGTGGTGATGTTGGCATGACCTAGCATGGCTTGAACACTGCGAATATCCGCTCCATTTTGTAAAAGATCTGTGGCGAAGGTGTGCCGTAGTGTATGTGGGTGTACATCTTTGACAATACCGGCTTTAAGCGCATATTTTTTGACAATGCGTTGTGCGCTGCGCGGAGTGAGTCTTAACCCCTCAGCATCTGCATCTTTGTGTGTACCGGTGCGGACGCGTACAAATAATGCAGGATCAATATCACGTCTTTTCGATAGATAATTTTGCAAAGTTTTTTTTGCTGTGTCGGAGATAAATACAACACGTAACTTATTACCTTTGCCGCGTACGCTAAATTCTTGTCTTTCCAAATTGATATCTTCGCGATCAAGTGATATAAGTTCTGATACACGCAATCCTGCAGAAAAGAGCAGCTCCAAAAGCGCACGATCACGTTGGGAGGCTAGATCCGGACCATTTGCCGCGTGCAGTAGTCGTTCAATTTCCTCAGGCTCGAGAAATTCCACTTGTCTGTCAGGATTTTTTCCAACTTCGATTTTTTCCGGGGCAAGTGTAGAAATGTCTTGTTTTGCAAGATATTTGAGAAAATTTCGCAATGCAATAACATGATAATTGAGCGTGGATGTTTGAAATGTCTTTCCGCTGTCTGTTTCAAATCGGTGTAAGTGAACACGATATTTGCGCACCATGTTCAATGTGATCTTTTCGGGAGACGTTACATCGTAGACATCGTCGATAAATTCAATAAATCTTTGCAAGTAGTGATTGTAATTTTCAATTGTCTTTTGGCTACGATTCAACTCTACTTCCAAGTATTCCAAATAATCCAAGAGGAGATCATACAAATCTTTTTTCATAATAATAGAGAGCTAAAAAGTGTTTATGACAGGTACATTATAACATAAGTTTCATACATTGTTTTTTAAAAATGTTATAATGTCAAAAGGGAATAAAGAAGGAACTTTCCTTTGACAAAATGAAAAAAATCCCTATAATGTAATAAGCCTAAAAAGTAAGACTTCCATCGATGATATAGACGAAAAGTCGTGTATCTTACATGGTAAGTTGTATACAAGGAACTACTGCGTATTAAACGCTTAAAAATGATACTGCGACAAATACTCAAAGTATTAAAAAAAATCCAACAATATTTTTATGTGATCGAACGTTCAACGGTGATGGCTTTTCGCAGGCGATCATATTTTGGTGTTGGGAGATTTATCAGACAAAATGGAAGTTTGACAATGCTCGCTATTATCGCAACATTGATCATATTTGGTAATATCTCTGCAAAAAAGAGTCATGATGATTCTTTCTTGGTGGGGCATTGGAGTAATAAAAAGGTGCAACGTGCGATGGTGTATAAGGATGATGATAGTATTGTTTTGGATGGGGGTATGGTGAGTGATGTGCAAACAAACGTAACTTCATCTGAAGATAAGGAGGCTGTAAGTAAGCAAACACAATTGAATGTTCTAGCTGATGCGCAGGAAGAACTTTTGGGTGATGCAGCGATCATTCCGCCGCGTCGTGAAGGTGCAAGTGATCCTGACAGCGAAGGTGATGTGATCCTTTATACTGTGCAAATGGGTGATACGCTTAGCACAATTGCTCAAAAACACGGCATTACAACAGCAACACTTTTCTTTGCCAATGAAATTGAGGATGTGGATGATATTAAACCTGGCGATACGATCTTCGTTTTGCCGGAATCTGGTGTAAAACACAAAGTCAAATCTGGCGATACAATTGAAAAAATTGCAAAGGAATATAAAGTTGATGAAAAAGAGATTATTGCATACAATACATTGCCGGCAAATGGTGAATTGGCCGTAGATGAGGAGATTTTCATTCCTGGTGCACAAAAGGATATTCCGAGACCAGAGCCGGATCCGCTCTTTGCACCGCGTGAATATGTGGCGACAGGCAGTGGAAGCACAAATCTTGGCAGTTCGATTGTTAAAAACAATGCAAAAACTCGTAGATCGGGCAACAGTTTTCCATACGGATATTGTACATACTATGTAGCAAATAAACGTACAGTAACGTGGCGCGGTAATGCCGGTGCATGGTTGTATAATGCCAAGGCGGCAGGGATGGCGACGGGCAAAAAACCACAAGCTGGGGCAATTGTTGTAACAACGGAAGATGCGCGCTACGGACATGTGGCATATGTGGAATCAGTGGGCGATGGAACTATTACAATTTCAGAAATGAACTATAAGGGGTGGGGTGTGGTGAATACGCGCACACTTAGTCAAAATGCACGTGTAATTCGTGGATATATCTATTAAAAATCTTTATATATCTTTAAAAAAGCATGCTTTGACGCATGCTTTTTTAAAATATAGCTTATCCTATTTGAGAATATCATTGATTGCATCTAAATCCGGGCATCCGTATTTCATACTTGGCGAATAGAAGCTTTTGCGCGGACCATGACAGCCTCCATTATCTTTGGCAAGCGGTGCAATGATCGGCATGAGAAAACCAACATTTTGTGATGTGAATTTCTTATGAAGATCTGCCAATGTTTGATGTCGCAATTCAGTGCTCATACGTGTAAATGTGCTCATGTCATCACCAACTATGCCGCTCCAATCTAAATGGACAAAAACATCTTTTGCTTTTGATTTAAATGGTTCATTCCACAATAATGCCCAACACCATCCATTCTCTCCATCATGCCAACGAGAAAAACAAGCGTTATCCTCCACGGTTCCATCAGCATGTAATCCGATGCCGCCCTCAATAAAATCAAATAATTGAAGGTATTCCTCATCCTGAATATCGTTGGTTTGTGCACCAATGATGATATGCATATTTTTACTGCGTGCATATTCGCGCATCTCTGCAAGCATAGTAGGTGCATAGGGCTCGTCCATATCCTCCTCTTGGTGGTAAATTTGTCCGAAAAGGAATACTTGTATGCCCATGTCCATTGCTTCACGCGTAATTTGGCGAACATATGCACGGTATTCTTGTTCGCCCAAAGATGGTTTGCATGTGTGCTCACCCCAAAAATTTTTTGAGCCGTTCTTGCACATTTTGTCAAAATCAAATCGACGTGACTCATCATAATAAATATAATTTTCCTTTTTATTGATCGCTTCGGCGATGAACATGCCATACTGCACATCATCTCGGCCTATTTCATCGATGATCTCTTGTGCTTGATGAAAATCCGGTGCGTCAAGCCATGTTTCAATTGCGCGAGAAAAAAAATAACAATCGCTTTCTGCAGCAACTTTGACATCTTTGCTTGTACGGTTATATCCGCTAAGTAAGCCGTCAGCGACGCAGCCATGCGTCTTCATCCTATTGATGTTTGGAACAGGCCATACTTTTTGAGGCACGTCGGCAATGGGATCACCGATGTGTTGTACATGAGGTGGAATTGCAAATGTGGGAATTTGCTCGTTTTTTGCTATGAATCTAGGCATCATAAAACCTATTGTGCCGATTATCGTAAGGATCGCACAAAAAACATAAAATCTTTTTTTCTGATAAAATCTTCTTTCCATATGCTATTTATAGTACAAGTATTACGCAATAACACAAGTTATGTTTTCAATAAGAATAAAATTTATAATTTATCGGATATATTATATTCGTGATCAGAAAGATTATCAATTGTGAAAAAACATTTTCATGTGCAGAATTGACAGAGCCGATTTTTTTTGCTATAATATATACATGATGAATGAAGCCGGGTGGTCATCACGACCAAATGTCACCCGGTTTTTCTTTTTTAAAGGTCGATTGAGAAAAAACGATTCTCGGCGCTAAGGTGACATGCAATATATTGCATCATAAAAATAAAAATAAATCATAAAATAAAAATATGACGGAAATTAAAAAATGCGCAACATGTGGATGTTCATGTGGCGGAAATCAAGAGGAAATAACTCCCGCACCGGAAGTGTCAGTGGAAGCACCAGCTGAAGAAATCAAAAGCTTCCGATTGCACCGAAAATCCAATGATGCGGAGTTCGCAGTATTGCTTGCACTTGTGCCTGCAATGACCATGACACTCTTCAATTTGATGGGACTTCTATAATTAACGATAGAGTCTGAAAAGCAAAAAACAACTTGGTTTGCCAAGTTGTTTTTTGATTAAGAATTATTTTTTATAATGTGATATTATGAAAAATATAAATATGATCTTAATATGCTATATTATTTAATTGAAATATTTTTTATATCTTTTCTCATTAATTTATTATGGGAGGTTGTTCACAGTCAACTTTATATTACATGTTTGATTGCTCCACTCAAAAGATTTATTTCATTGATTATTTTTGCATCTCTGAAAGATGGTTTTTTTGTAACACTCTTTTTTCTTATAAGTGTCTGGATTTTCAAAAGCATACATATTTTAGAGAATCCTGTTCAATTGATATTTTTTGTTTTTTTATCACTACTATTTTCTTTTTTGGATGAAAAAATATCATTAAAAATGGGTCGTTGGAAATATTCCTTACACATGCCGCTCGTGCAGGGAATTGGGATTAGTCCGCTTCTTGAACTTGCTGTGACGGGGATCGCAAGTTTCCTCTATGTTTTTATGATGTGAATGTGGTGCACAATTACAAAAACAGCTCTTAAAAAGAGCTGTTTTTGTGAGTTTTTATAAGATCGTTGCAGCAGCGATTGTGTCGCCTGCTCTTGGCTTCATGATGCGCACACCTTGCGTGGCACGAGAAAGTGTGGAGATGTGTTTGAGTGGTGTGCGGATGATCTGTCCGTTGGCACTTGTGATGATCACATCACTGTCTGTATCGTCTGCACTTACAACATATGCGCTAACGATCGATCCTGTTTTTGGTGTGACCTTGGCAGTTTTGATACCTGAACCACCACGACGCTGGATCTTGTACTGAGAGATCTTTGTCTTTTTTCCAAAGCCGTTTGCAGTAAGGATAAATAATTCTGCACCTTTTTGTTTGGCGAACATAACATCCATGCCAACCACATAGTCATCTTTTTTGAGTTTGATGCCACGTACACCAGATGCATTGCGACCCATTGCGCGAACATTGTTTTCTCGGAAGTGGACAGCTTGACCTAGAGCTGTGGAAAGAATGATGTTGTCTGTGCCGGTAGTTGGTTTGACCCAGTGAAGTTTGTCCCCAGCTTCAAGGTTGATCGCGATCAGTCCTGAACGACGAACGTTATCAAAATCTTTGATCTTTACTTTTTTTACAACCCCGTAACTTGTTGCCATGAAGAGAAATTTATATTGATCATCACTATTGAATGGAATAATTTCTGTCACTTCTTCATTTTGTGCAAGCTGGAGGAAATTTACGATCGCATTGCCTTTTGCTGTACGTGCTGATTCAGGGATCTCGTATGCTTTCGTTTGATATACCTTTCCTGTGTTAGTAAAAAAGAAGAGGTTATCATGTGTCATCACAGAAAGCATATGTGCAACACTCGTATCTTCTTTTGTCGTTGCACCGATCACTCCTTTGCCACCACGTTTTTGCACGCGATAGACGATAGGATTCATGCGTTTGACATAACCATCCGTGGTAATTGTAATGATCGCCTCCTCGTTTGGCACCAAGTCTTCTTGTTTAAATTCACCGACAGCAGACTTAAAAACTTTGGTTTTACGAGCATCTCCGAATTTTTCCGTAAGTGCAAGCAGTTCATCTTTGACGATTTGCTTTTGCAACTTATCGCTTTTTAGGATTGCTTCCAACTGTTTGATAAGACGCAATTTTTCCTTAAGTTCATCATCAATTTTTTTACGTTCCAATCCAGCAAGTGTTTGAAGACGCATCTCCAAAATTGCAGTTGCTTGAAGATCGGAGAATTTGAATTTTTTGCGCAAGTTCTCATGTGCCGTTTCTTTGGTTTGTGATTTTCTGATGGTATTAATTACTTCGTCAATATGATCCAACGCTTTGGACAAACCTTCAAGAATGTGCGCGCGATCGCGGGCTTTATCAAGATCATATTGTGTGCGACGAATGACGACTTCGCGACGGTGCAAGATGTAATATTCCAAGATCTCTTTAAGGTTGAGAATGCGTGGCTCAATCCCATCAACGAGAGCAAGCATGTTGACGTTGAAGTTCTTTTGCAAGTCTGTCAGTGTATAAAGTCTGTTGAGCACCTTTTGTGGGTAAGCATCTTTTTTGAGATCCATCACAATGCGTACACCGTCTTTATTTGAAGACTCATCTCGCAGTGCTTTTATGCCAATGAGCTTTTTGTCTTTAACGAGGGAAGCAATTTTCTCGATCAATGTGGATTTGTTTGTAAGATATGTTATTTCCGTTACGATGATAGAAAATTGTCCATTTTTACTTTCGACAATGTCAACTTTTGCACGCATTGTGATCTTTCCATGACCTGTTGCATAGGCTTCGCGGATGTCTTTTTGATTGTAGATCATGCCGCCGGTTGGAAAATCTGGACCTGTGACAAATTGCATGAGGTCGTCAACATCTGCCTTTGGTTGATCAATGAGATGTGTGATTGCGCCAGTGAGTTCGCGCAGGTTATGTGGGGGAATGTTCGTTGCCATACCGACAGCAATACCCATCGTACCGTTCAAGAGAAGTTGCGGCAACTTTGCAGGAAGCACTGTAGGCTCTTGATGCACGCCGTCAAAGTTTGGGCGAAAGTTGACAGTATTTTTTTCAATATCAAAAAGCATTTCTTCTGCAATTGGCATAAGTTTAGCTTCTGTATAGCGATATGCAGCAGCACTGTCTCCATCCATAGAGCCAAAGTTACCCTGACCCCAGATAAGTGGATAACGAAGGGAAAAATCCTGCGCCAAGCGTACCATTGTGTCGTAAACGGCAGTATCACCGTGCGGATGATATTTACCAAGAACTTCACCAACCACAGTTGCACTTTTGCGGAACTTTGCACTTGGCTTGAGGCCAGATTTCCACATGGAGTATAAAATACGGCGATGTACCGGTTTAAGACCATCGCGCACATCAGGAAGTGCACGGGCGATAATCACGCTCATAGCATATTCCAAATAGGACTTTTGCATTTCTTCTACAATAGGTTGAGGTGTAATTTGTTGTAAATTTGGCTTCTGAGGCAGTGTTTTTATCATAGGAATCATTAATTATGAATATTATAACCCTGTGTTTTATTGTACTTATCGAACGCGAAAACACAAAAAACATTTTCCCTTTGTTTTTTGTGTTTTTTTGTTTCCCACACATTCTTATAATAAAGATATTATCAGAACGTGTGGGAAAACCCTTTTTCAAAAAGGGTGGTAAGATTTACAGTTCAGGTTGCGTTTTCGTCGGATTTTCTAAAAGATCATCAATTGAAACAGGTTCTTCTTGAGCGGGAACTTTTATTGTGTCGATCTGTTCTTGCAGTGTATCAAGAGACTGATGCATGTCTGGATCATTCTGAATTTGTAAAAAACTAGTTTTCATGCTCATGATCCAGATGAAAATGATCAATGACATAGAAAGCGCCAATGCACCCCACATATAACGCATACGAATATGTTCCGGTTCACGACGAATGTCATGTACTTTTTTTTCGATTTTGTCGAACATTGCTATGTTTTAATTTTTATACTACTTGCAACAAAACAACTTCCATCGCTTTGTTTTCCAAGTCCGCCTTTTTGACGATCAATTTATCTTCTTTGGTGCGCGGACAATTGCCAATATGAGAACAAAAGTCTTGTTCATCGTGAAGAATGGTGGATTTGAGACCTTTGACGTGATATTGCATGGGAATAATGATCTTTGGTTCAATTTTGCGAGCAAGTACCTCTGCTGTTTTTCCGTCGATACCCTCTTTATCTCCGACTGGAAGCAAAAGAATATCAGCACCTGCAACCATGTCCAATACAGAAGGAATGAGATCGGTGCCAAGTGCGCCAAGGTAGGCAATGCGCAAGTCTTCCACATCAAGCGCAAAAATAACGGTATTTCCACGTGTTTCACCTCCGCGCATATCTGCAGGTGCATCTTTACCAACGATGTTCACGCCTTTGACAGCAAATTCACCGGGTCGATCAATAATGAGAGGATTTCCACGAAGTGCGTCGGAGTTATTGAACATAGGATCGTGATGAGGAACAAGGACAATATCCGCATTCCCTTGTGGTGGGCGAAGCCCGAGAGTTTTGTCGTATGGTGCAAAAACAATCGTGACATCTTCACTGCCGCGTCCGGCGGTCTTTGCGATCAATTTAAAACAAGAAAGTCCATGGTATGTGATGTGCATAAGTTGTGAATTTAAACGGTTCGTTTCAAAATAATAATAAGGCAATGTGCCATTTTTTCCTTTATTCATCGTAACATATTGGAATAAATTTGTCGATGGTCAGAATTCGTTTTGGATATTTGACGCGATGAGAAATTTCCTGTATAATGAACATAAGAAGATCAAAAGAGCGGGTGGCTTTTTCTTCGAAGAAAATCGAATCATAAAACTCTTTCTAGGGTGATATGGGGGGATTTTCAACGAATGAAAAAGTTCACTCGCTTTTTTATTTCTTCGCGTAATTAAATAATATGCTCACAAAAGCGTATGCAAAAACAAATACAAAACGGCATGGGCAAAAAACGAGGGATGTATATCGCTCTCGCACTCATGCTATTTGTTGGAGCTCCGGTTCTCGGTGCCATCTTGGTACAGAACTTTACGCAATGGGATGTTGTGGTCGACACTCCTCCAATTGCAAAAGTAGCCGGTGCGGATGATGCCGCCACAGATTACCTTACGGTAAATATTGGCAACACAATCACCAACAATGACTCTGGAGATGGTACTCCAGGCTCAGCAAACACACAGTTGTCACATGAAGAGATCTCGTTTACCTGTTTTGCAGGTGATCGTACATATTATACGGATGTGCTTCAACTTGACAACACAACTGCAGCAGAGGATTGGGATGTAACATTGACTGTTGAAGCTGATCTTAACGGAAATCCTGCTGTAGCTGATACATTTACAGCTGGTACAGCTGATATCATGTTGGTTACATCAAGTATTGATAGCACAGGAGGTGCAGTAACAGAATTGCCAAATCCTGCAAATTATGCAGCGTTAACAGAATGGTTGAATGGCGCAGGTCCTCTTGGAGCAATCAAGATGGAAGTGGTAGCTGGCGCAATGTCAGTTGCTCAAGCAACAACAGGTGCATTTACGATTCCTGCAGGAGAACAACGTCAGTTAGGCCTTGTAGTAGATTGTGGTGCTGATATGGTTGATGCAGAAACAGGAACATTTCGTTTGACTGTTGCCGCTTCTCCAAATTAGTCTTTCTTTCAGCTGATATAAAAGCTCAAAGATCTTCTTGAAGTAAAATACGGGTGAAAAGACCATTGCGTTACAAGCGCAAGGAACCTTTTCACCCGTTTTTATTTATATTACAACCGTTACATGTATGTCCTACAGAAAAAGAAAAAAGAAAACCCATAATACACAGCAGCGAGAGATGCGATTTTACAGAACATTGTCGCTTGTTGCCATTGTGATTATGATCACTGCTGCATACATGACACACGGATACCAAAAAAGAGAAATACTTATCTCACCAGAACCAGAGAAAGAAAAGGTCGCAGCAAAAAGTCAACACTTAGAAGTTACGGGAGATCTTTCATTGATCCCTTCTGATAAGAATCTAGAAAAGATCCTCAATAAAACAATACCAGACGTGTGCAGGGATTGTGATGATGATCCGTTGGATTGTTTGGATAAATATACACTGAATAAAATATTGATGACGGGAGAGCAAGGCGAGTCGATCCTTTCTGCGGAGATCCTTACAGGAAAAATTCCAAAAAAATATTTTGTGATGATCGATCTTTCACACAATAACAATATTGTAAAAAAAGGTGGAGAGATCGATAAAAAAGAGTGTTTGGACGGAGAAGATGAAGAAGAGAGCACTACTACAAATGATCTGTACATTGATAAAGGTGACGATCCTAGCAAATCTGGTTATGTGATCGTTGAATGAACGCACAAACCCCATATATAAAAATACATTATAAAAAGCGATGCCCCGCAAAAATAAATCAACTACATATAACATAAAAGCTACCGAGCGCAAGCCTGGGGGTTTTTTTGGTTTTTTGCGGTATATTGAGAGAAATGTCTATCGATTTTATGCAAAGAGGACTGCATGGTGGCGTGTACAGCACATGCTTAAATATAACTATATAGGTGTAGAAAAAACGCAAAAAAACAAGGAGAGTTTTGATTACAGTGTTATTTTCTCACATATGAAATTGCCACGTGCATACCGTGGTGTTGCAGCAACATTTGCCATTAGTTTTCTCATTCTTACGATCATTACGTCACAATATTATGGATTACAGTTTATTGAGGCGGAAGTGCGTTTACAAAATTTTACAGAAAGTGAAAACGTGGTGAGTGAAGGTATACAACTTTTAAAATACGAGACACGATCTGAGGGAGATATTGATTCAAAAACGGAATTTGACGGTGGTACATATTCAAGTGGGCATTTTGAAACAGGGGAATCAGATCTGGAGGCTTTTGATGTGGCTGATGATTATTTGACATTGGGTCATTATGGAGCAATTCCGCCAGACACAACACAAAATGATTGGTGGGGAGTAGATGGTAGCGGATTGCAGGTTTGTTCGGCAGATGAATTTAATGATGGATCATACAGTAACACGCAATGGGATGGTACAAATAATTGGGTAGAGTTGACAAGTGCTGGACTCACTGCGGGCACCGGTACGTATACGTCAGATGTATTAGATGCTGGGAGCAATATCCCATGGACAACTTTACAGTGGTCTTCTCAGACACCAACGTTTAAACAGCTGCCTGATAACGTTGGGGTAGAGACTGCATATAATGACGGCAATGTGAACATGAGTGGCAATGTGCTCATGATGCATATGAATGAATCATCCGGGACGATCGCAGATACATCTGGACAGGGAAATAATGGCACATATAATGGCACAGGCTATAGTGCTGCCGGACGATTCTCTACAGGAATTGATTTTGACGGCACAAATGATGAAATACTTATTGCTGATGATAGTAGTTTATCGCTTCCAACAGCTGTTTCAGCGTCAATTTGGGTATATTTTGATAGCGTGAGCGGATGGCAAAGTTTTTTCCATAAGAACACGACAACTGGATCAACAAATGATCTCTATTTCGAACAAAATAATGGCATTCTTTATAATTACAACACAATAAATTCCGGATCTGCTGTTCTGGCAGCGGGCCAGTGGTATCATTTGGCATATACAGCGGACGGTACATATGAGCGTTTGTATGTAAATGGACAAATGATTGTAGAGGAAGCATCACAATATCTTGGCACAGTGAACACTAATGCGTTACACATTGGTGGCAGCGGGGGCAGCGGAGAGAATATAAATGGTCGTATGGATGAGGCTGCACTTTGGAATCGCACTCTTTCTTCTGAGGAAATTAATGATCTCTACCGTCGTGGTGCAAATCGCTTGCGTTTTCAAGTGCGTAGTTGTGATGATAGTGCGTGCAGCGGAGAGTCTTTCGCGGGCCCCGGCGGATCGACGAGTGCTTATTATACGGAGGAATTGAATATGAGTTTTGGTTTGCCAAATCTTACCTTGAGCGGTGTTTCTGATAATCGATATTTCCAATATCAAACAACATTTGACACAAGCAGCGCGACTCTTAGTCCGGAACTTTTGTGTACAACGATCAACAATGTGGAGGATGAGGTGTGGAACAGTCGCAAATGTTTTGATCTGGATCACACAGCTGCGGGTGCAGAGGACCAGACTGAGTATCAGATCTATTTTGATATTGATACGGCATCTCTCGTCACAGCAGGAAAAATGCAGGCAGATGGAGATGATATCCGTTTTGTAGACTCTGATGGCAATGTATTGCCATATTTCATCGCGGATGATATGAACACAGCATCCACGCGTATTTGGCTCAAGATGGATGATATTGATGCTGGCACAACGGAAGAAGTGTGTATGTATTATGGTAATGCAGATGTGTCAGGTGTATCATCGCGTGAAGATGCATTTACATATGACACACAAGCAAAGATCTATTATGTTACGGCAAACACAGCTGAAGGAACTGCATCAACATTCTCAAGTTATAGCAGTGGCAATGAAGTGAATGTGGGCACATATGACAACACGCTTGCACAATATGGCAATGCCACATATCCGACCGGTACGGCACCGACTTTTTCCCAAACAACAGCAATCAGTTCAACAGATCCGATCAATGGAGAATTTAATGCAAATGGTACAGACACGCTTGTGCCGGTTGCTTTTGCAGGAACGAGTTTTGTGTATCGCATGGATCTGTATACAAATGCATTCTCCTTTATTTCACCATACTGTAGTGCAAATGTGGAGGTGCGCAATGAAAACAATGCAATTGTGACAGGAGGCACATTCACAGTTGCGCAGGGATCGTTTTACAATCTGACGACAACGAATGTTGCTGCAACTGGTATTGCCAATGACAGTGCAGTGATCGTAGAAGTGACAAATGGTTGCCCGATCATGGCAACACATCATTCAACTGCCAGTGAAGCTAGCATGCCGCTTATTCCTGCTGCAACGGAATGGTATGGTGTACCATCCGGTAATTTGGAGATCGCAGCAATGACGAATGGCACGACAGTGACGGTGTATTATAGCAATAACACAACGGCAACGTACAATTTAAATCGTGGAGCCAATCAATATGTAACTGTGGCTGGTACAGAAGGTTCAGAGTTCGCGATGCGCGCGGTATCAAATTATCCAATCGGCGTAAATGGTAACAACGATACGGATGGTGCGGAAATGCAAACATTTTTACCGGTCAATGAAATGGGGTATCGGTATTATATTCCACAAAGCATGCAATATTTTGCAGTGGCAACGCGTGCTGGTATAACAACAAAAGTCGATTTGTATAATAATGGTACACAGTGTGGTGTGGGTGCACCGAGTGTGACACAAACAGTGACGGGCACAGGAAATTATCCTGGTAAAGTGTATTTTGGTTCGACAACTGATGGGGCAAATATTGCTGCCGGGGCATGTGTTGTGGCAGACCATCCTATTGCCGCTTACTATGAATATTCTGTACAAAATGATGAACATAACATTCTCAATGAGAAACAAAATCGACAGTTTCAATATGGTGTATCACAAAGTATCGGTACGGTGCAATCAGGCTCTTGGAATATTGACGGCATTACACAACAGTGGTCACGACGTGTACCTGTAACGATCACAAATGCATCTGCAACTGCGCTGACGGATTATCAGATCCGCTTGATGGGTACAGAACTTACGGCGATTTTTTCCGGTGCGCAGTCTGATGGTGGTGATATTCGTGTGGCAGGTAGCGTGGGTGATGGTACGGATAATATCCCTTATGCTTTGGAAGAGTATAACGGCGTAACATCAGCAGGGTCTTTGTGGGCTAAAGTGCCAACGATAGCTGCGAGTACAACAACGACGATTTATGTCTACTATCAACCAGTATTGACACTGCAAACGTGCAATGAAACGGAATTTAATAATGGCACATATTCTGAAACAGTGTGGGATGGTTCAAATAATTGGACGGAACTGACAAGTGCAGGACTTACTGCTGGCACAGGGCAATACACATCAGAGGTTTTTGATGCGGGTCTTTTGGCGCAATGGATTGATCTGACATGGATCTCCAATTACCCAACATTCAAAGAATTGCCAAATAATTTGGGAGAAGAGGTGGATTATGGTGATGGTAATGTGGACATGAGCACAAATACCTTCTTGGTACATCTTAATGAGGCGAGTGGCACCATTGATAATGGATCTGGCGTGACAAATGATGGTACGTATAATGGTGCACTGTGGGGACAAACTGGACGATTCAACACATCTCTCGGTTTTGATGGTGTGGATGATTTTGTAGATTTTGGACAAGATCTAAGCACTGTCATTGGTGGCACAGGAAGTGTGGCCTTTTGGATGAACACAACGCAAGTTGGTACCGATGTACCGTGGACGGCCCCTGGTATTACGGGATGTGAACAAGCGTCAACGGGTAATGACGTCTTTTGGGGATATATTACATCAGCTGGTCATATTGCAATTCAGGCGGGAAATACGGCAGGAGCTCAAAGTACAACAGCGATCAATGATGGACAATGGCATCATGTGGCTTTGACGCGCGATCACCTAACAGGTGTAGTACAGGTATATGTTGATGGTGTTTTGGAAGGCACAGCAACGTCCGAGACAGGTATTAAGACACAATATTTCAATGGTATCGGACGTATATTTGATTCTGCGGGTTCACATGGATGGTATCAAGGTCGTTTGGATGAGGTGTCCTTTTGGAGTAATATCATGAATTCCACGGAAATATATGATCAATATCGTCGTGGTGCAAATCGTCTCAAATTTACTGTGCGTAGTTGTAATGATAGTGTGTGTAGTGGAGAAACATTTGTTGGACCAAATGGTACGGCGAGCACATATTATGCAGAAGAAACAAACAGCACTCTTACATATCCAATTTCATCGATCAGTAATCAAACTGATAATCAATATGTACAGTATCGTGTGGATTTTGAATCGGATGATGTATCCATGAGTCCGGAGCTTGAATGCGTGAATATCACATATCTTGGTACACCACTTGCAACAACTGGAGATTATAATGCCATTTTTCACACTGCACAACCGAAGGCTAATTATTACATTGTGGATTCATTGAGTGCCGTACAGCAAATGGTCGTGATCTCTTTCCGTGACGGAAATGACGTGAGTGATGGTGTGACCACACGTGTGATCGAAGAGGGCGAAATGGTCACACTTCCATTTGCGATTGGTGTGGATCAATTTGATTCTTATGATGTTACAGGTCCTCTATCGATCAGTTTTGCAGGTGATGCGACAGATTCTGCGATCCCGATCTCATATGCTGGTACGGAATTTGTGTACCGCGTTGATGCGGGTACGGATGTATTTAGTTTTTATGCGCCGTTTGATGCTGCTAACGTGCAAATTCAGCAGAGTAGCACGGCAGGGTGGACCACGTTGCAAACTGTTGCAGTTAATGCGGATTCCGTGACAACGGTCACACAGGACATTGTCAATGCGCGAGCATTTCGTATTATCTCCGATCAACCGATACTAGGTTTTCATCAGGCTTCAGCGAATAATTCATTTATCATGTATCCGACAGATCTTGCATTGGAGCAAGACTCCGGCAGATATGAACTTTATGGTGTAGCAAGCGGTACGCTGGTGCTTGCAGCAAGTTCTACGGCAAATGTGACGCTCTATCGCAGCGATGGTACAACGTCGAACGTGACACTTAACGCTGCTGGTAACTTTGTCTATACGGAATCCGGCACTGGTGCACAGGGTACGGCACGTGCATATCATATTGTGTCCGATGCGCCAATCGGTGCAACGAGTTACAATGATGGTGACGGTACGGAAATGGTCGTGTTCATATCGCAAAAGGAATTCAGTGAGGAATATGTGCTGCCAAGTCCCGCACAATACATGAGCGTTGTGGCAAAAGATCCATCGGTCACATGTCGTGTATATAATGCGTCCGGGGTTGAAGTTACGACAGATGGAACGGGAACGATGAACTATATTCCACCACAAACCGGTGGTGCGCAAGCAGATCCATATCCCAACAGGATCATCATTGGTGGTACAGATGTTGCTGATGGGGCACTTTTTGCAGCAAGTTATCGCATGCAATGTACACAGCCGGTTTATGCATATCAAGAACGTCATTATAGCGCAACGATCTCCGATGAAACCAGTTGGCTTACGTGGCCACAGGTGCGCAAGCGTGCAGCAGTTCGCCCGATCGTTGAAGATCCGGATGCTGTGGCGGAGCAAGGATTATTTTATCCATCAGGACGTGACAGTGCGACCACGGGACTTGATTTTGAAGCATATGCTGAGTACACATTTGATACAAGTGCAATGATGTATGGAGAGCACACCTATTGGCGCGATGTGATCTGGGATGAGATATTAAATTCTCGTAGTGCCTCAAACGGTGTTGATCAAATTGATGTGGAAGTTGCCTATGCGGATGCTGTTCCAAACTGTGCGAGCGCAACATATAGTGCATATGTAACACCTACTATTACAACACTTTCAACGGTAGTGAACAGTTCATTGCCATATGTGACATACACCACGAATACACAACAAATGATCTTGCCAGATGGTTTTAGTGATCACAGTTGTATGCGTGTGCGAACATTTTTACGTACAGGTGATCAAGTTTTTGCACCACGGATCAATGAGATCATCGTTGGTCATTATATTCCAACACTTTTGGAAGATCAGTTAAATGGTCCAACTATAAATGTATTGGGCGCAACAGGCGGTAATAGTGAACGTTACCGTGTCCTAAAAGCGGTCACATCAGATCCTGATCTCGTGAATTCACGAGCATTCATGACATATAATGGCATATCAAATGCAGGTGTGTTTACGCAGGCTAATGTTGATCTTTTTGAAAATCTTACACAAACAATAAATCCACAATTTGTTTTTCCGCCGTTTCCCGGATCAGTTCCTGTTGAGGCAGCAACGGATTCGCCATTTGATGCCGGACATGATGTGAGTATGTATTTTACACATGCGCGTACGGCAGGATCACTTGAAACAATGGATCTTACATTTACAGCAAATATTTCCGGTGCTAATGGGCCACGCATTACGCGTGATCTGCAATTGGAGATTGGTGGACTATAATGTATAATGTGTATTGTAGGGGATAATACGATGATACATGCCTACAATGCATACAACGCACATCAATACACAATTTGCCGATCGAACATGCTCAATGTTTTTTTCGTGGGATGCATTGTTTTATCACACCTTCTTTGTATCATTATATCTTCTTGTTTTTCGATTGTTCTTTACGTTTCTGTTTGCCTTTATTTTTGTGCAGCAATGGCATGTGGAAAAGGTGTGGGGATGGTTTCCGATCGTTGCATTCAATTCTGACATTGATACATTCACCAAAATGAACTCGTATGCGATCGTTATGACGAGTATTGCTGTCTTGGGTTTGTTCATTTTTCAAATATTTGCCCATTATCAATCGCAGCGAATGTATAAGATCTATGCATGGTACCTTGGTGTCGTTATGCTTCTTGTACAATATCTCATCCTTATTTATATCAACACATTGGTGCGTTTTTCGATCAATACTGACCTTTGGATGATCTTTTTTGGCATCATTCTCTTTGCTACACTCATGCTGTACTTGTGGTGGCGATGGATTCGACAATGGAAGTTCTGTCAATATGTCAAAAAACACGAAAAAGAAACAAAAAAATTAAAAAATAAGAAAAAGTAGCATATGTGTAATCTCAAAGATCATCTTAAAAAAGCGCGGGAAGCAAAGATCGCAATCGGACATTTTAATATTTCCAACGTCGAGACATTGTGGGCGATCTTTGATGCTGCGCGGGCATTAGGGCAGCCAGTAATTATCGGCGTATCAGAAGGTGAACGAAATTTTATCGGCGTGCGTCAGGCAGCATCGTTGGTACAAAGCTTGCGTAATGAATTTGATTATCCAATTTTTATCAATGCAGATCATACACATGATTTTGAAGGTGTGAAAAAAGCAATTGATCTGGGGTTTGACAGTGTGATGATCGATGGATCGCAATTACTTTTTGATGAAAACGTTGCATTGACAAAAAAATGTGTAGCATATGCAAAAGACGTTAAGAAAAAAGAAGGTCGAACGGTTTTGGTAGAGGCAGAATTGGGATATATAGGCACATCATCTACAGTTCTTGATACTATTCCAGATGGGGCCGGTGCTG
This sequence comes from Micavibrio sp., assembly GCA_020718085.1. GTDB lineage: Bacteria > Patescibacteriota > Minisyncoccia > Moranbacterales. Next base: position 92,970 of record DYDB01000003.1, on the reverse strand, counting down.
ATATGACACCTCCTGATGTGGCGGGACGATTTGTGGAAATGACAGGTGTGGATCTTTTTGCGCCATCAGTGGGGAATATCCATGGTATTGTCACATCGGGTAATCCGCACATTGACGTGAAACGTGTTAAAGATATCGCTGAAACAGCCGACTGTCACTTGGTTTTGCATGGAGGATCTGGCATTGGTGATGAGGATATTCGCGGAGGTATTCGTGCAGGCATTTCGGTTGTACATGTAAATACAGAAGTGAGAGTGGCATTTCGTGAAGGTTTGGAAAAGGGATTGAAAGAAGATGCTACTGTTGCGCCGTATAAGTATATGGACAAGGCGCGCAAAAGCGTCTATGATTTGGTGTATAAAAAGATTCAATTGTTTGCGAATTTTTCGTGATCAAAAAATGTAAATAAAAAATGCATTAATTATGTACAAAAAACTCTTGTTGTTTTGTTTGGTGTTTTTTTTGCCGGCAATTCTTGTTTATGCGCAAGACTCAGTCGTTCAACAGCCAACGATCAGCTCAGATATCAATGTATATACGCAAAATGATCCCCAATCGAAAACAGCGATGTTCGTTTTTGTGCGAGAGGGTTGCAGTGCGTGTAAAAGTCAGGAGGAGTTTTTGGAGAGTGATCCTACCATTCAAGAACATTTTGTGGTAACGCTTTTGGATATTGGTGAATCACAAAACAAAAAATTATGGGAAGACTTGGTAGAAAAACATCAACTGTCAAAAGTTACGCCAATCACACTTGTAGGCGGTGATGTATTGGTTGGTTTTAGCGAAAAAACAACGAGTCAAAAGATCTTTGAACACCAAAATGATCATGCCCAGTATGACGTTTTGCAATACCTCGACAATAATGTGAGTGCAGAAGTAAAAGAAAATGAAGAATCGTTTTGCCAAGTGGACAGCAGTTCATCATGCTCATTGGATGCCAAAAACGATATAAAAAACCAAGATAACATGATGACGCTACCTTTTTTTGGTGAGATCAATGTAAAGGAAACATCTCTATTTCTTATGGCATCGATTCTTGGATTTATTGATGGATTTAACCCTTGCGCCATGTGGGTGCTTTTGACCTTTCTTATTATTTTGTCGCAAGTTGGTGATAAGAAAAAAATGATCTCTTTGGCCGGTATATTCATTCTGGCGGAGGCAATGATGTATTTTTTCATTTTAAATGCGTGGTACCAGACATGGGATTTCATTCAGCTTGATCAATGGGTTACACCCGCAGTAGGTCTTTTGGCCATAGGTGGTGGCGTCTATTTTTTGCATAAGGCGTATAAAAACAAAGGAAAATTAACCTGCGATGTAACAAGTTTTGAACATCAACAAAAGACCACACAGAAGATTAGGGATGCGGTGAGCAAGCCAATGACGATCATCACGATCTTTTCTGTTTTGGGCATTGCATTTTCTGTGAATATCATTGAATTTGCCTGTTCTGTGGGCATTGCGCAGTCGTTTACAAAAATTATTGAAATTAATCAACTGGGCTTCTTTGGACAACAATGGTATGTGTTTGTGTACACGCTCTTTTATATGGTTGATGACTTTTTGGTCTTTGGATTGGCAATTGCAGGATATCAACGGTTTCATCTCGTAGGTGCAAAATATTCTCATATTTCCACAATTATTGGTGGTGTGCTGATGCTTGTGATCGGTGTATTGATGATCTTTTCCCCAGACGTTCTGGTGTTTTAATGTGGTAGTGTAATATAACTGAATTTACGAGGCAATAAGCGCATGATTTTCGATATCGTACAAAAAAATAATTTATCACGAACAGGAATTTTACATACGTGCAAGGGTGATCTCCCAACACCCTTTTTCATGCCCGATGCAACACGTGCCAGTGTGCGCGGATTGACCGTGGAACAACTAAAAACCGTCGGTGTTTTACCGATGGTGGTAAATACATATCATTTATACTTGCAGCCGGGTATGGACTTTATGCAAAAAGTCGGTGGTGTGCATGCATTTATGCAGTGGGACGGACCCCTGCTTTCTGATAGTGGCGGATATCAGGTATATTCACTGATCCATAAAAATGCGAAAATGGGAGAAATTACAGAGGAAGGGGCAATATTCAAAAGTGTTTTGGATGGTTCACGACATTTGCTTACACCGGAAAAAGCGATACAGATCCAATTTGATCTTGGTGTGGATATGATGGTATTACTTGATGATCCGCGTCCCAATAATTCTTCGCAAGATGTTTTTGCTGCTGCTGTGAGACGTACTGTGCGGTGGGCACAGCGATGCAGAGATGAATTTGACCGTCAAATTGTTGCACGCGGATTGACAGATGCGACGCGCCCATTGCTTTTTGGTGTAGTGCAGGGCGGACCATTTTTTGATTTGCGACAAGAGTGTGCCGAAGGGCTTATTGCGGTTGGTTGCGATGGGTATAGTTTTGGTGGACGACATGTGGATATGGAGGGTAATTTTATGGAAGAAATGATCGCAAAAACGGCATCGTATATTCCAGAGGGCGCTCCGCGTTTTGCACTCGGCATTGGTACGCCTGAAGATATCGTACGGTGTCACAATGTGGGATGGGATATGTTTGACTGTGTCATTCCAACACGAGAAGGACGACATGGTCGACTTTTTATATGGGAAGATGGCGTAAAAAGTGGAAATACATTTTATTCCACAATCAATATCGGCAATGCACAGTATCGAGAGGACTTCACACCGATCGATCCAACATGTGACTGTTATACGTGTACCACATATACGCGTGCATATATTCAACATCTTTTTCGTGTAAAAGAGCCATTGGGTGCACAAATGGCAGCGTTGCACAATCTGCGCTACTTTATGCGACTCATGGAAGATCTGCGTCGCGTGTGAATTATTTAATTGGGATAATATAGTTTATTTTATGTATAGTTTTTTTGATGATGCACAGAATGTGATCGCTGCAATGTCCACGGCACAAGATGGTAATATGAAATTACGTGATGACGAGTCACAAGAAGAAGTGGTAAAAAATCGTATCACATTTTGTGAAAAGTTATGCATCCCATATGAAAATTTTGTGAGCGCATTTGTGACACACAGTGCAAATGTAGCAGTTGTGGAAGATGCATCACAAAAATTTTATGAAAACACCGATGCGCTCGTGACAAATAAGAAGAATATTTTTCTTTCCGTGACAACAGCAGATTGCTTTCCAGTACTTTTTCATGATCCGGTGGCGGAGATGGTAGGTATTGCACATGCAGGGTGGAGAGGGATCATTGCTGAGATCATTCCTGCAACGATCCATACGATGGTAGAACAAGGTGCAAAACACAAAGATATTTCAATTGCAATCGGACCAGGCATATCACAAAACCAGTTTGATTTTGGATTTGATGAATTGATCACACAGTTTGGTTTTTATAGTCAAGATAAATATATTGTACCTGGCAGTACAGTAGGTAAGGTGCGTGTGAATTTGCAACAAATGATCCTGGATCAAGTGCATGGTGCAGGTGTGGACATGTATAAGGTCAAGGGGTGTACGGCATGTACATTTTCTGATGAAAATCTGTACTCTGCGCGTCGTCACGGAGGAGATTCGTTCAGCGCGATGTTGAGTGTTGTTGGCATGCGGAAATAGGGCTTGATTTTTGTCTAAAAGTGTGCTATAATAGTATCAACGGGTGAGTAATGAGCTATATTTAGGCTTGTTGCTCATTTTTTGTTAAAAATCGTAATTTAGAGGCAAAAATAAAAACAAAAATAAAAACAAAAATGACACTTCCCACCCGCTGTGTCATTTTTTGTTTTTGACAATATATGATTTGCATGTTACAGTGCACATGTGTTGATCAGACCGTGGCACGTTTGATGGGGAGAAAATTATGAGGTGTTTGAGTGGCAGATGTCGCTCAAAAAAGCAGGTGGAACCGCGGGGAAACTCGTCCTGATGATTTCAAGGATATAATCTTGGAATGATCGGGACGAGTTTTTAATTTATTTAAGCATTAATCAACAATTTGTATGGCAGACAAAAAAGAAACTATCATGGAGGATCTTGTATCGCTTACCAAGCGACGCGGATTCGTGTTCCCTTCGTCAGAAATTTATGGTGGGCTTGGTGCAATTTATGATTATGGGCACTATGGAACACTTCTCAAGAACAATATTCGTGACTCATGGTGGAAGCATATGGTGCAATATCGTGATGACGTAGTCGGATTGGACAGTGCGATCTTCATGCATCCGACAACATGGGTGGCTTCGGGACATGTGGACAGTTTTGATGATCCGCAGATCGATTGTCGTAATTGTAAGGCGCGTATGCGAGCAGATCATGTATTGGAAGCATTTGATATTGTGGCGGACAAAATGCCAATTGAATTTATCAATGCGGAATTGGACAAACTGCGTGAGCAAGGAAAGTTAAAATGTGTGAATTGCGGGTCAAAGGACATTACAGAAGCAAAGAGATTTTCACTGATGGTAAAATCCAATCTCGGCTCACCAACTGATGCACTGAGTGAGGAAAATGTTGTATATTTGCGTCCGGAGACATGTGGAGGCATTTATTTGGAATACAAGAACACACTTGATTCTACACGTGTAAAATTACCTTTTGGTATCGCACAGGTGGGCAAAGCGTTTCGTAACGAGATTGTGGCACGGCAGTTTGTTTTTCGTACACGGGAATTTGAACAGATGGAAATGCAGTATTTTCTGCATCCATCAATGATGGATGAAAAATATGATATGTGGAGAGATGCGCGATGGCAGTGGTATCTGGAACTTGGCATTGCAAAAGAAGATATCCGCTGGTATAAGCATGAAAAACTCGCGCATTATGCGTCTCAAGCATATGATATTGAATATAATTTTCGCTCACTTGGTGGATTTAAGGAAGTTGAAGGTATTCATGCTCGTGGAGATTGGGATTTGTCACAACATAGCAAACACTCTGGTAAGATCTTGGATTATGTGGATGAAAAGACCAAAGAAAAATTCATTCCACATATCATGGAGACTTCTGTGGGATTGGGTCGGCTCTTCCTTATGTTTTTGGACAAGGCGTTTACTGTAGAAGATCTAGGTGAAGGGAAGACTCGCACAGTGCTTAAATTGCCAAAAGTTCTTGCACCGATCAAGGTGGCAGTATTTCCACTTCTCAAAAATAAGCCGGAATTGGTCGCAAAAGCACGTGAAGTTCATGACATGCTCAGAAAACAATATATGTGTGAATTTGATGATAATGGTAATGTGGGCAAGCGGTATCGTCGTCAAGATGAAATTGGTACGCCGTATTGCGTGACAATTGATTTTGACACGCTTGAAAAAGGCACGGTCACTGTACGGGACCGCGATACAATGGAGCAAACGAGTGTTTCAGTAGAGGAATTGTCAGTATTTCTCGAAAAAAATCTATAGAAGATATGATGAGGAAGACTCAATCTAATGTGATTTCATTAGATTGAGTTTTTTATTATCTTACAACGAATGTGTGGAACGGGTGAGAAGTTGTCTGTAATTTGACGAAGTAACAAAAACAGCCTTTAATAGAGAGAATGAAACATATAATCTTTTAACCAATTGCACATATGAAGATCACGATTGTCGATAAAAATACTACACGCAAAAAATATACGCGCGTGTCATTGCAGGAGAAGATCGTGGGAAATCGCTTTGTGGTTGGTGTAAAAGGAGATTCCTTGGAAATAAAGATCCCGAAAGCAGAAGTGATGACACGTCGCAAGTGGATCGTGCTTGTGCGTTCAATAATTCAGGAGGCGAAAAAATACAGAATTGAACGATTGGAGATCATGTGGAAAGATCTGATGCAGTTTGAAAATATCGGTACCGACTTGGAGCAAATTTTTGCAGAAGCTGTATATATGGCGGATTATGAGTTTCGTAAATATCGCGTCAAACCAGAGGAAGGATGGCATAATATTGATGAGGTGATCGTTGTAGCGGATAAGAAAGACAAAACGTGTGTATATAAGAATTTTCGTAGGGGCGTGACAATCGCGTCGCAAGTAAACTTTTGTCGTGACCTTGCAAATACGCCGGGTGGCGATATGACCCCAGTACATCTTGCGGGCATTATTCGAAAGGCAATCAAAGGCACAAAGGTCAAAATGCGTGTTTTAGACGAAAAACAAATGCGTCGTAAAAAAATGAATGGCGTGTTGTCTGTTGGACAAGGTAGCGCATGTCAATCACGATTTATCATTTTAGAATACATGGGAAGCAGTGCAACCAAAAAACCGACGGTGCTTGTGGGAAAAGGTGTTACTTATGATAGTGGTGGCATTGATACCAAACCACATCCACACGGATTGGAAATGATGATGGATATGAGTGGAGCGGCAGCTGTTGTGGCAACGATCTTTGCTGCAGATCGTTTGAATAGCGAAGAACACATCGTAGTGCTTATTCCTGCGGTGGAAAATATGCCAAGTGGTATGAGCATGCGCCCGGGTGATATTGTGACAATGATGGATGGCACACATGTGGAAATTGGACATACGGATGCGGAAGGCCGACTCATCCTTGCAGATGCACTGACATATGCCAAAGCGTTCAATCCAAAAAAAGTAATTGATGTTGCAACACTGACAGGTGCAGCAGCAGTCGCGTTGGGTGAGCGTGCGAGTGCGATATTTACTGATAATGATGAATTAGCACAGCAGACGATCGTGGCTGGGGAAAAAACGGGTGATGCTGTGTGGCGCATGCCACTGTGGGATGACTATGCTGCAGAGATCGTTGGGACGCATGGTGATATTGCCAATATCCGCACAAAAGGGCAAGCTGGCATTGGTGGCGCAATTACGGCAGCTCTTTTCCTCAAGCATTTTGTCAAAGATTATAAGGATCACTGGATGCATATTGATATTGCACCAACCATGACAGCGGTTTTTGATGAGCAGTTGGCAAAAGGCGCAAAAGGCGCACCAATACGTCTTTTGGCGGAACTTGTTCTGTAGTCAATAAATACATAAAATCCTGCAATCTATATGATCTGCAGGATTTTTATTATCATATTTTTTAGTTAGTAGTGTTAAATATTTTGGCATGTTTGCTGATATGCGGTAGAATGAGGTTGTTACGTTTTTTATAATTTTATGAAAAAAGTCTTTATTGTTCACGGATGGAGCGGTTCTCCGGATGCAAATTGGTTTCCGTGGTTGAAAGCTGAACTTGATGCACAAAATATTTCTGCTGAAGTTTTGCATATGCCAAATATGGATTTTCCCAAAATGGATGAATGGGTCAATTATTTGCATACAAAGATTGATGCGCCAAATGAAGAAATATTTCTCGTTGGCCATAGTTTGGGATGTATGGCGATCATGCGTTATGCGGAATCGTTGAAAGAAGGTGAAAAAATTGGGGGCATGCTTTTGGTGGCTGGTTTTTCTCGATCAATCGGCATTCCATACCTGGATAGTTTTTTTGAAACTCCGCTTGATTATGAAAAAGTGGCACATGTTGTAACACATAGAACATTTATAAACTCTGATGATGATCCATATGTGCCGCTTGAAGAAGGAAAATTATTGGAGGAAAAATTAAGTGGAAAGCTTATTGTTTTGAGCGAGGCAGGACACATTAATCAAGCAAGTGGATTTACCACGTTTACAACGGGAATGGAGGAATTGTTGAAAATGATGCAATAATACGTTCAAAAATAACTGCAAAAATATATGAAAAAACCAAGCAAAAAAAGGGATATTGAAAAAATATATACAAAAAAAGATTTTATCAAGAAGATCCGTCGGTTGGCAGATGCATTGGAAAAAGATAAAAAGTTTGTAATTCAAGTGGCGGGTGAAAAAATTGCAATTCCACATGATGCTGTCATTAATATCGAGCACGAGAAAGGATCCGATGGTGAAGAATTGGAATTTCAGATCAAATGGTAGTATGATGTATATTTTTATTAATGTGCATTTATAAAAATAAAAATTCTTCGTAACAATGGCAGGTTATTATGGCATATGCATACACGCGACAATTACAATATCCTGTAAAAAACTATACCGTGAACGGTTTGAAATTTGGTGTGCATGGCATATATGATGGTGTTGATTGGGGTGAGCATTTGGGAGAAGATATTATATGTCCGGTAGATACGCCTGTTGTGTCGATTGGACGGGGGCACATTGTTTATGCCGCATTGCATCCGGGTAGTAATGTAAAAGGTAATTGGGGCAATGTGGTCATAATAGCTTATAAGCACCCCGTTTCACGGATGTTGTTTTATGCAGTGTATGGTCACCTTGGTGCCGTAGTCAAAACAAAAGGTGCGCGTGTTGATATGGGAGAAATGATTGGACGCGTGGGTGGGAGCAATACCACAGAGAATGGTTGGTGGCCTGTGGAACATGTGCATTTTGGCATATATGTGGGCATGTGGGATGGAAAGGTTTTTCCAGGATACTATGATGTAAAACAGAAGCGAACAGTGCGTGAAGATTGGGTATGTCCACATGAATTTATCAACACATATGGTGATCACAGAATAAAAAAACAAAAAATATAAAATAAAAAATCCGTAACTCATGCGGATTTTATTGTAAGTTCCGAAATTTTGTCATAAATGAGAAAGATAAAAATCCACCCTCACCCCAGCCCTCTCCCAGAGGGAGAGGGGGTTAAAAGAAGTTTTTGTTTTTTGGGAGATGTAATTACGAATGATGTTTTTGCGAATTATGCGAAAATTATTTATGAAGATGTCACAAAAAAAAGTGATTATTTGCGTACTATCAGTATTCAGTTTTATTGTACATTTTGCTTTTTTTGGGTCGCCACAAGAAGTTGTCTTTGATGAGGTGTATTTTGGTCGATTTATTTCTGCCTATGAAAATGGAGAATATTATTTTGATATTCATCCGCCACTTGGCAAATTGATCATCTTTGGATTTGTGCATATTTTTGACACACGTCTTGATAGTGATTTTTCTACTATTGGAAATGCGTATGTGGATCATGAGCAGTTCATACTTCGCTTTTTACCATGTTTGACCGGTTCGCTTATTCCGATAGTTCTATTTTTTTTAGCATTGGAGATGGGTTTTTCTCTTCGCGGATCAACAGTGCTCAGTATATTATTAATTTTTGAGAACTCACTTGTTGTCCAAACACATTTTTTATTTCTAGATGGATTTCTTATACTTTTTGGGTTTGTGGCACTTTTGATGTATATGATCTATCGTCGGTGTACAAAAAATATTTTTTTACTCGCAGCATGTGTATGTGGCAGCTTGGCTGTTTCGATCAAGTGGACGGGAATCACTTTTCTCTTTCTTATTTTGATCTATGAAATAATTACGCGACGCATATACAATGTGCGATATGTGGGAAAATCATTGTTACTTTTTGTTGTTGTGCCCTGTGTGTTGTATTTTTCTTTTTTTATTATGCATTTTATGCTTTTGCCACATCCTGGAAGTGGCGATTCTTTTATGTCAAAAAGTTTTTATGACACACAACATGATCTTCATGCAGATCTTTCTATAGAGCCGATGTCGATGTGGAAACAGTTTTTGGAACTAAATCGTACGATGTATAGTGCCAATAAAAGTATTACGCAAGGACATGCATATGGCAGTATGTGGTACACATGGCCGTTTATGGTCAAACCGGTGTATTATTGGACCGATGATATGGGGCGATTTATCTATTTTTTTGGGAATTTTGTGCTGTGGTTTTTTGGCGCAGCATCTGTGATATGGGCTGTGATCACACAGTTGTTGTATCGTTTTCGTCGAAATATCCATATTAACTTATTGTTGGTTGGCTTTTTTGTTAATTGGTTTCCATTTCTCTTGATCGATCGCGTGATGTTCTTATATCATTATATGATCAGTTTGATTTTTTCGATCATGATCGGTGTATATTTGTTGGATAAAAGGAACATATTGCAAAAGTTTGATGTCATATTTGTGTCTGTGGTGATCTTGGCCTTTTTGGCTTTTTATCCCATTACTTATGGTGTAGCTTTTTTCTAGATATCTTGTTCTTGAAAAAGATCGCATAGTGGTTTATACTTTGATGGCTATGAAAGAAAAGTCAGACAATATTGTTATCAAGGGGGCGAGGGAAAATAACCTCAAGAACATCAATCTCACGATTCCGCGAGATAGCTTTACGGTGTTCACGGGCCTTTCCGGTAGTGGAAAATCAACCTTGGCTTTTGACACAATTTTTGCAGAAGGACAACGCCGTTATTTGGAAAGTTTGTCCAGTTACGCACGTCAATTTTTGGGACAAATGGATAAGCCGGATGTGGATACGATCGAAGGGTTATCACCTGCGATCTCGATCGATCAAAAAACCACATCGCATAATCCACGATCAACTGTTGGTACAGTGACAGAAGTGCATGATTATCTGCGTCTTCTATGGGCAAAGATCGGTGTGCCACATTGTCCGGAATGTGATGAGTCGATCACTGTTCTGTCAACTGACGAAATTGTTGCACAGATCATCGACAATTCTCAGGGAGAAGAGATAGAAATTTGTGCACCCGTTGTGCGGGCGCGCAAAGGCACATATTTGAAATTATTTTCTGATATGTGGGACAGAGGATTCATGGAAGCATATATCAACGGAAAAGTTCACAATTTGGATGCTGCGAGCGAATTGGTCTTGGATCGTCATAAAAAACATAATATTGAGATCATTGTAGATACAATGAAGGTTGATGCGGAAGAGATTTCTCGCCTCTTTGAGGCGGTGGAAATCTCACTTAAGATCGCAGATGGTCTGGTCTTTGTGCGATTTCCTTACACAAAGAAAGCAAAAAAGATCACAGTGTATAATCAAAAGTTTGCATGTCATCGTCACCCGAAAATCGTTTTTCCGGATCTGGAGCCGCGCCTTTTCAGTTTTAATTCTCCTTACGGTGCTTGTCCGGCATGTGAAGGATTGGGAACAAAAAAAGAAATTGATCATATGATGGTGATCCCGGACATGACAAGAACGATCGCACAGGGTGGTGTATTGCCATGGAGCAGTAAGAAAAAGAATTCCTATTATGGTGCGATCTTTCATGCGGTTTTGCAACACTACCATATTCCTGACAATGTGCGCATTAAAGATCTTACGCAGAGACAGTTCGATATTTTGGTGTATGGAGATGAGGATCCGGACCCGATTCCTGTAAGTATGAAAAGTGCCAAAGGAAGCATGTGGCGCTTTACTGTTGAGTGGAAAGGCATCGTGGGATTTTTGGAGGATCGCTATAAAAAAACGGAGTCAGACAGTATTCGAAAAGATATTGAGCAATATATGTCACGCAAGCCGTGCAGTGCATGTCAGGGTAGCCGATATAAGAAAGAGGTGCTTTGGATAAAAGTGGGACATAAAAATATTGACGAGGTATCACAGATGACAATTGCCGACACTGTGAAATTTTTTGAAAAATTAAAACTTAATACACAGGAAAAAATTATTGGTGAGCGCATTATTAAGGAAGTGATCTCGCGACTGAGCTTTTTGCACAAAGTCGGACTTGGCTATCTCATGCTTGCACGCAGTGCGCACACGCTTAGTGGTGGTGAATCACAACGTATACGGTTGGCAAGTCAGATCGGATCGCAGTTGGTTGGCGTGCTTTATATTCTTGATGAACCGTCAATCGGTTTGCATGCGCGTGATAACTCAAAATTACTTGAAACATTACTATATTTGCGTGATCTGGGTAATACAGTGATCGTGATCGAACATGATGAGGAGACAATGCGTGCAGCTGATTTCTTGGTGGATATTGGTCCGGGCGCAGGTAAACATGGCGGACGCATTGTCGCGGCCGATGTGCCGGAAAAAGTAATTCAGAATAAGGAATCATTAACGGCGCAATATTTGCGTGGCGAGAAATTTATTCCTATTCCTACACAGCGACGTGCAGTAAAAAATAAAAAAATGCTGATCATACGCGGTGCGCGTGAGAATAATTTGCGAGGCATTACGGTAGAATTTCCACTTGGTATGATGACTGTGGTGACGGGTGTTTCCGGTAGTGGAAAATCAACGCTTGTAGAAGAAATTTTATACAAAGGATTGGCACATAAATTGATGCGCTCTGCAGTACGACCGGGGAAACATCAAGAGATCATTGGCACGGAACATCTTGATAAGGTGATCATGATCGATCAGAGTCCGATCGGGCGTACACCTAGGTCCAATCCGGCAACGTATACCGGTGTATTCGGACCGATTCGTGACCTGTTTGCGCAGACTAAAGCGGCAAAGGCGCGCGGGTATAAGCCGGGACGATTTAGCTTTAATGTGCGGGGCGGGCGATGTGATAATTGCGAAGGTGACGGTGCACTCAAGATCGAAATGCAATTTATGGCAGACGTATATCTACCGTGCGATGTCTGTAAGGGTAAGAGATATAACAGCGAAACATTGCAGATCACATATCGTGATAAGACAATTGCAGATGTATTGGATATGACAGTGGACGAGGCCGTGGGATTTTTTGAACCATACCCGGCAATTCATACGATCATCAAAACGTTACAAGATGTGGGCTTGGGATACATTCACTTGGGTCAAAGTGCGACAACGCTTAGTGGTGGTGAAGCACAGCGGGTAAAATTGGCCACAGAACTTGCGCGCAGAGCAACGGGAAAAACGATGTATATTTTAGACGAACCGACAACGGGACTACACTTTGAAGATGTGACAAAATTACTTGATGTGTTACATCGTTTGGTGGAAGGTGGTAATAGTGTGGTTGTGATCGAACACAATATGGATGTGATCAAAACAGCGGATTGGATCATCGACATGGGCCCTGAGGGCGGGTCCGGTGGAGGCAAGATCATCATCGCGGGCTCTCCGGAAGAAGTGATTAAATATCACAAAGAGAGTTACACAGCAAAATACTTGCGTGAGATCTTGAAGAAATGAACAATGCGGATAAATAAAAGCTCAACTTAGGATGCAGATCCTAGGTTGAGCTTTTATGTTTTTGAAAAATGTTTAAAAGTGATTTATTCGTGTTATAATTAAACGTGTAAATGTTACGTTTAATAGAAATGAAAAAAATAAAATATTATTTATATACGTCACTCTGGATAATTTTTTTGTTTTTTGGCAACACAGATCATGCTCTGGGCTTTTGTGGTGTATCTGTGGAAACATTAACTGCTACAAATGTCACGCAAAACTCCGTCACTCTTGAAGGGCGATATAATGGTTTTTTTGGTAGTTGTGATGTTATAAATATTAGCGGCTTCTTTGATTATGGAGATCAGCCTGGCGTTTATACGGCAACTTGCAATTCTGGTAATGGAGGTGTTGGTGATTTTTCTTGTAATATTTCCGGGTTGAGTGCAGGTACGCAATATTATAATATTGCCGGTATCCATGCGCAAATGGATGATCTTGATACACCGGAAGTCGTGTATATATCAACTGATATTTATAGTGGAGAAGAACTTACTTTTACGACATTAGATAGTGGTGGAGGGGATGGTATTGCAGATTCTCAAAATATCTCCGCTACAATAAACGAAAATCTCACGCTAGATTGTGGTACGAGCATTGATCTTGATAATGGCACAACACTTATTCCAGGAATTGCACAGACTAATGTTACAACATGCGCGATTACCACGAATGATGCACAAGGGTATGATCTCCAGCTTGCAAATGATAGAGGATTGGATAACACTCTTTATCACACGGCGCAGTCAGGAACAAGTGATGGGCAGATACAGGATAAAACACCGTGGGATTATTCAGTGCCGAATGCACAAACATTTGCAGGTACAGGTCTTGCATTTGGTATTTTGAGCTCCACGGCAACAAAAAATGAATCTTGGTGGGGCACAGGTTCTACGTGTGAGGATGCAAATCAATTCTATGCAGGCATACCACATACAAACACAACCATTCTAGAACATACGAGTTATTCTAATGTTTCCACAAACACAGATATTTGCTATCAGATCAATGTGCCATCCACACAAATTGCGGGAGAATATACAGGGTCTGTTACTTATACAGCTACAGGTAGGCCGTAAATAATGATTTAGGGGAGTTATTTTGGGGACGAATTTTTTTATTCGTTTCTTGCGATTTTTTTATGCAAAAGTGATGAAATTATGATGCAACTCCTATCTTAGAATATTCTGCAACATTCACATGATTGCGCAATTTTAACTTTTACTGTATAATGGGAATTCAGTAAAAAATATTTTTATCTTAAATAGAACTTACGCGTTTGACGCATTTCTTCGTTAAACGCTGTGATGCTCGACGTCGTATGTTTACATACGACTTACTCCGATGCTCGCGCTTTCCTTGAACTGCATCCAAACGCGTAAGTTCTATCAGAAAAAGGTTTATGGCACAAGAAGAAGTGGCAATCCGTTTCAGTGATGTGAGTTTTGCTTATGATAATGGCAAGGTGATCCTTGATGAGGCTTCTTTTGCTTTGCGCAAAGGCAAAAAAGTGGCTCTCATGGGACAAAATGGCGCTGGTAAAACATCGCTTTTCAATCTCATCATGGGCACAAACAAGCCTGTGTCGGGACATATTTATATCGGTGAGGGACAAACGATCGCGTGCGCGCAACAGGTCATTCCGCGGGAGCAATTAACACTAACTATACGAGATTTTTTTGCAGTGTATTTTAAAGGTGAAGATTATGAGTTGGATCGTCATATGAAAGAGGTGATGAATGCAGTAAATCTGACATTGCCAATGGATAAACCCATTTCTGCTTTTTCTGGTGGACAACAAGCGCGTCTTTTGTTGGCTTCCGCACTGATCCAAGATCCTGATGTATTACTCCTTGATGAACCGACAAATAATTTGGATGATGCCGGTGTGGGACACTTGCTCACATTTCTCATGATGTATGAAAAAACCTGTGTTGTGATCTCGCATGATGCGGATTTTCTCAACATGTTCACCGATGGTGTTCTTTACTTGGATGTATTCACACACAAGATCGATCAGTATGTGGGCGATTATTATATTGTAGTAGAAGAGATCAAGGCTCAGATCGAAAAAGAAATTCGCAAGAACGCACAATTTGAAAAACAGATTCGTGATAACAAGGAAAAGATGAACTATTTTGCCAATAAAGGAGGAAAGATGCGTCTGGTGGCAAAAAAAATGCGCGATGAAATTGCAGAAATGGAAGCATCAAAGGTAGATGTCCGCAAAGAGGATAAGACAATTCGCAAATTTGTGATCCCTGCACAAAAGGATTTCGTAGGAGAGGTGATCACGATCGCATCCGTAACGATCATGAAAGATCATGAACCTTTTGAAAAAAAGGTGAATATCACTCTCAAGAAAAGAGAACACTTGCTCTTAAAAGGTCCAAACGGTATTGGTAAGACAACATTATTGGAGCGTCTTGCATCAAATCATACAGAGGGCGCAAAAATATTGGAAAGTGTGCGTGTGGGGTATTATCGTCAAGATTTTTCAACACTGAACTTTGAGGATACGGTTTATGATGCACTGCTCAATGTGATGCAAGTTAAAGAAGAAGAAAAATTGCGCGCAGTTGCAAGCGGATTTCTTCTGGGGAAAAATGTTTTGGAGGCGAAAATTGGCAGTTTGTCCGAAGGTCAGAAAGGTTTGGTTGCCTTTGCCCAACTCGTGCTTCTCGAACCGGGTCTCCTCATACTTGATGAGCCGACAAATCACATCAATTTTCGTCATATCCCTGTGATCGCACAGGCCTTAAAGCAATTTGAAGGCGCAATGATTGTGGTGAGTCATGTGCAGTCATTTGTAGATCAACTTGGTATCACTGAGGAATTGGATCTGGCAAAGTAAAAGGATTTGCGTCGTTTTACAACATTGGTATGATGGGAGTGTAATATCAAAAATCGTATTATGAAGGAAGATGCATTGTTTGATCCGCGTGAGCCACAATACCAAAGTTTTGACGATCTGCCAGAGAATCAACGACGCCTTTTTGCGGAAACTCCCGATAAAAAGGGTTTTGTGCGCAGAGACGCACGCTTTTACGAAGAAATAAAAAAGTATCATGCAGAAAATCTCAATCAAGAGCGCAAAACACAAAAAAACATAATTGAAAAGATCCGTCACACAATTGTTCCACAAGAAGATCATATGACCACAAATCAGGATCTCATGCATGCGGAAGCACTTAAGATCGATTGTATCAAAGAGGTGAGCTGTGATGCAGATGGTCATGTGATATGTATGATGCAAGATGGTGGGCACACGATCACTTTGGAAGGTGATGTGCAAAAACTGGTTACAGTTGATGGTCATGTTGTGCGACCAGCATACATCAAGATCGAACGTGTGGTATTGGATGATGTAAATGTGTCAATTGAGAAGTTTGGTGCATATCAACAATATTATGGAGAGGCGATTATGGACCGGTTGCGTATGGATCAGCTACGCAGGAACATTGCTCAACAATAACGGACACATACATGATCGCAGATGAATTAAAATTACAAGAATTACCAAAGATGCCTGGCGTATATCTTTTTCGTGGTGCAAAAAATGAAATTCTGTACATAGGCAAAGCGACATCACTTCGTGATCGCGTGCGACAATATTTTTCCGGACATGATACACGTGGTGAGCGTATTGAGCGACTTGTTAAACAATCCGTGAATATTGAGACAATCCAAACTGACAGTGTGCTCGAAGCTTTGATTCTTGAGGCGGAATTGATTCGTACACATAAACCAAAATATAATATTGACGGCAAGGATGATAAAAGTTATTCGTTTTTCGTGATCACCAAAGAGCAATTTCCGCGCGTTGTGATCTTGCGAAAAACAGATTTTGATAAGGAACAATTTCAAGATGTAATATATAAAAAAGGCAAAGTCTTCGGTCCATATACATCGCGCGATCAAATGAAAATCGCGCTGAAGATCATTCGTCGCATTTTTCCATTTCATGATCGAAGTGAGCAAAGTGAAAAAGGTTGTTTACATTATCAGATGGGACTTTGTCCGGGACCATATGATGGTGCGATCTCAGAAGAGAATTATAAGCGCAATATGCGCAATATTTCATTGTTTCTCTCCGGGCACAAAAAAGCACTTCTTGTGAAGTTGGAGAAACAAATGTCAATGCTTGCAAAAAAAGAAAAATTTGAAGAAGCAGATAAAGTCAAAAAACAGATCTTTGCACTTACGCATATCAACGATATTGCACTCATGAAAAAAGATATTAGTTTTACCAAGTTTAGTGCATATGAAATACGTGTAGAAGCATATGATATTTCGCATATTGGTGGCGATGCCATGGTTGCTTCGATGGTAGTTTTTATCAATGGTGTGGCACAAAAAAGTCAGTATCGTAAATTTAAAATACAGTCTATAAGTGGGATAAATGATGTAGGCGCTATGCGCGAGGTGCTAGCACGACGGTTCAATCATTTGGATGACTGGGGCATACCGCAGCTCATTGTCTTGGATGGAGGTAAAGGACACATCAATATGGCCGATGATCTGTGGCAAAAACTTGATATTAATATTCCGGTCATTGCAGTTGCCAAAGGGCCAACACGTAAAAAAATTGATATATATAAAAGTGCGTTCTTCCCGGTTAATCATGAAATTATCACCAATAAAGAATTATTGGAGAGTATTCGCGAAGAGGCACATCGGTTTGCCATTTCTTTCCACAAAAAGATCCGCGACAAAGATCGATACTTGCGATAGATTGAAATATGGAGTACAATACCATGTTTAGTACCTTAATTCATTTACCAAAAGAACATCAATCATATAGCGTGGAGGGAGTGATAATGGAAGAAGATAAAAAATCATTTTTTCTTGAACGAGAAAATATTGCCGAAATGATCCCACACACGGGACCAGCACAAATGCTTGATCGTATCTCCTATAATACGGATCGTCCGAATGAAATGGTCGGGATAAAAACTATTTTTGTTAATGAGCTCTGGATCGTAGGACATTTTCCCAGCAAGCCGATCTTTCCGGGACATTGCCAGATTGAATGTGCCAACTTGGTTGCTGCGGTTTTGGCAAAAAAAGTATCAAACGATCTGAAAAGTATTCCGGTAGTTGTAAGCATTGACGGTATTCGATTTAAAAAGGCAATTGTGCCTGGTGATTTATTGGTCATTACGGTAAATTTATACAAACAGAAGAAAGGGATGTTCTTCTTTTCTGCAGTCATTCAGAATGAGTCAGGTGAGGTCTTTACAACAATCGAAAAGATCATCGGAATGGCAACGTAGTGTCACATCTGATCAAAAAGCCCCGGTATTTTGCAAGAATACCGGGGCGTTATTTTGTGTGTAGGGAATGATGGTATAATGGTAATGCATTTTCTCATTTATATTATTATGAAAAAAATATTATTGTTTCTCCTTATTCTCTTCCTAATGCCGTTTTTTGATGTGCGTGCAGAAGAAATTTTAAACTTTGATGTAGTCGCAACGATCAATGAGGATGCTTCTGTGGATGTGATCGAAACGATTGATTATGATTTTGGGACAGTGCAAAAACATGGAATCTATCGTGATATTCCCGTGAAATACACAAATGCAACAGGAGATAATCGTAAAATAAAGATTGATGATATTTCTGTAACAGATCAAACGGGAGTAAAATATACATCGGATGTGTCACGTGAAGGAAATGATCTGCGCATTAAGATCGGTGACGCAGATAAATATGTGACGGGAGAAAAAAAATATGTGATCAGTTATACGGTTATGGGTGCGCTCAATTATTTCGATGATCATGATGAATTTTATTGGAATGTGACAGGAGATCAGTGGGAGGTGCCCATTCGTACAGCGCGCGTGACAGTGCATGCACCTTTTATTACAAAAACAATGTGTTTTTCTGGAGCATACGGGTCAACATCGGCATGTTATGTCACAACTGATGTCACGGATCAAGATGTGACATTTATTCATGAGGGTATTGTGTCAGGAACTGGCATGACAGCTGTCATTGGCATGCCTGTAGGCACTGTGTATAAACCGACGATATGGCAAGTTCTCTTGCAATACATTATGGATAATGGAATATTGCTTGTACCGGTTGGTGTGTTCTTTTGGGTATTGCGTCAGTGGTATATCAAAGGACGCGATCCAGAGGGCAAAGGTGTGATCGTACCATATTATGATGCGCCGGAAAACCTGACTGCGGCAGAAGTTGGCATGGTCGCAGATGAACGGGTCACTCCAAAAGATGTTTCCGCAGCCATAATTCAATTAGCAGTAAATGGATATATAAAGATCAAAAGAGTTGATAAAAAAAGGATTTTCTCTTTCACAGATACTGATTATACATTTGTGCGAACAGAAAAAGATGCATCTTCGCTAGTCGGTCACGAACGCACCTTATTTGACGGTATCTTTGGTCCGTCATATGCGCAAGAGAAAAAAATGTCACAACTCAAAGATAAATTTTACAAAGATCTTGAAAAGATCAAAGATGGTGTAGAAAAATCAATCGTACAAAAAGGGATTTATATGAAGAATCCGACCGCTGTTCGTACGACATACTTTGTGGGTGGGACAGCGATCATCTTTGCAGCCTTTTTTCTTGGTGGAATGACGGGATTGATGTATGGTGTTGCTGCATTTTTATCTGGGATGGTATTTATGGGATTTGGATATTTCATGCCGCAACGTACACAAAAAGGTGCGATCGTGCGTGAAGAAGTGCTTGGCTTGAAAATGTATATGGAAACAGCGGAAAAAGATCGGATCAATTTTCATAATGCACCTGAAAAAAATCCTGCACAATTTGAAAAATTATTGCCATACGCGATGGCGCTGGGTGTGGAAGAGCAATGGGCAAAACAATTTGAAGATATCACAAAGTCCGCACCAGATTGGTACGATGGCGGGGGCACATCTTTTTCACCGGTAATTTTTGCACATAGCATGCATGACTTTAGCAGTGCAAATAATGCAACTATGGTTTCGACGCCATCCTCAGCAGGTTCTGGAGGGTCCGGTTTCAGCGGTGGCGGATCTGGCGGTGGCTTTGGTGGCGGTGGCGGTGGTAGTTGGTGATTAACATGGTAATTTTTTGTGTAGTATGGATACGTTCTTGAAAATTCGTGCTTGGGTTATTTTGTCCATTGTTTTTGTTTCAGGAATATATTCATTGGGCAAAATGATATATACGGATCAGTTTGGTGTGTATACGAATAATATTGTTCTGGGATTCGCGATTGTTCTATGTCTGATTGTTTATATTTTCTCTCATTTCATAAATGGAGAAACGAAAATACCTTCATGGGTTACATGGATAATCATCGGTGTGATGATTGGCTTTATCATACAGATCTTTATTCAGATCGTTGATCTTTGAGGGGTGACTTTAAGTTCATAATCTAAGGATGTGTTTGGAAGAAATGATATTGAAGATATGAAACGATGTTTACATGCATAGGATTTTGTCAACTCATAAGGGGTGTGGCACAATAATAACGTAATGATGAATGTAAAATAAAAATGAAAAAGATATTTATAGGGATCTATTATTTTTTATTATACAGCTTTGCTGTAGTTGGCGTGGCTTTTGTGGGAATGTTCTTTGCGATCAAATATCATGTCACAGATGTTCCTGGAGAAATTGATGTTCACACACAGGCTTTTGAGGATAAGGCAAAAGATATCAACATAATCAAAGATGATATAAACATATCTGCAGATAAAGATATAAAACAAAAAACACCCGAAGAGATTGCCTTGCATATTCAAAATCTTTCAACTATACATGATCAAAAATTAAAAAATCTTTGTCGTATAAATATGCTTGGTGGCATCGCGCCAAAAAATGCATCACATATTTTGACAGCATATCAAAAAGGATATAACGATGTGATTATCGATAAAATGATTTTTGCGTGTGAGTTGCGTTTGGATGCAGAAAAACAAAATGCGTTACAGCAGTGTCGTGACACACATGAAAAAACATATGTTCTGGAAGATATTGAAAAAATGGTAAATGTTGATAATGCCATGAATATTTTTCCATGGATGAATGATGAGGAATGGCAAACGATCAAGGCGGCGATCGTTAAGGATCGTGTGCACATCGAACGCGCAGCACAAGAGGCACAAATTGAACCGCGACTCATTGTGGCAAGTGCAATTGTAGAACAAGTGCGATTATTTCATTCACAACGTGCATTATACAAACAATATTTTGAACCACTTAAAATATTGGGGAATGCAACAAAAATTTCTTTGGGCGTAATGGGTATCAAAGAAGAAACGGCAATTAACACAGAAAAGCATCTCAAAGATCCAACGTCTCCTTACTATCTAGGGCAGCAATTTGAACACGCTCTTGATTTTACAACAAATGACCCGGCTACAGAGCGGTATGTGCGACTAACTGATGATGATAATCACTATTTTTCATATTTGTACGGCGCACTATATCTTAAACAGATGATCCATCAGTGGCAAAATGCCGGATATGATATTCAATATCGTCCGGAGATCGTGGGCACGCTCTTTAACGTCGGTTTTCCGCAATCACATCCAAATCCACATCCAAAAGTTGGGGGAAGTGCAATTACTGTGGGAAGCACACAATATAGTTTTGGTTCTCTCGCGTATGAATTTTATTATTCTGGAGAACTTTTGGATGAATTTCCTTTTGTTGAATGATATTTTGATTTTCTAGGGTAGATGTGCCACAATGGCAACATGGAAAAGAAAAAAATTGCACAAGAAGTTTTGAAACGTCTCAAAAGAACGTATCAAAAAACAGGCCCGTTTGTGGAATGGTCCACGCCCTTGGAATTGCTGGTTGGGACAATTCTTTCTGCACAATGTACAGATGTGCGTGTGAATATGGTGACCAAAAAATTGTTTCAAAAGTATACAACGTCGGCAGATTATGCAAAGGCGCGTATTACAACTTTGGAAAAGGAAATTTATTCTACAGGTTTTTATCACACAAAGGCAAAAGCGCTTAAAGAGAGCGGAAAGATCATAGAAAAAAATTTTAATGGGGAAGTTCCGCATACTCTGGAAGAACTACTTACATTGCGCGGCGTATCGATTAAAACAGCGTACCTCGTATTGTCGAAAGCATATGGAAAAAATGTTGGTTTGGCGGTAGATACGCATGTGTTTCGTTTGTGTAAACGCATCGGACTAAGCAGTGCAAAAACACCGGAAAAAATGAGTGAGGAAATGAGCAAAATTGTTGTAGCAAGGCATTATGTGGAATGGAATGAATATTTGATCACGCACGGTCGTGCGATCTGCGGGCGTGTACCGAAATGTGATACATGTGTGTTGAATGATATTTGTAAAAAAAATATATAAGATAGTTATTAAAAAAAATGGAAGAAAAAATA
This sequence comes from Micavibrio sp., assembly GCA_020718085.1. Classification (GTDB taxonomy): domain Bacteria; phylum Patescibacteriota; class Minisyncoccia; order Moranbacterales. The sequence goes on along the minus strand of DYDB01000003.1, from coordinate 70,643 downwards.
TTACAAAAATTGGAAGAGCAGGAGAAAAAGATCAATGCAATCTATAAGAGCGTAGAAAGTGCGCGGAAGATCTTTTTGGCAACGCTGATCATTACAATTGTCACTTTTGTCTTACCTCTTATCGGATTGATCTTTGTGATCCCATGGGCGATAAGTGTTTTGGGGGATGCTTATGGTGGATTATTATGAAAAATGTGCAGTGGATACAACAAGAGCCGATCGTGCACCGCGGATTGTGGGATCAAGATGTGCCAGAAAATTCCTTGAAGGCATTCAAGAGTGCTGTGGATGCGAATTATCCCATTGAATTGGATGTGCAGATGACTGCTGATAAACAATTTGTCGTCTTCCATGATTGGACCATGCAACGTATGTGTGGTGAAAATAAATGTGTTGCAAAGAGCGTGATGAAAGAAATCGCCACATGCACTCTTAAGTCCTCACAAGAGCACATCCCATCACTTTGTGATGTCTTGCACATGATCAATGGTCGTGTGTCGATCGTGATCGAAATGAAAAACAAGGAACATGAGCGGAAGATCTTTGTAAAAGAATTGCAGCGTGTACTAGGAACATACAAGGGGATATACGCATTGTCATCGTTTGACCCTTTTTTGGTGAAAGAGGCAAAAAGGCTTTTTCCACAAATATTGTGCGGACAAAATTTTTCCGATTATAAGAATCACGGCACGTTTTTCGGTTCTGTGCGAAAGATCGTAATGTATATTTTATGGTTTGTGAGTTGGCATGATCCGGATTTTTTTGTTTGTCGAGCGTCGATGTTGCCGCACTGTTGGATCGTAAAAAGAGCATCCAAAAAAAATACACCATTGCTGACGTGGGCACTTGGTAGCACAGAAGATCACCAAAAATTATCTCATGTTGTTGATAATGAGATTTTTGATCATGTGTCATATATGAAAAAATAAAGTTGTTGATCTTATGAAAGGTAAAATTGTTGATTATTCTTACCAAAAGCAATTTTCTGTGTAATTATAATTAATACATATATCATTTTTGACATACAAATATGGAATCAATACAAAATGGAGTAGGTGAAGAAAAATTTTTTTCCATATCAGAGTTTCGACGGAGAGCTGGCATTCCGCTTGTGGTTGCACGTAAATTGATCGTGTGGGGTGAAGTGCGTGCAATAAAGACAATTGACGGTACGGTGCAAGTTGCTGAAACTGAGGTTATTCGTGTTGCAGAATTAGTAAAAAATCCGCGCGTGAAATTTCGCTTATTTTTGCGCACTCTTGGGCCCGGATTGGTCACAGGGGCGTCTGATGACGATCCATCGGGCATAGGCACATACTCAGCTGTGGGTGCAATGTTTGGATTGAGCATTTTATGGATGGCTATTTGGCTTTTGCCAATGATGATGGCAATTCAGGAGGTATGCGCACGTATCGGTATAGTAACAAATCATGGTCTTGCAGGAGTTTTGCAACGTCATTATAAAAAAAAGATCGTGATCATAATTGTCTCATTACTGATTGTGGCAAATATTGTGAACATCGGTGCGGACCTTGGTGCTATGGCGGCGTCATTGCAGATGCTTGTATCCGTCAATTTCTATGTTGCTGCGATCTTCTTTGCAATTTTATCGATCGCATGTGAGGTTTTTATTGGATATCATATCTATGTGCGTATTTTGAAGTGGTTGTGTATTTCCGTTTTGGCATACATCGTTACAGGTTTTATTATTCATCCAAGTTGGAGAGAGATCTTTCATTTTGCGATTATGCCACAACTTGTATTTAGTGAAGCATATATTTTTGCGATGATCGCGGTTTTTGGTACAAGTATTACGCCATACCTATTTTTTTGGCAAGCATCTGAGGAGGTGGAGGAAAATCGTATCAGAATAAAGGAATTGCATAAATTAAAACAGAAAGGGACTGAAAGATTAAAATTTCGCATCAGGCGCATGCGTACAGATGTGAGTGCGGGCATGCTTCTCGCAAATATTGTTTTTTTCTTTATCATTGTTACAACTGCCAGTGTGTTACATCAAAATGGGATCAATAAGATCGATTCTGCGCAGCAGGCAGCTTTGGCTTTGCGACCTTTGGCAGGGGATCACGCTTTTTTCTTGTTTTCTTTTGGGATCATTTGTACAGGTATGCTTGCAGTGCCTATTCTCGCAGGATCTGGTGCTTATGCATTTGCGGAAATTATGAAATGGCGAGAGGGATTGGAAGAAAAATTTTCTCGTGCGAAAGGTTTTTATATGATCATTATTCTATCTGTTATTTTTGGACTTGCGTTGAATTTTTTACATATAAATCCGATCACGGCTTTATATTACTCGGCATTTATCAATGGGGTGATCGCACTGCCGTTGCTTATTGCCATCATGATCGTTGGAGATGATCGGCGTATTATGGGTGTAGAGATCAATCCGTGGTGGGTGAGAGTTTTTGGATGGTTTTCGATCATCTTTATCATATGTTTGATTATTGCGGCGGCAATCCTTTTCTTTATGTAGGAAAAAGTGGTAAAATTTAGATCTTTTGTGTACGATAGAGAACATATGACACTCATGCAACAATTGATCATGTGGCAACAGGAACAGGCTCGCAAAGAGCATCTGGAGCCATACATGGTCTTACAATTCAATACGATCAAGGAAATTGTGCGCTTGCAACCGAAAACAAGCTTGGATCTATTGCACATCAAAGGTATTGGTCCGGCAAAAGCGCGTAAATATGGCGAGATCATCCTGGGTTTTGTGCGCGGTAACAGTATAAATAAAGATGAAATATCAACGACAGAGGGGGTGGGTGGAGATCTCTTTTCAGAAGCACAAACGGTAAATGATCTAGCTGCACATAGTAGCATCCCGGCGAGTCAATCAATGCATTACGACCAAGAAACGGGTGAAGTGATCGATGATCAAGATGCAGTAGTGAGCGTGACAGATTTTGTGACCATGATGGATACGATGTTGCGTACCAATTTTCGCAGTGTGCGCATACAGGGCGAAGTTGTGGGATTTAAACAGAATGCAAGTGGACATGTGTACTTTGAGATCAAAGACCGATTCAGTGTCATGCGATGCATGATCTTTCGTGATCGATACGGTCTTTCCGGTGTGCAGATCTCCGATGGAATGGAGATTGTGATCACCGGATATCCAAATTATCATAAACAGTACGGATTTGGTTTTGTGGGTACAATGGTGGAACTTTATGGTGAGGGCGCACTAAAAAAAGCATATGACGATCTCAAAAAAAAGTTCGAAAATGAAGGATTGTTTGCGCCGGAAAAGAAGCGTGTGCTGCCACAACTGCCGGAGCGAATCGGACTCATCACATCACGCACAGGTGCTGCGATTGGTGATTTTACGACAAATGTCGGACAATATGGATATAAGATCATCTTTCATCAGTCGCGCGTTGAAGGTGCACAAGCGGTTGATGATCTGATGGAAGCACTTGCAACAATGGCAAAAAAGAATCTGGATGTATTGGTCATTGTGCGCGGTGGTGGAAGTTTGGAAAGCTTGCAAGCATTCAACAATGAGAACATTGTTCGTATGATTGCTCAATTTCCCGTCCCGGTCATTGCTGGAGTAGGACATGAGCAGGATGAAACATTGACGACGCTGGTTGCTGATCGTGGTGTAAGCACACCGACTGCTGCAGCGCGTGCCGTGCGTGAGAGTTGGGATCAGTGCGGAGAGCTTGTGCGCAGTAAAGAGCAGATGCTCACACATTTTTTTGAACGAGCATTGCGACAGATGCAAGAGTACATTGATGTAAAAGAGCGAAATATTACCAATGCTCTCGAACACATTGTCTCGTCTGCACATATACTGTTTCACAGATTTATTGTTTCAGCGCAGAATGTGACACAGGATATTGATAGATATAAAGTTTTTTTGCGCACATCGCAAAAAAGCATGATCCAAGCATATGAACGTAGAATTGCAGATTCACATAAAACCTTATCGATCTCGCACGTTGTAAATGTATTGCGTCGAGGCATGTCATATAATGTGGAGCGCCTACGATTTTTTCATAAAACGATCTCGCATTATGATCCGCAACGACAACTTTCTCTGGGATATAGCATTGCGCGAGACGCATATGGAAAAATTGTAAGAAATTGTGGCGATGTGACTGTGGGAGAACGTATCGATATACAAGTGAGTGATGGATCTATTCACACCATAGTGAACGAGAAGTAGAACGCAGCATTAAGTTAACAAATTTAGCATACTGATTTTTTCCAGTATTTCTCTGGATTCCGGATCAAGTCCGGAATGACAAAATAAAAGTAATCAAATGGATCTTATATGAAATTATAAAATGTTAATCAAAATAATATGGCACAAGCAAAAAGTAATTTAACCAAGAATTTGAAAGAAATTGAGGAAATTGTTTCGTGGTTTGAATCACAAGAAGAAGTTGATGTGGAAAAAGGTATCGAAAAAGTAAAGATCGGGGCAAAACTGATCAAGGAATCAAAGAAGCGTTTACAAGAAATTGAGAATGAATTTGAGGAAGTAAAAAAAGAATTGGCAGAATAATGGAAAACGATCGCTTCGCGCGGTCGTTTTTTTATTATGTGGTATAATGGAGCAAAGAAAAGTTGATCGTACAAAAATAAAAATCAAGAAAACTTTATGGCACATCATATTGTAGATGATCTTTCAATCGTTATCGCCGGTCAAGCGGGACAGGGCATTCAAAGTGTTGCACATTTACTGGCGCATGTTCTGAAATTGCAGGGCTTTCATGTGTTTGCGACTGCGGAGTACATGTCGCGTGTGCGTGGGGGTATAAATTCTACAACCATTCGCATCTCCAATGAAAAAAGGGATGCATTTCGTTCAACGATCGATCTTTTTGTTTCGCTCGACGCACGATCATTTGCTTTTTATAAACATCGTTTTACAGAAAATACGATGTTTTTGGGTTTTCGTGATGATGCATTTTGTGAAGATTGCGTGATGGAGGTGAATTTTGCGAGTATCGCGCAATCAATTGGAGGTATCGTATATGCAAACACCGTTTCTGCTGGTGCGATCTTGGGTCTTATTGGTGCGGATGAAAAACACGCGCGAGAATTTTTACGGAATTTCTTTGTAAAGAAGGGAAAAGAGGTGATCGCAAAAAATCAAGAAGCATTGTCGCGAGGTTTTAAAATGGGTACGCACTTTGCTTTTTCACATGATGTACATGTTGCAATTAAAGCAAAAGAAGCGGTCAAGGACGATCTCTTTATGTCTGGCATTGATGCGGTGGGATTTGGTGCGCTCGCTGCTGGTGTGGATTTTTGCGCATCATACCCCATGTCTCCAGGCACAGGTCTTTTGACATTTTTGGCGCAGCATAGCAAAGAGTGTCGCATGGTGGTAGAACAGGCAACGGATGAGATCGAAGCGGTCAACATGGCGCTTGGTGCATCATACGCTGGTGCACGAAGCATTGTGACAACCTCTGGTGGCGGATTTGACCTCATGTGCGAGTCGGTTTCTTTGGCTGGCATGATCGAGACACCGATCACATTTCACATTGGACAGAGGCCTGGCCCATCAACCGGTTTGCCAACGCGTACGGCACAGGAGGATCTGGATCTCGTTTTGTATGCAGGACATGGAGAATTCATGCGAGCGATCTTTGCTCCCGGCACACCATTACAAGCATATGCTCTTACAGCGCATGCACTTGATGTTGCCGATAAATACCAAATCCCGACATTTGTGCTTACGGATCAATACTTTGTAGATGCGTTGCATAAAGTGGAAAAGAATGATTTTGTGGAACAGAATAATGCAAAACATATTGTGGAAACATCACGTGATTATAAAAGGTATGCACTTTCAGAAAATGGCATAAGTGATCGAGGTGTACCCGGATTTGGAGATGGTTTGGTTCGTGTGGACAGTGACGAACACGATGAAGATGGACGTATCACCGAGGATACACGCGGTTTGCGCATGCGCATGATGGATAAACGCTTGTTCAAAAGACGTGAGTTGTTGGAATCTTGTATGATCATGCCGGAGGTTAGTGGTAAGAAGTCCGCAAAAAACCTTGTCGTATGTTGGGGATCAACGCGTAACACGGTCTTGGAAGCGGTGGAAAATTTGTGTGATAAGGAATACGCCGTCGTACATTTTACACAATTGTTTCCTTTGGACAAAAAGAAGATCAAAAAAATATTTGCAAAGGCGGGAAAGGTCATCGTTGTGGAAAATAATGCAACGGGACAGTTCGCCAATCTTTTGAAAAAAGAATGTGATGTAACTGCGGATAAGAACATTCTCAAATGGAATGGTGAGCCGTTTAGTGTGGAGGAGCTCATTGTACAGATCAAGTAGAACTCTTTCTTTATAAACTTTTGAACTTTATAAAATTTGACCTAAGCATATGATTGGATCGGCACATATCAAAAAAAATTTTACAGTCCCAGCATCCGTTGATTGTCAGTGGTGTCCGGGATGTGGCAATTTTCCTATTTTGCAAACAATAAAAAATGTTTTACAGGAAAAAGATCTGGCACCGCAAGATGTGACTCTTGTGTCCGGTATCGGACAAGCGGCGAAGTTGCCTCAGTACATCGAATGCAATTATTTTAATGGTTTACATGGACGTGCCTTGCCGGTGGCAACAGGTGTAAAAATTGCGAATCCCTCACAAACAGTGATCGTAACCAGTGGTGACGGGGATGTGTATGGAGAAGGGGGAAATCATCTGATCCATGCTATTCGCCGCAATCCGAATATCACGGTGATCGTGCACAATAATATGATCTACGGTCTCACAAAGGGTCAGGCATCTCCAACAACAGCTGAGGGAACGGTCACGCCGACGCAACCGTATGGCGTCATTGATTCTCCCATCAATCCGATCGCGTTGGCCATTTCTCTTGATGCGCCGTTTGTAGCACGGGCAAATGCGGGTGATCCATTGGTGGCACAAAAGATCATTTCACAGGCGATCGATCATAAAGGATTTTCTCTTGTGGATATTTTTCAGCCATGCGTGGTCTTTAATAAGATCAATACGTATCAATGGTTCAAGGACCACACCTATTATATGGAAGAAGATCGTGATGTTACGGATCGCACAGAAGCATTTCGTCATGCAACAGAAACTGACCGATTGCCATTGGGCATCTTTTATGCGCATACGCGTCGTAAAACTTTTGAGGAATCGGTCGACTTTTATAAGACGGATCGACAACCGATGTATCTGCGTGGTATTAATTGCGCAATTCGAAACGCACTGATCGCTTCACAAAAATAATTCATCCATAAATATTTTTTTATATGCTTGATTTTTATGAAAGAAGAGGACGAAAAATGTTTTTGATCTTTATGATCGTGAGTATCCTTCTTTTTACATTGGCTTTTTTTGCCGGACGTTTTTATACGCTACGATATGTGGCAAAAAATGCAGATACGCAGGTCATTTCAACAATTGCCGAAGAGCCTGTCAAAAACACAATTGATGGACAGGTTGATTATATCGAAGGTACGGTTGAAGTGCGAGAAAATGCTTCTTCCGGATGGTTTTCTGCCACAAAAAGCGGACTTTTTTCAAAGAACAATGAATTGCGGACGCTTGCGAGATCTCGTGCAATTGTAACATTTGAAGACGGAAGCATCGTGCGTTTGAATGAAAATACACATATTATTTTTGCGGAAAATATACAGGATGTAAAAATTACTATCGAGGGTGGAGAAGTTTTTAACAGTGTTGCAAAAAATGAGCAAAGAAACTATATTGTGCAAACGGACAAATATGCGATCAAGGCTCTTGGTACGGAATTTGGCGTCACGGAAAATGACAGTGATACATCGGTACTTGTGATCGAAAGTTCTGTGGAAGTTCAAAATAACGCAGGTACAGCAATTGATCGCGTGGAAGAAGGAAATAAAGCCAAGGTTGTAAATGATCGTGTGGAAAAGACTGTGATCGCGGATGCGGATCTTACAGATGACTTTGTTGTGTGGAGCACAAAGAAAGATCAGCCGGAACAAAAAGTGGAAGAGAAAAAATATCCAAAAGAAGGAGATGATAAAAAAACTGATGACGTGACGGTATCCGGAGGTTCAATTTCTCTCAGTGGAGAAAAATCCAGCAGTGGCGTACGTTTACAGTGGGATGTAAAAAACGTTTCGGCAACACATGGTTTCAAACTTATCAAATCAGAAGAGGCAAATCCTGTATATCCTGGCGATGATTATCAATATCTTACGGATCCTTCCGTGCGAGACTATAAGTGGAAAATTGATACGGGGAAAAAGTATCATTTTCGCGTCTGTGTGTATGACGGTTCCGGAAAGTGTCTATTATACAGTAATGATGTGTATGTCGATACGCCGGATACGAAAGATGAAGATGATGATGAATACGCATCGTCTGTTTCACTTTCGGCAAAAGATGATGATGGTAATGTAAAATTGACGTGGGAGATTTCCGGAGGCGGAGCACCATTGGGGTTCAAGATCGTCAAATCAAAAGAATCCAATCCCGTGTATCCCGGTGATGATTATCAATATATTTCCGATAGTGATGCACGTAAATATACATGGGAAGGATTTTCCAAAGGAAAAACATATCACTTTCGCGTATGCATATACAAAGGTGGTAAATGTGGCGCATATAGCAACGATGTCAAAGTATCATTCTAAGATCATAAAACCGCTCCTCGTGAGCGGTTTTTTTGTTTTATTGGCCCTGTGCGGTATAATATTAATATATTAGTATAAAGATTCTATCTATGAACCGATTTTTTAAACGAAACATTATCATTGCGATATACATCATTCTTTTTCTCATGTTCATCGGCGGCATTTTCATGATTTTTAAGCCGGACCCTACATGTTTTGACGAAAAGAAAAATCAGAATGAAGAGCAAGTTGATTGTGGTGGTGTCTGCGGTGCATGTCCTGAAGAAGTTATAGGCAAAGATCTTGTGATCAAAGATGCGCAGGTACTTTTTGGCGGAGAAAATAAATATGACATCGTCGCAGAAGTACATAATCCCAACGCGCTTTTTGGTGGAGAAAAAGTATATTATACGATCGAAGTTCTCGATGCAAGTAAGAACATTTTGGCAAAACGCACCGGTATGACATTTATTTTGCCAAATGAGAACAAGTACATCGTAGAGATCGGTATGGAGGCAACACAAACAGCGTCAAACGTGAATGTGACCATAGATAAAGTGGATTGGGTGAAATTTACGAACTTTGACAGTCCGCAGATCATCGTGCGCAATCAACGTTTTGGGTTGGTGGAAAATACAACGGATTATGCAGAGGCATTTGGGCTCGTGTCCAATGAAAGTGCGTATGACTTTCACGATGTGGTAATCAATGTTATTCTCTTGGATGAGCGAGGTGTGCCGATCGCAGCGAACAAAACGGTCCAAAAAACATTGGATGCAGATTCAAAACGAGAATTTCGACTCACGTGGCCGCACAAATTTCCGGGAACAATTGCAGCATCCAGTATGCAAGCAGAGGCAAATGTTTTTGACTCGCTCAACTTCATGAAGAAATTTATTCCCGTATCGGAATAAGGAACATCTGCGCGTTAATTATCACGTTGTTTTTCTATGCTTCGGAAAATCTTTTCTTTCGACCTCATCTATTTTTTTACTGTGGTCCTTCTCTTGGCATTTGGCACAATTGCTTTGTGGAGTGTTTTTTCCTATGGAGAAGGCAGTGACAATACGATCTTTGTAAAACATCTCACATATGTCGGTGTAGGCTTCGTGGTTTTTATTTTATTTGGTGTGATCGATTATAGTATTTTGCGTTCATACAGCACATTTTTGTATTTTGTATCGATCGCACTGCTCATCATCACTGTGCTTTTTGGGACAACATTGCGTGGCACATCAGGCTGGTTGAATTTGGGATTTACATACATCCAACCTGTTGAGATCATCAAGATCTTCATGATCATATTTTTGGCACACTTTATCTCAAAAAAACGCGGAGAATTAGGTGAGATCACAACGATCATTGCATCGTTCATTCTCACAAGCATCATGGCAGTTTTTGTTTTGCTCCAGCCGGATTTTGGTTCAGCAATCGTCTTGTATGGCATTTGGTTTTGGATGATCTTCGTGTCGGGGATCAAAAAAAGATTTCTTCTCTCATTTGTTGTTTTGGGGTGTGTCCTTTCATTTATTGCATGGCAAGTTTTTGCACCATATCAACGGGCGCGTATCATCAACTTCATCCATCCCGAGCTTGATCCGCAAGGCACGGGGTATAACGTGCTGCAGTCGATCATCACAGTGGGAAATGGGGGCATGTTTGGCCAAGGATTTGGTTATGGTTCACAATCACAACTCAACTTCCTGCCGGAAAAACACACAGATTTCATCTTTGCAACAATTGTGGAATCTGTAGGTTTCATGGGAACAATTGTATTATTTGGTCTTTTTTTCACGCTATTCTTCCGTTTCTATTTCATCGCGGGACAGGCGCGAGATGCGTTCGGATATTTTGTAGTAGTGGGTGTGATGGCACTGTTCTTCATCCACTTTACGATCAATGTGGGCATGAATATCGGCGTGATGCCGGTGACGGGTATTCCGCTTCCGCTTATCAGTTACGGGGGAAGTTCGCTTCTCAGCGTGCTCATTGCCTGCGGGATTGTGATGAGCGTGTACCTGCGCCGTGAAGTGACGATGAAGAATTATATTGAATCCTATTAATTTTGTGATACAATAGTCAAAAGGTTTGGGCCATTAGCTCATTTGGTAGAGTGCATCCATGGCATGGATGAGGTGACCGGTTCGATCCCGGTATGGTCCACAGAAATAAATTGAACATTAAGATCAATATTTTCATCTTATTATGAGCTTCTCAGAAAAAAATAAATTCTTTGACATCAATAAGTTCCCGCAAGATTGGGGTATCATTGTCTTACCTATATCAATGAGCAGAATAGCCAATGCGCAATCACCGCAAGAATGCATCAATGCATTGGAACATTTCCTCCATAAGATCGTTGTGAACAAAGTTGGTGCAAACTTTATTTATTCCGAGGGATTGTATATGAATTTCGAAAAAGAAGCATACGAAACAAAAAATAGATTTGCACAAAATGCTGTCAGCCACATGGGCGGTGTGCGTAAACTTGTTGCAAAGAATTTCCGCAAATTTCAAATTGATTCGGCATTTCATTTTGACTCGTGGTTTCAGATGTATCTTTCACACAATGATTTCTTTAGCACGTTTCGTGCGATCAAGGATTTTTATGAATCAGATGAAGATTTTCAAAAGCAAGTAGCGCGTGATGCACAGGAACAAGGCAAAGAACTCACACCACAACAAATTAATTTCTATCTGGAAGAACACACTTTTGTCTATCTTTTGCTCAATCGACAATTGACGTTGCAAAATGATTTTGTGAATGGACGAGAACAGTGGATCCTTCTGGCATATCCAGGCAGACCACCACGCGGACAAGTGTATCTTTTCCAAAAAGATCCGTTACATATAAACAGCGCATCAAATCCATACAAAGGACAATATGACCTCGTGGAACAAAAATTCATTGATTATCATAATGTGGATCTAGACACTTTTTAAGTACTAGGCATACGTCGAGAACTGTCCTGGTTAGACATTTTTTTTAGAAATATTGAAAACAAAGCTTGTCCAATCATGCATTGACTTTTGTTGTCTTTTCATTTATAATTGTTTGTTCTGTTCAAGTAAGTTCTTTAATGTAGTCAATTCAACGTGGAGGGTGCATGGAGACTGATATAAGAAAAAAGATGGAGGAATGCAGATTTTTTCTCGCCAAAATACTCTCATCTCATGGCATGGAAATGGACTTTTATCTTAGTGCTTATCTCAACTCTGCGATTTCTGTCAGAGAGTTATTCAATGAGCAAAGGCATAAGAAAGGTTGCGATGAGCATTTTAAAAAATGGTATGATTCTACATGTGTCGAGAGAGAAAGGGAGATACTTTTCAAGTTTATGAGGAGACTAAGAAACATAAGTCATCACGAGAGGTGTCTTACAAGAAGTGCTTTTGTTCAGTTTCCAATTTCAGATCATTTCGAAAATTTATCAGATGGTGAAGGTGTCCCGATGGCGTTTGATTTTGCTAATGGAACGGTAACTATCGGTCCAACCAAAAACACTCCTGCAGTGACAGTAAAGTTAAAACATCATAATGGTGCGATTGCTTCTGCCGATTGTCCTGAAATGAACAACTTTTGGGCAAATACGAATCTAAATTCCAGACCAATAACTGAAAGGTTAAAGGAATATCAGAAAAAGCTTGAAAAAATCGTAATTTCATTCGAGCAATCTATTATGGCGAAATGTTGAATGCAGTATCCAGAAATCAAAACGGCAGGTGATCTCATCTGTCGTTTTCTGTTTATTAAACAAAAATTGTGTAATTTTGTCTAACAGGAGTATACTGTAAAAAAATATTCATAGGTACGTTATGTGGGATCATAAGATGCGTTATGGAAGAAAATTGTCTTCCTCTGAAGAGGCATATTTACAAAAAATTAGACAAGAAGCGTTGAATAAAAGTCCAAACACATCTTCGAATAAAGCTGCGATTATTTCTTCTATTATTGCAGTTCTTGCTATCATTGGCTACAGTGTTTCACTGGATGATTCAACAGATCACGCCAATGTGGACATTGCACAAAAAGATGTTGAAATAGCACGATTGACTGCTGAAATAGAAAATCTGCAAGAACAACTTCGCACGAAGACAACATCCAATGAAAATGCGGAAAAAGTTGCGGTTGGTGTAACAGAGAGAAATACAGAACAAGAACAAGGTTCGGAAAAAGGTTCTTTGCATGATGTTGTACATGTGGTGGATGGCGACACTATAAAAATTAACATTGATGGAAAAGATGAAGTGATTCGCATGATTGGGATCAATACGCCAGAAACAGTGGATCCGCGAAAACCTGTTGAGTGTTTCGGCAAAGAAGCATCTACAAAAGCAAAGGAATTATTATCAGGGAAAAAAGTTTATCTTGAAGAAGATGCTACGCAGGGAAACCTTGATAAATACAACAGACTGTTGCGCTTTGTATTTTTGGAGGATGGAACGAATTTTGGTGAATACATGATCAAAGAGGGATATGCCAATGAATACACATACAAAACACCATATAAATATCAAGATCTATACAAAAATGCAGAAAAAGAAGCAAAAGAACAAAAGAGAGGATTGTGGGCAGATGGTGTGTGTGATGTTTCAGTAACGGCTAGTACAATTACTACTGAGACAAAAAAAGAAGCAAATACTGTGATCACTCCAGCTGTACCGGTAAAAAAGGAAAACTCAAGCTATACTTGCAATTGTAGCAAAACATGTCCAAACATGAGCTCCTGTGCAGAAGCACAATATCAGCTTAATGTGTGTGGATGTTCAGCGCGTGATGGCGATGATGATGGTATTGCCTGTGATGCAGATTGTCAGTAAATTAATTGTTGAAAATCGTTCTAGCAATCCATTTTTTGATTAAGATTTTAAAAAAAATGTGAAAAAATAAGTTTTTAATTAATAATTGATTATGCAAGAATTATTAGAACAAATAAAAAAAGGATTGGATGAAGATTTGTATTATTTGTCACTATTCTCTGTTCTGGCATTACCTGATTTGTGTGGAGCTATGGATTCAAATGATGGGAGAGCTAGTGAGAAAAAATTTATAAAATGGTTTGATGAATATGTTGCGCCAAAATATTCGGGCTTTGTAAGTGGAAATGACTGTTACTATTTTCGATGTTCATTGCTACACCAGGGTAGTTCACAACATCCGAAAAATACATACGATAGAGTTATTTTTATAGAACCGTCAAAAACAACAAATACTTTTCATAATAATGTAATAAATAATGCGTTGAACATTGATCTAAAAATATTTTGCAATGATATTGTAGAAGGAGTAGAAAAATGGTTGAAAAAAAATGAGGACGCAGATTTATATCAACAAAATTATGATAAATTCATGAGGAGATATCCACATGGATTAAGTCCTTATATAGTGGGTATTTCTGTAATTAGTTAAAATCATTGAATTGAATTTGTAAACAAAAAGTTCCAACATTGTCCCACATTCTCAGCTATAAAATAAACCTGTTTTTATGAACTTTTGTGCAAAGGGAGATGGGGACGTGAATTTTTTTTGATAACATTAATTTTCATGGATAATGATAAAGTAAATTCAGTAATTAAGTATATTGAGGGGGTATTGTATAAAACAGGTGATTTAAGATTGCAAAATCCGGAAATTTTAAAAGATATTCGATCAAGAATTCAGCGTGCTTCAAATATAATCAACATGTCGCCAAGCGATTTAGTTCTGGCTCTAGACTTTAAAGAAAATGATAAAACTATTGAAGCTGTTGAATCTTTTTTAGCGGAGCTTCGCTCTATATTTTGGCTTGATAAATTCGGTTTTTTTGAAATTAAACCGTTAAAAAGAAGATGTGATAAGAAACCTAATCCTGATTTTGAAGCAAAATATAATAAAAAAAATGCTGTTGTGGAAGTATTTACTTTAACTGAGTCTAACGAACGAGAAAAGGATGTTCAACTAGGTGTATTTATAAATTCTAGTAAAGACTTTCTTTGTAAATATGAAAAAAAAGCTAAAAATAAAAAGAAACAATTGGACACAATTGATTCCGATATAAAAATATTATTGTGTGTTGTCAATCAAAAGCCAATTTCTTGTCTTAATACATCAGATGATTTTAAAAAGTACTTGAAGTTAATAAGTCAGGAGTTAAAATGGGGGAATAGCTATCATTTTGGAATTTTAACAGGAATAGAATCAGATGATTTTATATATCCGAAATTGCATTAACATGATTATTTTAATAAGAACGTCCCAACAACATTCCATACTCCCCGCATAAAAAATCCACACATCTTTGTTGTGTGGATTTTACTTTTGACTTTATGATTTTATCCATATATAGTAAATAACCAATAAATTTGGTCAATAGAAATCGTATCCTTAACAAATACAGAGGAGTATGTCATGGAGAAAACCATTGAAGAGTTGAGGCGTGAAGCGGCATTATGTTGGTGTTTTTCCAGCAAGGTCAATCGCTTTCCTAGTCCTCTATTAACGGAAATCCTAAACAGTATAGAGTCTATTATCGGTCGTAATTATGATGCACGCGTTCCCACATTTGAGGACGTTGCGCACAAGTGCGATGAGCTCATTCTCGTGGATGATGCAACCACAAGAGTCATGACCTTAACGGCCATGTTCATTATGGGTTACATAAGTCCGCATGTGGATGTGATCGCGAGTTTGCTAAACTCAGAAGATGTGGGACATATGTACGACTGGCATACCGGCAGAGTCTTGAAACAAGAAGAAGCACTTGGAAAATCTGCGCGTAATTATTTAGTGTGGGTTCTCAGAGTTGGTGACACGGATCTTATGAAAGAGCTTGAGAAAAAAATGGATCATTGGAATACGATCTTGGGATACGATCAAACGCTTGAATATCTCTTCGATCAAGGTGTCCAAGGTGCAGAGGATAATCTGGGGAGATCCATGCACGAAATGCAAGAAGCACTTGATGCAATCCAAGCAATGTGGGACAGGGAGTGTGAGGAGGAGGGTTTTCACGAGACTCATCCCGATCCCTTTTATCAAGATGAAATGCTTTGGGCGCCAAAACCTCCGATCGTTGATACCGACAGAACAGAGTGTTTCATGAAAGAGGTGGATGGCACGTTGCACATGGTCACAAAATATCTCACCGATGAAGAATACAAGGAGAAAAAGGAAAAAGATCTGAAAGAATCGTGGGAGTATTATCGAGCGGATGTTCTTGCGTGCATACTTAAACATACCGGAACGTCTTTTGCCGAAGATAAAAGGCGTGAGGTAAAAGCTGCATTGGAAAAGATCTCGAGATATGCTTTTTGTGAGGAAAAAGATATGACAAAAGTGGCGTCGATCATACAGCTACTTGGAGGAATGGTCATCTGGAATAATATTCCGGACAGATGGTTGCTGGATGCCTTGCCTACAACTTGATGATCACTGTAGGTTGCATAAAAAAATAACAAAGAAGTCGCTGTACCCAAATGGGGAACAGCGACTTTTCAATTGGAAGATATTTATCAAAAAGATTTAGATATTAAAATTATTATGATATTCTGAATATAAATTACATTGTAAATGGTAGTGGAAAAATTATGCCAGAAGATCAACTAAAAATAGTTTCTGACGATGTGGTGTTGGAAATGGTAGAAAAATACAAAGAGGAAATTGTAAAACCGATTGAAAAATCAAAAAACAAAATAATGATCTGTCCTGTGGGATTGGTTGGCTCTGGAAAAACAACAG
Organism: Micavibrio sp.; assembly: GCA_020718085.1. GTDB lineage: Bacteria > Patescibacteriota > Minisyncoccia > Moranbacterales. Next base: position 54,291 of record DYDB01000003.1, on the reverse strand, counting down.
TTATGAAACCGCTGGCGGAACGCCTTTCACTCGTAAGGGTATCCAATGATGATATCAGGAAAATGCTTTTTGACCATGGTTATAAAATGGAGAGAAATACAGAGATCATTATAAAGGTCACAGAGGAACTTGCGGCTTTGGGTTATAGTATCGCCGTTGATGCAGATTGTGCACCGATACTTGCGCAAGAAACGATAAATGACATATCAGTAAAACATAGTATTACAGTTTTTTGGATCCATATTAACCCTCCTGAAGAATTTATCATTCAAAAACTTACGAATTTTAAACATACATGGTTATTCAAAAATGCGGATGATGCCGTCGCTGAATATCATCGTCGCAAGTCATTGCATCAAAATTTGGCATTGCCATTCATTTTTACATTTGATACTTCGCGAAATGATCTTGAAGATCAAATAGAGAAGTGCGTTTTGGAAATTAAAAAAGTTGCACTTTAGGCAGTTACACCAAAAAAGCTTTGATTACATATGGGCTGTTTTGTATAGAGAGATGGGAACGTGGAACTTCATGTGATAGTATGTGTATAAACGTTAGAAATAGTATCTTGATCGTTCATAACAAATATTCCACTAATAAGGAATTGTAATATTTATTTTTAATAAAAATCTATGCAACGCGATGGCAATAGTAACATTCAGAATTATTTTACAAACATGGAACATTTACGCAATATGTTCAAAGATTTTGTATCAGCTGAAAAATTACCAAAGCGTTTGATGGTCTTGCACGGTGTTGGTGGTGTGGGGAAGTCATCTTTGTTGCACATGTTTCGGTTGCATTGTGAAAATAAAAAAATTCCTGTTGCTCTTTCTTCGGGGGATGATGCAAAATCTATCATGGACATAATTGCCCGTTGGACAGATGACTTGGAAAAAGATAATATCAAATTGAAAAAAATACGCAAAACATTAAATCAGTACAATAAAATTAATGCAAAGGTGCAAAAAAAAGGTGCAGGAAGTAAATTTTTTTCAAAATTTGCAGAGAGCGCAGGAGGTGCAATTTCTGGAGCAGTGGTTGGATCGTTTGTTCCTGGCGTCGGAACGATAATTGGTGGCGTAGCCGGAAGTGTTGCTGGCGGGATGGGCGCAGATGCTCTTAGTGATTGGTTGCGTGGTTTTTTGTCCAGAACTGATGCAGATTTATGGCTAGATCCCACAGAACGATTTACTACAGATTTCTTAGAGGATATAGCAAAAATTGATGAAGATAAACGCATTGTTCTTTTACTCGATACTTTTGAAAAAATGCATGTGTTGGAAGAATGGGTGTGTGATATTGCTCAGAACATTAATACGAATGTGCTGATTGTGATTGCTGGAAGAACATTGCCTGAGTGGAGTAATTTGTGGCCTGGGTGGATGATGAATGCACAAGTAGAAGAATTGCGCCCGATGAGTGAAGAGCATATGCGTCAATTGATCCATCGTTATTATGATATGATGCGCGGAGGTTCTCCAGATCCGGAGCAGGTGGATCAGATCATTGAGTTTACTTCTTTTTTGCCTCTTGAAGCAGCTACTATTGTGGATCTTTGGATAGAATATGGCATAGAAGATTTTCAAGTTGTAAAATCAGAAGGAATCGCAAATGTTGTGGATCGTTTAATGAGAGGTGTGCCAGAGGAACTAGTCCCATTACTTGAAGCTGCTGCGATTGTGCGTTGGTTTGATAGACCTATCTTGCGCAATTTATTAAATAAAAAAGATGTAGACAGTGACTTCAATGCACTGCGTCGCTTTCCATTTGTAAAATCGCGTCAAGGAGGGTTTGCATTGCATGATCTATTTCGAGATGTAATAAATAAAAATTTAAAGATTCAAGATTCTGAGAAACATAATAAATTACATGAATGTGCGGCGGTGTATTTTGAGGAGCTATTGAAAAAGATTTATGGAAAAGATCGAGAGCAACTTGAATTGGAGCGATTGTATCATCGTGTTTGTGCAGATGAGGTTGTGGGTATTAAATTATTTCGTGATATTGCCGAAGAATTGGTTCAGTATAGTTTTAAGGGAAAACTGCGAACGTTTTTGAATGATGTAAAAATGTACCCATTATATAATGAGAATAGTATTTTATGGAGGAATTATTATTATTCAGTGTTACTAAAATACGAAGGCTCTGTTCGTATGGATGAAGTTGAGCATAACTTAAATGAAATAATTGAAAAATGTGAAGGAGATGATTATTTGCGTGCAAAAACTTTATTACAATTGATTGATATTTTAAATAGAGATGAACGTTATTCCCAACCGGACACGCCAACGAAGATAGAATCGATGATCCAAGAATGTGAAAAGTTTTTACCTGAGGATGATCCAGATCAATATATGCTTCGATTGAGAAAGGCGACAAATTTTAGAAAAAGAAGTTATGAGGATATAAAGACCGCATTAACCGATGTTTACAATTTTTGTCTAGAGAAAAAAAATTATTATGGTCTAGTACTATCTTGTCAGTGGCTAAAGGGTAATTATGCAATGCATGGTCGCTGGAGAGAATTTTTGGATGCTGAGAAGAATTTGACTAGTTTGCCTGAGATTGCTGACAACAAATTATATTTAGCAAGAAGTTTCCTTGATTGGCAACTGGCTAGAGTATGGATGGGGCGATATTCTGAGGTTGAAAGGATTTTAAAGGACGTCTTTAAAACGCACATGGATTTATCTGGCGATCAGAGTGAGGTGCATAGAGATATATTTGATGCAATTGCATTTCAAGATAGAGCTGATGAGGTTATTCCATTGATCGAAAAAGAATTAGAAAAGGAAAAATCTAATTGCATTTCTTACGATCAGCATTGGACCCTTATGCACCTAGGTGTAATATATTTGCGTCATGGCGATGTTGATTCTGCAAAGAAGTTTCTTTCTGAATCTTGTAGAATATTTCGTGTTCAGGGAAATGACTATATGGTTCATGAAGAAGAGTATTATCTTGGTGTCTGTTGTTTATATAGACAGGAGTGGCTAGAAGCTGAAAGTTGTTTTTCTGGGTATTTAGAATTTCCTTTTGATGATTGGTTTCATTATTTTAAGTGCGGTTCTCTAATTGGGCTTGCCCAGATTAGATGGCATTTTGAAAAAGAATCTGAAGTTATGCAACTCTTGAGTGATGCTGAAGATTTGGCGCGACAACACGAATACAATGATCACTTGGCAACATCTCAATTGATCATGGGACATATGGCGTGGGAAGGAAAAAGGAAGGATGACATATTGCGAAATTATAAGAACGCTATGATCTATGCACTTAGGTATAATCGTTTTTTATTGGATGAAATAATCAGTGGTCGATCTCAAGGTACATATTTGAATCCAATCATTCCATTTTGTCTCGAGCAAGGTGAGGATGGTAAAAAAATATTGGCAGAATTGTGCAATTGGTGGAAAACGGAATTGAATGATGTTGGGGTAGCACGGCAAGATACAATTTCATTAATCCCTGAAGGAATCACACTTTTGGAAGCTGAAAAAATTGCACGTGAAATTGAAGTTGGAAATAACACAAAGCAAAAAAGCGTAGTTGAGCAAATTGAAAAAAATCTTTGATGTAATTCGGAGATTGAGAAAATCGCATTTTAGATGGTCACATTAAAATGACCCTTATTACGTATGAACCGTTTTTGCATGGGGGATAATTGATATAAATTCACATTTATAAGCTAAATAATATTGACAAAACTTCAATAATCTGCTATAATGCTCGGTTATTGTTCGTTAATTAATGTGGGTATTTGCAGGATAAAATTCAGTATAGATGAAAAGGAGAATGTCATGATTGAATTTATCAATATTCATCAGTCAACAATTGTTGCCGTAACAGGAGTTCTTATTGTCACGGGGTTCGCTGGATGTGCTATTATGATGTTTTTTTTCATTAATCGCACACAAGAGCGAGACCGTAGTATTATCTCACAATACCGTGAGAAGCGTGACCCGCAGATCAGAGAGATCATTCGAGCGATCATAGAGACCTGTCGGCTTTATACGCAAGATGCGCCATATGTATCAAGCCATTTTGCAGGAAAGATCGAGATTGATATAAAGAATAATCAGATCATGGTACGACGATCAGATGGTTTTTGGGAATTAAATCCACATATCACGTGCATGCTCGAAGTTGTAAAAGAAGCCTGTGTGCAAAAACAAGAATCGATGAGTGACATCGATACTTCTGTCAGCCTCATTTATGAGTCGTATGGCCTCGAGTTTGATAAGATTGGCAAACGCACGCAGATCTTTTTCAAAAAATCATCGCAGATGATCGAGAAATTAAAGAGAGCAGAGGAAAGGTTGCGTGACGGTCTCGACTCTTTAAAAAAAGTTGCGAACGTTAAAGAGTAGTTCTGATTTCCAATTGCGGAAGTTTGAATGACTTCAAAATCCATTGGTGCACATGCATCAATGGATTTTATTTTTGCAAAATGCTTATGTGGAGTGATAGGGACGTGGGATCTTTTGTGATATTCTGAGGATGTATAAATTTTTCACTACATATGATCATAGATGCACATGTACACATCTCACTTTTTGAGGGTAATGCAAGAACTTTGGAAGAGGCTTTGCACGTTCTCAAAAATGATATGCAAAAACACTCCGTGAAAAAGGCAATTATTGTTCCTGACAATATTGAGAACAGTGATCATATTGCCGATCTCACGAAGGCAATAGAACTTGCAGGTGATCAAGAGAATTTTTATTTTCTCGGGAGTCCGCAAATTATTCAGAGGGGTTTAGGAGAAGTGGAAAGATATCAAAAACTTTTGGAGGAAAAAAGAATCGTCGGATTAAAATTTTTTCCCGGGCACGATCCGTATTTTCCAACTGATGACAGGTGTCTTCCATATTATGCATTATGCCAAAAATTACATGTGCCCGTTCTGTTTCACACGGGAGAGAACTCCGGTGACAGTGCGTGTGCTACATGGAATGATCCAAAATATATCGTAGAAATTGCCAAAAAATTTCCAAAATTAAAAGTGATCATTACACACTACTTTTGGCCAAAAATGCAATATTGCTATGATATTACAAAGGATATATCAAATATTTATTTTGAAACTGCAGCAATGGCTGATGGAGAGGTATTGGAGAAAAGTGGTGGTATGGAAGTTGTACAAGAAATAGTAAAAAAAACGATCAAAGATCGTCCTGAGCAAGTGATCTTTGGTACTGATTGGCCGATGTGCAAAATTGATGATCATATTCATTTGATTGAGTCTTTGCATCTTTCTGCGGATGTTGAAAGTAAAATATTTTATGAGAATGCTCTGACTATTTATGATCTTTGAGAAGAAATTTTGAGATCTCGACATTTTTCTTTTTGAAAATGAAACGCCCACCATTCGGTTTTCCTACTGGGTGGGCGTTCTTGTGGTTTCCTCTATACATTATTCTTGCTGGCAGCGAGTCTGTATCCTGCCTCAAAAATGGTTGCATACAGATCGGAGACCACGGGGAATTCGCTGAGAACGTCGAGAGCGAGTAATGCTTCGAATGCCTCGCAAACGGAGTTGCTGGCAGTGGCGTTTTCAAGATCCTCCGGAACTGTCCAGCTGTCGAGAAGGACGGCGTTGTTGTACTGTCTAAGGAACTTTTTTGGATTTGCGAGAAACTCTTGTGCGGATTCACCGCTGAGAAGTTGGCACGTTTGCACTTTCTCTTCCTCTTTTTCTCCTTCAGCGATGCGAATGAATACATGTTTCATGTTAGGGATCCTCCCATGTTTATTGTCACGGAATTGCGACTGCACATAATAACAAATTTGGCCATATGTGTCAAATGTATGCATGCTGAGTTCAAGAATAAAAAACATTGACAAAAAGTCTTTTTGTGATGTAAAATGAACTGTTTTCTGAATGGGTCAGGGAACGATCACTATAAGGAGGTGTACATTGAAAGAATTGCGCAGAAACCAAATCTGTTGGCTGTACGTGTTGGACCAGATCCAAAGAACCGGCGTGGATACATTCAAGCCGAAAAAGGTTAAGAAGAGCGTAAAGCGTTTCGCTCGGCGCATCGGTATTTCAAAGCAAGAGGCGCATAAGTTCGCCAAAACTCTTGTCAGCCAGGCCTTGACGTTGTCGCTGGACTTCAACTTCAAGTCCGGCAAAAAGAAGAAAAAGTAATCCGCTGAGTCAGCAATCTCGTTGACTGTCAGGATCCTGAGAAATTCTCAGGATCCTGATTTTAATTATTCTATAAACCCCCAGCATAGCTGGGGTGTACGTTTACAGGCGAAGCCGTATGCAACCATCACCTGATAAGGTGGTGGTTGTAGAGTGTGCTGTCATTCCCGACTTCGATCGGGAATCTAGAAAATTATTTCTACAAATAATATTGTTCTGGATCCCCGGGTCAAGCCCGAGGATGACATATAAAAAGTGAGTTTACAAATTGACACAAAACGCTCTGCCGGCGATTAAGCCGGCAAACCCAAAGCCGCCGGACCTCAATCTGATGGTCGTTTACTTTTCAAAAAATATGGACATGGCACATCATGTGTTATTCTACAGTCATATTAATACAACATCATTATGAAATTAGCGATCATATTTTGGTTTTACAAAGAACCTGAAATTTGTCTTAATCGATTGGCATTGATCAAAGAGCATAATCCAGAATGTCAGATCTTTGGTTTATATGGAGGAGAAAAAAATGATGTGGAAATGTATAGAGAAAAACTTGGCGCATATCTGGATGATCTTTATATCTCAACGCTTTGTGACGAACCAAAAGAGTTTAAATGGATCCATGGTGACTTGATGATCTTGGATTGGTATCAACAGAGAGGCAAAGATCTCGACGGTTGGGACAGTGTTGCAGTTGTGCAGTGGGATGCGCTCATTTTGGGAAACATTGCAGATCAATTACCGGGAATCAAAGAGGGTGAAATTTTCATTTCTGGCGTGAAAAGATTGGATAAATTCACCGAGGATCGATGGAGTTGGACCAAATCGGATGGTGAAGATCATGAAAATTATTGTGCATTCAAAAAATATATCGCACAAGAATATGGATATACAGATCAATTGCTGTGCAGCTTGTTCATCTTTCAGGTTTTGCCGCGAGAGTTTTTTGAGAAATGGCTTACGGTGAAAGATCGAGAAGTTGGTATGTTGGAGTACAAAATTCCAACATATGCCAAAATATTCAACGTGCCATTCTATGTGAAGAATCTTGGCGTGTGGTGGTTTGAGGAAAAAGCGCGAAAAGGTGAAACGGCCATGAACGCGTTGGAGGTGGAGATCTCAAAGGACTTTATCGATGATGAACTGAAAAAAACCGATGGGCATAGGATATTTCATCCATATTTTAAGATGTGGGAGAAATGAAAAATGTGCTCTTACAATCGGTTAAGCTATGAGAACACTTGCTTTTTTCCTTTTTTTATACTAATATACAACCTATATGAACTTTTCACGAGAACATGACCGTGTAATTCCGCAAAAGTGTCCGGTGTGTGGTGCACAGCGCGATAGTTTGTCGTATATGCCGCTCGGGCATGATGAGGATCGAACAATTTTGCATATTTCATGTGCCAAATGTGCCGGTGCAGCAATGATCTTCGTGTCACAGCATGATGCCGGAATGATGACCGTGGGCGTATTGACAGATACAACGCCAATGGAAGCGCGCAGTTTCTTTGACGGACAAACTGTTTCGGATAATGATGTGATCGCTGTACATGACTATCTCAATCGATTCGACGGATATACAAGTGACATGTTCTGATACCATTTTTAATGAACCACTTCTCACTAAGATCCTATTGTGACTCATGGGAATTGGTAAATTGGAAATGATACAAATGTAATTTATTTAAGTAAGTATAATTTATTCTTTATGGAAAAGATCACATTGACAGTGCAAAAACGAGAAGCGACAGGGAGAAAAATGCGCAAGGAAGCTGGCGTAAAAATTCCTGCAGTGATGTATGGTGCTGGTATTGCCGCACAAAATTTGTGGATTGACAGTGTTGTGTTTGGTCGCATCTTCGCGCAAGCGGGTACGAGCTCTGTCGTGTCTGTAGAAGTTGAGGGAGAAAAAAAGTCGGTAAACGTATTGATCTATGATGTACAGCATGAAGCTGTGTCCAATCGTTTTTCTCACGTTGATCTCTATGTGTTGAATATGAAAGAAGAGGTTGAAACAAAAGTGCCACTTGTGTTTGTTGGTATTGCACCGGCCGTGAAAGAATTGGGTGGTACATTGGTCAAAACAATTGATGAAATTGAGGTGCGTGCACTTCCTGGAGATCTGCCACATGAGATCGAGATCAACCTGGAGAATCTTAAGACATTTGAGGACAACATTTCTATCGCAGACATTATTGTCGGTGATAAAGTGAAGATCATGTTGGATCCTGAAGTGATCATTGCATCGGTTGCTGAACCGCGATCAGAAGAGGAGCTTGAGGCTCTCAATACTGTCGTAGATGCAGATGTATCAAAGATCGAAGGTGTTGCGGACAAAGTAGTTACAGAAGAAAAGAAAGAGAAGAAATAACATGTGAAATTCATAAAAACCGGCTAGTGATAGTCGGTTTTTTTGTCTGTGGATTTGTGATATGATATGTGTGTTATGAAAAAACAAAAAATACGTAAAATTTTTGTGCAATTGGCAAGTATTATAGGGTGCAGTCTAGTGATGTTTTCTGTGGGCTGTTTTGTTTATGCGGAAGATGCAACGACAGAATTGACACCGGAAGAACAAAAGGAAATTGACGACAAAAAAGACGATCTGGAAGACAAACAAGATGAGATCGAAAAAAAAGTAAAAAAGATCGAATCGCAGAAATCATCGTTGCAAGGCAATTTGAATGTGGTGCAACAAACTCTCGGTGCAACAAAAAGGACGATCGATGATGTCATGAATGATATTGAGAAAAAAGAAGCAGATATCGAACGCCATGATGCCCAGATCCAAACGTTGAATGGGCAAGTTATCCTTTACCAAAGATCTCTTTCTGAGGCAATGCGCAGTATATATTATGCGCAAAACGGGCGATTGTTCTCTTCGGTGATCGAAAACGCGGATGGGGCAAATCGGTTCATGGAAAAAACGGATGATCTTGGTGCAATGCGAGAGAAGATCGTGGAAATGGTACAGCAGGTGCAGTCAGCAAAAGATGCACAAGAACAAAAAAGAAATGAACTGGCGTCACTGAAAGATGAAAAAGAAGCTCTGTTGGAAGAGCATAAAGAAAAAGAATCTGATCTTTTGGCACAGTCTGCCGCTGTACAAACGGAGATCGTAAAAGTGGACGCAACTCTATCGGAATTGAACGCAAAACTTTCTGCAGTAGAATCAAAATTATCTTCTTTGTTGGGCGAGTCGTTTGACACAGATGACATTGTGGAAGCGGCATCGTTTGCAAGTAAAAAAACCGGCGTGCGCAAAAGTTTCATTCTCGGCATGCTCGTTGTGGAAACAGATCTTGGTCGGTTTACAGGTGGATGTACATATAAGCAAAGCAAGATGGGAGATAAAAATTCAGAGATCTTCAAACGTATTTGTGAGGATTTGGATTATGATTATAAAAAAGTTAAGGTGTCGTGTGCATTAAGTTATGGCATTGGTGGCGCAATGGGCGTGGCGCAGTTCATGCCGACAACATGGGTTGGCTATGAATCCAAAATTGAAAAATATACTGGTCACAGCCCGGCAGATCCGTGGAGTCTCACTGATGGTGTCATGGCCATGGCGATCAAGCTTTCCAATGATGGCGCATCAAGCGAAAAAGGAGAGTACGATGCAGCGCGTCGATATTATTGTGGATCAAACCTTGATCGCTCCGTATGCAAGCAGTATGGCAATAAAGTAAAATATTGGGCGGAAAATTATAAAGATCGTTTATAACATGTTAAAATGAAATTATGAAATTTTGGAGAACATTTTTATTTACACTTGTATGTGGCATATTGGTCACAGCCCCGGTTTGTTTTGCAGCTGATAGGGATCCTCTCGTGCCGTGTGGACGAACATCCAATGTATCAGGAGCATGCACTATTTGCGATCTCGTAAAGGGTATTCACGGTATCATCAAATTCATTGTTGAGATCATTGCGATCACAGGCGTTGTGGTCATTGTGATTGCTGGTATTTTTTACATGGTTTCTGCTGGAAATACGGCGATGACATCTTTGGCAAAATCCGCATTGAAAAATACGATCATCGGTGTAGTGATCGTTTTGACAGGGTTCGTGATGATCACATTTATCATCAATAATGTCTTTCAAAATTCTTCGGCAACACTTAAAGTCTCCGATGGTGGTCTAAAAAATATGGCAAGTAACGCGTGGACTTTTGAATGTAAACAAACAGGTTCGTGATATTAAACGTAATAAGATCTTCGGTAATTGCGAATAAATAGATTGACGCAGGCGTATTTTTGTGCTATACTTATGAGGTGATGTGCTTTTACGCACAGCCACAAGAAGTCGAGTCGGGTGAGTTTTTACAACTCAAACCCGATTTTTTGTTCATTAAAAAGTGAATATGAGATCATTACACAATGTTGTAATGTAAAACATAAAGATGTTAATTTCTTTGCATCTATTCGTTTACGGAGGGCATTCTGTAGCGAAATAATATAAACCAAGCCATATGGAGAATAATAATTCACCTATGGCTTTTTATCTTGTGAAAAATAGCTGTTTCCCCTATACTTGACGAAGATGAGAGGGGTAATCATTTTGATATTTTTATGCAATATTTTGACATAACCGGCGGTAAAAAACTAAAAGGAACGATCAGTGTAAATGGATCAAAAAATGCCGCAGTGGCATTGCTGGCCGCTTCGGTGATCAATCAAGATGTGACGATCTTACATAATGTGCCACAGATCGAGGAGGTGAATCGTTGGATAGAAGTGCTGACAAGTATTGGGATGCATGTGGAAAAAAGCGGTGCAACGTTGACACTGACACCGGCAAAAAAAATCACACCGGATACGATCGATATACAAGCTGCCGAGAGAACGCGTAGCGCGATCATGCTCATCAGTGCACTTTCCGGTCAACATAAAAAATATTTTATTCCACAGGCTGGCGGATGTAAACTTGGTGCGCGAACGATTCGTCCGCATCTTTTTGCGCTGGAAAAATACGGTATTGTGATCACACCGCAAAAATGCGGATTTGAGATCAAAATTGATGCATTACATCCGGTGGAAAGTAACGTGCTCTATGAATCTGGAGATACGGTGACAGAAACAGCGATCATGGCAGCGGCACAGATTCCGGGGAAGACAACGATCAAAATGGCAACATCAAACTATATGGTGCAAGACCTGTGTTTTTTCTTGGAAGAGCTTGGTGTGAAGATCAATGGGATCGGTACAACAACACTTGAAGTATATGGCAAGAAAAATTTCAAGAAAAAAGTGGAGTATACGATCAGTGAAGATCCAATCGAGGCAATGTTCTTTCTCTCACTTGCAATTACAACAAAGAGTGAATTGACTGTAAAACGATGTCCGATCGAGTTTTTGGAATTGGAACTTCTCAAATTGGAAAAGATGGGTCAACAATATGAAATAATAAAAAAATACAGATCATATAATAAACGCACGCAGCTTGTTGATATTAAAATGATCCCTTCAAAACTTACAGCTTTGCAAGATAAAATTCATGCATTGCCTTTTCCTGGACTCAATATGGATAATCTGCCGTTTTTTGTGCCAATTGCGATGATGGCAAAAGGTAAGACGCTCATTCACGATTGGGTTTATGAAAACCGAGCAGTATATTTTACAGAACTCAATCGTCTCGGCGGGCAAACAACATTGATCGACTCGCATCGCGTGGAGATCACTGGTCCGACAAAATTTCATGGAGCCGATCTGACATCACCACCGGCACTTCGACCGGCAGCGATCATGCTTGTTGCGATGCTTGGCGCAAAAGGAAAATCAATTTTACGAGATGTATATTCCATCAATCGTGGGTATGAAAATTTGCAAGAGAGACTACGTAGTATTGGTGCGGATATCACGTTGGTGGAGGAATAATTATTTTATTTTCACTTTTTTAACACATGCAAGATCGTTTGCAGAAAATATTGACATTTGTGCATGCCATGGAAAAACTTAAGACCATACAGAGACAGGTGTCCATAAGTGATAATTCCAGAAAAGAAAGTCCCGCGGAACATACGTGGAGAACGGCTTTGTTGGCAATGGTTTTGTGTCGAGAATTTGAGTTGGCGGTGGATCTCACGCGAGTTTTGGAGATCATTCTTGTGCATGATATTGTAGAAATTATTGCAGATGATCACTGGAATATTCATGATGATGGAAATGTGCATGCAATAAAAAACAAACAAGAGAAAGATGCTGCAGATGATCTCTACGGTATTTTGCCGGAAAGATCACAGGAAGAATTGAAAGAGATGTGGGTGGAATATCGTGATCGCAAAACAGATGAGGCGCGATTTGCCTATGCATTGGATAAGATCGAAGTAATGATCCAGCGCATAGATCTCGGTGCACAGAACTGGGAAAAAAGGGAGTGGGTCGAGGATGGCATTTGTGAGAAAATACACGCATGGGCGGACGATGCCGTCTTTCAGTGTCATGATACAAAATTAGATATATTTTTACGTTTTGTAAAAGAAGAGATCGATAGGGAATGTAAAAAAATATCAGTTAAGTCCTAATGGTATAGGTGTATATGAAAAAATGTGTATGTAAAAAAGCGGTGGACTATATCGGTGTTGGTGGTGGTGTGCTCATTCTCAATGAAAAGAATGAGGCACTTCTCATGAAGCGCGGTAAAAATGTGCGTAATGAATCTGGCTGGTGGTCTAAGCCTGGAGGCGGTGTGAAGTATGGTGAGGGTGCAATCGACGCGATGAAACGTGAGATCAAAGAGGAGCTCAATATTGAAATCAATATCGTGGGGTATTTACCCCATACAGATCACATCTTGCCGAAAGAAAATCAACATTGGGCGTCGTTTAATTTTATCGCACATATTATTTCCGGTACACCAACAAATATGGAGCCGGATAAGTGTGATGAGATCGCATGGTTTGCACTGGAGGCGTTGCCCAAAAAAACAACACAAACAACACGAGAGCCGATTGAAAATTATTGTTGCGGTCGTTATATAGATCTGCGTCAAGAAAATGGACAAAAAATGAATACATATTATGATGCGATCCAAAAATTTCATGATAAGTTTGACATGAAGAATACAAATAATGAGGATATGATGTTTCGTCTGAATCTCATGATCGAAGAATTGGGAGAATTGGCACAGGCGATCACCAAGGGCAAATCGCGTCAAGAGGTCATTGAGGAAAATATTGACCTTCTTAATCTGGTAATCGGAAATTTTATCAGTTTGGGTGTGAGTGCAGAAGAAATGGATGCTGCATTTTGGGCAAAATATCAGAGGATCATGGACAGAAAGAAAAAAACGTTGGATAATGGAATGTACAGAGTGACCAGTAAATAATATACATATGAGCATGATCGTACGAAAAATTGGGATTGACCTGGGAACGGCGAATACGCTTGTTTTTGTGCCGAAGCGCGGTGTGGTGGTAGATGAACCGTCAGTGGTTGCTGTATCAATGATCGATAACAAAGTTTTGGCAGTGGGTAATGAGGCAAAGGAAATGTTGGGACGCACGCCAGATACGATCACCGCATACAAACCTCTTCGGGACGGGGTGATTGCGGATTATCGTGTAACAGAGGCCATGCTCAAATATTTTATCAAGAAGGTCACGGGGCGATTTTTTCTTGTGCGACCGGAAGTGATGATCTCAATTCCCGCGGGTATTACGTCTACAGAGCGACGTGCAGTTGTGGATGCGGCGGAAAAAGCCGGTGCCAAGAGAGCATATGTGGTGAAAGAGCCGATCCTTGCGATGATCGGTGCAGGGATCAAAATACATACGGCACAAGGCAACATGATCATCAACATTGGTGGTGGCACAAGTGAAATCGCTGTGATCTCATTGGGTGGTGTGGTGGCATCGCATAGTGCGCGTGTGGGCGGAAATAAATTCGATCAGGCGATCTCTGATTATATCAAGAGGAAGTATTCACTGGCGATCGGAGAGCAAATGGCGGAAGAAATTAAAATTCAAATTGGAAGTGCAATTGCGCAAGTGAAAGAAGATCGTATGGACATTCGTGGACGTGATCTCATGGGCGGTTTGCCAAAAACGATCACTATCTCATCCAATGAAGTGACAGAAGCATTGCAAGATGAACTTCGTGAAGTGATCAACGCGGTAAAAAAAGTATTGCAAGACACACCACCGGAGCTTTCTGCTGATATTATGGACAAGGGAACGGTGCTTTCCGGTGGTGGAGCGCTTCTTAAAAATTTGGATCAACTGATCACAAAAACAATCGGTGTGCCATGCTACGTGGCAGATGATCCGCTTCGTTGTGTTGTGCGTGGTACAGGTAAAGTTCTGGATAATTTGGATATTTATAAGAAGACAATTCTGGCGACAAAGAGGTAGTTTATGTGATAAATAATTTTCAATGTTTCAATTATGCAATGTTTTAAAATTGTGAATTTGAAACATTGATTGAAAATTGTGAATTGAAAATTAATACCAAATATCATTTCTTAAAACGATTATATTAGACCTCTGCTCATGACTTTTTACTAACAACTTATTATCCATTTTGGATTTATGAATAAAATAGCGATAGATGCATCACGGGCGTTTCTTCATGAACGAACCGGCATAGAGGAATATTCTTATCAACTTATCAAATATTTGCGCACACCCTTGGGAAAAGAACATGTGACGCTCTATTTGCGTCGGGGCACACGAGAAAATATTGATTTTTCTCTCCCGAAGGAATGGCGTGTGAAAGAACTTTGGTCACCTCGTTTGTGGACATACATACGTCTGTCATTGGCAATGTTGGTCCACCGGCCTACACATCTACTGGTGCCCGGACATATTGCACCGCCAATTCACCCAAAGAAAACGACGGTTGTCGTGCACGGACTGGAATTTGAAATGAGTCCTGATGCGTATTCTCGCTATGAACAAGTTTCCATGCGCAGGGGAATTAAAAATTCTTGCAAATGGGCGCGCAATATTGTGTGTGTGTCCAATAATACAAAACGTGATCTATTGCGCCTGTATCATATCAAAAAGGAGAAAGTGCGTGTCGTGTATGAAGGCATGAATGTGGCACCGCCGGAGCAGTTGGATGTCACATCACACGTGCTACATAAGTATCATCTTCAAAAAAACGGCTATATCACTTTTATCGGACGATTGGAAGAACGTAAAAATATTGTACAAATTCTCAAAGCATATGAAATTTTGCGCAGACATTTTCTCATTCCGCACAGATTGGTTTTGGTGGGTAAGGGAGGATTTGGCTTTGAAAAAATTCAAGAGGAGATTGCGCAACACCCATTCAAAAATGATATCATTCTCACGGGATTTGTGAGCGTCGAGGAAAAATGGGCGCTGTTGCGCAATGCGTCGGTTTTTGTTTTCCCTACGCTCTATGAAGGATTTGGTTTGCCGATCTTGGAAGCGCAACAGGTGGGTGTGCCAGTCGTTACATCCAACAATTCATCATTGCGAGAAATTGCGCGAGACAGCGCACTTCTTGTGGAGCCGCTCAGTGCTGCGGATATTGCAGAAAAAACACATGCACTGCTTGTGGATCAGAACGTGCGCGAGTCGGCGATTGCGCATGGCTATGAAAATATCAAGAGATTCACATGGGAGAGATGTGCACGATTGGTGACGAAGATGTTGCTTTATAAATAAGAGAGTTTAGATATCTTGCATAATAGACCTCATATTATTAACTGGATTCCCGTTTTCACGGGAATGACAGCAAAGGTATAAATTCTCGTGAAAAAGAAAAGTCGCTCTCAGATCAGTTGATCTAGGGGCGACTTTTGCAGAGGCTACTTTTTGGCAATCACGTGCCATTCCTTGTCTGCCACATAATTAAATGTGACGGGAAAGATGGCGGTTGTTGCGGTTTCCTCGCTCGGAGAAACGAATTGTCCGTTTCCGAGATCGATCACAACATGCTCTGGGATTTTTTCGTTCTCCACAACCGGGTTGCAGAATGCAACCTTCTTCTGTACGTGGATCGACTTTTCTTGAAAAGTGATTCCTTCGTGGAGAGGTCGACACTCTTGAAATGTGAGTGGTGTATGACGCTCACCAGTATAAGATTGAACGTGATTCCACCCCGCAACAAGCAGTAGACCTGCAAGTGCGAGTGCGAAAACGCTTAACATAAGCGCTCCTTTTTTTGTAAAAAACCCATTTTTTTCCGGCATTTGTGTTGCCTCCTTTGGTTCAATGATGGTAAAATAACAATTATAAATACATATCCAAATACTGATTGTGAATTATAGCATAAAAAATGAAAAAAGTCAATGTCCAACACAGAGGAAGATTGCCATCGTGCACGATTTTCTTTTGTATTTTGGGGGTGCAGAAAAGGTGCTTTCTGACATTGCAGAGATGTTTCCAGATGCGCCGATCTACACACTTTTGTACGATGAAAAAAACATGTCTCATCTCTTTCCCGCAAAGAGAGTGCGCACCAGCTTTTTGCAGAAGTGGCCGCGGTGGATTCGCACACATCATCGGTGGCTGTTGCCTTTCTATGGCACTGCCGTGGAAACATTTGATCTGCGTGATTATGATGTGATCATTTCCAGTTCCGGTGCATGGAGCAAGGGCATCGTGACACGGCTGCATACCAAGCACATTGCCTATATACACTCACCCATGCGATATGTGTGGGATGAGAATGAACATTACTTGCAGAGGATCATACAGCAAAAAAATGGTTTTTGCGCACGACTCTTTCTGTCATATTTGCGCGTGTGGGATCATCAGGCAGCACAACGTCCGGATGCACTTGTGGCAAATTCTGTCTATACAAGGCAACGTATCGAGAAGTATTATCGTCGCAATGCCGAAGTGATCTATCCGGGTGTATCTCCGACAGCATATGCAAAACAGGAGAAAGGGGGACAGGATAAAAAAGATGGTGAAAAATATTTTTTGATCATTTCGCGCTTGTCATGCTATAAAAATGTGGCGCTTGCAATAGAGACGTGCAATAAATTACAATTACCGCTTATTGTGATCGGAGAGGGTGATGAGAAAAAAAACTTGGAAAAACTTGCCGGTCCGACAATACAGATGATGGGGTGGGTTGATGAAGAAAAAAAATGGTCATATATATCCGGTGCGCGTGCGATGCTTTTTCCTGTGGAGGATGATTTTGGTATTGTATGTGTGGAAGCATTGTCTGCCGGCATACCGGTCGTTGCACTAAATAGGGGTGGTGCAAAGGAAATCGTAGAGAATGGTGTGACGGGAGAATTATTTGACGCGCCGACTGTAGAAATGATGGCAGATGGTATGAGGCGATTTTTGGAAAAAGAAGGTCAGTATGATCCTGCTACAATGCAAAAAAAAGCACAGCAATTTTCTCGTGATATATTCTGCGGTTCGTTGCAAAAAATAATTGATAATAATACGCAGTGTGATGAAAGAGATTGTCGGACACCATAAACAAAAAAATTTGCTAAGTAAATTTTTATGTGGCAAGAAGTTACACCATGGTTTTTTGTTTTGTGGACCGGAACATGTCGGAAAAATGGTGATCGCACAAGCATTCTCACGCGCACTTGTTTCTGCGCAGGATATTGACTGGTCTATAGATGAAACTATGGATAGCGATATGACAATCGTTGCGCCGATAAGAGAAGAAAAAAAGAACAAAGTGGTATATAAAGATATTTCTATTGATCAAATAAATGAAGCACGGCGTTCTTTTGCGCTTGCACCAGACAAAAAGGCAAAGGTGCTTATTGTGAATGATGCCGATCGGCTCACAATTTCAGCACAAAATGCTCTGCTCAAAACATTGGAAGAACCACAAAAAAATCGATTCATTGTCTTAGTTGCGCATCGTTCAGACCAACTATTGGATACAATCATATCACGCTGTTTCACCATAACTTTTTCTTTGGTAGATGATCGAGATCTAACTGCTCAGACGCAAGATTTGCAACACATTGATGACGCGCAAGGGCGACCGGGTTATTTTCATCGTTTAGTACACGATGAGGAGTTTAGAGAAACGGTTGTGTATGCACGAGAAAAATTACGTTCGCTCAGTCGTATGACTATGGGTGAACGTATGCAGCTTGCCACAGAATTATCAAAAAGAGATGAAAAATATCTTCAGGATTTCTTTTGTGTGTGGATCTATCGCATTCGCATGGCCGCGATAGATACACATAAATTTCATCTTCTGAAAGTTGCCGATAGAACGGAGTCGTTGCTTTTTTCGTTGCAAGATACGAATGTGAACAAACAATTGATCATAGAGGATTTCTTGATCCATATCGCATAATACGTCATGATGATCGCGAGAAAAAAACACAGCAAAGTGGTGCGCAGTGCGCATATGCGCAAGGATGCTCCAAGGATAAAAAAAGAATATCATCCTAAAAAATGGCTTTTTGTTTTTTTGGTGGTTCTTTTTATTGGAAGTGTTGCATATATATTTTTTTGTTCGCGATTTGTGGATATCACGCAAATTGATGTAAAGGGCACACAACGCGTTGATCGCAATGCTATGATCGCCAATGTGAGAGAATCAATTTCTGGAAATATCATGGGATGTATGAAAAAGAGCAATTTCTTTTTCTTGCAAAAGGCACAAATAATCGAAAAAATTCGTGAAGATCAGCGAATTAAAGATGTGCGTATACAAAAACACTTTCCCAATATGATCACGATCACAGTAGAAGAACACGCTGTTTTACCAGTGTGGTGTATTGGTGATATGAGTGGCAATTGTTTTGTGCTGGTTGATGGATGTGTATCACAACAAACTGATCTAAATTCTGCACTTATTCAACAAAATGATCATTTCATTATTGTTGATCGGGCGAGGGATCATGTGGAGATCGGTCAGTGTGTAATTGCACAAGATGATCTTGAAAAAATTGCATACTTAGGAAAGGAATTGATCTATGTTTTGAATGTTGGGGTAACGCAACCATATTTTATCGATGCACGTGGCTCGCGGGAAGCGCGTTTTGTAACTGATGAGTCGTGGAATATTTTGATCTCTTTGGCACAAAATGAAGAGGAAACACTTGATATGGCACAATTATTCATCAAAAAGACCGCTCTGCCAGTTTCACGCAATGATCTGTCATACGTGGATCTGCGTTTTGCCGAGAAGATCTTTTATAAAATAAAAGATGGCGTGGAAACAAAGGAAGAATTATCTGATGAAGAAAAGAGTGAAAAGGAAAATGATGCAAATATGGAAAAAAAGATCAATGATGCACATGACTGAAAATTTTTTGCATATAGGCATTTATTCCACCTTGTAGATCATTATGGATGTACCAACTTGATCAATCGGTAACAACTTGTCTGTCCAATGATACGTATCATCATAGGCGCGATCTGTGCGATGAAGAGATTCTTGTAAAAGTAGTGTGGAGATCGCATAATAACCGGGTTCTATAGGACGTTTGCTGTCCCACCACATAATGTATTTATCGCCGATGCGATTTTTTATATTGTCTCCACCAAAATAATCAATACGGATCTTGTAAATTTCCGGATGTTGATCCAAATATGTTTTGAGACGTTTGAGATCCTGCCCCCAGTCAGCGTTGGAATCTGTGACATAGTGAAATCCATTCTTTGGACCACCAAACAATGCATTAAAGTAGGAAATATAGTATGGATACGCATTGATGACAATCGCAATGAGAGCGATGATGATCACAATAAATGTGTTGCGTACGATCTTTTGCCAAAATTTATTATGCAATTTTGTGTACGAGCCAATTACTACGCGTGCTGTCAATACATAAAGTAATGGCATCATGGGAAAAAGGTGTCGGAAACCGATGGTGAGATTTCCAGTAATTGAAATGTAGCTGTATAAAACTATAAACGCACCAAGGGAGATCTCATGAAATCTGCGCATGCAAAATCGTCGACACGCATGAAGTGAATATGTGATTTTTTGTGTGAAAAGTCGTCGCAATGATTGCATGATAAGAAGAAGTGCGAGGATAAATGCAACAACGTAAAAGAACAGATGTACGAATGTTTGTTTTGCGACAAATACAAAGGGAAAATACCACGGAGATGCGTCACTTGAAACAGTGCCTATAAAATAGGAAACATTTCCGTCATCAACACGATTGAATACCTGCATCAAGCCTTGCGTATAGGTGGCGAGTGGTCGCGTAAGAACATGTTGATTGGTTTTATCGATAAATGCCATCAGGTATTTATCCCTCGCATACTTCTGTGGCTGGCCTTTGACAGCAGCAATTGTTGGCAAGATGTCGGATGGCATGTTGTAGGTGACAGGCAGATACGTTATATACATAACGACAAACATTATGATAATGGCACATATGCCTTTTGCAATATAGCCGCCAAAAACTCTGTATCGCTTTTGTGTTTTTGGAAGAATGATAAACAGAGGATAGATGATAAGTAGGAGACCAAAAAACGGAATAAGAAGAATGGCACTGAATTTTGTGACTTGTGCTATGCCAAGTGCAAGACCGCCATAAAGAACATGTGGCCATGTGGGATTCTTGAGGAATTGTAAAAAAAAGAAGAATGCAATACCAAATGCTGCAGCAATTGCAAGATCTGTGGTGACAAGGTGGTTGTGCCCGAGAACATTTGGATCAAAAGCATAGAGAATGAGTGCAAAAAGTCCGGTGACGATCCCACCTATTTTTTTGCCCCAATAGAAAAGAAAAATGCCAAACATGAGAGAAATGAGGACAAATGGCATGCGTGCAAAAAAAACCAATTTGTCGGTAGGATTACCTGCATGATGCAATAAATGACGCCCAGCATCCCATTGGCCATATTCTCCGCTGCCATGGGTGTTGTTCCAGAAGTCTTGTGTCGTATCAAAATTTGGGTGCAATGGAAGGAGCATGAGTCCGGAAAGCAATTTTGGAAGGGGTGGGTGTTCGGGATTTAACCTATAATCGTGTAGTGCGGCATAGCTGTATCCTGCAGGAATATGTGCAACTTCGTCAAAAGTAAGTGCGTCAGTCCATGCAAGAGAGATCGAAATAATGCCCATAAATAGAACAATGCAGGTGACAATGAAAATATAATTTTTTCTGATCATAATATTTGTTGATTAATTGATGTGATCATAATAAATGAGCTATCAAGAGGATAGGTGATCTTCTCGATCATAATATCACTCTGCGTCATGATGTGATCGATCATTGCATCTTTTTCGGAGGGAAGAAAGATGATAAATGGTTGAGTCAGGTCGATCTTTTTTATGTCTTCTTCGTAGATGTATCGTATATTTGGACGATTGGTCGTGAGCATTGTAACAGGTAGGAGTTCCATGTGTCCGGCAACAACATAAATGGGTGTATCGTTCTGTGGGAGAGCGTTTATAAAATAACCCATGTCTGTAAGGTTCTTGTTGAATGCGTGTGCTTGTTCTACGCGCGTTGCCCAAAAAATATGGTATTTTATCATGTCAAAAAATCCCGAATAAATAAGCAATGTAACGGTTATGCATGATGTTGTGACAAAGAGGATGCGCGAGTGCTTATGTGCTCGCTCAAGAAGGACCGTGATAAAAAATGCTGCAAAAATGAACACAACGGGGATCGTGCCAATGGAGCGCAGAGCATGAGGCAGTCCTTCTGTTGTGAGAAACTCTGGTGCTAAAAATCCTACAAACCATGCCAAGAGAAATCCGTGTACAACAAATGTGCGATTGCGTATGTTCGTGTGATAACGACGAAATAAATAGAGAAAAAACAAACCGCATGATGTAAGGATGCCTCCGAGAAACATTACGCCAACACTTGGTTCGAGTAGTGGATATGGGGGAAAATTATGACGCCAGTTGTTATCGCCCGCGATGTTATATTTGAGAAGTGAAAGGGTGGTTGTATGCAAAAGTGTTTCAGTGAGCGGCACATCATCAACAGCAAAAACAGAAACATCTCCTGTCCGTGAGGAGAGATATTCCGGATGTGTGTAGTATGTATATCCCATTGGAGCAAAGGCGAGTAAAGCAAATAAAATGAAAAGTATCATTCCACGCCAATATTTTTTGAGAAATGGCAGAAAACCTTGTTGTATGACAAATAGCAGAAAAAGAACAATGATCAAAACGGGTGTGAGTCGGTATGCGATATATGTATGAAAGCCGAGACCGCATATTGCACCGGCAACGGCAAAATAGACCAGTTTATTTGTGCGGACGGCTTTGAAAAGAAAATAAAAAAGAAATGCAAGGATCGGTACCATCATATTCGCGCGAAAACAAATACGGGAAAAGTTCACTGCCCAATAACTTACTGCGGTAAGATAGGCGGCAATGAGCGCAAGTTGTGGTCTGGAAATAAAGAGCTCGCGCGAAAGCAGATACACGCCCAAAACAGTCAATGAACCCATAATGATCGCAGGAAGTTTGAATGTAAAAATACTTACACCAAAAAATTTAAAAAGGAGTGCAATAAAGTTTATAAAAAGTCCTTCGCGCCCGTTATTATCCGGATAAAACCACGGATAAACACCCTCTTTTTGCGCATCCAAAGCGTTTGTGCCGTTGTTTGCTTCATCCGGGTAAATACCGCTTGGTACGGAATCGATATTATATATGCGAACAAAAAATGCTAATGCAATGATCGCTGCAAGGAGGATGTAGTGGATCTGTTTTTGTTTGAGTATCATGATCGTTTTTGAAAGTTATGAACATTATAATTATATCATAGATGTATTGATAAAAATTATCTAAAATTCAGATGTGATATCCATATAGCATTCTGATGTGATATAATGTAAAAGAATTTGAAAAATTACAGTGAATAGATATTATGAATGAATACACACACATTGAACAGGATGATCTTTTTAGCGATGAAATGGTTGGAAAAATTTCTGCTCTTGTAGCGCATCTTAAAGATGTGATGAAAGAGCAAAGGAATCCACATGATCCTGCTGTACAAGATATTATTCGCAAGAATGTTTCTGACTTTGTTGCTGCAGAAAGCATAACAAATCCACAGAATGTGCGAGAGATCGAAACCGCTGTGATACAACAATTATCTTTCGAACACCATGATGCAAATGGTGAGATCTCTGTAAAATCCAGAGAATCTAAAAAGATCACGATGGAACAGATGCAAGAAATTGTAAAACCGAATGTATATAGCGCAGTTGGGAATTATATCAAGTTCGTGCGCCCGTTCACAAAAGAGATTTTGGGTGAAAAGAATTATGATCCTAAAAAATTTGAAGAAGAATTTAGTATTTTTCGCGAGCGTCAAAAATCATATCTCAGAGAGGACTTGGGAATCGAGATCACATTGCGAGATCTCCCACTTGCATTCGACGCACTTATGATTTTGGTTTCTGAATCAATAAAAAAATCGGATGAAGATGCTAAAAAAAAGGCAGAAGATCTAAAAAATAGACAAAAGTTGGCCGTAGTCAATCGTGTGATAAATGTGACGCAATTATATCAAGAGATCGATCAGTCTGATAAAAATGCAGTAGAACTGTTCTGGCAAAAAGTTGCACAAGATATTGAAAAAAAGGATGGTCTAACAGGTGCGGACTTGGCACATGCCATGTATGTTTTTCGCACGCATCTACACAAAATACGCGAAGTTGTTGTCGAGGCACAAAAAAAACGCGATATGCAAAATGCCGTTGCTGCTGTTCCGCAGCAAACAATACAAAAAGATATCGAATCGAATGTGAAAGAAACATCAGTGTCTGGTGTGGATACAAAAAAAGAGCAGGCATCCGTAGAAAAGAAGGAAAATACAAACGAGAAACAGGAAATGAAAAGAAAATTAGATGCATTGAGACAGAAACTTGCAGACGCACGATCCCTGTTTACGCAAAAAACGATCGATCAGAACGATTCATTGGTGCGTATCAAGAGCTTTTTTGGGAAGGATGTTTCTGTTGGTGATGACGATATAAAGATATTTCGTGAGGAATATCATGAGGCATGGAAAGAATATCGTGAGGCATATTTACAATACACATCCATTTACGGTGGCGTAAAAAAGGAAATGGAGAATACACACATTAATATAGAAGAGGGTGTTGAGCGTTTTGCAACTGACGTGTCTGCACGTGGAGAAAAAGCTGGTGGAAGGATCTCTCAAATTTTACATAATATTTCTTTGCAATATGCGCGCATCTCACCAAAAATAAAAAAGGCTTTTGTCGTGTCTATGGTGGTTGGCGGTATTATTTTGGGATATGCCACGGGAGGGAAACATAAAAATGAAGATGAACATAGCATCGCAAATGCGCATGATACGATGCGATATACTGAAACGGTACGTGAGGCTGATAATGCGTCACGTATAAAGGCAATAGAAAAAATTGTTGCGGAACATGCGAAAGAAAAAGAGCTGAAAGCAGAAAAAGCACAAGAGATCAATGAATCTACGATTGCGGAGGAAAGTCCTATGGATATGCATAAAACTGTTATTGTTGAGAAAAACAGTAGTATTATCGGGTCAATGACAAAATATTTTAATGTACATCCTGAGCTATTGAAAGATTCGGGGAAAACACCGTCGCAAATGGCATTTCTCCTTGCACAAAAATATAGCAAGGAGCATAAGTTCTTAGATCTAAATAAGGTTTATCCCAATACACAGATCGATCTTGATCTGATCCAAAAAACTACTGATGGCAAGGAAACAAAAGAAATACATATCGATAATATTGTTTTTGTCGGTGGACCGCATATTGTCCCGGAACAACAGAAGATCAAAAGAGCATCTGATCAAAAGCCCACCGTGGAAGAGGTGCAGGATCAAACACCAGAAAGACAAGATGATACGTCAAAAAATTCTTTTGAACAAGATCATCATGATTCGTCCACAATTTCTTTGCAAACAGAGCTTCAAAAAGTGCGGGAAATCATAGCGGATCCCCAAGAGAGTCAAATTTATAAAAAAGCTGTTTTTGAGCGTATCGCTGATATTTTTTCAGATGAAATGACACAAGGGACATCTGTGCAGGAGCAGAAACAATTTATTCAACGCATTGCACACATGTCTGTCAATGATGTGATGCAATTGCAGATCAGTGAGCGAACGAAAGAGCGATTGCAGTCTGTCATGATAAGCAGTGGAGTGCAAGATAACACAAATGGTCGTACAAAGGTTTCAAATTACTTATTCAGAACGATTTTACGCGAAAAAATGAGACTTGCGCAAGGAGATGCGCAGATATAAGAATGCTGATGGGTGCACAAAAAGATGCTCAAATGGTGAGCATTTTTTTGTGTGCATATCTGAAAAATGTGTCTAGGTAAAGTATATAAAGTATTGTATAATTATGAATGTTAAAGTTTAGGGGGAAATTAAAAGTACTATGAGTTTTGAAAAACCAAAATCTATATCACAACAGGAACGAAAAGCTGAGGAGAATGCGCATATCGTAGTTGCTTTGCGTTCAGCATCAGCGGAAAAAATTGCTCATTTTTTGAAAAATGGTAACGAGGAACAAAAACGTGTTCGCACAGAAATAGATCAAGAAATTACACTGATTGACCAAAAAATCACCAGCAGGGAAAGTGCACTGCATGCAACAAATGATACCGCTGGCGGCATGACCGCAAAAAAAGAAGAGCTTGAAACCCATCAAAAAGAAAAGAATGCTCTTATGGCAAAAAGAGAAAAATATGCAGATGAGATATTTAAAAATATCGATCAACAGTCATTGCGTGATTATATTAATACGCGCAAGGGGGAAAATATCAATGGCAAAAAAGAGGAATTGCAGGAGTTGCAAAAAGAAATCGTGCGTTTGCAAGGAATTATCGGCATGGAGAATCGGTATGACAGTAAGAAACAGTTTGATGCGAGCGATGTTGCACAGGGTAAATTTGAGGGAGAAAAAAGGAAATTAACGAAATATGAACAAGACGCTCAGCGTCTTTCTGATGATATAGAAGAGTCTGAAAAAATAGGGCTCGTACTGAGTCTTTTGGGTGAGAGATCGGGAAAAGAAGATGAAAAAAATGAGGAAAAAAAGGCGGATGTTGAAATTGTTGCGGATGTGCCAAAAGGATCACGTGATACTGATATGGATGAAGAGAATAAGTTCGATCGTGAAGTGCAGAGGCGTGAAAATATAGAGGCGGAGGATGATGTGACAAAATTTCAAAAAGAGTGGGATGATATCGCTACGGCAAAAAAAGAAGCGCATAACGGCAAAAAAATCGAGATTCGTCACGAAAAAATAGAGGAAATGCGTGCAATTCTGGTACAAAAGCGTGAAGTTTTTGTACGTAAGGACATGGCAATTAATACGGCATTGGCAAAATTGCGAAAATTGCCATGGAACAAAGATGGAAATATGGCGGCACAGAAAGAAGTGCAAATATTTCGTGAGGATTATGAATCAGCATTCAAAGCGTTAGAGAATTTTTTACTTGATAATTATAATGAACTTTCACCTGAAGATCGCAAAAATCTCGTTCAAGATGTTGTGGAAGGACGAAATATGGAGGTGGCATCTTTACAAGAACAACGAACGCAAATCAAATCAGAAGGCACGCCGATCATACAGAAATATCTCCCGACGTTTTCACGATGGGCACGCAATAAAAATGTGCAAAAAACTCTTGCCGTTGGTTCTATCGGACTTGGTGCTATTTCTGGCAGTGTGCGTACAGCACTCAGTATGGCACCAAAAATTGCACTGAAACTTGGTGCAGGAGAAACGACGATGTCAGCACTTAAGTTCACTGCTGCTACGAGTAAATTCTTGGCACCGATCGGTGCTGGTGTGGCAGTTGGCATGGGTACGGCGAAGCTTTTTGAAAAATGGCAGAAAAGTCGTTTTGAAAAGGAAAAATCAGCAGAGAAAAAAGCCTTTTCAGAAATGACAGAAGAGGAAAAATTTTTACGCCTCATGGATTTTGACCATGGCACGATCGTGAATGATGCAAAGCGTTTGGAGGCAATTTCCGGTAACGCAAAGCTTGCGGGATTGATCACCGGCGCGATTGCCGGAGGAAGTGTATTTATGCTTATGGGTGGTGATGCGCATGGTGCAGAAGATATTGTAAAAAGTGATACGAGTGTGGATCACGCGTTTCTTAATCGTGCAGGTAAACCACTTTTGGATGTGGAACCAAAGAACATAGATGGTGCGGAAGTGGAAGCAGCTTTGCGCGATGGATCAGTTACGGAAGCATGGCTCGATAAATATACTTCTTACAATGATCACATTACGGAATTTCAATCGCAAGGATTTCATGATACGCAAGCGTATGCAGATTTTCAGAAAGAATACAATACGGAGGCTTTCAAAAAGTTTGTAGAGGAACATCCGGATACACCAAGACAGGAAGTGATCAATAATTGGGAAAAGGGAATGATCGCACGGTCCAACATGATCGCTGATCGCGTGCATTTAGAACGCGATGTAATAACGGCGCAACGTGTTGCACAGGAAATGCATATCACCGATCAAAATCCAACATTGGATATACATGAAGGCTCTGTGATCTTAAATGGTAAACCTGTGCCACAAGAAATTTGGGAAAAATATGGTTACAAGCCGAGCTACTTGGGACACGTTGGACAGGTTCATGTACCGGGAGCCGGTTTGGAATCAGATCCTAGTCTCTCACAAGAAACAATACGCGCGGCGTCAACGGATATCTCAGGACAAGGTGAAGAACAGGGGCTGAAAAAAGAGGGTGTTGAGGGGCTTGATCCTCTTGCGAAGTCTCATTTATTAGGGAAGATTTTTGCAGAACAAATGAACATTAGGGATGTGCACGATATTATTTATGATAATGAGGGTGTTCCTCAATCAATTAATCATATTCCAGTGACAGCGGTTGATCGTGAGATGGGGTTGAAAAGATATAATTTTGAAGAATTGACGCGTGGTAAGATGCAGTCTGCATGGGTTGATACTAGAATGTATGATGGTATGAATGTTGCTGACTCTCAAGATGTTTCTGCTAGTGCACAGGAAATGAATGTGTCACGGTGGAAAGAACTTACAGGAGATATTTCTATTGATCCAGAAAAAGGTATTGGTATTTTAGCAGTAAAAGAAGGATCAAATATCAGTAGAACAATTCAAGAGTTTCTCGAAAATCAAGAAAATCACAAAATTCTTTCAGAGGGTAAAATGGGATGGGATCCGGAGAAATATCACAGTGTGCACGAATGGGCGCAAACGCGTGCGACAGTTTTGGCAAACGAATATGCAAAAGCACATCCTGGTATAGATATTGATCATATCAGGCCCGATACAAAAATTATTCTTGATTTGCATAATTTGGCAGATGTCAAAACGAATATTGATTTTGAGGGTGGGCCACATATTGTACCGGATGCGACAAAAGTTGAACTTCCGCATGCAATATCTCCGGAAAATGTTGGTGATCAAGCTGAAAGTGTTGTGAAGGAGATATATACAAAAGGCGATATGCAACGCATGTTTGGCATGAATGAAGATCAATATACATTTTTTGACAAGGCACCGGCAGATAAATATTTTGAGGAGATCAAACATGTAAATCCTGATAAGGCACAATCGAATTTTGATAAGGCCTTTATCAAGATTATTGGCGAAAAAAACATCGATCTATCGAATAAGACCGTGATGGAAGTTTTACGTACACATGAGA
Organism: Micavibrio sp.; assembly: GCA_020718085.1. GTDB lineage: Bacteria > Patescibacteriota > Minisyncoccia > Moranbacterales. Next base: position 25,551 of record DYDB01000003.1, on the reverse strand, counting down.
TCAGTTCTTTGCAAGATCCCGTTGTCGAGAATGCAGTGAAAATTGAAACACCAACAGCGCCTGTTGAAAATGTTCAGGAACAAGCGGAACAACCCACTGAAATACGACAGAAGCAAGAACATACAACGCAGAATGGTGATGAGCGCGTGGTGCGTCGTTCAAAAAATGCGGATGAGTTTTTTTCACATAAGGAAGGTACGCGAGTAATGTCAACTGGTTTTTCATTTACGCCCGATACACCGGCTGGTGATATTGCCAAGGAGTTGACACAGAGGGGTGTTGATAAAGAATACGCACAGAAATTGGCAAGTGAATATAAAAACGATACAAGTATTTTCGGAGATGCGATGGAGAAAAGACAGGCAATGATGAAACTTAACATGAAGTTGCGTGAGCACCTCGAAAGTAATGGAAAAAGTTTCTATGATTCCGCGCGAGAAATTCGTCCCGGTCATGATGTGCAACCATCTTTGGAACAGGGACATGAAAAGATCATACGTCGCTCACCTCTTGCAAAAGAATTCATGCAAAACAGTACGGATGCATTACATAAAAATGCACAGTTAAGCCAATCTTTTGCTGAAAAGATGGGAGAAAAGGATATTTTCAATGTCAAAGCAAAACTTCAAGGTGGAGTGCCTGTTGAGATCAACGGAAAACCTGTGCCTGAGGAATTGTATACACCCGATCAGCTGCAGCGCGTAAAGACTGCAAGACATCTGAATGATCTGATGTCACAAGGTGAAAATGCGGCTCATGCGCGAGATGTCGCGGAGCATTCTGTGGATACGTATAAGAATTTCCCTGACGATCAGATCATGCGAGCTTTACGAGAACAGCCGCGTTTTCATGAGGATGATTTTGTGCGTGCGGTGGCTAGAGAAATGCGAAGCACATTTGATACAAATCGTATAGAAAATATTGCAGGCGCGAAGATATCATTTTTACGTGCGGATAGCGTCGCTGCCTCCGCAGGCTATCTTAGCAAGGCTCAATTTAATCTGGAGGATGTGATCTCACGCGCAAAAGATGTATTTGGACCGGAGATCGGTGAACCAAGGCCTGGTGCAACAGTGCGCTCATATTTTGCAAGTATTATGGCACGCGCAAAAGTCACGGGCACAGTTGATCGCATTTTCCCTCCAGAACAAAATTAGGGTATAATACAAATAATTAAAGCAAAATTATGACACAAGATGTACAACAACCGCAAACAATTCAGGAAGTGATCGCGCAGGAATTCGGTTTTACAGACCTTGATTCTGATCGACAAGAACGATTGATCGAACGCATGACGGAATCGGTGATCAAGCGTGTTCTCTTGGATGCTTATACAAAGTTAAGTAGTTCTGATCGAAAGCGTTTTGAAGAATTGATGGAAAATATCGAAAGTGTTGATCCAAATGCGATCGAAGAATTTTTGCGTGAAAAATTAACTGATTATGATGCGATCATCAATGAGGCGATCGCTGATCTCAAAAAGCACATTGCAGAAACATCTGCCATGTAGTTTTTTCTAAAAAATATGTTGGAACCACAAGGTAAAATGAACAACGAGAATATTAGTCCAGAAAACGTAAATTTAGAGGATCGTTTCAATGCTGGGATGTCGCAGGATCCTAATCTCTCTGAGAAGGAGACTGTCCGCGAAGTTGCTTCTGAGGTGCCACGTGCACAAGATGACACTGTATATGCAAAGATACTCTCTCAGGTGGCAACAACGCAGCAAACGAACGCTGCAGCTGTAGCACAAGATGCTAGCATGTTGCATCAGATGACCGATCTGGAATCACAAATATCACATTTGATGGATATTGCAACTACAAAAGGTGTGATACATGCAGTAAAGGTAGCGCAACACACAGAAGATTTTTACGTATTGGATCAATTACATGACCGTATGCGTGCCGAGGAATTTTATCAGGCACTTCTTGCCAAAGGATTGATCGAAGAATAACATTTCGCAATTTTTTAATACAAAAATTTTTATGGTTGACTTGATTTTCATTGTTCTGATCATTGTCTTGGCACTTATCAGTGTGGGCACAGGAGTTTCTTTGATTTTCAAAAGTATTTTTGGATATCGCGTAATCATCAATCGTTCGATGAATGAGGATTTGGAGGTGATTCGTGTTGCACAAAATAAAAACCGTAATGATGTCGGGATGCAAAATCCTGAAAAGTGGAAAGAGGAAATTGGTGTGATGGAGCAGTTATTGACGTCTCTTGCACAATTGAAGGATAAAAAATTGTCGTGGAAATCATTTTTTTATGGAAAACCGACGATTACGCTGGAAATTGCAAATCCAGCCGGCAAGGAAGAAATATTCTTTTATATTTCTGTGCCAAAAAAATATCGGTCATCTCTTGAAAAACAAGTGCATAGTTACTTTTCAGATTCATCAATCGAGAAAATTGATGATTATACAATTTTTACTCCGGGATCAAAAACAGCAATGGGCGTCGTTACGCTTAAGAAGAGCTTTGCATTGCCAGTGCGTACATATGAACGTATGGAAAAAGATCCGCTTAGTGAAATTACAACAGCATTCAGCAAATTAAACTCTCATGATGAAGGTGCAAGTATTCAGATCATTTTGCATGATGCGGGCATGGGATGGCGTGCGAAAGGTCGCAAATTCGCTCATGAAATGCAACAAGGTAAACAATTAAAGGATGTGGACAGAACAATTGCAGGACAGCTCTTCAAGGAAGCAAATAAAGCGTTTGTCACAAAGAAAGCTGATCAACATTCGATGGAAAAAAATATTCAGCTTACACCGGAAGAACAAGAATTGGTCAAATCAATTGAAATGAAAACATCGAAGTCCGCTTTCATGGTGAATATTCGACTTATTGCGTCAGCGAGCACACAGAGTCGTGCAGAGGAAATTTTATCACATATGGAAAATGCGTTCTCACAGTTCGAAAATCATGGCATTAATCATTTTGTGATCAAGCGTTTTGGTTCAAAAGCAAAGCGTCAAGCTTTTAATTATATTTTTCGTGCATTTGATGATTCCGCCGGTGTATTGCTTGGTGTGGAGGAAATTGCCAGCATATTTCACTTTCCGATCTCTACAACGGAAACGCCAAAGATTAAATGGCTCAAAGCCGGAAGTGCACCACCACCAACTGATATTCCAAAAGAAGGCGTCTATTTAGGATGGAATGATTATCGTGGTGTAAATACTGACGTATATCTTTCACAAAATGATCGAAGACGACATCTGTATGTCATTGGACAAACTGGCGTGGGTAAGTCCACACTCTTGGAGGAAATGGCAAAACAGGACGTTCGTAACGGACATGGTATGTGTTTTATTGATCCGCATGGAGATGCGATCGCAAAGATATTGACTGCTGTGCCGAAGGAACGAGCAGAAGATGTAGTGTATTTTGATCCATCGGATACAGAACGTCCATTTGGTCTCAATATGTTGGAATATAATAAGCCCGAAGAGAAGACATTTGTTGTTAATGAGATCATCAACATTTTTGATAAGCTTTATGACCTCAAGGCAACTGGCGGTCCGATGTTCGAGCAATACATGCGCAATGCAATGCTTTTGATCATGGATGATCCGGAGTCAGGTTCAACGCTTATGGAAATTCCAAAAGTTTTGGCAGATGAAGATTTTCGTCGCATGAAATTGTCAAAATGTAAAAATTCAGTTGTGAGGGATTTTTGGACGAACGAGGCTGAAAAAGCCGGTGGTGAAGCTGCGCTTGCAAACATGGTGCCGTATATCACATCAAAACTTACGCCATTTCTCTCCAATGATATGATGCGTCCAATCATTTCTCAACAAAAAAGTACACTGGATTTTCGCAATGTCATGGATAATCAGAAAATTTTACTTGTGAATTTATCGAAGGGTAAGATCGGAGAAACGAACAGTCATCTTTTGGGCATGATCGTTGTGGGTAAATTGTTGATGGCAGGACTGGGTCGTGTCGACATGGCTGAGCAAGATCGTAAAGATTTCTATTTGTATATCGATGAATTTCAAAATGTAACGACAGACTCAATTGCACAAATTTTGTCAGAAGCGCGTAAATATCGATTGGCGCTTATCATTGCACATCAATTCATTGGTCAATTATCGGAAGGAATTTCCAAAGCAGTGTTTGGTAACGTTGGTTCACTTGCCGCATATCGCGTCGGTCCGGAAGATGCGGAATTTCTTGAAAAACAGTTTGCACCGATCTTTACGGCACAGGATTTGACCAATGTGGACAACTACCATTATTTTGCAAAACTTTTGCTTAATAATGTTTCTACGTCACCGTTTAATATGAAGGCACCACTTCCGACAGAAGGAAATCTGGATATCGTGGAACCGATAAAGGAACTCTCACGATTGAAATATGGACGTGACCGTGAGATCGTGGAACGTGAGGTAGTTGGTCGCACAGTACAAGCTTTACAAGCGCATGCACAGTCGCAAGGTACAGCTGCGTCAGAACATTTTTGGAAGACATAAGTGGCGGCTGCATTGTATCGTGAAAATGAATCCTCGTTCAGTGCATAGTTCAATATTCCGTTGAGATGTATAGAAGCTATTTTGGTCATTCCATTTCATATTGGTATGATGTAAAATAGTAGTGATCCATTTAAGTATAATATTATGTCATTTGATCCTGAAAAAAATATATCTGCATCACAAACTTCTGCAACAGAACAGCATTCATCCGAAAAAATGGAAGGTGACATGGAGCCTGCTGAATCGCAAAGTGAGGCAAGAGAGGTGGACATGGAGTCTTTAAAAAAGGCTTTGGATACTGCGCGTGACGACTATGCACGTGTGCTTCAAAGGCGGGAAAGTACCATAAATAAACTTAAACAATTTTTGGGGGATGTGGATACGGGGCAAGATGTGGATTCTGATGTTATGAGAAAAGCATATAACACATCTCTTGCGCAGTATCGCGAAGCACATCTTGCACGCGTTGATCAATTGCCGGAAGAGCAAAAAAAAGAATCTTTGGCAGAGCTGAAGACTTTTGAGCTTCAGGAAAGTTGCAATCTCGTTGACAGTCATAGCAAGGCAAAGGCGGAAACTTTTGGTGGAAAATGTGGTGAGGTGATACAGAAAACAGCAGAATGGTATAAGAAGGTTCCTACAAAATACAAAATTGCAGTTTCTGCAGCTCTTTTTGCCGGAGGCTTGGCAACAGGTGTCGGTGCTGCGGCGGGTGTTTTGGGTGCCGCAGCGATGGGTAAGCGTGTATTGGGAGCGACTGTTGCCGGTGTTGGTGCAACAGGGTGGATGGAAGCACGTGCACAGAAAAAAGAACAAGCGCATGTAACTGAAACGATGGATAATTTTAAAAGTTTGAGCATAGAGGACCAGATGGCGCATCTTAAAGGTTTTGATGATACATCGTTTCAGAAAATTGATGAGATGTTCCAAGGAAAATTGGCTGATCGTAAACAGCGTGTCATGGTTGGAATTGGTGCTGCTGCCGGCATTATGGCATTGGGAGAGGTGGGTAAGGTTTTTAGTGTAGGAGAAGTTTCTGCTGCAGAGATCCCTGCAGCAGAACAAGTTACTCTTGAAGCAGTGGAGCATACACCAAAAGGTGGTAATACAGTGCTCATTCAAAAGGCTATGGAGGAAATGCGTGCACAACAAGAATTGGCACACAATGCTGCGCAAGGAATGGGTATTAATACGGAAAATATCACAGCAACATTTCAGAATGAATCACCGGTTGAAATAAATGGACAAGCAGTGCCACAAGAAACGATAATGGTGGAATCTACGGAAAAGGTCCAGAATGTGGTAGAGCAGTCTTCGAAAAATGACCTTCTCACAAGTCTCAATAAAATGAAAGGATCTTTTGGTGCTGCGCAAGAGATGGCATCAGTCAATGTGCAACCGGAGGTAGAAAATGTTGGTGTGCCACATGAAGCGATCGAAGTTACATCTCCACAGACAACAGAAGTGCCAAAAGCAAAGGAAGATATTGCCAGTCGACTTAATGCGATGAAGAAGGTCTTTCCTTCAGAAAGTGGTAATATTGAGACTGTAGGCGGTGTTGCTAAAGGTGTTGAAGCAGTGCAATCGACAGTAGCACCTGCGACTGAACAGATTACACCAAGTGGAAATGTTTCGATGACGGAACATGCGGCGCCAAGAATGGAAAAAGCTCCAGTTATGCCATCTGCCACCGTTGTGGAAAAAATGCCAACGGGAGTAATGAGCTTAGCTCAAGAAAAAGCGGTGATCGCAGAGATGATCAAAGATCCGCAGTTTAATAATTCTATTGCAACGGAGATCCAGAAATTGTATGGATTGCCGGCAAAAAATGTAGGAAGTATGCCTATGGGCCTACTTGAAAATAATAATGAAGTTACACAACAGCAAGTGGATCGTGTAGTGAATCTGGCAAAGAAATATTTGGGCCATGAAGTGGCAACGCCAAAAAATAATACAACAATTGGTACGTATTTTACGCGTATTGCTGTACATGCTGCAAACAAAAAAATTCCGTTGGACAAAATTTTTGTCTGACCACTCACTTAAATTTTCATGTAAATCATAAATCTATCATATTCTATGGACAATACACAAAACAATGAACAAAATATGCAACAAGATATTTATCACGTTATTGCACAAAAATTTGGTTTTGACAATCTTGGCGATATACAACAGCAGAGCGTAGTCGAGAAAATGACAGAATCTGTGATAAAACGCGTTCTGGTGAATGTGTATGAAGTGCTCGACGAAACTCAAAGAAAAACTCTTGAGGATATGATGGCAGATCCTGAAGTTGTGGATATGAGCAAAATTGAAGAATTTATGCGTGTGCATGTATCGGATTATGATGCAATTGTTGCGGGAGCGATCGCGGATCTGGAAAAGCATATTGCAGAAAACACGAGCAAAAATTGATCAATTTTTCATTTTGTGATCATTTTTGAAAGAACTCTTCATGATAGGAGAGTTTTTGTATTTGCGATGGATTCTTGACCATTGGCTAAAAATGGTCTAAAATGGGAAACTAATGCCGCCATATTTTAAATTCATATATATCTATGGATCGATCACACACATCTTTCAAAAAAAAGAAATCTCATGTAGAAAAAACTTCTGATCCGACAAAAATTTCTATCCACAATGCACGCGTTAATAATCTTAAAAACGTATCGGTGGATATTCCGCGTAATAAAATGACCGTAGTCACAGGACTGTCCGGTTCTGGGAAAAGCTCTTTGGCGTTTGACGTTATTTATGCAGAAAGCAATCGTCGCTTTATGGAGAGCTTGTCAACACATGCTCGTAGTGTAATGGGTGTAATGAACAAGCCTGATGTGGATCGCATAGAGAACATTTCACCAGCTATTGCAATTGATCAAAAAAGTGTAAGCAAAAGCATTCGTTCGACTGTAGGTACGATGACGGAAATTTATGATTATTTGCGTATTCTTTTTGCATCTGTTGGTGTGCCACATTGCCCAACAACAGGGAGGCCGCTCAAAAGGAAAAGTGTACGTGATATTGCACTACAGATCATGAAAACTGCAGAAGGGCAACTTGTCACAATTCTTTCACCAGTCGATACACGTAAAAAAAATAATACAGAGATCTTGCAAGGCATTAAGAAAGAGGGATATGTGCGTGTGCGCTTTAATCATAAGGTTGTGACTGTGGCGGAAGCGGAAATGGTCGTAAGCGATGCAGTTTCTGTGGACATTGATATTGTGATCGATCGATTTGAACATAAAATGAGCTATCTGGATCGCGAATGTCTGATGGATTCAATTGAGACAGCAATGAAATTGTCCGGCGGTTTGTGTGTGGTTTCTTACGATGACAAAAAAGAGGAAGAATTTTCTCGTGACTATTATTGCAAAGAATCAGGATTTCGTCTTTCGGAGATCACGCCACGGTGCTTTTCATTCAATAATCCTGATGGTGCATGTGCAGAATGTGACGGTTTGGGAATTAAAAATGAGATCGATCCGAATCTTTTGATTCCCAATGATAATTTATCTATTGAAGAGGGAGCGATCCATATTTGGAGTAAATCTGGAGGAAAAAATACTGCCTATAGTAAACATAAAAAAAGTTTGGAAAAAATTGCAAAGCAATACAATTTTTCTTTGTCGGAACCTGTTAAAAAAATATCCAAGGCCAATCTTGCAATTATTTTTTATGGCGTATCACAATCGCAAGATGATTTCAAGGGTATTATTTCTGATCTGGAAGAACGTTATCGTAATACGAAATCGGAATATATGCGCAGAGAATTGGAGCGCTATATGGTGGAGCGCGTCTGTTTTTCATGTGAGGGCAAGCGACTAAAAAAAGAATATCTCGCGGTAACGGTCGGTGAGAATACCATTGATCATTTTGTGTCTTTGCCACTCAGTGAATTTGTGCATAAAATAACGCATATCAAAGATCATGGTTATTTTTCACGTGAGGAAAAAATGATGATCGATGCGCTTGTATCAGAAATGCATGCGCGTGCACAAGCGCTGTGTGATGTTGGCGTGGAATATCTCACGCTATCGCGATCTAGTAATACACTTTCCGGTGGTGAAGCGCAACGCATTCGTTTGGCCGTGCAGATCAAGTCCGATCTTACGGGTGTAATTTATGTCTTGGATGAACCAACTGCAGGTTTACATAGTCGAGATACAATGCGACTCTTAAATGCCATGAAGCGACTTCAAGCATCACAAAATACGCTCATTGTCGTTGAACATGATGCGGATGTAATGAAGCAAGCGGATTGGATCGTAGATATGGGACCGGGTGCCGGAGATGAAGGTGGCAAGCTGGTTTTCTCGGGGACGCTGCAAAAAATGATGCAAGCAAAAACTGCAACGGCAAAATATATTTCCGGGAAATTGACTGTGGCGGAGAAAAAGAAAAAACGCAAAGGCAATGGTAAGGATGTTACTGTTTTTGGGGCTAGTGAACATAATTTGCGCGATGTGACCGTATCGTTTCCCTTAGGAATGTTCATCACTGTATGTGGTGTTTCTGGCAGTGGAAAATCAACCTTGGTGCATAAGATCCTTTCACGCATCCTTGCACAAAAATTTCATCGCTCATCAGTCGAGCCTGGTAAATACAAAAAAATTACTGGATTGCAAAATATCAACAAAGTGATCACGATCGATCAAAACCCGATTGGGCGTACGCCGCGATCTAACACGGCAACATACACAGGTGTATTCACGCATATTCGCGATCTTTTTGCCGGCACAGATAGTGCAAAGGAAAAAGGTTTTGATGCCAGTCATTTTAGCTTCAATATGAGAGGGGGTCGCTGTGAAGTGTGTCGCGGGGATGGTTCTGTCAAAGTTGAAATGCACTTGCTTCCGGACATGTATGTGCCATGTGAGGCTTGTGGGGGAAGTCGCTATCATAGTCGTATTTTGGATGTGGAATACAATGGTGTGACAATTGCAGATGTGTTAGATATGAGTGTGGACTATGCATATGAATTTTTTAAAAACCATGCGCTTATCAAAGAAAAACTCTCAGCAATGAAGAAAGTTGGACTAGGATATATTCATCTTGGACAAAGTGCAACAAATCTTTCCGGTGGTGAGGCGCAGCGTATTAAATTGGCGACGGAACTTGCTCGTAAATCAACGGGAAGAACATTATATATCTTGGATGAACCTACAACCGGATTACATTTTGATGATACAAAGAAATTGTTGCATATGTTGGATGGGCTCGTTGACAAGGGAAACACTGTTTTAGTTGTGGAGCATAATTTAGATGTGATCCGACATGCGGATTGGGTGATTGAGCTTGGTCCGGATGGTGGACAAAAAGGCGGGGAATTGATCTTTAGCGGTATACCGGAAAAATTGAAAAAAAATAAAAAAAGTCCTACAGCAAAATTTTTATAGATCGCTTTTGGTAAAGAGGCATGAGAAATAAGGGGGAGGGTTGTATTAGCAGTAAGTCATGTTTGTGGATTCTATATTGTATAAAAATATTTTGGCAACGATCACATACCACGATGTATTTGATCGACCACTGACGGCTTTTGAAGTATGGAAAGATATGATCCGTTGCAGTGCAGACCATACGAATGGCACATGGATACTTTCAGACGTTTATGATGCGCTTTCAGCATGGGAAATACGTCAATATGTTGGAGAAAAAAACGGATTATATTTTTTACAAGGGCGGGAGCATTTGGTAGATACACGTCGCAGCCGTGCAATTATCAGTATGCAAAAAAGAAAAAAGATACAAAAGATTGCACGTATATTATGCATGAGTCCTTTCGTGCGTATGATCTGTGTGACGGGACGGTTGTCATATGATCATTGTGAAGAAAAGAGCGACCTGGATCTCCTGATCGTCTATGAACATGGGCATATTTGGACAGGTCGACTCTGTGTGACAATTTTGGCGCACGCGTGCGGATTTCGCCGTTACGGAGACAAAGTGAATGATCGTGCATGTTTGAATTATCACATCACTACAGAATCTCTTACGGTGCCAACAAAAGATCTTTTTGCTGCACATGAATATTCCTATATATTTCCTGTTTTTGATACAGGTGTTTTTTCTCATTTTTGTATGGAAAATCAATGGATTCACTCATATAAACCGCATATGATGCGGAACAGATCTTATGTGACAGCTATGAAAGACACAATACTAACAAAAAATACGCGACGATTCCTTGAATTGATTTTAGGGGATCGTGGCATGGAGCAACGACTCAAAAGAGCGCAAGAACGTAAAATTAAGGATAATCCAAAAACGCAGTACAAAGGAGGAATCGTGCTTTACACGGATCAATTTCTTGTGTTTTTGCCCAAACCGCACGGGCCACGGGTATTTGAGGAGTATAAAAGGAGATTTACTGCATTGGAAGTGAATTTTTGACAGAATTTGACACGTTGATGGTACTACTTTATGAGAGAACATAAAGTAGTTTTAATTTTCAAAACTATTGACAAAAAAACAAAAATATGCTATAGTAGGCAGTTCAATTATTGAGAGATAATTGGGCATTAAATATATAAGATTTTTGTATATGTACTACCCTGGCTTCATTTTTGTCTTTGTTTTATGGGCTTTTTTGCCTTTTGGCGTAATTGCAAATGCGGCAGAATATGTACCATATGCCAATGAAAATATTGGTAAAGAGCGATATGATTTTGCGCATACACGTGTTTTTCAGGTTGAGGGACATTCTATGGAATCGTATGGATTTTTTGATCGTGCGTTGGTTGATGTGGTGCCGGCTACAGAATTTTTTGTGGGAGATGTCATTGCATTCGAATGTACACATGAAAAATGTGATGGGGCATACATTAAAAAAATTACCAAAAAAGAAGATAATTGTTATTGGGTAGAAGGACGAAGAGATGTGTGGGAAGAGAACGGAAATCGGAGACAATCTATGGACTCAAAAACAACATATGATTGGCTGTGTGGTGATGAAATTATGATCTATGGCGTTGCTTTTACAAAGAGCGCATAAAAACATATAAAGATATAACTTGCAAAAAAACATCCACGTGTCTGTGGATGTTTTTGTTTTATAACAGATCTTCCATTTCTTGATCCTTGAGTTGCTCGATAACTTTTTTGACCTCATGTGCGTAATCTCTGTGTGCAATGAGAATTGCGTCATCTGTATCAATGACCACAATATCGTTGAGTCCAAGCGTGGCAATTGTCTTGCTGTGATGCCCAAATACGAAACAGTTTTGTGAGTTGATCCCCACGACCTTCCCGCGCGTAACGTTTTTTGTGCTGTTCTCACAACGGTGAAAGTCATGGAGTGTGCGCCAGTTGCCGACGTCACTCCACTCAAGTTCTGCCGGTACAACGAATCGATCTTGCGCAGATAATTTTTCCAAGATCACTGTGTCAATCGGTTCTTTGGGAAGTTTACAAAAAATATCTTGCATAGATTTGGTGTCCTTTGCTGCATCAATTTGTACGAGTGCATCATGGATGTGTGGTGTGAATTTTTGTACCATCGCAAGGAATGTTTCTGCTTTAAATACAAAGTATGCGGCATTCCACAAATATGACCAGTTACTCACATATTTTTTTGCGGTTTTTGCATCCGGTTTTTCTTTGAATGCAACCGCTTCAAAAACGCGTTTTTTGTAGTCGCTTTTTAATTCTTTGCCCATTTGAATATAGCCCAGTTCGGTACTGGGTTCTGTAGGTGTGATGCCGATCAATCCAAATTTTTCTGGATGGTCAGCGAGGACGTCAAACGCCGTTTGCACGGTACAGATATAAGATCCGGGGTTTTTGATCGCATGATCTGACGGTGTGGTGGTGATGATCGCATCGGGATCCTTGCGGTGAATAATACGTGTAGCAAAGGCAATTGCCGGCGCTGTGTCTCGGCCGCATGGTTCGAGAATGATATTTTCTACGGGAAGATTTGGTAATTGTTCTTTTACGATATTCTCATAACTTTGTGTGGTGGCAACATAAATGTGATCGAGGTTCTCCACAAGTGGGGAAACACGGTCATACGTTTCTTGGAGAAGCGTATGTTCTTCGCTTGTGAGCTTTTGAAATTGTTTGGGGTTATCTTTACGAGACAGGGGCCATAAGCGCGTACCGGAACCTCCAGCCATAATAACAATGTAGTGATTTTTCATATAATGTTTAATGTATGAAATTATATATGTTCAGTATAACATTTTTGGGTATATCATTAAATGCAGATGAATATAGTGAGTGTTATAAGAATATATTTTGATTTTGACAAATGGTGCATTTTTTCATACACTGACGATAGAAATAAGACTTCTAACTATTGATCTATAGGTCATATGACAGCACATGATTTTGATTACAAGGCGCTGAAACCGCGTCGTAAAACACGTGTCGTGCAGGTGGGAAATATTGGCATTGGCGGTGATGAACCGATTCGTGTACAAACGATGACAAATACGGATACTCTTAATGTGAGTGCTACAGTTGATCAAATTATGCGATGTGTGCGTGCTGGATCGGAGCTTGTCCGTATTACCACACCAACAGTGAAACATGTGCATGCCCTCAGAGAGATCAAAAAAATTCTCAAAGAAGAACATAATTGTGATGTGCCGATTGTCGCAGATATCCATTTTGACAAAGCCGCAGCATTTGAAGCACTTAAATACGCAGATAAAATTCGTCTCAATCCAGGTAATCTTTTGGATAGTCGCGGAATGGGAGATAAGATCCTAACTGATGATGAATATCAACAAGAATTAGAAAGAATTGAAGAGGGGCTTTTGCCTTTCATTGATGAGCTCAAAAAGTCGCAGAAGCCGATTCGCATTGGTGCAAACTGGGGATCGCTCTCTGGACGCATATTGGGAAAGTATGGTAATACGGCGCAAGGCCTTGTGGAAAGTGTGATGGAATATTTGCGTGTATTTCAGAAGCACGAATATCATAATATTGTGGTTGCGATCAAATCTTCCGATCCAACGGTCATGATCGAGGCGAATCGATTACTTGCATATGAAATGGATGCGGAAGCTATGGATTACCCAATTCATCTCGGTGTGACGGAAGCTGGTAGTGAAGAGGATGGTCGTGCCAAATCAACGATTGGTATTGGCACGCTTCTCTTGGAGGGCATTGGAGACACGCTTCGCGTATCACTGACAGAACCACCAGAGGATGAAATTCCCGTGTGCTTTACAATTCTTCAAGCAACAAAGCGTCGGATCACAAAAGCAGAATTTATTTCGTGCCCATCCTGCGGGCGCACCCTCTTTGATATTGCTTCGGTTACCAAGGAGATCAAATCACGTCTCGGACATCTTACAGGTGTACGCATTGCTGTGATGGGATGCATTGTCAATGGTCCGGGAGAAATGGCGGATGCAGACTTTGGCTATGTGGGCGGCGCACCAGGTAAGATCAGTTTGTATCGCGGCAAGGAAGTCATTGAACGAAACATTCCACAGGAGCAAGCGCTTGATACGCTTATTGAACTGATCAAGAAGGATAAGAAGTGGATTGACCCTAAATAGTTCCTTGAAAGCACTGCATTCACGCAGTGCTTTTTGTGTGATGATGATCCTCTAAATATAGACAGTGTTTTTACAATAATATGACAGATGAATTGATCGATATTTGTGATGAGAACAACAAAATCACAAAAATGCAAAAAATGAAGAGTGAAGCACATAAGAATGGCTTTTGGCATAGGGCGGCCCATATTTGGATATACAATGCAAAAGGTGAAATTCTCCTTCAATTGAGAACAAAAAATAAATCGCTCTATCCTGACTTATGGGATCTTTCAGTAGCAGGACATGTTGGTGCAAGTGAAAAGCCCGTTGTTTCTGCTGTGAGAGAAATAAAAGAAGAGATTGGATTGACGATCGATGAAGAAGAGTTGCAATTTTGTAATGTAAAAAAAGTATCAATAGAAATTGGAGAAATAAAAAATAACGAATTTTACTATGTGTATCTTTTTAAATTTGATGGAGATATAAAGAAACTAAAATTACAAGAAAGTGAGGTGCAAGAAGTTCGCTTTATGCCTATATCAAAAATTTTGCGAGAGCTACAAAAAAATCCTAAAGAATATGTGCCTCGTGGAGAATATTGGTTTGATATAATTGATGAGATAGAAAAACGCTCCACGTAAATATTTTTGTGATATACTATGTTCATAGTGGACATAAAAATTAAAAAGAAAAGATGAAACATAATATCCTCATCACAACACTTGTGATTCTTGCACTGATCGTAATCGGTCTGTTGGCATATATTGCACTCAAACCGGATCGTGCGATAGCACCTGTGATAACAGAACAAAGGACTGTTGTACAAAAAAGCCAAAAGGTGGAGGATGTAGAACAAAAAACAGGTCAAGAACCAGCTACGTTGGTAAGTGTGGATGATGAATGGAATCTATACACAAATCATACGTTAGGATTTTCGATGAAGGTGCCAAAATATAACTATCAGTCATTTGATATTGGTGGCGGTGTTTTGGATCAATCCGCCGATTGCTTGAAAGACCAAGCTATTATTGTTATTTCTGACGATAAGACAGGTCGTGTATATGTCGGATCGAAAAATGTATATTCCTATGATGAAGATAAATGTTACCATTTTGATTTTGATATGTTTGATCGGGATTTACAAGGTAAACCGTCTGATATATCTGGTGGTGTGGTCATCTCGATTATATCGGTAGAAAATGAATCGACATCCATCAATGCTGTTTTTGCACAACGTCAAGGATATCAGGGTTGTAAATCGAATAATATTGTTTTTGAAGATGGAAAGGTTAATGTTAGCTCACATGTTGTGAGATCTGCAATGGAAAACTATGGTGAAGAAGAAGGTGGATGTTTTTTGAACTGGATGATATTTGCATACTATTCTACAACAGAAAGTAAGTTGGCATTATGTGATCTAGGTCACTCATCTCGTTTTTGGGGTAAATCTGACAGCGGCGGAGTGCAGAATGAGATGTTTGATAGTTTCAAATTTGAATAATAGGACCACTTAAAAGAAAAAACACCGTAAAAACGGTGTTTTTTGTTGATGCGAATATTGACAATAAGGCAAGTATATGATATAATGAAGTTTAATGTTCGTTAACCAAAAACTGCCTAAGGAGAGTGATCATGAAAATTTTCGCATGTAGCATCTGTTTTTTCCTTTCAATTTTGATGATTAATGCGGTCGGGGTTTATGCGCAAGAAAAATCAATCGTAGAAACCCTGACACCATATGAGGTAGAGATCGAAAACAAGGCAATGTGCGGATCGCACATAACTCTACACTTTGATGCACGACAGTCAGTCAAAGATTCTGTAACAGCAATGCTGATGATATGTTTGTCAAAGGAAGATATTGCTAGTCTTCTTGATGAACAAAGTTATGCGCCTGTAGAAAATTTTGATGATATTACCGGGTACCATTTTGTAAAAGGAAAGGGACCGGTGACTCAAAAGTTGTTTGAGGAAGTTATAAAGGGCAGAAAGACATTCGCACGTCTTTTCAAGTAAACATGCGAAACCGACCTGTTGCATTTGCATATGCGACAGGTCGGTTTTCTTTTTTACAAAAATCCCACTTCCATTTTTGCTGCGTCGGTCATCATGTCGGGATTCCACGGAGGATCAAAAGTAAGTTCGATCTTTACATCTGTAATTGCTGAATCGGTTTTAAGTGTGCGCACAATTTCATCATGAATCACATCATAGAGCGGACAGCCGATCGTGGTAAGTGTCATGGTGACGTGGATTGTGTGTTCAGTTTTTTCAATGCCATAAATGAGTCCCATGTCAGTAATGGGAATGTTAAGTTCTGGGTCAATGACCGTGTGAAGTTTTTGAAATAGTTCTTTGTCAATTATCATGGTGTTATTGAAATATGGATTGCTTCACCATCCAAAATGGTTCGCAATGACAGATTTTTAGTTTTTGTTAACTTGTCCGCATTGAATTGCTTTTTGAATTGTCTCAATGCCTAGAAGGGCACAGCGGATGCGTCCAATGCCGATCTCTACACCGAGCATTTTTACAATATCATCACGTGTCAGTTTTAGTGCATTTTCAGTTGTGTCACCCTTGATCTTTTCAGTGACCATGGATGCAGCTGCTTGAGAGATGGCACATCCTTCGCCAGTGAATTTGATATCAACAATGATATTGTTTTCAACAATGAGCGTAATGCAGATCTTATCACCACATGTAGGATTGTTAGCACAATGTCTGTGTGTAGGATGTTCGAGTGTGCCAGTATTTCGCGGACTATGATAATGATCGAGAATTTTTTCTTGGTAAATATCCATAGCTGAGTTAAATGTTTATAAAGTGAGAATGTTTGTGAGGTAATTAAGAGAGAGTTTTTTGCACGGCGTGCAGACCTACGATTAGCGTGTCGATATCTTGTTTTGTGTTATAAACAGAAAAGCTTACGCGTGCTGTTGCATTGAGATGTAGTGATTCCATATGTAATGGCATTGCACAGTGTTGACCTGCACGAATAGCGACGGAAACGCTATCATCAAGAATTGTCGCGATATCATGTGGATGAAAGCTCCCAAAAGTAAAACTGATGAGCCCGGAACGATTCACGCTGTTTTGTGGGCCGATAATGCGAATTTCTTGTCCGAAATGATCATGGAATTGCTCCATACAGTATGTGAGCAGTTCTTTTTCGTGTGTGAGGATTGTTTCAAAACCGATGTGTAAAAGATAATCGACCGCAGTGCGCGATGCGATCACGCCTGCGATGTCTGGCGTACCTGCTTCCAAACGATGGGGTAGCTCGCGAAATGTGGTATCACACGTAGATACGCTTTCGATCATTTCACCACCTGTAAACAACGGTTGTAATTTTTCCAATTGATCTTTCTTGCCATAGAGCACGCCAACGCCGGTTGGCCCAAATATTTTGTGTATGGAAAATGCGAGAAAATCACAGTCAAGATCTCTTACATTAATGGGTACGTGCGCAATGGATTGCGCTGCGTCGACCACGATGATCACGTTCGGATTTTTTATTCGGATTTTTTTGATAATGTCTTGGAGAGGAATGATCGTGCCAAGCACATTGGATACATGCGTTAGTGCAATGATCCGTGTATTCTCATCAATGAGCTCAAGCAGATCGTTTTGATCTACCTCATCATGATCTGTGAGCACGGCTACACGAAACTCCGCTTTGACATTTTTGCAAACCTGTTGCCATGGAATGAAATTTGCATGATGTTCCAGTACTGTTGTGACGATGTTGTGCTGGGATGTAATGTTGTGTGCAAGTCCATGTGCGATCATGTTGAGGCTCATGGTCGTGCCAGATGTAAAAACGATCTCATTTTCATTGGCGCCGATAAATTGCGCAATGCTTCCTCGAGACATCTCAAATTCTTCTGTTGCTTGGGCGCTGATCTTATAGAGTCCACGCGCAATATTGGCATTATATGTGGTATAATAATCACACAATTTATCAATGACAGTCTGTGGCGTGAGGGAAGTTGCCGCAGAGTCAAGATAAACAAGGTCTTTTTGCCTTGCAAATATGGGAAAATCTTGTTTTATATCTTGTATATTCATACCTTGTACTGTATTTTATGTAGTGTAAAATGTCAAAAGGTGTGCAAAATCTTTTTTAGAATAACTATTATGTCGCAGTGTACAGAAAAATATCACATACTTCATACGATCAATGGTCCTCACGATGTGCAAAAACTGACTCATGAACAATTATGTGTTCTATGTGATGACGTGCGTGATTTTCTCATTGAATCTGTTGCGCGTACAGGCGGTCACTTTGGATCAAACCTCGGTGTGGTGGAGCTTACAGTTGCATTGCATCACATATTCAATTCACCCGTGGATAAGATCGTTTGGGATGTGGGTCATCAGGCATACCCACACAAAATTCTTACAGGACGGAAGGACCATTTGTGTACAATTCGTCAAAAAAACGGTCTCTCACCTTTTCCCAAGAGAGAGGAAAGTGATCATGATGCTTTTGGTGTGGGACATTCAACTACGTCCATCAGTGCTGTGGTGGGCATGGCGCTTGCATCAAAAAATAGTAAGGAAAAACACATTGCTGTCATTGGTGATGGTGCACTGACAGGAGGTATGGCATTTGAAGCTCTCAACCATGCGGGTGATGTCATGGCAGATGTACTGGTGATCTTAAATGATAATAAAATGTCGATCTCGCCAAATGTGGGTGCAATGCATAAATATTTAACACGACTTATATCTTCGCGACGCTTTCAGCGTTTACGTAAAGAGAGTAAAGATATTCTTTCCCGAAAATCACCGGCGATGCATGAACTTGCACGTAAGGCAGAGCTATATACAAAAGGCTTGTTGACACCCGGCACTCTTTTTGAGGAATTAGGTTTCCTTTATTTTGGACCAATTGACGGGCATGATGTGGCGACTCTTACTGAAGTTTTACGTAATCTCAAAGATATCAAAGGTCCG
>DYDB01000003.1:0-6571 GCA_020718085.1 Micavibrio sp. | reverse complement strand
GTTATAAACATGCAAAAAATGATCGGACATCACTTCATGCTGTGGGACCTTTTGATCCACAAACAGGGGAAAAAAATGATCAAAAGAAAAAAAGTATCACATACACAGATATTTTTTCACAGTGGATTTGTGCAGCGGCAAAAAATGATAAAAGACTGCATGCGATCACTCCAGCCATGCTGGAAGGATCAGGACTGAAGGAATTTCATCAAAAATATCCAGAGCGTCATCATGATGTGGGAATTGCAGAGCAACATGCTGTGACATTTGCCGCCGGATTGGCGACAAAGGGCGTGAAGCCGGTAGTGGCAATCTATTCGACATTTTTGCAACGTGCATATGACCAGTTGATCCATGATGTGGCATTACAAGATCTTGATGTAACATTTGCGATTGATCGTGCTGGTATTGTGGGTCCGGATGGTGCGACGCATGCAGGAAGTTTTGATCTGTCATTTTTACGTTGTGTGCCGAATATGATCATACTAGCACCAGCAGATCTGGAAGAAAATTGTGCAATGTTGCAATTTGCATATGACTTTGAGGGTCCGAGCGCGGTACGTTATCCGCGCGGTAGCGGACAAGAACAATTGAAGGGAAATAATAAAGAGCTTGTTTTGGGCAAGTCAGTCATATTGCATAAAGGAAAAAGTGTGGCAATCTTGGCTTTCGGTGCAATGGTGGAGCGATGTGTGGTGGTGGCAGAGCAATTGGATGCGACGTTGGTGAATATGCGATTTATCAAACCATTGGATACACAAATGATCAAACGACTGTGCAAGACGCATCAGTATATTGTAACGGTGGAAGATAACACTGTGGTGGGTGGAGCAGGAAGTGCGGTTAATGATCTGATTATGGAAAAAGATCTTGATGTACATGTTCGCAACATTGGTTTGCCAGATGTATTTTTATCACATGGATCACGTGAGGAAATTCTTGCAGAGGTTGGCTTGTCAGCAGAAGCAATTATCAAACAAATTGCAAAGATGATGAAAAAATAATTTATGGCAGTGCGTACAGAACACATTATTATCGATAGTAAAAAAATTTATTTTACGATCAAAAAACGATCTCATCAAAAGCATGTGCGATTTATTACACATCATGATGGATCTTTCGTGGTGTCTGTTCCACGTCTCTGTACGATGACGATGGTGAGAGAGTTGGTGCAACATAATGTGGACTGGATCAAAAAAAACGTTATGGTCAAACATAAATATGTGACAATTGATCCATCCGTTGTGCGATATATGAAAAAAGCCTTACGTCCAATCATCGAAGATCGTTTGATATATTTTAATGCACATTATAAATATGTATATCAAAGAGTGCAGATCAGAAATCAAAAAACACGTTGGGGAAGCTGTAGTTCTGATGGTGTACTGAGTTTCAATTGTAAACTGATGTGCTTGCCTAGCGAATTTCGCGATTATGTGGTGGTACATGAATTATGTCATCTCTGGCACATGGATCATTCGAAAGAATTTTGGGCACTTGTCGCACAGACGATTCCGCGCTATAAAGAAGTACGAAGAGAACTCAAAAAAAAGCATATTTAAAGGACTTTTGATGATCTATGAAAGAAAAAAGCATATATTTAGTATTACATAATGTACGATCGGCATATAATGTTGGGGCTATTTTTCGTACAGCAGATGGAGCAGGTATAAAACATATCTATCTCACAGGGTATACACCGGCACCACCGGATGGAACGCGACTTTATACTACTAAACCGGAACGCATGATCATCAAAACAGCGCTTGGTGCGAATGATTTCGTGCCATGGTCGCAACATCAAAATTTCTCAGATGTTGTTGCAGAGCTTAAAAAAGATCATGTGACGATCGTGGCGTTGGAGCAGGGAGAATATAGTGTGGATTATCGTTCATATGATCCTGTGGGAGATATTGCGCTTGTCTTGGGCAATGAACCAGTGGGCATTGATGAAGAAGCCCTTGGACAATGCGATGTGATGATCGATATCCCGATGCATGGACAAAAAAAATCACTCAATGTATCGGTTGCTGCCGGTATCGCTATGTATGGCTTGATATGATATTGTAAATATAATTAAGATTTATTATGAGAATTCAAAATATTCCACTTAAAATTGCGATTTTTCTTGCAAGTTCTTTTGCAACCATTTCTGCAGTTTTTGGTTTTCGTGTACATTATGAGCAACAAAAAAATACACAAACAAGAAATGATGTGAAAGATTATGTGGATGATCTGATGCAAAGTGATATTGTGGCGTCGCAACGAAGTCATGCAAAAGAGCGTGATATGCAGTTGCAAGAGGCAGCGCGTACGCCACAAACCACAATTACTCGACAGGAAGAAACTACTACTGTAACACCGAAAAAAATTATCGAGCCTGTTGTTGTAGAAAAACCAAAGTCAACTAAAAAAACGAAGTCGTCATAATTCATTAATCTATTCCTATATGAAGTTTCTCGTAAAAACGATCAGTACTGTAATAATTGTGTTTTCGCTTATGATGACGCCCGCTATCATGTGGAGTTTTTCTTCATATGACGTTGATGCACGAGAGAATGAAGATGTGGAGGATGAAGAAGGTAAAGATGAAGACGAGGATGAAGATGAAGATGAAGATGAAGAAAGATCGGAAGAATCTTCAGAAACAGAAACAGTTGTCACCGAAAAGATCACGATAAGCGAGACTGTTTCTAAGGAAATTATAACCACAACACGCAAAGATACAGATGGTGATGGCATTTTTGATGAGGAGGATGAACATCCACAGGTCAATGACCATTTTATTGTGAGAGATGACGATCACAATGGTATTGTGGACACATATGAAAAAAAATGAACGATACACAAAATGTTTTAAAGCAATGGGTACGGATGTGGTGATTGATATTGTCGGTGCGAGTGAACATAAAATACAGATCGAGGAAGATCTGGAACGAATCAAGAAGTTCTTTGATGATATAGAAAATAGGTTTAGTAGATTTCGTGCATCAAGTGAGTTGAGTTTTGTGAATGCGCATGTTGGTATGTATGTGCAAGTATCGCGAGATTTTATAACTGTATTGGATGACGCAATTTCCTTTCATCATGCTTCAAAAGGAATATTTGATCCACGTATTCATGATGCATTAGTGCGTGCCGGATATGATCGTGATTTTCATGCCAATGATCTGTCTCATAATAGCACCGTGCCTGATGAAAAATATGTTGAGATGTCGCAAAAGATACTGCGTGATGAGATCATCATTGATCGGCAGCATATGACGGTGTGGACCGCGCGATCGATCGATCTGTCTGGCATTGTAAAGGGATGGGCAGTGGATCGGGCAAAACAACTGATTCGTGCACATGTTGATGGATATATTGTCGATGCAGGTGGTGATATGTGGGCACAAGGTGTGGATGAACATGGTGAGAAATGGTACATTGGTATCGAAGGAACAACGGATAAAGACATTTTAATGAAAGTGGATGGGGAGGGTGTGGCAACCTCAGGGGTAACGCGCAGGCAATGGAATCATGGGGTGGAACGGCGACATCATTTGATCAATCCGCGTCATGAGAAGCAGTTCTCCTTTGATCTTTCAACGGTAACAGTGATCTCTCAAACGGTTGAGGATGCCGATGTGTGGGCCAAAGTCCTTTTTCTCAAAGGTATAAATGATGGTCTTGCATACGCAAATGCGCATCATATGAAAGCAATTTTTATCGATCATAATAAAGAAATTTATGTTTCACAAAGCGCACAAAAAAATATTGTTTAGTCTCATGTTGCTCTTGGTGCTTATCGCAGGTGACTTTTCTGTGCAGGCGGTAACAACTATAGACTATGGCACAGATCCGGTCATAGACACGGATCTGGACGGCTTGACGGACAAGGGAGAACAACAGATATTCAATACTGATCCAAAAGATCCTGATACGGATGACGACGGGTTCTTGGATGGCGTTGAAGTCGTACATGAGGTAGATCCTTTAAATGTAGAAGATCCACTATTAACTCAATTTGATGAAATGGTCCCAGACACAACAACGGAGCGCGCACCGCTATCTTGGTATTTCTCGCGAGCGACGGGCATTGTCGCATATATATTTTTATGGTTAGTGATCTTTTTTGGACTATCTTTTCGTAATCCATTGCTCAAGAAATTTGTTGCACCGATCTATAAATTGGATATGCATATCTATCTATCATTTTTGACTTTGGCTTTTGTTTTTGCACACGGATTGGTGCTCATGTTCGATACATTCATCCATCTTTCACTTATGGATATATTTGTGCCTTTTGCAGTTGATCCTAATGTGATCGATGCGCGGGCGATCGCATGGGGCATTATTGGCTTATATATACTGATCATCCTCATTATCACATCACTACTGCGTACAAAATTACCACAAAAGTTGTGGCGCTATTTGCATTTTTTGCATGTAGCATTATTTGCGCTCATAATGGTGCATGTTCTGGCAATTGGTACGGATTTTCAAGATGGTATCACAAAGAACATCTTTCTTTCATCAGTGGGCATATTAGGATTTTTGTATGTTGTTTCTTTTGGTGAAATGATCATGCGATTGGTAAAAAGGAATTCACAAAACTCTAGCAATGTCCAATAATAACCCATGTGTGATATAATAGAAAGAACTTAATTAAGTCTTTTGTATTACACACATGGCAAATCCGCAATATACAAATATTAACCAGATCATCGGAAAATGGCTGGAGCGCACTTTGTGGCTCTGGTTGCCTTTTTATGCAATTGTTCGATTGACCAAGGACGCAATGGCAAAACATGCAAAAAAATAACACATAAAAAAACTAAAAAATTAATCAATATTATGAAAATAAATATTAGATGGATGCAATGGAGTATCTTTTGTTTCTCGTTTTTTCTAGCTCCTTTATTTGTACATGCGGAAGATCGATTTATTGCGCAAACAATTGGTGGAACATCCAATGATTATGCTAGCTCTGCAATTCACATGCCTGATGGTAGCTATGTGATTGCTGGTTCAACATCTAGTTTTGGCAGCGGGAGTGTAGATGTGTATGTTGTGAAATATACCAGCACAGGTGCACTTGATACATCTTTCGGCACTGGTGGTACCGTTACGGTTGGTGGCACAGGCGCTGAAACTGCTACTTCCATTGTAAAAACATCTGATGGAGGTTATGCAGTTGCAGGACTGACATATAGCTTTGGTGCTGGAGATGCCGACATGTACATCGTCAAACTCACAAGCACAGGTACACTCGACACATCTTTTGGCTCTGGTGGTACACGAACTATTGGTGGAAGTGGCTATGAAAATACAAACTCGTTAATTCAAACATCTGATGGCGGTTATGCGATGATAGGGAGAACGACAACAACGAGTTATATTGCAGGCGGTCAAGATGATATGTACATTGTCAAACTCACAAGCACAGGTACACTCGACACATCTTTTGGCTCTGGTGGTACACGTACGATTGGTGGAACAGCTAATGAAACTGGATATTCTTTGGTCCAAGCGTCCGATGGTGGTTATGTAGCTGCTGGATGGACGTCCAGCTTTGGTGCGGGTAGTGCTGATTATTACATCGTCAAACTCACAAGCACAGGTACACTCGATACATCTTTCGGCACTGGCGGTACAATTACAATTGGTGGTACAGGCGCTGAGTATGCTAGTTCCATTATAAAAACATCTGACGGTGGATATGTAGTTGCTGGCGATACATTATCTAATTTTAGTTTCGGTTTTGATGATATGTACATTGTCAAACTCACAAGCACAGGTACACTCGATACATCTTTTGGCTCTGGTGGTACTCGGACTATTGGCAGTACATACGCTGATGAAGCACAGTCGGTCATCCAGACATCGGATGGAGGATATATGGTAATTGGCTCAACAAGTAGTTTTGGTGTTGGTGGTGCAGACATGTACATCGTCAAACTTACAAGCACAGGTGCGCTCGACACATCTTTTGACTCCACTGGAGCAAAAACAATTGGTGGCGGATCCAATAATGATTATATATATTCCATAATACAGACACCTGATAATAATTATGCGATCGCCGGTTCAATTCGCGGTTTTGGTGCTGGTGCTTCAGACGCATATATTGCGAGATTTACAAGTTCTGGGAAAATGGGTGGTTGCAGTCATTTAAGGAGCGCAGGGGGTTCAATTTCTAGTGGTGGTACACTTAGCAATGGTGCACCTGTTTTAGGTAGTGGAGGAACGATTTCTTCAGGAGGAACGATTTCATCTGGTGGAACTTTTTCTACACAATGCACAGCATTTACCCCAGTGATTGCAGAAGTTACGCCTGTATCATCACCTACGAATGATAATACCCCGGCATACACATTTGGATCGAATGTGGTGGGATCTATAGCATATGGTGGAGCATGCGATGGAAGCAACTATAATGCCATAGTCGGAAATAATGTGGTTAATTTTGACACATTGAGTGACGGTTCTTATGCCAATTGTCAAATTATAGTGCAAGATGATTGGGGTAGCGATTCAAACACTCTCGCAGTAAACACATTCACCGTTGATACAACACCTCCAACACTCA
>DYDB01000002.1:113116-177270 GCA_020718085.1 Micavibrio sp. | reverse complement strand
AAGTGTAGTTTCCTTGTGTTGTTGTGAGTTGGATGGATCGTTCTGGGTTGTCTTGACCTATTGCGGTGATGTTTGCGTTGAGGGTTGCTTGGTATTCTGTGATGGAGGTTGCGGGGGTTGTGGTTACTGAAGAAGTTTGAGGAGTCGTTGTAATACTCTCAAGACGCGCAATGTATTTTTTAGCCACTCCATTATAGAGAGTGAAGTATCCACTAATAATAATTTTATTATCAACTTGCATATCGAGATCAACAACATCATTATTAGTGCCCGTGCCAGTGTTAAATGTTGTATCCAATGACCCATTGGTGTTCAAACGGGTGATATTATTTCTGGAATTACCGTTATATGTAGTAAAATCCCCACCAATTATGATCTTACCATCGGATTGAACAGCAACTGATTTCATCCATCCATTTGCTCCTGTGCCTGGATCAAATGTGGTGTCCAAAGAGCCATCAGAGTTTATGCGTGCGATATAATTTCTAGAGGCGCCCTTGTATGTAGTAAACATTCCACTAATTACGATCTTACCATCGGATTGAACAGCCATAGCGAAAACTGAACTATTTGGACCTGTGCCAGAGCTGAATGTTGTATCAAGTGATCCATTACTATTTAGACGAGCAATGCGATTTGCGGAGGTACCGTTGTATGTAACAAATGCCCCACCAATCAAAATTTTTCCATTAGATTGAATAATGACTTTATATATAATTGAACTAGCACCCGTACCCGGATTGAATGTTGTATCAAGTGATCCATTGGTATTTAGACGAGCGATACCCTTTCTGGCGACACCGTTATACGTAGAAAATTGTCCACCAATGATAATTTTGCCATCGGATTGAATAGCAAAAGAATCAACGTAATCGGTTATACTTGGCATACCCGTGCCAGGATTAAATGATGTATCAAGTGATCCATTGGCATTTAAACGAGCAATACGAATTCTGGCAGTGCCATTGTAATCAGTGAACCTCCCACTAATCAGAATTTTACCGTCAGGTTGAACAGCGATGGCATCAATAATATTATTTGCACCCGTACCAGGGTTAAATGTGGTATCCAGCGTGCCATCTGCATTGAGACGTGCAATACGGTTTCTGGAAATTCCGTTATAAGACGTGAATTCTCCGCAAATTATAATCTTGCCATCAGATTGAATGGTGGATTCATAAATTACAGTATTTGTTCCATCTGTACCATTTTGCAAAAAAGTCGGATCAAGATCCCCCGCTTGTGCTGCATGTGCTGTATGCACACCGATGCATAAAAAAGATATTGCGACCATCAGCGTCAAAGCTGCACAAAATTGAGATGTGTTATTCATATTTTTTATTTTGTCATTCATGCACGGCGCAAGGATGACATTTTTATTTTTATTTTATACATCGCAAGTATATCACATTTCTTACATATAAAAAAACCCGTAAGATACGGGTTTTTCGTTTTAACAAACCATGAATATTTGCATTCTATACCTCGATCACCACAGGAAGTATCATCGGACGGCGCTGAGTTTTTTGAAAGAGATATTCACCTACACGGTCACGGATCTCGTTTTCCACTTGTCGCCAATCCATTTTAGTGTCTTTACTTGTGGATTTTTGAATCACCTTTTTGACATGAACCTTGGTTTCATTTACAAGGTCAAAGTTATCTTTTACATAGATGAATCCACGTGACGTAATTTGCATATTACCCACAACTTCTTTTGTTTTACCATCCACAAGTACTGTGATCACATACATACCGTCTTCTGAGAGCATTTGTCTGTCACGAAGCACTACATGTCCGATATCCCCCACGCCAAGTCCATCAATAAACACATAACTTGCATCAGCTTTTTCTTTGCGAATACGCGATCCCTTCTTACTAAATTCCAACATACCGCCATTATCAAGGATTGCAATACGCTTTTCAGAAAATCCCGCCTCCACAGCACGATTTGCTGCTTCTTTGAGCATAAAATAGTTTGCATAGATTGGCATAAAGTATTGTGGTTTGACTGTACGGATCACTTCTTGAATATCCTTTGCCGTAGCATGTCCACCCATATGAATATCCATAATATCCGAATGCACAACATAATCACACTTGCGATAGAGATTATCTTTTAGACGTTGAATTGAACGCTCATTTCCCGGAATGATAGAGGATGAAAATACGATCGTGTCAGATTTTTTCAATTTTATGAAACGATGATTGCCCGTAACAATACGGTTGAGCACAGCATTATGTTCGCCCTGCGCACCTGTACATAGAACGATCATCTTATTATCAGGATAACGATCAATTTCATTGATCGGTATGAGAAGATCTTTATGGATCTTCAAATAGCCAAGTTGTTGTGCAACTTCGATATTTGTACGCATAGAATATCCGTCCAATGCAACTTTGCGACCAATGCGCTCAGCATATTGAAGAAGAAGCTTGATACGCTTGATCTGCGATGCAAATGTTCCAATGATCACGCGCCCCTTTGATTCTCGTACTAATTGCTCAAGATTATTTTGTACAGTTTGTTCACTGTGTGATTCTTTTTTGATCGAACCGAGGCTTTCCAAAAGTAAAATACGTGGTTCAGGAAATTGACTGAGTTTTTCATAGGAAATTGGTTCACCCTCCACAGGATTATGATTTATTGTCCAATCACCCATATGGATCGGCGTACCTACTGGCGTGACCAAAGCCACACCCATTGAATCCATAATGGAATGCTCCACTTCAAAAAAGTTTGCTACAAATTCCCCGAGACGGATCTTGCGATCAATATTTTTTACACTGATCGTACGGATCTTTTCTGCTGATCCTGGATCATAATCTTCCATTTTTTTCTTGATAAGTGCAAGAGTTAGATCACGCGCGATCACTGGCGGATAACCCAATTGTTTAAGCACGATCGGTGCGGCACCAATATGATCCAAATGTCCATGTGTAAAAATAACACCACGAATATTTCGCTCCTTACCTTTGAGATAATTCACGTTTGGTACAATATAATCCACGCCCGGCATGTCCTCTTCCGGAAATTGCATACCGATATCTACGATCACAATATCTTTACCATATTCAAATACAACCATGTTGCGACCCACTTCCTCTTGTCCGCCAAGTGGGACGATACGCAATGTGCCACTTTCAACTTTTGGCACGTGCACACCTTTTTTTTCACCATTGCTCTGTGTTGAAGAAACGATACGTTCTGCATTTGTTTTTGGACCATGCATACGCCCTCCGCCCATGCGTTTTTTCTTTTGTTTCTTTGCTGCAACAGCTCCGTTGCCACCATCTTGTTTTTCTTCTTTTTTAAACTGCGGTTTTTGCTGTGATCCCTTCTTTTTTGAAGATACACGAAGCTTTTCCACATTTTTTTGTGCTGTACGATTTACGACAACACGACTAGTGCTAGCATGTCTGCGCACACCACTTTTTTGATGAGGATTATCCTTTTTGTTTTTATCCTCTTGTTCATTATTCATCATATGAATTTTTTTATAAAGTTTCTTTGATGTATTCCAAAAAAAGTTTCGGTTACATCAAAAAATTGATTATTAATTTAATTGAATGTTACTATATCAGAACTTACGCATTTGGATGCAGGAGTAAGTCGTACGTAAACATACGACATCGAGCATCACGACGTTTGACAAAAAAATGCGTCAAACGTGTAAGTCCTCAACTATAAAACCAAAAAACTACACTGGCTGTATGGTTATTTCATAAAAAGGTCTATTTCCACGTACAAAGAAAAATGCTTTTTACCAACCATGAAAGCATGCATCATGGTTGCAAGTAGTAATTCAGTCTTTCACTATAGCATGTTTTACAAATAAATGCAAGGCCCTTTAACCTAAGGATTTTTTTAGGTCCTCCACCATGTCTACAGGTGTGGGATCCTGACCATATGCCAATGCCAAATAATAAGCGATCCAATCTCCCAAAGCAAGTGTTGCAAAGATACGAAACAACAGATCACCTTCCGGCATATCAATGATCTCCGTTTCCACGCCCTTCTCTTCCAGACACTGTGCAGTTACATCGTAACGTAATAAATTTCGCGGATGATCTTGTTGATCACGAAGCATGAGCACATAGTACTTTGTCTGCGGATTTGTAAAGCCCACAAATTCATTATGATTTAATTCTGGGAAATAATTCCAAAACGCCGGCGTTTTTGCATGCTCATTGATCTTGATCTTCCAGATCATCGCTAACGACTTGAATTTTGTAGAAGCATAAACAATTGGCGTTTTACCAACCAAACGATCTGCAATTTTTTGCCCCTGCTTCTCTGTGCGCACAATTTCCTTGCGTAATTTTTCTGCGATTGACTTGAATGCAACTGATCTCTTTGGCAATTTACCTGCGTTTACCATCAGTTGTACAATTACAGCCACAAAATAACCCGTAGCCATCCGTGGCTGAAAATTTTCAAATGGTATCGGCAACTTCACATGTGGCACACCGTGCTTTTCACACATCTTTTCGATCTTTCCACCTGCAGAAATTCCTACACACGGCAACTTATTCTTTAGGGCTTCTTCAAAAGATGCAACTGTTTCCTCTGTATTACCAGAATGTGAACAGATGATATTCAAACAGTTTTTGTATGCTTCCGGAGGTAGTTTATAATACCGGTTTTGAAACACAGAAATTCTTTCGTATTCCACATGACGATTGAAAAAGTGGTTTATATATGTACGCAGAACATTCGCAGGCAAAGCACTGCCACCCATGCCGGAGATCACAATGGAAGAAAACTTCTTTGAAATAACAACATCTTTTGCGATTGCACTACCTTCAGCAAACTGGTCAGCACTCAATAAAATAACACGACGAAGATCACTTTTATCAATGCTCATATTTTTTTTCTTCATATTTTATCTTTTACTTTTTTATTCTTTTTTCTTTAATAAACCACTTATGCACATTTGTATAACGATCGAATGATGCATTGACACGCCGTATATCAACACCTTTTATTTTATCACTATGCATAAATGATACACGAGGTGCAAAGAGAAATATTGCTGGCACTTCTTTTTGCAACACTTCCTGCTGTTTCGTATAATATTCTTTCTGTTCATCCTGATTTTTTGTTTTGATAAAATCATCCAATGCATCATCCATATCTTTATCTGCAAAAAGTGCATAATTCATACCGGGATCATTTTTTTCACGTGAATGCCACAAGGGTAAAAGATCCGGTTCAAAACGCATTTGATGTGCATAAAGAATTGCGTCATAATCACGCGGTTGGATGATATTTCTTTCCAGGTCATCTTTTTCATGCTCTTGAATATTCAATTCTGCACCGATTTCCTTCCACTGCTCCTTCAAAAGCTCTGCTGTGCGATATGACTGAGGCTGATTTGCACTAATGTGTAATGCGATCACTAAGCGATCTCCATCTTTCACACGTACACCATCATCACCTTTTTTCCATCCTTTTTCTTCCAAAAGAACGTTAGCACCTTCACGATCAAATCCCGTCTGTTGTTTTTCACCGCTATACCCTACAACACCTTCTGCGAACGGTGAATATCGCTCACTTGCATCCTCTCCAAAAACATCTGCAATGATCGATCTCCGATCAGTTGCTCGCGATAATGCCTCGCGCACCTCATCATATGCAAGTGGCACACTTTTGGTCTGATTGAAGAACACTGCAAAATAATGCGGGAGTTCAATAGATTCTTTCTTTGCAATACTTCCCAAGAGATCAACATGTTCTTTTTTATCCACCACCACACCAGATGCCTTACCATCGTGATATGCGATTACTGCTTCATCTCGTGTTGCATAAAAATTGATCGTCAATCTCGTGATATATGGTTCACCATCGAAGTATGATCTATTGGCCCGTAAAATATAGGAGGAAATACCACTGTCATTAATATCAAAATTCACAACTTCATACGGACCCGTACCAATCGGTTTTTGATTGAGCTCTGAAAGTTGAAATTGTTCCGGACTAATATTCTCCCATACATGTTTTGGTAATATACCAATATTTAAGTTGTGTACGAACATGCTGTTCGGCTCTGTAAGTACAAGCTTTATTGTATATTCATCAATTTTTTCCACGCGAACGTCCTGCCATAAAAGTCGCATTTCATTGCTTACACCTACAGCACCATACGCGATATCCTGCATCACACCGGTTGTATAGATCACGTCATCAGCAGTAAATGGCACATCATCATGCCATTGCACATTTTGTCGCAAATGAAGCGTGTATTCTTTTGCATCATCGCTTATCTCAAACCATTCCACAAGCTCTGGCTGCAACACACCACTTTCGTCATAATCAAAAAGTCTGCTAAAGATCAATTGTGTCATACTACGATCTGTCGATGACGAATGTGCAAGTAATGGATTAATGTAACGCGGCTGCCCAACAAGTGCCTCAATATAATGACCGCCATAAGTTGGCACAGGCACAGTAAAATATCGATAGAGTACGATGCTCCACCACACAAAACCACCTATGATCACTGCGAGAAGAAATACGATGATCATTTTATTACGCAAAGAAAAATCCTTGGTTAGATGAAATAAATATCGTGGTGATAAAATTGTGAGAAAAGAAAAGGCTTTTATAAACAGATCTTACAGATTAGAAACGACATCATCGAAGCGCATCATGCACCAACCGTAATGGTAACTAGTGCAATACCCAAAAATGCAACTGCCAACACAACTGTCGAACGAACCAAGAATTTTTCAAAACCTCTTTTTGTATGATATGAACCACTAAAATCACCGGCAATTACACCCAAACCTTCCCCTTTGTTTTGCATGAGAATCGCAACAACCAGTAAAGCAGAGACCACGGCCTGTACAATCAATAATGCTTTCATGTAATCATTCTTAAATAATTCTTATACCATGCTACTACAGAAACGAAAAAAAGTCAAAGATCATACAATAAACAAAAACCCACTTCACTAGTGGGTTTTTCAAAAAAGTATCTCAAAAAAAGAATGGGATTAACGCTTGCTCCACTGCGGTGAACGACGTGCTTTACGAAGCCCTGGCTTCTTGCGTTCAACAACACGCGCATCACGCGTCAAAAATCCTTCTGATTTCAATGCTGGACGCAATGTTTCATCAAATTTAACCAACGCGCGAGAAATACCCAGACGAACAGCCTCCGCTTGTCCAGAAAGACCACCACCCTTTACCAAAACAGAAACTGCACATGTATCCTGCAAACCTGTAGTTCTAAGCGCACCCATAAAAGCTTCTTTTTGCGCATTTGTCATAAAATACTCATCAAAGACCTTTCCATTGACGATCAAACCCTGATTGTCAACACCTTTTTTATCACAATACACACGAACTTGTGCAACTGCAGCTTTTCTGCGACCCACAGCAAAATGATATACACCATCAAAAAATATATTCTTCACTTCTTTTACTTGCTTCTTTGTCACCATAAATGTTATTTCGAAAAATTACGATCGCACACGAAAATGCGTTTATTCATGAGTAATATCAATCTTCTCAGAATATTCACCATCATTATAAACAAACAATCTCTTTTGCATCTGACTGCTCAATTTATTTTTTGGCAGCATACCTTTTACAGATCGACGAATGATCTCTGCAGCATCTTTTTTACGCAATTCACCAGCTGTTATTTCTCTGATCCCACTGGAGTATCCTGAGAAATCATAATATTTTTTATTCTGATCTTTTGTACCTGTCAATTTGATCTTCTGTGCATTGATTACGACAACAGCATCTCCACCATCGATATGTGGTGCATAATCAACTCTATCTTTACCCATCAAAACACGTGCGATCTCCGTTGATAATCGTCCAAGCACTTTATTATTCGCGTCAAATAAATGATATTGTCGTTCCATGTTTTTGAATCAATCGTTACAATTTATTTAGCAGTCTCAGTCTTCACCTTTTCTGCCACCTCTACCTTTTTTTGTGCTGGTTTTTTGACAAAATCCACCAACTCGATCACCGCCATACTGGAGCCATCACTTTTACGAGGTATAAGTTTGATCACACGAGAGTACCCGCTCACACGCGCATCAAATTTTTCCATACTGTCCATAAGTACTGCAACCGCATCTTCTGAAACTTCATTTTGCAGTTTACGTGCAATTTCCATACGAGAACCTTGTGCTCGTTTTGCCTTTGTGATGATCTTATCAATCGCATCTTTCGTTTCTTTGGCCTTTGCTTCAGTCGTTTCGATACGACCATGGATCAACAAGCTACTCAAAAGTGAGTACATCAACGCTTTTCGTTGCGAGCGTACGCGTCCAAATTGTCTTCCAGTTTTTCGGTGTTTCATGACTCTAAAATTACTTATTTATTCTTCGATTGCCGTCTGAGTATTGCCTGAAGACAAAACACTGAACTGCTCAACCAAAATATCAACAGCATTATCAAACGCTTCTTGCGGAGTGATACTTCCATCTGTCACGATCTCCAAAGTCACTTTTTCATAATCTGTCCGCTTACCGACGCGCATATTTTCCACATTGTAATTCACACGCTTCACTGGTGTATATACAGCATCGATCATAATTGCACCAACCTCACGCTCTTCTGCAGTATGCTGATCTGACGGAACATAACCAATGCCTTTTTCGATTGTGAATTCAAT
The DNA here is from genome assembly GCA_020718085.1 of Micavibrio sp. Classification (GTDB taxonomy): domain Bacteria; phylum Patescibacteriota; class Minisyncoccia; order Moranbacterales. Next base: position 168,629 of record DYDB01000002.1, on the reverse strand, counting down.
CTCCAAACTTGCCTTTTTATCTGTAAGTGTTGCAATGTGTTGTGAGCCATCAACGATCTCAAGGCCCGTTGACACATCAATATCCTCTGCCGTAACCACACCCTCACCCTTTGTCTTAAGTGTTGCCGTCATTTTTTCATCGCCATGCATGTGAAATCGCACTTGCTTGAGATTTAAAATGATCTGCACAACATCCTCCAACACACCATCAATCGCAGAAAATTCATGAGACACACCTTTAATCTTCACAGATGTGATCGCAGCACCTTCAATGGAAGATAACAACACACGTCGAATCGCATTACCGAGCGTTGTACCATAACCAGGAAAACAGGCTGGAATCTCGATCGTACCGGTATTGTTTTTACCTTCAGTATATTGTGATGCTTGTGGTACTGAAATGATTGACATACTTTTTATTTAGCAAGTTAATAAAAAAGAGATTATTTAGAATAAAATTCAACAATGATCTGCGCATTGATATTTGCATCAAAATCATCACGCTTCGGCAACGCCACAACTTTTCCTGTCATGCCCTTTGCATCCAAAGAAAGCCATCCTGGTACATTCTTTTTGTTCGTAATGTATTGCTCTTGATTTTTGAAATAACCATTGTCTTTCTTCGTTGGATTAATCATGATCTCATCACCCACCTTCACTTCATATGAAGGAATTGACATTTTCTTTCCGTTTACATAGATCATCGCATGATTAACAACCTGACGTGCTTGCGGTCGTGTATTTGCAAATCCAAGTCGATAGATTACATTGTCAAGACGCTGTTCCAATCGTGCAAGTAAAAGATCACCAGTAACACCAGGACGATTTTTTACATCTTCATAATGTTTGCGAAATTGTTTTTCCAATATACCATAAATATGTTTTGCCTTCTGCTTCATAAGAAGTTGTCGTCCAAACTCACTTTTTGTACGAGAAAAACTTTTTCCATGCACGCCAGGTGCATAATTTTTTCGCGCCAAAATACGATCATATTTTTCTGATCCATAAATATTCTCGCCAAATCGACGACAAATCTTCGCTTTTGATCCTCTATATCGGGCCATATTCTTGTATACTGCTTAAATTAATACATTTATATAAACTACACGCGACGTGGTTTGCGACGACGATTACCATTGTGCGCAACTGGCGTCAAATCTTTAATGAGAGAAAGTTCAAATCCCTTTGCAGCAAAAGCGCGAATTGCAGCATCGCGACCTCCACCAACGCCTTTTACAAAAATCTGCAACTCCTTCACATTATTTTTCTGTATTTTTTCCACAACAGCGTTGACAATTTGAGAGGCTGCATATGGGGTTGATTTTTTTGCACCCTTAAACCCCAAAGATCCTGCACTTGACCATCCTAGAACAGCACCATTCAAATCGGTCACAGTAATAATTGTATTATTATATGTGGATTGAATATGTGCTTGCCCTTTGCGAATTTGTCGTACACCACTTTTTTTACGACTAACTGCTGCTACAGGTGCGTCAACACCTTTAGCTGGTGCTTCTGTTGTTTGCTCGTCTTTTTTTGTAATCATTTCATCGCTCATGACTCTGTATATAAAATCTTAGTTGTTGAGAAAAATATCAAATATAAATTTGATTCCTACGTCTTAGACGCTGCAGAAGCTCGTCCACTTCCCATAGTCACACGTTTATTGCCGCGTACCGTACGATTGTTTGTTTTTGTACGTTGTCCGCGAACAGGCAAACCTCGTTGATGTCGCGTACCACGATAACAGTTAATTTCTTTGAGACGACGAACATTCATTTTTCGCTCATGACGCAACTCTCCTTCAACACTGTACTGATTTTCAATCACATCACGCAATTTATTCGAATCCGCTTCAGAAATATCCTTTGTTCTCGTTGTCGGATCAATACCAAGTTCAGCAAGAATTTTTCTACTTGTTGCAATCCCAATGCCAAAAACATAGGTTAACGAGATATCGATACACTTTTCATCTGGAATGTTTACACCTGCAATACGAATCATATTGATAAAAATACCTTCTAAAAATTACCCTTGTCGCTGTTTGTGTTTTGGATTGACACAAATAACATACACACGCCCGCGACGACGAACGACCTTACATTGTTTACAAATTTTCTTTGCTGATGCACGAACCTTCATCTTTTCAAACGTTACAAATTTACAGTCTTTGAGTGATACGACCTTTTGTAAGATCATATGGACTCATCTCCACCAAAACACGATCCCCTGGAAGCAAACGAATGTAATGCACACGCATGCGACCTGATATGTGCGCCAATACTTCATGTCCGTTATCCAATGTAACACGAAATGTTGTACTCGGTAACGTTTCAGTGATTATTCCTTCCAATTTGATCGTATCCTTTTTTGCCATATTTTACGTGATATATTCTAAAAATATTTATAACAACAAAAAACAAGAGGGTATTATTTCCGCACAATCTCATTCCTAGATCCTGACAATATACAACTGGAAAACCTCTTCGTGCTTATTGGTATAATATTTTCTCGAACATGTAGTATCCATACTACCAAACATTCAAAAATTGTCAAGAGCGTTGCTTTTTGCATTAGTTTTGCTCATCTTCATCTTTCAGGATCACTGACAGATACATGTGTCATAAATTCAAATCGAGAGATCTTTTCTCCTAAAAAGCTTGGTTTTTGCGGGAAAACGCTCTCGATCGTGATCTTTTCGATCGTGTTTCTATATCGGTTTTCGATCAAGGCACGAAGATCATCATGTTTTTTCCCCACAATATCTTTTTTAAAATCATCTATCACAACTATTGCCACCAATTCTGCATTACCATGCACACTAAACCGCATCATGCCATTCTCACGATCCATCTGAACACTGTCGAACAATAAGCGCATATCAATATCATTTGCGCTCGCACTATCTGGTATATCCACACTTGCCGTCAATATATTTGTAGCATCTTCCTGAACAAAGGCCATTGCATACACGTGCGCCACGATCTCATACATGAATTGATCGCTCATTGTTTGCGCGCTCACACTAGGCTCTGATCGCGTAATCTCCGATATAATTGCCTCCGGAAGCAACACTTCACTTTCAGGACGGATCATGGAGGTTAATTGTTCTTGAACATATTGTTTTAGTTCAGTTTCCATTTCTTTTTGCGCACGCGCAATATCATCTTCACTTACCAGCGCTACTCCACTGCCACCCGTACCACCACCCAACATTGCTTTTTCACTAATGGCATAGAACTTCTCCTTCTTCGGACTTCCATCAAAACCGGGTATGGAAAATTGTGTCGGTGCAATATTGCCTTCTGCACCATCTTTATCAGCGATCACCAAAGCTTCCACTTTACCTGGTTCACCATTTTTCATTCCAGGAATTGTCGTTGCTTTGACCAAACGAAACAACATGCCATTTTCCGCAAGAAATCGCGTGCTGGCCACAAGTGACTGTGGTTTGTCATCATATGTATTATAAATAGTGATCGATCCTTGTGCTTTTTGCGCACTTACATCACCCTTTCCTGTTGCAGAAAAGCTCTTGGTAAACGTGATATCGCGCTCAATCACGCGTGCTGGCACAATGCGTCGCTCACTTTCAACTGCAGTTTGGTCTACACGTGCAGTAATTTCCACAGTATCGTTAATGACAATATTTTTTGGTGTGATCATGATCTCTGTTTTTGGTGCAATAATAATGAAAATGATCACTGCAACCAATGTTACGGCACCAAAAAATAAACCCTTTACTAGAAATCGAGCACGAGGAGATACTGCTGTGATATCACCGGTATTATGGGTTTTTAAACGTATGGATTCATCATGCACAGGAATATGTCGCGATGTGTCACGGGTATGCGTTGTGCCAATCACACGTGACGGCATACTATTGTATAATTTATGTGCATCCGGCTGATCTTTTTGCGGAATATCGCGCACTGCTTGTTGTGATGAAAGATGATCAATGCGCGCCTCGGATAATGTTCTTTCATATTGGGCAATACCGTCATCTCTTTGTTCATGATCATTATTTAACATATCTCGAGACATCGCCAACGCACTTCTTTGTTCCAAAGTCGACTGACTCTGACGCACTTTCTGTGGTATTGCACCATTATTTCCAATATCAAAACCCGTACCACGTACCACCTGCTGGGAATGACGTGTTTGCGCCGCAATAGTACGCTGCGGCAGTAGTCCATCTTGACGATACATATATTGACCCTGTGTCGGCCGAGATGTTTTATGATCTATCATTCCATCGGCCTCATAATTCTTCTGCGATACATATTCTCGACTGTTTTGTGCAACATAATGATCATTTCCTTGCACATAATGTGCCGATTGCTGTTGCGATGCAAGAAAACTCTGCGCACCAATATTTTTATGTATTTTTTGCATCTGAGGAACGTCCATGATCTCTCTTTCTCGTTGGATCGGTGATACGTTCTTTGTCTCTTCAAAAACGCGAGGTGCGCGAGATGTTTCCTCATCCGCAGAAAATGCTTGTGTTGCGATACCGGCTCTCTGCGCAAAAACCATACCATCATTATCACGCGTGATAATTACGATCTTTTTTCGCATACGTTGTGCTTCTTGCGCCAATAACTTGAGATTCATGACGCTCTGTAAGATCACTGCGCGCTGTGGTACAACAAGTCCAACATCATTACCACGCACAAAACGCAACTGATCAATAACCGTCGTAATTTCTTCGTCTACATCAATGATGATCTTCTGTTGTCCGACATCGTGCGACATAAATTATTGTAATAAGGTTATAACTTACTTCTGAACATCACGCATTGCACGTTGGAGAATTTGCGATATCGCCTTTTCTTTAGTTGACATCTCCACAATTAAGTTTGCCAATGCCATAGGAGTCACATCTTGTGGGTTATCCAATTCTCCTGTTTGATCCACAATATTGATCACATCTTTTGGTTGTAAGAAATTTACCCGGGGCTTTTTTGTAAACGGCAATTTCTTTGCCCACTCCTCACTCAACAAAACCTGTCCAATTTCAGGTAACGCACTACCTCCTCCACACAAATAAATATTTGCAGGCAAAAGATCCTTCTCTGCAAATTCCATGAGAGACAATTCAACGCCACCAAGCCACACCTTACTGTCTTGCAATAAGATCTTTGCAAATTGCTCAGAAACATTCTGCGGCAGTTTACCACAGGCATATTTCATTTTCAAGACCTCCGCTTCTTCATAGGGGATGCGCAAAATTTGTGCCAAGCGTTTTGAAAAAGCACGTCCACCCAATGCAAACATCTTTGTACCTTCCAATCCACCATTACGAACTACGGCAATATCAGTCGTACCACCACCAATATCAATAAAGATGCCGTTAAAATCCAGAATGTCCTCATAGCCAACGGATGCAGAAACCGCATAAGGCTCAGCAGCAACGCGTATTAGCTCAAGATCCAATTCTTCAGCAATTGTATCCACTGCACCAAGATGCATCATTGGCGCATATGCGTTGAAAACACTGATCGACAAACTTTTTCCCTGAAAGTTCAACGGATTTGTAACGCGGTACCCGTCAATGCGCACATCAACGATCGCTGCATTAATGAGTTTGACATCCGCGGACCGCCCGATCTCCCATTCCACTTGTTCCTTAATTCGTTCAAATGTTTTCCACTGTACACGCTGGATGATCTCTTTGAGTTCAGGTAATTCTATGCGCACATTTGGATTTGCGCGTTCATAATGCACAGTTGTTGTTGTGCCTTTTACCAATTCTCCTGCAACTCCCATAACTGCGAGTGACACTTCTTTGATCCCAGCACTTTTTTTTGCACGATCAATCGCTTTGCGACACGTATTAATCACACCGCTAATATCAGAGATTGCCCCACTTTGCATATTTCCACGATCTTGTTTTTCACGTCCCACACCAACAATGATTCCTTTATTTTCTTTTTTATCAAGCTTAAAAACAAGAGATTTTACAACCTCTGTACCGACATCCAGAGCAAGATAATACTCCTTGTCTGTTTTTAAATGTGTGATTTTACTTAAAAATCCCATGTAAATTTCTTATTTTTTCACATCAAACATCCGTGACTGCTTCTCAATTATATCATACCGCAATAATCCTTTTTGTGCACCATAGTGATCAATAACAGAGTCACTGTTTGCGCCCCCCCATTGCATACACTGTGTAAGTGTTTTTCCATAAAGAAAGCCCCCTAAAAATCCACTTGCGAAAGCATCTCCGGCCCCTGTTGTGTCATGAGGATCTTTATCGATCGTAGTTGTACGCAAGATCTCATCACTTCCACATGCCCATGCACCATTGCGTCCATCCGTAAGCACAACGACACCATTATCATCCTTCATATGTTGCTTCAACGTATGCAAAAGATACAACTCTTCTTTTTCATTTTTTTCATTTTTTACAGAATCAAAATGTGCAATAATTTCTCGCGCTTCTGTTCGATTGACAAAAACAATGCGTGCATGATGGATGAGATCCAATACGATATCTGCATCATGCGCAATATTATTTCCTCCAGGGTTATATGCCAACATAATCTTTCCGCTTGTAACTGCGTGATGCAAAACATGCATGTTATTTCGTAAGTTTTCTCCATACAACGAACTCACATAACACCACTGCGCATTATTTATATCATTTTCTGTAATGATCAATCGTTCACCTACATCACGATTCACAAAAATTGTACGTTCACCTACAACAGTGTCAACCAAAATGACAGAGAGATCTGTTTTTGCATTTTCGATCATGTGCACTTTTTCTATATCAACACTTTCCTCTTGCAATACATCCATGATCCATTTACCTTCCGCATCACTACCAATATTGCCACATGCAGACACATGAACTCCCAATCTTGCCAAGCCAATCGACACATTACATGCACATCCACCCAAAGCATTATAGCGATCCTCAACATGAATTTTACTGCCATATTCAAAGTTGAACCATTTGGAATCCGTCGTGGAATATTGTGCACCATGTGACATTTGTGTTGGATCAATAGGAAAAAATATATCTTTTCCCATGCTCCCCACACAGATAACTTTTGGCTTTTGGTTTATCATAATATTATAGCTGCTCCTCGATCGTTAATAAGCGATTGTACTTACATAAACGTTCACCGCGAGAAAGCGATCCCGTTTTTATAAAATCAGCACCAACTCCAACAGAAAAATCCGCAATAAAATCATCAATTGTTTCACCACTACGATGTGATACAATCACACGCATCTTGTGTTGCTGTGCAAGCGCAATGCATTGCAAAGTTTCCGTTACTGTGCCAATTTGATTTGGTTTGATCAACGCTGCGTTACATGCTTTTTCATCAATGGCACGCTGCAGGCGTTTTGTGTTTGTTACAAGCAGGTCATCACCAATGAGCATAATGCGATCATTAAATTTTTCATACATTTCATGCCATCCACCCCAATCATATTCCGTCAAGCCATCTTCAATACTAAACACATGATCATTGGCAATCCATTCTTCATAACGTTCAAGCAATTGACCCTTTGAAAGTGATTCTCCTTCCAATTGAAATGCGTATTTTTTACAATCATCACAGTAAAAAGAATTCGCCGCAACATCAATCGCAATGCCAATTTGTGCACCCATTTTGTATCCAGCACTTTCTGCCGCATTTTTGATCTCCGCCAGTGGCGCATGATTATCTTCCAAACGAGGTGCAAAACCCCCCTCATCACCAACAGCTGTGGATAATTTTTTTGCAGAAAGATTTTCTTGTAGTGCATGAAAAATTTCCGCACCAGCACGATATTGTTCCTTGAATGTTTGAATACCACGAGGCACAACTTTGTATTCTTGCACAGCCAATCCGCTATCCGCATGCTTGCCACCATTGATCACATTGAACATCGGAATGGGCATTTTCATTTCTTGTGTACCGTGCATGTGTGAAATATAACGATACAAAGGCACATCATTACTGATTGCCGCTGCACGACACGCTGCCAAAGACACACCGAGAATCGCATTTGCACCCAATCGAGCCTTATTTTCCGTTCCATCTAACGCAACCATTGCCTCATCGATCTTCTTTTGCTCTTGCGCGTCCATACCAACGATCTTCTCGGCAATTTCTCCATTTACAAATGCAACGGCTTTCAATACTCCTTTACCTCCAAAACGCGATTTATCTCCATCACGTAATTCCAATGCCTCGAATTCTCCCGTAGATGCACCGCTTGGCACTTGTGACCATGACTTTACACCATTTTCAAGATGCACTTCAGCCTCAACTGTTGGATTTCCACGAGAATCCAATACCTCTCGTGCAAAGATCTTTGTAATTTTTGTCATTTTTTTGTGGTAATCAGCAACTAGTAACTTTATGACTAGCAACTTCTACATATTTTTATTTTATTATTTAAAGTGTGCATGAATCCTATACTACGTATATTAGCATATTCACAAAAATGATTCCAAAAAATCAGCTTACCAAAATTTGCCTCTCAATAAACTGGTTCAAAAAAATTATACTCTTTATTTCATTAACACATCAATGCCTGGCATCTCCTCTCCTCCTAAATACACAAGTGTCGCACCACCACCAGTTGAAACGAAAGACAATTTATCTAGAAGCCCGCTCTCCTCTGCAATTTGCACACTCTCTCCACCACCAATCAAGCTGTATGCCTCTGTGTTCGCAACGATCTTTTCGATCAAAGCCATCGTGCCCTTTTTGTATTCCTCTTCCTCAATTAAACCCATCGGTCCATTCCAGACAATCGTGCGTGCTTGTGCGATCTCTTCACAAAAACGCTCGATCGTTTTTGGTCCAATGTCATAGAACTTATATGCATAATCAATTGGCAAAACAACATTATCACCCAAGATCATTTTTTTCTCTTGCGCCTCCACTGCCGTACGTCCACCAACAAGAACTTTATCGTATCTTTTTGCCAACTCATTGATCACAGGAATTTTTGTTTCAATTTTCGCACCACCAATAATTGCAACAGCTGGATGGTCCGGAGAATTCTTCACTTTTTCCAAATTTTCCAATTCTTTTTGCAACCATAGACCTGCATACGCATCCATACATTGCGTGATCGCATGTACTGACGCATGCTTGCGATGGCTCACTGCAAATGCTTCATTTACATATATGTCAAAAGGTGCACATAAGGATCTTGCAAACGTTGCATCATCTAATTCTTCTTCGGGATAAAACCGCACGTTTTCCAAAAGCAATATCGTACCATTTTCTGTCGTTTCGAGAGCATGTACCACTTTCTCACCAATACAGTCTGACACAAACACAATTTTCCTATCCAAAATACGCTCCACATCATCTGCAATATTTTGTACTGAATTCGCAGGATCATTCTTTTCCTCCGGTCTGCCAAAATGAGTGAGAAGTGCAATATGTGTTGCACCGCTTCGCAGAAGATGTTCTATTGTTTCCATCGCTGCACGAAGCTTGTATGCGGATTTAACATCTTTTAATTCATTGATCGATATATTAAAATCCACGCGAATGATCACTTTCTTTCCATGAACATCTGCATCTTGTATTTTTTTGATTTGCATATGTTTTATTTTTAATTCTTAAATATTTATTTTTTTATTTTTTACCCCATGCCAATAATTCCGATAATGAGTCCCAGCGCTGCCGTAATTGCTGTAAAGATCCATGCGCGCATGGTAATTTTTGGCTCCGGCCACCCCATCGCTTCAAAGTGATGATGAATTGGTGCAGCAAGGAATATCTTGCGTTTAAAAAACTTTTTTGATGTCATCTGTGCAAGCGCACTCCCCGACTCCAACACGTAAATAAAAACAATGATAAATAGAATGATCACAGAATTTGTAAGTAGCGCAACTACACCAAGAGTTGCCCCAAGACTGATCGCACCCGTATCACCCATAAAAAAACGTGCGGGATAAATATTAAACCACAAAAATGCTAAAAGTGCACCGGTGATTGCGGCGCAAAATGACGCAAGATCAACTTTATTATGCAAAAAGGCGATCACTGTAAATGCCGCAAATGCCATCATGAGCACACCGCCATTTAATCCATCCAACCCATCTGTTTCATTGGAAGAAAATGCCGCAAAAATGATCACAAAAATAAATAAGGGAATATACCATAAGCCGATATTGAAATCACCAAATGCCGGCATATGGATCATATCCCAACCAAGCTTACTATAAAACCACCACGCACCAGCTGCAGCAATCACAAAAAGCCACCAGAATCGTGCGGCAAAACGCATGCCGCCTCCCTTGTTTCCACCCCATCCGCGCACACTCATGACATCGTCAAAAAGTCCAAGTATGCCTGTTGCAACCAGTGCAAAAAGTGGTAGCCATGTCTGTTTACGCGATAAGAAATCCAAACGCTCTATAAATGCGCTATCGGTAAGCCATGCAAATATAGGAAAAACATATTGTGATGCAAAGATAAGAATAAATATCGTCACCCATACAATGACACCGCCCATGGTTGGCGTACCGGTTTTATCGGCATGCATTGTATTTACATACTGCAATGTATCCCCCTGTACACCGCGATCTTTGATCTTGATGCCAAATTTATACTTATACAAAAAATGCGTCCAAAGTGGCGTGAGAAAGAACGCGATCACAAAAGAGATGAGTCCTGTCAACATCACTTTGATCACATCTTGTATTTCTGGTTCTGCGTAAATCCAATCGATCATATAAGATTATTATATCACTAAATATAGTTTTTACTGCCATGTAAAATTAGCAAAAGCCCATGCACTCATGATCTCAACATCATCAAAACGATGATAGTCATCCAAAACAACGGAAATGACAAAATGTTTGCGTGAAGGATCTTCTGTTGCGAGTGCTAAACTATATCCTGCCCGAGGCGTAAATCCTGTTTTTGCCCCTACAAGATTTGGCATATCACCGATCAAACGATCCGTATTATCAAGTTCATGTATGACCGTACCATCCAAAGAGGCAAAGGTCATTTTATCTGTTCGCATGATCTCCCAAAGTACATCATATTTATCGTGCTGAATTAAATGTGCCATCACACGCGCAATGTCATAAGCACTTGAATAGCACATTTCCTCATTCACATCAAGTTCTAATCCCGATGGCCGACAAAAATGTGAATTTCCCGCACCCAACTCTTTCATACGTGCATTCATCAATTCTGCAAATTCTTCCTCGCTCCCTGACACATGTACACCCAAAACCGTAGCCGCATCATTTGCACTGAACATCAACATTGCCGCCAAAAGATCTTTGACACGCACTTCTTCTCCAGCATATAACCTTGGTGAATTACAGATCACCGACGTAGGACACCCTACTTTTGTTCCTTCAATGTTCATAACACTCTCCGGGATTGTCACAGTCTCATTGAGATCGCGTATGCGATCAATAACAACCATTGCGGTCACTAATTTGGTGATTGATGCGATTGACCGACGTTCTGTTGCATTCTTTTGCCATAAGATCGTACCAGACTCTGCATCAAGCACAATTGCCGCATGTGCATTATCCACAAATAATTCCTGTGCATTTTTATTTTTGATCGGTTGATAAATTACATGCGTTGTTTGATCACGTTGTTGCGCTAAGATCTCATGCAAGCGCCGTTGCTTTTCTTTTTGTTTCACAGGATCCTCCGGAAGCACCATCAGCTTTTCAGATTCTTCAATAACTGGTCGCATATACGTATGGTGCATATACACGCTCACTCCCACAAGAAAACCAAAAAAGACCAATATCGCAATCGGATACGTTGCAAAAACTTCTCGTTGCCTTTTGGTCATCTTTTCTATCATAAGATCACACCTCCTGTGTATTATGCTGTTCATTATAAAGAATTGCATCAATTCTCTTATCTGTTGAAAGCTCAATAAATTCTGGCAATTCTTCCACAGTTGTAATACCCAAAATGCGTAAGAAATCCATCGTTACTTGATATCGCTGCGCCCGCCTTCCCTCATCTGCACGCACATGTTCGATCAAACCGCGTCGCACAAGATTGCGCAAAGTGAATGAACAATTCACACCGCGAATTGCCTCAACATCCACTTTCCCGATCGGACCACGATATGCAATGATCGCCAAAACCTCCATAGCAACAGATGTCAATGGGCCTTCGATCTCTTTTTTTGTCATTTGTTCAATTATTGTTGCGACAGCCGGATGCGTTACCATTTGTACATGATGATCTCCGATCATGATGCGCAAGCCTCCATCGCGTTCGGCATACGATTCTTGCAATTTCACGACGTGCTCTCTTATCACTTCCTCCGTACTCTCAAGCAACTCTGCAATACGTACAAATGATACCTCTTTGCCATACATAAAAAGAATCGCTTCGATTACCGCTAACATATTTTCTGCTTTTTTTTCACTAACCATAAAAGATCATTAATTAGTTACATTTTTTCATTTTTCAAAATAATATCGTCAAAAAGACGCTTTTGTTTCACAATAACAATTTTTTGTTTCACAAGTTCTAAAATTGCCAAAAATGACACTACTACTTCTGCACGATCTTTTGCATGAGCCGTTAATTCTGAAAATGCCACTTCTGCACGTTCCTGCACACTTCGCTGAATGGACATGATACGCCTTTCCAAGGAAATAACATCGCTCATAATTCGCTCCTCCAATGCTTCAAGACGCGGAATCGTATGCAAGGATGAAAGAAATGCACCACGCAGATCCTGCACAACAATTCCTTCTGGAGGACAAAAAAATGCTTCTTGTCCCCAAATGCCCTTGTTGCCATAAGAACTTTTTGCCTGCGTAAAGAATTGCACAAATTTTTCACTATGATCCTTAAAGACCTTTAGCGCAGCAAGTTGTCTCTCTAATTCCTGCAGATCATCTTCCTCATCATCTTCCAATTTCAAAAGTGGTAAAAGTGCATGTGATTTTATAAGAATGAGCTTTGCTGCAACTGTCAAAAAATCAGCCAAATGGTGCAAGGAGATATTTTCTTTTTTGCCGATATAATCAAGATATTGATCTGTAATACGTGCAAGCGACACGCGTGTAATGTCCACCCGCTCTTTCTCGATCAAATCCAAAAGAAGATCCAGCGGACCTTCAAACTGCTCTGTTTTTACCTGATAAGTCATGAAAATATTATAGCATAAACGCAAAAATTGTGAATTTGCACCAATATTCGTATTTTTTGAAGATGCCTAATCAAATTCACATCAGTATATTTTTGAAAAAAATAACCAGATGTGCACACTCCCTGTTGTAAAAATCATTTTAGAATGTTACAGTGAGGGCAAAATTATTGTTGTTTAACATTCATACCTACATCACAAAAGGAGGAGGCGATGGATCCGCGATCATTTTCAATAGGCATCAACACCGTTGTGGAACGATGTATAGAGGAACTCAATCATCTCCTTCACATCGTAAGACCAAAGGAATCAAATCAAACGTGGACATATTGGCAGTCACTACAAAAAAATGGCTACATTATCACATGTCATGATGACTCAAGGGGCGCTGCTATCATGGGCGTGATCGTTGTTGTTCCCATCAATACAGGATCCGAACACCTGTATCACACACACCTCTTGTCCATCGACACAACATATGAACCGTCTGTTAAAAGAATGATTCGAAAGAACCTCATACGCGTCTACGTCGAAACAGTTGAAAAAGTGAATTGGGATCAAATTCCTTTTACTCACTATCATCAGGACATTTGTGGAAGCGACATGCGATTTGCTTTGGACTCTCTCGTAAACGAATGTAAAGAACCTGAGATCTTACTCGAAGCATCATCAATCGTTCTCGCACTCGCGACAGGTGCGCGCGTTGACAAAGACTATGTCAACACTATTCTGCAAAATACAGAAAATGACCTGCGAGAGATCTCCTCCAACACAGAGCATATTGCAACACTGCGAGAGCTCGTGTACGGCGCATATGATCGTGCCACGGTCATTCTCCAACATTATCAATAAATAAAAAACATCCTCCATTTTCAAAAAAAGCGTTGTGCAGCATCACAACGCTTTTTTAAATATATTTCTTTCCCCTTAGCTCATCCGGTAAAAATTCTTGCTCCGCATTTTCCTCTTCTGATGCAAGTGGTGTGTATTTATAATTTTTTCCATAATTTAATTCTTTCATCAACTTTGTCGGCGCATTGCGCAAATGTAATGGGACCGGCAAATTGCCTTTGTCACGCACATCCTGTAGCGCCGTTGTGTACCCACTATAAATGGCAATGCTCTTTTTACTTTTTGCCATGTATACAATCGCCTGTGCCAAATTCACACCACATTCCGGCATGCCGATAAAACGACATGCATCATATGCGGCAACAGCTTGTGGTAGAGCAAATGAATTTGCCATGCCAATATCTTCTGACGCAAAACGCACAACGCGCCTCGCAATATACAAGGGATCCTCACCACCCTCCAACATGCGCGCAAGATAATAAATTGCCGCATCAGCATCTCCGCCGCGCATTGATTTATGTAATGCTGAGATCAAATTGTAATGTTCTTCACCGTTTTTATCATATAAAATGTTCGCTTTTTGAATTGCCTGCTCGATGTGCTTTTTGAGGATCACATCTTTCTTTTTGTCCATTTGAGCCAATTGTACCGCAACTTCCAATGCGTTGAGCATGATACGCGCATCACCGTTAGAGAGAGCACCTAAATACTCCAAAACAGGATCATCAATGACAACTTTTTTATACCCAAAAATTTCTTCACTTCTCCGTAGAACATGTGTAACAATTTTTTTAAGTGATTCAAGTGACAGGGACTCCAAAACAAAAACGCGTGTACGAGAAAGCAGTGCGCTGTTTACTTCAAAGCTGGGATTTTCTGTTGTTGCACCGATCAGTGTAATTGTGCCATCCTCCACACTTGGGAGAAATGCATCTTGTTGCGCCTTATTGAATCGATGTACCTCATCGATAAAAAGAATGGTTTTTGTACCAAGACGTGCATAACTCTTTGCATCATCAATTGCTTTTCGCACATCTTTCACACCTGCGTTGATCGCAGAGATTTGCACAAAATGTGCCGCTGTCTCATTGGCAATGATCCGTGCAAGTGTCGTTTTCCCCGTACCCGGAGGACCCCAGAGGATCATCGACGGAATTTGATCTTTTTTGATGAGAGAATGCAAAACAGCCCCTTTTTTTACAAGGTGTTCTTGACCGTAAAAATCTTCAATTTTTTTGGGACGCATGCGCTCCGCGAGTGGCATATATATACTCATATGAACATTGTAACATGACACATATTTATATAATGACAATCACACGAAAATCACTTACTTGTCAACTCATCGTACAGGCCGTATAGTAAATATACAAATTATAAAACATCTCCTATGAAACAGACTCTTGCAACAATAGATGATGTGCTACATGCATTTAAAACACCTCCGGGTAATGAGGGTCGCAAATTAATATTGCAAGCATATGAATTTGCCAATGCTGCACACAATGGACAGGTACGTGCAAGTGGCATGCCATACATTCATCATTGCCTCTCCACAGCACGCATTCTCGCAAAGATCGGCATGGATGCCCGCACAGTAGCTGCAGGACTTATGCATGATGTTCCAGAAGACACTCCAGAGACACTTGCCACCATTGCAAAAAAATTCGGTCCGGATATTGCACAAATGATCGAAGGAATCACAAAACTCGGCAAGATCAAATTGCGTGGCACAAAGGAGGAATACAAATTGGAAAATTGGCGTCGCATGTTCCTCGCAATGGGCTCAGACATTCGCACAGTCATTATCAAACTTGCAGACCGTTTGCATAATATGCAAACACTTGAACATCTTCCACAAGAAAAACAACAACGTATCGCGAATGAGACCATGGAGATATATGTACCCATCGCCAATAGATTGGGTATTGGAGAGATTCGCAGTGAACTCACTGATCTTTGTTTTCTTTATCTTCATCCAGATGCATATCATAGTACAAAAAATATCAGTGAAACACAGATAAAAGAAAAGGAAATTTATGTCAAAAAAGCAATCGAAGAAATCAAAAAAGAATTAAAAAGCGAAGGGATCATCTTTGTTGATGTACATGGTCGTGCCAAAGGTATTCACAGTCTTCATCAAAAACTGCTCAAACACGACATGGACATCAATCGGGTCTATGATCTGGTTGCCGTACGTGTCATTGTCAACGATATTGCAGCATGTTATGAAACACTCGGCATCGTACACAAAAAATTTCATCCCATGATCGGACGCATCAAAGACTATATTTCCCTACCCAAACCAAATGGCTATCAATCAATTCACACGACTGTTTTTGGTCCGGATGGTCGTGTCCTTGAAATACAAATTCGTACACAAAAAATGCATGATGAGGCAGAATTCGGCATTGCCGCTCATTGGCTTTATGAATCACGAAAACACAAAAGTTGGAAAGATTATTTTCTTCCAAAAAAGAACGAAGTATCAAAGAAAGAAGTGGAGTGGGTCATGCAACTTCAAGAATGGCAGAAAGAACTGGGCAATAATCCGGAAGAATTTATCGAGGGTCTCAAAGTCGATTTTCTCAAAAATCATATTTTTGCATTTACACCGATGGGTGACATTATTGAACTGCCAGAAGGTGCGAGTATCGTTGATTTTGCCTATGCCATTCACACGGATATCGGCAATTCAGCGACAGGTGCACGATTAAACGGAAAAATGGTCTCTTTGGATTCCACCGTACACAATGGACAGATCATCGAGATCATCACAGATAAAAATCGTAAAAGTCCAAATGCGGATTGGCTCACTTTTGTCAAAACATCAATGGCAAAAGGAGCGATTCGCCGTTCGATCAAGCGCGCACGCAAGGCACAAGAAGAATAAAAAAACCGGCAAAAAATTCACATGATCCTAGTCTTTGCATAAATCGAATTCTTGTATTCAAATATTGAGCGAATCAGAACCGCATGTGCCGTGTTGCGTAATGTGAGTTTTATCTTTTATTTTTTTCACACTTTACAATAAAATACGTTCCAATCCATGAACCAATAACCAATGGAAAAATGTAAAGCCAGTTCTCAGTATAATTAATAACCCCATAAGCTAAAAGAAAATGCATTCCTGCACCGATAGTCGCTGACTTAAAAGGTTTTAGAGCAACAACTTCTAAAGTATATCTAGCGTATAAACCATCGATAATGACATAGCTCAGCATAACTCCGAGAGCAATAAACCAATTGAAACCACTATAAAGCAAAAATATTTTTTCCATTATTTAAAAAATAAAACCTATTTTGTTATCTGATGTTTGCTTTTTTATTTCGCGTCTAGCGAAACAACATTTCCGAAATAATTTAATTGAATTTCGTCTTTGATTTTTAACAGAGGAATTGGAGATGAATGCAAAAAACAAAAGACGTCTTATCTCATTAATAATAATCCAGCCAAAGCAACAAGGCTACCAATAATTTTTCTAGTCAAATCTTCTCGTTCATTCAAAAATATTGCAGCGGCAATGAAAATTATAACTATTTTAAATGTCGTGATAGCTGATACTAAACTTAAATTTCCAACACTAAAAATCAAAATAACCCAAGACAAGGATTGAAAAAATCGTAATACCCCAGTTACGGCGATATCTTTTTTTGTGTATTCATTCTTATTGTTCGTAACGAGCGTTATGATTCCAAGAAATAGACATTGCGACCACCAGCTAAGCATTGTGCCTGCAGTAAAACCAGTTGCTTTTTGCAAGGCACGTTCTGCGGTAAGAGAAACGCCAAGCATAACTCCCGACAAAACCATCAGCATAAAATATTTATCAAATTTGAATTTCCCAATTCTATGCTTTTTAGATACTATTACCATTCCAACAAGCAGAAGCACTGTTCCAAAAATTTGTATAGTTGTCAGTTTCTCGTTTAAAAATATAGTAGCAAGCACAATAGTTATCGGTGTATAGATATTGTTTACTAAAGTGCTGATCCCTGCTTCAACAAATTTTTGCGCCGTATAAAAGCAGATGAAATAACCTGCTCCAAAAACGCCGCTAACTAAAGTTAGTACAATTAGTGCGAATGGATTTCCTTGCAGATAAAATGGCTTAAAAATAGGTAGAAGCAAACTTAAAACCACGGTAATAAGCGCCACTTGAAAAGCAAAATTTATTTGCCCCGTATTGTTTTTATTTTTTCTGGTTGCTAACCATCGTCTTTGAAGCGGTGAGGCACTAGCTGCGACAAAATAGAACAAGTAGCTCAATAACGTTAACATTTTTATCAAAAAAATTAATAAAGCGTTCTTTCTTATTTCCCTTTAAAAAAATAAGTTCGATTAATTCATTACAGAAATGCGTACGCCGATAGGAGAAAAGAAAAAACAAATTTCAGATAACCTGTCATTATGTGAATACGCAAGTGGATAATATGTTAAAAATTGTGTATTTACGAACTTTACTCTATGCCAATTTCAGCCGCGACAAAATGTTTTTCAATTCCTCTTCCGAAAAATACGACACGGTAATATTACCACCGCCACTGTTCTCATTTACACGTACCCGTGTACCAAAATATCGCGCCAATTGATCTTCCAACCGACGTGCCTGTGGTGTCTTATTATGATTTCTGCTTACATGTTTTGTATGTTCAGCAAGATGTGCCTTATCTTCTGCTTGTCGCACAGTCAATCTTTGAGAAAGAATCATATTATAAAGTGCAAGTTGTTTTTGCATACCAGCAAGACTAAGAATGACCTTTGCGTGCCCTTCCGTAATTTCTCCGGAGATAAGGCCTTTTTGCACTTCAACCGGTAATCCTGTTAAGCGCATACGATTGGCGATAGCACTGCGACTTTTTCCAGAACGATTTGCTATCTCCTCCTGTGATAACCCAAATTCATCCGCGAGACGATTGTATGATTTTGATTCCTCGATCACATTGAGGTCGTGTCGTTGGATATTTTCAATAAGTGCCAGTTCCAGTTTTTTTTGTTCACCAAGATCAATATCCCTTTTGATGATCACCGGCACAGTTTCACATCCCGCTTTTTTTGATGCGCGCAAACGTCGCTCACCGGCAATGAGCTCATAGTGATCCCCTTTATGGATCACAATTAGTGGTTGTAAAACGCCATGTGTTTTGATCGAATGTGCCAACTCATCCAATTTTGCCTCGTCAAAATACATGCGTGGTTGCTGTGCATTGGCTCGCACTTTACCGATCGCAACTTCTTTGACAATATCATGATCACTCAAATTTTCTTTAGAACTTTGCACAGGCGCTGATGTTTTTTCATCACGCAACGGACGCGAAACCGACCGTGTATCACGATCTGTTGTTCTTTGCGGCTCACTTTGTATTGTTGTGTTTTTTTGTGGGATAAGTGAAGAAAGTCCTCGTCCCAAACCGTGTCGCTGTATCATATATTTTTATTTATTTTTCGAGAGCGATGATCTCTTTTGCTAATGACTTATATGCCTTTGCACCTTTATTGAAATTATCGAACATCGTAATTGATTGCCCAAAACTCGGCGCCTCAGCCAAACGAATACTACGTGGAATAATACTTTCAAATACACGTCCTGGAAAATGCTGTCGCATTTCGCGCACAACCTGCCGCGCCAAACGATTGCGTCTATCATACAATGTGATCACCGCACCCATAATATTTAGTTCCGGTTGTAGATTATTTTGTACCAATTGGATCGTTTCAAGTAATTGTCCTAAACCCTCCAGAGCATAATACTCTGCTTGTACCGGGATAATGACACTGTCTGAAGCCACGAGACCGTTAATGGTAAGAAGTCCTAAGCTTGGTGGTGAGTCAACAATGATATAATCGTAATCCATACGGATTTGACGCAAAACATCATATAGACGAAATTCACGATTTTCCATTTCCACAAGATCGATATTTGCTCCCGCCAAGTCCGCTGTTGCAGGAATCAAACTCAATCCGTCCATGCCCGCACCCACAATCGCATCACGCACATTACCACCCCCTACCATTGTGGAATACAAGCTATGTTGTACTTGTCGTGGATCGATACCTAATCCCGACGATGCATTACCCTGCGGATCCAGGTCCACCAAAAGCACAAATTTGCCCATATCTGCAAGATAACTTGCCGTATTAACTGCACTTGTCGTCTTACCTACACCACCTTTTTGATTGATAAATGAAATGATTTGTGCCATTACGCGTAATTTAAGAATAAAGTCATTCTGGAAGGCATGAGCCTTGATTTACTACAACAATTATACTATAATAGCACAAGTACTCCAAAATCTGATATGTGGGTTTGTAAAAATACTTATATACTTTACAAGCTTACAACTTTACAAACTAAATATGCCTCGGTGGCGGAATTGGTAGACGCGCTGGACTCAAAATCCAGTATTCGCAAGGATGTGAGAGTTCGAGTCTCTCCCGAGGCACATAAAAATTGACACATTGAACTATACCTGCCATTTCTGAACATAAATTTAAAATTTTACTCGAACAAATAAAGGGGTCGGGGAAATGATAATTTTCCCGTTGAAGGAAAGTGTTGAAAACCGTGGGTTTTCAAGGAGTGCAACGACGTTCGAGCCTCTCCCGAGGCACGTATCATAAAAAATAGGGCATCATAGCCCTATTTTTTGATTTATCTCATAAATTTTACTTTTGCAACAATTCTTGTAGTAAATAATACTTTTTGTCACATGTAATAACATCTTCGTGATATTCCCCATTTTTCCAATATGCCTTATACGCACGCGCATTCTCATCGCTCGTGATTATACGATATGTATCATCATAAATTTGTAACGCACAATTGTTTTCCAGTGCAATGGCAACATGCTTATCGTTTCTCATCATTCGCTTTAAATCCCTTTTACGTGATTTTTCCACATCATAGTGTGGACAATGCAAAGCATTGATAAATCCCAATCCCGTTACTTTGACCATTTTTTCACTTCCGCTCGTAAATTTTCGTGAATCTGAGTTCCCAAAATTGAACCAACAGATCGAACCGGCGCTCATTCCACAAAGCACAATGTCCCTTTCTAACGCCTTACCCAAAATTTTATCGATACCAAGCCTGCGCCATCGCATCATCATAAAAAGCGTATTACCACCACCAACATAAATAATATCCGCTCCGAGAATTTTTTCTTCCAGAAACTTCTTTTTTGGAGAATCTTTTGCGACACGCAAAACATCCACGACACAACCCAATCGCTCACCAAAGTACATTTCGATGTTTGTTATATATCCCTCAGCATCTTTACTTGCTGTCGGAATAAAAAGCAGATGCGGTTTTTTCTTACCGGAAAACCTCATGATCTCCCGATCAATCGCCACTGTTTCCTGTTTGCTCATTTCACCACCTCCAATTGCAACAATTTTTGTCATAGAAAAAAGATTCTAACAATGTTCACATGTACACTGACTTTCTTTACATTGTGCAAAATGTGTCACGTTTTCCAGTAAACACGCAATTGTTACCGGACCCACACCGCCAGGTACGGCAGAAATAAAGATGTCACGATCATTACAGTGCGTGCGATCTACGTCTCCCACCACCTTTTCACCTACTTTACTGATTCCTCCATCGATCACGATCGCATCATCCTTGATCAGATCACAGGATAAAAATCCGGGTCTGCCGATTGCTGTCACAATGATATCCGCTTGATTGATCACATCTTTTTCTTGTAATGTAAATTCATTTTTCTGTGCACAACCGATAAAAATAGCATCACATTCGCGTTGTGCAAATGCATGTGTCATCACGCGATCAAATATATCACTCTTACCGAGAACAACGGCTTTTTTCCCCCGCAGATCATCCACACACGATGTAATGAGTCCCATAATGGCACCGGGAAACACCGGATACACGCACGCTTGATCAGCAAGAAATTTTTCTTGATTTGTTTTGTGAAAACCATCCACATCCTTTGCCGGATCAATGAGACCTATAATATCATCCGCATCCAAATGCTCTGGAAGTGGTAATTGTACAATGATACCGTGCGTATCTGGATCTGCATTGAGAAATGCAATGCTTTCTACAATCTCTTCGCGTGGCGTTCCCTCTTCACAAAAATACGTTCGAAGTTCAATACCCACTTCTTTTGCAGCCTTCACCTTAAGCTTCACATATAACTGTGATGCAGGATCATTACCCACAAGAATTACTGCAAGCTTTGGCTCTAGTTCCTCATCCTCGATCAATTCCTGTACTGCAAGAAGTTTTTTTGCAGCAATCATTTTTCCATCAATCAATTTCATAACATTATATAAAAAACAATGCAAAAAATACCATCGCAATGATCATGCGGTATATACCAAACGTTGCAAAAGAATGTTTTCGTATATATGCCAAGAAAAACTTAATACCTAAAATTGCCGTGACAAATGCGGTAACAAAACCAATCGCAAGAACAACAGATTGTGATGATGAAAATGATGATGCGTTTTTGATCAAATCAAATCCCGTTGCTGCAATCATTGTTGGTACTGCCAAAAGAAACGAGAACGCCACAATTGTCTCCCGTTTAAAACCCAGAGCGAGTCCACCGATGATCGTTGCGGCAGAACGCGATATACCGGGAATCATCGCAATTGATTGAAAAATACCGATCACGAGGCATTTTTTATAAGAAATAGCACTGATATCACTAATTACATCATTTTTTTCTACATGCCATTTTTCAAAGAGAACAAGGAATAGCCCACCAAGGAACAACGCCATAAGAATCACTGCATCACTATTCATCAAATAGGTCTTGATCACATTATAAAACAACACACCTAATATGCCCGTTGGCACAAACGCAACGATCAATCTTTTTATTACTTCCATATTCATCAGTTCTCGCCAATATAAAACAACAACAGCAAGAATAGCACCGAGCTGTATAATAATTTCAAAACTTTTCATGAATTCCGTCTGACCAATGCCCAATACATGTGATGTGAGAATGAGATGTGCTGTTGACGAAATCGGCAAAAATTCCGTTATGCCTTCCACACAACCTAAAATAAGTGCTTGAATCCATGTCATATCCACCATAAAATACGTTTTCACAAGTAACTCTGCATCACAGTATACCCTGCTTTGTACACATATGCAATGCAAGAACTTCTAAATTTTGTATCATTTTTCAGAAAGCAAATCCTCCAGTGGCACATCATTCACAAAGATATGCACCAAAGAATTTTCATTATATTGTTGTACCGTTCGTTCCAGTTGAGCTTGAATACGCGGCACATCGCACACACCACCAATATGCAATTGACCTGTCAAAAAAACATTGGTGCCACCATCCTCATCCGTCATCACATGCACGACATTTAATTGAGACGAAGCAAAACTGTTATGATAACCCTTCGCAGGATCGTTAAATGCAAGCATTTTTTCCAATGCCTGCACAGGTGACGTAAGCGTATCATCCTCTATGCGCACCAATGCATCGCCACATCCAATATTGTCAACAATATCATAGGAAGCTCCATTTACTTGCATGCCGTCAGGCACAACAACATAGATAAATCGTTTTGATTTTTCTACCTTTTGATCCACTACTGCCTCTGGCAGTGCTGTTGATCCATTCTTATTTTTTACGATCCCCGCAGCACAACCACTCAGCACAATCAGACAAAGCACGGCCACAAATGTTCTTGTATATGAATTTTTCATTATTAATTATTAATTATTAATTATTAATTACTCAACTGTTACACTTTTTGCCAAGTTACGCGGTTTATCAACATCATAACCTCTTGTCACACCTGCATAATATGCCAAAATTTGTAGTGGCACAACCGTAAGGAGCGGCATGAGCATCTCCAAAGTTTTTGGGACAATGATCACATCATCCGCAATTTTTATCGCTTCTGTTGCGTCACTTGTCGTGATCACCACTACCTTACCGCTACGTGCACGAATCTCTGCAATTGCAGATAGTGTTTTTTCATACACACTGTCACATGGCGCGATCACGATCGAGGGGAAATTTTTGTCGATCAAGGCAATTGGACCATGTTTCATCTCACCTGATGCATAACCTTCTGCATGAATATATGAGATCTCCTTGATCTTGATCGCACCTTCCAGCGCAATTGGATAATTGTATTTTCGCCCCAAATAGAACATACTCTGTACACTACTGTATTTTTTTGCAATTTTTTTAATATGTTTTTCCTGTGTAAAAATCTCTTCAATTTTATGTGGTAACGCACGCAGTTCTGTGAGAATACGCCTGCCCATTGTCATCGACATATCACGCTGTCGTCCCATATACACCGTAAATAAAGTAAGGATCGTTAATTGTGATGTAAATGCCTTGGTGCTTGCCACGCTAATTTCCGGACCAGCATGATTGTACACACCAGCATCTGTTTCTCGAGCGATCGTCGATCCCACAGCGTTGATAATACCAAGTGTAAGCGCGCCCTTATTCTTCGCCTCACGTATTGCTGCACGCGTATCTGCTGTTTCACCTGATTGTGAAATTGCGATCACCGCCGTTCTTTTATCAATAAGGGGTTTACGATAGCGAAACTCTGATGCATATTCTACTTCTGTCGGTATACCGGCATATTCCTCCAACATATATTCCCCTACCAGACCGGCATGATACGATGTGCCACATGACACGATCACTATTCGATTGATGCTACGTATTTTTTTTTCCACCGCAGACAATCCACCCAATCGCGCTAGACCTTCTTTGATGATCACTCGTCCACGCATTGCATCTTCTACTGCATGTGGCTGCTCAAAAATCTCTTTGAGCATGAAGTGTGCATATCCCTCTTTTTGCGCCTCACTCTCATTCCAATCAAGTACATGCTCTTTTTTATTTCTCAATTTACCTTGAAAGTTTGTAATCCTATGATCATCCGCTGTTAAAACGATCATCTCTCCATCATCGAGATAAAGTACACGATCTGTATGCGTGATAATTGCCGATGCATCCGATGCAACAATGAATTCATCTCGACCCACCCCAATCACAAGAGGTGAGCTGTTGCGTACTGCGATCAATTTCTCCGGTTCATCTTCATGCATAACCACCAAAGCATATGCTCCACGAATTTGTGCGAGAGCATCTTGCACCGATTCTTCGAACGATCGCGAAGACCCATTCGCCTCATCAATGAGATGTGCCACAACTTCACTGTCCGTCTCACTACTAAAAATATGACCCTTTGCGATCAACGCTTCTTTGAGTTGTGCATAGTTTTCAATAATACCATTATGCACCAAATGTATTTTTCCACAGTTGTGCGGGTGTGCATTTACCACACTCGGCTTTCCATGTGTCGCCCAACGCGTATGTGCAATACCAATTTTTGCTGCCAAATCTTTTTCGCCAATTTTTGCCTCCAATGCAGAAACTTTTCCCACCGCACGAAACGTTTTACATTTTTTACCACTAATTACACATAGTCCCGCACTGTCATACCCGCGATATTCCAATCGATGTAATCCGTCCAATAATATTTGTTGTGCGTTTTTGTTTTTTCCGATATAACCAACGATTCCACACATAAAAATTGTATGAATATTTATGCAATCATTGTACCATTTTTATTTATTTTTAGGCATTTCTCGATTTTTATATTCACACCCATTTCAAAATTTTTTGGCTTAAATAAAGGATTATTTGCTAAAAAAATTTTAAATTATGAATTGTTCATTTTGATTGAATTTCGAATGGAAAAATGCCGAACGACACACACTGAAAGTACTCTATTATACACCATGTATTTTCATTACTACACAAACCACACTTTACGAATGTTCTCTGCAATGTATACAGCAAACGTTGTGATGCCAACGATCATCCAGTCTTGCCACACAATTGGACGCATACCAAGATACGTCTGAAAGATCGGCACATACATGAACAGCATCAAAATACCGAATGACATACCGATTGAGACAATAAGAAATTTGTTTTTGAAAAAACCCAATGCGAATGGCGAGAGTGTCTCACTGCGAGATTGTACGAGATTCGCCATCTGTGACATTGCGAGTACAGCATAGGCAGCTGTTGTCGCCATCATATATAATTCACTATTTTCATCATACGGCAGTCCATATGACCATCCACCGCGAACCATTGACCAATAAAATGCACCCGCTGCACCAACTGCCATAATTAAGCCCATATACGCCAAGCGACACACGCCATGCCAACTAATGATCGACTCTTTGGAATTTGCAACTTTTTCATTATGCTTTCCTTCCGGTGGCTCGATGCCAAGCGCAAAAGATGGAAATACATCCGTTGCCAAGTCAATGGATAGGATCTGAATTGCTGTAATCGGCGATGGAATATGAAATACCACACCAATAATGACCGTAAAAACTTCACTCGCATTGGATGTAAATACGTAATGTACAAATTTGCGTAAATTATGGTAGATCGTACGCCCTTCTTTCACACCATTAACAATTGACGCAAAACGATCATCCATGAGGATCATATCCGCCGCTTCTTTGGAAACATCCGTTCCGATAATGCCCATTGCCACGCCCACATCTGCTTTTTTGAGTGCTGGTGCATCATTTACACCGTCACCTGTCATCGCGATCACTTGATGATGATCCTTGAGGATTGTTGCGATACGTAACTTTTGTTCTGGTGCAATACGTGCAAAAACAACATCTTTTTTCATTACCTTGTTATACACGTCACGATCCGACAGCTCATGCAATGTTTTTCCGTTAATTATCTCATATGTTCCCTCCGCACCAATAAGATCAATATTTCGTGCAATTGCCTTTGCTGTAATTTCATAATCTCCCGTGATCATTACCACTTTAATCCCCAATTCTTTGCATTCCAAAATTGCCTGTGCAACATCAGTGCGAGGTGGATCGATCATCGCCATCATGCCGACCCATGTTAAGCATTTTTCCGATTCGGCGAGATAATCTTTGGCATCAATATCAGTGAGATTGCGATATGCAAATCCAAGTACGCGAAGTGCATCTGCAGACATGGTGTTATACATTTCCTTGATACGCATCTTTTCCTCTGATGTAAACGGCATGATCACATCATTTTGCACGATCGTATCACAGAGATCGATCATGACATCCGGAGATCCTTTTACAAAAGATTTTATATCATGATTTTTATATACCACGCTCATGCGCATGCGATCTGAAGAGAATGGATTTTCCGTGATCTTTATCTCACCAATCTCATAATAATTTTCTTTGGGATTATACTTTTCTCCCACAACAACGATCGCACCCTCTGTCGGATCACCCACAACTGTACGTACACCGTCTTTTAAAATGATATTAGCGTCATTGCACAGCGTGCCGATACGAAAGAGCATTTCCAAATTCTTTACCTGTGCAGGATTCACCGCTTTTCCATCGATATAAAAATGTCCTTCCGAACTATAGCCCGTGCCACTCACCGTAAGCATTTGGTCATTGATCACAACATGTGTCACAGTCAATTCATTTCGTGTGATGGTTCCTGTTTTATCTGTACAAATAATTGACACGGATCCGAGCGTCTCCACCGCACTGAGCTTTTTTGCCAGCACCTTTACTGAAAGCAACCTTTTCATGCCAAGTGACAATGCTACAGAGATTGCTGCAGGAAGCCCCTCCGGTACCACTGATACAGCAAGTGCAAGCGCAAAAAGAAAATTATGATATACTGTCATCTCAAAAAATTGACCAATGATCATCACACACGTACCAATCGACACAGCAATGATCGTAATATTCTTACTTAACCGTTGCATTTGTTTTTGCATGGGCGTTGGAGCTTCTTTGATCTCACCGGTCAAATGTGCAATACGTCCAAGCTCCGTTTGCATACCTGTTCCTGTCACCACATATCGCGCTTCACCCGTCGTAACAGTTTCTCCCATAAAAAGCATGTTATCAATATCTGCAAGCGCAACGCTTTCTCCAGAAAGTGTCTTAACAGATTTTGTTTCCGGCTTTGATTCACCGGTAAAAATGAAACTGTTCACCTTAAGATCATAGCTCTCAATGAGAAATCCGTCCGCCGGCACACGATCACCTGCTGCAACAAATACAACATCACCCGGTACGAGAAAACGCGCATCAATTTCTTGCTTCTTCCCATCGCGTATCGCCTGTGATTGATCCGTTGTCAATTTGGTGATGCTGGCCAGAACTCGCTCCGCCTTGAATTCTTGGAGAAACCCAATAAGTGCATTAATACCGACAATGATGACAATGATGACAACATCCCGCATCTCTCCAAAGAAAAAAGCCAATCCGGCAGCAACGAGCAGGATCCACACAAGCGCATCTTTGAATTGATTTAGAATTAATTTAAGCCACTTCCAACTACGTTTCTGCACAAGTTGATTGCGTCCATACTGTTTAAGTCGTGATTGTGCTTCAGAGTCAGTAAGTCCACGATGTTCTGATGTATGAAACTTTGCTATAATTTCCTGCGTAGTGTATGCATAGATCTTTTTTGTTTGTTTTTGTTCCATAAAATATATTTAATCTCACCATTTTTTAAGTATATCACACACTTCTGCAAAATGTTGGATATGATGATCGCATGTTTGCACAGCACATTTTTCATTGTTTTTCAATTTATGAATTGTCACTGCGGTACAAAATCTTTTTTTAATATTTGCAAGATGATTCACACTGTCATCGATCACCGCAATATCGTGATCTGGATCATTTTGCATATATACCTCGACCTCTCGCGACTTATCACCCCGTGTAATGATCACATCACTTACATATTGCATCAATCCAGAGTTTATGATCTTTTGCATTTGAAAATCATTTTCACCATAAGACAAGATGACAAGATCACCACAATCAAACTTTTTCAAGGATCGCACAACATCAGAAAAAACAAATTTTTTGCTTTGCAGCAGAAACTGTGTGATATTTTGCAAAATATGATCCGCACATACGGATGGTTGCTCTCTTACTATGCGCATTATATGCTTTTGTGGCGTATAGGACTCTCCAACAAAATGCAATGTATCAAAAAAGTTTTTTTCTTCTACACCGGATTGCATAAAAATTTCCTTGTACGCTTGTACAAAGCCACATGATTTATCAAAGAGCGTATCATCAAAATCCACAAAAATCTTCATGACATAGTTATAAAAAACTTTTTATCTACATTAAAGTGCCGGATTGATGTTGCCACAGCATATAGTATTTCCCCTTTATGGCAAGTAATTCCTCATGCGATCCATCTTCAACAATATTTCCGTTATCAAAAACCACGATACGATCCATTTTTTTGAGCGTGCTCAAACGATGTGCGATCACAATTGTCGTACGATTTTTCATCAATCCTTCTAGTGCCTCCTGAATATATTTTTCCGAGCGTGAATCTAATGCGCTCGTTGCCTCATCCAAAACAAGAATCGGAGATTTTTTGAGCATTGCGCGAGCGATCATGACCCGCTGCTTTTGTCCGCCAGACAATTTTATACCTCTTTCACCAACAAGGGTATCATATTTATCCGGCATTTTTTCGATAAATTCACGTGCATATGCACGTCCTGCAGCAGTAATAGCCTCTTCATCTGTCGCGTTCGGATTACCATATGTAATATTATCTTTCAATGATCTGTGAAAAAGCAAGGCATCCTGCGGCACATACGCGATCGCATCACGCAGATCATCTTGTCGCATATATGCTATATCACATCCATCGATACGAATATTGCCATTCTCTGGTTCCACAAAACGAAGCAATAAACTGACAAATGTCGATTTTCCCGCACCAGATTCTCCGACAAGACCAACCTTTTGACCTGCAGAGATAGTAAGTGATAAATGATCAAAAACAACTTGCGTATCCTCCTCTTCATAGCGGAAATGTACATTATCAAATACAATAACACCATTCTTGATCACACCATTCTTTGCAGCACTGTGATCCACGATCGCGTACGGGGCAAATACCTCTTCCAAGCCCTCGCGCATTTGTCCATATCGCTCCATAAAGCGATTAAATGAACTACTCAAAAACTGCAAGTCTCCAAACAATCCATTCATGAGCATGAGCATCATGATAATATCCCCAGGACTCAATGCATCCAACTTCCATAAATATACTGCAACGATCATCACGCTGGAGATCATAAAAAATATGACCACGTTATTCAAAAATAGGATCTTTTCAAAAAAAGTCCACGTTCTTTTTCTTTTTTGAGAATAATTTGCCAAAACATTCTCCGCATTTTTTGATTCTCTTACCGTTGCAACATTTTGCTTTACAGCCAAAATATTGCTCACAACATCAACCATTGTTCCTCGTACCTCTGACGACGCATCAGCCTGCTCCCATGAATACTGAGAAAGCCGCTTCGTCATAGCTGCACTGAGACTTACAGAGATGAGAATAAAAAAGAGAAATATGCCACCGATATACACATTCACCGAAAATGCAAGAGCGACTGACAAAATGAGCTTTACTACAAGATCCAAAAAATCCCAAAAAATGATTGGCATGATACCAGATACAGCAGTAGAGATATTCAAAACTTTGTTTTGCAATTTCCCACTCAATCGATTCGCAAAATATTGTGCACTGTGTCCGATTAAATAATCAAAAGCCAATTGCGCCGCATGAACTTCCATAAAGGCATTCCAGCGCGCTGCGATCAAGCCTGTTATGCGATAAAATATCGTGCTCAGAATGATCGCCGCCAACAATAATCCAACATTGAGATACACCATATTTTCATAAGAATTCGTCAGAGCATCTGTGATCTGCTTCGTAAAAAATGGCACGGTCATATATAGTAGACGAGCAGAGACAACGAATATGATCATCATGAAACAAAAATGTTTTTTTTGACCAACGACGAAAAGCAGAAAACTGTGTGGGTCATGCTGAAATTTTTGCATATTTATTTTTTTCACATTTATCCTCTTATAAAATTACATCCTATAATTCTCTTTGTGCGTTGATCACAAAAGATCATTCATTTATCCAAAGAGAGTGATCTTTTTTACGTGTTGTCATATCACAGGTCTTTCATGATCCTTGTGTGTAGTACTGAATATACAATAATATTCACACTCTGTCATCAAACATAAATATCATACGCACATTTTTATATATTTGATCTTCCCGCCTACATCATTTTGCATGGACGGCATAGTATTGACATTACATGATTAATATGATAAAATTCTACGTTGTTCTTAAAATATATTCTCAATTTCTAAGGGAGGAGAAAGGTGAATTCTGAAAGACTATTGCCCAGCGAATACGCATTTAGAGTGTACGCTGCATTATCAGATCTGCTTCGCTATGAAAACAGAGGCGTGCTGACTGCAGAAATCGCACACAAAGCAAAGATCACATATGGCGCATCGTATTATTGGATTAAACAATTTCGCAACTTCGGCTTTATTGAAAAGCCTTGTCGCGAAGTACGAAGCACCAGCGATGCAAAAAAGCGTACGCAAATTGTGATCTATGCAACAAAAAAACCATTAGACGATCTCGCAAAACTAGTTGATTGTGAACGGTGGCTGGAAAATTATTGCACTCGTTGTAACCCACCACTTCCATCTGACTGGCCAATTTCAAAAGAATAACCCCAGCCCACGTGACCATGAAAACATTATTTTATTAATGTCGGTCACGTGGTTTTTTTATTGACCCCTTAAGAACCTGTAATTTTATAAGATCATTACGCAATTGTAAATGTCTTGTAATCATCATATTCTGTGATAAGTGCAATTGCACGTGCAAGTTTTTCACTATCATGACGAATGAACGCTCGTGTATGAGCCAAGACATCGCCTCTTGTATGTATAATTTTTTCTTTGCGCAAAAGATCGCCTGTAACAAGCTTGTACGAATGAACAAAGGATGTTTCGAGTTGCACGAGCGAGTTCTTACCTTCTTGACGTTCATATCGCGCAATAATTTCCTTATGTGGTGCCGTTGCATTATGCACAACAAAATTTATACGAGTATTCCCGATCATTTTTTCAATGCTTTCAATATATGTACCAACTGAATAACCGCTAGTTAGCCCCTTCTTGTTCGTCAACGGTGCAATGAATATCACTTTAGCACGCGATTTTTTGATTGCTGTTTTAATTCCATTTACCAACAGATTCGGCACAATACTTCCATAATGATCACCGGGCCCAATGATAATGAAATGTGCCTTTTCAATTGCAGAAATTGCTGCGGGATTTGCACGAACGCTCTTTGCAAGTTGCACATCATGAACTCCTGTGGTGCGTATATCATCATTATCATCCAATTCTTTTTCTCCCACTACAATACGTCCATCATTCAAACGAATTTTAAGTCGCATATCTCCCTCACTTACCGGTACAACATTTCCACTAACGTTCAAAATGCGAATCGCTTCTGCAACACCGTCCGAAAAATTTCCGTTGAGTTTTTCCAAAGCGGAAAGAAAAATATTGCCAAAATTGTGTCCTTCCAATCCGCCATTTTCAAAACGGTAGTTCATAAGTGCACGCAACTCCTCCGATGAGTGTGATAATGCCACAAGACATTGTCTCACATCGCCCGGGGGCAATACACCCAATTCATCACGTAACTTTCCGGTCGAACCGCCATCATCCGCCATTGTCACAATTGCCGTAATGTCATATTGATATTGCTTGATTCCTGAGAGTAGTGTAAAAGAGCCAGTTCCTCCACCGATTGTCACAATTTTTTTCTTTTTCATATCATCGTGAAATAAATGTAAATATTTCTTCTTGTGCACACCGCAAATCCTCAGGCGTGCCTATTGCCAACCATTTTTTGGCTTCCACAACTTTTGTCTTACACACAGGATACATACTCACAAGTGTTTGTGGAAGGCCATATTCATTTGAGGAAATTTGCACCATTTTTGCCTCAAAATATTTTTTACTGAGAAAATACGCTCCTGTATTTACCAATCCATTTTTCTTGTCGTGAGGACGCTCCATTACAACCGTAAGATATTTTTCATCATCAGTATCCACAAGACCAAAATTTTCCGCTTGCAACGTCCTAGTTGCAAGCAATGACTGGTCATATTGCAATAATTTTTCCAGGTCACCACGCATATATAGATCATCTCCCATGATCACGAGAAAATTTTCTTCATCGATCACATCATTACATAATTGCACCGCACCTGCCGTGCCATTATAGATTTCCTGCACAATATAGTGAATACGCCGTCCCTCATACCACTGCCCAAAATATTCCATGATCTGCTCTTTCAAATATCCCACAACCAAAACCACATCCGTCACAACATCTGGTAACATCTCAATGCTATATGCAAGCTTCGGTTTTTCATGAATAAGCAACATCGGCTTGGGACAATTTTCTGTCAATATTCCCATACGCGTTCCCAATCCTGCTGCCAAAATCACACAATACATATGTTATGCACACCATGCTTTTTACTCACGCATTCTACCATGAACTCTCCGCTTTGTCTTTCTGTAAGTATGCTCTATAATTGTGATATAAATATCTTAAAAAATATATGGAAGATGTATCACTGTTTGCAGTAGTTCTCCGTATCTTGATGTGGTTTACATCACTAATTGGTGTTATTGGCGTGATCAGCATGGCCCCATCCTGTATCACAGGAATCATTTTTCTCGCTAAAAGTAGTGAAAGATCCGATGATATACAAAAAGCACACGCTAAGAAAAAGGGGATGATCTTCTTGTTTGCACCTTTTATCACGATCTTTGGTTCGATTGTGATCTATGTATTACTTTCACTGTTTCGATCCGTTTTGTTGTGATCAAGAGAATAATAAGTACACAATACCTCCATAAACAATGCCAGTTGCGATCTTTGATCGTGAATAAATTTTTAGTGCACTTCCAAGTGATCTTTTTGGCAAAAGCGAATGACCAGAAAGATTAACTGAAGCATAAATTTCATCAAGGATCAGATGTCCGAGATACCCGATCATTATGGCAATGCCAACATACACACACCATTCATCATTTTCAGACGGACTGATGCGACGCATGATTTGCATACTCACAAGTCCCATAAATATTGCCGCAGGAATGGAGTGCCAAATACCACGATGATCTGTAAATCGCATAAAGATCTCACCAACAACAAATCGTAATCCTATAAATATCGCACCAGTTATCAAAAATAGAGTGAGCACATCTCTTTGACCATCAGAATAAAGTTGATAAAAAATACTTCCTGCAACCCCAATGCTCAAAAAACCAAAAAGGATCTGGAATGGCACGCCATCATCCATATCCATATCAGGTAAAAAAGAACCAACTAAAATCGCTCCAAATATCATAAAGATCTCTACCCAGCCGGAAATAAAAGAATAAAGTAAAGCCAAAACAATCATTGTTACACCAATCACCGCACCCCATCCAATATGTGTTTTAAAATTTGCCATATATTCACATTATATCACCACCTAAAAGATAAAAGTGGTTTACTGCATATATTTTGCAGTAAACCACTTTTCAATAAAATTCTTTCAAAAATTCTTCTATCACTGGACATGGGCCAAAAAGATCTTGCATTTTCGTATTATCCAAAGATGTGTCCTTTAGCATATCCACCTCGCGAAGTTGCATAGCAGGCATATGTCCCGGCAAAAGATTGCTGACAGAAATTCCAAGCACCTGCATGCTCCGCTTATAAAATTCGTACACACTCATCTTGCACCCAGCAAGATGTATAATACCTTCTATTTCACGAAGTGCACTATCTGCAATTGCTCGTGCAGCATAATTCACTTCCACAGGACTCTTGAACATATCTACAAATGGATTTTCCACACCTACCATCAACTTCTTTTGCATACGATCCAAACGAGCGTCCAATATTCCAAGAGAATATCCATAAATATAACTTGGCCGCACAATACTCCATGCGGAACTTCTGCTCTTAATAATTTCTTCGCATATTGCAAGGTTTTCCCCATATGTTGTTATTGGCTCTGGCACATCCATCTCAGTATACATTCCACGCACGCCGTCAAAAATTCCGTCACTTGAAATATAGATCATGTGTGCATCCTGAAAGAAATTGATGAATCTTTTCATTGCTTCAGTAAGTGAGTTCTGTTGAATGTCAAATTCGATCTTTGCTGCAATGATTACTACGTCAAAAAATTTTTTCTGAAAAGTATTTTCCACATGGTCACTAAAAAAATCAAACTTTACGGAATTCGGAAAAGCTGCTTGTGTGTAATGAGAAACTGTCACATTTGCATGACTAGCTAAATACATCACAACACTGGATCCGAGATATCCAGAACTTCCAATGATCAAAACATTTTTTCTTTTATATATTGTACATGTCCCCTTTATATATAATAATATGATGAAAAAGAACTTTACGTTTACTAACACAATCCTGTAACAATTATTATAAAAAGTCAAACAAAAAACCCGCCTTTACGG
This sequence comes from Micavibrio sp., assembly GCA_020718085.1. Lineage (GTDB taxonomy): Bacteria > Patescibacteriota > Minisyncoccia > Moranbacterales. Next base: position 133,221 of record DYDB01000002.1, on the reverse strand, counting down.
CGGGTTTGTGAAAAGTTCTTTAGATTTGAATATCACCAACAACCTCATCAAGAGTTTTCTTCTCACCCTCAGCATTTCTGCGTGGACGATCGGAACCCTCCGGTTCATTGATCTTCAAGTTCACTCGTGCATTGTTGCGTGCACCAACTACACGAAGTAGTGTGCGAAGCGCTTTTGCAGTAGAACCCTCGCGGCCAATGACCATACCCATATCATCTGGATGTACATCCAATGTAATAAGCACGCCCATTTCATCAACCTTGCGATCAACTTTGACGTCATTAGGATTGTCGACAAGCATTTTTACTACCTCTTCAACAAATTGTGCATCTCGCTCCATAATGTGTAAACAACTGCTTAACTGATTTACGCGGATAGACTGTCTCTATAGCGCCTACGACCTTGTCCAACGCTTATTCATGAGATCACCCCTCCACCTTGCATTATACACCACACGATTATTTGACGCAAACAAGAACTTACCGCTTCTATCCACACATAATTCTCATCTCAATTTTACAAATACTTATATTATCACAAGTTAAATGAATTGATATAGCATTAATAATACAGTGAAGAATGCCCATCAACAAAAACTTTTTTATAAAAAATAATGATCAAAAAAATAATGACATTTTCAGATTCCTTCATGAACACAAAAATCACCCGTTTTCGAGTGATTTTTCAAAAAGGTGAATTTTATGCCTCCGCTTTCCACAATCCATGCAAGTTACAATATGCATATGCAATTACATTTTCTGCAGTAGAGTCAAAGATCGCACGAGGTGCATCTCCCGGCGCGAGATATACTGTGTACGTTTTATTTTCTATATCAAGTGAAATCCATTCAATATAATGATCTGCGTCCATTGGGTGATCAACTGCACCAATATTCACAACAATACCATCATCCGTACGCTCTATAACCGGTACATGTTTTTCTGTTGCAGCGTCTTCCACGTTTGCAACAAGTAAATTCATCGGTTGTCCGCAGCATACCAATTCCCCGGCACCAGCATGTTTAACTTCCACAATATTGCCACAAATTGCACATCGATAGACTTGTTCACGTTCTGTCATATAATTTAGATTATAAATTTATAAAGTTCAGAGTATATAAAAATAGAACTTGTCTTTATGATACATTAGTTTTCATAACCAGCCAATCGCACATAAAGATCGCGCATAAGGTGCGCATCATCAAGTGCATTATGCATTTGATATGCATCCAGATCAATGCCAAATTGCGCATAAAATTTCCTTTTTTCTCCCTCAATTTCCCGTGCCGGTGTCAAGCCAACGGCAAAGAGCATTGACGCAAAATCGATTGGGATCGAATGAATTGGCTCTTTCTCTATGCCAAAAAGTTTATGCCAGAAAGCCATATCATAATGATTGACCGTTGCTACCAAATGTGGTTCATGAGCACCGCAAAACCGATGGATGCGTATGCGTGCCTCTTCATGAGAGATCTTCTCCCCGGTAAGATATGGTTCAACATGCTCTCGAACCCATTCGCTTACATGTTCTTTATCATACGCAAGTTCAAAATACATCTCCCGACTTCCATCTAAAGACACCATACCCACAGACATTAGCTGATCATGGATGATGTCATGTCCAGAAAATTCTGCATCAAAAAACACAACATCACGAGAAAACGGTTGTAATACATTTTTTTCATTCATATAGAAAAAGTATACCATACTTTTTCTATTGTAAGATCATTACAAGAACATGCGACCATTGTATTTCATATACAATGAAGCCCTCTCTAACTGAGCGGGCTTCATTTTTTGTATATTTCTTCTATTTTTTACCAGATATTGATCAGTACGGATTTTTTTACCGAATTACCTGCCTTATCGTAAGCTTTTACATCCATAACATGCTTACCAGCTGTAATGTCTTGCGGTAACATGAATAGACCCTTTACAACTTCATTGTCTTTCACTTTTGATTCAGGATAGATTGTTTGTGTTTGTCCATCAAGATAAACTTTAAATTTTTTGAATCTTTCACTGTCTTGCGCTTCAAACCACACTGTTGATCCTTTCTTCTTATTTAAGCGATCTGGCAAATCTGTAAATAACGGATCCTCTGTGTCAACTTTTATATTATAAGATCCAATAGTATCGATCTTTTCACCATTTTTATCAAAGAATGTGAACTTGACATTCCATGTTCCATCCTTATCAAATTCTATTTCCTTATTCCATTTGCCGCTATCATCAATATCTGTTTTTTTCTTATTGGTCTTTTTCTCACTTTTGGTTTTTATTTCAACCGTACCTCCCGCAAGTTCCTGCACATTTCCTTTGAATTTTACTTTATCCCGGGGAATATATGCTGTTTTATTTTTTGACAAGACAAGGTTTTTCAATTTACCTGAAAAATCCATCGCTGGCTTTTCTATTTCAAGTTCATTTATAGGCTCATCATCATCAACTTCTTGCTCCTCCAAAACTTCCAGATTATATATTCCATCCGGTTCTCCATCTTTATCTATTTCCACATTTTCACCATTGATCTTTGCCGTGATCAAATCTGTGCCGATATTGGTCGGTGCATAAATCGCCGTATATGTACCATCATTTTTATCAGTTACCGACGGAGTTGCAGTATTTGCACCAGTTACTTCAATTATGACCGTATCACCGCCTCCGGAAAGTTGGTTCAAATACACATCCTTAGCTGTAACCGTCAATGTTGTATCGTGATTTTTGTATGTTGGATCCGGTGTTACAGACAATGCCGTCTTTGCACTACTTACTTCCGCAGCCGATACAGCAACATCCAAGTCATACGTCGTTGCACCCGCAGAATTGTACGTGCCATCAGATACATCGACTTGCACACTTTCTTTTTTGTACAATGTCATTGCACACGTTGCAACACCATTTGTGAATGTTAATGTTGTTGGTGTGCCAAATGCAATGTTTGCGTTATTTTTATCTTTACATGTTGGCACAGTACTATCTGGCGCCGCTCCGGCACCGGAAAGCGTAATGGCGTGATCTCCTTGATAATCCGCATTTACATTTCCATGGGAATCGGTCGCTGTGATTGTCACATTTTGAGATGCACCCGCTTGTTGCGTATTGCTACCGGTCACATTAAAATGATGCATTGCCACAGAAAGTTCATTCACTGCATTAAAAGCATTGATACGCTTACCTGTCACCGTTTTACCTGCAAGGGAAGATATGGGGTCTCCTGAATTTAGAATGAGAGCTTTCAATTCTGCAGTGCTTAATGATGGATCAAAATCTAGCAACAACGCTGCAAGACCAGCTACGTGCGGAGCCGCCATGGATGTTCCTTGCTCAAAAGCATACGCATTGCCAATTTCTGAATTTGATCCATGTATGACGATATCATCCACATAGCATCCTTCATGATTATTGTTCACATCATTCGTCTTCCACATAAATTGAAAACGAAAATCACTTGTCCTATAGGTAGGTGAGATTGGATATAAAGATGCAACGTGAGCCCAATAGCCCCCACTGAGTTTTTCTCCAGAACCACTCGCCAACGCTCCTGCTACATATTCGTCAAAAACCACTGCAGCATCACCAGTTCCGCTATAATCAGTATCCATTAAAGCAGTACTGAAATTACTACCATCAGAACTGAATCCTAAAACCATATAATCCTTAAGCTCTGTCTCACTATATTCTGTATCACAATAGACCAAAAAATCCATATATACCAGATCATCAGATCCATACGAACTAAGATCAATTGTCGGGGAAAACAAGTGGGACGTATGATTTGTCGCATATGGCAACTGGTTAGTGTCACCTATAAAAACATTGTTCCCAGAACCAGCATTACGGGTGCCAAAATTTCCATCACGCACAAAATTTAATGGAACACTTGGCGGCACAACCGTCTGTACATCCTCCGAATATGCCACACTATCACTTGTAGTACTGTAAATATTCACACCTGGCGCCCCCACATCCACCGAAGTCACACCGTAATTTGAAAAATCAGCCAAGGCATCATTCTGATCTGTAGCAGCAACACTCACAATATTTTCATTCGTGTTTGAAGCAGGATACATTGGCGTAATATCATTATCCGTGCCATCATTACCGGCTGCAACAACCGCTAAACCTGGAAATGCTTCGATGGCTGCGGCCAATGCAAGATCATTTTCATTGCTTCCCAAGCTCATATTGATAATATCCGCATTATTGTGACGTGCAAAATTTATAGCCTCAATTACATCGGATGTTCTTGATCCATATTCACTTCCTATGAGACCGGCAGATTTTATTGCCATGATTCTTGCATGCGGATCCACACCTATAACACCCATAGTGTTATCTGCCGCTGCAATGATACCAGCAACATGCGTTCCATGAATTGATCCTGAGACCGTGTCTGGACGAGGATCAATATCATCGGCAAATGTATCATAGCCATACATGCATCCACCAACAATCGTTTGTCCGTTTGGATCAAGACAGGTGCTTCCAACCCACATATTTGCAGCAAGATCCGGATGGAAATAAGAAACGCCAGAATCGATCACGGCTACGATCACACCAGTGTTCGTATCATCAGTAATGGTCCACGCTTCCACCGCGTCAATGTCCGCATCTGCAGTTCCACTCACTCCACCAGTCATTTGTCCCGTGTTGTTCATTGCCCATTGTTTGGCAAAATCCGCATAACTCGTAGATACACTTTGTAATTTGTATAAATAGTTTGGTTGTGCATACTCCACCGAAGAATCTTCTTCAAATTCTTTTATGGCATCTTCCACACTTTTATCTCCCTGAATATTATAGACAACAATATTTGAATCTTTGAAAACCTCCTTCTCATCAACGTTTCGAAATAGGGTTACCATTGCCTTTTTTGCACCACCTTCACCCTTGGCAAGATTTATTTTATCCTCTTTGAATTTCACCAGAATCTCCCCTTCAACATATCGCGGCAAAGTGTCTTTATGCGTCATGTTGATATTTTGCACATTACTTCGAGATAGTTCCCCAGGATCAAAAGTAAACGATTCCTGCGCATACACAGAAGAACTCACGAGTACGCTCGTTACTATACACGCGATGATTTTTTTATATATCATATTTTATTTTTATTTCTATTAAAATATGAAATCTCATAAACAAGATTTCTTAACTTAATACAAATTGTAGCACACTCTATTAAAACAAAAAAATACGCAGGATGGATCATTTCTTTTTATGTGTACGCACCCAGTCTTTATCGTACGTTACACCCATATTTTTTTTGTTGATAAGCTCATTGATAATATGCCAACGCCTTTTTTTCTCTTCCCATGTGATCTCGTCCGGCATGTCACGTGACGCAGTCGTTCCAGGGCGTTCCGAGTAGCATCCTATGAATGCTTTTACAAATCCCACGCGCTGCGAAAGCTCTATTGTTTTTTGAAAATCCTCCTCCGTTTCCCCAGGAAATCCCACAATAATATCCGTTGCGAATGTCACGTGTGGAACCTTTGCCTTGATGCGATCAGTAAGTGCAATAAAATCATCCGCCGTGTACCACCGATTCATTTTTTTAATAATTACATCACTTCCCGCCTGTACAGGCAAATGTAAAAGTCGATCGATATTTTCATGTCGTGCGATCACCGAGATCAGTTCATCCGAGAAATCCCATGGATTGGAGCTTGTAAAGGTAATTGTCTCAATACCAGAAATTTGTGCAACTGCATCAAGAAGATGTGGAAAAAGTGTTGGAATGCGTGTGCGCCCTAAATGATTTACCATCACAGGCTGAACTTCCGTACCATCTGGCAAGACATATTTCTTTTGGTCATCTCCTTTTTGTGCAAGGACAATATCAGCACCATATGAGTTCACATTTTGTCCCAGAAGTGTAATTGATGTATACCCTTTTTGCGCCAAATCTTCAACTTCTGTGACAATTTGCGCAAAATCACGCGATATCTCTTTTCCACGCGCAAAAGGAACAATGCAAAAAGCGCAAAAATTATTACATCCGTTGGAAATAGTGACCCATGCATGTTTTACGTCAACACGATGTGGCTCGATCTCAAAGCCCACATCCTCAATTGGCATGAGCTCTACGTCGGGAATTCTTTTTGCGATTTTCTTTTTCATGACTCCGCTTGGTTCCCGAGCTGCAGCACCAACAATGCACCCCGTAAGAATAATACGACGTTTTTTCCCTTCTTTTTGATCTTTTTTTTGTAAATTGCGAATATAGCCGTATACCTTTTCCTCAGCCATTCCACGGATCATACATGTATTGATCACCACAACATCAGCATTACACTCTTGCGTTGCATATACATATCCCCGAGCCTCATAATACCTTCTCACACGTTCTGAATCAGCAACATTTTGCTGACAACCAAATGTCTTAATATAAAAATGATTCATAATTTCTCTACTTTATAAACTTTCGGCTTTATGGATTTTTTTACTCATTTATCTTGACAATATACATGATTTGCGCTAGAAAAGAAAGGCTCTTGAAATAATTTAATTGAAATGAGCGTATTAAGACATGAAATCATTTGCTACATTGCACAATATACTGTATAATTGCAATGTAAAATAAAAACAAATGAAGACACAAATATATGACTGATATTACACATGCTCTTTCCGAAGAGGAAAAGACGCAAAAAATCCAATCTCTGCGCGAGATGATCAATAGCGCAGAACAAACGATCCAGAGCGCCAAGGCGATGCTTCTTCAAATTGAAGGGAAAAAGAAGGTAGGACGTCACAAAAAAGCGGAAGAGGGTGACGGAAATATCGTACAGGGCACGTTTGATGGACAAATCATGATCGGCACAAACGGTAAACAGTACCCCGTCCCGGCGAATTATGCCTCAAAATCCAAGCTTGTGGAAGGCGACTTTTTGAAGTTGACCATTGTGCAAGATGGTACGTTTATCTATAAACAAATTGGTCCTGTTCCACGACAAAATAAGATCGGCATTGTCGGACAAGATTCCAGTGGCAATTATTTTGTAGCTGCTGACGGTAGACCATACAAGATTCTTCTTGCATCAATTACATATTTCAACGCAGAACCTGGAGACGAAGTGGCTATTGTTACGTCGCAGGAACCGAATGCGCAATGGGCATCCATCGAGGCTGTCTTACAACACACAGGCAATCCAAGTGCTGCACCGGCAATAAATACCATGCCTCAGTTCACACAACCGGTTGATGCAAAACCAAAAACTGCAACTGAAATTCTCACAGGCAGTACCGATTCTACACTTGATTCTGGCAGTGATATTATTGATGAATGGGTTCCGGATATCGATGAAATTGAAAAAGAAATTCGTGCAGAAATGAATCAATCTCAATAATCCAAAAATACTTATGAAAAACGTTATGGGGGCGCCACTAATTACGCGCAGAGATTTTTATTTAGTTTCTCTCATTGGTATTTGTTTTGCTCTGTTTTCCCTGCCAATCATGACAAATCTTGGTCTGCCTTTCATCAAAATATCCATTCCTTTCGTTATTGCCCTCGTCATTTTTTTTACGATTCTTGCCAATGTTTCTTTGGCATGTGCGTGGTTTGTGGGCAAAAAAATTCCCGTGATCTTTCAATTGGCAAAATTTGGTGCAGTTGGCGCATTTAACACATTTCTTGATTGGGGCGTCTTAAATCTTCTCATTCTTATCACAGGCATTGCCGGTGGTCTCGGATTTTCTTTGTTCAAAAGCATTTCCTTTGTCGTAGCTGCAACCGGTGCGTACTTTTGGAATAAATATTGGACATTCAACGCAACAGAAAAATCCACTTCACAAGAAGTATTTAAATTCATTGCAGTAAGTACAAGTGGATTTTTGATCAATGTGGGACTTGCATCATTGATTGTTTTCACTTTTCACGCCACAAACACTCTAAGCGATGCGCAACTTGCCAATATTGCAGCAGCAACTGCAACACTTGCATCACTTGTATGGAATTTTATTGGTTACAAGATCTTTGTATTCAAAAAATGATCATAAAAATATACTGCGTTCTTTGATCGATATATGATATAATGATCATATCGAAATTGTTATAATCCCTAAAACTGGTCTCTGTATTATGTCAAAAACACTGTATCGCACATATCGTCCAAAGGAATTTAAGGATGTTTTGGGACAAGAACACATCGTTCACACTTTGCAAAATGCACTCACATCCGATCGCATTAGTCATGCATATATCTTTACCGGACCTCGTGGCACAGGAAAAACAACAATTGCACGTCTTTTTGCAACTGCGATCAATACCACACCGCGCAAAAATTTTGTTCCTGTCAGTGAAGATGTTGCTGAAAGATTGCGCAGTGGCACATCAATGGATCTCATTGAAATTGATGCCGCTTCCAGTACAAGCGTGGAAGGCATTCGCACACTCAAGGAAACCATTGGCGTAACGCCAAGTGAAGCTCGCTTCAAGATCTATATCATCGATGAAGTTCACATGCTTTCCACAAGCGCCTTTAATGCACTTCTCAAAACACTGGAAGAGCCTCCAGCACATGTAATTTTTATTCTTGCAACCACAGAGATCCACAAAGTCCCCGAAACGATCTTGTCACGTTGCCAGCGATTTGATTTTGCACGTTTCAATATTGCAGATATTACAACCAAACTGCGTGCAATTTCCAAAGCTGAAAAGATTAAGATATCCGATGACGCATTGGAGATGATTGCTCTCACTGCAAATGGCGGCATGCGTGATGCGGAGAGTCTTCTTGCGCAAGTTTTTGCGCTTGAAGATAAAAATGTGACAGCAGAAGAGGTGTCCACCATTCTTGGCACAACCACATCACAAGATGTTATCAATATGATCCACGCATTGGTAAAACGTGACACATTGGCAGCAATTACCATCATCAATGATGTTCAAAAAAGTGGCTACAATCTTGAAACATTCATTCGATCTTTGATCGAAAAAACACGAAATATACTTTTTTTTACACTACAAAAAAATATCGACATTACAGAAATTCAAAAGCTCATTTCGTTACCAAAAAACGATATCACCACTCTTATGGAAATCGCGAAGGACAGCGATACTTTTTCCGCTGTCGCGATCATTGAAGAATGCACGACTGCATTGCAAAAGACAAAAAGTAGTACCATTCCCCAACTCCCTCTCGAAATTGCAACTGTGAACATCTGTCTCCTGAATCGTAGCACAACACAAAACGCAACGCCTTCACAACCGCAGAAAAAAAATGAGCAAGAAGAAACGGCTAACATATCATCAACACGATCAACTGCTGTAAAACAAACAAAATTGGAACAACTCCCGAAAGAATCTGTAGAAATTCCCGCACAGGCTTCCGAACAGTGGCAGTCATGTATCGCACTTATTGAAAAAATACATCGACCTATTTCGCAAATTCTTGTACATTGCACATTATGTGAGATCACGGATGACTCCATCACGATCACCACAGACCGCACGTTTTACCAAGAGCGCATCATGCAAAACAACCACCGTACGATCATCGAATCTGTATTACATGAATACTTCAAAAGGCCCATGCGTATTTCTGTCACAGTAGAACAAAAAAATGATGCATCGGAAATTCTGTCTTATGCCAAACAGCTTATGGGTGGCGCAATCACAGGTTAAATCAAACCATTTTTAGCTGCCATTTTAGCCAAAAAATTCTATTTTTCATCTTCACGCCAAAACACTTGAAAAAAAATGCAAAATGGTATAATGTAAGAAATACGTGTGATTTACACAGTGTCCGGTAGCCAAGCGGTAAGGCATCCCGATTGCAATCGGGACATGCACACAAGATATGACGATGTTTAAAAATTTCTCTACAAGGTTGGACCGTAGCCAAGCGGTAAGGCAACGGGTTTTGGTCCCGTCATGCGCAGGTTCGAATCCTGCCGGTCCAACTTTGTATGGAAACATCTATAAAATATTTTGTATATATTTTAGAAAGCCTAAAAGACTCCAGATTTTATATTGGTCAAACAAACAATCTACAAAACAGACTTGAGAGACACAATGCCGGTTACGTAAAAGCAACTACTCACAGACGACCACTAAGATTGATTTATCAGGAAATTTTTAATAGTCGATCAGAGGCTCTAAGAAGAGAAAAATATCTCAAAAATTTAAAAAATCATGCCTATATTCAAAACATGATTTCTAATAGCCGAAGCAAAGCATCTCGATTACAATCGGAACATGCGCAGGTTCGATCCCTGCCCGGACAACACAACTTCACTATCTACAAAAAAAATGAATACGATCTCAGACATGATTGGCGATTATAAGAAATTTCTGGATATCGTCCATGAAAATCTACGCAAAACAAAAATCGACGTGTCCGCTTTTTATGTGGACCATATTGCATATAGAACCACATCCGCAGAAGATTATGAAAAATTGAAAAATGATCTTTTTACATATGGAGAAGCGCTCTCAGAAAAGATCATCCGAGATCGACGTGTTGCAATCATGAAACTTCACGAACCTCTACAATATAAAGGTATGCAAATTCGTTTTTTCGAAATTCTTGCACCAGCTAAAGACAATGTGTATCGCAAAGGTTTGGAGCATGCGGAATTTGTCGTGGATATCCCCCTATATGATATGATGCAAAGATATCCATCACATTCCTTTATATATAAAGACAGAAAAATAAACGCCGAACTCGTGCTCAAATTTCCAAACAACGTCAATATCAAATTTCATGAAAAACCAATAGACGAAGTAATTGCTATTGAAAAAAAGCTGTCACTTTAAAAAATTCGAATCTGGCATGCCCAACTAATAGGACGCTTATCGAACAAATAAAAAAGCAATCCCCTCGTCTGAGTTGATTGCCTTTTTGCGACCGTCTTGCCGATAAATATTTACCAGGTGTCATTTAATAGGTCATCTTCTGAGATCAATACGGATGTGATCATTTCAAAGCTTCGAATATTATTTTTTGGAACCTCAACAGAAATAGAGACATATTGATGTCCTTCAAATATACCATGTGCCGTCTTTATCTCCGTCTGTTCACAAAGCAATTTTCCTCCATGCGCATGAACAATTGACATAAATGCCGTAAAATCTTCTGGTTTTTTAAATGTACGCGTTATAACGTTCACTTTTACCTCCTTGGAAATGAATTGGATTGTTTATCTCTATCGGTTATTTTTTAACGACATAAAATACTATCACTGAATCTATCACATGTCAACAGTCTAGCCATAAATCTCATCAAACAAGATCAATTGGATATTTTAATCAGCTCCTCATCATGCTATAATGAAAATTCCTTACATGTTTAAAGATCGTTATGAAAAAATACTGTTATATAAACGGAAAGATCATTGAAGAATCAAAGGCTTGCATCAGTCCATTTGACCTAGGTATGTTGCGCGGTTACGGCGTATTCGATGTTATGTGTGCTACAAATGGCAAGCCATTTCATCTTTTGGATCACTGGAATGGCTTGGTAAAAAGTGCCAAGGATCTGCAACTCTCACTTCCTGTGACACGAGAAGAATACACACAGATCATTTCAAAACTTCTCGCCAAAAGTCCTTATCGCAACACTAGCATACGCACAGTTCTTACAGGAGGTATAAGCCCCAATGGAATTTCTTTACCTGCTGATCCAACGTTCTTTATCCTCTTGCATGACATGGATCAATTCACACCACCAGAAGACGTATATAAAAAAGGTGCAAAGATCATCACAGATGATTATATGCGCGCGCATTTTTCCAGCAAAACAACATCCTACATCGAAGCGATCAAAAACCAAAAAAATCGCAATGCCCTAAAAGCGATGGAAATATTATATACGCATGATGGTCTCATACTCGAGTGTGCCACAAGTAATATATTCATGATTACCGATGGCATACTTACAACAACTCGCAATAATATATTTCATGGCGTGACACGTAAAGTTGTTCTGTCTCTTGCACGTAAAAACCACATCCCTGTATCAGAACGAGAAATAACTGTGGAAGAATTGCTTTCTGCAGATGAAATTTTTATTACAGGATCCGCAAAACATATCCTCCCCATTACAAAGATCGACAAGCACAAAATTGGCACTGGAAAACCCGGCACACTAACAGTGAAATTATCAGAAATTTTTCACACATATCGTAATAATTATTAGATCTGCACTATGAAAATTGCCATTGTTTCTGATATTCATGATCAGATTGATCATCTCACATGGTTTCTTGATGAAATAAAAAAGTATGATATATCGTATATTTTTGCATTAGGTGATTATTGTTCTCCGTATATCATCGAAAGATTGATCACTGCTCCTATCCCGATCTTTGGCATATGGGGCAATAATGACGGCGACAAGCAAACTATGTTTCTAGCATCACAAAAAAATCCACAATGCACATTTGCCTCGCGAGAGTTTGGAGAGATCATACTGGAGGAAAACCGCTATTTTCTTTCCCATTACAAAGAACTTGCAGAAAATGCTGCAAAAAGTCATGACTATGATGCTGTTTTTCATGGTCATACACATATTATGTGTAATGAGAAGATTGGCACAGTGCCGATGATCAACCCTGGCAAACTAACACTATATCCAAACAATATCATAAGTTTTGCAATTTTTGATACACTGACACAAGCCACAGAAATGATCATCAAAAATTAAAGAGGGAGACGCATTATACGACTCCCTCTTGGTATTTTTTGCATTGTATTGTGATCGTTTATATCATTTCACAATACTAAATGATGATCATCACAAAAATTTTACTCTTTTTCAGGCGGTTTGAAGAGGTTTTTTTCCCACTCCGCAAGACTTTCTATCTCCTCTCGCGTCGGACCTACAGGATCGATCGGTTTTTCAAAAAGAGTCACTGATCCACCTCCCTCGATCTCTTCAACAACACGCATCACATTTTTTTCCCCAGTAGAACCAGCTCCAGCCATTGTGTTTCTCCTTACAATAATTTTTTTTGCAGTACACAATTCTTTACATCACATAACTATCATACAGTTTCCAATACCTCCTTTTTGCGATCCATTAATTGTTGAAAAACACTCCCTTTTTCCCCCTTGTCCACGAAAAGAGAAATGAGAGAATTTTGTGACGTACGATATAGAACGCATACACCAGAATTATTGAACATACATGCACCAATAACATGCGCATCCACAACCATACCATTATCCCAACGCTCATCTACAGGAATCGCATCACCATGTGAAACCCAAGATCCTCCTTTTTCTAATTGCATGACAACAATAACATGTTCCAAAGGAAGCCTTTGATGATAAAAGTCAATACATTTGCTCATACATACCTCACTGAAATTTTTGTGATAATATCTTTTTCTCTTAAAGAACAAAAAAGCTGACTCCCTGAGAAGTCAGCTTGTTTTTATTGGCATGTGAAGATTTTTATTCTCTACCCGCAAAAACGAACTGACTTCTCGCTGTCAGCATAATAATAATTGAGACCACCACTGAATAAAATTTTTGCGTTGAATATATTGTCATAACATTTCCATTATATGCCATTTCTTTTTTTTGTCAAAATCTCACACAGCAACTATTCACACTTGGGACATCTTAAAAATGTACACTCTTACACCTCTTTTGCGATATGCTGCAATATTGTAATCGCTTTATGTAATTTTTCATCAGTTGTTGCAAAAGAAATACGAAAGTGTGTATTATGTGCACTAAAAACATTTCCCGGAATGACAAGTAAATTATTTTCCATACATCGTGCAATGAATTTTTCCGGATCATAAGGATATTTTATAAAAAAATAAAACGCTCCACCTGACTGCATCATCTCATAATAATCTTTCAGTCCATCATAGATGGTAGTGCGCTTTTTCTTATATTGCAACACAAAATCCGACATATCTGTATGCAGAGCATCTATGGCCGCATATTGAAAAGGTGCTGGAGCACAAACAAATGTGTATTGTTGTACTTTGACCATTTCATTCACTAAATCATCTGGCGCGCACAAATAACCCACGCGCCACCCTGTCATGGCATGTGATTTGGAAAATCCTCCCACTGTTATTGTTTTTTCATAGAGAGAACCGATGGAAATGTGCTCACCGTCATAGACAAAATCTTCATATATTTCATCAGAGATCACATAGAGATCATATTTACGCGCAAATTCTGCCAACATACGAATTTCCTCGTGATCACTCACATGACCTGTTGGATTTTCTGGCGTATTAAAGACAATTGCCCGTGTTTTTTGTGTTATAACCTGCTCCAATGCATTGAAGTCGATTGAAAAATCAAATCTTTTATTTACATTTATCGGTACACCACCATAGAGAAGAACGAGCTGCTTATATCCTACAAAGTGCGGATCAAAAATGACCACTTCATCACCGTGATCAAGGATACATGGCAAAATAACACTAAGTCCACCAGAAACAGCCGAGGTGATTAGAATATTTTTCCTGCACGCACTGATCTTATTTTTGTTTTTTAATTTACTTACGACCTCATCACGCAATTCATCAATGCCCTGCGTCAATGAATAACGATTATAGTCAGTCTGAATTGCATGACATGCCGAATCTTTAATATTTTTTGGCACCATAAAATCTGGCTGTCCAATACTGAGATCGATCGGGTCTTTTAATTCTTTGGCAAGTGCAAAAACCTTTCTGATCCCACTTGCATCCATAGCCTGTACACGCTTTGATATTTTCATGATGTTATATTAATTTATTTCTTCTATATTATAACTTCCAAATACATCCACAGTAACAAATGTGCGTAAGAAATTGATCGCATCTTGCACACGCGTTTCTTTCAGTGCACCATCAATGTCAATATAAAAGATATAATCATTCATTTTATTTCCCGTCGGCATGGATTCGATCTTTGTTAAATTGATCTCCTTAATTTCAAAAACAGACAAGATCTCGAACAATAACCCTGCGCGATCCTCTCGTGGTGTAATGATCATTGACGTTTTTGTACCAGAATTCGTACAAGTTCTCGTATTGTTACGAATTTCAATAAATCGTGTGATATTATGAGTTCGATCACTGATACGTTGCTCCACGATTGGCACATTATAATATTGTGTTGCTTCTACATTACCAATAGCTGCAACAGATGGATCTGATGCTGCCATTTGCATTGCTGCAGATGTAGATGACGCCTCCACAATTTCACATTTTTTTGTACGTATGAACTCACTACATTGTGCGAGGGGTTGCCCGTGTGAAACGATCTTTGTATATGTACGGTTATGCGATGCAAGAACATGTTCAATGTGCAGATCAAAAGATCGTTCAATACAAATGCTATATTTTTTAAGAGCGAGAAGACTTTCACGCACAGACCCTGTGAGCATATTTTCGATTGGCACAATGCCCCTTGCATCATTTTCCTGCATTACATGTGTGAATACATCATGGATATTTTGCACACAATACACACACTTTGCATCATAAGCGCGTACTGCCAAATTATAAGAATAACTAAATTGTGGTCCGAGAGCATAGATTTTATTCATATTTGTTCATGGTTTTAATTAATTGGTCTGTGATCTGAAGTGATTTTTGTGTAAAGTCACCAAAATATTTCTGATCCCTCTTAAAAATTTCCACAAAACCGTCTCCATCCGTAATGGACGCACACAATTCTTGTACAGATGCAAGATACACCTCACTCACCTCTTTCGCATATGGATTGAATTTTTGAATATCTGCATAGAGCATTGGATCTTGCGCAAGAATACGACCGACACCATACAATCGCATCTTGTACACCGATGTAGAAATTTTTTCCCCCCTGTGAAGATCGTAGTGTAACTTCTCGAGTGCGGACCCAAGTGCAACATTGGAAAAGTGAGTTAAACATTGAATGATCGCCATGTGTCGATCATGTTCAACCGCGGACATATCAATGATCTCCAAACCCAGAGAAAGCAAAAAATTCCTGTACCATGCCGTGAACATACTTTCCGCACCTTCACAAAGAATAAAATGTTGTTTTTTCCAATCTGTTGATGGCGCAAAGAGCGGATGCCCTCCCACAAATCCCACATCATCACCAACACGTTCCTGCATGACAGTCATGGGCAATATTTTAACAGATGTAAGATCAGTAAGAAGTGATCCCGCTTGCATGACCGGTGCAATATCGCGAAGAACATGTTCTGTGTAACGAATTGGCACAGAAACGATCACTACATCACTTTCCGCTGCCACATCACGATTTGTTTTCGGTGTATCAACGTCCGCTACGATCACATGCATACCACAGCCTGTTAATGCCTGTTGAAATTTTTGCCCCATGCGGCCTTTGCCACCAATTATTCCCACTGTATGTGGCGTATAAATTTTTTGCATAATCTTTTTTTAAATAGATGGATTTATTATCGGGACAGAACATGTGTTACATGCTCTGTCCCAGGCTTATATTGCAGCAGAAATCTTTTTCTCACCAACCGGCGTCGCGCCCAATCTCACTTTTTAGATCACGAGAACCATATCTTGGATCTGTCTGTTTCTTATCAACAATATCCTGATCCCCTGGTGATTTTCCAACTTTTAATTCAGTGATCTGTTGTTGTTTTTCTTCCTGATTTGTAACCTTCATGTGCTGACCTCTCCTATAGTGAGTATTTGACTTTTGTGTGACGCCTCAAAGAACAAAAAACCCGTCTCACACGTGAGACCGGCCTATTTTTACTGCAAATTTTTTCTATTATCTATGTATAAATTTGCGCAAAAACAAAACGGTCTCTACTTGTAAAGTAGAAAGCAAAATAATACCAAAATTTTGCTCCGTTTATATGCACAAATCGTACATTAATTGATAACAATGATTATTTTACAGTAATACGAACATTTGTCAAATTCTGGATATTTACACGATCTTTTGTTACAATAGACACGTTATGAAAAATAGAAAAATATACAAATATCTACATATAAACTTCACTACCTGTGCAATTTTTTTGGTTCTATCTTTGCAATGGTCAACATTGCCTATTTTTGCCGCAGAGACACCCTCAACAGACGAT
The DNA here is from genome assembly GCA_020718085.1 of Micavibrio sp. Taxonomy (GTDB): domain Bacteria; phylum Patescibacteriota; class Minisyncoccia; order Moranbacterales. The sequence continues at coordinate 116,195 of DYDB01000002.1, read as the reverse complement.
GCAATTGATGATCGTTATAATGAATTGGAAGATCTGGAAAAGAAAGAACAGAAATATCGCGATATCATTGAATTAAAACAAAAGGAAAAAGAGATCATCAGTGCACAGATCACAAAGATCGAGAGTGAGAGCACAAAAATTGAAAAAACAATTCAAGAAAGCGCTCAGGAAATAGAAGAATTAACGAAAGATATTGAACGTACAAAGAATGAGATCGCGCAAAAAGAACAACATATTGTCCTACAGAAGAGGATTTTGGAAAAATTTCTTCGGGAAAAATATCAAAATTATTCCGAAAAAACCAAATATTTTACTGCACTTAATATCGGCATAAGTGACCAAACAACACATAAAGGAAATCTCTCATTTGCCACTTCTGGCGTAGGAGATTTTGTAAAAAGAATTCATACTGAACAAGAAGAGTTGAAAAAAGATCAAGAAATACTGGAGAAAAAAAATCAACGCATTCAGGATGCAAAGTACGAATTGGAACAACGCAACAACAATCTTGAAGATTCCAAAAATTATAAAAAAGTCTTAGCTGCAGAAGTATCGGTAGAGGAAGGAAAATATCAAGAGAAACTATCCAAGGTTGTACAAGAACAATTGGCAATTCAGCAAGAGATCAGTGATCTTTCCACGGGTCAAGTTGGTACTTTTTCGCTTGCAGACCTTCCGGACAGAGGTGACGCTGATTTTGATTACCCTGTCAAAAAACCATACACCATCACACAAGGTTATGGCAAAACGACATTTTCACACAACTATTCCACAGGTGTGCATAATGGCATTGATTTTGTCGCACAAGGCGATAAAAGCATCATCGCTCCTGCGGACGGTAAGGTCAAGGCAACTGGTGATATGGGTAGATATGGTTATGGTAAATGGGCAGCAATCGACCATGGCAACGGACTTGTAACACTTTATGGGCACATGAGTTCCGTAAAAGTTTCTCGCGGTGAAAAGATCGATAAAGGCGATAAGATCGGTACAATGGGCAATACGGGATTTTCTACCGGCACCCATCTTCATTTTAGCGTTTTTGCAGAAACTACATTTGAAGTGGTAGAATCATCAAAGGTGGCTGATGTATATATTCCCAGTGGCGCAACAGTCAATCCAAATCTTTATCTCTAAATTTATCAGTAAACTTATTAGGCTTATGAAGAATCGAAAAAAATTACAGAAAGCCATTGCACAGATCCTCACAGCGCAACAGAGCTCCCCAGAAGCCACAGAATCCATCATCAAATCAATCGAAAGAACTGATCTGCTCGAACACACTATAGCCAAAACACCTTCCGGTGCAACAATTTTTGTATTGGATACTGGTGCTGTGATCAATGCAGAGGCATCAGCAATGCTTCAAGCTCTACACTCTCGGTCCACAGGCGGAGTGAAACATCACCTGAAGATCCTTGCAGAAAAAGGTGCTGGCGATTTTATTAAGAGCTTCTATGTTGGTTATGGACACAAGTCAATCGGGGATTGTGGTACAGCAACGATCTTCATAGAAGGCGTGTCGATGCTTGCAGCAAAGGCAATTCAAGATTGGCCTCTATATTCGGGACAAGAATCTTCCACACGATATATTGATTTTAAAAACCAACCTTTTTTAAATCCCTTACAAACAAAAAAGGGTTCCGACATTCTGGAAAAATGGCGCACATTTTATATCACATCAATGGACGACGTGCGCGCACACCTCACACAACAATTTCCCTGCAATGACGAAAAAAACGAAAAGATGTATACCAAAGCTATTAATGCACGCGCATTTGATATCCTACGTGGATTTCTTCCTGCCGGTGCAACCACAAATCTTGCATGGCACACGAACTTACGCCAAGCAGCAGATAAGCTCATGCTCTTGCGTCATCATCCTCTTACAGAAGTGCAAGATATTGCCAATGCGATCGACCGCGCTCTACGTAAACAATATCCAAATTCTTTCGATCATGAACGATTTGATCATACAGAAAATTATAACGCACAGATCATGGAAAAATCATATTATTTTCATAATGCAAAACACCCAGATTTTGCAATAACAAAAAATCGTATCGACAAAAAACTTCTTCCCTATGATATTTTGCACAATCGCCCAATGAAAACGGAATTGCCGCGCTATTGTCGTGAATTTGGCGATGTTATGTTTGATTTCACACTCGACTTCGGCTCATTTCGGGATATTCAAAGACATCGTGCGATCACACAACGCATGCCTCTCCTCACGACAGAGATCGGCTTTGAATCATGGTATCTCAACGAATTACCACCACACATTGCACAGAAGGCGCAGAAACTCCTCATGGCGCAGGAAAAAGCAATCTCCACTCTTCCTGTTACTCCGGAAATGCGTCAATACTATATCGCCATGGGCTACAAAACAGCAAATCGTATCGTTGGCGATCTGGGCGGACTCACTTACCTCGTGGAACTTCGTTCCACACGCTTCGTCCATCCCACACTACGCAAACGCGCAATACAAATGGCACAATATCTTCTCAAAACATATAAAAAATGCGGCCTTGTTCTCCACCTGGATACAGAGCCGCATGAGTTTGATGTACGCCGTGGCGCACATGATATCGAAATAAAACGATAGTTCATCTTTGAATTAAGGATAACATTTCTTCATGAATATCATCAATTGTGCGCAATTGATCATCTTTGACACATTGTATTTTATGCCATCCAGTCTCATTTCGCGCAAGCCATAGAGCACTATTACGCGCGTTGCGCAAGTATGCAACATTTTGTTCTACAAGATCAGTATCTCCCTCTTTGAGATAGCTCTTTTTATTCTGTGCACCCGCAAGCAACTCAACCGACATATCGAGCGGCACATCCAAATAGATTACCATGTCCGGTTGTGGGAGTTTGAAAATCTCATACTCCATTTTGTGTAACCATGCAAGAAAATCTTTTCGTTTATGTGCATCAGAGATCTTGCCACCCTGATGAATTTGATTGGCGCTCACATAACGATCCAAGACAACTGCACATCCCTCATCAAGCCATTTTTTGATCTGCACAGAGGATTCAAAACGATCCGCCGCATAGACAATGGATGTGA
>DYDB01000002.1:99381-113099 GCA_020718085.1 Micavibrio sp. | reverse complement strand
AAAAAATCACCGTGCTTTCCTGTAATACACCGACCAATAAATGCGCCAAAAAAATTATCCTCATATTGCGGAAAATCCAATGTACGCACACACACCCCTTGAGCCTTCAATGCCTCTACAAGCCTCTTTGCTTGTGTCGCCTTTCCAGATCCGTCAGAACCATCAATTACGATCAATCTTCCTCTCTTCTTGGCCATATGGTTTGTCTCCCCTCCTTTATGTGTGATTACCACAAATATATTAAAGACGGCTCTGTAAAGCCGTCCCCCTCCGCGCTATTGTAGCATGTTTTGCAGAAAAGACAAAAAGAGGAGTTTTGTAAGAATTTTTATTAGAATTTCGAAATGCTAATTTTGAATCTTGAATCAATTTTAAATCTCTTAATGACACAAACAATAATTTAAGATCATATAATTCAACGTTCTGTCATTCAAAATTCGATCGAAATTAAAAATTCATAATTTAAAATTTTTTCACATTTTCCAATATTTCCGGAAAATCATCTTGCAAAAAATGTCCGCGATCTGAAAATGAAATAAGTTTCGCTTGCGGCAATGCTTCATGATACTTCAGAGCATCAACATAAGGCACGACAGGATCATCCGTCGAATGATAAATGAAAATATGTGCACATTGTTTTTGAATACCATCCAACGAATCTGGAAGCTCAAAGCCCCCACCGGATCCATAACATCCTGCCACTAGGTGCACTTGTGCCACGCTACAAGCAATGGTGTTCTCCGCTAGGTACTTTGCCAAAAAATTTGCACCAAGTGAATGCCCTATCATGATCACATCTCCGTGTAAATATGATAGTACTTTCTCCATCCATATGCACCATTCTGCATATTTAGCATTATATTTGGACGGCATCTGCGGTATAAATATTTCATATTTTTCATCCAACGTTTCTTCAAGTAATTTTTTCCAACCGGCGCCACGAACCTCATATGGATCATATGTCCATTGTCTGAGTCTGGCGATGTATTCATCATATGTATTCCACGCATCACCACCACCAATCACAAGAATTTGTTTTTTCATATTATGCTATCCAATTGCAATAAAAAATTCTGGGTATTGCCTTTGCATTTTTTCTTTTGCCAAGAGTAATTCTTCTTCCAACCCAAAAATACCAAAAACTGTCGACCCGGAACCGCTCATAAGTGCGTTTTGCGCACCGAATGCGAGAAGCACTTGCTTCACTTCAGAGATTACGGGATGCTTCGCAAAAACAGCAATTTCAAAATCATTATAAAGATATGGCGCACTCTTTTTATTTTTGCGTATGATATCCGTCATTTCTTGTGATCGATTTTTACGCTCAGGATCAGTCATGAACCATAAATGCTTTGCCAATGCACCAAACGCCCATGGTGTCGAAACCTCAACAAGTGGGTTGACCACAAGAATATGGAGTTGTGGTGCAATGAGGCTTTCTGCAATTTTTTCGCCCATTCCTTCGATCAGCGCACAACCGCTCTTAGCAAAGAAAAAGGGAATGTCTTTCCCCACGGACGCAGCCACATCGATTATTTCCTCCTGCGATAAAATCTGACTGAAATGATCATTGAGCGTAAGAAGAATTTGTGCGCCATTTGAACTTCCCCCACCCATACCAGCAGCTGCGGGAATGCGCTTTGTAAGAGAAATGTTCATACCAACACCTTTTCCCGTATACTCAAAGAATTTTTGCGCTACCTTATGGCAAATATTATTTTCATCCGTCGGAACTGCAGGATTATCACATGTGATTACGATATTTTTTTCATTATCCAAAAACACAACGTCGACATCATCATACAGATGCGGCAACTGCATCATCACTGTTCGCAACTCATGATATCCGTTTGATAATTTTTTTACTACTTCCAAGGTAAGATTGATCTTTGCATGAGATGTGCAATGCACTTTTTTGTTCATTTTTTTAACTTTTACGTATAATACTTACGATCACATGTGCACTCACACCTCCGCCACATGCCACAGCGGACAAGCGGTCACCTGACGTTGCATTGATCCCAATCAGTGATCTTTCCACACCCAAAATCTCTGCAAGACGATCTCTCATTCTGCCAGCATGTGGCATGATCTTTGGCGTTTTACATTCAATGCTCACACCAATATTATTCAGCCTATACCCAGCCTCTGCAAGATTCTGCAATGCAACCTCCACATACTTCACGCTATCTGTAATTCCCTCTTCCTTGCACATAATGTCAGCATATCGTGCAAAAGAATCATTGCCGATAGATTGTTCGATCGCATCACACAGTGAATGCAATACCACATCACCATCAGAATTTCCCTTGAAGCCCCAATGACCATCAATAATGATCCCGCCCAAAACGAGATTTTTTGTCACATCCTCTGTAAATGGATGCGAATCTTGTCCAAAACCTATGCGAAACATATGATTATATTTTTAATAAATTACGTTTTTCTTGTAAGATCAACTTTGCCATCAGCAGATCACGAGGTGTGGTGATCTTGAAATTCTGGTCTGACGCCTCGACAATTGCCACAGGTTTTCCGATATACTCCGCAAGTGATACATCATCCGTACCAATATATTGACCTTCATGCGCTCTATTGAATGCTTCCTTTGCCACATTAAATTGCAACGCTTGTGGTGTTTGCATATTCCATAATAAAGATCGATTTAATGTTCTTACAACTCGTCCGTTTTCATCAACTTCTTTAATTGTATCTTTTGTACGATGCGCAACAGCAGCTGCACCATGTTTTTGTGCAGCAAAGATCACAGATGCAATTTCTTCTTCGCTCACGAACGGATTTGCTCCGTTATGAAGCAAAAGAACATCTTTGGCACTTATATTTTTCATAGTACAATATTTCACAGCATTATGCGCCGAATGTTGACGTTCCTTCCCGCCAAAAACAATTGCTGATATCTTTTTTAGATCATATTTTTCGATGATCTTCTCAAAAATTTCTTTTTCTTCTTCACGCACAACCAAAACGATCTCATTGATCATATTACTACATTCAAAACAATTGATCGTATGCACAATGATCGGCTTGCGTCCAATTGAAAGTAATGTCTTATTTTTTCGGGCTTTCATGCGCGTTCCAAATCCCGATGAAAGTATTACTGCGATATTCATATAGTGAAATGAATAATAAATAGCACAAAGATATTCTTTGCTTTTTTAAATGATCATACACTCTCTTGTATATATCTTTATACTACTGAAAATACGCAAAAAACACAAAATCACTCTTTTTTGAGAGTGATTTTATTCGTACATATTTTATACGTTTTTCTTTTACCTAGATCCTTTCATAATCGCGCATTACCAACTGTGCATCGATCTGTTTGACCATTTCGATCACTACCGAAACTACAATAAGCAAGCTCGTACCTCCTACGGAGAGCATTTGAGACGCAGGGAGAAATCCTTGTACAATGATCGGCAAAATTGCAATGATACCCAAAAATAAAGATCCTGGAAGTGTGATCCGATTAACGACGTTTCCGAGGTATTCTGCGGTTTCCTTGCCCGGACGCATACCTTCCACATAGCCACCTTGTCGTTGTAAGTTTTCCGCGATCTTTTGCGGATCAAATACAACAGCTGTATAGAAATACGTAAAGATCACAACAAGAGAAAAGTAGACGATGCCATATACCCATTGATTTGCAAAAAGGCCTGTAAGAATGGAACCAACATGAGCAACCTGTTCATTTCCAACCTGTGAAAGCAATTGACCGATCATACTGGGAAAAAGCACAAGGGATACTGCAAAAATAATTGGTATCACACCTGCTTGATTGATGCGTAGTGGTAAATGTGTGCGTGCCCCACCGTAATGCTGACCGCCACGCATACGACGCGCATAGGAGATTGGAATGATACGCTTTCCCTCAGTAACAAAAACCACACCAAGGATCGTGATGACAACAATTGCGAGAAAAACCGCGTAAGTAAAGATCTGTGTTTGATCAAAAACCTCTTTGAACTGCAAAACCGTCGATGGCAAACTTGCCACGATACCCGCAAAGATCATTACAGATACACCATTACCCAAACCTTTTTCTGTGATCAATTCACCCAACCACATGAGGAAGATCGTACCTGCAACAGCTGTCATGATCATCACAATATGATTAAAAGTTGGAAGATCGGCAATCACGCCCTGCGACTTAAGTACTGTGATCATCGCAATTGTCTGCACGACTGCCAAAGGCACTGTGAGTATGCGTGTGACCATGTTGAATTTTTGTCGCCCTGCCTCACCCTCTTCTTTATACATTTGTTCGAGTCGTGGCACGATCATCGTAAGAAGCTGCATAATGATAGACGCCGTAATATACGGACCTACACCAAGCAAAACAATGGAGATATTTGTCAGTCCACCTCCAGAAAACATGTTAAACAAGCCCAATAACTGATTACCCGCAAATAATTCTTCCAAACGTCCCACATCCACGCCCGGTAATGGGATATTTGCTGCTAAGCGAAAGATCACCAAGACAAACAAAATGAAAACTACCTTACTACGTAATTCTTTGACTGCAAAGATATTTTTGAATTTTCCCAGCATAACAACACTTTTTTAACAAATAATTCACTAAAACAAATATACACTACTCACATCTTTTTCACAAGACAAAACTATATCATCACAATATGTACAATTTAAAAAGTAAAACATGTCAATATACGCAAAATATTAAACAGTTACTAAGATGTTCTTTGTTCTTTATTGACTTGAGAAAGGATACTTGTACTACCTATGCTGCATGATGTAATTCATCCAAAAACTCTTTATAAATATCTTCCAACATGTTAAGTGGTGGCTTATTATCCGCTGCCATCGACTCCATGCGCAAATGAATAATTTGTGTTTTTGCCTCAGTGATCTCATCAAATGCTTTTTCACCATGTAATGTATGGGCAAAAACAAGCAATGCATCACGTATATACATAATGAACTCACGACATTCTCGATCTGGCGATTCCTCAGAAGGATATTGATCCAATAGTTGCTTTGCAATAACCTGAATTTTCTCCACATCATGACTTGTGTAGGTAAATTCATCATAGATCGCTTGAAAAACTTCTTCACCCACACCAGACATTTTGGACAAAATATACATCTCACTCTTGATCATTTCATCTTCTGTACGTTCCACACTCCACTTTTCTTTTTCCGCATGCGCAAAGACTTCTTCTACCGTACGTAAAAACTGTACAAAATTTTTCGTTTCTTCATAATCTGCATACTTTGCTTCCAATTTTTGTGTCACGATCTGTATGCGTTCCAAATGATCCTGCATCGATATGATCTTCTTATAATATGATTCGAAATTTTCCTCTCGATGTTCCGAATTATTTGCGACATCATCGGTTGTTGATGTCTGATTGTTTTGCGACATATTTTTTATATTTAAGAATTACACATCCTTATATTTTACACATCAAGATTTTGCACAGTCTTTGCATATGTCTGGATGAACTTCTTACGCGGTGCCACGTCACTCCCCATGAGCAAATCGAACACGTGATCCGCTGCCTCAGCATCTTCAATTGTCACTTGCATCATTTTTCGATTTGCTGGATTCATTGTTGTCTCCCATAATTGCTCCGGATTCATCTCTCCAAGACCCTTATAGCGTTGGATCGCTATACCCGTAGCTTTTTGATCATCTTCATTTTCATTAATTTCACTCACGCCAAGTTTTTTGAGCAAATCTTCTTTCTGTTCATCAGTATAAACGTAGTGTACGCTCTTTCCCTTTTTGATCTGATAGAGTGGTGGTTGTGCGATATAAATGAAACCGCGACGCACCAACTCTTCAAAGTATCGATAAAAGAAAGTTAGGAGAAGTGTACGAATATGTGAGCCATCCACATCAGCATCTGCCATGATAATGATCTTATGATAGCGCAATTTGCTTACATCGATCGTATCACCGATGCCCGCACCGATCGCTACAATAATCGGCTTAAGTGTGTCAGATTTCACAATCTTATCTAGACTTGTCTTTTCCACGTTGACCAATTTTCCACGCAGTGGCAAGATCGCTTGGAACATACGGTCACGCCCCTGTTTGGCACTGCCGCCTGCAGAATCTCCCTCTACAATATACAATTCTGAATCTTCTGCACGTCTACTAGTACAATCTGCGAGTTTGCCGGGTAGTGTCATACCGTCCAATGCGCCTTTGCGAAGCACTGCATCTTTGGCTGCACGTGCTGCATTGCGCGCACGCGCAGTAAGCAAACACTTATCGATCATCGCACGCGCATCTTTGGGATTCTTTTCCAAATATTCCGTCAGCTCCTCTGTTACAACGCTTTGCACTATGCCTTTTACTTCAGGATTACCCAATTTTTCCTTTGTTTGTCCTTCAAATTGTGGGTTTGGCAATTTGACACTGATCACACATGTAAGACCCTCTTGCATATCTTCAGCAGAAAGATTCTTGTCTTTTTCTTTAAGAAGTCCATTAGTTCGTGCATATGCATTGAGACAGCGCGTCAGTGCAGCGCGAAAACCCGCAACATGCGTTCCACCTTCCGGATTGAGAATATTATTTGCAAAAGCGTGCAACCGCTCTTTGAATGAGTTTGTATACTGCATGGAGACTTCCACATTTACGCCATCCTGCTGTTTATCAATATACACCGGTACAATATTTTTTACTTCTTTACCGCGATTGATAAATTTTACAAACGATACAATTCCTGAATCAAAATAAAAACTATGGCGTCGAGCTTTATATATATCCTTTTTGGTTTTTACGTCACGCAGATCTTCAATATCAATGCGAATCCCCTTGGTCAAATATGCCTGATTGCGCAAATGTTTCACGATTGTGTCAAAACTGAATGTTGTTTCAGAAAAAATTGTACGATCCGGTTTAAACGTGATCGTTGTGCCAGTTTCACCACCTTTTATCTTACCAACCTCTTTGAGCTTGGTTGTAGGTTTGCCACAGGAGAATTCTTGTGCCCACACTTTTCCATCAAGTCTTACTTCCGCTTTTACCCATTCGGAAAGCGCATTGACCACGGATACACCCACACCATGCAAACCACCAGACACCTTATATCCGCTATCCTCACCACCGAATTTACCACCAGCATGGAGAACGGTCAGCACTGTTTCCAATGTTGATTTTTTGGTTTTTGGGTGAATATCCACTGGGATCCCGCGACCATTATCTGATATTTCAATAGTATCATCAGGCAAAATACGTACATGACAACGCGTTGCATGTCCAGCCATTGCTTCATCAACACTGTTATCCACTACCTCCCAGATCATATGATGAAGTCCCGTAAGACCTGTGCCACCAATATACATACCTGGTCGTTTTCGCACCGGCTCCAAACCTTCCAATACTTGAATGGATGCTGCATTATACGCTTTCTTATTTTCTTTCTTTACTTCCGCCATGTGATTTATATTACAGATTTACAAGGTTAAAAGTATTACCGTGTCAAAAAATACAATTCGATCAAAAACACTGCAACAACAACGATCAGGGCATCCCACCACAGGAGAACGCGCATTTGTTGCATACCGATGAGTGCAGACATGAGAAAGCCCAAAAGGATCCCTTGCCGCACCGCCATTCCCACTTCTCCCAACGTTACAACATCTTTTGCCATATGCTGCCATATCCACGTAAGAAGTAAGATGCTCATACCGGACATTGTAAGAAAAAATGTGATATAGAACAATATAAATGCAATATATCCAATGTCGATTGGGTCGGTCAAAAATATAACGGCACACAATGCCGCAAAACTCGTTAATGTACCAATACGCAACCCCCAAAGATACGAACGCAGTGTCATAAATTGTATTTTTTTGACTTATTTTATTTCCCCTCTTTCATCATTAATTATAGCCTTTTTATCACGTTTTGACAAGGAAAAAATGGGTTTGACTATCTTGTATTTTTGTGCTAATACTGAGATGAAAGGTCTTCAGAATGATGTGCTGAATAACCCCATCGTACTTTTAAGTAAAAGAGATGCATCTTATACTTAAAGGTACGATGGGGAGCATGAAACCCACCTGGATTTCAGGGAAAAATGTATTTTTTCCGTTATCTTTTTTCAAGGGATTCATATGCATGTCTGCATTGAGGACCTTTTATTTTTCCCAAAAAGATCAAAAAACCGCATGTATTTTACAATACTGCGGTTTTTATAACTTTATGTTCTCTATCTTTCAAAGAAAGTTAGTGCATGCCCTATTGATGCACCGCGTCCCGTACGTCCAATGCGGTGAATATAGTCCTCATAATTTTCCGGAAGATCATAATTGATCACGTGTGTGATCCCATCAATATCAATTCCACGGGCAACAACGTCTGTTGCAACCAATATATGCAATCGATCATCCCGAAAGGATGCGAGCGTTCGCTGACGTTGACCTTGTGACATGTCACCATGAATTGCATCCGCACGAAGTCCGCGTTGATATAATTTTTGTGCCAATCGTTTAGCTCCCATTTTTGTACGACTGAACACCAATGCTTTGTAACACTCCTTTGTTTGCAAAACCGTGTGTAGTTTTTCTAACTTATCTTCATTTTTTCCAATAAAAACCACATCTTGATGTACATTTTCAGATGTTGGTCGTGACGAAATTTCGACAGTGATCGGATCATGTAAATAATTCAATGTGAGTTTTGCGATCTTATCATCCATTGTTGCAGAAAAGAAAAGCGACTGACGTTCTCGTGCAACCTTTGAGAGAAGCAATGTGATATCATTGATAAATCCCATATCCAACATACGATCTACTTCATCCAACACAACATTGTTCACACTGCCGAGATGCAATGCCTTGCGTTGCATAAGATCTTTTGTGCGACCTGGTGTACCAATAATGATCTGTGCATTTTTACGCACACTACGAAGTTGTTTGTGCATCGACGTTCCACCGATACAAACAATTGTCTGGATCTGCATGTTTTTTGTGAACATTTGACATTCCTCATCAATTTGCAAGGCTAGTTCTCGTGTCGGTGCAAGGATCAATACTTGCTGACGTGGATCAAGACAAATTTTGTGCAGTAACGGAAGCAAAAACGCTGCTGTTTTACCCGTACCCGTGTTAGCAATACCAATCACATCACGCCCGGTCATTGCATGTGGAATAGCTTGATCTTGAATCGGTGTCGGTTGATCATACCCACGATCTTCAATATTTTTTTGTAACTTCACATGCAACTTAAAATCAACAAAACGATTTTTTGAAACGTATTGTTTTGTATTTGCATTTTGTGCTGTTGCCTCTTTGATGAAAACCGTATGATCATACACGGTCTTTTTTCGCTTACCTCGTCCCCCACCATTTGATTTTGACGAGGATCTTCCTCCACCATCAAAACGTGAAAAGGTCTTTTTTTGATATGGTTTTTTATCATCATTTTTTCGCACAGTGCGTCGATCAGAATTTTTGTGTTCTGTGCGCACATCCTGTATAACAGCGCGTGCTTTTGAAGAGTCGTTTACCGCACGATGCGTACTACGTTCAAAGCTATGTGTTTCCACATTTTTTTGCGCTCCACCACGACTATATGAACCTTCATTTTTATGTGCATACGGACGTGCAGAAGAACTGCTACTGCTTTTGGTAACACCCCGTTTTTTAATTCTGGATGATCGTCCTCCTACAGGAGTCTCCGATCTCTTCCATGTTCGTGCACCAGCACCTTTTGATACATGAGTTTGTGATCCCTCATTTTTATGTGCATACGGACGCGCAGAAGAACTACTACCGGTAGCAGTATCACGCTTCTTAAAGTTTGATCGTTTTTGTCCACGATCGTCTGTTGCACTTCCTGATCTCTTCCACGTTTTTACACCTGTGCTTTTTTGTGCACGAGGATTACTGGCATGCCCAGATTTACGCGCTGATGACTTTTGGCCACCGCGTTCACTTCTATTGTACATATTGTTCTTGTTTACATTAATTACTCATAAACCCAAACACGCATTTCCCCAAGATTTCATGAGTAAAAAATGTTCAGATCCAGATGTGCGTCAAAAAACGCATCATTCGAGGATCATTTCAAAAAGTATTGTAATAGCATTCTAAAAATGCTCAATGAGACTCGAATCGCTATTATAGCACAAATGCGTTCAAATTGCAAGCGTTGTTGTAAAAACCCATATCATCCACCTTATTAGATAATGTTTTGATCCATAAATTTGCAGTTTCAAATCTTTAATTTTATGAAACGTTTTCGATACGCTCTCGTAATAATCTTTTTTACAAAGTAGTCAATCACCAAGGCTGAGCGTGATCATTTTCATCTTCCCATTGGCTATACTGGAAATATGTACAGAATAACAAAAAGCGCTTACTAAAAGCACTTTAAGAGTAATTTTGCGGGAACGACCGGGCTCGAACCGGCGACCTTCTGCGTGACAGGCAGACGCTCTAACCAGCTGAGCTACGCCCCCAAAAATATCTGTAGGATCTTTAATTTTCATTCACCTCTCCGTATCAGGGGTGAGGATCGAACTCACGACCTTGGGCTTATGAGTCCCACGCTCTAACCGACTGAGCTACCCTGACTTGAGCCCAGTCAGTAAAGTCAAAAAGTCAAAAGCGCAAAGCATATACTTTATAAACTATTGACTTTCAACTTTCAACTAAGCATGTTGCGGGAGCCGGATTTGAACCGGCGACCTTCTGGTTATGAGCCAGACGAGCTGCCAGACTGCTCTATCCCGCTATATATAATAGCTCGTACGATCAAACAGAAAAAACTGTACACGCGTACAGGAAAAAGTATACCATCAGACAAAATTATTGTCAACCAAAAGGTTTATTTACAAAATATCAATACTTTGCAAAAACTGCTCATACACACCCAAAGCATTTTTTGCTTGCTCCTGTGTGATTTGTATATCTTCTTTCTGTACAATTTTATTACTAAGTGCATGTACATCCCGCACGGCATTCAGCGATGAAAAACTACCCTGTGGGATTTGTGCCAATCGTTCAGCAAAAGTGCCCCCACTATAACCTTGCAGTGCTAATGATTTGTACACGAAACGATCCGCTTCCAATATAGCAATAAGATATTGCTTGCCATCGGAGGACTGAAGTCGCCCAATGATCGCATCCCATTCTCGCACATCTGTTCTCTTGCTTGTTTTTTTCACTCCTGTTCCCGTACGCATATTACGCAATTGTTTGCGAACATTACCCAAATATACTAGAAGAATTACATCCACTACAAGTACTGTAGAATAGATCACAAGAAATATCTTCATAAAAAGAAAGAATGCACTATGTATAAAAGCTGAAAATATACCCTCAGCAGTGGTCATGACCATATTCAAAACATCCATTGTAATACTTTATGTATTAATTTCATATGTATACCCCGCGTTCAAAATGCCTTCTTCGTCAAACCATTTGCCCATCAATTGTCCGCCAACAGGCAACTGTACCCCATCGCATGAAACCGTGCCTACGGGAATTGAAAGTCCTGGCACACCGACAAGATTTGCAGTTACTGTATAAATATCTGAGAGATACATTTTGAGAGGATCATCACATTTTGCACCAAGTTTAAATGCAACTTCCGGCGCCGTCGGTGTAAATACGTAATTCACTTTTGTAAATGCATTTTCAAAATCCTTTCTCAAAAGCGCACGAACTTTTTGTGCCTTTTTATAATACGCATCATAATACCCCGCCGAAAGTGTGTATGTACCAAGCATTATGCGTCTTTTAACCTCTGGACCAAAGCCTTTTCCACGCACCTCCATGTACTGTTCCAAAACAGTTTTTGGATCAACTCCTTCTGCACCACCAAAACGAATACCGTCATATCGTGCGAGATTTGAACTTAGTTCGGATGGCATAATGATATAGTATGTGGCAAGTGCATATTCTGTATGCGGCAAACTAATATCTACGATTTCCGCACCAAGCAACTTGAATTTTTCCACACTTTGCATGAATACGTCTCGCACCTGATCATCAAGTCCGTCTCCAAGATATTCTTTGGGAATACCAATTTTTGCCCCTTTAATATCACCAATGCAATAATCTTCGTACGGCTTTTCCCCACTTGTCGCACTCGTTGCATCCATTGGATCATGTCCCGCAATACGACTGAGCACAATTGCAGCATCCTCCACAGTTTTGGTAATTGCCCCCACTTGATCCAAACTTGAACCCATTGCGATCACCCCGTAACGTGATACGCGTCCATATGTCGGTTTAAGTCCTACAGCACCACAAAAACTCGCTGGCTGACGGATTGATCCTCCCGTATCAGTGCCGAGTGCCCACACAACCTCATCACTCACTACTGCTGCAGCGCTACCACCACTCGTACCGCCAGGTACGCGCGTAGGATCAACAGGATTTTTGGTCGGACCATATGCACTGTTCTCCGTAGTACTGCCGCATGCAAATTCATCAAGATTTGTTTTACCTACGATCACTGCGTCATTTTCCTTAATTCGTGTGGCAACCGTAGCGTCATATGGCGCAATATAATCTTCCAACATCTTTGAAGCTGCGGTTGTCACTGTACCGGTCATACAAATATTATCTTTCACCGCACATGGAATACCGGCAAGGAGATCGATCTTTTCGCCATTTTTGATCTTTACATCAACATCTGCCGCTTTTCGCATAGCCTGCTCTTTTGTAAAACTGAGGAAAGCATGCAACTCTTCATCTTTCTGATCGATCACATCAAATGCACGATTTGTAAGTTCAACTGCCGTTACATCTCCATTTAATAATTTTTCATGTAAATCTCTGATCATATATGATTTCTGATATAATATACTACTAATTTTTTATAATACGCTTTGCACCTTGATATAACCATCCTGCTTTCGCGGCACATTATCCATCATCCGCGCTTTTTCATCCGCTGATAATTCCGCAACTTCGTCAACACGATATACATCTGTTGCACCGGTAATATGCCCAATTTCCTCCACATCATCTGTGTTGACCTCCTGCAATTTTTCAAAATATTGCAAAACGGAAGAAAGGTCGTGACGATACGATTCGTTTTCCACATCAGTTATGCCCACACGTGCCAATACGGCAATATCTTTAATATTCTCATTTGTCAATTCCATATTTTCTCATACATTAACACATTTTATACTGTCTCTACTATACGCAATATTTTACGCAATATCAACCTATCTAGCTGCAAAAAACATTATGCTACGAAATTTAGACTTGGTCGGTTGGCACATCATCAGAAACCGGCATGATCCATCCATTATCGTGCATCTCTTGCTCTTCTTTGTCGAGACCATTATTTTGAGAATCTTCATACGCTGCTGCGCCAAAAAGTACACCAAGAAATACCAAAACTCCGACTAGACATGCGAATGCAAATATGATCAATGCATAAAAACCATACACGCATCCGACAACGAGTTTACGCGGACCTTCTTCGGTATAGACCACAACAGACTTTGCGATCATATCATGCAATCCCTGTTTTTTGGCAGTAAAGCCAATCATAAAATATCCCACGAGAAGCGCAATACCCGATGCAATTTTACCAAGCGTTTCGCGCATAACCACATTTCCCAAAGTAAGTTGTTGTCCATCCTCTGCAACAACCCGTGCACCAATTGCCATTTTCCCCAGTGTTGCTTGATATTTATGTGTCATAAAAATATAATATCCCCAGCTGAGTGCCATGCTAATGAGAGACGTCACTG
>DYDB01000002.1:52385-99316 GCA_020718085.1 Micavibrio sp. | reverse complement strand
AGCGGAATGACAATGATCATAGATGCTACAGATACCACAAAACCATCGATAATATGTGCCGCCAATCGCACCCAAAATCCACCATAGCGCACACCAATTGCTTGAGAATCTGTTTTTTCTTCGACTGTTTCCATATATTTTATAATAATTACTTTATTTCCACCAAACTTTGGCTGAAATTTTCCACCTCATAAACGCTCCATATCTCCTTTAGTATAACATACTTTTCAACTCATCCTCAGAGATGATCGCAACTCCCAATGCCTGTGCCTTTGCTCGTTTTGATCCGGCTTTTTCACCTGCAACCACAAAATCTGTCGCAACACTCACACTTGATGCGATCTTTCCACCAGCTGCGCGTATGTGTTCTTTTGCCTCATCGCGCGTCATAGATGTCAAAGTGCCTGTAATTACAAATGTTTTGCCACTTACCGCAGTGTTTTGTTTTATTTTTTCCACGATAATATTCACACCATGTTCATGCATGCGTGTGAGCAGTTCACGATGTTTTTCATCTGCAAACCATGTCAAAAGACTTTCCGCACACCTTCCGCCAATACCATCGATCATCTCCCACTGTTCTTGTGTCACTTGTGCAAATGCACTACCAAGTGAGGCAAGGTTGGTGATCTTTTGTGATGTGATCGTAGAAAGATTATGTGCGATAAGTACCGCTGTTTCTTCTCCTACATGTCGAATGCCCAGTGAAAAAATAAATTTTTCCAACGACACGGTCTTTGCAGTTTCAATGGAAGTGATAAGATTTTCTGCAGATTTATCCGCAAAACGATCCAAATGATCCACATCACCGATCGTTAGCTCAAAAATATCTGCCGCATCTGCGATCAATCCTTCATTCATCAACTGTTCAATGATCTTCTCACCAAGACCTTCAATATTCATGCCTTTTTTTGACACAAAATGCCTCAATTGTTCTTTTTGAATTGCAAAAGAATTTTTATTTTTACAATAATATGCTGCGCTTTGCGTTTTTCCTTTTATGCCGATCGTTTCTTTGATCACTTCACCACCGCAAATATTCACGCATGCCGCATGCATATCAAAATTTTTTTCCATACCTGTACGCATATTCACAAGCACCTCCACAACTTCCGGAATAATATCACCCGCCTTTTGAATAACAACCGTATCGCCAATTTTAAGACCCAAGCGCATAATTTCATCTTCATTGTGAAGAGTTGCGCGACTGACAGTTGTCCCAGCAACAGAAACCGGACGCAAATGCGCCACGGGTGTCAAAACGCCTGTACGTCCAACTTGCACACTGATATCTTCCACAACTGTTGTTGTACGCTGGGCAGGAAATTTATATGCAATAGCAAACCGAGGTGACTTTCCTGTATAACCCAATTGCTCCTGCATACGCCGATCATTTACTTTGATTACAATCCCATCGATGGCATACGGTTGATCATGTCGTTTATCGATCCATGATTGATACACTTGCTCCACATCGTGGATCGTGTGACATAAGGCATATTGCCCATTGACCTTAAAACCCAATTCTTGCAATAGCTCCAATTCGCCGATCTGTGTATCCGGCAAAACAATTCCTTGTTCATTTGCGCCAACCCAATCAATGTCGTAAACGAACATTTGCAATCCTCTTTTTCCGACAACTGTAGGATCCAACTGACGAATCGATCCCGCTGCCGCATTGCGCGCATTGGCAAAAAGTTGTTCACCATTTTCTGCACGTTCTGCATTGATGCGCTCTAGTTCTTTTTCCGGCAACCACACTTCACCCACAACAACGATATCGATCGGTTGTGTCAATGTAAGTGGTACACTATGAATTGTGCGAATGTTATGCGTCACATCCTCACCCACCACGCCATCCCCGCGTGTTGCACCACACACCAAAACACCTTTTTCGTATGTCAAAATAATTTTTAACCCATCAATTTTGATCTCCGTACAATATGCTGGTTTTATCGATATGCCTTTTTTTTGCATCATACGCATCACCTTTTCTTCCCACTTCACAAGGCCCTCATGATCAAAAAGATCATCGAAAGACCATTGCGACATTTTGTGTGTCGTTTTACGAAATTTATCCAATGGCTTACCACCGATGCGTTGTGTAGGACTGTGCGGATCTTGCAGATCCGGATATATTGCTTCCAATCCGCGTAATTCATCCATAAGCGCCGAATATACAACATCATCCACCGTCGGATCATCTTGCACATGATATAACACACGTAATCGATCAATTTCCGCCATGAGTTTTGCCATGCGCTCTCGCGCTTGTTCTTTTGTAAATTTAATAACCATAATTTTAGTATTTTGTTAATATATGAGACACGTTAATGAAATACACAACATTTTGTAGACATCACATTGAGAAATAACATGGATTTAATTTTCAATGATCAATTTACAATTTACAATAAATTTCTGCATACCGGCAAACAGGTTTAGTACTTCAATTCCGCAATGTTTTGAAATTGATCATTGAGGCATTGATTGAAAATTGTAAATTGATCATTGGAAATTTTGATCAGTATATCTTTTCGCAAAATCCAGTCATGTGATCACCACTTCAATCTAACCACTTATATGCCTCTCTAATGATCTATTGATCTATTAGCTATTCTACACTACAACCATCAAAACAAAAAAGCCCTCTTTTGGAGGGCTTTGGATCACTATATTCAAATCAAAATTACAACGTTGGTTATTTAAAGCATTTCGGGTCCAGATCATCTGGATCTTCCGGACTACCTTGTGCGATCGTACACAAACGATTAACTTCTGCATCCGTTAATGATCGATCCCACATACGCAGATCATCAATTGCACCCGTATAAAATCCTGTTGTATCATCTTGAGAACCTACGAACAACGTTTCGTCAGGCACAGTTATAGAAGCATTTAACGATTCACCCTCTTTCTCTTTATCATCTACAATAATTTTCACTACTTCTCCCTCACGCCATCGTCCCACAACATGATGCCATTCATCACTAATAGCGTCATCCGCACACGCCTTTTTATTTTGCAACATAAAACATGGCTTTCCTGCATCCAAATATATTTTGAATCCATTATTGCTACTATATTGTGATATAAGTGTGCCAGTAGATGTTGTGCTGTCAGGTTTTATCCACAGAGAGATCGTGATCCCATTAGTAAGATCACTAATTTTGTTTTCTGTATCATTTTCCACACAGTTGTAATCGTCTGCAGCACAACTATCCTTGGCGTACATTGCCAAATAGTCATTGCCATCAAAATAAATCGCTTCTTGTGCATCATCGCCAAGTGGACCAGGATCTACCGTTTCAAGCACAAAGCCTTCCACCCACGCCTCATCTTTTTCAGGAACAATAAAATCACTGCTATTTTCCGCACAATCCGTAAATGTCACAACATCTCCCATGTCCGTACCATCTGTTAATTCAACTTTGATTGGCAGATCCTCAGGATGACACAATGTCAGTATGTGATCGTTTTTGGATAGATCCTGTGCGATATGTGCTTCCTCATTCTCTGTCAAACGTGAATTGATCGCCCGATCCTCAAATGACCAGTGTGCTACGAGTCCACGCGTCAAACTATCGCGCAATTTTACAAAAATCGCACGTACAGCTGTGCTATAATTTCCCGCTACCTTGAAACGCGCCACATCTGCAAGTTCCGTTCCACAATCTCTAATCGGAATAAGAGCATCATTATTCCATCCTGCATTATGAGCCTCAACTGGCTTTTCCATATAGGCAGAAATAATAAATTCTGTATCCTCATCACCAATATATGATGGTATGCTCGCACTCGCCGCAGCTGAAGGATCTTGACATGTGTACATTCCAGATCCATAGATCTCATTTAATTTAGCTGTGAGCGTATTAAGCGTGTCTGTTTGTTCCAGATCTTTATAGAGTTGTTGCAAAAATTCTTCCATGCCCTTGTCCGCTTGTTGAAATGCCGTTGTAGAATTTACAGAAATATTGGCACTGCGTCGCTCCACCAGCGTCACTGCCGCAACAGAAAATGCTGCAATGAGAATAAATGACAATACGATAAGTGCAAAAACAACAATGGATCCTTTTTGATGATATTTCATAATAAAGTCTAATTAAATAAACCTAGAAACTGAGATCCGGCGGATAATCTCTCAGCGATACAGAAGACTGAATGAACACAGGTTCTCGATCATCATAAAGTATGTTTTCCTTTTTCGGCAAAACAGACATACCAATCGTCACGCGCCCAATTGTGTCCGTTCTTTTCGAACCCAATTGATCTTCATATCGTGTGGGAGCAATCCAAAATGTTCCTGTGACATCTCCACTTGTTAATCGCTCATACTTGTATGTTGGGCCGTCATATGTTATATCGGACAAACATTCCTCAATCTGATCAAAACCCACGCCCTCAACCGACTCTACCCACAATGCTTGATCTCCATGATCCGTGTATGGATGTGCTCCGTTTCCTGTAGCAAAAAAGAAACGCATGCACAGTTCTTGAGAAAAGTCATACAGAACCAGTTTATTGGAAGATTCAATTTTATATTTTGCGAAATCTGCATCTTCAAATTGTACAGCATCACGCAGGTCAGTATTATTTTCTCCGAGAACAGTAGCTGTACGAAGTGTCTTTGCGATGTAATTCATGGCAAACTGCGCATTTTCCAAGTCACCTTGTGACACACGTGCGTGACGATATGCCTGAATTTGCCTCGCAAAAATGGCCACAATCGCCGTCATGATAATGAGAAAAATGAAAATCGACACCATAAGTTCAATAAGTGTAAAGCCTTTTCGTTTTTTCATCATATTATCGATCATGCGAAATTTTTAATTCTTAATTTTCTCACTCCCCATAATTGATCCACGATGTAAGTCGCGTTTGTGCATACACACAACCTCGTGCGATCATGCATTCTGTCTCAATATTTCCTGAATCTGGGAAATCCGCTTCCCCAAAAACCACTACACTTGTCACATTTGCTGTAATTTGGTCAACTGGCGTAGAAGCATTTAATGGCAGATTATCGGATGTGTCGTATTCAACGTAAATCCGTCTCCTCAATTCCGTATCGAGGTATGTGCCAGATCCTCCCCCATGATCATATAATTCTCTTTCATTATTAAGATACAGACGATCATCCCGACTTGCTCCTGAACAATCAAGATGAGAATCGTCCGTATCCGTATCATAATCTATCGTACACCACGAAATCGGCGCTCCCGTAACAGAAAGAAATCCATATTGTTCATCAAACGCCGTGCATCGTTGATCTCCAGGACAATCCTGTGTCACATTATTATCTCGCACATTACGCACTAATTCCACACCTTCTTGTGCAAGCAGTGTGGCAATCACTGCGTCGCGACTGTCATGCAAACCTTCCACGCTACGTACGGTCAAAAATATCGCATCTACAATACCCACAAGCAAGATAAACATGGCAACCATCACCTCGCCAATCGAGAACCCTTTTTCTTTTTTACGCATTTTCATAAACATAACATTTTTTACTAAAATGGGCATGCTCCATCACTATCATTAAATCCAAGTTCTTCGATCAAACCGGTTGAATATACGCACACATGAAATTTTTTCTCTTCACCGTCTTTTGTAATAACAAAATCAGTACCTGTACTCGGTGTGGTTGCACCTGTTCCGCTATCATAATATTTTCCGTATGGCACTGTAAAGATCACATGGGAACTAGCATTCCCATTACTGTCCGTACCTGCAATATGCGTATCATTTTCGGACAAGTTTTCTTGCAAGAAAATATTGTTATAAAACGAAATTTCCTCATCATCTGGACAGACATCATCAGATGGTCTCTGTGTACCTCTAATACTATAACCTCCTCCACCATCAGTTATTTGAAAAGCAAAAGAACACGGCAATTGATCATTGCCACGCTGACGTCCTGTCAATGCATTATTTTGTGCTTCACGAATTGCTGCTGCCACTTCACGACCAACAGCCTCAAGTTCTTTTGTTGATCGATCCTTAAATGAGATCACAAACATGACCATCGTCATGATCACAATGATCGCAACAATAATGATCATTTCCAAGAGTGAAAAACCTTTTTTGTTTTGCATTGTTTTTACTTTTACAATCATGCGTTCTTATAGTATATATTGTACCACATAATATATACGTTGTGTATGTTCAAATAAAAAAAGAAAAAAGATCAGGATATGCATATTGCAGGATAAATGCCGTAAAAAGTCCAAAAATAAGGAATGGTCCAAATGGAATCTCTGTTTTCAGTGAACGCTTTTTCACAGCCATCAATCCAATGCCATAAATTGCACCAACACAAAATGCTGTGAGGAGTGCCACAAATGTTGCGATTGGACCCAAAATTAAACCCAAAACAATTGCAATGAACGAATCACCGTAGCCCATCCAAGTTTCATCTGACACATAACTCAATCCAAAGAAGAAACAGAATGCTACTAGCGCACTTGCACCATGCAAAAAACTTATGCTTTCCCATAAATTTTCTGCAAAAGCATGTGCATGTATATCTATCATTACATTTATGACAAAGGAAAGCATGATCGCCATCCACATGACGCTCATAGGAATTTCCATATGCTTCCAATCATACACAAATATCACCATAAGATGTGCAAACACAAAAGCATACAAAACAGCAATGAGCAGGTTGTCTATTGATCCATTAGTATAAAAAAATCCCACAACACCAAAAAGGACTCCCGTTGTAACTTCCACCAGAGGATACTGCATGGAAATTTTTTGTCGACACACACGACACTTACCACGTAATATAAAGTAGCTCAATAGAGGGATGTTATCTTTCCATATAATGTCAGACTTACAATGCGGACAATGCGACTGTTGAAGGACAACGCCCTCTCTTGTGTACAAGCGATGAATTACAACATTACAAAAACTGCCAATTACCAATCCATAAATGAAAAAGAGAATTATATAAATCATATTTTCTACACACCTACATCAGAAGATTGTCCATGATCACACATGTCACAAACTCTTAATTCTTCATTTTAATTCTTATTTTGACCTCAACAGCCCTCACTGCTCACAAAACCGATCTCACTATATGTGATACTCGTACAATTTCCTGAATTTAGTGTCCCTGGTGTAATTACAATCTCAAAATGTCCATCAAAATCACACTGCGCCGCCACTGTTACAGCGCCAATATGCAAATCATCTGGATAAATGCTATCCGTCATGTCTCCATCGGTACAAATTTGTACGGGAACTCCGGCATTTACCGCTTTTGCCTGGATTTCCCCATTTTCATCACAACACATGATTCCCGCCTTATGGATCGTAGCCACACTTGATTTGAACGAGGCATCTTTTGCTCTATCACGAGCATACCCAATGGTTGTCATGATGATCGAGGCCAAAATACCAATGATCGCAACTGTGATCAAAAGTTCAATGAGCGTAAATCCCTTTTCGGCTCGCATATTGGGAACGTCAAAAAATTAATCCCCTTTTTTCCTATTGTGTATTGTATCACAAATTTATAGATATTAATAAATCAGTCAATTCGATTTTAATGATCTTTAAATTCTTGAAATGATCTTGTGAGTTCATCACCAAAAATGCACGATGTGTCAATCATAAAAATGAAATATAGCTACTGTATATAGCTTTGATATCCCTCCTATATGATCATCCGCATGATCTTATAGTACAATATAAAAAACACATTTGCCGCCCTTAAAAAGATGCTATCCAATTCATCAAATTGCACACTCGTAGCCATCGTATCAAAGATCTCACGATCGGACACTGTGCGCATTGCCTGCACATCACAATGCTTTTTGTGCAATACAGGAATCTCGCGTAAGAAATCCCAATTCGCCCGAACCTTATCTATGATATACGCATTGACAATAGCATGACACAAGATACCACACTCCATAATAAGCAGAGCCGGCAGAAGTAAAACGAGTGTTCTATAGCTGTAATTTTTCCACAAACAAAAAAGCCTGTTACGCTCCACATAATAAAACTTGCGACGGTTTTTATCACCGGTCCTATTAAAGACATAGTGATGCCATACCACCGAGTCCGTAGCCACAATACACTGGTATCCACAAATCCGCATACGCCAAGACAGATCAAGATCTTCCAAATACATAAAGAAATCATGATCCAGACCGCCACACATTTCATAAGCCTCCCGTTTGATGAGCATGCTTGTTCCCACACAAAAGTCCGTTTCACCCCTTTTGCTCCGTGCATCTTCTTTACGTTTAAGGAGCCCAAATCCCAAATAGTGCAACATGCCCCCAAAAGAACTAATACGCTCGGATTGTATTCCATTCTTATCCAATTGCAAGACCTTCGATTGTGCGATTGCGATCATCGGATCAGCATAAGCGGCCGACACCAATTGCAATGACCATTTTCGATCGACGATTACATCCGGATTAAGCAAAATCACCGCATCATACTTTTTTACTATGAAGGCATTCTCCAAAAAAATTCCATATGCTCCTGCATAACCATTATTCTTGGAATTCTGCACAACAGTGATCCGCGGTTCAAATCTCTGTGCGATACGCACAGACGCATCATGTGACGCATTGTCAATGTAATAATAATCGTCGCTATCCCGCTCTTGTTCGAGAAGTGAATTAAACAACGCATCTAAATATTTTTGACTATTGTAACCTAGTATCGCCACAGCTATCTTTTTGTTCATAAAAAACCGCTAATTCTTTAATCAAAAAACTAATATGCACGTATCTGACCATTTGAAGATATAATCAGAAAAAACTACCAAAAAACCTTAATGAATTTTTCTCAATATAAGCATATAGCCCGTCCTTCTGGGATGCGCAATTCCGAAACGATGAAGGATATTTGATAAATAATAGAATATCTTCAAATAACCATGAAAAGATCTTTCAAAAAACTGATTTCTCCTAAAAATAAGTGTGATTTTTTCAAAAGAATAACCCATGTCATCAAAAGTTCTTTGCACACCATCATCCAATAGATAATGCAAAACCGCGTACGGCGGATATGGCTTAATATGCGTAAAATTATCATAGAATCCGTTATAGAACATCGGAGCACGCAAACATAAGATGCCTCCTTTTTTTAAAACTCTGCTCATTTCTTGTAAAAGTTTGTATGCATCTTTTGGAAATAAATGCTCAATAACATGCGCACAATGTACAGCATCAAACTGGCAATCATCAAAAGGAAGTTGTGTAACATTACCTTTGAAAACGTTGTATCCATTTCTTTTGCAAATTGACAGACTCTTCTCATTTTGATCGATCCCAACAATGCGCTTTGGATCATGACTGATAAATCTACCCTCTCCACAGCCAACATCTAGTACAGATACACAGTCTTTCATGTAACTCAATGCTTTTTTATCTCTAAATTTCTTTTGATCAAAAAACACTTTATCCTTTAATTCTTGAAAGCTGAAAATCATAATTATAGTGTATATTTACCATATAATATTGAACTATATCATAACCGATTCTTATGCACCAATTTCATAAATATGCTAAAATTCCAACATCCGATACATTACAAAAAATTATTTGTAAAAACAGACACAATAATTATGAACATAAATAATATTAAATTACAAATACACGGAATATTATCTCATTTCAATCTGCTAAGGTTCAAAGAATCAAGACTTGCCCATAAATATCTCGATGGATTAAAAGGTATTGAGATTGGAGGATCAGCGCATAACAGCTTTGGCTTGAATACGCTCAACGTTGATATTGAAGATTCAAACGAAACAATTTATAAGAAAGAGGAACAAAAAATGTGTGGTAAAACACTTGCTGTGGACATTGTGGCACCTGGAGATCAATTGCCATTGCCAGATGAAAGTGTCGATTTTGTCATCAATTCTCATGTGTTGGAACATTTTTATGATCCTATAAACGCATTAAAGGAATGGTATCGCGTTGTTAAAAAAGGCGGTTACATATTCATGATCATTCCACACAAAGAACGTACATTTGATAAGGATAAGCCGCGCACGACTCTGTCCGATCTCATCGAAAGACATGACTTACAAGCTGCCCAAAACGACCTTGGCTTATCAAAAACATATAACGATCCAAAAAAAAATGGCATGCATTTTTCAGTATGGATCACTGAGGATGTCGTCGAACTGATTAACTATTTAGGTTGGCATATTACAGCAGTGCGAGATGTTGATGATAAAGTGGGAAATGGTTTTGCGATTGTTGTGCGAAAAGAAAATTAATTCACTTTATAAAGTCTGAAATTCAAATCATTATTATATATGAAAAATGATATCGTGGTTTACACAGCCATATTTAATAACTATGACACGTTAAAAAAAATCAAAAATCACAAAAACTGTGATTTTGTATGTTTTACAGATGATTCTAATCTAAAATCGAAATTTTACGACGTTCGAGTTGTGGAAAAAATCCATAATGACCCAACAAGAAATGCTCGTATGTATAAAATACTTCCACACAGATTTTTACCAGAATACAAATATTCCATCTGGCTTGATGCCTCCATGCTGACTAAAAAGGGATTTAACCCGCAAGTAATGATCAAGGAAAACTTGCAAGATGTGTCATTGTCTACATTTAAGCACCCGAGTAGAACTTGTTTATATGACGAATTTGATGCATGCATAAAACTCCGCTTGGACGACATTGGTCTAATGGAAACACAAAGAAATAAATATTTATCTGAAAAGCATCCTCACAATAATGGGCTTCTCTGGTCAGGTTGTTTGTTGCGAAAACATAATGAAAAAGAAATCATTGATTTTGACGAAGCGTGGTGGAATGAATTATCAAATTATAGCAAGAGGGATCAATTAAGTTTCAATTACATTGCTTGCAAAAATAAATTGCATTTTAAAATGTTGGATATAAACATGTATGATAACAAGTATTTTTTTTATGTAGGACACAAAGACATCGGCCGCAAACGCGATGCTTTCATAAAATATGTTGAAACTATGTTAAAAAAATATACTGATATTGATTTATCACAAATCACTAAAAAATAATACTTACTTTTTTCGAAAAACAAATACTCTCAAAATATTCAGACTTTTTAACAACATGTATGCACTTGATCTTGTATCTTTAAACATAAATGGCATCAAGATCACAGCAATAATATAGCTAATCAACGTTGCGTAAGCCGCACCATTGATGCCGTAAGATTGGATGAAAAAAATATTTAGTACAATATTTACAATACCTGATATCCCTGCAAAATAAAATATGTGTTTCTGTAAATTTTCAGCTATCATCCATTTGGTTCTAGCTGAACCCAGAAAAACAAATACTCCAGCCCAAATATAAATCACGAGAACATCAGCCGCTTGTGTGTATTCAACACCATAAAGCGTTGCAATGATCCTATGACTAAAAAACGTTATTGGTAGTGCAATAATAAATGCAGTCCATGCCATCATATCAAATAGTTTTTGCAACCGCAATTGATACAGTTCCTCATCTCTTTTTTTGGTATAGATGATCGCAGGAAATACAGAATTATTTATGATAATCGGTATAAAATACCATGCCTCACTCAATCCTACGGCTACAGAATAGCTACCCAATGCCTGATATCCCAGCATATTCCCGATCATAATCTGATCGATCCGCAAATAAACCATCGCCGCAAAACCTGACAATATAAGAGGCCATGAATCCACAAGAAGTTTCTTTGCAACACGAGCATCATACGTCCACTTACCAATAATATTCTTGTTATATATATACGCAATCGCAAATCCCACAGAAACGAATATTGATTCCACAACTATAACTACCATAAACCACACCAATGGCATATTTCCTAAAATGAGCCAGATCTTCATCACGGCACTTGCGATGCATGAAAAACTGCGTACATAGGCAATATGTTTTGCAGTAACACGTGACTGAAACCAAAAATCTACAACATCAGAAGCCTGAAAAATCAAACTCGCACTAATAATCGCTACAGCATAGATCATGCGATCATCATCTTGTAAGATCATAGCTGTAAAAATAGCAAGACTTGTTGCTATGAGACCGCCACAAAGCTTGAGATAAAAACTTGTACCCAATAGTATTTCTTTCTTGATTTCAGCATTAACGAGCTCTCGCACTACAATTGCATCCAATCCCAGTTTTGCAAAAATGCCAAAAAATGCCACGATCGCACTTGCATAACTCAACACGCCATATCTTTCTGGACCGAGATAACGAATTACCCATAT
The DNA here is from genome assembly GCA_020718085.1 of Micavibrio sp. Classification (GTDB taxonomy): domain Bacteria; phylum Patescibacteriota; class Minisyncoccia; order Moranbacterales. The sequence continues at coordinate 87,063 of DYDB01000002.1, read as the reverse complement.
TCCAACAAAAAAAGCTAAACTAATCTGGATTGCCTTGTCCAAAAACAACCAATTCATGTTGGTCAAAATCTTTTGCAATTCCCTATCACTTCGCAAAATATTCCATTTTTTTTTGATCAAATTCCTCATATAAGTGTACTAAGATCTACACGTGTTTTTTTAGAAAACTAATATATTCTCCATTCGTAGATAAAGTCGTATATTTTTCCATAACGGTCTTATATGCATTATCACCGATCTTTTTTCGCAATTGCTCGTCATCAATCAATTTTTGTAACAACTCTATCCACTCCGCTGTATTTCCCGCGAGAAAACCGCTCTCCCCATGAACGATAGCATCAGAAAATGTTGGATTACTGACTGCTACAGTTGGCACATGCAAAATACCCGCTTCAATGAATTTGATCTCCGATTTCGCGTCACAGAATGGGTTACGCTCCAACGGTACGATGTTGATATCCACAATGGAAATATTACGAAAATGTTCTTCCCTATTCACGAAAGGCAAAACGGTGATCTGATCCCTATATTTTTCCGACAAATCACTCGGCACAGATAAATATCCAGCAATGCATAAGATAACATTTTTATTATTCTCCAGAATATGAATCATACTTTCACTAATTGTGGAAAAGTCCTTGTCATGACTCTTTGATCCACTGAAATATCCAATGCGAATGAGTGCATCCTTATCGGTACGCTTAGAAACTTCTTTATTGATCATTGTTGCAATGTCTACATCATGTTGAGATAATTTATTTGGCACAATAAAAACCTTTTTTCCTCGCTCTTCAATCCGCTCAGCCAAGAAATGCGTGGTTGTTGTTGCTACTTGTACATAGGGATCCTCCAAAATATGCACCCCCGTACACGCATCATATGCTTCTTTTTCCACAGGTGAGATATTTTTGAGATGATCTACATGTTCTGATAATTTTGCATCAAAAACCAGATCATCAGTTTCAAAAATGATTGTCTTTCCTTTTTTTTTGATCTGTTGGATAAAACTTTCAAGTCTTTCATTATAAAAAGTGCGATGAAAGACAAATACGGAAAATTCATCAATCGTATGCATGAGCAGTGGATGACCTTGCATTGCAGCCACCGCTCTGATCCCATGTCGGGATAATTCCTCTGCAACATGCTCCGTACGATATTCTACACTTGCGCCAACTCCAGCACTAACGAGAAGGATATCACCGTGCAGTGGCATAAACATCTTCTTGAGATTGTCACGAGTTGCTCGTATCACAAAAATTGTACCATGCCACAAACCTTCCCGTTTAAGAATAACAAACGCCGTGCCACATTTTACAGACCAAAATCCCATACGTATTTTACTATAAACTATTACATCACATTATCTTTCTATATATTTTTGAACTTTGTAATGAATCATACTCTCGCACGATCATTTTTTCGACTCCACAAATCCCACACCAAAATCTTTAAACCATCGCATATGATCTTGTGCGATCTTTCTGCGCTGTATATAGCGCCTTTTTTTGTACAGTCGTACAAAATTTTTTCCCACATCCCACAATCCTCGCATGGTGATTGTCATGAGTTCACGCATGGCGATCGTATGCGTATACCGTGATGCTACACTTTTGTGACACAGCGCAAGAACAAAAAGATACGGATAACGAATGACAGAATACACCATGGCCCTTAAACAGGATATGCCGGGATAATTCTTGATGATGTTGTAATAGAGATTCCTATTTGTATAAAAAGCAATAAATGCAGAATATTCACCAGATGTGGCATTTTTATGATGATAGACAACTGATTGCGGATTGTATACACACGACCAGCCACGTAAACGCGCACGCCACCCCATATCAACATCTTCCAAATAATATGCGTAATCCTCATCAAAATACATCCCGTCTTGTTTGATATCTTTAAGCACATCAACATGAAATGCTGCTGCTGCACCAGTTGGACAAAATACTTCACATGGATGGCCATCTTGTGCTAATGATTGACCGATCAAGCGATTTAGAGCCAATCCATCTACCGTGATCAATAATCCTGCAGAATCATACGTATTTTTATTTGCAAACATGAGGATCTTTGGTGCGACCATGCCAATTTTTTTCTCCACATCGATCAATTTGGTCAATTCGTGAAGAAAATACCCATCAACTTCCGTATCGTTATTAAGCAAGACGATCACATCATATTCTTGACTGATCGCTTCATGGATACCTGCATTATTTCCTTTACAAAAACCCGCATTATATCCCATTTCGATCATTGCAACATATGGAAATGATCGTTGTACCATCTCGATCGAGCCATCTTTCGAACCGTTGTCCACGACAAATACTGTGTGATCACATTTTTTTGTGTGCACGAGCGATGTCAGACACTTTTCCAAAAGGTCCTTCTTGTTGTAATTTACGATAATGACAGCTGTTTTCATGTGCTTTGTGGATCCCAAAAAGCTTTACTACACAATCCTATCATTTTTCAAGCAAAACAGAAAGACACAAAATTCTCATTTTACCGTCACTTTGCATTTAAATTTTATGTGCATCTCATATGTGCATGATCTTTGCATTAAACCTTTTTTATACAAGCAACCATTCTTTGTAGCATCATCGTAATTTAATACGATTTAATAGCACAACAAGTTCATCATGGCGACGCTTGATCGAGCTGAGGATAAGGCCCGCGATCATGCTGATCAGACCGGCAATGGTCAAAAATCCAGACATAATGAGCGACGGCACGCGAGTCACAAGTCCGGTAGCAAAATAATCAGCAGTGCCATACCAACCAAGGAGAATACCCAATGAAAAACAAATGGCCGCCAAAATCGCGAAAAATTGCAACGGTTGATAATCGCGAAACAGTGATACGAGAGTGTATAGAGCGATCGTTCCATCACGCACTGCATTGATCTTGGAATGACTACCATCAGGGCGTTTAACCAAAGTGATGGGTATCTCCGTGATGATCATGCCTTTCTCAATTGCCTGAATAGTGAGTTCTGGTTCGATCGAGAAACCGCCAGCCAAAAGTGCTGTAGAATTGATAAACCGTTTATTCATCACGCGCAGACCGGATTGCATATCACGTAATCGCGTGCGAAAGATCATATTGAGCGCACCGTTGAGAAATTTATTCCCATACCAATGACTTGTGCTAAATGCATCACGATTTTTGATGATCATGCGATCACCCACCACCATATCAGCATGATCGTTTGCAATTGGATCAATGAGCTTATGCACATCTTTTGCCTTGTAGGTATTGTCACCATCAACAAGTACAAAGATATCCTCACGAAATTCTTCCAAAGAACGTTGCACCGCATAACCTTTCCCCTTTTTCTTTTCAAAAACAACATCAGCACCAACACTAAGCGCTTCCGTTCGCGTATGATCAGTCGAGTTATTGTCCACAACCAATATTCGCGCCTCTGGCAACTCTTTTTGAAAATCACCGACAACTTTTTTGATCGTTTTTTCCTCGTTATAACATGGGATAACAACAACAATCTTATTATTCATATCCTACTTATTTTAATTAAAATACCGTGAATTTCTTCCACAATTAACTATAATATCGTTTAGACTTTGCGCCTCACACTGATTATTGACTTGAACAAGCACATATAGAAATATTTTTTGACGAAGCATGGATGAATTATGTAAAAAGATATTATTGAACAAATCGCTGTACTTTCTTATTATAACAGATATGACAACCAAAAAGCGTGAAAAAGCACCTGGAGCAATTCCTTTTTAAAAACTCTGTCGCGATCGTCTTTTATATTAAAAACATGAGGAACACACCTCTAAAAAGATCTCTTGGGGATTTATTATTTTTTATCTGTATATATTATTTTAACTTGAACACTGTAAATTCTGTATATCTCCCTGTAAAATCATCTGATTTTACATGAAATTGGTCCTCGATCAAATCCGGATTTTGTTGAATGGTCTTAGTAAATGCTTCAGTTTCCGATACGATAAATTTCGCATCAAAATCATTTTTGATCGAATGAATGATCCGTAATCCATTATCTTTTTCAAATTTATCTTTTTTTTCATCACTCGCAACTTTATATGATTCTTTGATCGCCATCACAGTGTCACCACAATCTCCAGAATCATCGCAATAATAATTGTATTTAAATATATTATAGTATTTCCAATACAATTCTTCATTGAAGGATTTGAGGGCCATCGGCTCAATGCCCGTACTATAAATATTATGTGAATTTGTGAAAAACATCAATGTAAAAACACTCCAATTATGCAAAAAAACCTTATCCCTCCCAGATGAATGGTCTTGGATCCACTGTGCTGTTTGTTGCGCCGGCATATAATCAAATTGCTGCGCGGTCGCATAGACATTGATACATGTATTGAGAAAAAGTATACCAAAAAACATCCCAACGCCAAATTTCATATACACACCAAGCGAATGATCTACAGTAATTTTTTTTGTATCAGCGAAGAATGTTACCAGAAAAGCAGAAAGAATGAAGACAGTTGGAATAAAGAAGTCAAAAATGCGCCCACTGATCGTGATCGATCCGGCCATCATACAGATCATGCCCATAAAAAGTGCATAGATCCAGATCAATTTTTTTTGATCCAAACTGGTCAAAAAAGATATGCCACTCCTTTTCTGTAAAACGTAGAGAGAAATAACAGAAGAACAAGCTAAGACAAAGAGAAAAAGAAGAATTTTTTCATCTGTAAAATAATTCATGAAATCTTTTGAGACCATTTCTCCGCCACCAATTGATACAGAATTAACATCTTGCACATGTGACTGTGCATTCATTTGTATATTGATAATATTACCTATCCATAAAAACAGTGACTGCGGAAATCCCGGAAAAAATGCCATACCCACAACTGTTGCAAGAATTACTGAAAATGCATTTTTCAAAAACATCTTCTGCTCTATTAGATATCGCGCAGCTTCAACAATTCCCACAAAGAATAGTGGCATAAAATACGTAGACTGATGCCACAAAATGTGAAATACGCACACACAAAACAACAGTTTATATTTTTTCTCTACAGCAAAATACATCTCCAGAAAGACCAATGCAATCGCCAATACAAATGCGCGTCCATACAGCAACCGTTCAATAAAATATATAGAACTGAACATCGCCATAATAAAAAAGAACGGGTACTGCACATGCGCTTTACGCAACACATAATAAAACAGAGCAAGAGCCAAACTTGTATAGAATGCATCTGCAATATGTATTGCCAAAAGCCAATTGTCAAAATATGTGAATGGGATCAAAGATATTTGATACAAAGTCACTGCATAACGACTACCACCTTCTTTACCATGACCTGAGAGATAGATCCAATCAAAATGATTTACCACATCCATTCCTTCTGTGCGCAATAAATACGCATATTTAAAATGAAAATAGTGATCATCTAAAAGAGGATCGCCCGCGGAATATCCGTACATCACAGAAAAACCCAGAAATAATATTAAAAAAACAACAAACAGCGCACTAAGGGGACGAGAATCCCAGTGCTTTTTTATGCGATCCAACATCATAGAATTTATGGTTAAGTATGTATATTAAATATACCTCAAAAAAAATCTATGTACTTGCCATTCACCACTGAATAGCAAGTACCAACATTTTTTTTGACTAAGTACACCCTGCACCCGCAAAAGTTGTTGCTGTTTCTGTAACCGTTGCACTTGTACAACCGCCAGCTTCGCTTGAGTTAGCAGTAATAGTAAGTCGAAAATTGCCTCCGGAACACTGATTTGCAACTGACACACTGCTGATCACTGGTGATGCTGGGTATGTTGCGCCGATTGCTGTAGAGCAAATTTCTGCACCTGCAGTCGCATTAAGGGTTGCGCCAACCTGGTCACAACACAAAATCGCTGCTGGGGCAATTGATGATGCTGATGATTTAAATGATGCTTGTTTTGCTTTGTTACGTGCACTGTTCAACGATACCAACACAATAGATGCCAAGATACCGATGATTGCGATAACAATCAAAAGTTCGATCAATGTAAAACCTTTTTTCATTCTATTGTCACCTCCATTCCTTTTTTGTTTTTATCTTTACTAAACTATTATACACCCGAATATCAAAAAATGAAATACCTCTATTCACACATTACCCCCATGTCAATTTTCAATGATCAATTTACAAAATGTAAAGTAATCCCTTGAATTTTGATTTTTAAATCTATCTCCCGACCAGTACAAAGTTATTTGTTCGCAATTCTAAAATCTGTCCATTACAATCTTATTTTTTCAATCAACAGCCGTTCTATCTTTTCCGAAAATTCTTAATTCTTAATTCTTAATTCTTAATTCTTAATTCTTAATTATAATTGTCCCGCAATATTGTAAATTGGCAACAATACGGAAAACACCAACACACCAACACCGATACCCAAAATAACGATAAGAATAGGTTCAATGATCGATGACAGATTGCGTGTAATTTGATCTACTTCTGCATTATAAAACCGTGCCACATCTTCCAATATTTCACTGAGACGTCCCGTTTCTTCACCAATCTTGATCATGCTGGACACCATCGGTGGAAATTCTTCATGTCTGAAAAATTCCTTATTGATCTCACCGCCAACTTTTACATCTTGTGCAGCTTTGAGAATGATATTTTTATACACAATATTATCCACCACATCACCCACAACAATAAGTGCACGCACGATTGGAATGCCTCCCTTGAGCAACACGGAAAGATTTTCTGAAAAACGTGTAATGTAAACATATTGAAACAGTTGTCCAATAATTGGGATATGCAACTTGATCCGGTCCCACTCCTTACTTCCATCCTCAGATCGTGCATAATAGATCATTGCTCCTACAAGTGCAAAGATCACAACAAGTACCGCCCACCAATATGCTTGCATAAAATCACCGATCTTGATCATGAGCTGGGTATACCATGGAATCTCCACATTTAGGTCTTTAATAACTTGTGTGAGCTTTGGCAATATCCACGTCATCGTCAAAAAACCAATTACCATGGCAACACTGATCACAAAAACGGGATACATAAGTGCCCCACGCACCTTACTTTTAAGTTGATAATTCTGTTCTGCACTTTCAGCCACAAAGTCAATCGCGCCTTGCAAATTTCCCGATAATTCTCCCGCTCTGATCATACTTACTGCAAGAGTGGTAAAAACATTTTCATGTTTTGCAAAGCTCTCTGAAATTGCCATACCATCCTCCACATCAGCAGCCACCTCCGTGACCACGATGCGTAATTGCGCATTTTGTGTCTGATTGTGAATTGTACGCAGTGCCGGTGCAATCGGAATTTTTGCACCCACAAGAGTTGAAAGTTGACGATAAAAAAGTAAGAGATCTTTCTGTGTGATAGAAGATGTCATTCGTTCCAAAACACCGGAGATGGATGTGCTCTGTTTCACTTCTTTAAGTTCAAGCGGCACGAGATCATTCGTCTGCAGTAGTTTTGTTGCCGCTTCCTTATCAATTGCTTCAATTTTGCCTCGTTTTACTTCACCTTCACGTGTCGTCGCTTTAAATTTGAATTGCATATATTAGAGTTAAAGGTTTATAAAGTTTAAAGTTTATAAAGATGTCGGGTTTACAAAGATCCATTATGCGTGGGTATGAGAACTTCATAAACTTTTTACCTGTCACTTTACGAACTGATCTTATTCTTCAATATGAATCTGCTCTCCACGTCCCACCAGCATTCGCACGTAATCACGATTTTTTGCATAGGTCATTGCATAGTCCAAAGAAATATCTCCTGACTGCAAAAGTTGCGCCAATGATTTATCAAGAGAGATCATCCCGTCTTTAGAACCTGTTTCAATTACAGTATCAATTTGATATGTCTTATCCTCACGAATGAGGTTCTCAATTGCATGATTTTTGATCATGATCTCACATGCAGGAATACGCCCACCATTTGTATGCGGAATCAAACGTTGCGACATTACACCAAGGAGAACATTTGCCAATTGCGCACGAATTTGATTTTGTTGATGTGATGGAAACGTATCAACGATACGATCAATTGTTTGCGCAGCATCATTGGTGTGAAGTGTGGCAAAGATGAGGTGTCCTGTTTCTGCAGCAGTGATTGCCGTACCAATCGTCTCCAGATCACGCATTTCACCAATCAAGATCACATTGGTATCCTCACGAAGAGCTGCACGCAAAGCACCTGCGAATGTTTGAGAGTCTTGCCCAATTTCACGTTGATTGATAATGCAAAGATCTTGTTCATACATATATTCAATCGGATCTTCGATTGTAATAATATGGCTTTTTTTATTGTGATTGATATAATCCACGAGCGCTGCAAGAGTTGTTGATTTACCATGACCCACAGGTCCGGTTACAAGAAATAGTCCTTGTGAAAAATTCGCAAATTCATATACCAGTTGTGGCACACCCAATTCATCAAGCGGTCGGATATTGCTATTGATCACACGCATGACAATACCCACATAACCTCTTTGATAAAAAACATTGGTACGAAAACGAACTTTGTCTTCCAAACTGTATGAAAAATCAATTTCTCCGTTTTCGAGAAATTTTTCTTTATGGTGTGAGTTCATAAAATAATCTGCAAACGCCTTCGTATCCTCTGGCAACAGCACAGCTTCTTGCTCGAGTGGAATAAGTTTTCCATCAATACGAAGGGTCGGATGTCGTCCCACAGCAAAGTGAAGATCTGACGCATTTTGTTGTGCACCCAGTCGCAATAAGTTCTTTAATCTCTGTTCAACATGCAAGGAGCTCATATACTTTTTTGTGTTTATTTAAAAAATTCCTTTATTTATATCATGTATTTTTGCACTTTTGCCAAAACCTCTGACGGAGTAAAGTGCGATTTGATCAAAAAGTCTTTTGCGCCCAGCGACATGCCGCGATCAACATCTTCCTTTTGAGAGAGATTTGTCAAAAGCACAACCGGGATTTCTTTCCATTCTGGACGATGACTAATGGCTTCCAAAACATCAAAGCCATCCATGTACGGCATCACAATATCTAAAAGCATGATGTTCGGTCGAGCACCGGCTTCCAATTTCTCGATTGCATCACGTCCATTGCTTGCCAAGATCACATTGTATCCAGCATCCTTTAATTTTACCTCATAAATATCACCGATAAATGCATCATCCTCAGCGATCATAATTGTTTTTTTCGTTGTATCTTCTTGTGTCATAGATTTACCTTATAATAAAAGATTTCAATGCTTGTGTTTGAGGTCCTCATAAATTTGCTCCTCATCAGTCACTTCATCGATCTTCCCGCCAATGCTCATATCTCCCTCTGTCACACGTTCCAGCTCAGATAAGGTTGTCAATCCAAGCAGCATTTTTAGTATACCATCTTGTTTTAAAGTGATAAATCCCTTACTTCGCGCCAAACGTTCAATGTGCACAATATTTCCATCTTCCTCCACGATCAAATTTTGCATTTCATTATCCACTTCAATTGCTTCATAAAGCGCGAGACGTCCTTTTAATCCGAGATCGGCACAATTTTTACATCCCTTGCCATGATAAAATTTGAATCCTTGTGATATATCCAATCCATACTTTTTCATTTCCTCCTCAGATACACCTTCCAATTCACGTTTGATCTTTGTGATAATATTATCCGGCATGTGCATTTCTTCTTTGCAATCAAGACAAATACTACGCACCAAACGCTGGGCCGCGATCACACGAACAGCAGACGCGATCAGGAATGGTTCAATGCCAAGATCGATCAAACGCGGTAATGCACCTATGGCATTGTTCGTATGCACTGTAGAAAAAACAAGATGTCCCGTAAGTGCTGCGTGCACCGCAAGTTCTGCAGTCTCACCATCACGAATCTCTCCCACCATGATGACATTTGGATCCTGACGCAAGATACTGCGTAGCCCACTTGCAAATGAATAACCGATTTCTGGTTTGACTTGTGATTGATTAATGCCCGGCACAAAATATTCTACAGGATCTTCAAGCGTAATAATATTTCGTTCCTCCCCATTCAAAATTTTTAAAAAAGCATAGAGAGTTGTAGATTTTCCAGAGCCGGTCGGACCTGTCATAAGAATCATGCCAAATGGATCTTTGATGCGTTCCAAGAACATCTCATGCTGCGTTCCCATCATACCGAGTTCGATCAAATCAAATGTTTGTCGATCTTTTTCCAAAACACGCATTACGATCTTTTCTCCCTCCACAACGGGAAGGCTGGATACACGAAAATCAATATCATCCCCCTGATCACTAATGCGAAAACGTCCATCTTGTGGCTTACGCCTCTCATCGATCTTTAAATTTGAAAGAATTTTAATACGTGAAATTACTGCTTTGCCCACCTCTTGCGGAAATGTAAGCGATGCATGCAAAATACCGTCCTGACGAAATCGAACGCGATATGTCTTATCAATCGGTTCAATATGAATATCCGACGCTTTACCATCCAATGCATGTTTAATGATCACATGCACCAACTTTGCAACAGGCGCATCTTGGATACTCTCTTTCTCTCCGATCACATTTAGCACATCAGTTTTTGTTTCTCCTTCGATCTCAAAAGATTGCACGACGTCCTCAACGGCTTTTTCCGCACTTCCATATAATCCATACAGTTTGTCCAACAAGTCATCAGATGTCAAATACACCTCAATGCTCATGTGGTCTTTTTGTGCAATAAAGCGAAGAATATTCAATGCATTTACATCCTGCACATCACTCATTGCAACATGTAATATTTTATCTTTTTTATCACGATCAAAAATCGCGATCTTATTTTTTCGTGCAATATCTTCAGAGATCAACTGGACAGACTCCCGGTTTGCGTTAGTCGGCATTTCTATTACATACTTCACACCCAAGTCCTTTGCACGCGAGATGATCTGATCTTCAATGACATTTTTTTGCTCCTCGGAATCTTCTATTATTATAGTTCCCAAGGGCTCTGTCGTTTCATCTTGTGTAGGCTGTACAGCAATCTGATCACTATCCGTGTGATCTTCTATTGGACCTTGATCCTTTATATCTAAATTATTTTCATTTTGCGTCATGTCCATTGATGTTATGGTAAGAATGGATTTGATCTATTGGTTGGTCGCGATTCTAAAGGTTTGGTTTGTGTTGTTGCTTTAATGACACCATCAATAAAATCAAAGTTTGTTTTTTGAGTAAATGTTGTCGGATTGATCTGCGCTTGTCCAGGAATATAGCCATATGCGAAAGATACCACACCACTGAGCATTTGTTCTTGTGGTGTATTTTCTTCACCTTCTTTTTTCTCTAGTTCAACTTTTGTGAGATCAAAAGTTTTGAAAGCATAGAGACGTTTAACATGGAAGAGTTCGTGAGAGAATTTTTTGAAGTTTTCGTACGTACCGCTAACGATCATCTTACCCTCAATCAAATGCGCCTTTTCATCTGCTGCTGCAGAGGATCGCACATCCTGACGACCTTCTGAAAAACCAACAGAAAACAAACTGACACCTGTTTTTTCCGCAAGTTGTGAGATATCACTAAGAAGGATCTCTTCTCGTTGATCATTTGGCACAAAATCAGAAACGAAATCTTTTTCTCTGGAATGACTTGATACTTCTTGCACATACGCTTTAACATCACCGAGTTTTTTTTGTGCTGTATCCAACGCGATCGTTCTTTGTTCAACTGTCTTTTTTTCTGCTGAGATCGAGCGGGTTGTTGGCACAACCAACGCAATGACAAAATACAGAACGAGCAGCAAGATCACGGGAAAGAGAAGGATTCTGATGATCATATTTTTGTATTACTAATAATATATTTATTGATTGATATTCACATTTGTTGCACCAGAGTCAGTCGTTACATCTACACTGCCTTGTGCTCCATCGTCAACGCGTACATTTGTTGCAGAACCTTGTGAATTGTCAACGCGCACACTTGTTGCGGAATCTGTAGTTGTTGCACCTCCCTGATCATATGGGGATGTCTCTGAATTTTGTACATCCATTGATAATGTGAAAATGATACGGCCAGAGTCATCGCGATCTGTTGTGCCAACCTTTACATTTGTAAAGTATTTACTCTGTTTGAACACATCAATTTGCTGTGCCATCACATCAAATGTATCCGCATCAGCACTAATCGTCACTTTACCTTGTCCTGTGATCACAGAACTGACTGATCCCACTGTCTTTTTTTCATGTGCGCCAGAATCATGTTGGAATGATTTTAGTACAACACGAGGGATCATGATGTTCTCAATTTCCACAAAAATATCATTCGTGTCATAACCGCGATATAATTCTTTTTCCATAACTGTTGAACGTACAGCAAAATCAGCAACCTCTCCAGAGAGAGAACTGGAGATTTCTTTGTTTACAGAATCAATCTCCTGATTCAATGCATCCGACTGCGAACGCAAGGAACCTTCCCATAACTTCAAGAGACCATATGAAACCACTACTACCACGAGAATGCCAAAAGCAACAAGCAGTGCTCGTGAAACAGTTCTTTTGCGAGGAGCTCCTTGATCCTCGTCGGTCGTATTTTTAAATCCAATCCCCGAAACCATATTTTTATTTTACCAATTAAAAAATTTACGAAAAAAATAATTATTTATCATCTTCCACACCACGCAAAGCCAATCCTATCGCGACAGAAAACGATGAAGCGAGATTTTTGATATTGCCAGAAGTGCTCTCGTCATAGATCACATGACTCAACGGATTACCCATTGTAACTTTCAACCCAGTCAATTGCGACATGTATTCAGGTAACCCTACCAAAAGTGAGCCACCTCCACACAACACCAAAGACTCTACAGCATCACTCTTTTGCGTATCCAACACACGTTTAACTTCATTTGCCACAAAATTTAATGATGGAAATCCCACTTTTGTCGCGCCAGTAAAAAAGTTTTCTCCACCTTCCTTCAAAACCACAGCACGTTCACGAGAAATATTTAAGCTTTGCATGATCGCATTCGTCATGTCAGAACCACCAATATCCACACTACGACTCACGTGCACAATACCATCCTCTACAAGTACGATATTTGTTGTTTTTGCCCCCATATCCACCAAAATAAATCTGCCTTTTGTATTGCCAATTATTGCCCGCGCCAAAGAAAATGACTCTAATTCCAAAGAATCAATGGCAACAGAAACACCTTTGAATAGACTATCATAATATTGCACTTCACTTTTTGGTGCAGCGACTAATAAAACTTTCATCGTTGGCTTTTCCTTATCTTGTTCACTTTTATCATCTAAGACTTCCCAACTTACATTTACCTCATCCAATGAGGCGGGAATGTATTTTCGAGATTCAAACTTAATCGCCGATGCAACATCTTTTTCGCTCATGCGCGGAAAATCCACGATCATCACCAGTCCATTGAAACTTGGGATCGCCACAATCGCTTTTTTAACCGAAGGTTTCATTTGCGTGAACAATTCACGCAATGCATCATTTAAGAGTTTTGCATAATCGTTATCATATGTATCAGGAACCTCTTTAATATTCGTAACATTCACCCAACCATAATTTGCCAAGCACGGTTTACCTTTTGACATCTTTAACTCCACAGCCTTGATCGACTGTGTACCGAAATCTACTCCGAGATAATGACCTGAACCTGATGAAAAAAATGACATAAACTTTTTTATTTTACATTTTTGCTCCTTCATTGTATCACAAAAAGTGATCTTACCGCAAACGACGAATTATTTTGTTTCCTCAACAGGATCATTTTTTTTCATCGCATCTTTTACCACTTTGTGCACGTCCTTAACAATTGTATCTAAAAGCTTTCTATTTGCCTTCAATGTTGCCTTTGCGCTTTCTCGTCCCACGCCCAATTTTTCCTCTTTATAACTGTATGAGTTTCCTCGCTTTGTGATTACCTCATGTTGTGAGCCTATATCCAACACATCGCCGGAGAGCGAGATGCCTTCGTTATACATGATATCAAATTCTGCCACTCTAAATGGTGGAGCAACTTTATTCTTTACGATCTTTACTTTTACACGATTACCCACAACCTCTTCTCCTTTTTTGATCTGTGCTGCACGTCGCACATCCATACGCATAGAGGAGTAAAATTTGAGTGCATTACCCCCCGTTGTTGTCTCTGGGTTACCAAACATAACACCGATTTTCATGCGAATCTGATTGATAAAAATAACCACACAATTCGACTTTGCAATGATCGGCGTCAACTTACGCATCGCCTGACTCATAAGTCGGGCCTGTCGCCCCATATGTTGATCTCCCATTTCACCATCAATTTCTGCCTGAGGTGTCAATGCGGCAACGGAATCCACCACGATCACATCCACAATGTCCGATCGTACCAATGTTTCCACAATATCTAGAGCCTGCTCTCCTGCATCAGGTTGTGATACAAGTAGATCATTGATGTGCACACCAATATTTTTTGCATATTCTGGATCAAGTGCATGCTCTGCATCCACAAATGCCGCTGTTCCACCATCTCTTTGTGCATTTGCCACTATATGCAATGCAAGCGTTGTCTTACCGGATGATTCTGGACCATAGATCTCGATCACACGACCGCGTGGTACGCCACCAATTCCCGTCGCAATATCCAAAGAAAGCGATCCTGTAGGAATTGCAGCAACATCCACACGCTGTACATCTCCCAACTTCATGAGCATACCATCCCCAAATTTTGTTCTAATTTCCTTAACAACTGCGTCAATATTCTTGTTATTTTCTTCAAGATTTTCCGACTTCTTCTTTGCCATATGTTTTTCATTTAAAAATGATTACATGATCCCCCAACACCTTTGTCTTCACATCGCAAATATGCTCAGCGATTCTGTCTTCTTATTATACTAAAGACTATTATAATTGTCACTTATCTTATTTTTTCTCTTTGTTCTCAACCTCTATAAGAGTCTCGCACATATGCTCCTTATCAAAAACATGATCTTTGATAACTCCACTATCATTGCTCAATTTTATATATTTTTCGCCATCACAACTAACCATTGTTTCACTACCATTACTTGTTGTAAGCTTAACTTCTCTCGTAAAGTGAAATTCCCTTGTGTCAGATGCATCGATCATATCATTATAGACACTAACATCATCTGCAGTAATATACACGAGAATATTTTCTCTTGTCGTACGCACAAAAACTGACATTTCATCTTTTTTTTCTTCTGTAGGCTGTTCGATAACATATTGTGCATCAACAACAATATCTGTCACACTTTCTTTATCAAACTTATTGATACTTTTAACTTGAATCACATTAATTCCAAATGATAGTCCAACCTTTTCAGAAAATGACCCGTCCATATTCACAAATGTCTGTTGCCCATTAATGAACACGCGCGAATTATTTCGCGTTTTACCTTGTATGATGACAAAGTCTTCCGTCACAATGCTGTTTTGCATAGGTTGCTCCACAATGATCCACGGGGATGAAACGAAATTATCAATACCAAAATATAAATATATACCAATTGCCAGAAGAAAAACAAAACCAACACCAACCATTAGGATGCGTGGTGTGAAAACAAAGCGTGGTACTTGTGGCAATTTATTTACGGTCTCTTCTTCTTCCTTATTATTAATGTTGTTATATACGCTATATTCTCTTTCAAAAAGATTTATCAATACATGTTCTGTCACACCAAAAAACCGTGCATATGAACGCACAAAGCCCTTCACATACACCTTCGTTGGTAGTTGATTATATTGCCCTTTCTCCAATGCTTCAATATACGCAGATTTAACATTGATCTTATGCGAGAGATCATAAGCACGCATGTGTCGTTCTTCGCGTAATTGTCGCAATTTTTCTCCAAGAGTCAAAGATTTTACCTTTTTTCGTACAAAATTTTGTTCAACCATATCACAACATCAAATTAACCGGATTTGTACACACAATCTCCTTACATTCACTCTAACTGATAGAACACACTTTAGGCAAATTATATTTCTTCTTCTACACTATTTGTCGTTTCACTGCGACCAACCAAAACCTGCCGTGGACGAGATCCTTCTGCCGGACCGATGATGCCATTGCTTTCCAGTTCATCCATGAGACGTGCTGCACGTGAATATCCTATACGTAAACGTCGTTGAATATACGAGGTTGATGCTTTACCCGCCTCAATGATCAATTCTTTTGCTTCCTCATATATAGGATCTTCTGATCCTGCAGAATTTCCTCCATGATCCAGATCAAGTGCTGCTGCTCCACCAAAAGAATTTCCCACATTACTGCTACGCACGTCATTACCTCCTGTTGCAAAATCTTCATCAATATCATATGCTCCGAGATTTTGTGCTTGCCTTCGGATAAATCCCACCACCTTCTTGACCTCATCTTCTTCCACAAATGCACTTTGCAGGCGATGTGGCGTAGAACTTTGCGGACCAACAAAAAGCATGTCTCCATTACCCACAAGTTTTTCCGCGCCAGGTGCATCAATGATCGTGCGAGAATCAACATTTGATCCAACTTTCAAAGCAATACGTGCCGGAAGATTGGCTTTGATCAGACCTGTGATAACTTCAACGCTCGGACGTTGTGTGGAAATGATCAAATGAATCCCAATAGCACGAGATTTTTGTGCCAATCGCACAATTACGCTCTCAACTTCTTTGCCATTTGAAGACATGAGATCTGACAGTTCATCGATTACGATCACAATTGCCGGCAAATTTTCCATTTCTTCCTCACATCGTTGTCCCGTCTCCGGATCTGTAAAATGTCGCACACCGCCTGTATGACGTTTTTGATTGTACGAAGAAAGATCCCGCGAACCTGTTTCATTTAGTAATTTATATCGCCTTTCCATTTCAGAAACAGCCCATTTAAGCGCATTGATTACCTTATTGTTATCAACGATCACATCCGCTAATAGATGTGGAATCCCGTTATAGAGTGACAACTCCACATGTTTTGGATCCACAAGGATCAAGCGCAGATCATCCGGAGAATTTTTATAAAGCAATGAAAGTAAAATACAGTTGATCGTTACGGACTTTCCGGATCCGGTTGTACCAGCAACGAGAAGATGCGGCATTTTATTTAGATTTTCAAAAACATACTCTCCATTTACATCTTCCCCAAGTGCCAGAAGAAGTTTTTTCTCTTGATCGGAAAATTCATCCGTATTTAAAAGATCACGCATACGCACTGTTGCTGGAATTTTATTTGGCACCTCGATCCCCACAAAAGGTTTTCCTGGAATTGGAGCTTCAATGCGAATTGGATGTGCAGCGAGTGCGAGCGCCAGATCAGCATTGAGTGCTGTGATGCGCGAAAGTTTCACACCACTTTGTGGTCGAAAACTATATTGTGTCACTGTCGGACCTGTCACAATATCATCCAATTCCATTGCAATGCCAAAATTCGCAAATGTCTCTTGGATACGCAATGCTTTTTGTTTCACATCACCGGATTGTGGCTTTTCACCTCCCTTTTTAAGCAATTTCAATGGCGGCAATTCCCATTCTACATTTTCTGGCAAAGTGATCCGCCCTTCTTGTTGCTCTACAACATGACGATCCACAACTTCCTGGACTTTTTGTGCTGCCATTGGCTTCGAGACAGAATTTTGTATTGCTACCACAGGCTGAACATGCATATTCTGATATTCTTCATCATCAAAATCTGTGTCATCATCAAACACATGTTCTTCATTATCTTCATTATCAGATAGATTCACATCGTCGTCGTCAGTGTCATCTTCTGTATCGTCATCTTTTTTATGCCAAAAAAACCATGATCGTTTCGCAGGCATATCAGAAACCCGATCGCTCACACCAACAAAAGACATATTGAACGCCACGATCAAACCGACTAAAATAACTGCGATCAATACGATCATACCTGCAATTTTACCCATGGCACTTACCAAAACACCCGCAATGACATATCCCAAATATCCCCCACCAACACCATTTTTTGCCATATCTGCATATTGCGTCAGATCAAATGGCAAAAGATGCAATACAGCCAAAAAACCCCAAAAAGCAAATGATATGCCAATAATTTTTGTAACATAAAATTGCGTGTCAACTTTTTTGCGCAAAAGAATAAAACCTGCAAAAGCAAAGACGAACGGCGCAATATACTTACCCCATCCAAAGATCTTTCCCACACCAACAGTCATTTTTACACCAACAACACCGGCTGCATTAAAAAACCCAAGCACAAAAAGAAGTGCTATAACAAAAAGAATGATCGATGCGATAGAGCGTTTTGCATGCCCACTCAAGTGCAGAGAAACAAATTGTTCACCATCTCCTTCCTCATAATCTGTTGTGTTTTCCGTTTTTTTCTTTGAGCTCATAGTAGTAAATCTGTATTATATGAAAATCATACTTCATTTTATCACGAAAAGACATTTTTACAACAAAAGCCGAAGCATATATGCTTCGGCAGGAACAACCGCCCTTATTTATCCGATCAGTTTGCGCCACATTTTCTGATCATATATACCAACTTCTCGCGCAACTTCTCGCGCCTCTTCGAAACGACTCTGTTGAAATAGGTCTTGCGCTTCAATTAACTTAGCAAATTTTTCCGGTGTATCAATTACTTGCGCAGCATATGTACCCTTACTAGCCACGTGATATAACTGCCAGTTTTCTGATTCGAAGGCATCTTTTATTGCTGCGCGACGTGTTTTATGATGATAGTTATTTTTATCATGTTCAAAATCCCATGTATCGTGTAAAACAACAGCATCTTGTACTACATCACCAACAGTATATGCAACAACACCAGGTAACGGATTAATACGTTTTGCACCTTTTATGCCAAGATAGGACGCTTGTGCCATATTAACGCTCAATGCCCCGACAGCAGCCACTGTGACCAATGAACTGATAAATATTTTTCTCTTTTGTTTCATAAAATAATATTTACATATTACGAGAAGATCTTCACCCGCACGATCTTCACAGAACGTAATACGCAAAATATGTGAACATCTTTCATGCACATGGAGTTGCACAAAAAATACTCCCATCACAAATGGAAGTATCCGTTTTTGTCCATATGAACGTTATTCACCAACAATGCGCCACTGCATTTGTTCATTGCAGATATGTGGTATTTGATATGTTGTGATACGCACACGTTCAATAAAACGCTTTTTTTGTTCCTCAATTTTTTCCCCTTCCATTTCAACGCGTAATTTGTCCTTGATCGCTTGACGCACGCCGTTCATCTGTCTTGTGCGCATATCACATGCCACGAATACACCATTATCATTGATCTTACCAAGAAAAACAGCTTGTTCATTTTCACGCAAGTATGATCTTTTTTGTTCATCAAGATTATCCGTGGCAACTGCCAATAATTTTTGTTCCGGCGTCAACATAACAACATATGTTGGCTCATGAGCAATGATCTGTCCCATCACAATCCCCTTATCTGGCATATTAAAAAGCATTGCACGTCTCTTGTCGATATCATAGTAGTAACGCATGTGCATACCAAGCATGTGATCCACATCATAACTAACACCAATTTTATAGAAAACTACGCCAAAGATCGCGCTCAAAAACACATTACTCAAGACAATTAGCCAAATAGGATATACATACCCTCTGTTTGTATTGCGCACAGACATATCACACAATATCACAAAAAGTCCTGTAAGAAGCGCCCATACTCCGATGGCAACAAATGTCATGCGTGGAAATGCGCATCCATAAATTTCATGGTGAAGATCCGCATCACTATTAACAATGGTAAAAATAATAATACTGACGATCACTGCTCCCGCCACAACGCTAAGCGCACCAAAAAACCAAAGTAAAAAATTAACCGCTACAAAACGTACTCGCGATCTTTTTTTTACCTCGCCTTTCATGATCTTTTCCATCGCCCGCTGTGCTGCGCGATTTTCCGTCATATGATTTGATTACACGTTAATATTACTTTTTTGATACAGTTCTTTAAATTGTTTTTTTGCACGATTTATATGTGTTGCAACCGTTCCTGCAGGTTTTTTCAAAATATCAGAAATTTCCTCATAGCTCTTATCTTCAATATATTTGAGAACGAGTATCTCACGATATCGTTCATCCATCTCATCAAAAATTTGTTGCACAAGACCTTTTAATCGCTTACGATCCATATCTTCCACAATATCTCGCGCATCTGCGATGCGCTCCAGAAAATCATCATCCACGTATATGGAATTTCCATGCGGACGAATTTTCTTCTTTCGCCAATAACTGATCGTTTCATTATGGACAATGCGATACAACCAGGACGAGAAAGATAGTTTTTCATCAAAATTATTCACATTCTGATATGCTTTCAAAAATCCTTCTTGCAAAATATCTTCCGCTTCCTCAGTGGTCACAGCGGAAATACGCTTAATATACAAGAGCATCTTTGCCTCATATCTTTCCATAAGCGGTGCAAAAAACGACGGGTCATCTCGCGTCAAGATCGCCAATTCCTCATCAGATTGTTGTCTGTTTTTGTATTGCATCATACACGATCATGATCATGATAACATCCGTTCCTCCATACACTCATACGCATATAAGAATGATTTACTTTCACACACCCTACTTCGTCAAACCAACTAAATGTGCAATAAAATATGCACAATCATCAAAAATACATGCCAATCGATCCCATACCGAATCCGCAGAACATCGATACCGGCGCACGCGAATGTGTGTGGCACGTGAAAAATGTGCAAAAAGACCATCAGTTAAAAATTTATCCCCTATTGCTACAACCGGGCTCGTTCCTCTTTCAATATAATTCAAGATCTTCTTATTTGGCTTTTTGTGCGGAGCTTCAATATATGGCAAACCAAGATCATGTGCAATGATCCTACTGCGCTCGCCATCATAATTATTGGAAAAAATATAAACGGCATTCGTTTTTTTTAATTCCCTAATTTTTTCACGCACTCTATCATTTATGTGCATACTCGAACTGCACGTCAATGTTCCATCAATATCCAAGATCACCACAGAATCACTAATAGCATCCGTGCTCACATCATGAAAGAATTGTACGTTTCGAATGATCACCTATTTTTTCTTTAATAAATCCCGAATTTCCACAAGAAGCTCAACTTCTTTTGCGTTAGCCTTTCCTTCTTTTTTTTCTTCCGCCTTTTTTTTCTTTATCACGACATTCATCATTTTTACCGCAACAAAGATACAAAATGCGATAATGACAAAATCCACGATCGATTGCAAAAAGTTCCCATACTTTAACGTAATATCTTCCAATGTCACCTCCAGTTTCGTAAAATTAAGTCCTCCAAGCACAATACCCATGAGAGGCATGATGATATCATTCACAAGTGATGTGACAATTTTGCCAAAAGCATTACCAATGACCACAGCAACCGCCAGATCCATTACATTGCCTTTTACTGCAAATTCTTGGAACTCCTTAAAGAATTTCTTCATAGAAATATACGTTAATTATTATTACACTTAATCATAAAAGAAAGATCATAATATTTCAAATGTGATGATCTTGACCATTGTACGTGAGTCAACTATTTTCCCGTAATATTTTGTAAATGTGTGACACATCTCTTCACTATCAGAATACCGTTCATGTCCCTGCCAATCATTTTCTTCCAATTGACCGAGAGGTTTTTGTATAACACTTTTCAATTTTGCTCGTGCGAACTCTATTCCCGTCTCCCATATTACAAAAGAAACCACATCCTCCTCAGAAAGATCCTTATCATCAAAAAGTCGCCATGTTACAGTTTTTGTCCCAGCAAGAACATGCACGCTAAGATGCTTGCGAAATTTCATTATTTTCATTCTTTTCTACAAACTTAAAAATTTCATGCCTTTTTGCACAAGTTTTTCGATATTTTTTTTCTTTACATCTGTAAGCTTTCGCGCGCCACCAATCGGAAAACACTTTGTTTTTATACCACAAAAAGCAAGTACGTCTTTTGCCAAAACCTTTACTGCACGATCGCCTGCAAAAAACCGTGTATATACACGTGGACCACCAGATGATGTAAATACAACTGCCTTGCGCCCTTTGAGAAGTCCCACGGGAAGATCATTCACATATCTAAAGGCATATCTTGCTGTAAATACACGATCGACAAAACCCTTAAGAATTGCCGGCATATTTTGCCACCATGTTGGATAGATAAAAATGAGAGATGTTGCTTGTGTGATCTTTTCTTGAAAAATTTTATTTTCCGATGCGATCTCATATCCTCCAGAAGTGTAATGTTCCTCATTTTTCATGATCGGATCATAACCAATGGCATACAGATCAATTACCTCATAAACATGCCCCTTCTTTTGCATATGTTCTTCTACTGCGCGCAAGAACTCACCGCAAAAACCTTTTTTGTTTGGATGCGCATAAAAAATAAGATGTGTGTTCATAAATTCGTGATGTTATTAACTTCTTACTAGTACACTTTTTTTAAATAATTATTTCACATATTATGATGAAAAAAGCCGATTGTTCACTGACAATCGGCTTTTTTGTGATCAATGGGTATCTACAATAATCCATCAAGTCCTTGTTTCTGGATCTTTGCAACTACCACTTTTACATCTTCCACTCGCTTGCGATCAGCAACAAAGATCACACCACCCGATTTAACAACGACAATACCATCGAGACCAAGTGTTGCGATCACAGTCTCTTTATCGCCAAAGATAAAGCTGTTTGTTGTATCAATATCAACGACTGTGCCCCGAAAATAATTTTGTTGTAGATCATCACTGCGATGAAAATCATGCAATGATCGCCAATTGCCCACATCGCTCCAAGTCAAATTTGCAGGCACAACGAACAAATCCGTATCTGCAAGTTTTTCCCAAACCGTTGTATCAATCGGTTTGG
Source organism: Micavibrio sp. (assembly GCA_020718085.1). GTDB lineage: Bacteria > Patescibacteriota > Minisyncoccia > Moranbacterales. The sequence goes on along the minus strand of DYDB01000002.1, from coordinate 64,208 downwards.
ACGGCAGTGTGGCAAAAAGATCATGCTTCATATCTAGATCAGAAACATCTCGCATCCGCATCAACACTTGCGTGATCTCTGGCGCATGCGCTCTGATTTGATCCAATAATGTGCTGGCGCAAAAAACAAAACATCCAGAATTCCACAAATATTGCCAATCATTAAAATATTCTTTCGCTTTTTCCTCAGAAGGTTTTTCCGCAAAAGAAGCCACGCGATACACTGCGTGAGAAAATTTTTGCCTCATTTCATTTCCCATCTTAATATATCCAAGCGCCGTACTTGCCTCTGTGGTTTTGATACCTATAAGCCCGATTCTTTCTGGATGGAAACGAACCACGTGAAACATTGTATTGACCACACCCGCAAAAAGACCGACCTCCTTGACCGTATGATCTGATGGTACAGTAAGAATGATTGCTTCAGTATTCAAGCGATTGATATGATCTGCAACAAATGCAAGCGCAGGCGCTGTATCACGACCGCACGGCTCTATGATAATATTTTCCGGTAGAATATCCGGCAATTGTTCACGCACGATCTCTGCATATTCAGTAATTGTAGAAACAAAAACGTGGCCTGCAGGCACAAGATCCTTAACACGCGCATGCGTTTCCTGCAGTAATGTTTGATCTTTTCTTACCAAACATTGAAACTGCTTTGGTTTGCGTGATCGCGACTCTGGCCACAATCTCTTACCAGAGCCGCCAGCCATAATAACAACATACTGAGCACCTTTGTCCTTCTTTCCTTTTTGCATGTCCCAACCTCCATTGGTTCTATTGATCTGTAAAAAAACGACTACATTCACACACTATAGTCGTTCTCGATATTTTGGTCAATATGGGCAATTTTACATACTCATTGATCACACAAGATCTTTTTTTGTGATCATCTTATATAATTCAAACCACACAATGCTCAGAAATGCTACACAAAGACTCACAAAGATATCTTGCATATGCAATTTACCAAAGTGAAAGATCTCTCTCAAAAATGGTACATATAATATGAGCGTGAGACAGATCATCGTAGCACCAAGAATGTATTTCAAGGCTTTATTATCTTCACGCAAGATCTTCACGAAGCTTTTACACTGTGCCAAATTCGTAATGATCAACATCAGATTTCCAAATACAAGTGTAATAAAAGTGATCGTACGAATTTTTTCTTCATCAAATTGCCAATGTAATGCTAAAACATATATCACAAGCGTTGCCATTAAAACGCTTATGCCCTGCAGCAAACTGACCACGAACGTTGGCCGATCCAGCAATCGTTTCTTGAGATTGCGCGGGTTGCGACGCATGATTCCCTTCTCTGCCTTCTCCGATTCATAAACCACAGAACATGCCGGATCGATAATAAGTTCCAGAAAAGCAATGTGTGCAGGAAAAAGAACGATTGGCAAATGAAAAATGACCGGAATAAGAGACATGCCCGCAATTGGGATATGCACGGCAAAAATATATGCGATCGCTTTCTTGAGATTATCAAAAATACGACGACCCATTTTTACTGCTTGCACAATAGATAGAAAATGATCATCCAAGAGCACAAGGTCAGATGCCTCACGCGCCACATCCGTACCACGCTTTCCCATTGCAACACCGATATGTGCCGATTTCAATGCCGGTGCATCATTAACGCCATCACCGGTCATGACCACGATCTCACCATTTGCTTTGAGGGCATCAATGATCGCTAATTTTTGCTCTGGTACAACACGTGTAAAAATATTAACATCTTGAATACGCTTACACAGTGCCGCACGATCATATTTTTTCAAATCAGCACCAGTGATATATTCATCAGCATTCTTGAGGCCGATCTCTTTTGCCACAAATTGCGCCGTCCCCGGATAATCACCTGTGATCATAATGACACGTATGCCGGCGTCATAACACTCTTGTACTGCTTGCACAACCGATGATCGCACAGGGTCCACAAAGCCGATGAGTCCGACAAATTCATAAGAATAATCATGCTGATCACGTGCAAGATCGGGACAATCTACTGTTGCTTGTGCCACACCAAGGACACGCAGACCATTTTGTGACATGCTCTTCACTTTTTGCATAATGTTCTCACTGTGTATATGATCCATATGACAAAGATCAATGATCGCCTCTGGCGCACCCTTGGCAGCAGCAATGCACACATTGTTATCTACCGACATCCACACATGTGATAAAGCAAGAAGCTCTTTTGACAGCGGATACTCTCGCAATAACTTCCACTGCGTATCAAGATGCACATCTGTTGCATGCAACACAATGTCACATGTACGATGCACTTCTTTTTCAATCGGATCAAAGGGATCATGTTGACTGGCAAGCAGCGCGCATTTTAATAATGTCTGATATTTTTCCGGCATGAATTTTTCTTCCTCCGTATCAAGATCAAAAAACTCATCTCCGACCATCATGCTTGCTAATCGCATTTCATTGAGAGTTAATGTTCCCGTTTTATCAACACACAACACTGTCGCGGCTCCAAGCGTTTCAATCGCTGCAGATCTTCTCACCAAAACACGCTGTCGCGACATACGCCACGCACCAATCGCTAAAAATACTACCAAAACAACAGAGAATTCTTCGGGTAAAAGTGCCATGCTCAATGACAATCCGGACAAAACACCTTTGATCCAATCATGATAGAAAAACCCATATGCCGTCAAAACACAGATGCACAATAGCGCCCCGACAATAGCAAAGTTACGAACCAATACGCGCGTTTCTTTTGTGAGAAGCATTTCTTCTTCTTCGATGGACTGTAATGCAATACCGATTTTACCAATTTCAGTGTTCATTCCTGTAGATGTAACACGTACAAGTGCATGACCTTGTGTCACCATTGTTCCGGAAAAAACGAACGGCAGATCATCTCCTCCGGGTTGCGTGAGCTGCACGAGTCCATCCCATTCACTTTTGCGTACGGGTGCGGACTCTCCCGTAAGTAGTGATTCATCCACATATAAATGTGTTGACGAGATCACAACGGCATCAGCAGGGACGCGAGCACCTTCACGTAAAACCACCACGTCATCACATACCACTTCACGCCCAGGGATCACATATTGCTCACCGTCGCGCACCACCGAAGCACGTGGACTGGACAGATCGCGAAGTGCTTCAAGAGCGCGCTCTGTTTTTCTCTCCTGATAAAAAGTGATGCCCACAACAACACAAACAAATGCCGATAGCATCACCGCATCTTGCACCTCACCCAGAGATAAATAGATACCACCGGCAGCAATAAGCAAAAAAAGCATGGGCTCCTTGATCACGCCTATAAAAATGGAAAATGCACTTTGCCTTTTCTGTGATGGCAATTCATTAAATCCATCACGTGCCAACCGCATTTTGACTTCATTGGCATTCAAGCCACTATTTTTCTCGATCATCTTTTTTCATACTATTAGGACTTATACATTTGTCAGCATCTCTGTCATTTTATCATATTCGTTCACATACGCAGGCTCTTCTTACAAACTCATTGTTGCTCTTTTGATCTTGCAATGATCACAGCATAAAAATTTTCAATAAATCCTCGATCAAAACCCGTTTGCGCCACAGCACGATCAATGAGAACATTTTCCCTATTCAAGTCGGTGATCGCATACCCATTTGCTTTTTTAGCAACACCAATCTCATGCGCACATGTAAATCGCGCAACTAAAAGATCAAAGATTTGTCGATCGATCGCATCAATCTCTTCACGCAAAGCACTGATCTTTTCATCTGCATTTCGTATTTCTGCCATAAGAAAATTACTTATAAATTGCAATAAATTGTCGTACGATCAATGTGTCTGGTGTGATGTGTGCACCCGTAAAATCAAACCATACATGCGCAAAATTCTCACGTGTGATCTTACGCACACGCCCTACTTCCGGATCTTGAACATAAATATATGTATCATCCAATCCTGTCACCACAGAGTAATGACCGTCAGCTACATCATCCTCATCGTAGTCCATGCGTCCTCGCGTAAACCAATTTACGATTAGTGGCACACCAAGACTCAACCATTTTGCAATATCTTCCAAAGATGCCTCGTTTTTAATTTTCACTACAAAACCAAGTTTTGTGGCAACTCTTTTAATATCCTCATCAGAAATACCCAGATCTGCATCTACATTACACATTTTTGCTAATTCTTCTTCTGTTTTATCTAATCCATAATGTCGTAAAACGATCTTGAGTGATGCCGGACCACACATGCTTGCATGTAGTGTTTCCTGAAATGGTTGCACATGTAATTGTATGTTCATATTATTTTTTTTGATCAATATACACCTCTTTTTGTTTAAGTACCCAATCACGCAATACGATCCGCAAGCCGAGGAACTCCAGACCGATAAGCGCAAGCCACGAACCTGGTGTAAGTGGTGTCACGAGTGCAGCAATACCAATTATCACCAAAACCACACCCAGAGTTGTTTTAAGTGCAGGATGTCTATTGATAAAAATCTTTACCCATGATACTGTTTTGTCAATCATATGAAGGGATCGCGTGTGAGAATAAACATTTTCACCATATCACAATTTAATGTGATATGCCACAGAAAAAATGCGTCCCTTAACAACTTACACATCATCAAAACTCAAAAAAGGAGGTGGCACTAGATCAAAAAAAGCATGTGAGTTAAAGAGTTTCAATCAACAATTACTTGCAAAAAAGGAGTGAACAATAAAAAAATGTTTTCTCGTATTTATCATGTCATTTTTGTGTTGCATAAATTATGCACAAGCAGAGATCATTTCTCTCCCAAAGACGGGACAAACAACGTGCTACGGTCCGACAGGTGGCATCATATCCTGTGGAGGCACGAGACAAGACGGTGAGACAGCAACAGGAGTTGCAGTTGATGGACAAAGATTCACACTAAACCAAGACTATACTGTCACAGACAATCTCACCGGTCTTATGTGGACGCAAAATGCCAATATTGCCGGAGCAAAAAAGACGTGGAGTACAGCTCTGAGCTACATTGACGGCATGAACAACTATATGTATCCCAATCTCGGATACAATGATTGGCGCTTGCCAAATATTGTCGAACTTGCAAGCCTGATCGATCATGGACACAGCAATCCTGCGCTGCCGGATAATCATCCATTTACCAATGTGCAGGCCAACTATTTTTCATCTACAACAGCAGTATATTATCTGCCAAGCACAGCATGGGCAATGATCCTCAGTCTTAGTGACGGTGGTGGAAATGCCGGATCAAAGACTGCGGGATTCTATATATGGCCGGTACGTGGCGGATCGCTTGATGGTACTGTTGATCCCAATTTTCCTGCAAACTTACAAACAACCGGATTAACTGTCAGTTATGGATCACATGATGATGGGAACAAGCACGTCGGTATTACCAGACCAAATCCACGCTTCACCGACAATGGCGACAACACTGTCACGGACAATCTTACCGGTCTCATGTGGACCAAAAACACCAGACTTAACGGATACAATACATGGCAAAGTGCGTTGGATCATATTGGTGGCATGAATTTAAGCAACAATGTGTCCACAAACTTTGGTCACAAAGATTGGCGACTCCCAAACATTGTCGAATTGATGTCTGTCGGAAATTATGGTTACAGTAAACCAGGATTGGAAACCGGTCATCCGTTTACCAATATCGTGTCGAATATTGGCAACTGGTCATCTACAAATGCAACTATTGATCCTACGCAAGCATATTATATTATGCCATATCAATGGAGCACGCCGTACAAAAAAGCGAAAACACAATCATATTGTGCGGTGTGGGCGGTGCGCAGTATCACGCCAAGCGAGGGATTTCTTTTTCCGCTTCAGGATGTGACGGCGTATACAGCTCCCGTATCGTCAGTGATGGATCATAACGGTACAACACCGTATGAAAAAAATGGAGTTATTACATTGTTCAATGGCGAAGAGGGACTTGTAGAATATGGGTGTTATTGTTATACAACAAGTCAATCATGTAGTCCCAGCGATTATACTAACTGCTTTGCCCCTGGGTTTAAAAGCAGTAATCCAAGTCAGTATTTTCTTGATGGAATATTGAATTATAACGACGTGATTGCATTCTACGATGGTCACCCAGGATATGATTATCCAACGCCAACCGGCACAGATATTCATGTACCAGAATCTGGCACGCTCTGCGTCGCTACAACGACAACACAAAAACCACAACCTGCCGATCTGTGGAGGAATACAACAAAATGTCCTTTGCCAGGCGTAGTAATCACCAATTGGCTTAGTCATCACACATTCTACATCATACACAAAAATGTATTGTTGAATGACTCTATTGATGATTACATGACCGTATTTCTACACAATGATAATTTGGAGCTATCGATGCGATTAAACATCGAACAAAATGGTTATGCATTAATCACAAGAGATCAGCACGTCGCAGAATCAGGAGAGTTTGGTTCACCCGGTGCACAGCATATGCACATGGAAACCTACAAATGGAATCGTACAACATCCACATGGGATCGCGTTGATCCCTATGGTGACGGTGTGAACAACATTTTGTGGGAACAAAACTAATCTTGCGATAACATTCGCATAAAACCAAAATCCCTATCAGCAATGCTGATAGGGATTTTTATGTGTTGTATATAGTTCTATTTTTTAATCCAAAAATTTAAATGTTTTCAGAAAAAATTCAAATAATTGTTCTGTCAAATTGTTTTCATACATATGAAAAATTTTATTATTATGATAAACAAATACATTTGAATGTAAATTATTTTCCACACGTACAGCTTGCTCACCATCTAAAACAAAATATTCAAATTTTCCATCCATGTGTACTTTACTGAAATAATCAGCCAATGACTTACTGCCTTCATATGTTGTACCTTCCATCATGACATCACTAACATCAATAGTTAAAAAAGAAGGGTTTTGATTCGATGATTCATTAAAATAATAAAAAAATAAACGACCCAAATTACACTGATTGATTTTTTGAAATCCTCCTATGCCTCGGTTAGCAATAATCCATTCTTTTGGATAATTAATTGTATAGCCAAATTTTTCATTGCGACATTCATTCCATTCGTCGAAAGACTCTAATGCTTCTTTTTGCATGTCAACATCTTCTTCAACATTAGATTCTTGTTTTTTTTCATTACTAGGAATGAGTCGCTGTTGAACAACAGCCGGCACCACATCCGTTTTGACTGGTGAATTTTTTATACAAAACAATGTAAATGTAGCAACTGTCGCAGCAATAATCATGAGAATGATTGTACCAAGTATTGTGGAGACTTTTTGATCTTTCATGTTTTTTATTTTGATATTTACAAGTTCATTATATCACATTTGTTTAGGTGAAAAAATAATAACTGTGATTGACATACATAAATTTGTGTTCTAATATAAATGCAACAATGATGCATTTATAATTTACCTATGACTTACGAACATATATTGAACAAGATCCGCACGTGTGGCGGTCGCATTTCTCCTGTGCGCTCAGCGATCATTCGCAATTTACTGGCACAAGATTGCTTGATCTCATATGATGATATTCTTTCACATCTCAAAAAGCACAAACTTACACCAAACCGTTCCACAATTTTTCGTGAACTGCGTTTTCTTGTGCATCACAACATTATTCACAAACACATGATTGCCGATGATGCTTATTACGAAATTCCCCGCGATCACCATCATCACCTCATTTGCCTTGCATGCGAAAAGATCACAAAAATTCTCATGCACGACCATCTGGTATGCGAATCAACAAAAATTGCAAAAAAAAATCAATTCATGATCACAGGGCATTCTGTAGAATTTTATGGGTATTGCACACGTTGCCATGCATAATTTTATCTCTATAATTTTAATATGAAAACATTATGCGCAAAAAAATAATTTTCATTATCGTCATAATATTTATTGCAATCGTTGTCTTTTTTTCTTTGCGCACACAAAAAAAAGATGCTCCTCAATCATCACAATCAGATGATCGCATCTCCATTGTCACCACATTGTTCCCATTGTATGATTTTGCAAAAAATGTTGGCGGTGATCACGTAAATGTCACACTTCTTCTTCCGCCAGGCGTTGAGGCGCATGCGTTTGAACCCACGCCCCATGACATGATCATGATCAATGAATCTGATCTTTTCGTATACACGGGAAAATTCATGGAGCCTTGGGCAGACGACATGATCAAAAGTACAACTAACGCACAACTGATCGGTGTTGACACAAGTTCTGACATCGCATTAACCCAAGAAAAAAATGTTCACGAAGAGTCAACGCAAGAAGAGGAGCACCATAGCGGCATCGATCCACACATTTGGCTTGATCTTGATAATGCGCAAAGGATGGTGGACACGATTACAGCAGCTCTCACACAAAAAGACCCTGCACACGCCAGCGACTATCACACCAATGCGACAAATTACAAAGAAAAGCTAGAGTCTCTCGACCGTACATATGCAACATCACTCGCAAACTGCACTTCTCGTCAAATTGTTTACGGCGGACACTATGCATTTGGTTACCTGAGCGCAAAATACAATTTATCCTATGAAACAGCTTATGGAATATCTCCTGATGCAGAACCATCCGCTCACGATCTTTCCCTACTCATTGAACAAGTAAGGAAAGATCATATCACAACAATATTTTATGAGGAATTACTGAGTCCAAAAATTGCAGAAACAATTGCACAAGAAACCGGTACACAATTACGCATGCTCAACCCTGCACACAATATCACAAAAGAAGAATTTGAGAATGGCACAACATTTATCACGATCATGGAAAATAATTTGCAAAATCTCACTTACGGTTTATCATGTAAATAACTATGCCACATATTCTCACTACACAAAATGTTTCGATTCATTACGGACAAAACGAAGCAATCCGTGATGTTTCTTTTACGATTGACGAAGGCGACTTTGTCGGACTGGCTGGACCAAATGGCGCTGGCAAAAGCACTCTCATTAAAGCAATTCTCGGATTGATCCCTATTTCCCATGGAACGATCACCCTTTTTGATACACCTCAAAAAACCTTTGCAGATTTCGGCAAAATTGGTTACCTTCCACAAAAACACACAGGCATCAATATGCTTTTTCCCGCGTCAGTTAAAGAGATCGTTGCGTTGGGACTTCTATCTGACAAAAGACCCCCGCGTGTACTGACTCGTATTGACTGGCAAAAAGTCACTGCAGCCCTGCATGATCTGGATATCACATCTTTACAGGATCATATGATCTCTGAGTTATCAGGCGGGCAACAACAAAAGGTCATGCTTGCCCGCGCGATCGTTGCTGAGCCAAAGCTTCTCATCTTTGACGAACCGTCTACGGCACTTGATCCGGAATCACGCAATGAATTTTTTACCTTGGTAAAGAAATTGAACACAGAGAAAAAAATGACGATCATCCTCATCACACATGATACGGGCTACATTGGTACCCACGCCAATAAATTGCTCTACATTGATCGTACACTTGTGTATTTCGGACCTATTACAGAGTTTTGCGCGCAAGAAGATGCGTCTACATGTTTTGAAAAGATTGGGCAACATATCATTTGGCATCAACACAACTAATTTATGGATATATTACACTTTCTCCAGTATGCATTCATTCAAAAAGCATTTCTTGCAGGATCTTTTGTTGCAATTACATGCGCCGTATTGGGCATGTTCTTGGTGCTACGAAAGATGTCCCTCATCGGAGATGGTCTTTCACATGTAAGCTTCGGCGCAATTGCCCTGGGTATTTTTTTCGGTCTCTATCCATTCTATATTGCTGTACCATTGGTAATGATCGGCGCGATCCTCATCATCAAGATCACTGAAAAAACACGCATTTACGGCGATGCGGCAATTGGCATTATCTCTGCGGTCGGTATCGCCGGTGGTGTGATCTTGGCAAGTGTTTCACGCGGATTCAATATTGATCTGTTTAGTTATCTTTTCGGAAATATCCTTGCCATCAGCACACTTGAAGTTATATCATCGATCATCCTTTCTTTTATCGTATTGCTGACAATTCGTTTTTTCTACTGGGATCTTTTTTCTGCAACCTTCGATGAAGAATACGCCAAAACCACTGGCATTAGAACAAGCACGATCAACACACTTCTTGCGCTACTTACAGCTATCACAGTTGTTCTGTCCATTAAAGTTGTTGGGGTAATGCTCGTTTCTGCACTTCTCATCATTCCTGCTGTTACAGCATTACAGATTGCCAAAAGATTTAGAAGTGCTATGTTCTATGCAATTATATATGCACTTCTCTCTGTACTCTGTGGTATCACAGTCTCATTTTTTTATGATCTGCCAGCAGGCGCAACGATCGTCATGATCAACGCGCTATTATTCGGTATGACACTTTTGTATAAAAAAATAGGATAAGAAAAAAATAATTAAAATTATCCATTAAGTCTCCAGATCGTATAGTTAAGATAACTTGCAAAAACTACCCATAAAATATACGGAACAAGCATAACACCTGCCCATACATTAATACGCCAGAAGAGAATTGTTGTGATGATTATAAAACATAAGAGCACGAGAATCTCAAAAAATGCAATTTGCGGATTTTTGAAACCAAAAAAGATCGCTGACCATAAAATGTTCAACGCTAACTGAACACCATATACAAAAAGAGCCGTCCGCACATGAGAAGTGCTGCGCTCTTGCCACACGATATAAGCAGAAATACCCATGAGAGCATAAAGAACTGTCCATACGGGACCAAATATCCACGATGGCGGATTCCACAAAGGTTTGATCAAATCAACGTACCACGTTCTTACACTGGAAGCAGTAAAGATCGAACCAATGATCCCTGCAGATTCTGCAATCAATACCGACAAAAAAATTGAAACTAATTTTATCATAAATGTTATAAGACTTAGTCAGAAAAAATCAACTCTCCATAGAATGGATCGCAATGCGATTGCCCTCTGAATCCTCGACCATGGCAATAAATCCGTTTTCTCCGATGTTCATTTTTGGCACGATAATGTTAATGCTTTGTACTCGCGCCTTCTCCAACGCTTTTTCCACACTGCCATCCGGCGCAGTAAAATACACAACCGACCCTTGATGTGACGGCGTGTAATATTCTCCCTTTACAAGCGCTGCGGCAGAACCATAACTCGTCATATCCATCGGAAAAAAGCTCATAAGATATCCATTCTTCTCTTCTTGTCTTTGAAACTTGAACCCAAAAAATTGTTCGTAGAATTTTTCTGCACGGTCCATATCATGTACCGGGATTTCCACCCAGCCAATAGGATTTTTTTGCATAAGCATATGATTAGATAATTACAAAAAGGTATTCTCTACTGCTGAGTAGTACCCAAAAGTGCTTCCTAATATTTCACAAATTTTGAAAAAGAGTTATGCTCTAACTCTGATAGTAATATGTGATGGTGTCACCACAAGCAATATTCCGGCAAGAACCACGCCGATCAATCCTAAAATACTAAATGCGGCTGGAATACTCAAAAATTCTGCAAGAACACCTGCCAATATCGGACCGGCAACATATCCAAAATTAGAAGAAAAATCCTCTATGCCTTCAATCTCACCGTCAACGCGCGGTGACTCGGAAATATAATCTGCATATGCAGCGCTGATCGCTGGCAGTGCAACACTGATAAAACATGCTGCTCCAAATACAGTCAAAATGGCGACAATCGGATCAGACACGTGCACAAATGACACCAATATTGTCGAGCCGATCAATATACCAAGGAGTGCTATTCTCTTTTTCCCAAAACGTCGTGTCAAATTACCGACAAGCCATCCCACAAAAAGAGCTG
>DYDB01000002.1:0-52349 GCA_020718085.1 Micavibrio sp. | reverse complement strand
TACCAAAATCCATCGCTTCCACATAAAGAGGTGCCAATGTCCAAAAAAATGCATCTACAAGTGATAAGAAAAATGTTACACACAATACAGGCGTCATGATCTTACCCAACTTCCTCCACAGATGAACCTCCAGAAAAAAATTCTTTCTTCGCTCTACGTGCCGATGCGTCTGATCTGCCACATAATTTTTACGCATTAAGAACAAGAGAATGCTAAAAAGTACAAACCCCGCCCCAAGAAAAAACCACGATATTGCAAATAGCCGCCAATCAACCGCCACAGCGATCACCAATCCGGCAATCAAAGGCGCAAGCACGCCGCTCATCGCCCTAAAGATCTGCACTACACCAAAGCTTGTTGCATGATCATCTTTTTTTGTATAACGTCCCACAAAATTAAAAATACCAAACCCACTAAGATCGTAATAGACACCCCACACCGCCATAGCAAAAAGAAAAAGCCATATAGTATTTGCATGTGATAAGATGAGCGGATAAAAAAGACAGATCGCGAACATGATCAAAAATATTTTTCTAAAATCTGAATTTTTGAAAATTTTACAGATCAAAAAATCAAACAATGCTCCGCTTATGGATGATGATCCTATGATCAGTCCTATCATGCCCACAGAGAATCCATGCTCCTCCATGAGTAGCGGTGTGACGTATGTCAATGTGTTATCAAAAAGCGTCCAAAAAAATACTACCAGGGCAAACAAAAAGATTGGCGGTAAATATGCATTATTTTTCTCAATTTTTTTTCGCATTGTCATTTTTATTTTCACAAAATATCAATTTTTTCATTATAACATCAATTCTGAACAAAAAAAATACGGCCACAACCTGTGACCGTTCAAAAAGTTTCGAATGAATTACTGGAGATCTTTTTTCTTCTCTTCAAATTCTTCCTTGTTGATCTCCCCTTTTGCATACCGCTCCTTCAAAATGTCCAACGCGGAATTATGTGGTCTCGCTGTAGGCATGCATTGCCCCGCGCCTGCATAGCGCACCACAAAATAAATGACCGCACCGATAACCATGATCCATAATATGAACATAATCATATCACCGATGATTCCATAGCCACCCCACATACCAGTGTGATCATAAACATGCATAGAGTGTACGAAAGGATACAATAGAGTCATAGTGGATAAACTTAAATAATTAAACAAAGATCAATTCAACTTCTGCACCGTAATACGCAAAATACACCTTTTTCTTTCATGCTTTTTTGAAATCCATTTGATGAAAAGAAACATAGGAAATGGTCAAAATGCCGAGAAAGAACAATGGAAAAATTGACATGAGATCAAATCCGTCTACCATCAACAAACTTACAGTTGCAAAAATAAAATCAAATGCAAAACCGGCATATGCCCACTCCTTTACACGTTTTGGAACAAACGGCAAAATCAAAACCAACGCACCAATGATCTTAAAAACGGTCAGCGTAACACCAAAATATTCAGGATAGCCCAAGTGACGAATGCCTTCCTTTGCCATCTCTGTTTGAGAGGTTAACGCAGGCAAAACACCTTCAAATAAGAACAATATTGTCGTTGTGATCCAAAAGATGACCACTGTCTTTTTCGATGTCATATATGTTTTGTTAAATAAAAACACCTCTTCACTGTACTACACACACATTACCACATAAATTTCACCGCAAAGAAACCACCTCCAAGGGAGAAGAGCGGACCATCCCGGTCCCATTTAAATCTCTTCGCATTTCCACTGGTCGGCAACGACATCCCAAAAAACCAATTCGTCAGGATATCACGTATTACGTTATCGCGCCCTTCCCCCTCTACAAAGCAAGTTTTTGTTTTTATCGGACCAAAATCACGCAGTGGAAATTAACCTTGATAAAACACTTCTTCTTATAATTAATACGCATAAATACGCACTTATATTTCATACGAACGATCACAATTTCATAAAAACTACTGCAAAAAACTTGCACAGGTTTCTCCCTATTGCATTTTTTCAAGACATGTTCTATTATACCTATACCCTAGGCTATAGGTTAATAACATTAAACAATATAAGTTATGCACAAAGAACTTTCCCTGAAAAAGACAAAATCTCTCACGCTTGCTCGTCAAGCACGCGGCACACTTGATAAAGTGATCGCAATGATCGAAAGTGACGCATATTGTCCTGAGATCATCCAACAAGCAGATAGTGTGTCAGGATTACTAAAATCCGTCAAGAAAGAATTGCTCATAGGTCATTTGAATACATGCGCTGTACATCAGCTCAAAGAAAACAAGGATCAAGCGATCAAAGAATTGCTCAAGATCTATAATCTTTCAAATTAATATATGAAATCCACAAAATTCTACAATGTAAAAGGTATGCACTGTGCATCATGTGCACACATCATCGAAAGAACTGTCAAAAAAATTGACGGCGTGAATAGCATTGTAGTAAATAGTGGTACAGAAAAAGCGCTCATCGATCTTGATGAAAACAAAACTTCTGTGGACATTCTCAATCAAAAACTTACACCACTCGGCTATACCATTTTGAACACACGTGCGCATGATGATACATCGTTGTCTGCAGATAAAGATCTCCATGCGGAACATCTCAACATGCATCAGACAAAGAAAGAAAAACTCACAGAGATCAATGAGCTAAAAAGAAAAATTTATGCTGCACTTCCCCTTGCAGTCTTTAGCATTTTCATTATGAGCTGGGAGATCTTTGCGAAATACAATTGGATACCCCCGATACCGGAAACGTTTTATAATTTTGCCCATCATCTACTCCCGCTTTTTGCCACATATATTTTTGTCACGATTGGCAAGCCGTACATTCTCGGTGTGTATCGTTTCTTCAGATATGGGAAAGCCAATATGGACACGTTGATCGGACTTGGCACCTCTGTGGCATTTATTTATAGTTTCATCATCGCTTCATTCGAAAAAATATTAGGATCCTATATCGATGTCACCTATACATATTATGACGTAGCAATTGTCGTTATTACGTTTATCACGCTTGGCAAATATTTGGAAGCCAGATCAAAATTAAAAACCGGTGATGCGATTGAAAAATTACTTGATCTCCAAGCAAAAACCGCCCTCGTCCTTCGTGATAAAAAAGAGATCGAAATACCTATCGCTCACGTGCAACGTGAAGATATTGTAATCATCAAACCGGGTCAAAAAATTCCCACAGATGGCATTGTGATAGAGGGTTCATCGTTTGTGGATGAATCAATGATCACAGGAGAACCTATGCCAATCGAAAAGAATATCGGCGCACGCGTTGTTGCCGGTACGATCAATACAACAGGCACATTTAATTTTACAACCAAAAAAGTTGGCTCTGAGACTTTACTTGCCAACATCATAAAAATGGTAGAAGAGGCGCAAGAAAGTAAAGCACCCATTCAAGCTCTTGCAGATAAAATATCATCGATCTTTGTGCCAATCGTCTTAATATTGGCGATCATTGCGGTCATTGCATGGCTTTATTTCGGTATACCCACACTTGGGTTTTCCACAGCACTCTCTTTTGCATTAACTTCTTTTGTCGGCATGCTCATCATTGCATGCCCATGCGCTCTCGGCCTTGCCACACCAACAGCCATTATCGTTGGCGTCGGTAAAGGTGCAAGAGAAGGTATTCTCATCAAAGATGCTGCAACACTTGAAGCCTTACACACAGCAGATGTAGTTGTCGTAGATAAAACAGGCACGATCACCGAGGGAAAGCCGCGTTTCACCAAAATCGATAACAAAAGCACGTATACAGATCATGAGATCATATCGATTCTCGCAACACTTGAATCACGTTCAGAACATCCAATCGCACACGCGATCGTACAGTATGCACAAGAACAAAATATCACATTGAAGAACATGTCACAGTTTGCAGCTATGAAAGGAAAAGGTCTCTCGGGCGTAATAGATGGCACAGAATATATTGCAGGAAATATACGCATTGCCTCAGACTTGCAGCTCTCATTTGATACAAGACATCTTGATGAAGAAACGCATAGCGGAAAAACACCCATACTACTCGCAAATAAAAATGAATTATTTGCGATCATATACGTCGCCGATCCGATAAAACCGGAAGTGATCGAGACTGTGCGTGAACTTCACAAACGCAAAAAAACCGTTGTCATGCTCACAGGAGACAATAAAAATACAGCGGAATATATTGCAAAAATAGTTGGTATTGATCAAGTGATCGCTGAAGTAACACCAGAAGATAAATTACATGTCATCAAAGATTTCCAAGACAAGGGACATGTCGTTGTCATGGCAGGAGATGGTGTAAATGATGCACCAGCACTCGCACAGGCACATGTTGGCATAGCGATGAGCACAGGAACTGATGTTGCAATTGCATCTGCAGGCATTACACTGCTCGGTGGCGATATTTCAAAGATCGTAAAAGCTGTAGATCTCTCCGCAATGACCATGCACGGCATCAAACAAAATTTATTTTGGGCATTTATTTACAATGTGATTGGCATACCTCTCGCCGCTGGTGCATTCTACCCCGTCTTTGGATGGCTCCTCTCACCTGTTTTTGCAGGATTTGCGATGGCAATGTCCTCTGTGTCTGTCATATCCAATTCACTCAGGATCAAAACTAAAAAATTATAGGAATGTATATGAAAAAAATTACTCTACATGTTGACGGTACACATTGCGCCTCATGCAAAATGCTCATTGAAGACATCATAAACGAGCAGGATGGCCTATATAAGGCTTTTGTCGATCTTAAAAAAAAGACTGTTTCGTTTGAAACAGATCTTACAGATGACAAGCGCACACTTACAAAAGAACTCAATGAAAAACTTTCGCATAATGGGTACACACTTTCAGAAGAAAAAATTTCATTTGATGGAAAAAAGCACGATCCTAAACTTATCTGGAAGGCGATTCCGCTCGGGTTTAGTGTTCTTGCACTCTTTTTCATCTTGCAAAGATCTGGCGTTCTCAATATCGGATTTGGAGAGAGGATAACGGCTCCCACAAGTTTTCTTATCGGACTGATCGCGTCAGTGTCATCATGTCTTGCTGTTGTTGGCGGTCTCGTCCTATCTTTATCGGCAAAGCTCGCAGAAGACGACAAAAATAATAAGAGGGTGTTCATTCTTTTTCACATCGCACGAATTGTGTCATTTGCTACACTCGGTGGGCTACTCGGATTTCTCGGAGGTACAATTGGTATCAATTTTACATTCAGTGCAATTCTCGGTATTCTCGCTTCCATCGTAATGATATTGCTCGGGTGCACTCTTGCTGGCATATGCAAAAAAAATTACATCACTCTGCCAACATACACATTCTCTTTTTTCAAAAAGATCGAACATCATACATTTGCACCAATAATGATCGGGTTTGGCACATTTTTTCTCCCGTGCGGATTCACACAATCAATGCAGATCCAGGCGCTTTCCTCGGGATCATTCATCAGTGGCGCGACCATCATGTTTTTCTTTGCCCTCGGCACATTTCCCGTTCTCATGCTCCTGTCATACACATCGATCTCATTTGCCAATTCACGATATGCCCCACTATTTTTTAAAACTGCAGGAATCGTTGTGATAGGGCTGGGCATTTTTTCTCTCCTCGGCGGGCTTGCAGGAATAGGTATCATTAATCCACTATTTAATATTTAATCATATGAAAAAAAATCTGATCATACTAATTGTAGTTAGCCTACTCATCATTGGAGGAGGCTCGTACTATCTGCTGAATAAAACGAGAGCCAACATCCAAACAACGACTGCACCCACACCGCAACAGCCAACATCTAATGTGGAGATCCGTGATGGCATCCAATATGTCACCATCTCCGCCAAGAATGGCTATTCCCCGAAAACATCTTCTGCCAAAGCTGATATACCTACAAAATTAATTGTGAAAACAAATGGGACATTTGACTGTTCAGCATCTTTTGTCATCAAACAATTATCTTTTCACAAGATCCTTCAACCGACAGGTGAAGAAATAATAGATATTGGAACATTCAAAAACAGCGAAAAACTAAGGGGAACCTGTAGCATGGGCATGTACAACTTCATAGTCACCTTCGAGTAAAGAATCCTGCCTTATTTATGTGCAAACTCGATCGTTTCGAGCATTGAATCAAAATCGTCAAACCATGATTGAATTTTTGCCGGTGCTTTTTTCTCTGTTAAATTTGTATAAAATTGATCTTGTTTTTCCATGTCCTATCTTTGATCCATACCACAATTTTTACTATCGAACCTGTATGATCTTACAATAGAAAATCCCCATAGATTTGATATAAATCTATGGGGATTTCTTTCGCGTGTGTTGATCACACTTACGCAAAAAATGTTTGTTCGCGGTCCGGTCCAACACTGATGAGGATGATACTTACATCAGCACGTACTTCGATAAAGTCGAGATAACGCTGTGCATTTTCCGGCAGATCATGATAACTTATCGCACCACTGATATCCTCATCCCACCCATCGAGAATTTCATAGATCGGCGTGCACTGCTCAAGGATATCGTTTTCCGGCATCATGACGTCCAAAATTTGGCCATGCATCAAACCAATAGCAGGATTGTCTGAGCCACAATACTCATAACCCACACATACAGGGATCTTTTTGATCCCGGTCAACACATCAAGTTTGGTGATCGCAATTTCTGGACCATTGATTCCCACAGCGTACCGCAGTGCAACAAGATCAAGCCAGCCAATACGACGCAATCGCCCGGTCGTTGCGCCGAATTCTCCACCAACACGACCAATCGCAGCACCTTGGATCACGGGATCCGGATCATTGATCAGTAGTGAGAAATCAGATATAGCAGAATGTTGTTTGTAATCCCGTGCAAAAACTTCCACGGCATTGCGTCCACCGATCTCTGTGGGCATGCATCCCGCACCAACGCGTGTCTGATACGCTTTGACCACACCAATCCGATGCGTGATATCACCTTCTCTCAAGCCCGCTCCATGGGCCAAGCCGGCGACAGTACATCTGGATGATGTCACAAATGGATATGAGCCATCGTCAATGTCGAGAAGTGCACCTTGTGCGCCTTCCAACGCAATTGTCGATTTCCCAACGTGAGACCGTACATATTTTTCCGCATCGGTGATCACATTTTTGAAAAACTTTCCATGTTCGAGATATCGCACAATGATCGCATCCACGTCCAGCATCTCTGTTGGATGGAAGAATAGACCATTTTCCAGATCGTCATGATGCAAGATCTCTCTGATCAATTGTGGATCAAGCGTTTGGAGAAATGCGATCCTGTCCGGCAATACATGGTACAGCTTTTGACACATCACATCCGCATCCAGCATGTCACGCACACACAGTCCCATACGTCCAACATGATCTTGGAAGACCGGCCCCACACCACGCCCTGTTGTGCCAATTTTTTTATCAGGATTGGCACGGGCTTCATTTAAGCGATCAAACAGAATATGATACGGCATTGTGAGCTTTGCGCGGAATGAGATCTTCAGATTTTCCCACGTCTCTCCAGAATCCATAAGCATCTTCAGTTCTCTGTATGCAGTGAGCGGATTGAATGCAACACCACGTCCAATAACTGATACGATACCCTGCGCGTCATGCATGATCGATGAAGGGATCATATGTGTAACGATCTTCTTCCCATTGATAACCATCGTATGTCCGCAATTATCCGCACCCATCGGACGCTCGCCGATCTTTGCAATTGCCATGATCAGATCCAGGATCTTCCCTTTCCCCGTGTCCCCCCACTGGTTACAGTGAACGGAAATCACCGATCCGGAGAAAAAATAATTCAATAAATCGTCATACAAGTCTTGTCTCATCACAATCTACCTCCTCTGTTGATGGTATGCACTTCTTTCGCAAATAACCTATTCCTATTTAAAGAACAACTTCCATTTATAACACGCTACCGTGTCACTGTCAAAACCTTTTTTGCCTTTGATCGTCGTTAAATGTGCATATGGACAAATTCACTAAAATATGCTATAATTGATATTCGTATTAAAAAATTAACATCTAAAAATCACCCCTACACAATACTAGGAGGCTCATGAAAACAGTCGACATTACCAATGCAAAAGGTCAGATTGTCGGTCGCTTAAAGTATGTACACATCTATGATCTGAAAGATCAGTGTATCGGATTCATCAGCGGATCAGAATTGGTCGATCAACATCAAAATGTCGTTGGTCGCATAAGTTGCCTACGCGTTCACGATGCGAAAAACACGATCATCGGATATGTCGCAGGAACCAAAATATTCACAGTTGATCATAAAGTTGCCGGGACATGTAATATGTCCACTCTCATCGGCGGAGCTGCGCTCTTGCTGTTATTATCAAAATAGACGCAATAGATTTTTTTCTCAATGAAGAAAATAAATATCTATTGCGTCTTTTGCTGTCAATTACACAAAATTATTTTAACTTTTCAAGTCTATTGTGCGATCACCTGACTAATCGCCACACCAATATAATATGGCCACAATAGGATCGCCAACACGCCCTTCCAAAAAGTCAACTGGAGAAATCCAATAGTAAAAAGCCATCCGGCACACCACGAAAATGCCGTGAAACCATGTTGCTCAACTTTGATCTTTTCCATAATCAATATTATATAAATTAATATATTTTTATTATACTACAATATAAAACGACATTGAGAGCTTATACCACAAAACTGTATAACTAGGACGGTCCTAGATTACTTTCAGCAAAAATTACTTCTTTAATAAGTAGATTCATTTAGTTTTCTCGTATCTAAAAACCAGAAATAAATAAATATAATACCTACAAACAAAAATATGAGCGGTAGATAATTATGAAGAAGTATTGCTATAGAAAATAATATGAGTCTGCCGAGTACTGTTGGTATTTCACGCAACACCAAAAATTGTGCATCATCTTTGCGCGCTTGATTGTACATAAGCGAACTATAGGGCACAAGAAATGTCTTTAGTGATAACGTGGCAAAAATAGTTGCTATGTAAAATAAGTATTGGTTAGGAAAAAATTCTCCAATAGTAAAATTAATAAACCAAACAACGCTTACAAGAATCGCGCCTATTTTAATTAGCTTGTGTTTGTTCCATTTGTCAGTTAAATTTCCTAAAGTTAATGTAAAAAATAGTGAAGCAACCGCTGTAATTGTTCCTATAATTCCTACTTCCAAAGTACTTGCGAGCTGTAAAAAGATGAAAATGATCCATAGAGCCATAGCATCTTCAGCTAAATTATCTATAATTTCTGGTACAAAGTATTGCTTGTTTTTTTGCCATATTTCTTTAAATCTTTCTTTTGAAAAAACGAAATTCGTTTTTTCTGATTTCAATGACAATATTGGTAAAAAAGTAAGGAACAATAAGAGCATAGCAAAAGCAAACAAAATATTAAATCCATAATGCATCGCTATAAATGCTCCAACAAGAGGACCTGCCATGGACAGCCCTTTTGGTACAACAAAAAATTTACTCATAGATTTCCCCATACCTTCTTCTTTGGTGTTGCGTACAAAAAGAATATTAAGCGGTATCCAATAAAATGCAGATTCTGCACCAGAAATAATGGGAATTAAATAAAAAAGTATCGGCACATCTTTCAAACCAAACAGAAGAAGTAGGAAATATGTGAGTAATAATCCGAATCTTACATGCAGTGAATGCACCAATCCTATTTTATTTGATACTTTAACAGTGACAAAAGCGAACAAAAGGAGTGTGGCATGGTGAATCATCATCCATACCATCACCATTTGAAAAGAATATCCTAAGTTAAAAAGATAAATAGGAACGAAAATTGACACAAAAGACATTGCAAACCCATTCAGGCTCATCATTCCCAACACCTTATTAAAACCGTTACTTGTGATGTCTTTATTATTCATACATGGGCACTATTGCGTAAAAAATAATTGTTTCACGATCATCATAATACAAAAAACCTACTATAGAAAATGTATGGTCTTTCCGCAAGGAATGCAAGATGATGTTGCGATTTTCTTGTATAACCTAACATGACCAAAGTTAAACTTCATTTCATAGAGTCCTTTTCATAAAGATATTCATATTCAGAAAGTAATGCCATTACAATATTCATATCAGAAAATTCTTTTGATAGTTTCGAAATTATTTCATTGCGATGTGTATCAAAAAATTGTTTTGGAATTAAACCCCGCATTATACCTACATAATATACTATTCTCACAAATATGTTGTTGTAAGAAAAATACAAAGAAAGAAGCATCTTATGAAATTGACATACCTCTGAAAGTGATAATTTCACATTGTAGTGCAAATAGTAGTTTCCCATTATTATATAAGTAATTTCAGAAAAATATGATCGATATGTTTTTCCTAAAACATCACAAAATCCTTTATTTTTGCTCATTAAAGGATCATCTTTTAATGAATAATTTGCATCTTGGACATCTAACGTATTTGACTTTTGATGAATTTTTTCAAGAAGATCATATGAAAATCCTTTATAAAAATTTCCATTATAAAATGTTAAAAGTATACCATAATTATCTAAATAACTTCTTTGTGATCTCATAACAAAAACAAATACGGGTTCATCATTCACATGCCCCCAGATCACACCATTTGCATCACCAGAAATAAAATATGGGAAGGATATTGGCGTAAATTCGAATTGCAGACCATAGTGTTTTGCCCATCTACGCATTGCAATACTTGGCAAAAATTTTTCTTCCCCTAAAAAATTCATAATTTCATTAATTTAATATTAATCACTTTTTTTATTTATTTAATATAAAAATTACTTCCAATCAATTCTACCAAAAATCTGTCCATAAATATAGGCTGTTGTGAATAGCGGAGAAGACGGAACGATGTTGGGACTTTTTTAATAAATCTTATATAATAAATATACTAATTATAAAAAATTATGAGAAAATTCTTTGAATTATTGGACCTTCAAATGAGAAGATTCTTTAAATTATCAGGCCTTATAAAAGTCTTATTTTTTGTGGCAATACTTGTAATTCTTCCTTTTCTGCGTTTTGCTATCGCATCGCTTATGTATGGAGAAATGCAAGATGTTAAATCAATTACTGAAATCTACACATTTATTCCCATTGCATTATTTTTCCCAATAATCTTTGGATCATGCATATATGGATTTATTCTTGTGCTAAGACATAAAACTGACCAGCTTTTATCGACTAATGGCTTAAAATACATTTTACTTTTTACACTTGGTAATACTTGTATCCTGATGTTTACTTCAATCATTACAATTGCATTACTACCAATATTCTTTTTCGGGCTTCTATTGTTTGGATTGCCGCAAATTCTGTTCGGTGGATTAGCTTTATGGATACTGCTTAAATACAATATTTTACTAGTAGAAAACGTACTAGTTTTTGAATAAATAAAATGTGACAATGCTAAAAAATAGTCCCCCCCACAGGCTGTTTTTCGTTGCAACATCTATTTGAAAATATCCGAACGGAACTGGTTGGGTTCGGCGAATCAGCCCAAATGTCTACACGGGTTCAAAATCTTTATCTCATTTTTCTACTTATTAACAACAGCCTCAAAACCGCCATAAGCGAGACGTTTCATGTCAAACGGCATGGAAAAATCTTTGGCATCCTTGTACTTTTCACTCATCTCATCCATTACCTTTTTGTTCACCTCGTCGCGATGCTGTTTGGACTCAAACACAATAAATGAAAACCATACGGTTTCGTCTGCGTTTGATTTTGTTAACTCTGGAAACGTAAGCGTCTTCATACCACCCATTTCTTGCGCTTTAAGGTCATCGCCCATGCACTCGTAATAATCAATGGCGCCGTGCTTCATCCACATGTCGCGGCCTTCGCTTGCCATTTTTTCATACTCTTGTACTTTATCTTTTGGAACGACAAGCACAAACCCATCTACATATTTAGCCATAGTTTTTGGATTAATAGTTACTTTTTTTATCACTCAACATTTCTTTATTATAGTACCCTATCTTTCAAATAAAATTTCACCTCCCTATTGTCCTATGCAAAAACAGCCAATAAATATTGGCTGTTTTTCATTCGCGGAGAGTGCGGGACGATGTTAGAACGTTTTTGATGAGTTTATAAAAATATCTATTCCTGTTTTGAAAAGTTGTGTGCATTTAAATCAAAGTATACATCTTTGGTATCTTGATTATCTAATACATTCCTTAGATGAAATCTAATCGCATTTTTTCTTTCCTCAAAGTTGCATGAATCAACTCGATAGTTATTATAATACTCCATTTGTTCCTCACCTATCACTTTCCCATGTACACTATAAATTTCTTTAAAATCCGGCACTGAATAGACATTGCCATATCCAATAAAGACATCCTGACCACAAGAAAAAACATATTTTTCTCCTGGAGTAAAATCTAAAATATTACCATGTATCTTTTTAATTTTTATTTTCCTCTCAATATCATAAATCCTTGCAATTTCCCCGATATCATAAACGTCTGCCGTATATATGATATATTCATTTGTTTGAGATAACCGTGCATCAATGAAAGGTACGTATTCTGTGACATTACGATTTTCATTTTCCCAATTTTTTCTATTCCATGGTGCCTTATCAATTTCAATCTCACTACCATTCTCGTCTGTATAAATAACATAGTTCATGTCACCTTTTTTCACAATAGAGATAGTTTTTTGATTAGAAATCGTATTTACACTTTGTTGCTTCTTAGAATTATCAAGTTGTACCATATCAGACTTCACTGGATAATTCTTGAAACAAATCAAAACAAATCCTGCAACTGTTGCAACTATAATTATCAGAATAATTGTGCCAAGTATTGTTGATACTTTTTGTTCCTTCATATTTTTTATATTTATCTTAATGCACTAATCATACCACAAAAAATCACACATTAACTGTGTGATTTTGTTCGCGGAGAGGAAGAGATTTACCCACAGGGCATAAACTTCTCATCCCGCCCTCTCCAAACAAAAAATCCCCTCATAACATGAAGTTACAAGGGAATTTTTCATTCGCGGAGAGGAAGGGATTCGAACCCCCGGTCCCGTTAAAACGAGACAACTGATTTCGAGTCAGTCCCATTCGACCACTCTGGCACCTCTCCAACATATATTTAACTTTCTTTTAACGCATCTTGCAAAAGATATTTGATGCGCTCTCGACCTTTTCCACTCTTCAGAAATTCCTCTTCGCGCAATGCGTCAGTTTTTTTGAGAAATCCCTGATAATAGATTAGATTCCATGGAATGCCGCTCTTGGTAGATGTATTTTTTTCCTGAGTTATGCTCCGTAATTCTCTTTGTTAGATTACTTGTAAAACCTTTACATAATCGCTTATTTTTTTGACTCTGTAAAATATATACGTAATACATAAGCACACCAATGTTATTATATTGCCACTTCCGCCCGAGGCGGACCAGCCTTGGGCTGGCTGGCACCTCTCCATTTTTTAGCTTGTGCGTGTAATTTTTTTGATCACAGATTGCAGCTTTTTTCCATCTGCAAGTTTATGCGTCTTATCCTTTGCAGAATATGACTCATCGATAATATCACCAAAACGATCTTTTGCAAACCGTCCAACTTTCTTTTGTACATGTGTGTTTTTGTTCATTATCATACTGATCAAATAAAAGAGAGGCTCCGATATCATCATTGTATCGTGCCTCATCTTTTTTTGCCACCATGTGTGCATTTTGCTATGACATCTCTTCGCTTACAAGCGTGATGTTAAATGTGATGTTGTCGTCAATTACCTGTATGCCAGTGCCTTCGATAAACTTTTCGGATCCGAATTTTATATCCCACAGCGTGCGATCGATCGTCACATCGCCTTCAAATTTTGCCCGACCATTTTCCATGCTTGTTTTACCATATATCAACACAGGATGCGTAATTCCTTTGATCGTAAGCTCAGCATTCGCTTTGATGTAACCCGCATCAGCCCCATCTTCAACACTCATGATCTTTACATATGCCTCCGGATATTTTTCCACACCGAAGAAATCATCGCTCTTGAGATGCGTAACAAGCTTTTCTTTCATTGCACCATCAAGGTCATTGTCTGCAATTGTGGACATATCGATCGTGAACATCGCACCGACCATTTTACTTTCTACAAAATCGAACGTCCCATTTTTTATTCCCACAGTGCCAACATGTTCTTTGCCGACTGCGCGACCCGTCCAAATGATCTGACTATTTTGCGCGCTGATCGCAACCTCACGAGAATTTTTTATCGCCACAGGAGTGGGTGGTACAACAACATCTTTATTCTCAGACATTTTTTCTGTTTGGGAAACATTTTTTGACCGCGAAATGATCACTACAGAGAGAATGACCACAGCAAGGATCAATCCCCCGATTATAATTTGTTTCATAAGATATATCATTACATATTATCTGATATGTAATACACCAAAATCCTATATATTCTTTCAAAAAGACCCTATAACCTATCGTCCAAATGTCATAAAGTTTGCACTTTCATAACGCTTGACTGATCTATGGAAAAAAAGCAATGCGCCACATATCCATATGCACACAATACCTGTCAGTTGCACTGCTTGGAAAAAAGAAACGGATTTTAAGATCTCTGCCGGCAAAGCTCCCACGA
Source organism: Micavibrio sp. (assembly GCA_020718085.1). GTDB lineage: Bacteria > Patescibacteriota > Minisyncoccia > Moranbacterales. The sequence continues at coordinate 37,734 of DYDB01000002.1, read as the reverse complement.
CAAGCGATGGCACAATAAATGTAAATACGAATCTCATCGCGCCATGAAAGATGCCTCCATGAAAAAGTGTTGGGGTCATAAAAAGATCAAAGATACTATATGTCACAGAAAATCCATCTGTGAAATAAAATCCTGCCGAATATGCAATGACACTGACGGCAAAGAACATACCAATTGCATTGCCTAGTAGTAAAATGCTGAGTAAAAATTGCGGTATTGTCATACCTGCCAAATATATATATGCGCCAAAACAAATAAGACCAAAAAGCACATCACCCACGGCAGATGCGTGGAAAGATGATGTCGCTACACGTACGAGAACGCTCTTTGGTGAGAGAAGGAAGCGGTCAAATACGCCGTCAGAAATATATTGTGGCAATCTGCGGATTCCCACAAAAAGTGAGAACATGATGCCGTAAGAGATCGCAACAAATCCATTGAGTGAAACTACATCCGCAATTTGCCATCCGTTGATTTCGCCCACAGATTGCGTAAAAAATATCCACGTTGCGATAAATGCTCCATTATTTATGGCCATGCCGACAACAGTCAACAAAAAACTCACACGCAGCTCCGTGCTGTTTTGAATATTTTTTTTGATCGCATACAATGCGAATGTCATTTCTTTGAACATACAAATGTAACTTATCCGCCATTAATTGACACCCTTTTTTGTGCTCTTTTGCTAACCCAAAACAAAATAAATCCCGCAACACAAATCCACATGATCTGCATACCCACAAGCATATACCATTGATACTGCCATGATGCATTGACCGTATGTGTAATGAACTGCGCAGCACCAAAAGGACTCCAAATTGCCATTTTATACAAAAAGTCAGGAAACAGCGCTACGGGGAAAAACGCGCCTCCCAAGATCATGATCGTCTTGTCCACAAGCCAAAAAATGGGATTGATATCTTCGATCCAAAAAGAGATAAATCCAATGATGACATACAAGATCAAATTAAGCACGACTGCAGCAAAAAAAGTAATAATGAATGACGGTACAAAAATTCCGACAAACATTGTCTCTGGTGCGCCCACAAAAAACAAAAGTGCCACACTTCCCGCAATAAAAGCTACAACAAAAGAACTGATGCCTGCACCAATCTGCCACATCATACGATAAAAAATATAGGAGATTGGTTTCGTGAAGATCGTTTCCACCGCACCGGATTGCACATCTTGCATGATCAAGCGAGCCACGTCTCGCAGTCGCAATGTGGAAAGTGCGAAATAAAAAAAGATACTCCATGCCACTGTTACAAAATTTGCACCATGGATTACATCTCCCTTCAAACGAAATACGTAGGAATAAAGTACAAGCAAAATGCCACAACGTACGAACATCAAAACCAGATCGGCAATTAGCCGGCTGCGATAATGCCATTGATCTTTTATCAACGTCGTAATAATTTTCCCCGCCAATCTAAGCTTTTTCATAAATATGTCTGATCACAGTTTCCAGATCTGCATCATATACATCCACATCTTGCACATCAAATAGTAACAGTATTTTTGTCAGTGCTTGCGTGATACTGATATTGTTAATATCCACGGCGATAGAGATCTTTTCTTTTTCTTTTGTGAGATATCGCACACCTTGTGGCAAATCCGGAAATTGTACAAAGGCATCTTGTGAGATTAGGTCAATATATTTTTCAAAAACAAATGTATGTGCCAGATCTTTTGTGGGGAGATCTTTGATGAGCATGCCATGATGGATCACGATCGTGCGATCACATAATAATTCTATATCTCCAACATCATGCGATGTAAGAAATATTGTCGTTCCCTGCTCAGCATTGATCTTGAGCAAGAGTTCTCGCAAACGCTTTTTTGCCACAACATCCAAACCAACAGTCGGTTCATCCAACAAAATAATCCTCGGACGATGCATCAATGACGCTGCAACCTCTGCACGCATGCGTTGTCCAAGCGACAATTTGCGCACCGGCTGATCTATAAAGTCCTCCAATTCAAAAAGTGTTACCAGTTCGGATATGCGTTCTTTTATATCGCGATCCGGCATATCATACATCACACCAAAAAATTCCAATGAATCCGTGAGTGGCAAATTTGGCAAAAGTTGTGATCGCTGACCGAAAACAGTTCCAATATGATATGCCAATTTTTTGCGATTTTGCACAGGATCAAAGCCCATTATATCAATTGATCCATGTGTAGGATGTAATATTCCCGTAAGCATCTTGATCGTTGTTGATTTTCCTGCGCCGTTCGGACCAATAAACGCAATACGCTCTCCCGCTCCCACGCTAAAAGATACATCATTCACAGCAACAACAGTACGTTTTTGCGGTTTAATGAAATTTTTTACCCATCCCACAGATGCTTTTTTGACAGGAAAAGTAAATTCTTTGGTCAGATTTTTTACCTGTATGATCGGTTTCATAAAAAAGATACATTCTAAATTCGTGAACTTATCGTACCATATAAAAGTGAAATGTCCATTATGCACCAACATTGACGTTCATGCAAAAACACTGCTAAAATACGGCATCGGAGAGGAATGTAAAAAATGATTTGCATAACGTTGGCTAATGGAGGTTGGCTATGCTAGAGAGAACGACAGACTTGACCTTGGAACAATTACAGAGAGAACTTCAAAAATCAGGATTATCACCGGAGCAACGCAGCTTTTACATCCGCGAAATCGGCGTATTGGCAATATGCGGAGACACGCTCGCAGAGGAATATCTATGCACACAACTACCCCGTGCGGATATACCGGAAATGGCTCAAGAGACACTGTATTTGCATCTGGTCAAGATCACATGTCCGACAGAAGAGACGCTGCAGGCACTCAATGCATTTGAGGAAGACCCAAAAAATGCACCAGTGATTGATTTTGTCACAAATCACATACTGGCATGATGTAACTATTTTTCACATATCTCTCCACAAAAAGCCGCATTCTGCAGATCAGACTGCGGCTTTATATTTACATTGACTTTGTTCTCGCAAAATGTTATAAATTAGGATCATTTGAAAGCACAAGAATCGTTCATTTTACAAAAGGAGATCTGAGACATGAAAAAAATATATTTGGCTGGAAGACTCTTCAACGCAGGTGAGAGACTTCATATCCTCTATCTGGAGAAACATCTTAAACCGTTTGGCTATGAGATCATTTTGCCACAAAGAGAGGCTCTGCGTTTTTTCGATGGTGAAAAACTAAACCTTAAAGCATTGTCACACGATTGCCGGTCAATATGTGCAAGGGATGATGTGTTGTACATTGGGTGCATTGATGGCCCAGATGCAGATAGTGGCACAAGTATAGAATACGGCATTGCCATCACATCACAGGGTAAAGCAATCGTATACCGTACCGATTTTCGCACAGCACCAGAAAAAGAACTTGGTGTGAATGGAATGTTCAATTTGGAGCACACCGAGTTTGTATATGAGCCTTGTTATTTTACACAACTGGATCAGGTTGACCCCTATTATGCCAATTTGGCAAAAATAATTCATGAGGCGATCATACATCTACGCACTATATGATCCATTTCACACGAAAATTGAACAAGGTGGTATTTCCAGAGTGAATACCACCTTTTTATTTTACAATATTATAACTTATGCCCAGAAATGTCCGACTATTTGGTTCGTTCCAAAGCCCTAACAATATCCATAGCCTGTTGATCAGTAAATTGATCACTCAATTGATCCGCGAGAAACTTGATAGTTACACAGGAGTTTTTTTCAGCATCGACAACCTCAATAAATATATTTTCTGCTCCATATTCATTTTTTTCTATTGTGCATCTTTTCCATTTGCAACTAAAAATTTTTTTGACAGAAGGATCGATCTCTTCATCTAAATAATCACATGGTTGCTTTTGATATTCAAGACTGATCGTTCTCGTCAGCTCTGAACCCGCTGTCTTTTGTTCATAAGTTTGAATGTAATAATCATCGTTTAACAAGGTCAAAGGATTATCCATATCCTTTTTAATAAAACCATTTGGAACAGAATCTTCCGCCAAAACAAGAATTTCGGAAGGATATCCACCAGCATTGAAAACTAATTTCGTGATGATTCCCAAAACTCTAAATACCAAAACTCCATTTATGACCAACAAACCTGCTAATCCAATGATCGCAATTTTGCTCATGGTACGAACTGCATTATAATTTTCTTTTTTATAAATCAAACGTATGACTATCAACGGGCACGCCCATATGAATATACAAATAAGAGGAATTATGACAAGTCCGACAGAGCTTCCACTGTCTGTTGACATAACTGCCACAAGAAATGCAACTGGTGAGAACATGAGACACAAGAAGCTCCAGAGAATCGCTGCTCCAATTGACAGTTTTTTTGCAGAAATTTTGACTTTTTCCACATCTACCATCTCCGCTCCCCCGCTTGATCTCATGGGTTCGGAATTGAACGTAATATTTTCCGAGTCATACACAATATTCAAAGCTTCTTGAATATCTTTTTCGAGATATCCGGATTTTCTCAATTGTTCCGTTAGAATCTCCCGCGAATAATTTATTTTGTTTTCTTGCAAGTAACTTAAAATCTGTTGATTCATGTCGATTAATAAATAATATTATATCAATTTGTCCGAAATTATTCTCTTAATTTGATAGTATCGATGAAACTCCCTGAAGTTTTTCCAATCAAGATCGACGAGGTCTTACGTTTTCATGATATCACCAAACAACGTCATTGTATATTTACTCAAAAAGATCTGCAATAATAGGCACCAATCTGTCAGCGATTATGGCATATCCTGCATCATTTGGATGCACAGCGTCAAACATATATTCCCTTCGTCCAAAAACATCTTGCAAAATATCTGACACATACACAGCCCCTTTCCTTTTTGCAAGATCGCGATAATCATCACCCCTGCCGTCACCGACAACACCGCTGCGTATGCCCACAAGAACTACCACGGAACCATTCTTCTGAAAACTGTCAATCATGTGTTCCAAATTCTGAAATGTTTCTTCTTTGGGAATTTTTTTGAGAACATCATTTCCTCCGAGAATAATCATGACAACTCCAGCTTTCTCTGCCATAGCATGATCCACGCGTTCCAGCGCATCACGCGTTGTATTACCACTCTTGCCATAATTTATGGTCTCCCTTCCCGTTCTTTGTTCGATTAGGCTTACAAGATCATAACCCGTCGTTGCACCGACACCCTCCACTAAGCTATCACCAAATACAATGATCTTTTCATTCTTTGGTGGCATATTTACGATCTTCTCATTTTTTACAAAAATGAAATATCCACCAATCAAAATGAGAAGTATAGTTCCAATAATAACTCCTCTTTTCATTTTATTATATTAAAAATTGATAGCCAAAAAAATACAATGAAAAAGCAATGAGCAAAAATCCAAAAAGCATCTTTATTGTGGATGATTTCGTACGAAGATCCAATTTTGCCCCAGCATAAGCCATGGGAATAACCCCCAAACTCATAGCGAAGCTCACATCAAGATCAATGTGACCTAAATAATAGTGAATTACACATGAAGGCAAAATAAGCACTGCAACCGTCAACAACGATGTGGCAATCGCTTCTTTTATTTTCATGCCAAAAAGCATAACATATATTGCGACAAAAAATAGTCCGCCACCATTTGCCAAAATGCCGGAAATTACACTGCTCACAATTGCCATGATCAAAATGTATGCGGATGAAATTTTGTCTTGTCCCTTCTTGGCATATAACTCCTTTTGATGAATGTCATTGATCAAAAAATTCAATCCGATAAAAAACAATACTCCGGCCGTAAGGATCATGAGAATTTTTCCTGGAAAAAATTGTGAGAGATATGAACCAATCATAACACCAGGTAATCCACCGAGAGCACTATACAGAAATATGCGATAATTTATCAAATTACTTTTCCAATATACGCTTAATGCAATAAGGATCGTAAGAATTGCTACGGGTAAAGGTGTCCCAAGTGCAACATACGGCGGAAGATGTAAAAAAACATTAAGAAGAGGCGTGTCTATACTACTGCCGCCAAAACCAAAAAATGCAGAGATAAAACCTGTAATACAGCCAATGATAATTGCCGTGAAAGTCATGTGTATATGTTATTTGTTTTACAACTTACATACTAACACATTAAAAAAGCATGTGGAATTGAAAAGAACCTCTCTATTCGTTTTCATATATAGAAAAATCCTATTATTTTACCATCTCATCCAATTTCATTCTTAGTGCAGTCTCAAACTTCTGTATTATTAGTTTTTCTTCATCATCAGTAAATTCCACACTGTCATCCACGCTTACCAATTGAAAGTAATCCGGTGCCATATCGTCTTCTTTTTGAAAAGAAATGAAATGATCAAATTTATAGACATGACCATCGTACTCAAACGAGATAAGCTCTCCGTCAAAATCTTTTTCTCTTTTTTGTCTTTCAAGAATTTTCATGCTGGGAACTATCTTTTCAGCTTCCGCTGCCAACGCTTCTATACCTCTCTCAAACATTGCTTTTTGACCTTTCTCCAATTGTTCATCCGATGGATCTATGATGCCAAACTTTTTCTTATGTGCATCTTTCTCTGCATAGGCCATTTCCTCAGCAAGAACAGGATCAGCTACTTGATTTTTTTTGTAATCCGTTTCAGCGTTGCGCAATGTGTTGAAAGCGCTTTCCATACTTTTCATATCTTTTTATTATGAATGCTTAAAAACTGATCCCAAAAAATAGCTTCATCCTTATATTAACATAAATCTGTCCACTTTTGATAAACAGTGCTGAATCTAAGATATCTTTTCTTGCCAAGATATGCCACTTGTACTTTTATATCTCTTTATGGCCATTAGAACGTATCACATCCAGAGTCCTACAATAAAATTCTGATTAACACTACATCCCTACACAAAGACAGCCCGTATTTATGGGCTGTCTTTCATTGTAGGGAGGGAAAAATTTACCCGCAGAATATAAACTTCTCATCCTCCCTCTCCAATCAAAAATCTTCCTATCACTTACGCAATAGGAAGATTTCCTGTTGGCGGGGAGTGTGGGACGATGTTGGAACGTTTTTATTAAAAAATATTTCAAATTATAAATTTACTTAGAAAAAATAAGATGCCATTTATTATAAGGGTGTAACTGATTTTTCATGAAATCATCTGCTGATGTGGCAGTTCGTAATTCTGAGCTGGCATATTCGAAAAGCATATATTTAATTATTGGTTTTTCTTCATTATCAGACTCACTCAAGCTTATTTCTATCTTAACTGGTGCAAAATGAACAAATTTACTCACTTCTTGCACGTCTTTAAGATGAAAACTTAAGGATTCACCGATTGATAATTTTGCACATAATGCTGGCTCTGCCCAATTAATTCCTCCAAATTTGATTAGATTTTTCTTTTTTTCAGCGTAGTGTTCTTGACAGCCTGCAACATACTTTAAAAATTCTCCATTTTTTTCAAATCTCTCAAAATCGAAAGGTTTATATATTTTAATAAAAAGTATGGAGCCATCAATATTTGATGTGTTTTTAATTACTGCGATTGCGCTTGCATCAATGTCAATCACCGATATACTTGATAAACTTCTAGATAGTGCTTCTTTTTCTTTTTTCTTCCATTGCCACCATGTGAGTGGAATAATAAATATTCCTAAAGATGCTATTGCTTGAAAGACATTTTCATATCTAGATGAAAAATAATCTAAAAAATCCCATATTAAAAGCAAAGAAAGAACAACTATAATGAAAATCAAAATGGTTTCATATGTTTTGCGAGTAACTGTAATTATACACGTCATATAGATCTATTCTATATCAATAAACACTTTCTGAAGTATAACATATTCACTTTTTTTACATTGTCAGTTCTTAATAATATTGTACTAATATTGTTTTTTTTGAATATGATTTCAAATTATTTCTAGTATTTTGCTTGCTCGATCCCAGTTATACTTTTCTTTTTTAAAAATTTTTTGATTAAAAAATCTTTGTAAAGCCATATCATCTTGAATTGTAGTTATTATCTTTGCCTCATTTTCCAAAATGCGCGATTCGGAAAATAAATACCAGTCATTTAGAATTTGCGCATATCTTGGATTGTTTCTATTTGAACCATCTTGCAAATATTGATAGTTCTCCATAAAATTTGTCTGTGAAATTGAATTGATTATCATCAAAATACTTTCCATGGTTCCAGTTTCTCCAGATAATTTATCCCACAATTCACTAGCCAAGAGCACCTCATCAGGATCAAAAAATTTATTCATATTGATAACTGATGCCATAAAGCGGTTCTTGTCATAATTCACATCAGAATCACTTGTTGGATCAAATGGAAATCCAATATAAAATGATATATTCTTATTTGGATTACTGTTTTTTAATGATGCACGACCTTCCAAAATTCTATTTTTTTCGTTTTTCATTTCGCCAGAATTTGGCTTAACAGATTTCATTTCAATAGCAACAATATTATCGCTATCTTCATACCAAACATCCGCCGCAAAATCTACGGAATTAATCATTTCATTTAAGCTACAGGAATTAATTTCCTGTTGTTCTTGCATAAAATTTGGAACTCTTTCAGAATTTGAAAGCGCCGTCATTATTTCATTGATTTTATTTTTTTGAGTTTGGTGCATTTGTAGGTTTCCTAGCTTTTTTGAGGTGTATTCTCTCTTTTCACCATCAGATAGAATATGTGCTGTGCGCTCAAAAAAAGTTTGACCAAGAGTCGTGCTCAATCCATGTAGCCAACTACTCAAACTCACAAAAAAAGGAACATCAAAATCTTGATTTTCCAATTTATCTCGAAAGGCATTTAAAAAAGCTGCATGAAAAGGCGCATTTCGGTTATTTGTTGCGTCTTCTGGGAATTTTTCAAAACGTTTTATTAAAACTTCAATAACCACTTCTGCTATTTTTTGCTTTTTTGTATCATTCATACTTTTTCTTTTAAATGAAAGATGATTTCGGAATATGGATTTTTGTCCCGCTCTGTTCTATTTAGAACAGGTCTTTTGTATTGATTAACTATTTTCATATTAGCACTTTCGGCAATCAATGGATATAGATTAAATTTATCATTTGCCACAAGAAAAACATCATAATCTTTAACAAGATATTTTTTTGCATTTAAGAGAACTTTTGATATGCCTTTTATATAGCTTTCCTGAGCTTTCTTACCCTTTCCTTTATACAATGGTCCAATTTCTAGCTCATCTTTTCTTTTCATTTGAAATAAATCATACGCATAAGCGTGTTGTTCGTGATAATCAATTTGACCAACATATGGAGGAGAAGAAAAAATTCCTTTTATTTTCTTTTTTCTAATTAATTCTCCAAATACAGAGTCTTTTTTTGCAATTTCTTTTTGTATATCAACAATACGTGAATCACCTGCAATTGCGTCCCATTTTTTATCACTTCTTAAGCTATCAAATTCTTTAAGTCGTTTCAATGTATCATTTGCATACCTTGTAAACCAAGATTTAATAGAAAAAATTGGTTTACAAATCTTTTTATGTTTGAAACAATAATACGTTGATAACTGAGGCTCCTTCAATGTTGCAAGGTCTGAATGAGTAGTTGCGCGACAAGATCGAATTGCCCTACTAAGAATAATCATTATAATCATCTGCAGCTGATTATTCTCGATTTTTTTAACATGCTCGAATATTTTATCTATCTCTTCACGAGTATTTTTTATATACCAAAAATCAAGAAAGCTTTTCTTTTTCTTTTGTTTCAATTTGATTTTATATTTTCTTACTAATTGCTCATACTGTTTATTAAACATTTTTTCCTTTAACAAGCCAAATTTTTTTTCATCAAATTTCCCTGTGAATATATCTCTGCGAAAATCTGGAGTTGGAAAATATCTTTTATTAAAAACAGAAAGATTTTCAAGTAAATCTATTTCAAAATCCTTAATATTTGTTTCAGATTCAATGTTAGCAATTATTTTTTTTAATTTATTAATTTCTACTTCTAATTGATTAAGATCATATTTCTGCATCTTTGATTTTGTGATATTGCAATTAAATTCTGATATATCGATTCCAATTGCATGCATTCCAAGTTCATTTGCTTGAATTATCGTTGTTCCTGAACCAGAAAATGGATCCAAAATAATATCGTCTTTCTTAAATAAAAGCTTTTTTTTAAATTCATCTGTATGATCATCTAAAAAATATTCAACTAATTGGGGAATATATTTGCCTTTGTAGGGATGAAGTCGATGGACATGTTTAGTGGTATCTTTTTCGCGTAAATAGTCAAAGGAAAGGTTCCAATTCAAATCATCACCTAGCTTTTTTTTCCAATTATTTTCTCTTTCTCCATGAAAAGACTTGTAGTATTTTTTTAAATCTTCACAATCAATTTGAGTTTTGCCATTATCTCCATATTTAGTAATTTTCCCATACTGAAGAAGATAGGATATGTTTGATTGAGAAATATCTCGATTTAAAAGCTTTGAGGCAAAATCAGAAGCTTCTTTTAAATTCAGCAGCTTTTTTTTCATATTAACTCATTTTAGCTATAATCAATCCTAGTTATTATATATCCCTCCTCATTACTGCGCAAACAGTTTTCACAAAATCGCCCCTTTTGTCGCCTTCGGCAGAAAATCCCATTTTCTGCCATACTTGGTTTTTTGCGAATTATCGCCTGCGGTCAAGGTGGAGGCCGAACGCATGTGAGGCACTACCTTTACCGCACTAAGGCGATAATTTGCAACTTCTTGGCATTTATTGGTAAAATACCTTACTAATTAGTTGATCATGATATGTCATCCATCTATCCCGTAGACAAAATGGATTTGCCGGAACTTGAATTGCTTTTTGAAGTATTGCAAGAAATCCGGAAAAAATACCGAACACGAGGCAATCGCTCGATCATTTTAGGTATTCTTCCAAAATTTGAGAATGTACCACACAATGATCTCATTCACATTATCGGAAATCTCAACAAGATCGGTGTTGTGAAAAGACATGATGTCATTGGTGCGGTCTTTGGACTAACGATCACTATTACAAACGCTTTTGATCCTTTCCATGATTGGGTTAAAGCTGAGATCAAATTGCGTAAAATTGAACTTGAAGAATCTAATGAACAAGAGCAAGAAAATGATGAACCACTGATCTACAAATCTTTTGATGCTAAAAAAAGTATTTTGACCATTGGCGGATATGATATTCAGATTGCTAAAATAATTATAAACAACAAAGAGCATGAGATTATGAAATTCATCTTCATTGAAAATGTTGATGATCTTTCTCGTGAATTTGATTATGCAGAATTTGCCGAACTGCTGACCGGTCACACATACAATCCAAAAATGAAGAGCGCTCATGCGCCATTCAGTAGTGCATGTGATCGCATCAATGTGAAAATAAAGGACGCGACAAATGGTGTGATCTGTGATTTTCTTGTGCCGAATTACAGCAATAGCGGGTTTGTCACGATCAATCAAAAATATCTTAAATAAGCCAAAAAACTCTTCTAGTAAAAATTGACTACAATTGTAGTTAATCATGTTTTTGTATACTCACGCTGTAATTCATATAGCGTGTTTTTTCATGCCATACCAATACAGTGAAAACTTGAGAAATCAATTTAGGGCGTACTGCAAAGAACGTCATGATTTGGTGATCTCCGATGAAGAAGCTGACCTGTATTTGGCGTCTATGGCGAGATTGTACAGGTCGTTCGCTTCACGGGATGGGACGGGCGCTCCGCCCTCGGCGGAGGGCACGGCCAGCCCCGAAGGGGCGCCTTGCTAACATAACACTTATCATAATATTAAATAACATATATGGAGAGAATTAATTTTTGTAGAGAGAATGTACAATATGCCAAAGCTGTAAAATCTGGTCCTATGCTTCGTATGGTTGAGGTAAAACCTGTCGGCGATTACATCAATGGACTACCAAAAACAAGAAAGAAAAGAGAAAATAAGAAAATGGATAATGGCAGATTTGAATCATCTTTAGCCAGATCACGATCAAAAGTCCGTGAACATATTTGGAATAATTTTGTGAATGGGTCTTCTTTTCTCACATTGACTTATGAAGATGATGGCATGAACGTATGCAAATATGATGAATCATTACGTCATTTTGATCTGTTCATCAAAGAACTGCGCAAGAAATATCCTGATATTAGATATATTGCAGTGGCAGAAGAACAATTAAAACGAAAATACAAATATGGTCTTGAACATGGCCCAATTCATTATCATATTTTGGTTGATAAGAGAAACATCAGTGAAAAGTATGTGAATAAGATTTGGTCGCATGGTCTTGTGTTCAAACAAAAGACGTATGGCAAACCTGTAAAACTTGTAAACTATGTCACAAAGTACATGACCAAAGATGCGCTTGTAAAAGTTGGACGTAAAAGCTATTTGATCTCCCGTAACTTACTCAAGTCCGAGGTAGTAAAAGGCATTTATGAAGCATATGATTTTGCCATGAACATACTCAAAAAGAATCCCTCATTTGAACTTTTTGCAGAGTATGAATTTGATACGTTCATCGGTCGTGTGCATATTGTGGATTTCTACTTTCCTCATCAACATTTGCATTTTGAAAAAGAATCGGGTTAAAATGATTAACTAATTACAAAACTATGAAATACATCATCTATGCCCGCAAGTCCACGGAGAGTGAAGATCGGCAAATTCAATCAATTGATGATCAGATCAACTATTTAAATCGTCTTGCAAAAGATCGGGATTTAGATGTTGTGGAGGTGTTTTCAGAATCAAAATCGGCAAAAGCTCCCGGGCGTTTGGTTTTTGAAAAGATGCTCAAGTTCATTGAATCTGGCAAAGCTGACGGATTGCTTGTGTGGAAACTTGATCGCATTGCCCGCAATCCCCTTGATGCTGGCCGTGTGCAGTGGATGCTTCAAAGTGAAACGATCAAAGAAATTGTGACATCTGATGGCACACATCGTCCGGAAGATAACGCCATTGTCTTTGCCCTGCTCACCGGCATGGCCAATCAATACAGCCGTGATCTGAGTACCAATGTAAAACGTGGCATCAAATCAAAATTGGAAAAAGGCATTTGGCCGAACTATGCACCGATTGGCTACAAGAACAGAAATGAAAAAATTACCATTGATAAGAAAAAGGCACATTTTGTTGAACGTGCTTTTGTGTTGTATGCGGTTGGCAATATCAGTTTGAAAGATCTTGCTTCGCAATTGTATGAGGAGGGTTTTCGTTCTCGTGGTGGTAATAAGTATCACAAGAGCAAATTAAATGAGATCTTGAGAAATACGTTCTACTATGGCGTCATGCACATGCATGGTGAATATTATCTTGGCAAACATGAACCTTTAATTAACAAAGAACTTTTTGATCGTGTGCAAGTTGTGATGTCTGGTAAAGGTAAAGCCAAAAGACAAACACATGATTTTGTGTATCGTGGATTTTTGAAATGTGAAGAATGTGGGTGTGCTTTGACGGCAACAACCAAAAAAGGCTACGTATATTACTATTGCACAAACGGCAAAGGCAATTGTGATCAACACAAGAAATATCTGCGTGAAGAAAAGATTGAAAAACTACTCGCTTCTACGTTTGATCGCTTAGAGTTCAATGAGGATTTTGTGCATTTCATGTATTTGGCAGATAAGGAGGATCTGGACAAAGCACAATCATACAAGCAAAATGCCCTAGATGCGCTCTTGGATGAGCTAAAATTGGTCACTACAAAGCAAAAGAACCTTTTGGAAGTACTTTGCTCCGGTACAGTCAAAAAAGACGCTTACACGGAAAAAGAACGTGAATACAGCAAGCAAGAAATTGATCTCAAAGCGCAAATAGCAAAAATGCAAAAGATCATGGATGTTGAGGCATCAACTTTGGAACAACAGAAAAACATCTTTTTAACCGCTTCCAGAGCCAAAAAAGAGTTTTTAGCATCCGATCAAATCAAAAAGAAAGAAAAGCTTGAAATCTTACTTTGGAACGCTACGATCAAAAACGAAAAAATCGCTCAACTAAGCTTCGATCATGCATATAACATGATTGCGAAGACAGAGAATAAGAACGATTTTTCAGTACTGCGGAGAGGGAGGGATTCGAACCCTCGAGCCGGTTTGACCCAGCTAACACATTAGCAGTGTGCCCCATTCGGCCTCTCTGGCACCTCTCCATGATTCACATTGTGTACAAGAACCAGTGTACCATCATTAAAATAGGAAATCAAGTAAAAAATCCACAAAAAAATCCCGCTTCCACGGGAAATTTTTTCTCTGTGTCCTTGGTAGGCGGCCTGCCTGCCGAGATATTATTTGATTTCAATAAGTTTTTATAAGAAACAAAAAACCTACTATTCTTCAGATTTCTTTCTCTGTGTCCTTGGTAGGAGTTGAACCTACGACCTTTTGGACCGCAACCAAACGCTCTATCCACTGAGCTACAAGGACATTACATAACAAAAAACGTAACAAGAGTCATTCTACACGAAAATAACGAAAAAGTCAACGTAAGCAAAATATGCTTTTAAATCTACATTCTCAACAGCCTTTCAAAGATATCAATGAATCCCTGCTCCTGCTTGATCTCTGGAATAAATTGTCTGAGGTCCTCAAGTACAATTACCGGATCGATCTGATGTAGTGGGATATGCAGATATGGACGAAAATGACCTCTCATATGCAAACTGATCACGCGTGTGTGTGGTGGTTCATAAAAGATCCAAAATGATTTGATCTCATCATACTTATACATCTCATCACCCACCAAAACACCGTCGTATGTAATTGCGAAATCGATCACCTTCTGCGGTCGTGACAAAAGCAAATATCCCGTAAGTCCTACAAGGATAAAAACAATTGCCATGATAATACTGTCCGTAAAGATCGCATACACAATGATTGCACAAAGGATCAATGCTGCTCCCACATACCATTGTCGATCACGTGGGTAATGTTCAAATTCCGGACCGCGCCAATGTGCCAAAACATCATCTGGAGATTCTTTGATGTATCGGGAATGCTCTTCAATATGCTGATGATTTTCTTGAAAGTCCAAAAGCTCTTTTACAACTGATCTCTCAGTCTCTTTGCGCACCCACTGTTTTTTTTGTGGCAAATCCAATCGATCAACATGTGCTGATTTTAAAAGTTGTGGTTGCTCTGGTGCAGAAATTTGCTGTATTTTTTTTGCCGGTTCGATCTTTTTTGGCTCTTGCCCTTTTTTCAAAAAACCAAAAAAATTCTTTTTCTTTGGAGCAGAAAACTTATCAATCTTGTTTTCACGTAGATTCATTTTCATAATGGTTTTTTATTTTCACATGTACATCATACCATATTTACAAATTCCCCACCACCTGCTATGATAAGTGCTGTATCAAATGCAGAAAAAACCGCTTAATTATCCTACATTTATACAGTAATTGTAAATTAAAAAAATCCTGGAGGCGTGGCAGAGCGGTTGAACGCATCGGTCTTGAAAACCGAAGTCCCTTCACGGGGACCGGGGGTTCGAATCCCTCCGCCTCCGCCCTATATCGTACGATATGGGCTCCACAAGTACATATACTATTTTCTTTTTTCTGAGAATTAGTCTTTAATGGAGTCACAAATTGTACACCTAATCCACGTTTCTACATTTACATCCCCATTAGTCAAAGAACCTGATCTTTAGATCAATTTTACCTCTGACATAAAAAGGGATTCAAAGAATAAATCTATGCTTTCTATTCAAAAAATTACTGTTAAAACAGCACATAAAGAAATTCTCCACGATATTTCTTTTGATTTTTTACCTGGCAAGATCTATGCCATTATGGGCGTCAATGGCTCTGGGAAAAGCACCTTTGCAAAAACGATCATGGGCGACCCGGCATTTGACGTTATTTCCGGCAATATCACCTTACATAAAAAAAATATCACAAAACTTCCTCCACACGAACGCGCGCATATGGGGATCTTTTTAGCGCCACAATCTCCGCTCGCAATTCCTGGCGTAACCGTGCAACAACTGCTCCGCACGGCAATTTCACGTGACATTGTCACAAGCGAGGTTCTTTTGGAAAAGATCAATAAAATGGCATGTAATCTGGAGATAAAAAAAGAGCTTCTCACACGATCCCTCAATGAAGATTTTAGCGGTGGTGAACGCAAAAAGATGGAAATGCTTCAAGCTGGGATCCTTGATCCAAAATATATTTTTTTAGATGAGATCGACACTGGTGTGGATATAGATGCTCTCATAAAAATTTCTGCATTTATCGCACAAATGAAAGACACTGACTCACAGAAGACATTTATTATTATCACACATTATAATCGTATTCTCTCACAACTCCCCGTTGATGAGGTTCTTGTGATGCAAAACGGCATAATTACTGAACATGGAAATGCCTCACTTGCAGAGAAGATCGAGAATGAGGGTTACCAGAAATAACTATGTCAGATCATCCTAGGCAAAACAATATAGATCCAACATTTGCGCAAAAGCATGATTTTTCCATGCCGGAGATTTCTGTAACAAAAGCGAGGCGTGGTATCAATGCAGACATCGTACGTACGATCAGTGATTACAAAAATGAGAACAAATGGATGCAAGGCTTTCGATTGAAAGCATATGATATTTTTACAAAAAAAGACCTTCCTTCATGGGGGCCTGATTTATCCAAAATTAATTTTGACGATATAGTATATTTTCTTCGTGCCACAGACAAAAAATCTGCAAATTGGAATGACTTACCACAGGAGATCAAAGAAACGTATGATCGCATCGGAGTACCTGAACACGAAAAGAACTGGCTCGCCGGAGTAAGTGCACAATATGAAAGCGAAGTGATCTATGAATCCATACACAAAGAACTGACAGAACAGGGCGTGATCTTTTGTGACATGGATAGTGCCGTACGCACATATCCAGATATTGTAAAAAAATATTTTGGTAAGCTCATTCCTCCGACAGATAATAAATTTGCTGCACTAAATTCCGCTGTATGGTCTGGCGGATCATTTATTTATATCCCAAAAAATGTACATGTCAAACTTCCTTTGCAAGCATATTTTCGTATAAATGCAGAACGTTTTGGACAATTTGAACGCACGCTCATCATTGCCGATGAAGGCTCATCTGTACATTATATTGAAGGTTGCACAGCCCCAGCATATTCTACACAATCACTTCATGCGGCTGTGGTGGAAATATTTGCTCTCAAAAATGCAAGGATCCGCTATACAACAATTCAAAACTGGAGTAAAAATATTTCTAACCTTGTCACCAAACGCGCAAGAGCAGAGGAAGGTGCCACAATGGAATGGATCGATTGCAATCTCGGATCCGGCACAACTATGAAATATCCCACCGTTCTCCTCACAGGAAAAAATGCGCGTGGTAGCGTGATCTCTATGGCGCTGGCAAACACAGAACAGACAATCGATGCGGGTGCAAAAATGATGCACCTTGCATCGCATACCACGTCACACATCATTTCCAAATCCATCTCTCTCGGTGGTGGCATATCCACTTATCGCGGATTGATCACAGTTGCAAAAAAAGCACATGATGTAAAAAGCTATACGCAGTGTGACGCAATGCTCCTTGATGATCTTTCACGATCAAACACATATCCAACGATGGACATTCAAAACAATTCAGCAAAAGTTTCGCACGAGGCAAGTATCGAATGTCTTGATAAAGAAAAATTATTTTATGCCATGTCCCGCGGACTTACAGAGACGCAAGCACGTAGTATGATGGTGAATGGATTTATTGAAGAAATTACCAAGGAGATTCCTCTCGAATATTCCGTGGAACTCTATCGCCTAATTAATTTAGAAATGGAACGTTTCGTCAGATAAATTATGTATACGCATATCACAGAGAACAGTATAAAAGATTACACAATTACCACTCCAGGTAAACATATTTTTTATTTTGAAAATATCAGCGCAGAATTGTCTTTTACAATCGCCACAGAACAAGCAGACGTTGAGATCTACGGGCTTTACCGTGGAAAGGAGACTGACCAGTTCACAGTAACTATCGCACAAATTCACACAGCGCCTCGTGCAAAAAGTTTTGCATTGATAAAGAGCGTTTTGAAAGACTCGGCACAATTACAAGTATGCGGAAAAATTCATGTGGAAAAAGATGCTACTGAAACAACAGCCGACTTTAAAAACAAAAACATTCTCTTATCTCCATCGGCACACATGATCAGCATGCCTCAATTGGAAATTGCTCCACATGACGTCCATTGCACACACACTTCTCAGACAACCCCGCTTGACTATGATCAACTAGAATATCTCATGAGTCGCGGTATTACACTGCCAAACGCGCACGATCTTTTGATCGAAGGATTTTTGAAAGATATAGTGCAATATAAAAAATAAATAATGATCCCCACAAAGATTTCTCTTGTGGGGATTTTTGCTACGAGAGCACTGGATGCGCTACCGAATGGCAGAACTTTCTTTGCCAAACACTATCAGTGTGGTTTTTCGTCACTCGCTCACATGTAGCAACTTACTACCTTTCAGTATAGAGAAAAGTGATTATTTTGTAAAAAAATCAAACATCCGATCTTGAAAAACTTATAAAATATACCTTATGTGTCAACGCGAGATTCCTCCACTTCGGTCGAAATGACAGTGATTTTTTTTGTGATTTTTTTTGCATCTATCATAACAAACAAAAAACCACCCGCTCTAAACGGGTGGTTTTTCACATGTGCTCAAGAGAAATAATAATTTATTTCTTCCCTTGGCGGAATCCAGTTCCAGCTGGGATCAATCGTCCGATAATCACATTTTCTTTGAGACCGCGGAGATGATCTTTCTTTCCAGTAATTGCTGCGTTTATAAGTACGCGTGCAGTCTCTTGGAAAGATGCTGCTGATAAGAAAGATTCAGTAGAAAGAGCAACTTTGGTAATACCGAGGATCATAGGTTCACCTTCAGCATCTCTACCCTTTTGCTCTTGTGCCTCAATATTTGCATCATTGAATTCGCTCATTTCCACAATTTCACCTGGAATGAGAGTTGTATCGCCAGCCTCTGTAATACGAATACGAGAGAACATTTGTCGAATGATGATCTCAACATGCTTATCATTGATACCCTCACCTTGTGATGCATAGATCTCTTGGATCTCGCGCACAATGTAACGATGCACATCTTCTTTGCCCATTGTCTCATACAACTTTTTGAGATCAATATGACCATCATTAAGTTGTGTACCTTTTGCAACAAGATCACCCTTCTTTACATTGATCGTTGAATTCGATGGCACATTATATTTCTTTTGCTGTTTGCGCTTTCCTTCTTTTTCGATCACGATCGTCACAGTTTTGCCGCCAGCATCTTCAACTTCAACAACTGAACCATCGATCTCAGAAATGACAGACTCACCTTTTGGCGTACGTGCTTCAAAAATTTCTTCTACACGAGGCAAACCTTGTGTGATATCAGATCCCGCAACACCTCCGATGTGGAAGGTACGCATTGTCAACTGTGTACCAGGCTCACCAATCGCTTGTGCCGCAACCGTTCCCACAGCTTGTCCAAGTGCCACCAAGTCTTTACGTCCAAGATCAACACCATAACATTTTTGGCAAATACCGCGAAGTGTTTTACAAGATGTTGCAGTACGAATTTTTACCTTATCCACACCAGATTTATCGATCTCTTGTGCTTGTTTTTTGTCGATCAATACACCAGATTCTACAATTACCTTATCTGTTTTTGGATGCTTGATCGCACCAGCAGATGTACGTCCTTCTACCCGTGATGCAAAAACAATACCAATGCGATCTGAATCTTCACGATAGACATATCCACCTGTACGATCTCCACAGTTCTCTTCCGTGACGATCACGTCCTGTGCCACGTCAACCAAACGACGCGTAAGGTATCCGGCAGTTGCCGTACGAAGTGCTGTATCAGCCATACCTTTACGTGCTCCATGCGTAGAAATAAAGTACTCCAACACATCAAGACCTTCTTTGTATGAGCTGCGCACAGGCAATTCCAATGTCTCACCTGTTGCACCAGCCATAAGACCCTTCATACCGGTCATCTGTACCACAACAGATTCGCTACCACGAGCTTTGGAATACACCATGGAATACACAGGACCTTCTTTGTCCAAACCTGCACGCACAACATCTGTAATATCATCTTTTGCCTTATTCCAAATATCAATTGTACGATTCTTACGCTCTTCATTTGTCAAAAGTCCCATGTTGAAACTTTCTTTGACATCTTCAACTTTTTTCTGTGCATCCGCAAGAATAGCCTTCTTTTCCACAGGCACTGCAAGATCATCCATGCCCCAGCTGATACCAGAGAGTGTCACATTCTTGAAGCCAAGGTTCTTTACACGATCGATAAATGCAGCTGTTTCTTCTTGCCCAACTGTCTCGATCATTTTTGCAACAGCATCTTTCAATTCTTTCTTTGTCATCTCTTGATTTAAGAATCGCATTGACTGCGGCAAAATATCATTGAACATACCTCGTCCAACTGATGTTTTGTACACTTTACCTTCATAAAGCATTGTGATCTCGGCATTGACCGCAATTGCATCACATTGATATGCGAGAATTGCTTCATCAACACTTGCAAAGATCTTTCCTTCACCCTTTGCGCCTGGACGGATATGTGTAAGATAATAGATGCCCAATACAAGATCCAAAGACGGTGTGGTGATTGGCTCACCGCTAGCTGGCTTGATCAAGTTCTTCGATGAAAGCATGATATTTGCGCTTTCCTCACGAGCCTTGTCTGTCAATGGTACATGTACAGCCATCTGATCTCCATCGAAGTCAGCATTAAATGCTGCACATACCATTGGATGTAACTGAATTGCTTTACCTTCGATCAAAACAGGTTGGAATGACTGAATAGACAAACGGTGAAGGGTTGGTGCACGGTTAAGCATGACATAGTGATGCGAAATGATATCATCCAAAATTTCATAAGCTTCTTCTGTTTCATTGTCCACCATACGACCCGCTGTACGCACATTGTGCGCATACTCACGTTCGATCAATTTATTGATGATAAATGGCTTGAAAAGCTCCAATGCCATGCGTTTTGGCAAACCAGCTTGATGAAGCTTGAGCTGCGGACCGATTACGATTACGCTACGTCCGGAATAATCAACGCGCTTACCCAAAAGGTTTTGACGGAAACGTCCCTGCTTTCCTTTGAGAGAATCTGCGAGAGAACGTAACGGACGTCGCTGTCCGGTTGATGCCGCAACAGACGCTTGTCCACGTCTTGCCGAGTTATCAAATAGCGCATCAACTGCTTCTTGCAGCATACGTTTTTCATTACGCGTAATAACCTCAGGTGCACGTAATTCGAGCAACTTCTTCAAACGATTATTACGATTGATGATACGACGATATAAGTCATTGAGATCTGATGTTGCAAAACGACCACCATCCAAAGCAACCATCGGGCGAAGATCTGGTGGAATTACTGGAATAACAGTTGGCAACATCCATTCCAAATTAATGTGGGCTTTTTTGATACCTTGAAAAAATTTGATACGTTTGAGAATTTTTTTCTTGAGAATGGAATCTGCGTCATCAAGTTGTGATGCGAGTAATTTCATCATTCCCTCAACATTCATATCCACCAAAATATCACGCACTGCTTCTGCACCGATACCGGCTGTGAACACC
The DNA here is from genome assembly GCA_020718085.1 of Micavibrio sp. Classification (GTDB taxonomy): domain Bacteria; phylum Patescibacteriota; class Minisyncoccia; order Moranbacterales. The sequence continues at coordinate 16,056 of DYDB01000002.1, read as the reverse complement.
TGTCCAAAGCTTGTAGAAAGATTGAAATATTCCACCTCACTCAAAATTTGATAGAGTGCAAGGTTACGCAGTGCGTCACGTTTGTTGCGGAACTGTTTTTTAAGTTCTTGCATACGTTCATCATCGCCACTTGCTTTCAGATCTTTTTGCTTATGTTTGAATTCACTTTCAAGATTCTCCATCGCTTTTTCACGCGCGTCATTATCCACATCTGTCACAATATATGACGAAAAATAAATCACTTTTTCCAATGCCTGCGGAGAAAGTCCAAGTGCAAGACCGATCTTACTTGGCACGCCTCGCAAGAACCAAATGTGTGATACAGGTACGGCAAGTTGAATATGCCCCATACGTTCACGACGAATGATCGATCGCGTCACTTCTACACCACATTTATCACAGGTGATTCCCTTATAACGAATACGCTTATATTTTCCACAATAACATTCCCAATCCTTTGATGGACCAAAAATGCGCTCGCAGAACAAACCATCCATTTCGTAACGTTGCGTACGATAATTGATTGTTTCTGGTTTTGTGATCTCACCATGTGACCACTCAAGAATATTTTCTGGACTTGCAAGACGGAGTCGGACGCTATCGAAATCACTTACTTTTGTTACATTTTCCATATGTTTGATAAAGTTTAGATTTAATACATTGATGCATTATTTTTCTCCTTCTGCATCTCGTGCGCCCTTCTCATCTGACTCGACTCTCTGTCCGATGAGTTCCACATCCAAACACAAGCCCTTTAATTCATTCACTAGAACATGAAATGATGCGGGAAGATTTGGACTCTTGATCTCTTCACCTTTGATAATCGCCTCGTATGCTTTTGAGCGTCCGAGTACATCATCAGATTTGATCGTCAACATTTCTTGCAATGTATGAGCTGCACCATAACCTTCCAAAGCCCATACTTCCATTTCTCCAAAACGCTGTCCACCAAACTGTGCTTTACCGCCAAGTGGCTGCTGTGTGATAAGTGAGTATGGTCCAATTGAACGCATATGCAACTTATCATCAACTAAATGGTTTAGCTTCATAATATACATCACACCAACCGTTGATTCATTATCAAATGGTCGTCCTGTTTTTCCATCCACAAGTTTGATCTTTCCGCTCTCTGGCAGTCCTGCAGATTTGAGTTCCGCTTTGATATCCGCTTCAGACACACCATCAAGTGCCGGCGTTGCTGCTGTATACCCATGTGCGCGCGCTGCCCACCCAAGATGCGTTTCCAGGATCTGACCAATATTCATACGGCTAGCTACACCCAACGGGTTCAAGATCACATCTACCGGTGTGCCGTCTGGTAAATATGGCATATCTTCTACCGGTGCGATACGAGAAATCACGCCCTTATTTCCATGACGACCTGCGAGCTTATCACCCACTGCGATCTTACGTAATTGTGCTACAGAAATTTGAATTTGTTGACTTACTCCCGTTGGCAAACGATCACCTTGATCACGTGTGAACACCTTAATGTCCACAACCTTTCCATGCTCACCATGCGGTAAGTAGAGGGATGAATCTTTCACATCGCGTGATTTTTCACCAAAGATCGCACGCAGGAGACGTTCCTCTGCTGTAAGATCACCCTCACCTTTTGGTGTAATTTTACCGATCAAGATATCCCCAGATGATACTTCTGCACCAATACGCACAATACCTGTCTCATCCAAATTTTTCAAACGATCTTCACCGATGTTTGGAATATCACGCGTAACAACCTCGGGTCCGAGCTTTGTATCACGCACATCCAATGTAAAATCTTCAATATGAATCGAACTGTAACGATCATCTTGTAAAACTTTTTCTGAAATAATGATCGCATCCTCGAAATTGAATCCCTCCCATGGCACAAAAGCCACAAGCATATTTTGTCCAAGTGCAAGTTCACCGTGGTCAGTTGATGATCCATCTGCAAGCAACTGTCCTTTTTTGATCACATCTCCCTTTGCCACACGTGGCACCTGATTCATTGACGTGAATGCATTGGATTTCATAAATGTGTGAAGCATGTATTCTCTCTTGTACGTTTTTTTCTTCGCACCTGCTGGAGCATCTTCCTCAACCACAATTTTATTTCCATCCACCGCAATAACCGTTCCCGCACTTTTTGCGATCACAGCCTGACCGGAATCAGCCGCTGCCTTATCTTCAATACCAGTACCAACTAATGGGGCTTCCGGTTTCACACATGATACTGCCTGACGTTGCATGTTCGAACCCATGAGGGCGCGGTTTGCATCATCATGCTCCAAAAAAGGAATGAGTGCTGTTGCCACAGAAATACATTGCTTTGGTGAAACATCAATATAATCCACATCTGTCACGTTCACCATGTCCGGCTGACCGCTTACGCGAGCTTCAACCATCTTTTCCACGATATTACGATTTTCATCAAGTTTTGTACCACCATGCGCAACGGTCAAACGATCTTCCACTGTTGCGTTGATATAATCAATTTTATCCGTAACAAACGGTACAACACCGATCATTTCTTTTTTCTCTTTTGCAATTTGCTTTGCGCTCGTTGCATCAATTTTCGTTCCTATGGCAAAACTTCCAATTTTTTCAGTCAAAATACGCCCCTCAAGTGCCTCTGCATTATTTGCTACTTCCTGAGCCACCTTCAAATATGGCGTCTCTAGAAATCCATATTCATTGATGCGTGCATATGTCGCCAAATGACCCACAAGACCGATATTTGGTCCCTCAGGAGTTTCCACAGGACAAATACGTCCATAATGCGAGTGATGCACATCACGCACTTCAAAACCTGCGCGTTCACGTGTCAAACCACCTGGTCCGAGGGCACTTAAACGACGTTTATGTTCCAACTCAGCAAGAGGATTCACCTGATCCATAAACTGAGAGAGTTGTGAACTGGAGAAAAATTCCTTAATTGCAGCAGCAACTGGTCGCGAATTGATAATTTGCCCAGGCACCACAGTATCCACATCACACGTGCTCATGCGATCTTTAACATTACGTGCCATACGTGCAAAACCAATGCGCATTTTATTTTGAATAAGTTCACCCACACCGCGTACGCGACGATTACCCAAATGATCAATATCGTCTGCTTGAGCTTGTGGATTATTGTTCATGCGAATGATCTCTTTGATGATAAGCACAAAATCTTCAACATTCAAAATACGATTTTCTGGATTATTAGAGCGGTCAAGTTTTAATCGTTGATTCAAACGATAACGTCCCACTGCACCAAAATCATAACGATCAAAATTGAAAAACATTGCATCGATCATTTGCTTTGCATTTTCTTCTGTTGCAAGATCTCCCGGTCGTACACGTTTGTACACTTCTTTATATCCTTCACCCTGTGAAGTTGTAATATCTTTTGCAAGTGTTTCACCAATATGATCTGCATCAATCACCTCAACACCCTCCGCAAAAAGTGCGCGGATCTGATCATCGCTTCCAAATCCAAAAGCACGCAATAGCGCCGTTACAGGCAATTTACGTTTGCGATCGATCTTTACATAGATCACACCGTCACGATCTGTCTCAAGTTCCAACCATGCACCACGATTTGGAATGATCTTCGCACCAAAAAATTTGCGACCCTTGATATATTCCATCGTAAAGAACACGCCGGGGGAGCGAATGAGTTGTGAAACGATCACGCGTTCTACACCATTGATAATAAACGTTCCACGATCGGTCATGATCGGGAATTCGCCAAAATAGATCTCTTGTTCTTTTACTTCTCCGGTCTTTTTAAATACAAGCTTTGCATTCGCGCGAAGCGGTGCTTCATAAGAAATGTTTTTTGCACGAGATGTCAGTTCATCGTACTTCGGTTCATCCAAAAAATAATTGGATAAGGAAAGTTCCATTTCTTTCCCTGCAAAATCCACAATTGGATTTACTTCATCCAATAATTCCTGCAATCCTTTCTCTAAAAACCATTCGTATGAAGCGGTCTGTGCCTCAATAAGATTTGGTAATGACACAGCCAATTGTTTCTTGAAAAACTTTCGCTTTGCAAGCGATGAAGAGGCGCTGAATTTCCCCTTTACCTTCATTTTCTTGTTTTCAACCATAAAAAGACCTCCCATCATCTCGATATTCTCTACTTTGTTCAACGTCTTGAAAGCATGAGAAACATCTTTCTGATGGAGTTTTGAATGATTAACTATTTAATTGTCGCACAAAAATGTCCGATGTGATGCATCCAATTTGACACGAAATTCCCTGTTTTTCAACAAAAAACCCGTACCATTAAAGTGGATTATTTTCCGTATCGGGAATCATAGCAGAAAAAAAATAAGTTGTCAACTATGTTTTTGGATCGTAAACTACAAAATATTGTCACCCATCAATAGATTATCCACAACTTATCCACAACAAGCAAAAATCCCCATTAAAACTGGGGATTTTTTGAATACCGTCTGCAAAAATTTTTATACAAAAAACCTATGCACCACAACCTGCGCTTGCATCTGCATTAGTAGCTGCTGCCGCAGTCGTTCCGAATCCTGGGGCTGGTGCTTCAGCAGACATTTCTGTTTGGCATGCTGCTGGCGGTGTATTGAACGCTGAACAAATTGCCTTCATCAAGCTTGCGCTATCGCGACCAGCTTGGATCATTTCACCATTAATGACAAGGGTTGGAGATCCTTGTACACCATATTTTTCGTTATCTTCTTTTGAGATATTGAATTGTGGGAACTGTCCACTTACCCATGATGACTTATCATTGAGCAAAGCTGTAACTTTAAATTGTTGATCTGTCTGAGCAACACATTGTGTCATCAATGTTTGATTGATCTGTGCTGTTGCCAAACATGTTTTTGACTCTGCCTCACTACCGGATGCACTTGCCAAAAAACAATCAAGATATGCATAGAATTTCTGCGGTTCTTTTTCTTGAATACAATATTGACGTAATTGTTCCTTTACCTCTTTATCTCCGTGCATTGCATAATCCACGAATTTAATTTTTGAGTTCACAGCTGTACCAAGTGCTTTAAGTACAGGCAGAACACCTCTTTCGATCTGTGTACCATATGGGCAATGACTCATTACGAAAACCTCTACTTCCGGTTTATCTGATTTTACTTTTACTTCTGCAGCTTCAGCTTGTGCTGCTTCCTCTTCCGCCTTTGATTCTGCCAATTCCTTTGTATCAATCAATTGTGGGATGAACTTGGTCATATCCTTTGACATATATGACGTCACTTCTTGACCCTCCACAGTAATGATCATTTTATAAAGACCGCTTTCCTCTGTTATATTACCAATTTCTACTTTTGTACCTTCAGGAACTAATTCCCCATTGATCAGATCCATTGCGCTCTTTTTAACTTGTTCTGATACTTTTTCGCTTACAGGTCGCTCCTCTCCAGCTGTATTACGCTTCTGCATTTGAAAATATGCAATCGCCCCTACCACCAACACAACAATGACAAGCCAAATAAAAATACGCTTACCGCCTTGTCCGCAACACATATCACCGCATACACTACTTTCGCACGTACCACTTTCACACACACCGTCTTTACAGGTACCATCTTTACATGTATTACCTTCGCAGGTATTCTTTTCTTCTTCCGGAGCTTTTTTTTCCTCCGTCACTTCTTCTGTCTTTTTTTCTTCTGACATTATTTTGTGATTACAAATTATATTATTTATTACTATATTTTATCACTTCTCCACTGAACAAGAAAAATGATTTCTCCCATCATACCATGCCTATGCATGTCGTGCAAAATTAAGTGTCTTGATGATCGTGCGTGCAATACGTGCTGTTGTGTATCCTTTGGGAATATCTGCCACAAGCACAAAGTCGCTCACATCACCAACAACAAGATTGTTATGTGTAAGCAAATCATCAATTGCCGGAAAAAATCTTTCCAACAGATCATTTTCATCTGTCCACTGTATATGATCAACCTCATGATCATTGTCCCGTAATACGAGCTCAACATTTTTTTCTTTCAATAGCAGTTCAATTTGCATATTCTAATATTTATTACAAAACTATTTACAACATGGATTACCGTAACACAGACCATTGAAAAAAATTCTCAAAATATTTATAAGCGATCCATGATATATTGTTTTTCCTCTACTTCATCACCATACCCTTTAAATGAGCTCTCTATAATGATCGGCACATCCGCACATTTCAACTCACGAATGATCATGTCCTGCTTTGTCTGAAAAAGCGGTATATGCAAAAGTTTAGCATCATATCCGCTAATATGATATCCAACGATTCGCTCCAAAAATGTGCAGTGGAGATCTCGCGCAAGTTGCATGGTTTGATCGTTGGCAAAACAATGTTGCAGATCAATTACAAGTCCAAATGAATATTTTTCCAATAAGTTTTTTATATCGTCAAAATTTCTAAATGATCTTTTACGCTCATCCATATTTTCGATTGCAATCGGAATTTTTTGATATTGTGCGACAACATTCCAGTTTTTAACCGCGTCAGGATGAAAGACTATATATTTAATGGAGAATTTTTTACACAGCATCTCCATTTTCTGCAGTATTTCATGTGACATCACATCGTCATCATAAGCGATTGCCGGCGCATGCATAGAAATATGTTCGAATTGATCAATGTGTGTATGTGATCCATTTGATAGATACGTAAAATGCTCCACAGTATGACACATGAGCTCAACTGCATTTGCATTGGCATTGTGAAATCTTTGCATCAACCCTTCGGAGAATCTCTCATTACTATTATTTTGCAATTGATGGAAAACTCCACATGAAAAACCAATGATCATAACTAAATAAATATATAAATTTATCCTTTCAATAATGTATCGATCAATGTTTCCACCGATATGATCTCGTTCTGCACTTCTGTACGACGCTGCATTTCAACACCACCTTTTTCGAGAGATTTTTTACTCACAACCACGCGATATGGACACCCAATCAATTCCGCATCAGCAAATTTTTCTCCTGCACGTACTTCACGATCATCAAAAAGCACATCTATACCGGAATCCGTCAATTGATCATGGATCTTTTGAGTCGCCTCATTTTGTTCAAGACTGAGCAAATGCACAGTGAATGGCGCAATAACGTCCGGCCACACCAATCCCTTATCATCCGAAAGCAATTCGGTCACGACGCCCATAACACGTGCAGGACCGATGCCATATGAGCCCATAATAACTTTTTGTTTTGTGCCATCATTTGCATCGTATGTCAGATCAAGTGCATCACTGAATTTTGTGCCAAGTGAAAAAATATTTCCCACTTCCGCCGCCTTTTTTTCCATCAAAGATTCTTTTGTTACACCAAGATCTGCCAAAACTTCGTCAGTATATACCTCTTTGTTGATTGCAATATTTTTCTCTTCACTAACATAGATAATATCTTCACCAGCATCACAGATCGTCTGAAATTCATGAGAATATTTACTGAATGACCCACCACTTGCAAAGGTCATGAACGTCTGATCACCAATGCCTAAGCGCCGGAAGATATTTATATATGCCTGTTTTGCTTTTTCATAAAATACATCATGCTCTTCCTGTGATGCACAAAAAGAATATGCGTCTTTCATAATGAATTCACGTCCACGCATAATGCCACTTTTAGCCCGCACTTCATTGCGAAATTTTGTTTGAAATTGATATGCACTAAATGGCAGATCTTTATACGACGAAATGTAATCTTTCATCAATGCCGTCAACGGTTCCTCATGTGTTGTCGCCAAACCGATCTCTGCGCCGTTTTTAAGACATGTCTTAAACCATACATCCAAAACTTCATCATCCCATCGCCCTGACGCTTCCCACACCTCTTTGCGTTGAAGCGATGTCATGAATAATTCTTGAGATCCGATTGCATTCATCTCTTCACGGATAACATTCATGATCTTATTCATTACACGCCAACCTAAAGGCAAAAATTCATACGCCCCAGCCATTTCTTTGTGCACAAATCCGGCACGAATAAGAAGTTGCGCGTTTTTACTCACCTCATCTTGTGGTGCAAATTTTTGTGTTTTTGTAAATAATTGTGATTGTTTCATATGGTTAAAATAAAGAAAAATAAAAAATCGTGAACACTAAAGTATTACCCTCACGGGGATATGATTATATGCATTATAAAAAAGATGGGTATTGCAAAACATATCGAAACATTCATTATTTCTCTGCTTTCATCATATTATCCAAACACCTTTTCGTCAAAGAAATTGCGAACGCAAAAAGATATCTTATAGCATGCGTACTTTTGAAAGCTCTTTTGTATCGAAAAGAATCATGATCAATGAAATGTTCATGACAATCACCAACAACATCAAAGAGAAAATTTATTTGAATGGTTGTACTTCAGGAGCTGCTTGTCCTGCAGGTGTAGACTGACCCGTGGGGATCGACTGTCCTGCAGGAGTTGATTGGCCTGATGGGGTTGATTGACCTGATGGAGTAGACTGCCCTGTAGGAGTTGATTGACCTGCAGGCGTTGGATTTCCTACAGGCGTTGGATGTTCTTGAAATGCAGATGGTTGTAAACCCGGTTGTGTTTGCAAACCACTTTTAACCCTCTGATAGCCCAAACAACCAATGATAGCCAAAGTGATGAAACCGAGAAGGACTAGCGTGAGACATCCCCCGATAGTCCACACCCAGGGAGATGTTTTTTTTGTTGGTGTTATGATAGGTTGAATTGGTTGTGGTGCGACTGGTTGTTGTGAAACTTCCGTGCCATACACAATATTCACCGCATCTTGAATATCTCTTTCCGCATTTCCGGCATTTCTCAGTTGTTGCACAAGGGATTCTGTAGTATATGCTTCTTTGTTCTTTTGTAGATAATCAATGATTTGTTGATTCATAGTTTTTATTTAGATTGCTTTTTTATCACACTGCCCTCACACATTTATTTACTCGAACCACTATCACTTCCATAGGCATCTTTAAAGTTCTTTTTATTCTGCGCATCCAGCGCTTTGAACTGAGTCTTAAGACTATTATACCTTTCATCATATTTATTGCGGATATATGTCCTACATTCATCAGAAGCCTTGTTTATAGCAAACGTCATACTTGTCCATTCCCCTCCCAGGACTGCTTCACAATTGATCAGTACACTGGAATTTGCCTGAACCTGTGCAACACTTTTTCCTTTTCTTAGACAAGAATCCGTCACATTATTGAGAGCCGCACTTAGTTCACTGGCATTTCGCGCTGAAAAATATGCCCCTTTTCCGTTTTCAGCCGTGCTTTTCAATTGTGATTCAGCTTTTCCGCCCACATCAAAGCCAACAACATTGACCACCACATTGATATTGGAAGAATTTAGCTCCTTAGCCTTTGAGACCGGATCACCATTACAAGTTTCCTCACCATCACTGATCAGTAGGACTGAGTTGTTATATTCTGTCGACGGGTATTTGGACAATATATCTTCAGCTTTTTGCAAAGCGCCTCCGATTGGAGTCCAGCCGTTCGCTTTGAGAGCACTGATCTTATCATGAATGACATTTCCTACTGGAGTACCTAACCAATAGATCTCTTCTATCCCGGCGCACGAAGTAGCTTTTCCTGCAGCACTGTTATTACCTTGATGTCCATAAGTGACAATGGATAAATTGATATCCTCACTCAAATCTTTCGCAAATTCATCTGCTGCTGTTTTTGCTACTTCCATTTTTGTCTTTCCACCCATTTTTGCAGCCATACTTCCCGAGGCATCTATGATCATAACCACATTTCTTGTTAAGTCTGCCTTCTCAGATTTATTACATTCCATATCACCGACACCTGCCAAACATTCTTCACCATATTCTCTCCCATGTTCTTCAATCAAAGCGCTATATTCATTATCACATTTTATATTATCAATCGTCGCTGTAGCAGTAACATCTGTTGGCGTCGTGTTTTTTTCCTCACTGACTTTTGTATTTACATCCGTATTTATCGATCCAGTAATATCTTTTTGCACCGATTTTTGTTCAACTTTGTCATCACGATTAGAAAATAGCATGAATACAAAAATGAGAACAGCTATAAAAGCTACTCCCAGGATCGTCAAAATGATCACCACTACTTTCAAAGTGGATTTTTTGGAATCCGTTACCATTATATTAGAAGATTCTGTTTGAAATGGAGGGGTTGGCACATTTACACTACCATCTTGCATTGGTGGTTGAGGAGGTGTGAGTGGTACATTATTTACTGGCGGTTGGGGTACGGGTGGAAGATCATTAGTCATATATTTTTTATTTAATTGTCTTTAATTATACACCCTGATCTTATATCTGCATATTTCAATATAAATATTTAAAGGAGGTTTGTCATTGTGACAAACCTCCTTTTGTTTATACTTACTGAATAGATGCAACCATCCAACTGATCGCATTTGCAATTGCTTGTGCTGTTGCATGAATTGAATCTTCGTGCACGGCATGTCCGCTGTGAATATGCTCCCTACCGGAAATAACATTATGCGTCATTTTCAGCTGCACATACACATCTCCAAGCGCCTCATCACCCTTTGTCACCTGTATGGGACGCCAATATTCCTGTACGATCGTGTATTTTTGCAATTGCGGGAAGAGCTCCTTTGCAATCGTAACAACTGCATCAAATGCCGCACTCACCGGACCATTGCCGACACACACAGCAGTTTCTTTTCTACCATCGGATGATGCAATAATAGATGCCGTTGGAATTGTACCTTTGCCACTCACAATTGTTGAATGAATAATTTCAATGCTACATGGCACTTCCTTGATCACATCCGTAACAACAGCCACGATTTCCCGATCACCCAAAGATGTGCCTCGACGACCCTCAGAAATACGCTTGATTTCCGCCATGATCTCTATGAGTTGATCTTTTTTTACAGCAAAACCCAGCTCTTTGAGTTTAGCTGAGATACCCTCTCTACCTGAAAATTGTGTCACCACAGTCTTTACCCCAACATGTCCATATTTTGCAGGATCCCAACTATAGTACGGGCTTACGGTTACACCATTTTTCTTCGCCTTCTCTTCAATTGCCTGATGTGTACCAGAACTGCATATGCAATTTTGTTCTCCCACAACAACCCAATGCCGCGGTACCGGCATACCAAGACAATTTGCGATCATGTGCACGATCTCCACAACCATCACAGGATCAAATCGGATCACATAGTCACCAAAGATGTCTTGGCGCGTATGCATGTTCATGATCACAGATTCAAACTTTGTCATGCCACTGCGCTCACCCAGTCCGTAGAATGTGCCCTGCACTTCTGTAACGCCCGCAAGAACTCCTTGTAAGGCATTCGTTGTGCTATGATCACTGTCATTGTGACAATGACATGCAACACGCACTTTATGAATATTTGGCACATGTGCAAATACATATGCAATGAAATTCCCATATTCATTAAGGATGTTCAAACCTGTTGTATCTGGTAGGTCCACACTCGTCGCACCGGCGTCAATGACTGCCTCTGTAATTCTGCACACATACTCCCGTCCAGCACGCGCTGAATCTTCCGGTGAGAATTGCACATGTTTGAAACCTTTCACTTCTCGTGCATAACGCACCATTGCCACTGCAGTATCGATCGCCCACACCCTTTTTCCTTCCGGCGTATCGCCATACTTATTTGTGTCAAATTGCGCAGACATGAGTTCATCGCTTGCCGGTATGTAAATATGCACCATATCACACCCAGCATCAGCAACGGCATCAATGTCTTCTTTCACGGCGCGAGCCAATCCCGAGAGGATCGGTTTATGACCAAATCTCATATTCCGTACCAGATCAACGATCTCTCGACATCGCTTCGGATTGCCTTTGGCACTCCCTGGAAAACCAATTTCGATACAATCAATGCCCCCTCGTACGATTTTCCGCACATACGCATCTTGATCTGCAGGCGTGATTGCACCACCATCCACTTGTGCAGCTTCACGCAATGTCACATCATTCAACCAAACTTTTTTCTTTCCCATCTCACACACTCCTTTCATTTTTCAGGTATCTTATTTTTCCTTCAGTTGTTAACGAACCAAAAAGCTCAACATTTCTGTCGAGCCTCCATTACCACAAAACTTTGTGAAAACGTCACTCGACACAAAAACATACGCTCAGCAGGAGCGGCAACCATTTATGCAATTTTTGTACAAAATGATGTTTCATAAAAAATCTGTCTAGACAAACAAAAAACCTGACAGTGTCAGGCGGTATCAATGTTTTGTCTTATATTATCTTTAAAACATTTACCCAACACAAAAACCTTCCTCAACGAGGAGTAGCAGAGCTAGCAGGTTTTGTGTTGCATGATATTTCATGACGCAATCATAGCAAAAATATAAGGATTGTCAACTTATAAACTCTTACAATCCCAGTTTTATATTGCGATCTCATTTAAAAATTTTTTCAACTGAGAAAATGGTTTAAGTTTTAAATATGTTTTTTGATCGTCCGCTTCACTGAGAGATGCTCGCGTTACAGAATATCCCTTGGGAATAAAAATTTTATCCCACCCAAAACCATTTTTGCCGGACGGTTTTTTAGCGATTTGTCCAGAAAGTGTTTTCTCAAAAATCTTTATCGTTTTCCCATCAAAAAACCCAATAGCACATTTTGCATAAGCCGTGCGATCTTTTCCATTGAGCAGTGAGCAAATTGTCTGGAAGTCCATATGATCAACAAAAAACCGTATGAATGGACCAGGCAATCCTCCCAATGCTTTGAATTCTAGAGATGTATCCTCCACAATGACAGGTTTTTTCATTTCTCTGTACGCTTGTCGTACTTTATGTTCAACAATCTCCTTCAGATCGAGAGACTGGATCTCGTCCAGATCAATTTTCTTGTGATCAATCGGATGATCAAGGTACTTCGCCAAATAATCTGCTTTGTTTTGGTTGCCTGTTACAAATACAATTTTTTTCATACAAAATTTCACTTAAAAAAATCTCATGCGTCATCATCATAACAAATACGCCACATCAACGCAAAAACAAAGATTGACGAACCCATTTTTATCATTATGATAGATATACTCACGTTTCGTGATATAATAACAACATTATGGCAGTGATCGCTCACAACAAGCAAGCAACATTCGACTACGAACTCATTGACCACTATGAGGCAGGCTTGGCGTTATTTGGTCACGAGGTCAAATCAATTAAAACCGGCCACATGTCTCTCAAAGGAGCTTTTGTTACGATCAAAGGCAATGAACTATATCTCACAAATGCTCTCATCCCTCTCTATAAACACGCAGCAAACATCAAAGAATACGACCCAAATCGATCTCGAAAACTTCTTGTGAAGAAGTCAGAAATTCGCTCATTGATCGGCAAAAAGCAGCAAGCTGGCTTGACATTGGTACCGATTCGTGTTTATACTAAGGGAAAACTGATCAAGTTGAATTTTGCCCTTGCAAAAGGTAAGGCGAAGTACGATAAACGTCAGTCAATCAAAAAACGCGATACTGATCGCAATATTGCGCGTGCATTGCGTCGTTCATGAACAATTGGGGATGCTTTTAGCTTTCGACAGTTTGTCGTCTGCCAATATGCACGTCGGGCATGTATGTTCACCCCGTAAAACTGGCATGCACCATTGATAAGTGCAAACTTCATCAACAAAGCAAAAGTAGCATTTGCTAACGCATTTGCTCCATCTTTTGCACCGTCTCTCGCGTAATAAACGCTTGAGCCATCACACAATCGATATCTCATAGATTGATCGTGGTGTCATATCATGAGATTCGTCGCATTGAAGTATCATTGCTTTTTTATGACTAAATCTACAATGATAGACTGTGGGATTTTTTGATCGCTTTATCACCCATGATCGAACATGTCCGATTTGCATCGGCACGAAAAACGCTCTAAACGTGTAAGAAGTATTGTCGGATCCACAAATTTGGACGTGGGTGCAATTCCCACCATCTCCACAAAATTAATTTTCAATTATCAATTTACAATTTTCACATTGTAAATTAATGAGAAAATTTCTTGGAAATTGAAAATTCGTAAATTGTAAATTATTTTAAAATGCGTAGACGATTTCGCAGAAAACCCAAAAGAACAGCCCAGGTGCCACATATGCGCGCCAATGAAAAGATCTTTGCAGATCCGATTGTTTTGATCGATCAAAATGATGATTTTATTGGTGAAATTTCCCTTTCTGAAGCGCGTACTTTAGCAGAAACTTCAGGACTCGATCTCGTTGAAGTTTCTCCAAAGGCAAACCCCCCTGTCTGTAAGATCCTTGACTATGGTAAGTTTCAATATGCTCAAACCAAGCAATTTCGCCAAAGTAAATCACAACAAAAAGTTGTGAGTACAAAAGGCGTTCGCATCGGCATTCGCACAGACACTCACGATCTCAATTTCAAAAAACAACAAACAGAAAAATTTCTCACAAAAGGCAATAAAGTAAAGATCGAGATCGTTCTTCGCGGACGCGAAAAAGCGCATCAAGACCTCGCGAGAGAAAATATGCAAAATTTTATTAAACTTTTAGAAGTACCTTTTCGCACAGAGGAGGAGATCAAACGCTTCCCCGGCGGTTTCAATACGATCATTGCACCCGAGTAGATATTTGACAAAAAAACAAAATTACTATAAAATCTTTTAATAGTCACTGATTTTTATCAGCAGAAGCCAAAAAAGGCATTTTGCACGTATATTTTATTAGAAAAACACTATGCCGAAGATGAAAACCAACAAAGCATTGACCAAAAAATATTCCGTATCAAAGAATGGCAAAGTCTCACGTCGTTCCACAGGACAAAATCATTTCAATGCCAAAGAATCTGGAAATAAAACCCGTAGTAAGAGAAGTGATAAGCGTCTTTTCAAAACGGATGAAAAAAATATTCTGAAGGCACTTGTGTAAACTAAATCATTTTAATTAATCGAGAATTACCCAAAACATATGGCTAGAGTAAAAAGAGGTGTTGCTGCCAATAAACGTAGAAAGAATCTTCTCAAACTTGCAAAAGGCTTTCGATGGCGTCGTAAATCACATTATGTAACAGCAAAGCAGGCTGTGATCAAGGCAGGAATTTACAAATATCGTGATCGCCGCACAAAAAAGCGTACAATGCGTAATTTGTGGATCATCCGCCTCAACAATGCACTTCGACTCAATGATCTGAAATATTCAACATTCATTGACTTAATGAAAAAGAAAGATATTATCCTTGACCGCAAAGTGCTCTCTCAACTAGCAATGGATAATCCCGAGATATTCACACAGTTCGTGAAAGCGATCAAATAACTTCCTACAAATACCCTAAAACCGCTCACATCGAGCGGTTTTTTTGTGCACCATCACACAATGGCAACAACCCTTGACCATACAAAAATAATGTGCTAGCCTGATGTTTCGTGTCTTATCTGTTTATTTAACATCAATCATATTTAAGGGGGAATCATTTATGATGTTTGCAATAATTGCAACAGCACGAAAAACAGATCTACCAGCAAGAGAAATATGGGATCTCATCCAAGAAAAAAAATCCGATCACACATTAGTGAATGAGCTTGGCATGATCCGCATACATAACGAATGTCCCGAAGCAGAAAGAGCTTTGGTCAAATTACTGGACATCGGCGACACTGAGACAAGATTCATCGCCTATTGCCAACTACTTCGCTCAACAGGTCTTTCACAATCTACGAAAATCGTTCTACAGGAATTTGTATTGGAATATGAGAACGAAGATATTGTTGAGGCAGCGAAAAAGCATCTATGGCTTCATTTGAATTAATTGGTATCCATTTGTTTCAAAAAAACGACTTTTATCCAAACAGGTAAAAGTCGTTTTCTTTTTTTATCGCACCACAATCGTCACGTGTTTTACATCTTTATTTCCCGCTTTATCATATGCACGAATTTCCAGGATATATGTACCTGCCTTTGTATCCTGTGGCACAAAAAAGAATGCTTCTTCAGTTTTTGTTTTTTTGCCATTGAAATAATACTTGTATTCATCGATTTCCTCATCGTCCGTTGCATTCCACCAAATTTTATCACCAACACGTTTCGTTAATTTGTTTGGCATATCAGCTAA
>DYDB01000014.1 GCA_020718085.1 Micavibrio sp. | reverse complement strand
ACCAAGTCAATGTCCCATCTACACAAATAGCCGGAGAGTATACGGGATCTGTGACTTATACAGCGACGGGGAGGCCATAAAAAGATATACACAAACACAAAAACCATGTAACGCACTGTTATATGGTTTTTTAGATTGCTTCTCCGTCCGAGGCGGCTCGCAATGACGTAACTTTTACGTATGTGTATACTCATCTAGTCTTCGCGAATTCGCCTTGGGCGGATGTGGCGATCCAGAAACTGAAAAGTTTGTACAAAACTGTGGATTGCTTCTCCGCCCGAGGCGGATCGCAATGACAGCTCTATTTATTTTATAAAGGTTTAATGAGTATAAGAAAATATAGATATTAATATAAAAAACAGCATCTTTTCAGAATGCTGTTTTTTGGTATCTGCTTTATGCAGAAAATATTTTGAGGATCTTCTGCAATTTTGTCGTTCGTATCTTTTTATTTTTTGGTGTGATCTTTTGTGGAATATAGCACATTGACGGGGATGGGATATAGTTGATGCGTAGCATAAATGTTTTTTAGCTGATTACATGTAAATAATATGATATAATAATTTGTATTGGGAACGTAATATTGAATTATAGCATAAAATTAACTAATTGTCAATATGTCAAAACAGCGTATATTTTCAGGAATACAGCCAAGCGGTAATCTTCACATTGGTAATTATCTTGGTGCGATCAAGAACTGGGTGGCATTGCAGGATCAGTATGAGTCGATCTTTTGTGTGGTGGACATGCATGCGATCACTGTACCACAGGACCCGGAAATACTTCGTAAAAAGACGATCGAGATCGCAAGGATCTACCTTGCTGCAGGGATCGACCCTGCACAGTCCACAATCTTCATCCAGTCACATGTCAAAGCACACGCGGAGTTGTGTTGGATTCTGAATTCTGTTACTGCACGTATGGGTGATATGGAAAAAATGACACAATTCAAGGACAAAAGTCAGAAAGAGGGCACTGAACGTGCAACCGTTGGTCTCTTTGACTATCCGGTATTGATGGCTGGTGATATTTTGCTTTATGATACGCAGACTGTTCCGGTGGGACAGGATCAGGTACAACATGTGGAGCTTGCACGCACGCTTGCGCGACGATTCAATAAACGATTTGGTGAGACATTTGTTGTGCCGGAATATTTTGTGAAGGAAGAAGGGAAGATGATCATGGGATTGGATAATCCGGAAAAGAAGATGAGCAAGTCTGCTGCAAGTGAATATAATTATATTTCTCTCATGGATAATGCAGATGATGTGCGCAAAAAGATCCGTAAAGCGGTGACGGACAGCGGAGAGGAAATTGTGTACCGCGATGATAAACCGGCACTCAAAAATTTGATCAATATTTATGCACTGCTTGCAAATATCTCTACGCAAGATGTTGAGAAGAAGTTTGTCGGTAAACGGTATGGTGATTTCAAAAATGATCTTGCGGAAACTGTAGTGGCATTTCTTGTGCCGTTCCAAAAACGAATGTCAGAGATTAGCGATGAAGACGTCTTGACAGTACTGCGCAGTGGTGCGAAGCGTGCAGGAGAAATTGCAGAGAAAAAAATGCAAGAAGTAAAAGAAAAAGTTGGATTTATTATTTAATGTAGAAAACATATATGGAAGGAGGAGGATTGGAAGCGCAGTATGTGCGTGGTAATGATTTGCGTTCTGATGGATTTTCTGAGAACAAAAAAGAATTGACACGTGAGCAGGCGGAGGTCATTTATAATGACGGCAAAAAATTGCGTGATCATATTTTTGATGTATCGGGAAAGGATGCTTTGTTTTGCACGCAAATATTCAATGAGGTTTATGCAAAAGTATTTTCTGACATAAATGCTGCAGAACGTGCTAAACATGTTATGCATCGCGTGCTTGCGGGCACGTCGATCAATCCAAATGAAAATGTGACCTATGTTGTTGATGAGAGGGATCGTTATATCTATGAAAAATTCTTAATGCAGATGTCGCGTGCGAAATCTGACACAGAGCTTCATGCAATGGTTGATGATCTTTATCGTGAACACACGATCGATCATGGTGTACAATAGAGCAAGATCGATCCGGAATGATCGTGTTTATGATAAGTGCGGAAGTTCTAAAATTACTGAGATCAAAAAACACTGCATGTAGTGTGCAGTGTTTTTTTTGATGTGTGCTAGCTTCGAATTATTGCGAGAAGTTCATCTCTTTTTTGTTCCATGAGCTCGGATGTTTTTGCTTCACAATTGAGTCGGAGAACAGGTTCTGTGTTTGACGGGCGAACATTGAACCACCAATCCGGATAATCGATCTTGACTCCATCGAGTTCACTGAGTGTGCCGTCACTGTATTTTTCTTTCAGTGATGCAATAATTGCATCTTTATCGTGCACCTCGGAATTAATCTCTCCACTATGTGCGTAACGACGCAAATCTTGGACAAGTTCAGAGATCTTTTTTCCTGTTTGTGCCATGAGATTGAGAAGTGTAAATGCAGCAAGAGTGCTCACCTCACCGTTTTTATTTGCCTGAAAATAATAGTGGCCGGAAAGCTCGCCGGAAAAGAGCGCATTTTCTTCACGCATCTGCTCTTTGATAAAAGCATGCCCCACACGACACTCATGCGCGATGCCGCCACTTTCCTCAATGATCTCTTTGACAGCGCGTGATGAGCGCAGATCATACAGAATTGTTGCGCCGGGATTTTTTTCGAGGAGGACTTTGGCAATGAGTCCTGTTGTGAGATCCATGGGAATGATCTGTCCTGTTTCGTCAACAAATCCGATGCGATCTGCATCACCGTCATATGAGATGCCGAGATCTGCATTTTCGGATATGACGCGTTCTTGTAGTTCTTTTAACGTTTCGGTCTTGAGAGGATTTGCCTCATGTGCTTCGTATGCGTGGGTGAGATCACAATAGAGTTCCACAACATCAAAATTTTCTGCAAAATATTTTCTGTAAAATGGTAGTTCCAAAACACCCATCGTGTTGGCACAATCGATGACGATCTTAAATTTTTTGTCACCAAATGTGGCAAATTTTCCGAAATATTCATAGTATGACGGACGAATATTATATGTAGTGATTGTTCCTTTGCGTGTAGCATGTGTAATGTTTCCAGCGATGACAGCGTCGCGAATATTATTGAGTCCGGTTGCGCTTCCGACAGGTTGTGCATTTTTGCGACAGATCTTGATGCCGTTGTATTCGCCGGGGTTATGAGATGCTGTGACGGCTATTGCACCATCTACATCAAGTGCATGGGAGGAAAAGTATAGCATCGGCGTAGTGATCATATCCAGATCGATCACATCACACCCTGCATCTGTGATCCCGTTGATGAGCGCTGTATGCAGTGATGGACCGGAGTCTCGCGCGTCGCGTCCGACGGCCAAAGATCTTGCACCAAGTTCAACAACGGCAGCATGCCCGATCTTGTACACAGCATCCTCATCAATATCGGTGGGGTAGATGCCGCGAATGTCATATGCTTTGAAGATCTCTTGATTCATATAATGATGTATTAATGATATATAATAAGTATATCACTGATCGCAAAAGGAAAAAACACACAGTTTACAAATGAGGCTTTTTGTGATAAAATGTATATTTGTACTTTTAAATAACAAGGAACTCAAACATACATGATGGAGGGACATAATGAGAAAAAGTGTGTATGAATATTGTGAACCGTGGGAGGTGTTGTTTGATATCGTACTCAATCATCAAGATGAGTTGCTCGTACATGTTGGTGAGCTGGTGACAGTTGACCGTTGTTTTGCAACCAGTATGCGTCGTGTCATAAGCAAAGCGTTGCGAAGAACTGTTGATAAGATCCCTTATAAGTTTCTTGGCGGAGAATTATTGACGCGGTGCAATTCTGATGTGTTGCCACAATTCTTGATTGGCAAAGCCTTTAATGAAATGCCTGTGGAGAATGTGGAGATCATGTTTCCACATCTGCTTCGATTTCAGGTGGACTTTATTAAGAGCATGAATGTTGAAGAGGGGCATTATTATTCTGTGAATTTGGAAAGTCCGGAAGGCTCATGGGACGCGGTCTGTGATATATTATCCACATGCAAGGGCGTGCCGATCAATGTAGAGCTTAAGGAAAACGCGCAACTTTCACCGCGGGCAATGCAAAAATTGGCAAAGGTGTGTGCACAAACGAACATTCGGATCTATATTGATGATCTGTGCACGTTTTGTCATCGCATTCCCGATCAACAAGATTATATCATTATGTTGATCGAGATTTTGCATCCTTTTATCAAGTGTGTAAAAGTTGATTATGATGTCATGAAAAAGATCCGTAGGGATTGGACAAGTTTTCGACTCGTACGTACCAATCTGGAAGCATTTGCATGGTTTTGGCTCAATGTTACGGAAAACAAACAACTCCCGTATGTGGTTTTTGAATCAATGCCAGTGGAAGAAATATACTGGTTCGATCGATTTGAGGAGTTGGCAATGGGATACTATTTATGTGGATATCAGAGGGGTTGACAAAAATCAATCTTCATGTTAGTTTTGTGGTATAAAGCTATGGGAGGTGGACTATGAAGATCATCGCGTTCTTGAAGAGGCTCGTTAATGCCATCATTTGGGAATTCCGAATGGACACGCATTGGCGAAAAATGAACAAGGTGGCGCGAAGTATGCGTTAGCCTGTTGCTCCGGGAAAGGACTTATAAGATCTGACAATGCTCAGAATTAATCTTACAAAGTTCTTCCCGGACTTTTTTATTTAGGACTTGCGCGTTTGGCACATTTCTTCGTTGCAATCTGTGGTGCTCGACGCAGTAGCTTATGCTACAGCTTACTCCGCTCCTCAATTGCGTCTCGAACTGCACTCAAACGCGCAAGTCCTATTGATTGACAAGTTTTCATTTCTTCGACACAATCCGAGTAGAGTATAATGTATAGGGATTTGCATATTTTGCGTATATGAAAAAATATCTCATTTGTGATTTTGACAGTACGATCGTGTCAATTGAAACGTTGGACGAGTTGGCAAAATTCATCATGCGTCGCACAAATTATGACGCTGATTTGGCGCAAAAAATCGAGGACATCACAGAAATGGGCATGCAAGGCGAGATCAGTTTTGCCGATTCACTTGAACAACGTTTGGGATTGATGCGCCTGCACCGCGACGATATTGATGCTTTCAAAGATCATGTTATGCGCGCGATCACGGTGTCGGTTATAAAAAATAAAGATTTTTTTGAAAAATACGGTGAACGCATTCATATTATCTCTGGTGGATTTTATGACTTCATCCTGCCGGTTGCTGTGGAGTTGGGTATTGATCCGCAAAATGTGCATGCAAATAGTTTTGTATTTGATGCGGATGGATATGTATCAGGTTATGACGCAAATAGTTGCTTGGTCAAAGCACATGGCAAAGCATTGCAAGTAAAACAATTGAAATTAAACGGAACTGTTATAATGGTGGGGGATGGATGGACGGATTATGAAGTAAAACAAGCGGGAGCGGCTGATCATTTTGTGGCATTCGTGGAACACATCATGCGCGATAAGGTTATGGACGTAGCAGATCATGTGGCACACGGATTCGATGATGTGATTAAATATTTTAAGAAAATTTAGTATATGGGATTGCAAGTTGGTATTGTAGGTTTGCCAAATGTGGGAAAGTCCACGCTCTTTAAAGCGTTAACCAAAAAACAAGTTGATATAAACAATTATCCATTTTGTACAATAGAACCAAATGTTGGTGTTGTGGAAGTACCTGATGAACGATTGCAAAAACTGGCAGATCTGACGGGGTGCACGAAACTTGTGCCGACGATCGTGGAATTTGTGGATATTGCGGGATTGGTGAAAGGCGCTTCAGAAGGGGAAGGACTTGGAAATAAGTTCTTGGCAAATATTCGTCAAGTGGATGCGATCGTGCAAGTTGTGCGTGTTTTTGTGAATGAAACAATTACACACGTGCATGATATTGTGGATCCACATCGTGATATCGAAATTATCGAGATGGAACTTATGCTTGCGGATATGGTGACTGTGGATAAAACAATTACACGATTGGAGAAATTGGCGCGCGGTAATGATAAAGATGCGGCAGCACAAAAAGAAGTGGTGCAAAAGATCAAAGATGCATTGGACAGCGGGCAATTGGCACGAACAGTTACAATTGATATGACGCATGAACCGACAAAAAAAATTGTACAAGAAATGAGTCTCCTGACAATGAAGCCGATCATGTATGTATATAACGTGTCTGATCTGGACGCACCTCTTGATCCTGCACTCGCAGCACGTCCGCATGTGGTTCTCGACATTAAGATCGAAGAGGAGCTCATGGATATGAGTGTGGAGGAAGCTGCTGAACTGGGCATGCAATCGCATCTAAATGATCTGATCACAGAATCTTTCATACTGCTTGGATTACAAACATTTCTTACAACGGGACAAGTGGAAACGCGGGCATGGACGATCAAAAAAGGTTCCACAGCACCGGAAGCTGGTGCGGCAATTCATAATGATTTCAAAGATCGATTCATTCGTGCTGATGTGGTGAATTGGGAAAAATTGATCGAAGCAGGAAGTTGGAGTGCGGCACGTGACACGGGGGTTCTGCGTACGGTGGGCAAGGATTATATCATGCAAGATGGGGATGTAGTGGAGTTTAAAGTGTAGTTAGATAGTAGCCAGTAGTAAGTAGTGAGTAGAGATTTTTCTCACCAAAGGTTCAACCTTCGGAAAAATTTTTATCGATAGTATGAGTGAAATATATGAACAAAAATTATATAAAGTATTGGATGAGCTAAAAATTCCCTATGAAAAATTCGAGCATCCAGCATTTGGAACGGTGGAGGCGTCGGGTAGTTTTTATCGTGATCATGATATGGGCGTGGATTGCAAAAATGCATTTATGCAAAATCGTCGTGGGAAGAAACATTATCTCGTTGTGATGTGTGCACACAAAAATATTGATATTCCACATTTGGCGGAATTTTTGGGAGAGCATCGCAAAATGGGTTTTGCGTCGGAAGATCGTTTGCAAAATCATCTCGGACTTACACCTGGATCTGTAACGCCGTTTGGACTGATCCATGAGAATGCGCGGGAAATTCCGGTTGTCATAGACCGTGAAATATTCGATCATGAATTTGTACACTTTCATCCATTTCGCAATACGGCATCGCTCAAAATTTCCACGAAAGATCTTCGCACATTTCTTGATGTATATGCATGTCATGTGCATTTATATGATGCATGTAGTATGATGCAGGTATAATAAAATAATTTTTTTGATATGATCCAAAAGACGACATATACGTTGCGACGAAAAGTATTCAAACTTATGGGTGCGCGTTTTGATATTTTTGATGCCAGTGGGGCAATGGTGTTACATGCGGCACAGAAGGCGTTCAAACTCAAGGAAGACATTCGCTTGTATGCGGATGAAAATAAAACAGATGAAGTGATGCTCATTCAAGCCCGAACAGTTTTGGATTTTTCTGCGGCGTATGATGTTGTGGATAGTAAAACGGGAGAAAAAATTGGTGCGCTCAAGCGTAAGGGCTGGCAAGGTTTTGTGCGTGATGAATGGATCGTGATGGATAAAAATGATCAAGAGATCGGTGTATGCATTGAAGATTCCCTTGGGCTGGCTTTGGTGCGACGGTTCGTGTTGAACTTGATCCCACAAAATTATGATCTGATGATCGGTGGTGTGCGTGTCGCCGATCTGAAACAGCGATTCAACCCGTTTATCTATAAGTTGGACATCGATCTGACACAATGGAATGCGGATGTTGACTTGCGTATGGGCATTGCTGCATCAGTGATGATCGCAGCAATTGAGCAACGACAAGGATAATGCAGTTACTAAAGAAGTTTTATAAAAATATACGGAGGAATACAGCATGATGTACTGGAAAGCATGGCAAAGAAAGACGGTTGGTGAGAAGTTCTGTGATATTTTAATTTGTTCTTTTCTTGTGTATTGTTTTGGCGCGATCATCGCGTGGCTTTTGGTGGTTGCAATTCTCATATGGGCAGGAGAATTTGCCACAGCGTTCATGGCATTGGTCGGACCGCCATTTGTTATTGGTTCGATCATCGGAGTTGGGCAAGAGTGGCAATCATAATGACAAATGTTATATATCTCATGTTTTATATGCGATGTAAGTAGATCGTCTCGGTCTTGACATGGTAATGGAATTGGGTACAATAGGGAGAGAATTAGCACTCTCCCTTTTAGATTGCTAATTCACTTTCATTAAATAATAATGTAATAAATTAAGTAAAAAAGATATGGCAAAGCAAATTGAGTTTGGCGCAGATGCGCGCAAGAAAGTTGTAGCTGGTATGGACAAAGTGGCAAATGCCGTCAAAACAACAATTGGTCCAAAAGGACGTAATGTGGTATTGGACAAAGGTTTTGGTGCGCCGACAGTGACCAATGATGGCGTGTCCATTGCAAAAGATATTGAACTTGAAGATAAATTTGAGAACGTTGGTGCATCTCTCATTAAGGAAGTTGCAGACAAGACGAACGATGCAGCTGGTGATGGGACAACAACTTCCACGATCATGATGCAAGCGATTGTGAACGAAGGTCTCAAATTTGTAGAGACAGGTATCAATCCTGTGGGTATTCGCAAGGGTCTTGAAGCTGCGAAAAATGATGTGGTTGCTGTGTTGCAAAAAAATTCCAAGAAAGTTTCCAGCAAAGAAGAGATCGCTCAGGTGGCAACAATCAGTGCAGAGAATGCAGAAATGGGACGCATGATTGCAGATGTGATGGAGCGTGTTGGTAAAGATGGCGTGATCACTGTGGAAGAATCTCAAACGGTTGGACTTTCTTATGATGTGGTAGAGGGCATGCAGTTTGACAAGGGCTATGTGTCACCATATATGATGACCGATCCAGAATCACGTAAAGCAGAAATTTCCAATCCGGCAATTATTCTTACTGACAAAAAGATCTCTGCGATCAGCGATATCTTGCCCCTTCTCGAGAAAGTGGCACAAAGCGGTAAAAAGGACATTGTCATCATTTGTGATGATCTCGAAGGTGAAGCTTTGGCGACACTTGTGGTGAACAAATTGCGTGGTGCGCTTAATGTTCTTGCGATCAAAGCGCCGGAATTTGGTGATACACGCAAAGAAATGTTGGAAGATATCGCAATTATCACAGGAGCAACTGTCATTACAGATGATAAAGGAATGACAGTGGAAAATGTGGGTCTTGAAGTTCTGGGTGGTGCGGCCAAAGTTGTGTCAACGAAAGATGAGACGGTGATCGTGGATGGTAAGGGCACGAAGAAGAATATCAAGGCTCGCGCAGAATACATTGCGAAGCAAGTTAAAACGGAGGATTCCAAGTACACGAAAGAAAAATTGCAAAAACGCATGGCAAAACTTTCTGGTGGTGTAGCAGTGATCCGTGCAGGAGCGGCAACAGAAACGGAAATGGGCTATGTGCGACATAAGCTTGAGGATGCGTTGGCAGCAACAAAAGCAGCTGTTGAAGAAGGCGTTGTAGCTGGTGGTGGTAGTGCGCTTGTCAAAGCGGCTGGCGTTATTTCATGTGACGAAAAAGCGCACGATGAGTTTCGTGCAGGATATAAGACACTCGTGAATGCACTTTCTGCACCACTTAAACAGATCGTTTCAAATGCAGGAGAGCGTGATGCAGCCGTTGTCCTCAATGCGGTAATGGAAAACAAGGGAAAAAATTATGGTTATAATGCATTGGAAGATCGTTTTGAAGAAGATATGGTAAAGGCGGGCATTATCGATCCTCTCAAAGTAACGCGTACGGCAATTGAAAATGCTGTATCTGTTGCATCAATGCTTCTGACAACGGAAGTTGTGATCACGGACAAGCCAGAAGATCATAATCATGCACCGGCAGCTGGTATGGGTGGTGGTATGCCTGGTATGGGTGGCATGATGTAATTCTAGACAAGCAGAAAAGTGGACATGTAGATTGGTAGAAAAAATACACACTGTATATGCTCAGTGTGTATTTTTGTTTTCTTGTTCTTTTGATGGTATAATGTCAAAGAATGGATACAAAAACAAAGATATGAAAATAGAAAATTCCCAAATACGTGATTATCTTTTAGAAAATGGTGTTGTGGATCAGGCAGCGCTTGATCCGATTTTTGCGCAGGCAGAAAAGGACCAGGAGCAGCTGTGCGATCTTTTGGTGCAGCAGAATGTTCTGGATGAAAAACAATGTGTAAAAGTGAAAGCGGCAGTGCTTGGTTATCCATTTATCGATCTGACAAAAGAAAATATTCCTGGACAAATCTTGAGCATGATCCCGGAGCAAGTGGCAAAAAAATCACAGGTCATTGCATTTGAGAAAAGTGGCAAAACGCTTAAGGTTGCCATGCTTGATCCGGAGAACTTGCAGATCATCGACTTTTTGCGTAAAAAAACCGATTTGGAAATTATGCCGTACATGACCACGGAAGATAGTTTTCATACTGTGATCAAACAATATGTAAAGAGTTTGAAAGCGGAGTTTGGTGAGATCATTCCGGAAGATGCGATCGCTATTACAGCACAAGGTGAAGATGATGACCTGGTGAAAATTGCAGAGGATCTACCGATTGTGCGCATTGTGGATACATTGCTCAAGCACGCGATCCTTGACGGTGCATCTGACATTCATATTGAACCGCAAGAAAAAGATGTAATCGTGCGTTATCGCATCGATGGCATTTTACGTCAAGCGATGACATTGCCAAAAAATGCTTTGCAGGGAATAGTTGCGCGTATTAAAGTGTTGTCAAACTTGAAATTGGATGAACATCGTTTGCCACAGGATGGGCGTTTTAAAATTGAAAATGAAGAATTTAAAATTTCTTTTCGTGTGAGCATCCTTCCTGTTTTTGATGGAGAAAAGATCGTTATGCGTTTATTGAACGAATCGTCACACGGATTAACGTTGGAAAAAATGGGCATGTTCGGGGAAGGTTTGGAAGCAGTGCATCGTGAAATTCAAAAACCAAACGGCATGATTTTGGTCACTGGTCCGACAGGATCTGGTAAGACAACAACTTTGTATACTGTGGTTGATATTTTGAATTCTCCAGAAGTAAATATTTCAACAGTGGAGGATCCTGTGGAGTATCGTATGGAGAGCATTAATCAAACGCAAGTGCAAACAAAAATTGGCATGACATTTGCCGCAGCTCTACGCGCACTTTTGCGTCAAGATCCTGATATTATCATGGTTGGTGAGATCCGTGACCAAGAAACACTTGAAATTGCGATCCACGCGGCAATGACAGGACATCTTGTGCTTTCCACATTACACACCAACTCAGCCGCAGGGGCAATTCCCCGCATGGTGGATATGGGCGTGGAGCCATTTCTGATCGCGTCAACAACTAATATTGTGATCGCGCAACGTTTGGTGCGACGCTTGTGCAGTGAATGTCGTCAATCATATAAATTGATTGATAAAGAGGTAGAAACATTAAAAAAGAACTACGATCTCGATTCGATCGCTCAAACGCTATATCGCATTGGCGGATTGAAAGCGGGTACGAAGTGGACAGAAATTGAATTGTTCAAGTCAAATGGGTGCTCGCAATGTAATGGTACGGGATATAAAGGGCGTAGCGGTATTTATGAAGTTTTTGAAATTACGGAAGAGATTCAGAAATTGATCACACAGAATGCAACATCAGAAGTGATGGAAAAAAAGGCGCGGGAAAACGGTATGGTAACTATGGTAGAAGATGGTTTTTATAAAATTGTCAAAGGCATGACAAGTATTGAGGAAGTAATGCGCGTTACAAAAGAGTAAGATCTTTGAATAAAAAAACATGTCAAAATATTTGTATACAGCAAAAAATATGGAGGGTAAACCTCGCTCGGGAGAGATGGACGCAAAAAATGAGCGTGATCTTGCCTTGCAATTACGTGGTGATGGCTATGTTGTCACATCAATTGAGCGTATTGATGATATGGGATACAAGGCCCAGATCAACTTTTTGGATCGCATTCAAGGTGTAAGTTTGAAAGAGAAACTGTTTTTTACACGCAACTTAAGTGTGATGATATCGTCTGGGCTTACAATTGCACGTGCATTGGATAATTTGAGTGTACAAACAAAAAACAAACATTTTAAAGCGGTTTTGGAGAATGTATACAAGGATGTGCAAAAGGGACTGTCGTTAAGTGATTCTTTGACAAAATATCCTGCAATATTCAACGACTTGTTCGTGAATATGATCCGTGTGGGTGAAGTGGGTGGCACACTTGATGAATCGCTGAACATCGTGACCATTCAGATGGAAAAAGAGCATGAACTCAGCTCCAAGGTGCGTGGTGCCTTGATCTATCCGGCGGTAATTGTAACGGCAATGATCATTGTTGGTGTGATCATGCTCACATATATTTTGCCGCAAATCCTCGGTGTTTTTGGAGATATGAAAGTAGAACTGCCAGTGACAACGAGATTTATTATCAAGATCAGTGATATTTTGCAAACACAAGGCTTTCTAATTGCAATTGTGTTTTTGGGTGGGGGAATTTTTTTAAAGGCGTTTTCATCAACGGATATGGGTAAGAAGATCGCAAGTTTGACATTGCTCAAGATGCCGATTCTCAAACATATTGTAATCAAGGTGAATTGTGCACGATTTGCACGTATTTACAGTTCGCTTCTACATAGTGGTGTGTCTGTAGTGGATTCTTTAAATATTGTGGCAAATACATTGACAAATACATTTTTTAAAGAGGCAGTTTTGGAAGGGCGCAATAAGATCCAGCGCGGTGTGGAATTGTCGACCGTGATTGCGGAATATCCGGATATTTTCCCTGTTATTGTGGCACAGATGATCCGCGTGGGTGAAGAAACGGGTAAGACGGAAGATATGATGGTGAAGCTTGCAGAATTTTATGAAGAAGAGGTAAATCAGATTACAAAAAATCTCTCATCGATTATTGAGCCAGTCCTCATGCTTGTGATCGGTAGTGCTGTGGGATTTTTTGCGGTGGCGATGTTACAGCCGATGTATAGCGTATTGGAAAATATTTAATTTATGCGTATGAATCTATTACATAAAAAAAAGAGGGGATTTACGATCATAGAGGGTTTGACGGCGCTTTTGGTCTTCTCTTTTTTGGTTATGGTGTTCTATAAGGTGTTCACACAAACCGCGGTTCATATGCAAGATGGCAAACAACGACGTGCGGCAGTATCGCTTGCAAATGAACGTATGGAACATTATCGTAATTTGGCTTATGCGAATGTAGGTACTACAACAAACGCGCCTTTTGGAAATATCGTTGCAGATGAGAATGTTGCGGTTAACGAAATGGTTTTTCGCATCATCACTTCCGTGATCCTTGTTGATGATCCGTGGGATGGAAAAGCTGCGGGCGGAGTAGATTTAATCCCAAATGACTATAAACGTGTGAGTGTGTCTGTAATTTGGGATCAATGTGTAGACTCGTCCTTTTCGCGGGGTACAGCAGAATATGGTAGTGAGTGTTCTGTTGAACGCGTGCGTCTCGTATCGCAATTTGTGCCGCCTGGTGGATTGGAAACAATTGAATCCGGAGGTATTTTATCGATCAATGTATTGGATGAAGAGGCTGGCGTGATCCCTGAGGCGATATTGACTATTTATGATAGTGTGCGAGATGAAACGTTTGCTGTGCAAACAGATAGTACGGGGAATTATATGTATATTGGTGCACCGGCATGTCAAAATTGCTATGAGATCACGGTGGAAAAAAGTGGATATGAAAAATTATCCACAAAACTGTCTCCTGCAGTTATAAATGTGCCAGATGCAGGTGGAAATGTGGAATATTTTCCACGGTTTGTTCATCAGAGCGTTGCCAATAACACGATGACAACAATGACGCTGATCATGCAAAAATATGCCGATATGACCGTTACGACGGAAGATCCGTTTGGTGAGGAATTTCCAAATATTGATTTTGATATATATGGAGGGCGTGTGATGGGAACGGACCTGGGGACAAATTCAAATTATAATGCAGTATACGACGATGTAAATGTATACGGTTTGTATGCGGCATTGGTCACTGATGCAACAAATAGTGTTGCAACAGTTCGCACAGACACCAATGATGATAATAGTGTGACAAGTGCCGATCATGTAAATTCAGGTGTATTCACATTTGCACTCGACAGTGCGGAAACGGACTATGTGTTTTGGAAAATGATGCCTGAATCAAATATTGCTGCGAATAAGGTGAAGGTTGAGACAAATTCGACGGTTGATGCGCATATGGTGCTTCTGAGTAAAAATGAAAAAAGTATGTTGTTTCGCATTACGGATCCCGCAGGAGCTTCTGTGAGTGGTGTGATCGTACAAGTGTACGATGATGCGGAAGAAC
The DNA here is from genome assembly GCA_020718085.1 of Micavibrio sp. Taxonomy (GTDB): domain Bacteria; phylum Patescibacteriota; class Minisyncoccia; order Moranbacterales. Next base: position 10,086 of record DYDB01000014.1, on the reverse strand, counting down.
CCACATATGAAGCTGTGCAAAATGCCGATTTTTATGGTATGGCATTTCTACCGATTCGCAGCACAGAAGAGCCGCATGATGTGGTCCCGCTTTTGGAAGAAGATACGGAATACACGTATGTCATCACAGGAAGTGGTTATGAAACATTTACCGATACAGTTACTGTGGATGAAGATAAATTATATGAAATTGATGTGACATTAATACCATCAACATGAGAACGAGATTTTATCGAGGTATAACATTTGTGGAGACGGTTGTCGTGATCGGGATCATGTCAGTTGTCATGTTGGGCTCCAGTCTGTTTTTTGTACGGATGTGGCGCACACATCAATTTACCTATGAGATGGGGATTGCATCATTTGTGTCACAACGCGGCATTGAAAAGACTGAGCAAGCAATTCGTGCAGCACGTCCATCGGAAAATGGATCATTTCCGATTGTTTCAGCGGACGATCATGATATTGTTTTTTATATGGATTATGATGAGGATGGCGTAGTGGAACGAGTGCATTATTTTGTTGACGAACAAAAATTGAAGATCGGTGTGCGAGAGCCAAACTTGTCCGTGGTTCCGGCAACATATGCAGATGGTGATGGAACAGTGCAAGATGCTGCGAGTTATATTGTCAATGAATCAACGGGGTTTGCGACTTTTACATATTATGATGTGGACAGTGAGATCTACAAATATGCTGATATTGAGGGAGAAGCGATTGAAACGCCAGTGAGCAATGATGATCTTGGTGATGTGAAAATGGTTAAAATTTTGCTTTTTGTCAATCCTGATCCACTTCGTGCACCAAACAATGTGCGCATTGAAACATTTGTGGTAATTCGAAATTTGGCAGACTTTAATAAGATCCCAACATAATTATGTAATACAAGAGATATGTATAGATTCATGAAAAAAAAGAATTGGAGTGGGTCAGCACTCGTATATGTACTTATGGTGTTATCCGCTGCAAGCGTGCTTTTTGCGGGAACGATCCAATTTGTTGCGTCACATGTAAAATACAATACATCGCTAGAATCCGATCAACAGGCATTTCATGTTGCTGAAGCGGGCGTGTTCTTTTATCGATGGTATCTCGCACACAATATCGAAGGCAGGACCGCCAGTCAGATCCAAGCATTTTGGGACGGTGATCCGTTGGGTATGGATGATAACGGTGATGGAGACTGCGATGATCCGGATACTGTTGATGGTGATGGTGATGGTACGGAAGCATATGTGGGTAACTATGAGGGAATCGGGCAATATAAAGTTTGCATTACACCACCACAAACCTACTCGACTGTGCTCCATATTCAATCCGAGGGAACAGCGACATCTTCCGGCATAACCAAAAAGCGTACGATTCGTGCACGTCAACGCAAACCATCATGGAGTGAATTTGCAATTCTTGCCAATGCGGATACGCGTCTTAGCGAGGGTACGGTTGTGTATGGTCCAATGCATGTAAACGGTGGGTTTCGTTTTGATGGTGTTGCGTATAATATTGTCACAAGTTCCAAGACAACCTATCGAGATCCAGATACAGGTATTACACGACCTGGCGTATGGACGAGTTGGGCGAATGAATATAACAACACATTGCATAAAAAGGTGTTTCAAGCTGGCAAGCGTTATCCTGTTGCAGTGCAGGACTTTAGCAGTGTGACAGCGAGCTTTAGTCAAATGAAAAGTATTGCAATTGGTACAGATAATGTTGATGATGCTAACGATATGTATTTTAATAATGACTATAGCGGACGCTATATCACACTGAAGGTTAATAGTTCTGATCCGACAACTGGCACAATGGAGATCGTGAGAGTTGATACATTTGACAGTAATTTTACGCCGGATCTTCGGGAGGAATGTCATAATGAATGCGTTCGCTATCGTAGTTGGCCACCTTATACTTGTCTGGATTGGGATGAAGTGTGCGTTACAGAAACACCAATTGTAAAAAATATCAGTTCAGATGAATCGATAATTGTGTATGTGCAAGATAATGTGTGGGTAAAGGGCGAATTACCAGAGGGTGTGAAGTTGACCATTGCTGCACATGATGAGAATTCACCAACACCTCGCATATTTATCGGACATGATGATATCACATATCGTGATCGAGACAGCGATTGTGTATTGGGGCTTGCGGCAGAAGGCAATATTGAGATCGTAAAAAATAGTGAAGGAAGTTTTACTGCACCATCTGGCAGTGACCTAGAGACTTTGAGGGTGGATGCGGTGCTTTTGTCGCAATTTGGACGTGTTGGACGCGCGCAGTGGAGTCCGGATTGTAAAGATACGATCACGCTATATGGGGCGATCGCGACAAATGCACGTATGGGATTTGGTTATGCTGGTACGAATTATTGTGAGGGAGCGAATAGGCCAATTGGTTATACAAATCGTAATTTGTATTTTGACGGTAATCTTTTGTATAGTCCACCACCAATGTTTCCCACAGGGAGCACATACGCAATGGATCTATGGGAAGAAGTGGAATGAGAAATGAAAAAAATGTGCTATGATGAGAATGTGAATAAAATAAAAAACAAAATTCATGTCTTTTTTGAGTAAAAAAATTATTGATCCTACGCCACCGTATTTTGGACTCGATATCAGCGAACTTTCTGTAAAGGTGTTGCAAATGACGCATCATGGTAAGTATGATAGCGTGTATGGTTTTGCGTCCGAAAAATTGCAACAGGGCATGATCAAGAACGGGGAAATTCTCAAGCCAAAACATGTGATCGGTGCGATCAAGAGGGCACGTGAAAAAGCCGGTATTACGACAAAGAATGTCATTTGTTCTTTGCCGGAATCAAAATCATTTTTGCGTATTGTGACAATCCCGCATATGACGGAGGAAGAAGTTGTTGAAGCGATCAAATGGGAAATTGAAGCTGTGATCCCATTATCGATTGATCAAGTGTATTATGATTGGCAGGTATTGGATAAGCGTTTGACAAAAAATGAGAAACAAATGGATGTGATCGTTGTGGCAGTTTCAAAAAAATACATCAATGACTTTATTGATCTACTGCAAGAAGCAGAATTTTCTGCATATGGATTTGAATTGGAGCCGGTTGCACAAGCAACAAGTCTTTTAAAAGATGAAGAAAAGGGCGTAACGACAATGATCATCGACATTGGAGATAAGGGCACGAGTTTTGTGATCACTGTGGATAATATCCCCGTTTTTACGTCCAGCATTCCTCTTTCTTCAGAATCATTGACGAAGGCCATCGAGCAAACATTCGGTATCACGTATCGGGAAGCGGAAAATATCAAAATTACCTACGGCATTGGTTCGGTTTTGAATAATGATCATGTTTTTCAAGCGACAAAATCAGTGGTGGAGAATTTCGTCGTTGAAGCACAAAAATCAATTGATTTTTACTTGTCTGGACTCACCTATTCTTCTGTTGTTGATCGTATTATCATGTGTGGAGGTGGATCGCGGACAGTTGGTTTGGCACCATACTTATCACGGCGATTGGGATATAATATTGAACTTGGCGATCCGTGGGTTAATATGCACTTCAAGGGCGTACCACCAATTATGCGTGAGGACGCTGTACAGTATGCAACAGTGATCGGTTTAGCAACAAAACAATTGTAATAATATGAAAATCAAATTTAATTTATTGCCACAACAACAAAAAGAGCATCTGCGCATACAACAAATCTTGCGTTCGATTCTTGAGCAAGAGATCTATATCACAATCGTCTTTGGCGTTTTGACACTGAGCTTGTTTGGTATTTATTTTATTTTGAAATCAGAGGCGGGACTTTTAAAAGCAGTAGAGGAAAAATTCACTGAACAAAATGGCTATCAAGAAATTACAAGTATTCATAAAGAATTCAAAGATGTGCATCAAGTGATCAAAGATGTGACCAAAACTCTTGATGGGCATGTAAATTGGTCTCGCGTTCTCATTATGTTGAGTGAAAATGTTGATGAACAAATTATTATAGAAAGCATTACTACAACTGATAATCAAATGCAGATTCATGCAATTGCAAAAACAAGAGAGGATGTGATATCTTTGAAGGAAAAATTTCGAGAAGTTAAACGAAATGAACAAACCTGTTTTGAAAATATTGTTGTGCCAGAATCTGATCTTGCATTGCCAAAGAACGTTTCTTTCACCATGACCCTCGATGTTAATGTTGCGTGTTTAAGATAAATTATGAGAAAATTCATCAAAAAATATTATAAACAAACAGTCGTGATCTTTGCTTTTATGTGTTTGATCGTTTTTATTTTAGTTGAATCTTATGTAATGTTCAAAAAGATCAAAGAGCAATCAATTATTTTAAAACAAACGCAGATGGATCACGTTCTCGTGCAAGAATATTTGTACAATATTTATAACTTCAAAAAAGATGCGACTTATATTCATGAGAATAACGGGAATTTCAATATTCTTTTGCCGGACAATGATGATGAAAAGGTACGTTTATTTTCCGTGATAGAATCAATTGCACAAGAAACGGGAAATAAGAGCGTAACATTGGCAGTGAAAAAAAATGATGAAAAAAAAGAAGAAGTGAAAAAAAATATCACGCCACAAACAAAAGACTATATTGGAGTAACTATTTCTTTGGTTGGTAACTATAATGATCTGATCATGTTTTTGCAGCGAATTGAAAATATGCAATATATTTCTGACGTGATGTCGATCACATCCAAAAAGGTAAAAGATGTGGATTTGCAACGTGAGGCTTTACCAGAAGATGAAGATGCTGAAGAGGTCATTTTAAGAGAAGATCTCTTAAAAAGTGATATCGGAGTTGTATTTTATTTGGATCGTGAATAAATAATCAGAATAGTAATACTTTTATTTATGTTTGGTATTAAAGGAAGGGATACGTTCAATAAACCGCAGAGCGACATGGTGATGTTTTTTGGATATGTGCGAAAAAAATGGATGAAAGCATTCCCGGTGATCTTGGGGTTAATTTTAATTTTCATTTTGATTTTTGTGGGGTATGTGTGGCATCAATTTGTGTACACAAAGGAGCTTACAGGTGAGGAAAAGATCAATTATATAAATCAAAAGAAAAGTGAAATTACTTTTAATAGAGAAAAATTTGATGCAACTAAAGATCGTGTCATACAGCGCAAGGAAAGTTATGTGCGTGAACGCGAAACCTTTCGTGATATTTTTTATCACTAATAATAAAGTATAGATTTTTTTGATGTGTCCTGGAGAGGACTTGAACCCCTAACCTCCTGGGCCGAAACCAGACGCTCTATCCAATTGAGCTACCAAGACATGTGTGCATACAATTCATTGTGCATTAAACTTGGGCAGTAGTCAAGGTTGGTACTTGTGAATGATTTATGCTACCATAGGCGTATATTATAAATAGTAATAAATAATTTGTTGTGCAATGATGTATTTTTACATATCATTGTGATAGCAAAAAAAAATATGGCAGAAGTAACGATCTATTCGACGCCAACATGTGGATATTGCACATTGGCAAAAGATTTTCTTCAAGAAAAAGGTGTGGAATATGTGGAAATTGATGTATCTGTAGATCAGCAAAAGGCACAAGAAATGGTGGAAAAGACTGGACAAATGGGCGTGCCAGTGATCGTGATCACAAAGGATGGTCAAGAGGAAGTTCTTGTGGGATTTGATCAAGTACAACTTTCGAACATGCTTGGACTTTAATTGTTGGAAATGAACATGTAGGCGATTTATAAAATCGCCTATTGTTTCTTTCTTATGTTAAAAAATATGATAATGTACGAAACAATTATTATTGGAGGAGGTCCGGCTGCTGTGGCCGCTGGTGTGTATGCTGCGCGCAAAAAGGTAAAAACAGCACTTTTTGCAAATCAAATTGGAGGGCAATCTGTTGTATCAGATGGAATTGAAAATTGGATTGGCGAACCGCTCATTAGCGGTCCTGCTTTGGCCATTAAATTAAAAAAACATCTGGAAGCACAAAAAGAGAATATTGATCTTTTTATTGGAAAAAATGTAGATCATGTAGAAAAAAATGATGATGGCACTTTTAATGTCATTGTAGGGGATGAAGTGTATTCAACAAAAACTGTCATCGTGTGTTCTGGTGGAAGACATCGTAGGATGGAAGTGCCGGGAGAGGCGGAATTTGAAGGTAAGGGCGTTGCTTTTTGTGCAACATGTGATGCGCCATTTTTTCGCGGAAAAGATGTGGCTGTTGTTGGTGGAGGCAATAGTGGTTTGGAAGCTGTTGTGGATCTTTTGGCGTATGCAAATAAGATCTATCTCGTTGCTCGTAAAGCAAATAAGGAAGAATTGCGCGGTGATCCTGTGACGCAAGAAAAAGTTTTTGCATCTGACAAAGTGGAGGTGATCTTTGGTTCTGATGCAGTTGAGGTCTTGGGAGATAAAATGGTAACAGGATTGCGTTACAAAAATATTTTAACTGAAGAGGTGGGAGAAATTTCTGTGCAGGGAATTTTTGTGGAGATCGGATCTGTACCAAATAGTGAGATCATCGGTAATATTGTACAAAAAGATGCATGGAACAATATCATTGTAGATACACGTACACAGGCAACAAGTTGTCCCGGTATTTTTGCAGCGGGTGATGTGACGGATACGCCCTATAGACAAAACAATATTGCCGTGGGAGATGCGATCAAGGCTTTGCTTTCCGCATATGATCATGTAAAAAAGAATTAATTTAGTGTGATAGCAAGTGGCAAATAGTTGTATAGTTATTATTCAATTTTCTACTTACTACTCATCACTAACTAACCTACAAGTTTATGAAAATTTATCTTGGGTCAGATCATGCAGGATTTGCTCTTAAAGAATATGTCAAACAAATTCTTCACGAAGAAATGACATACGACATTGAAGATAAAGGCGCTTTGTCTTTTGATGCGGTGGATGATTATCCTGATCACATTATGCCGGTTGCCCTAGCAGTGGCAAAAGATCGTGCAATGGGAGAAGAAAATTTTGGATTTATCTTTGGAAAAACCGGTCAAGGAGAGGCAATGGTCGCCAATCGTGTAAAGGGTGTGCGGTGTGCGGTGTATTATGGCGGTTCACAGGAAATTGTGACATTATCACGTACACATAATGATGCAAATATGCTTTCATTGGGTGGTCAATTTTTATCCGATGAGGCTGCGAGGGATATTGTGAAGATCTTTCTCGAAACAATATTCTCCTGTGAAGAGCGACATGTGCGACGCATTGGAAAATTTTGATAAGTGTGTGCACATATTCAAAAAATATGCTATTATGAATAGTATAATTTTTCAAATAAAAAAATGAAAAAGATATTATTTGTTTTTATCCTCTCACTTGTTTTTGTGCCAGGATCTTTTGTGTTTGCACAAACAGAAGAATTTGGCGGAGAAATCAATGACTCAACCGTAGATAAAGAGTGGGTAGTTTCCGAACCAGTTGACACTGGGGCAAATTGTTTTGATTATTATCAATTCCAATCGGTGCAAGTTTCTGTGAGTCCAGAAAAGGACTTGTTCCAACCTGGTGAGTCTATAAATTTTATCGGGCAAATTACGAACAATAATCAGTATCCGATTGTAGATGGGAATTTATATGTCAGGATCAGTGAAAAAAATGAGAATTTTATCGAAGAGGGAAATTATGTTGTGGATGAATTCTTTGGTTTGGAAAATGTTGTACTGGAAAAGGGTGGTACAAAAGATGTGAATTTTACATGGAATGTGCCGGTAATGATGCCAAAAGGTCAATATAATGTCGATTACTTTTTTACTGTGGGAAAGAAATTCAATCTTGGCGGATTACCATTCTCCAATGAGGTTGTGGCAGGCAGTTCACAATTTGAGGTGAGCTCGGTCATTGATGGATTTTTCTCTTTTGATCGTCCGGCAGTGACCATGAATGATCAACCGTATAAGCATATTGGCAATTGGGCGGTGGTGGACAAAGGTTCTGACGTTGAGTTTGGATATGTTCTCAAAAATACGCTTGGTCATACAGTGCAGGCGCAAGTTACATTTGATACGTACTTTTGGGACAGTATCTTGGAGAAAGATCTGATCAAAACAGAAACACGCGCAATTACGATCCCGCATGGTGAGAGTGCAAATGTGCAATTCGTCGTTCCGCAAGTATCAGATTCTGTGTATTATGTGCGCGCACGAGCAACAGCTGATGATATAAATACAATAGTGAATACACGTTTTGCAGTTGATGGGGGAGAACGCGCACGGCTCAATTATCCGGCAATTACCAATTTTCCTCTCAAGAAAGGAGATGAAACAACGCTTTTTACATGCTTTCACAACACAACGGATGCAAATACAAAGGGGTCTGTGAATGTGCGTATCAGTGATAAGAGTGGTAAAGAGATTGCATCCGTATCACATAATGGTGATATCTCATCGGCAATGAATGCGATCAAAAAAGATATCAAAGCAGAGAAAGATTATGATTTTCTTAAGTTGGAAGCAGAGATAAAAGATGCACAGGGCAACGTAATCGATCACTATGAAACAGAATATTCATGTGAGAAAATGGATAGCTGCAAAAAAGATGGTATGGCTCAGATCATGCCGCAAAATCCGATTCTCAAATGGATCGCATATACTCTATTAATATCTGTTGCCGTGATCATTTTATTTGTTCTTGTGAAAGTTATAAAAGGACATAAATCTGTTGTGAGCGTTTTATTTATCATGTTCCTCATTGGAGGTATATATGGTTTTTGTGGCCAAGTAAATGCAGGGACGTGGTCTGCGACTTCGTCCAAAGGTTATTCACATGGCTCTGGTAGATATGATGGCCCTCCTGGTTGGCCACCGAGTGGTGATATATTCACCTATGTGGTGGCGAGTGGTAATGTCACTTTGACCAATAGCATTACAGGGAACAATACCGCTGTTTGTGATGGATCTGTTACATACACATATACGCCCTCATTGGTGTTTACAGCTAGCGGAGGTTCGTGGGATACACCAAATGGTGCTGTGTGTGGTGGTAGTGATCCATCTCCTTGTATTAATAGTAGTCAAACTCAAAATATAAGGGATACTTCAGGCAGAAATCTTCCTGGTGAAATTAGATGGTCAAGTGGAAGACCAACTGCCACCTTGAGTTCAAGCAACAATGCAATTATGCAGTGCTCGGGTATGACGTGCACTGCCAAGCCGGGACAATCAGGCACGGTTAACATTACAGCAAGTTTTTCAGGAGTACAATCAATGATCTACTCAAAGATATGGACATCTGCTTATAACTTTTCTCCAAGTCATGAAACTTACGGAGTGGCTAGTGGTATACGTCGTAGTGATTATTTCTCAAAGATGGTCTATGATGGTTCGTGGCATAATCGTACGAATAGGATGCCTCTTGGTGGAAGTTCTGTATCATGGAGTGTAACAGTTGGATCCTGTACAACAAATGGCGCATGTAACTCTGCTGCAACGAGAAATGATTATGTATACACTGCAACTGGTCCAGTCACGCCTCTTTGTTCTGCTGGCACACCATCACCCGCAACGGTATCATTCCCTGTAGGAGCATATGGCGCAAGTAGTAATGTGACATGGACATGTGCCGGAGTTGGTGGAGGTACAACTGCAACATGTGCGGCACAGCGTCTTGCACCAGCGGCATCATGTGGTAGTGCAAATGGCGTTATGACCAATACACAACCAGCAGCAAACCTTTGTGGAGCGGGAAGTATTCTTGTCAATCCTCCAGGCGTTACATTGAACGGTACAACATGGCAATGGTCGTGTACACATTCCATCAATCCTGGTGCAAATCCACAGACTGTTAGTTGTAGTGCGCCGACACCGTCGACGCCATGCGCATGCAATTCTAATGCAACACGAAATGATTATAATTATACGGTTCCTGGTCCAACCCCACCGCTATGTTCCCCGGGAACACCGTCTCCTGCTGTAGTGAATTTTCCACCCGGTACATATGGAACGGCAAGTGCTGTCAGCTGGACGTGTTCTGCACCACCGTGTGCAGGGGTGGGTTGCGCGTCATCATGTATGGGCACTTCCTCAACATGTACCGCACAACGCAACTTCCCATCAATCGACTGCGGCACAGCAAGTGGCACAACAGAAT
>DYDB01000007.1:44056-65160 GCA_020718085.1 Micavibrio sp. | reverse complement strand
GGAAAGCATATTTTTTTGCACGAAAATTGTTGCGTAAGAACATGTATGATCTCACACATAGCTTTTTTGGTGTGCCGTGTGGCGTGATTTCATATATTCTTAAAAAGCAATATAAGATCCCGTATATTGTATCGCTTCGTGGTGCTGATGTGCCGGGATACAGTGAACGGTTCACCAATCTATATAGTGTGTTAACGCCAATTATTCATCGGGTATGGCGAGAAGCGCAGTATGTTGTGACAAATAGCAAAGGTTTAACACAGCTTGCGCTCGATAGTGCACCACAGCAAAAATTTTTGCAGATTTCCAATGGGATCGATACGCTTTTTTACACGCCGGGTTTGCGTACACTTGCAGAGAGAAAAAAAGATTTTCGTATTCTTTTGGCATCACGATTATCGCGCAGGAAGGGATTTAATTATGCAATTGATGCTTTTGTGGAACTTTTTGATCTCTATCCGCATATTCGTATGCGCATTGCCGGTGGAGAGGGTAATGCTATGGAGGAATTAAAAGTACAGGTCAAAAAATATCGTTTGGACGGACGTGTGATATTTACCGGTCTGTATACCAAAGATCAGTCACCACTAATTTATCAAGAGGCGGATGTTTTTGTGATGCCGTCACTCAATGAAGGAATGAGCAACAACTTGCTTGAAGCGCTTGCTGCGGGGTTACCTGTGCTCATGACGCCTACCGGTGGTGCGGAAGAATTGGTGCGTGATGGTGAGAATGGCTACATTATAAAAATGCATGATGTGCAGTCAATTGTGGAAAAATTGGCGATTTTGATCGAAAATCCCGAAATATGCGATGGATTTGGTTGTGCAAGTCGTGCAATTGCGGAGCAAATGAGCTGGCAGCATGTCGCACAGCAATACAAGGATCTGTATAATTCACTGTCATGAGAACTGTTGTGAAAAAATATATAAAAATTGCTGGAAAAATTTTGGTATCCGGCACATTGATCTATTTTTTGGTAAAAAATATCAATTGGGCGGAAGTTATGCAATACTTTTTTGCTGTGCATCCTCTTTTTTTATTTTTATCTGTTGGGTTCTATATTTGTGGACTCGTGATCAGTGCACATAAATGGCGTATTTTGGCTTCTCATCTTTCTTTTGTGAGAGATTTTCATTTTTACATGCAGACATATGTTTTCGGCACACTTTTAAATAATTTTTTCCCATCATTTGTAGGAGGGGATGCATATCGCATATTTGCACTTGGTAAGCAGGATGGTCGGCTTAAGGATGCTTCTGCGACTATTGTGGCGGATCGCGTTTCCGGTTTGATCGGATCAATTGTGCTGGCAATTTTTTGTGGTGCACTTAACATACAATATGTCATACATAATACTATTCTCATGTGGATGTTTTTCGGTCTTGTTGGCGTGGTGATCATTTTTTGCATGGTCGCGACATTCTTTCATACATCATTTATCCAATGTGTTGTACGTTTTTTCCCACTTGCACTGCGTACATATGTAGATGTTCTGGCACGATTTCGTGAGAGGTATATCAGTATCCAAATATTCTTATATTCCATATTTTTTACATTTATCGGTGTTGCGTGCGCAAATTATGCACTCTTTCTCGCAATGGATATTCATGTTCCTTTCATAAATTATGTTGGTGTGATCTTTCTTGCAAGCATCATTGCTGCTGTGCCGGTAAGCATGGGTAATATTGGGACAAAAGAATGGGCATACATTTTTCTTTTTGGTTTATTTGGTATTCCTAGTAGTGCCGTAATTGCTGTTGCGCTACTATCACGTGCATTGCAAATGGTCGTGAGCTTTGGATCACTTCCTGGATACTTTCGTGAAAAACAGTCTCATAAAACATGTTGCACGAACGAATAACTTTTTTTGTGGTATACTGTTCTTGTGGTGACTATCACAAAATAATTATTTAAAATAGATCATATATGAAAAGTGGACACTATATGGCAATTTTTGTGGCAATCGTCGTGATCGTCGGTGCAGCAATTGTTTTCAGTGCACGAACGATCAAAGATGCGCCTGAAGATATGACGACAATAAAAGCGCCTGTTGCGCAAAAATTAGAAAATACAACAACGTCAAAGCAAGAGCCAATTGATGTTATGAAAGATGCAGACATGGAGTCTGATATGGAGGATACGGCAGCTGATGAGAGCGCTGATCTGAGTGATATTGAGGCACTGATGACAGAAGAGTCTGTGACATTTTAATGTGTAAAAAATAAGTAATATGAAAAAAACAATTTTTGTATCAAGCTTTGCACTTGTGGCGATCGTTGCAACGCAGTCTGCATATGCAGTTGCTGGGAAAAGTGATGATCGTGCTGCCGCGCGAGCGGATAAGCAGGCAGAGATCACTGATAAGAAAACTGAAAAGAAGACTGAGATCGAAGAAAAAAAAGCTGAAAAAGTATGTGATCGCATTACAACGCGCATTCAAAATATGCAAGAAAAAACTGCCAATAGAGAGCAATTGGCATCGGAAAAAATTGATGAACGTTTGGCAAAAGTGCAAGAAAAGCGTACAGTGCGAAAGCAAGAATTGGAACAGCGTCGCGCTATGCGTGATGAGCAACGCCAAACATTTTATAATGCATTGATGGCAAAAGCGACAACGGCAGAACAAAAGGAAGCTGTGAATCAATTTGAAAAAACGGTGGAGGACGCTGTGACAGTGCGACGTGCAGCAATTGATGCAGCGACTACAAAAATGCAAAATGATGTAAATGTCTTGATCACAGAAAAACAAAACACGATCGACCAATTATTTGCAGATTACAAAAAAGCTGAAGAAGCGGCATTTGCCAAAGCGGAGAGCGCGTGTGGTGACACATCGACAGAGACAGATCTTAAATCCATTGCACAGACATTGAATGCTGAGCTTAAAACGGCGCGTGAAGCGTTCAAAACAGGTGTACGAGAAACGCGAACGATGGGTACGGAGATCCAACAGTTAGCCGAGATCAAAAAGCAAACAGTGAAAAGCGCGGTTGATACATTTAAAGAAACTGTACAACAAGCGCGTATCACATTGCAAAACGCATTTGGTGAAGAAATTGATGTTGAAGATATCGGAGAGGAAGCCAGTGAATAGATATTGTTGAAAAAATGTATAAATCAAGCAGAGCAGGTTGTAAAACCTGCTCTTGCTTTTTTTATCAAAGAATCTTAGAAAAGAGATGTATTGAATTGTAAATACATAAAAAATTGACAAAAAGGCAATTTAAGTGTACACATGCATAAATGTGGTTATTTTACAATCTTTCATTCGCTACAGCCAAAAATGGCTTAACAAAGGCAATTTTTGGCTGTGGCGAAACCATATCGGCCAAGTTTGACAGCAGAAATAGCAATGGCACATGTGCCATAAAAAGGAGGAAGACATGTCTTCTAAATATTCGATTGAACAGATGAATGCATTGGCAAATCACATGGAATCAATGGGATTTGTCGTATCTACTGGTGATGAAGGAAGTTTTTCTATCGGGCAAATGTCGCAATTGGCAAAAGCTTTAAAATCATCCGGATTTACGCCGGGGGATATCACAAAACTTGGACAATGTAAAAACCTTGCAGATATTCGTGGCATTCCATATGGAACGCATGAGTTAAGGCAAATGAAGTATATAATTGATTGTGATGCTGATCCATTCATTCCTAACGGAATGGAGGTTGTCGAACATCATAAAGGTGGACAACTGGAGTGGAATGCGGAGAAAATTTTACTATATTTGTCCAAATTACAGAGGATAGGCAAATATATTGAGGGCAATAATCTCCGCAAAGAATTAGAGGATATGCCCGTTCTTAATGCCAATGTATTGGATTATTTATTGGCACATCCTGAATTTATCCCGGAAGAATGGAAAGGTAAGGCAGTTTTCTTCTGGGGAACGATCTATCATAACTCTGGTGGCGATTTGTGCGTCCGTTATATACGCTGGAATGGTAGTCAGTGGGACTGGGACGATAACAGGCTTGATGATGGTTTCTATTCTGATAATTCTGCCGTGTTGCGTGCAAATTAGTTCTTAGAGATTTTCCTCTTGGATCTTCTGAATTCTTTGAACATTAGTCATTTGATTCTGAAAAAATGGGCACTGTATTATATTTTATACAGTGCCCTTTAATTTATTCTAAAAGACCTCAGCATTGCTGGGAGGTATATCTACTTGGCCCTGGTTAGGCAAGGGGTGACATACTTACACAAAACGCCCTGCCGGAGATTAATCTAGTAAACCAAACGCTATCAGATTTCAATTTACTTGTAGTTTATTTTTTGGAAAAATCAAAGATTCAACCTTTGGAATCCGAAGGTTGAATCTTGCTTGTTGATGAAAATTTAAGATCTTCTATTTGCAATCGTCAACTGTCTTTTGCAGTGTGAAGATACGGAATCGAAAGATATTTTTTGTGTCTTGTATTTTAAAACAGGGAGAAATCTTCTTTGGTAATGTCATATCGTCGATCTTATCTGATAAGTAGAATGCTAGTGCATCCGTTGGAATATTATTTGGGGCAGTGGAAGAGAGGAGGACGTCATTTTTATGTGCGATGTATCGCAGAGATTGTCCGTATGTGTGTGGGATCATGTGTAGTTCTTGTGTGGGAGAATTTGCTTGCATGGACATGTATTGTGTGATTGCTTCGAGTTCTTGCATGCTGATCCCGCCGTAGATATCACTGGATGTTGTCGTGCGCGTAAGATCGTATGCTGAACGATATGTGAGGATATTTGCAGTGATCATGACGCACAGGATCATTATGATGAATGATGCACGCGCGATGCGTGGTATTTTTGTGATCAGGAGAATTTTTTCCAATGATACTCCCAAAAATATGAAAGGTAAGAAAATGAGAATGATGAAAAAACGAGTGTTGATCTCATGTGCGATTGGCAGAAAGAGTATGAAGCATAACACGATCATGGAAAGATACATGGTATGTATATTTTTTTGCTGCGTGGTATTTTTTGTTTTGTGTGCTGTGATGAAAAAATACAATGCAAGGAGAAAAAAGATACTACCGCCAATTGCGAGAGATATTTCCATATGATCACGAGAGAGAAGTAGTTTTTTTGGATGTGTCCAATTTCTGGTTGGCTCTGTTCCTGTCAGGACATAGATCGTGCTTTGAACAAAGAACTGTCCGTCGAGCAAAACATTTTCCATGAGAGAACTGCTTTTTTCACTTTTTGTTTCAGAACCGTGAAGGAATGCGGTGATATTTTTTCCATTATTTTGCATGTCATATATGAACATGGGAGAAAGGAGGAAAAAAATGATGCCGTATGTGATCATTATGCCGGAAAAGAAGCGAGTTTTTGTGCGGACGTAATTGAATCCATGTGTCAGTGCAATGAGAACGGGAAGAAGCATAAAAAATGTGGTGTGCAGTTGCATGGCGACTCCGGTAACGATGCCCAAGCCACCGTACCACCACAATCTATATTTTTTATTTGCATCAAGTGTGTTGAGAAGAATGAGGAAGAACAAAAAAAGGAAAAATGGGATGAGATTTGGATTCCATGCGAATCGATTGTATTTGATCACATAAAATGATGTGGCATAAAGCAGTGTGAGAGATAGGGCAATGTGATCGGCGAAATATTTTTTGAGCAATATGTAAAAAAGGACAATTGATAATGTGCCAAGAATTGGAATGAATAAGGCGATACCTTGTGGCGTATTTCCAAAGGTGCGTGCTGAGAGATATTCCATGTAATAAAACGCCGGTCCAAGTTTGAATGTTGTGCCGCCTGCCTTTGGTCCGAGGAGGGGGAATTCATGCTCTGTGATCATATTTTCAATAATTTTGGCATCACGCACCTGATCATTATTGAAACGCAGAAGATCGGTAAAATTGTAAAATCGAAGTATGGCGCCAAGAAGGACAATGATGCATAAAAAGATCATGGTAGAATGCGCTTTTGTCCACGTATTGTATGTAGATAGAGATTGTGGCAGATCAATTTTTTTCATAAGGGATGATGATCATATAATTATCTGGCCGATCATTGATCTGAAGGATCCATACGGCCAGCTTATGCAGATTGGTAAAATAATAATCAGCATCCTTTTCAGGTTGAGGATTGTTTTCCAGTACAAAGTGATTTCGTTCTTTCACTGTGCCACGTTTGGAGATGACAAAATAGTTCGGTGTGACTTGTGTGAGATCAATTTTGCGACTACGCAAGCATTTTCCGACAAAAAAACGACAGACCGTATCGCTATTTGACCAAATGATCAGAGTGTTGGCATTGGGAAGTGCATTGAGATATTGTGCAGCTTCATAAGAGCCGTGTCCCCATGAATCGTGGATCGAGAATTTTTGTGGAAGGAGAAAGTTCGTGTAACTAAAATAAAACGGACGCAATTGCCATAATGTTGCAGTTCCAATGATCAATAAGAACGTTACATAAACAGAGAAGAGGCGTGTAGATATTTTGACATGTTTGCACAACTCGAAGAAAATAAGAGATGCCCACAATGTAAGGATCGGATAAAGAATGATGCTATAGCGCACGTTCACGACAACGCGTGCCACGATGGTTAGTATAAAGTATGCGCATAAAAATGTAGTAATTGTAAATGTTAGTGGTAGTATTGCGCGCGGTGTTCTTTTACGAAGGGACCATGCTGTACCGCCAATAACGATGATCAAGACAATTGGTGTGAGAGAAAAAATGAGCGGATATGTTTCAAGGAAAAAAGCCTTGCATTTCTTGATGATCTTCGCATCTTCTGTAAGAAAGGGTTTGAAATTGAACGACTGGGGCTCGTTGGCATATACAGCGTCGCGCAGATCGTCAAAGGGGATCATTTTTTGATCTGTCCATACATTGATCATGTTAAATGCAACAACAAAGAGAAAAATGGATGCAGTAAGGGTGATCATAATGCGTCGTCTGGTATGAATAAGAGTAATTGCATGATCAACTCGTTCTTTGCCAAGAAAAAGCGCTGTGCCAATGATGCCAAAGAGTATGATCCCCATAAGAACTTTTTTGACTGTGAGAAATTGTGCAATACCTTTGAATAGAAGATCTGGTTGCATGAAAACTGCCGGAATAAAAAATATGAATATGCCAAGTGCGATCAAGAGAATGATGGTCAGGTCACTTATTGTTGTGAGGAGGTTTTTTATTTTGGGTGATGATTCTTGATGATCGACGGAAAAGAATGCATAGCCAAATTCATAAAGAACAAAGAACATAAAAAGCGTAAAAGCCGTATATTTTGATAAGAGGGCAAAGCCTGTCAGGATGCCACACAAAATAAGAAATTTTTTCTTGCGCGTATGCGTAAATGCAATGTACGCGCAAATTGCCAAGCCTCCAAATATCCAAAAAAAACTGTCAGGATTGATAATCTGTGACATGCCAATGAGAATGGGATTTGTGGCGAGAAGAATTGTTGTAAGAAGTGCAATATTACCAGTAAATGCGGCGCGGATCAAAAAATAAAATCCAAGCAATGAAAGTGTTGCAATAATCAAAACAGGCAAACGAAAAATAAAATTGGTAGAAAGTGTTTTTTGAGGATCGTATTTTTCGAAGAGTGGGTCTGGAACATAATGATCTGGAAATTGATCCTCGGGATGTGACTCAAAGATCAATCCAATACCGGAAAAAAGTGCAACTGTAACGCCTGGTTTGTCATTGATGTAGGTCTTTGCCCAATCATGCGATGCAAGTGCATGCCAATACTGCGGAATGCGATCATATTTCCACAAATGTTCATCTGTTGTTTCGAATTGTGCAAGATGAAAAAAACCATAACAAAAAAATATGAGCATACAGAGACAAAGAATGGATGAGTGGATCAATTTTTCATTTTTGAGTGCGATCATATAATGTTGATTTTTATTGATCAATAATATTTACGTCATTCGATCGGATCACGCGAATGAATTGCGCTTCGCGACCGCCAGGAAACAACTCAAATACTTTTTTAGTGTCAGTGTTGTATAAACGATCTAATCGAATTGGGTAGTCTGCGCGATTTTCTATTTTTTGCAGAGTGAGGCGTTCTATATAATTTTTTCGATTTTGAGAAATGATATAATAATCGATCTGTGGAACCAATTCTATCAAGGATAAGTCTTGGATCATGTTATTACAGGAGCCTGTAAAGAATTGACAAAGACCTGTCTTGTCCGTCCACACAAGCATACTTTCAGCGTGGGGTAATGTGTTCAAATATTGTGCAACTTCATAATTACCATCTCCCATATCCTTGGAATTGATGATGTAGTGATTTGGAAGCAGAGGGCTA
The DNA here is from genome assembly GCA_020718085.1 of Micavibrio sp. Taxonomy (GTDB): domain Bacteria; phylum Patescibacteriota; class Minisyncoccia; order Moranbacterales. The sequence goes on along the minus strand of DYDB01000007.1, from coordinate 56,881 downwards.
TTGTATGAGAAATAGAAATGATGCAATGTGAGAAGTTGTGCGGATTCACATGATAAAACAAGTAAGCATAGTAAGATGATGTTTCGAGAGTCTTTTTTGAAGAAGTGTGATAATGACATTGTCCAACCAAGGCTTGCAATGAGAATAATCAATGGATACAAGACGATCTGATAGCGCACGATCGGCATGACGTGATTAATGATCGATCCTGTATAATACATGAGAATAAAGATAATACTGTAGAAAATGATCACATGAGAGCTCTGCCACTCTCTGGATCGCAGTGTGTGAAAAATACCAAAAATGAGACCGATCACAACAATGGGTGTTACGCCAAAAATGAGAGGATAAAATGACGCATTAAAAATGGCAAATGGGCCAACATCGCGATATACGGACTTTGGTGATTCAATGATGTATGTGAAATCAAAGAGGGGCATGTTAGTGTATACATTTACCGTCATAAGCAGAATGAATGCTGTAAAAATGGATAAAATGCCATAAATGATCCACAAACGATATGTGTGAAAAAAATGAATTGTCGCAGATGTGATCTTTGCACGGTAGAAAAATACATCAGCGATCAAAAGACAGACAAAAACGGCAAAATAGACCCATGTCGACGCAAATGCTTCAGAGTGGATTGTGGCCAGAAGAATGCGGTCATGTTTTACCCACACGCCAGGATAAAATATGTAAAAAGTTGATAATGCAACAATGAGCATAATGCCAAATTGTGCGAGACGTGTGCGCATGACCTGTAGGATCTGATCAGAGGATCTTTTACGAATGATCGGGTCAATGAGAATGATGAAAAAATAAAATATGATGAAGATATTGGCGATATACTTGGTGAGAAGAGATAGGCCGAGAAATGCACCTGCACAGTAAAGGGCGGAAAGGGAATCGTCGAAAAGATATCTCAGGAAACAGAGAAAACTGACAAGAAAAAATATCCATAGCAGTGCATCAGGATTGATCATGCGTGCAATGCCCAAAAGCAGAGGAGAGAGACAGAGAAAGATAAAGAACAAAAGTGCTGCTTCCGCTGGGATCACCTTACGTGCACAAAAGAACGTGATCAATATGCAAATGAAGATACTTATGAGAAGAGGTAACCGCAATGCAAAGAACATTTGTTCCAATTGATCTTTGTGTAGCGTGCCTTCCTTAAATGTACTAGGGTCAAAAAAAAGCAATCCTGGTCCGGAAAGAAGTGCTGTTGTGACGCCGGGTTTATCACTTGGTCGTGTATTATACCAGTCGCCAGTTATGACGTTATCCCAATATGTCTCAATGCGATCATATATCCATAGTTTCTCATCAACATAAAATGCCTTGCCCAAGTGATCAATGCCAAAATATAAATATAAACAAGATGTGATGACGATCATGATAAGGTGAGACCGTTTGAGCTTTTCATGCACTTTTTGTCGGAGAGGCTGCTTTTTGTGGTGCGTATAAATAAACAAGAAGCCATAGGTGATAAAATAAAATCCAGTCAGTGCGGTAATGAATTGATGGATGTGCGTCTCAATAAAAAATGGCGTAAGACACAAAAAAACAGCTGATGGTGCAAGTCCTGCAAAAATTGTCTGTAAGCGAGACATTGTTTCTTTCGATAAAAGTAGTGTGACATAGACAAAAAAGGCAAAAGTCATAAGCCATATGCCATAGAGGAGTGTCGTGTGGGAGATAAATCGCAACATGGCAAGAGCATCAGTTTTTTGGATGATATACAATGTTGTTGCACATGTCATAATGATCACAGAGAGTGACATGGTGTGTTTGTGCAGAAATGTTTTCATGGTCAAATTGTCAGTGATTATGTTATCTGTAGTATATACAATAACATAAGTAACTGTCTAATATCTCACTGCCAAAAAATGGCTTGCCGATTGAAATTCTAAAATTTCGGCTGCAAAACGTTCAGATCTCGTCATGTTACCTACGGGTAGCATTCCTTCGATTTTCACGTTTTTCGCTTGAAATTTTAGAATTTCAATTCGACATGAGATATTAGACAGTTACTAAGATCATGAAAGTCTGGAACAGTTAGTTTTATTGCAAAAAAGTGTAAGAAAACGTACAATAAAAGGCAAGAATAATATGTATGATATGATCAAAAAATATATACAATATATGCGAGAACATCGTTGGTTTTATGGGGCTCTCGTGAGTGTTGTGTTTCTTTCTGCCATTGTGCGGTTTTGGGGATTGGGCAATACGCCATTTGTCGCTGATGAGTTTTTGGATGTGAATGCAACGTATGGGTACTTTCAGACTGGGCAGTGGCAGGCATGGGATTTTAATCATGGAGAACCGAGCGTGCGTATCAATGAGGCAAGTGATGAACGCGCATGGGTCTACAGATGGCAGGTGACACAGCTCTATCGATATTTACCACCGGTAGAATCCACTATTCGTCTTGTGAGTGTGTTGTGGGGCATTCTTACAACAGTTATTTTGTATTTTGTTACACTCAGTTTTACCAAAAATCGATGGATCGCGCTCGTCGCAGCATTTTTGTGGGCAATGAGCGTGCCGGCAATTGAGATCAATCGTAAGATCCGGATGTATAGTATGTTTGCACCGGTCTTCTTGCTATTTATGTGGAGTCTTTTCCGCTTCATTGAATCGGCCATTCTTCCCAAGATTCAATTTTTGGATTGCCAAAAGTTGAGCTTTGGGTTGGTTCGAGCATTTTTTTGCGTAGGATGGTGGTATGCGATTCCCGCAATTCTTTTTGGTGCATTATCAATGCATTTGCACGCATTAACAGGTAACTTCATTTTGGTCGTTTTTGTATATTTTTTGGTAATGGTCTATTTTGGTGGCACGGGTGTGATGCGACAGAGATATATCGCATATATTGGCGTGATCGCTTTGAGCATGTTGTTGGTAAAAATCCTTCGTCCGGCAGACTGGTCGTATTTTGCGCAAACGCTTGTGTTTTTTGAAGATCATTGGGGTTATGTCGGGCATGTTATGGATAATTTCTGGCATCCGCTTTTGGGTGGTGCAATGATGATCATTGGCGGATGGTATGTGATCAAAAAACAAGAACATCTCCATGCCGGCATGTGGATCATCAGCACATTTCTTACACTTCTCGGAATGGCGATGTTCCTCTGGTTACGTAATGTGGGTGCACAATATATATTTTTTGCGCAACCATTTGCGTTAATTCTTGCGGCTGCGGGCGTAGTTGCATGTGCGAAGTTTTTGTACACACTGACACAGAAAAAGAAAATTTTCATTTTTAGTGTTATTGCCGGGTGTGTTTTTCTGCCAAATTATGGGTATTTTTTGGAGGAAAATAATACATATCATATTACTGCTCAGGCAGACACGACAAATTATCGTAAGGTCTTTGATTTTGTAAAAAGAAATTATACAGAAGGCGATGTGCTCATTACGCGCAATTTTCGCAATTATTATTGGGGCGGGTTGGATGCGCAGGTATTTGACTTTGGATCGGAACGTTCAGAGGAGACATTGGCACAAGAGGGTAAAGTAAAAAAGATCACACGTGCATATGTGCAGGAAATTATACAAAAAAATCCGACGGGGTGGGTGGTGATCGCAGATAACGATGAATCATTTGTGGAAAAAGAGGCGCAAGACTATTTTGATGCGAATTTCGAACTAATGAAGGGCTCATCTTTGCTTAATGGTGATGTGCGTGTATATCGGTGGGGCAATAAATAATTTAAGAATTAAAAATGAAGAATGAAAAAGATTTTTCATAACAGGGTATTGTTGACAGTATTGTGCATCGTTGCTTTCGGCGCATTCTTACGTGCATATAATTTTGCTGACTGGATGCATTATCAATTAGATCAATCTCGAGATTTTCGTGTAGTGCATGCAGCACTTGAATATGGTCCGGGAGAACTGCCACTTCAAGGTCCGCGGGCAGCTGGTTCGTTCTTGCGCTTAGGGCCACTATTATATTATTTGGAATACGGTAGCGCATTGGTATTTGGTGATACGCCGGCAGGTAGCGTTGCAATTGTTTTGATACTTAATATTTTGGCGATCCCACTATTTTATATTTTTATCCGACGATTTTTTGATCACGGGTCTTCTATCGGATTGACGGGAATTTTTGCCGTATCGATCTTTCTCATCACATACAGTCGTTTTGGATGGAATCCAAACCTCATCTTGCCGTTCACTTTGCTTTTCGCGTATGCACTTTTATGTACAAGTGAATATCACAATGCGCATGCAGGACGGTGGCTTGTTGTGGCGAGTGTTGCATTGGCGTTTATTACAAACATGCACTTTGTGGCATTTGTGACCATGCCACTTATCGCGGTCATATACTTTATCTGGGTGCGACCGTGGATCGCTGTACGTTACTGGTTTCTGGCAGTGGCAGTTTTTTTGCTATTGAATACTCCATTGATCGTAAATGATATAAAAACAGGTGGTGAAAACCTCGTGGCTTTTATTGATGTGGTTTTGGATCGTGGCGGTAGCGGAGATGTGGAAGGGGAGGAAGAACAGTCAAAAACTCCACATACAATGATAGATAAAACAGTGTATAACATTGGAAAGCATACGCAATTTTACTGGATGATCTTAACAGGTGATCAAATGGCGGCTATTCCGGAACTTGATGGTAATGATCTGCAGTGCAATTATGATTGTCGTCACGGACTTGTGCGCGGCGTGATTTCTTTTATGATCATTTTTTGTGCTTTCGGGTGTTGGTTTTTTCTCTATCGCGTGGAAGAAGATCGCGAACGTCGGGATTTTCTTCGTCTCGTTCTCGTGTGGTCAATTGTGCTTTTTCTTGTATATACACCACTTGCATATGACCTCGCGCCACGATTTTTCTTGCTCAATGCACCACTTGCGTTTGTGATCTTGGGATTATTACCCAAAGCAATGGCTGCAGAATCAAAGAGGGCAGGTAAAATTTTTGCGATCATGATCTTTACGGCATGTGTCGTATCAAACCTTTATTTTGTCATACATTATTATAATGAGCTGTCGCGTGCGGCAAGTGATGCCTCTCTTGTGATTGAGCATCATGACCGTATTCTCAAGGAAAAAGTGCGTGTAACGTATGAACAAATGCAAATGATCACGCTGTGGATGGCATCATTTGCACAAACAAATCAAATGCCAATATTTTTTGATGCACAATTAGAATATAAACGTGCATTTTCAGAAATTCTCTCACGTCAAAATGTTTTGCAGGACGGTTTTTCGAGTTGCAATACGATCTATGCACAGGGAAATTACTTTCTCATCATTCGTACACAATCAGATCAAAATGATATGTTGTCAAAATTTTCATCGTGTTTGGAGATCGTAGAGAAGAAAGTATTTGGCACGCTAACAGTGTATCGTATGGAGCAAAAACAGACTGCGATTACAGATCAAAATAAAATAAAATTTGATGATGACCGTGATCCGGTCTTTGCGGATGGTGTACAAAAACGTTATCTCTGGCGTCAGATCTTTGAGGAGAAATTATAGATCTTTATGAAGAAAATTTTATGTTCAACCCTATCTATAGCAATGATCATTTTGGTCGCTTGTAGTTTTTTGGTATCTCGTTTTTCTTTGCATTACATTGTTGATGAATCTTTGCATGCATTACAGATCAAATATATCTACGAGGGAGGACATCAGTTTGTGGAAACGATCACTGTAATTCCTGGATATCACTATCTCATGGCATTTTTCGGGAGGGTTTGTAATATTTTTTCTCAATATGATACAGGTCCAAAGGTGGGTGATCTGCGCATGTATCAAATGGGAATTAGCCTTCTTTTTCTGGGAGTTTCTTTTTGCATTATGCGAAAATTGAAGATGGATGATCGGATCTTGTTCTTGCTCATGTTCATGCCGATCATCTTTCCGTTTCTTTTTTTGATCTATACGGATATTGCTTCGCTTACCGTATTTCTGATAGCATTTTTGGTACATTTGTACAAAAGGTATGACCTTGCTGCAGTGTTCGTGCTTTTAAGTATCGTCATCAGACAAGATAATATTTTGTGGACTGGATTTTTCATGACGCTTATATTTTTTGAAATTTATCAGGAACATAAGCACTTTGATCGAAAGTTATTCCTGACATTCTTTGATAAAAGTATCGCATATGTGATAGTTATTATGTGTTTTTTGCTATTTTATTATTTTAACGATGGCGTTGCCATTGGTGAAAAAAAATCTCATCCTTCCATAAATGTCTATTTTGGCAACATATATCTTTTCCTTACTGTCTTTGCCTTTGTTTTTTTACCCGCAATTCTTGATCGTTCAAAGGACATTTTGGCTTTTTTTTACAAGAGAAAAGTTTTGTCATTTGCGATCATTGCAAATGGTTTTGTCTTTTTTGGTAGCACATTTATTGTGGATCATCCGTACAATCAATCTTTTGTCGGGTATATACACAATCAAATTATTCTTGTGATGATATCACATTTTAGTGCGTTGCTTATTTCATATTTATTGCTCGTTTTAGCGATCGGCTATTTTTGTGTAACAAAATTTTTGGACAAAAAAATGTTTTTTATCGCAGCAATATTTTCTGTTTTATTCCTATCAATGCACTGGATGATCGAGTTTCGTTATTATATGATCCCGATGACGCTCATACTATTCACGGTGGAGTTCAAAAGTTCTGTCATAAAGTATCAAGTGGTCTATGCCTTTCTTTTATCCGCAATTTTATTTTGCATGATCTTTATAAAAGGTGGTTTTATCTTGTAATGCTCGTGTTTTTGTGAATTCATGTGATGAATAGTCATTGAATTGCATATTGTGAGGATCTCTTAGCAGTGATATAGTGAGAATATAATTAGTTTTAATAAGTATATGGAAAAAATCAAAAAGTATCTTATTATTTTTGCGGTTTTGGTTGTTGTGATAGCGGCAATTATTACAGCGTTGCGCATGACCGGATCGCGTTCATCCGGGATGATGAAGTCTCCCGAGGGATTTAGCCCGCCGATGATATCACGATCTTCCATTTCGACGAATACAATGATGTCTGCAGATGAGGGCGGTTTTATGGAGGACATGGCTGTGACGGAAATGGCACCGATGATGGATGACGTGGATGATGTCGCGAGTGAAAAGAAGGAGATCAAAAATGGCAGTCTCACTATGCGCGTCAATGATGCGGATCGTGCAGTGGAACAAATGACTGCGGTTGCCGTGGAACATGAGGGAGAGATCTACTCATCAAATTTTTATCAAGATACACAAAATATTAAAAATGGTTCTGTGGAAGTGCGCGTGCCCGTGGATCGTTTTGACAGTGCGTTTGCAGCACTCAAAAAAGTGGCAACTGCTGTTGTTGGAGAATCAACGTATGGACAAGATGTTACATTGGAATATCGTGACCTGCAGGCACGTCTCAAAAACAAACAAGCGGAAGAGCAGTCCTTTCTCAAATTACTGGATCAATCCGGAAAATTATCTGACGTGATCGACGTTACGCGTGAAGTGTCGCGTGTGCGTGGCGAAATTGAGCAATTGCAAGCGCAAATTACATATATGGAATCGCAAACGGATTATGCAATGATCTCAATTTCTCTGACAGAAGATGAAAATGTCACGTTTTCAGATCAGTGGAGGCCGATGCAGGTGGCAAAAGAAACGGTAAATGCACTCTTTAAAGATATGCAAGGATTTGTGAATTTTGTGATCGTCTTGGTCATTCGCGTTATCCCGATTATGGTTTTGTACGGATTGATCGCACTTGTGTTTTATGCGGTTGTGAAAAAAATTGTGAGTGCTTTGAGAGGAAAAAAAGACGTTTCACCGACAAACAATCAATAATCCAATCAAAAGATTTTTATGGAATTTTCTCAAGTAAATGAAAAAATTGTCGCGGTGGCACAAGACTATTGTGAGCGATATAAGATCGAACCAAACGAAGAATTTGCGGCGCTGAAACTTTATGAGGAGGTTGGAGAATTTGCACAGGCTTTTTTGATCCATGAGCGCATGAGCCGGCCGGAAAAGTTCATGGATGAAAAGGATTCACGCGAGCTTGTCGCACAGGAATTAGCGGACATTGTGGGCATGGCGTTGTTTATGGCACATACGCTCAACATTGATATCGAAGAAGCTCTTGAGAAAAAGTGGTTAAAAAAACATGAATAACATCAAAGATCTCTTATCATTACAGTCTCTTGTGATATAATGTAACTGTTTAATTATTTAACTTACAATAAAATATATGGAAGTGGATATTAAGTCGAGTGTGGTCACAAATATATGTCTCATCGTCATTGTTGTGTGTGTGGCATATCTCATTTTTGCGGGGAAAGATATTTCTGTGGATATGACGCAATCGAATCTTGAACATACGATCTCTATTGACGGTAAAGCGGAAACGTTTATAAAACCAGATACGGCAAAGGTATCTTTTGGTGTGACATCAAAGAACATGTCGACAGATGTGGCAACAAAATCGGTAAATGAACGTATGGAGACATTGATGAATGAATTGGCACAAAACAGCGTAGAAGAAAAGGACATCAAAACGATCAACTATGAGATTTCTCCAGAATATTCTTACAATGAAGGCAGTCAACGATTTGAAGGATATCGCGTATCTCAACGTGTTGAAGTGATCATTCGTGATCTGGAAAAAGTTTCCGGTGTTTTGGGCATTGTGAACAGTGCGGATCTGGATAATGTATCACAACTGACATTTTTTGTGGATGATGAAGAGAAGATCAAAATGCAATTGCGTGAAGAAGCGATTGCCGATGCCAAAAAAAATGCAGCGCAAGTTGCTAAAGATCTCGGCGTGCAAATTGAGAGTGTTGTGAGTTTTTATGATTATGGTAATGATACAGCAACGCCGCAGCCGATGTACGCAATGGATAAAGTTGGTATGGGTGCCGAGATGGCATCTGCACCGGTTATTCCGGAAGGAGAAAATCAATTTGTGTCAAAAGTTTCTGTGACATATAAGATCAAATAGATTCTTCAAAAGATTTGAAAATAAACCACTTCGCTTAAACGGGGTGGTTTTTTTGTAATCGAATCGTGTTCACGAGGATCGTTGCGATTGCTGCAAGAAGAAACGTCCATTGGATGTCTGCAAATATTGTAATGATGATCGCTGCACTGTAGAGAAATATTCTTCCAATATTAAGTGCCATCTCTTTGAGTACGGTAAATTCATCTACGTAGTGTCCTTGGTCAGCTGAAAGATCATACGTTATGGCATCAAGAGAATTTTGAGAAAGTGCTTTTGTGATCTTGTGATACGCATCTGCCACAAAAATATGAAAACCTGTAATAATAAAAATTTTCATAAGCCATCCAATGGCATAAAGTATGGAGTTGATCTTGAGGACTTTTTTCTTTTTATGATGGATATCTGCGTGTTTGCCAACGAGAATCTCTAGGAGCACGGTGACGCCAATTGTGAGAGCAGAGATCAATCCAATTGATACATAGTTTCCATCCAGAATAATGAAGATGAAGATTGGCCAAATAATTGTGCCTACGGAGGATTCTGCGCCATCCGCAATGTATGCGATCATTGCCGGTCGATATTTTTTTGCACAAAGATTTTTCCATGTTTGCCTGTATGTCCATGAAAATTTTTCGTGAACATTTGATAGTGAAAGAAGCGGGATCAGCGATGTGGCATAGACGGCCATACCTGTGATAAAAAGCATTTGATAAGATGCATATGCAAGAATAAAGCCGGCAATCAGTGGTGCAATGATCCCGACGATATGCATCGTTGCCATAAAAGTGCTGACCTCGCGCATGCGATTGGCTTGATCGGAAAAAGTTGTGAACATGGTGTGATAAGGCAGCCAGTACAAAAGACGGAATACTGTAACAAAGAAAAGTGTAATACCGATCGTATGATATACATTGTCAGGTGTTGTAACACTTAAGGCGAGAAGGGCAAAAATATCTGCAATTGTTGCAATGTATAGAGATCTTTTGAGGCTGAATCGTTCAATATATCGTGTGGTAAACGGTAATGGGATTAAGTAGAGTATGGAACCGATAAGATAAAATAGTAACACCTTTTGAATGTCATATCCCAGCATTTCATAAAGGAAGATCGGTACAAAGATCGTAAAAAATCCGTTAGAGAAATAGACAATTGTGCGACTGATGTAGAGATATGTGAGATCATGGGAAATTTTCCCGGTAAAATATGAGAGATTCATTTTTATTTTTGTATAATTATGCAACTTTTGTGTTTTTTCGCTTTGTGAACATGGAAATATCTTGATCTGTAAGTTGTCCGGTCAGACGCAAAATGCCAATATAGATCATACACAATATTATGCTAGAGATCATAAATGTGAGCGTGCCTTCCGGCAGGAAAATGGACGCAAAGATCATGATCAACACTGCGATGATCGATACGATCCAAAGCATGATCGGCATGTGCACGGAAAAATGTTTTTTGACGTAGAGAAGTGAGCCAATCATGAGAAAAAGCGCGGTGACCACAACAGCGCATGAAGCACCGATCAATTCAAGCTTTGGAATGAAGAGGAAATTTAACGTAATGTTGAGAATGAGTCCCCATAATGTAAGCCACATTGGTATTTTGACCAGTCCCGCACCGTTTAATACAAAGCTCAAGACATAGAATACTGTAAGGAATCCAGCGCCGATGACATAGAGGCTCATGGGGTAGACCGCCTCGAGATAGTCTGTGCCATAGATCAGAAGGATCGTTTGTCTGCTATAGAGCGCAAGTAATGTAACAAGTGGGAAGAGTACAAAGATCATGAGTCGCAGAGATCTATTTATGAGGTCAGAGGTTTCTTTTTCTTTGCGTTCAGCTGTGGTTTTGGAAATGGCAGGAAGGAGAATGATGGTAAGAGCATAAAAGAGAAAATATGGAATGCGGCCGGCTGTAATTGCAGCGTTGTAAATACCTGTTAAATGATCAGAGTGAAGAAGTGATTTGATAAAATAAAGATCAATTGTGGAAATTAACTCATAAAACAGCAAAAAGAGCGTGAGTGGCCATGCATAATTAAGAATAGTCTTGGCAGAAAAAGTTTTTTCTGTAGCCACCTCTCTATTTTTTGTGGCGGGAAAATAGCGATGCGTCAGGATCATGTCACAGATCAGTGCAACGGAAAAGACAAAAAGCGGTGCGGCAATATAACCGGATATCGCACCTTTTACTCCAAAGAAATATGCTAAACCAATGATAAAGACTACGCGGGCTGTGGCACGTGTTGTTTTGAGGATCGCTTGCAAACGAAAAAAATGCAATCCCGTATAAAAATAGAAATAAAAAGATGCAGCGGCAAATGCAGGAATAATGAATGCTGATATTTGAAAAAGTGGTGTGAGTGTCGGGTCATTCAATAAATAGGAAATGACAGGTGCGAGAATGAGAAAAACCACAGTAACACCTGCCATGAGCAACGCTTGCATCTTTATGCTTTTGCGTTTAATTGCACGAATCTGATGGGGATCACTCTCAACGATCTCACTCAAATATTTTGACATTGCTGTCGGAATGCCATTGCCGATCAGAATCACGATCATCGTAGTGAGTGTGATCACGAGGCTGTAGCGCCCGTAATCTTCCGGTTCAAGGATGCGTCCGAGTGCACTGTGAATGATATAGCCGGCAATATTAAAAATAATTTCCGATATGGTGAGCCAGACGAGTGATCGAGAAAAATTTTTCATAGGAAATATATTATAGTTTTTTTGGTAATATGGTGGATAATATTTCTGTAGAAATTACAGATTGATCGCGGTCCCCATTGATCATTGCAAATGGAAAGACGTTTTTATATGCAATGTATATATCGTTTTTTTCTTTTAGATAGAAAATGCCTTGTGTTGGGGCATCTTCACGCTCTATGATCTTTTCAGGATCAACAGAAAGAAAGAATGCATGAGTTGGCATGACCATGATGTGCAAAAAGAATGGTATATATTTTTTATGTGAGAGGTATGCGATGTTAACGATCATGTCAAAAAAATATCGATCAGACAGAATATAATCGTATTTTTGATGAGAAAGTCGCGTAACCAAAAAACGGAAGCGTATGAGATCGGTCAAGAGCGCAACTTTGCGCAGAGAGATCGCGAAAGATGATGCGTGAGCGATATCAGCAGTCTTGCCGCTCGAAGATCTTTTTTTGCCGACATTGAGGATATTGGCAATAGAAAAAGTGATCGCATGGAAATAAAAGACCTTGTGACCGCGGTTTTCCAATTCTTTCTGCAGCATGTGAATTTGTGTGGATTTACCCGATCCGTCCAAACCGGAAATTGAGACGATTTTCATGAGGAAATGGTAATAATTATGCGGATTTTTCAGTGTTTTTCTGTACTCAAGTGTAACATAAAACAGCGTGAAATGGTAGTAATGCTCATGTAACTATCTGCCTTTATTCAAAAACACTTTTTAGATCTTTGTCTTTGCGAGGAGGAACGACGAAGCAATCTCATTCAGGCATAATTCTTTTTCTTACGCTCAAGATTGCTTCGTCACTACATTTCGTTCCATTTCTCCCGCCAAAGGCGGACAGGCGCAAAGACGTATATTTTATAAGATAACGATACATATCTGTTTGGAGGAAGAAAATAGCTGCATGTCTTATATGTTGATTATTGTGAGAGAAAAGCATATGATTGCATCAAGAGGGGTGGTGTTCTTTATTGAAACTGTTTCTTACATAGAATGGAGGTAGATCATGAATCCATGGGTTTTTGTTGTTCTGGGAGGCATAATAGCGATCATTATTCTGCGTAAAATCATTTATGAAAAATGGCAGTATCTTTTATATAAACTGGGTTACTGATAAGTAAAAATAAGAGGGGGAG
>DYDB01000007.1:16222-44037 GCA_020718085.1 Micavibrio sp. | reverse complement strand
CAAAAAAATTTAAACGTATATGATCAAAAAAATATGTAGCGCATGCTTACTTGGTGTGCCATGCCGATATGATGGTGTGAGTAAACCACATGAAAAAGTTTTGGCATTGGCAAAAAAAGAAATGTTGATCCCTGTCTGTCCGGAACAACTTGGCGGTATGGCGACACCACGTGTATCTGCCGAGCGGCGTGGCGATCACGTTGTCACACATGATGGTGAAGATGTAACGGAAAAATTCGTGTGTGGCGCACAAGAAGTTTTGAGAATTGCAAAACTTTATGATGTTAAAAGTGCCATCCTCAAGCAACGCAGTCCGTCATGTGGATGTGGGAAAATCTATGATGGAAGTTTCACAGGAAAAGTTGTCAAAGGAGATGGAGTTACTACGCAATTATTAAAAGAGAATGGCATAGATGTTTTAAATGAGGAAGATTTGTAGTATGTTATAATACGATCATAATTTTTTGTGAAAAAATATGGAAATAAAAGAATTATTGGAAGAAGGGCGGGAAATTTGGCCCAATGAACGATTGTCTTTGGCACAGATCATTGTGCGTATGGGCAAGGTTTTTGGCGACTTGTGTCGTTGGGAACGTAATTCTCTCAAGGATCAGAAAACACATACAGATGAGGAGCTCAAAAAAGAACTTGGCAACATGATCTTCTCGACGATCCGTTGGTGTGATGATCTGGGATATGATCCGGAAGAATGTATTAAAACGGCAATTGACTGTCAGAAAAAATTTCCTAAATCATAATATTATAAGATCCACATATGCAACATCGTATTCGTGCTGCTGCAATTATTGTACGAGATGAGCGTATTTTACTTGTGAAACATGTGCATCCTGTGACAAAGTTCGCATGGTGGGTCCCGCCGGGTGGTGGTGTTGAGTTGGAAGATGCGTCAATTATCGATTGTGTAATGCGTGAAGTTTTTGAGGAAGCGGGATATCATGTGCGTGTAGATACCGATGTGCGATTTGTGCGGGAGTTTTTTGATCGGGAACATGATGCACTTAATGTAGAATTATTTTTTATTGCACATATTGTGCATGGGGATCTGACGATGGAAAATGTGCCGGACGATAGTGCAGATAAACAATTCATTCATGATGTGCGATGGTGCAAAATCGAAGAATTGCAATCCATGACCGTATATCCTGAGATCTTGAAGGAAAACTTTGGTCGCAATATGAAAAAAATATATCTTGGCAGGCAGATCGGGTAACTTTTAGTAATATTCATATATGAGAAAAAATACATCTCAAAAAATATCCCTAGCGATCATTTTTGGTGGAAGATCGGCAGAACATGATGTGTCTCTTGTATCGGCGCGCAATATTATCAACGCTGTGAACAAGAAAAAATATACGATTGTGCCCATATTCATTGATCGCGGGGGAAGGTGGTTTTTGGTAAAAGAAAAAGATCTTTTGCGCGGTCATGTGTTTACAGATGAACAAAAAGTCCCGATCATTTGGCGCATGCAAGAAGATCTGTTTGTTTTGCATAGTGGTAAACGTAATCGCGTGATCGATGTGGTGTTTCCTGTATTGCACGGACCATTTGGTGAGGATGGGACAATACAAGGATTATTGAAATTGTATAATGTACCATTTGTGGGCCCATGTGTTCTAGGCTCTGCCATCGGTATGGACAAGGATGTATCAAAGAGGCTTCTACGAGAAGCCGGTCTACCTGTGGTTGATTTTTTGGTTTTCAAAAGTCATCAAAAAAATGAAATAAATTTTGATAATCTGGTAAAGCATCTTGGTTTGCCGTTTTTTATCAAGCCGGCAAATTTGGGTTCATCGGTCGGTGTGAGTAAGGTGTGTGATCAAAAAGACTTTATGCGAGCACTACATCTGGCATTTTCATATGATCGGAAGATCATTGTAGAAAAATATGTTGCAGGAAAAGAGATTGAATGTTCCATTATGGGCAATCAAGATCCGATTGCCTCTGTGCCGGGTGAAATTATTCCATCACATGATTTTTATTCATATGAGGCAAAATACATTGATGATAATGGTGCAACAGTGGCCATTCCGGCAAATATTCCCGATTCTGTACAAAAAAAGGTACAGAATTTGGCGCTGAGAACATTCGAAACACTTTGTTGTGAAGGTATGGGACGTGTGGATTTTTTTGTGACGCATAAAAATGAGATCTATATAAATGAGATCAATACAATTCCCGGGTTTACATCTATCAGTATGTATCCAAAATTATGGGAAAAAAGCGGCGTGCCATATGCAAAGCTTATTGACATGTTGATCGCATATGCAGTTGATCGTCATAAAAAAGAGAAAAAATTAAAAACAGTGAAATAAATTATGTCAGAAAAGATCTCCGTGGTATATCACGAACTTTACGATGCATATGGTCCGCAGGGATGGTGGCCGCTTGTGGAACATGATGGAACAAATCCCACAAAGACTGGTGCGATCAGTGGTTATCATGTGGGAGATTATACTTTTCCGCGTACGAAAAAAGAGCAGTTTGAGATCTGTTTGGGATGTTTTTTGACGCAAAATACCGCGTGGACATCTGTGGAGAGATCTTTATTGAATCTCAAAAAACTTCATGCACTCTCACCTCAAAGGATCATGGAAATGGACGATAAAATTTTCACAGAAGCGATCAAGCCATCGGGATATCACAATCAAAAATCGCGGTACATCAAAAAATTCATCCCATTTTTTCTCGCTCTAGATGAGCATGTGCCAACGCGGACAGAATTACTTGAACTTTTGGGTGTCGGTCCGGAAACGGCAGATTCCATGTTACTCTATGCATTCAAACAGCCGGAATTTGTGGTGGATACATATACGAAAAGGATATTCATACAGGTGGGACTCATTCGTGAAAAAACGTCATACGATATAGTGAAGAGTATGTGCGAAGTTGCACTGAAGAACGAGATTCTTGATCAAGATCGATTGATCGTTGCATATCAAGAGTTCCATGCGCTTTTGGTAGAACATGCCAAGCGTCATTACAGCAAAAAGCCCTATGGGGAAAATTGTTTCTTACAGATGTTTGATGATAAATAAAAAAGGCATTGTGTTACACGCAACGCCTTTTAATAACAGTAATATCGATCTCCTTATAATTTATCAGTGAGCAAGTATAGTATGCGTGCGATGATTTCACGAGGAATGAATCGCATGGCACTTCGCGTCCAGAACTGGATCGAGAGAGAATCGTATGTGACACTTGATGTATCTATGACGATCACATCAAATCCCAGTTTTTTGGCAACCATCATACAACGCCAATAATGATCAGGATGCGCAATGATAATTGCCTTGTGCCAGTCTTTTTTCTTACAAAAGGTTCGTAGTTGCAAAATGGATTCATATGTGTCGAGATACATACCCTTAATGTGATGTTCTCTCACAATGAATTCTTTTTGCACAGATGGAATACTATCTGCGATTTCCCATTGTAAAACAAGCGGTAAATGGTAAAGATCGTGCAATGTGTGAGCAAGATCGCCCATGATCTGATTGCTTACGCCAGGATCCTTTTTTCTCAAACCAAATGAATGACCAATGATCACATCGGCATCCAACAAGTCACCCTTATCATTTGGTGGTATCTTCCAGCAAAAAAAACAATGAAACAATTTAATGAAAAAATTCATGGAAGCCTCCTTTGATTGAATGATCAGTCACTTTATAAGAGTTCTTTTTCATATTGATAAGGAACAATGAATAAAAATTTTATCATATAAGCATCGTTATGTCAATCATTATCATTCTTGTAATCATTCATTTTTCTTCAAATGGTAAGTAGTTATCAAATAAAGTACAGGTGCAAAGATAAAAATTTTAAAGGTGTGTTTTTGGAAAAAGATACAAAAAGGTTCAACCTTCGGATATCCGAAGGTTGAACCTTAATGATCTTAGTAAATATGCTCTGTAAAAAAATAGGTATTTTTAATACACGATCACACTGACAGGTTGCATCTTGGCGATCACATGTGCAATGCCGTTTGCTTCGACACCTTCGATGACGCGGTTGATGTTCTTGTAACGTGCGGAGTCTTGGTTTATGACAATTGAGGATTTTGCATTATAGAGGCGCACACCTTTTTCCTGCATCTTTGCAAAGAGCTCTTCTTTGTTTGTGATCGTTTTTTCATTGGTATTTTTCCCTTTACCGGTACCATGCGGTGCAGAATAAAAGCTCTCTGCATTACGATCGGTGCCGACACAAATGTATGCATCCGTGCTCATGGATGATGGAATGAATACGGGTTCACCGGTTTCGCGATAAACGGGGTGATGTTGCATTTTGCTTGGTCCATATGCACGTGATGTGTTGTTTCGGTGCACAAAGACATCTTTGTCGAAGTGATTTTCCTTTGTGATCGAAATGTGCGGAAGGTCATAGATGAGATCCATCTGTGGATCAAGGTCCAATGTGCGTTTGATCGTTTTGGCAATGTTGTGTGCGATCACGGCGCGATTGGCCGTGCCAAAATTGGATGCTGCTGCACGTGCATTCATGTATAGTTCGCCATCAGCTCCAAACGCATCATATGTAAGAAGGGATTCATCACCGGACATGTGGCGTGCAACTTTTTTTTGCATGTCGTGGTAGGTCTCTTTTTTTGTAGAACTGAAAGTTCTGCGTCCGAGTGCGACCATCAGTGCTTGCGAGAGATGCTCACGTTTTTTGGCCGTGTGCGTATACATAGTGTATTGACCCAAAATGCCAGATCCTGTATGGATCATAAAAAGATATTGCCCTTTACTGATGCCGAATTTTTGGGCCATTTCCGGATCCACAATATCAGTGATCTTCATGAGATCCAAAAAATGATTACCTGCAGCGCCCAAAATGCCCAGTCGGTACTGTGCAAAGTGAAGATAGAGGCGGGGAATAGCGTCAAAAATATCTTGACGCGTCATTTCCTTCTCAAAGAAATTCCCACCACTTTGCGTATTCTCGGTCTCGTTTCTCGTTGTGATCCCAAAATAGTCGATTGCAGCCGATGTGCCTTTACGACAGATGTCTACTACAGTATCAAACGGCGCATAGGTGCCAACAAGTTTTTTGGTTGGCACAGTTTCTACAAGTTGCTCGAAAAGCAGGTGTAGGTCTTCTGGTGACACATTATCTTCTGTAAGTGACGTCTTGAGGAGTCGCATGCCACAGTTTGGATCGGAGTCATTTACTTGCGGTAAGATATATTTATCTGACACGATCGTTGTGCCTGACGCGTTTTTGCGTCCGGGTTTTGAACATACATCGGGCATGGCAACGGTGTGATGAAAAAAAAGATCTTTATTTGCCGCAATACTTTCTACTTGTGTGAATGTTTGCTTTTCTGGCAGAAGATCCTCGCTCATGAAAAATTGTGCGGGTACGGACATCTTATCTGTGTGATATGTGTGTAAATGTTCGAATTTTTTTGTGAGATTAGTTGACATTTTTTTAATTTTATGATATAAATATCTGTTGGTTTCTATACGAGACTATGGTATCATATTGCAATTAAAAAACCAATGACGGAAGAATCGTTATTTCAAAACACTTAGGGAGATTTGGATCATGAAAAATGCTTTTTTTGTTCTCCACTGTTTTTTTGCGGCATTTTTATTTTTTTCAACGCCTTTGGCAATGGCGGAGGAGATTCCTCTTGGTAAGTCGAGAGAATTTTCCATTGCCGATCAGAAATGGCTGGCGCTCTTCAGTAAAATGGAGGGGCGAGTGTGTCATGTCGACCTGTTTGAAAAAAAAGAAGATAAATCGATTTTTTACAAACGCTTCGATTTCGATTATGCGCGCGGAGAAGCAGTTGAGTGGATCGGAAAAAACAAGATCACGATCTTTTGCGTCGTAAAGGGTGTGATCATTCTCGTGAACGAAAAAGAAGTGTAAGACGGTGCATTCAGTGTTAAGGGTGTTTTCCAGAAGTTCTGGAAAACACCCTCTTTTTTATATTAAGCCCTTGCCTGAGATTACTTCGTCGCTATGCTTCTCCCACCAAAGGCGGGCAGGCGTAATGACAGGTTATTTTTTATAGATTGTCGTAGAGAGCAATATATTCTTGGGCGGATTTTTGGATGTTGAAGTTTTGCTGTGCGTATGCAGAAGCGTTTCTGCCGAGCGTTTCTCTTTTTTCCTTGTTTTCATACAGATCAATGATCGCACCGGTCAATGCCTCGGGGGAGTTTTTTGGGATAGAAATGGAATTTTGTTCGTTGGAAAATTCTTTGAGTATCGGAAGATCGGAGAGAATTACTGGTTTGCCGCATGCCATCGTTTCGATCACTGCGAGAGGAATATCGAATTTTCCCTGCATGGTGGATACAGGGAATACGCTGATATCGCACAAGTTGTAGATGTCACTCATTTTATATATACCACTGTCGTGAAAAGATACTTTTTGCAAGACATTCTCTTTTTTGAGTTTTGCGATCACTTCCTCTTTCTTTTGTGCGTCTTTTTCATTTTTTACACGTACCGCGAGCGAAAGACGAGCAGATGGAATTTTTTGTGATACGGCAATAAAACTGTCGATCACGGTGTCCATGGCGCCGAGGCGAATATATTCTCCGGTAAAATTGATGATAAAATCATCTTGCGTAAAACCTGCTTTCTGCATTTCTGCGGAACTTTTTTCTCGCGGTGCATAATCATTTAGATCTATGCCGGGATAAATTTTGTGCACGTTTGTCATACCCAAGGATTCCAATTTGTTTTTGGCATAATTCGAATATGTGGTGATGATATCGCCAAACATCATCGCTTTGATCTCCATATCACTGAAAAGATCTTCGCGAAGAGTGGCGATGGTTTGAATGGTCTTCGCGTTGTCGCTCAGCATGTTCTTTATCAGCCAGGAACTGCTTTTTGTGGGTGTAAAAAAATATTGTTTGATGTCAAAATTATTTCTCTGTGTGAACTGAAAAAAGAGTGACCGTATTTTATCGGAAAACACGAAATCTTTTTGCGAAAATTTATAGATCCGGTCTTGCACAATTCCGACGGGAAGTTCAGGAAGCGGTTTTGCGGTCAGGAGGTGAATTTCTGCCGTGGATGATCGTGTGGCAATTTCTTTGGCTAAATTGTAGGCAAAATTCTTACTTGCCTCATCCCATGGCGGAGCGATCGGACGGGAAACAAAAAGGATTTTTTGGGGACTTTGGAATATTGACATTGTGTTAAAATTATGCTATAATTTAAGTTCGTTCCTTAATTTTGATCAACAAACCAATTATAGCATATTTGCTTTGTGCAAGGAGGAATTATGGTTCATTATGTGGCTGTAGTTTGTATCATATTTGCATTCGCAGTTATAAATTCAGGTATGCCTAAAAGAAATCCGTTTCGCAAGGTAGTTTCTATTTTAGGGATAGGATTTATAGCTATTGTTTTGGTCATTGGCTATTATGGGAATCAGATCGTCGACGAATTGAAGTTGCAAAGAAAAGTTGCAGAATCATCGCTAACGATCCAGACCGAAAATGAAAAAAGCAAAGGATGAAAAAAGTGCTTCTCATGAGACTTTTTTCGGAACGACCTTATGTTTGTAATATAGGGTCGTTTTTATTTTTTCTCGATGGATTTTTTTTCGTCATTTTTCATGACAGTGATCGTGATGGGGAGCAGGGAGTTGATCTCTTCGGGGTCTATAAGTTCACGGTCGTTTTTTGCAACAGGAACATCACCTGCGAGGATCTCTTTTTCATTGGATGTGACAACGTAATGAAATGTTGCATCTGCGGAACGATTGTCTATGACAAATGCATTGTCATTTTCAGCAAATGGTGCAACAAAATATATACTCCAAAAATTCTCATCGTTTTCACGTTGGGTTTTTTCGGTGTATGCCAAAAAAAACATGCTTGTGCTGAGACAGATGAGAACGGTTGCGATAATAATTATTTGGTTTTTCATAGTAGAGAGTTTATAAAGTCCATAAAGTTTTTAAAGTTGAAAGTTTAGAAAGTCAGGAGGTTACTGTTTTCTGATAAATAAGCTTAGTTCATCGTTTTGGTAGATGCGGGAAAATTGTGTATTGCGGAGAAATTGGCCGGCGTCTTGTTCTGTTGAAATGAGCACAGCACCGATGTGAAGGTTGTTGTAGCACTCTTGTGCTGTTGCAGATCCCGGTACTGAGATCATGTCCAGCGTGCACGTTTCGCGATCGGGATTGCTCTCATATCGTGAAAAAAATGCGCGTGAAAGCGGAAAAGAATAATCATAGGCAAAAAAGATCTTGAGCCATGTATCCGATGTGATGTAATTATGATCTTTCACCATCCAAAAATTACCGTCGGAGATCTTGTTTTTAAATGCCTTACTGGCATAATTGCCGGCATGAAATGTTTGCAGAGCGCTGTTGGTTTGTGGTGCAGCATTCATGGATGTGGCATTATCACGCAAACCCGTAGTACAGATAAATATAAAAACAAGGAGGAATGTCAGTGAGATCGTGCGGTGTGGCAGAGAGATGGTCGCGTGCCTCTTCGTAGCTTGATCCATAAACCATACAAGTGTGAAAGCGGTCATGATCGCGAGTGGAAAAATATTGTATGTTGCAATGCGACTGGAGATGATGTTGATGTACAGAAGATGCGGTGCAAGACTCATGAGAAGAAGTGATGTGGCCCAACCGATGAAAAATGCGCAACCAAAGATGTTGATGGGCAGTATATTCGGTCGGATGTTTTTTGTGAAGATATATTTTTTACTTGCGATCGTTGTGATGATGAATAGTCCGATCACGCCAAATGTAACGCGCGCTTCACCAAGCATTGTGAACAGGTTGGCAAACGGTGTGCCGATGCGAGATGATTTGCTAGGAGCGCCGACAGTCTCTGCAATTGTGGACTGGTCAAGGTAGGATGGTGGTGCAATGACAAAAAGCAGTGTCAATAAAATAATAATGAGGGGTATGATGTAATAATTTTTTAGGAGTGCAAAAATTGGCGTATAAGCGGACCATCGATTTTTTTGCAGAATGATGAACACGAGAAGACTGAAGATGAACACATATCCAAAGATCAATGTGCTCAAGTGATGTGTGTAAGCGAGTGTAACGATGAGAATTATAGCAGGAATGAGCAATAGCGATCTTTTTTCTGTGAAGGCGCGATAGAAAAAATAAATAATTGTCGGAATGAGAAGGTTGCCAATGAGGTTGCCAATCACACCGCCACTGACGAATTTTGCCTGCGCACCACTGATCGCCCAAAGTGGTCCGATGATAAGAAGTGTGAGTATGGCAATTAGTGCACCACGAGGATGTCTCTCACATATTCTGCGCACCAGCACAAATAGCATGAGTGCAGTGAAAATATTGATAACGAGGAGAAATAGTGATGGAAACGAACTTACAACTGAGAGGTTTGTCATGATCGCGAGTAGCCCAAGAAAGATGTGCTCACCAACAATAAAGTCGGCAATCTTTGTCGGCTCGGTGAGATGTATGGGCTCAGAATCTGTGTTGATCTCAATTTTTTGATAGGAGGGCAGTGCGTGATCTACAGAAATTTTCTCTACCCAGTATAAATGATGTCCAAGGTCGGTTGCGGTGGGAAAAACAGTATTAATGAGAAAAGCGGACTTTATGAATATTGTAAGAAAAATGAGAAATACAATTGCAAGCATTTGTATCGTGGAAAATGAAAAAATATCAGCATGTACACGTGTTGTCTTTTTGCGAGAAAAAAAAGAGGCAATAAAAAGCGGAATGATCATGCCTGCATACATCATCAAAATATGTGGAGATGTCAGAGATACGTTAAAGTGGTCAATAACAATGATGATCAGTGTTGTGAGAGAAAAACCAATCGGTACACTGAGGATGAATTTTTCCACTAATGCAAACTGATTACGTGCAAAAAATGCACTGAGAAAGAGCAATCCCGGCACAATGAGAAATCCAAAAACAGTAAGAATGAAAATGATCTGTTCCTGTATAAATTCCGACATAGATGATGTATAAATAATTTTTTTTCTTTGCTCTTTATAGCATAACATATTGTATATATCTACAGAAGACACTCCTTATGAGTGAGATATTTTTTGAAGAGCATAGTTTTCTTAACAGGCATGGCATAGATCGACTGTTGTCATTGCGAGGGAATGAAATGACCGAAGCAATCTTGGATAGATTTCACATACAAGCACAAATATTTTATTCCTGTGTGTTCACAAATTCTCATTCCCAGCTCTCTCCTCTTAAGGAGAGGAAGGCTATATTCTACAACTCCCCCCAGCATAACCGGAGTGTGCGCACACTTGTATGAGATTGCTTCGTCGCTTTGCTCCTCGCAAAGACAAAAAGTTGATAGATGCGTTCTTGGAAAAAAGTAAATAATTACTTTTGAAGGACTTGACAAAAAAACATTCTTTGTGTATAATCCTCTTGCTACTGAAGAAATCTTTCTTTAGCTTGGAAGCGCGTAGCGGCCTTTCATTTCTCGTGAGCGGTCACGATCTCAACCAACCTCCTATATGTTCTTTCTCGATCAAATACCCTGCCGCTCGGTCGCTACGCGCTTTCTTCCTCTTGTCCTTGGGATATCTATTCCTGAGGATTTTTTTTGCCAAAAATGCTGAGATGTGCAACAATTCACGTTTGAGTGTCTCTGCATGCGGGTGTATACTGTAAATGACAGAAACATTCATTGATGATGGAAAGTATTACATAAATATTTTTGATAAGGGGCATTAATTCTATGAATATTGGTATTAACGCGTCGTTTATGCGCAAGTCCGGTACGGGCATTGGGCAAGTGACAACGCATTTTCTCAACGAACTAATCGAGCGGTCAAAGAATGATCGTTCGTTCAAGAATCATAAGTTTTTTATTTACAGTGAAGAACCAATCGATCTGGATTTTCCCAAAAATTTTATAACTCAAAATTTCATACCGCGTTATCGTCGTGATGACCTTTTTCGTAAATTATGGTGGGAAAAATTTTCTCTTCCGTGTCGTGCGCATCGTGACAAATGTGATGTGCTTATTAGTTTGTATCAATCTGCAACGGTGATCAAATACACAGATATGAAACATATCATGGTAGTGCATGATGTGATCCCGCAGATCTTTTCGGAGTATCTGGATAATGTGCGCAAAGAGATCTATTGGAGGTATGTAAAAAAAGGTATGTATGGAGCACAGAGGATCATTGCTGTTTCAGAGCACACAAAAATTGATTTGGCAACGAAACTCAATATCAAAGAACAAAAGATCGCTGTTGCACCGATTGCTGTAGATCCGATCTTTTCACGAGATGTTTCACAGGAAGAATTACAGCGTGTGATGCATGTATACGGTTTGGAAGAAAAAAAATATATTTATACTGGTGGCGGATTGGAAATGCGTAAAGATGCAGATCGTACATTGCGTGCATATAAAATGCTGCGTGAACAAGTTTCTGATGCACCCATTCTTGTCATATCCGGTAAATTAATGCCGCAACTCGCGCCGCTCATTACTGATGTGGAGCAGATCATTTATGATCTTGGACTTGTGGACCATGTACGTATCATAGGTTTTGTGCCACAAGAGGATTTGCCGGCTCTATACAAAGGTGCGATCTGCTTTGTTTTTCCATCACGCTATGAAGGGTTTGGTATGCCGGTTTTGGAAGCCATGAATGTGGGTACGCCGGTTATTACTGCGCAAGATTCCAGTTTGTCCGAGGTTGGTGGCGAGGCGGTAGTGTATGCAGAACATGATGATGAATCATTGTCTGAAAAAATGCGAGAACTTATTCTTGATCCTGAGTTACAAAAAACCATAGGCGAAAAAGAAAAAACGTATGCACAAAAATTCTCTTGGCAGTCATTTGTTGAAAAGATCTGGGAAACGGTTACAATGTAAGTATGAAAAGTCTTCTTGAAAACACAAAAATTCTCGTCCTGATCATTGCACTTTTTGTGGTGTGTATGATTTTGTTCGGTCGCACGGATTTTCTATTTTTCAACAACCTCTTTGTTATAGGAATCACCTCTTTTTTCATCATGGGAATTCTTGTATATCGTCCCATGCTGGGTTTTGCACTTTTGATCTCTGCTGTGTCTTTCGAAATTCTCACTGTATTGCCGGAGAGTATTGGATTTTCTGTGCGACCTTATCAGATCTTGTGTGTGATGCTATATTTTGCAATTGTGGGACTCTATATACGTAAGAATGTGAGTGTTACAGACGTACGCGCATATGTCACCGATGCAATGGTTGTTGGTTTGCTTGTTTTGAGCGGTGTGGTTGTGCAGTGGGCGCAAGATCCTTCCGAAGCTCTGCGACAGATGATCGTCGTCGGATCTTTTACAGCGATATATTTTATTGTGCGTTTTTTTGTGAGAGAGTTTCACGATGTGATAAAAATTTTACCCATTGTTATTGTGAGTGGGTGGGTGACGAGTATGTATGCAATTATTCAAAATGTATTATTTTTACACGGTGGTGATCATCAAGAATTTATGCCCGGACGACCAAATGCTTTTTTTGCGGAGCCGGATTGGTTGGGAATATATTTGGTTTTTGTATTTGCAACATGTTTAACATATCTCTATTATAATGCGCATCACAAACATGTGTGGAAATTTTTTGATGTGACACTATGGGGAATTACAACAACGGTTGTTGTGGCAACGATCCTTACAGTTGCACGCAGTGCATGGCTTGGCATGGCGATAGTAAGCACATTATATGTACTGATCATTTTTGTGATGCATAAATATAAAATGTGCGCACAACACGTATTGTGGTTGGGCAGTGTCATGACAGTAAGTATTGTGATCGCGGTTTTTCTCCCAATTACAAATTTTGAATTGGATAATCGTATACAGAGCACATCTGGATCACAAGAGATCACCGTGTCATGTCTGCAAGAAATTGGAAGGGATCAACTGATGGTGCAAGGAGAGATCGAAAATGTGACAGAGCTCTCTGCGTATGGTTGTCGTCATATCAATTTGGAAGAGATCAATGCCGAAAAATCGATGGGACACAGTGTAGTGACAGTAATGCGACATGATCCAAATATTGCCGTACGTGCAAAGACATACAATCACGTTATACAACTCATTCAACAGCGTCCGCTTACAGGATATGGCTGGGGAAGTAGCGGTGCGCTTTTGGGTACAGATGAACAAGGCACACCACTCAATGCAAGTAATCTATTTTTGGAGACAGCGCTGTCAATTGGGATCGTTGGGGCAGGTTTGCTCATTTTGCTTTTTAGTATTATTGTCTTGCGGTCGCTAATCGTCATGCATCAGGCGCACGATGAAACAACGCGAAGTGTCGCGTTATTTGGATTACTTGGTCTAGGGGCGATTCTCGTACCAAATTTATTTAATGCAGGATTATTTCTGGGTTTTGTGTGGATGTTTTTGGGGATGGTTGCCATTTTGTGCAAAAAGATGTAAAGTTCTTTGATGTATGTGCATCACTCAGATCAATCAGATAAAATAAAGGGAGGGCATGGATGACAGAAAGAAAAAAAATAGACATGTTGCATGGACGAATGGTGCTTGTAGCTTCGTGTAGTGGCCAAGAGGATTGTTTGTGTACAATTCGTTCCGGATGTGGAAGCCCCAATCCGTTTGAAGCTGTGGCTGCAGATGGAGCTGTGCGATATGCATTTCCTGCACATGTTGCACGGGAATTGCGGAAGCAAGGGAATGTTTCAAATATGAAACTTGTGGAATAATAAAGATGCAGCTGAATTAACAGTTGATATAAAACGGGATTGCTGCGACGATCCCGTTTTTCTTTTTTACAAAAAAACTGATATGATGAATGATATGACTATTTTATGGCAAATGATCTATGATAGATGAACCAAAGGAAATCTCACGCACACTTTTATGTCAAAAATATGGTCGCGGTCTGGAGAGTGTGATTTTTGATATGGGCAATGATACTGTACAGGAATTTATCATTAAAACAGATGGACATCCTGTATGTGTGTTGGCGATCACTGAAGATCAACAGGTAATTTTGGCAAAGCAGTTTCGTTTTGGTCCGAAAAAAACCCTCTTGGAATTGCCTGGTGGCCGTATCGATGATGGCGAAACACCGGAAGAAGCGATTGTGCGAGAACTTTTGGAAGAAACAGGGTATGTGGGTGATGTTTCCTTTGTTACACGTGCATATGCTGATGGATATTCGCCGATGCATCGCTATTGTTTTGTGGCGACAAATTGTAAAAAGGTTGCAGAACAAAATTTGGATGAGGAGGAAAATATTGAGGTAATACTTATGTCACTTACGGAGTTTCGTGCGCACTTGCGCAGTGGAGAATTGACAGATATAAAAGTGGGATATCTGGGATTGGATCACTTGGGATTATTATAATTTTTTTTCTATGAAAATTGCAATTGATGTACGCAATGTCGGTAAGGGCCGCACCGGAGATGAAGTAGTGTTTTTTGAGCTTGTACGGCATCTAGCGCAAATAGATCGTGCGAATGAATATCATTTATTGATCGACACGCGCGCTGATCATGTATTGCATGATATCGAAAAGCAATTAGATATTGTAAACAAGGTGAATTTTCATCTCATACCTTGCGGTACGGGAAATAAGTTCATATGGAACATACGAACGGCATCACGATATTGCCGCGTGCATCATATAGATATCTATCATACACAATACATCATTCCATTTTTCATACCGTCCCATACCAAGATCATCACACATATTCATGATGTTTCTTTTCGTGTGTATAAGGATCTCATCAAAAGATCCGATGCATTTTTTCTGAATACGTTGATCCCACGCGCAATTCGGAAGTCCGATCATGTGGTTGCGATCTCAGAATTTACCAAAAGTGAGATCATAAAATATTATCATTGTCCAGCGGAAAAGATCACTGTCATTCTCAATGCGGTAAGCATGCATTGTGACCCGCAATTGCGCTCAACGGATGTGCGTACAAAATATCATTTGCCGGAAAAATTTATTATGGCATTAGGCACGATGCAGCCTCGAAAGAATATTCCTTTTCTTGTAGAGGTTTTTGCTTCTCTTGCACAAGAGCGCAGTGATATCTCTCTGGTTCTGGTGGGGAAAAGAGATCATAATTTTGATCTGATGATCCGAAATGTGCTTGTGAGTTATCCACAGATCGCAGATCGTGTGATCTTTACCGGATATGTGTCGGATGCAGAAAAGTGCGTCTTGTATGCACTGTCCAAAGTGTTTGTCTTCCCATCGGTTTATGAAGGTTTTGGTATTCCTATCCTTGAGGCTTTTTCCATGGGCACACCGGTAGTTGTCAGTGACATTCCGCCACATAGAGAGGTTGCCGGAAAAGCGGGATTATATTGTGATCCGCAGAGTATTGACCAATGGAAAAAAATGTTGTATGATGTTTTGGATAATGGTAAAATGCGAGAAGACATACAAAAAATAGCACAGACACAAATCATGAATTTTTCATGGAAAGAATCAGCTCAGAAGCTCGTATCACTCTATAATAATTTTCGTAGATGATTATATGACGTGATAATAGAGCATAAAAGGGGGATTTTTGTTTTATGTAAATAATTTTAAGATATGATTCAGAAAAATATGACACCACGGCACTCTGCAATGCCGATAGATACGAAGAAAAAGAAGAAAAAATGGGTAATTATTGCCATAGTGGCAATCCTGCTCATTGGCGGATGTGCATTTGCCGCAAAAACTGTGGTCAATAAAGTTGCACCAAATAGCAATGTTTTTGGAAGTTTGGTCAAAAATCTTCCGCTTGTAGAAGAAAAATTAGATGGTGAAGAAGATGGTCGGATCAATGTCGTACTTTTGGGTATGCGTGGCAAAGGTGTGGCTGGCGGTGGTACGCTTGCAGATACGATCATGGTGGCGAGCATTCGCATTGCGGAAAATGCCGAAGGCGATAAGGAGTATAGAGTGTCCATGGTATCAATTCCACGCGACCTATATGTAACAGTTCCCGGTACGACAACGAATACGAAAATTAATAGTGTCTACCATTACGGTGAGGAAAAAGGCAAGGGTCAAGGCATGGAGGCCATGAAACAGATCTTGCAAGATATTACAGGGCAACCAATGCATTATGCCATAGAGATCAACTTTGAAGGCTTCAAGCAAGTTGTAAATACTCTTGGTGGTGTAGAGGTAAATCTGGCACAAGAATTTATCGAGCCGGTACAATTTCATGAGTTGAAAGTATGTGATGGTGCCAATGGTGGCGTGTTCACAAAAAAGAGCGGGCAATTTGAAACGAAGACAAATGACCGCGGAAAAGTTGTTGCACAATATCCGCTTTGTTACAATACAACGGAAGAATGTGGCGGTGTGTTCACAGTGCCGGCAGGTGTTTCGATTCTCGATGGGGATCGCGCACTTTGCTATGTACGCGCACGTGCGACATCCAGTGATTTTGATCGTGCACGACGTCAACAAGAAGTGATCGGTCAAATTAAGCAAAAAGCTCTTTCCATGGGCGTGTTGACTGACTTCAGTAAGGTTCAAGAACTTTTCACGGCACTTAGTGATAATACAAATACAGATATGGAACTGTGGGAGATGCAGCGATTCTTCGACTTGTACAAAAAAATGGGTGACAATGTGGAGATCAAACATAAAGTTCTAGACAATTCTGAAGAAGGTCTGTTGTATTCACATGAGGGAGATGAGCGAGGATATATCTTGATTCCACGTGGTGAAACTTATGATCGTATTCGAGAATTATTTGCGACGATCATCTAGAGTGAAGAATTATGATGGTGAGGAATGTTTTTGCTCAGTCATAATATTTTTCATGTTCATACTTCTAAAATACATTTACATCATATGCCAAAAGTTTCTATTGCCGTACAGAGTTATAAAAATCCCGAAATGCTCTTGTTGTGCTTGCGATCGGTGCGTGAACATTGCAAATTGATCGATCATGAGCTCATTGTTGCCGATTGTGCCACAGAGGATGTGACGATCACAATGATGCGTGAGGATTTTCCAGAGGTAATATTCATTCCACATAAAGAAAATATCGGTTTTGGCGCAATGGTCAATGCGTGTATTGATCGTGCACAGGGCGAGTACATCTTTTTCATTAATCCGGATACGATCTTGGAAGCAGACACGGTACCAAAATTGATCGCATTTATGGATGCACATGAGAGCGTCGCGTTGTGTGGTCCAAAACAAAAAAATTTCAACGGTAAATTTGAGAATACGCGATTTCGTTTTTATCAACCGATGACAATTCTCTATAGACGCACGTTTCTCAAGCGATTTTCTTTTGCAAAAAAGCATCTGGCACATTTTGAAATGAAAGATGTGGAACGAACAGATCCATATCCTGTAGAATGGGTGATTGGCAGTGCAATGTTCGTGCGACGCAGTGCAATGGAAAAAGTGGGAAAGATGGATCCTCGATTTTTTATGTATATGGAAGACGTGGATTGGTGTCGACGATTTTGGGAGAAGGGGTATATTGTGTGTTATAATCCACAAGTGACCATGTATCATTTTTATGGTAAGGGGAGCGCAAAGGGTGGATTTTTCAGGGGTTTGCTTTTCAATCGTTTGACGTGGGTGCATATTGCGAGTGGGATCAAATATTTTCGTAAATATCGTGATCGCCCATTGCCGATCATTGCAGAAAAATTTTAGATACGATCACGAGATTAATATAAATTTTTTTATTACAAAAAAACAATGAACGAACAAGAAGAAATTACGGTTGGACTACCGAAAGAACATGTACACAATAAGAATACGTCGCGCGTTTTGATGACCTTTGTCGCATTGCTTTTTTCCGCGATATTTTTTGTGTTTGGATTCAGTGTCGGCAGTGATCATCAATCAAAAGATGTGCCTTTTGACTTTGCGCAGGTTCAAAATAAAGAAAACAGTGAGAATGTTGATTTTGGTTTGTTCTGGGAAGTGTGGGACCTTGTAAGAGAAAAATATGTCGATCATGATAACTTAAAGGCACAAGACATGGTCTATGGAGCAATTAACGGCATGCTTGCAGCTACAGGAGATCCTTATACCGTTTTTCTTGACCCGGAAGATAATGCAGCTCTCAGTGAAGAACTTAGTGGAAGTTTTGAGGGTATTGGCGCAGAAGTTGGCATGAAAGACGGTATCGTGACGATCGTTACGCCACTGGAAGAATCACCGGCACAAAAGGCGGGATTGCGTGCCGGAGACAAGATCGTGGAGATCGAAGGAGAAGCAACGGCGAACATGACCATTGACGATGCCGTAAAACGCATGCGTGGGCCAAAAGGTACGGAACTACATCTCAAAATTTTTCGCATGTCTGATGCAGTAGATGCGCAAACGCAGGATCTGATCGTAACGCGTGATACCATTCATCTTGATAGTGTGCGTGTGAGCTTTTTGGAAAATGACAGTATTGCACATATAAAGATCTTGCAATTTGGTGATGAAACGATTCGTGAATTCAATCAAGTGATTGCTGATGTCATGAGTCGAAAATCGCAAGGTGTGATCGTGGATGTGCGAAATAATCCTGGCGGCATATTGCATACTTCTACCATAGTTGCGAGCAAATTTTTACCAAACAATGCAGTTGTGGTGATCGAAGAGGATGCACAGGATAAACGTACGAACTTATATACCAGTGGTGCACACCCTTTTCTTGATGTGCCGGTTGTTGTGCTCATCAATGAGGGCAGTGCAAGTGCTTCGGAAATTTTGGCTGGTGCATTGCGCGATAATCGGGATGATGTTGTTCTCATCGGACAAAAATCATTTGGCAAAGGATCTGTGCAAGAACTCATTCCAATGAGCGATACAACAGCGGCAAAAATTACTGTGGCAAAATGGTTGACACCCAATGGTGAACAAATCAATGAGATCGGCATTGAGCCTGATGAAAAAATAGAATATACCAACGAAGATTATGAAAAGGAAAAGGATCCGCAGTTGGATCGCGCCGTAGAAATTATGAAAGAAAAACTTAAATAATCTTCCGCATGACAACGTGATTCCTCGGTCAGTGCTTTTTCGTGTGAAAAAAATCGTTCTGTATATCTTGTAGAAATTGAAAGTGTTTTGTGAGGCATGTGCGAATCTGTTTTTGTGTAGGCAAAATAAAACTTAGCACTGTACTTGACCGAGTGCTAATTCTTGGTATAATAACAGAGTTAGTATTTTTATGATGTAATCAGTAATATAATATATTTTATGAGTACAAAAATTACGCCACTTGGCGACAATGTGTTGATCAAGATCGCTGCACCGGAAACAAAAACAGCATCAGGCATTTTTATTCCGGATTCAGCGAGTAATGAGCGTTCACAACAAGGTAAAATTGTTGCGGTTGGTGATAGTAAAAAAATCGTTGTAAAAAAAGGACAAGTGGTCATGTTCAAAAAATACGGTGGGGAAGAGATCAAAATTGACAATATTGATCACGTGATCGTAAAAAATGAAGAAATTATTGCGATTGTAGAATAATGATAAAAAACTCGGGAGCATATGTTGCCCGAGTTTTTTTATTCTATAAATTTTAGGATTCTTCCACCATGCTACGCTTCGGCCGAGATGATAAAAGCTTTGTATTATGATCTTGTTTGCATTAAATTTTTGGCAATGTGGAGTGAAAAAATGAGGTTGGCCATATATTTGCGTGAGGGGTAAAAATGTGATATAATGAGCACGTTTTATGGATAAGTCTATATTTTATCAATAAAAACCTTGGTAGGGCATCACGAAATGCTACAGGGCGCAATAACGTGTGAATTTTTTATCAAAATACAAATTTTATTATGATCGAACAGCAAGAACAAGAAAACATGAAAGATTTTATCATTGAGGTTGTCAAAATGTTCTTTTTGGCATTGGTGATCATTGTGCCTGTGCGCATGTTCTTGGTACAACCGTTTATCGTGCGTGGTGCAAGCATGGAGCCGAACTTTCATGAGAAAGAATATCTGATCATCAATGAGTTTGGTTATAAAAATACACCGATCAATATATTGGGCAATGATCTGGTAACAGTAGAGCCACATAAAGATCTGGACCGTCTCGATGTCATTGTTTTTCGATCCCCACATGATGAAAAGCAATTTTATATCAAACGAGTAATTGGACTACCGGGAGAAACGGTTGGCGTTGATAATGGTGAGGTGACAATTTACAATGTGGAACATCCGGATGGTTTTGTATTATCGGAGGACACTTATTTGCCAGAGGGTCGAAAGACCAATGGTTCACAAAGAGTGGTTTTGAACGAAGATGAATATTACGTATTGGGAGATAATCGTCCTGCAAGTAGTGATTCGCGTGTATTTGGTGCACTCAAAAAAGATGCGGTGATTGGTAAAGTTCTCTTGCGTGCATGGCCAATCAACAAAGTCTCATTGTTCTGAGTCGTGGAGCATGTTGCCAATCTCTGAAAGCGATACAAAAAAAGTGTATGTGTAATTTCCTAAGATCATTTTTTAATAAATCATATGATTCGACAAATATCGCCCAAAAAGGTGACGAAGAAACGCACAAATACAAAATTTGAGGAACAATTGGTGTTACAAACTGTGCGAGGCATGCGCGATATTCTTCCAGGAGATCAGCCATATTGGCAACAAGTTAGAAAGGTTTTGGAGAAGCGAGCTGTTGAATACGGTTTTGCACGCATTGATACACCGCTTGTTGAATTTGAAAATATATTTACGCGACCAATTGGAGAAGGAACTGACATTGTGGATAAGGAGATGTATTCTTTTCGTACAAAAGGTGGAGATCAAGTATCACTTCGTCCAGAAATGACAGCGTCAATTTGTCGTGCATATATTCAGCATGGCATGTCAATTTTGCCAAAGCCGATAAAGTTATTTTCCGTGGGTCCGGTATATCGTTATGATCGACCACAAGACGGACGTTATCGTGAATTTTATCAGACAGAATTTGATATTTTTGGTGAGATTGATCCAATTCTTGATGCACAAGTGATGCAAATCGCACATCGTGTTTTGAAAAGTTTGGGTATCAACAATGTGCAGTTCAGTGTCAATTCGATTGGCACGACGGAATCACGAAAAGAATATCTCCGTTTGTTAAAAGCATATTTTCGTTCCAAAAAAGCAAAAATACCAGCTAAATATCGCGATTTGATCGAAGCTAATCCCATGCGCATTTTTGATGCAAAGGATGATAAATGTATGCAAGTATGTGCCGGTGCGCCACAAGCAATTGATCATCTTGATAAAGAATCGCGCGATCATTTCAAACACCTCTTGGAATATTTGGATGAATTGGATCTGCCATATACGATCGATCCACAACTAGTACGCGGACTGGATTACTATACGCGCACAGTATTTGAAATATATGCAACCGATGCGGATGGTAAATCGCATGCACTTGGCGGTGGTGGACGTTTTGATGGTATTGTGGAGATGTTTGGTGGTGAACCAACGCCGGCAATTGGCTTTGCATTTGGTATTGATCGTTTGATCATGGAAATGAAACGTGTCAAGGCAAAAAAATATCAAGCACCACAACCGCGAGTTTTTATGGCGCAGTTGGGTGAATTGGCAAAGAAGAAAAGCTTGAAATTATTCGCAGAAATTGAACAAGCTGGGGTGTTGGTCGCAGAGAGTTTTGGTCGCGGCAGTTTAAAAACGCAGCTTCGACATGCGGGTAAATTGGGAGTGGAATTAACGCTCATTATTGGACAGCAAGAAGCCTTGGATGAGACTGTTATTGCCAAAAACATGATGACAGGAACGCAAGAAACCGTTGCACAACGTAAGATCGTCAATTTTGTGAAGAAAAACTTGAAAGAATCTGCAAAACTTGTAAAATCAAAGTAGATGTGATATTATGGAGAACTGTATATTTTGTAAAATCGCAGAAGGTGATATCCCGACAGATTTTTTGTATGAATCGGAGCATGTTTTGGCTTTTCGTGATATCCAGCCCATTGCTCCCGTGCATGTTTTGATCATACCAAAAAAACACATTGCATCAGTAAATGATGTGGAACAAGGTGATCAGAATGTTATGGGAGAGTTGTTTGTTGCTGCACGTACTGTGGCAAAAAAATTACAGATCACAGAGGATGGCTACAAATTGTTGATTCGTACGGGTGTGCATGGGGGACAAGAAGTTCCACATATACATATGCATGTGATCGGTGGTGCACAACTCACGGAAAATATTCACCCAATATAAAAAAGTATATATTATCTTTGAAAAGTGGTGACGTAAAGCAAAAATCAAACCTTTTGATGTTTGCTTGATCGTCCACATTTTTGTGGCATTGAATAGTAGAAAGGAGAGTGACCTCATGGTTTACGTATATAAGAAGAATGATCGCGAGACAACTGAAAACCTTATTAAACGCTTCACACGTCGTGTGCAACAAAGCGGTGTTTTAATGCATGTGCGCAGAAATCGTTTTGCATCTGATGAAAAGAGTAAAATCGAGCGTCGTCAGGAAGCATTATATAAGAATAAAATGCGCAAAGAAGTTAGCAAACTTAAAAAACTCGGACGTTTTGATGAAGATTCTTTCAAAGAATTGAAAAAAAAGATCAAAGCCTAAGGATATTATTTGTTCTCATGCACAAGGAGACTTGTGCATGTTGTACAGACCATATCTAAATATTTAAAAAACACATATGTTATTGCGTAAACAAATCTTTGAAGATCTTAAAACCGCCATGAAGAGTGGGGATACGGACGCGCGTGATACACTTCGTACAATAGATAGCATGATCAAAAATGAGGAGATCGCACAAAAAAAACGAGAGGAAGGATTGGATGATGCGGGAACAATTGCAGTAATTAAACGTGCGATCAAACAACGTAAGGATAGCGCACAGCAATTTCACCAAGGTGGCAGAGAAGATCTTGCTGAAAAAGAAGAAAAAGAAATCACGATCATTGAAAAATATCTTCCCGCACAAATGAGCTCAGATGATGTGCGTGCAGTTGTGGAAAAAGTTATTGCTGCAACAGGGGCGTCAACAAAGGCTGATATGGGCAAAGTGATGGGTCCGGTGATGCAGGAAATCGGTGATGCGAC
The DNA here is from genome assembly GCA_020718085.1 of Micavibrio sp. Taxonomy (GTDB): domain Bacteria; phylum Patescibacteriota; class Minisyncoccia; order Moranbacterales. The sequence goes on along the minus strand of DYDB01000007.1, from coordinate 21,014 downwards.
TGATGGTACCGTTGTGCGCGGGATCGTTGAGGAGCTCTTGTCATAATTTTTTGTATGGGGGTTACTATTGAATTAAATCCTGGTGTATGCGCGCGCTATGATCGTGGAATGTTACAAAACATTGCACATGAAACGATTTGCGCTACACAAAAAATTGATCTTGCACAAAAGAAAGTCACGATCAGTATTGCAATTGTCGAGGAATCGGATATTCAACGGATCAATCGTGATTTTCGCGGCAAAGATCGTGTAACTGATGTGATCTCTGTGGGTGACTATAGTGATGATCTTGATGTCACATTGGAGGATTCTCAAGAAATCTTTCTTGGGGAGGTTATTTTGTGTTATAATTACATTGTGGGCATTGCGCAGGAACATGGCACATCTATTGATGAAGAATTTTATGCTGTGTATGTGCATGGCATGTTGCATTTGCTCGGGTTTGATCATGGGAAAAAGATGTTTACTCTGCAGGATCGAATTTGTCATGATATTAAATTGCGTTTTTCTCATTTATGAAAGGATACACGATTACAAGTAGTGCAAAAGCCGCTGCAAGAGGATTGGTCTATGCATTTAAAAATGAACGAAATTTTCGTATTGAAACATACGTTGCGGTTGTTGTTATTTTCGCACTCTTTTTTTTGCAAGCTTCTTTGGCTCAGGCGGCAATTATTGTGACAATGATTTTTTTGGTTTTTATGATAGAATTGATGAATACTGCCATAGAGCGTGTCGTGGATATTCTTAAGCCACGCAAGCATCCCTATGCAGGTGTGATCAAGGACGTATCTGCGGCATCAGTTCTCGTGCTCAGCATAGGCGCGAGCATTGTGGGTTTGATCGTTTTTGTGCCACTTATCATTACAGCAATCAGATAAAAAAGATTCTCGTATGAAAACAAATATTATTACAAGTATAGATCTCGGCTCTTCTACTGTGCGATGTGTGATCGCCGATGTAGCGCATGAGGATGGACAAGTGCGTGTTTTAGGCGCGGGCATTGTGCCGTCCGCAGGTATGCGACGCGGAGCTGTTGTTGATATCAATGACGCAGCCGATGCAATTGCAGCCGCTGTAGAGCGTGCAGAGCAGATGAGTGGAGAGAAGGTAAAAAGTGCGATCGTGAGTATTGGTGGTGCGGGAATTATTGTGAAGGAAACGCAGGGCGTGATTGCGATCGGACGTGCTGATGGGGAAGTAAATGAAGATGACGTCGTGCGTGTAATTGATGCGGCACAGGCGATCTCCATTCCTACGAACAATGAGATCATTCATGTCATTCCGCGTTCTTTTCGTTTGGACGACCAGCGTGATATTAAAGATCCTGTGGGACTGCGCGGTGTGCGTTTGGAAGTTGATGCGGTTATTGTGGAAGCACCTGGCAATCATGTGAAGAATCTTACGAGTGCCATGGAACGTGCAGACATTGGTGTGGAAGATTTCATTATCGAACCTTTGGCAGCTGCTGAATCAACACTTACAAAAAAACAGAAAGAGCTGGGTGTTGTTTTGGTAAATTTGGGCGCAAGTACTACGTCGATTGCTGTGTATGAGGAAGGTGAGTTGATCCACACATCGGTTTTGCCTGTCGGATCGGATTTTATTACACATGATATTGCGATTGGTTTACGTACGGAGATCGATATTGCTGAAAGAGTTAAATTTGAATTTGGCAGTGCTGATATGGACAGTGTTGATAAAAAAAGCATGATCGATCTCTCACGTTTTGATGAGCGTGAGAAAGATGCTGTATATCATCATGATGTTTTGGAGATCATTCAAGCGCGTCTTGATGAAATTTTTGATCTTGTTGTCAAAGAACTGGAAAAAATTGGTAAGGATCAGTTGTTACCGGCAGGCGCCGTGCTTACAGGCGGTGGTGCGCACTTGCCACACATTGTGGATTTTGCAAAAGAAAAATTACGACTACCCGTTTCTGTCGGACAGCCCGCAAATCTTTTGGGTGTTGTGGATCATGTTGATGATTCGTCCTATGCAACGGTTGTCGGATTGCTTTTATGGGCTTTACACGAAGGAAGTCGTGGTGGAGTGCATTTTGGAACGGGTGCAATGAGTTCGTTCACGACCGGGATCAGCGGTATCTCGGCAAAAATACGCGGAACATTTGGCAAATTTTTGCCGTAAAAAACGTATTTTACATATATCATATTGACAGTTGACTTCAGCGCATGGTACAGTGGAAAACTGTAGGATATAAGTATTTTTTTTCATATTGTCTAACTACTATACTCAACGTTATGGCGGAAGTAAAAACTGATATAGAAACTTTTTCACGGATCAAGGTGATCGGTGTTGGTGGTGGTGGTGGAAATGCCATTTCGCGCATGATCGATGCAGATCTGAAAGGAGTGGAATTTGTTGCGATCAATACAGATACACAAGCACTACATCATTCAAAAGCTGAAGAAAAAGTACATATTGGAAAAAGTTTGACCAAAGGTCTTGGTGCAGGTATGAATCCAGAGGTTGGACGTCAAGCTGCAGAAGAAAGTCGTGAGGAGATCCAAAACGTGCTAAAAGGTGCGGACATGGTTTTCGTAACATGCGGACTTGGCGGTGGTACTGGCACTGGTGCAGCACCGGTTGTTGCTGAAACTGCAAAAGAGCTCGGTATTTTGACAGTTGCTGTGGTGACGAAGCCGTTTTCATTTGAGGGCTCACGCAGACGCGCGATTGCCGAAGAAGGTTTGGCTGCGCTCAAGAAACGTGTAGATACAATTATTACAATTCAAAACGATAAGATTCTGTCGATTATTGATAAGAAGACAAGTCTTGTAAATTCTTTTCGTATTGTGGATGATGTTCTCAGACAGGGTGTGCAAGGTATTTCCGATATCATTTGTAATAGCAGTTCGGAAAGTGTTAACGTTGATTTCAAAGATGTGGAAACAACGATGTCCAACAGTGGGGATGCGCTTATGGGTATCGGTATTGCAACAGGAGAAAACCGCGCGGCCGAAGCCGCAAAAGCCGCTGTCAACAGCCCTCTACTGGATCTTTCGATCGATGGTGCAAAACGTGTGCTTTTCAATATCACTGGAAGCAATGATATCACAATGTTTGAAGTGCAAGAGGCATCTAATGTGATTACAGAGTCTGTGGATCCTGATGCGCGTATTATCTTCGGTACGGTGATCAATGATGATGCACCGAAAGGTGAGATTCAAATCACAGTTGTTGCAACAGGTTTTGATGATGAAAGTTTTCAAGAAGAGACAGAAGCAAAGAAAAAAGATGAAGTTGTGCGAGGACGGGGATTTAGCTCTGAGCGTGTTGCTGCTCCTGTGGAAGAATACATACCGCAAGAGCCAGTTATGAGAGAAGAATATGAACTTGAGCCGCCACGTAGGGAGCCTGTTCGTCCCATGACCGGATCATTTAATGCACATAGAAGAAGTATTGGAAGTGTGAATAATGATGTGCGCATGGGCATGAAGATGCCCAGTGATATTGACATTGCATCGCAAAGCCCAATGAAGTCAAAGATGATCATTGAGGAGCCGATCAATACAACACCACGCATGACACCGTCGGTCAAGAACATTATTGCGGAAGATGATACGGATTTTGACATACCGGCATTCATTAGAAAGAAAATGAAAAAAGACTAAAGTTACAACTTTTGGCAATTAGAAGGGCATCTGTATAGAACGTACAGATGTTTTTCATTGCACGCTGTCAGTGATTCGGTTGATGTGAGTGCAGAGTTGGCAAGACATCTGCTTTTTTTTGTTGTAAGATGATCTATTTGTGCTATGAAAAACAAAAACACCCGGATCGTTGCCGAGTGTTTTTGTATAATAAGGTACGCATGACATCTTCGATAGGTATTTCTTACTGTAGTTTTAACAATAGTTCTTACAAACCAGTTACATGCTGTGCATACGTATTGAGATGGTCAAGTTGAGCACTGTTCAGTCCCTGCGCTTTTGTGATCGCTTCTGAAATTGTGGCATCTGAAAATTCGAGGGATGTTCCTGGATGGATCGTGCGTGTATTTTGTGTACGACGCAAATAATCTTCGATATAGATCTTGTGTGCCGGTGTGAGGTTCGTTATATTGTTTTGTGAAATATGTTGTGCAGCTGCTTTACGCGCAAGTGTTGTCACACTATCTCCTGATACTGCCGTAACTGTTACAACGCCATCTTTCTTTTGTGCTGCAATAACTTCTCTCACAACCTCTGTTGCAGACTGCTTTTGATCTTTTACAACATTAGATTGTTCCGTCTCTGTCGCCACTTGAGCAGGCTTCTCAGACTTCGGAAGTTCAGTTGTTGGTTCTGGTGTTTTTTCCGATTCGATCGGTGCTGCATTTTCACTCACAGGCACCTCAGCCGCTTCTGATGTGGTATCCAAGGTTTCTTTTTTCTCCTCATCCTTGATCTCGTCGATGATCTCATTGATCTCACTATTTTCTTCGCCTGCAGGCATTGCAATTTCATCAATTTTGGAATCGTCAACTACAACAGCGGAATTTGAATTCCTCTTTGAATATGAGTAAATTGCAAAAACCAATAAAATGACAATGCCAATGCTGATAATGATGCGAAGATTGTCTTGAATCCAATTTGATACAGGTGTTTCTTCTGTCATGGGGGTACACCATCCTTTCTAGTTTTAAATTGTTAAATAGCTTGCGTTGAAGCCGTCCGCCCAAGGCGGACAACGAAATTCTTTATTAATTGTACAGTCATTACTTGTAGCGTCAACATAGACAAATAGTGATTAATTTGGTCTAATAAAAAGGTGTTAATAGTGTGATAAT
>DYDB01000007.1:0-16210 GCA_020718085.1 Micavibrio sp. | reverse complement strand
TCAATATCGGAAATTCTTCTGTTTTTAATGGCCTTAGTATTTTTTCTTGTTGGTTTTTTGGGTATTTTTTTGCCTGTGATCCCAAGTTTGCCTGTGATATGGTGTGGAATCCTTTTGTATGGAATTTTGACAAATTTTTCTGAGGTGACGATCATGATTGTGGTTATTACAGGGATACTTACGGGTATAGGAACGGCATGTGATCTCTTTGCGAGTTCATTTGGTGCAAAGACATATGGCGCAAGTTGGTATGGCGTAGGCGGTTCGCTCATTGGCAGCATCATTGGAACCATTATTTTTAATTTTATCGGATTCATTGTCGGTGCATTTCTTGGAGCGTGTATTGGCGAGTTCATTCTTTATAAAAAAATAAGAAGTGCACTGAAGGCAGGCGTTGGAACGATCGTTGGATTTCTTTTTGGTGTTGGTATAAAAATTTTTATTTCGTTTTTAATGTTTGGAATTTTTCTTTTTGCCCTTTTATAATTTGCAGACTATTGATATAATAAAAAAAGTTTATTATAATATAAATACAAAACAAATTATTTTTTAAATAAAAAATATTTTGTACATAAATAGAAAATAAAAAATAGAAAGGTAGGTGACATTATTTTATGGCAGCAAAAAAAGCAGCAAAGAAAAAAGCAGTAAAAAAAGTAGCAAAGAAAAAAGTTGCAAAGAAAGCAGTAAAAAAAGTAGCAAAGAAAAAAGTTGCAAAGAAAGCAGTAAAAAAAGTAGCAAAGAAAAAAGCAGCAAAGAAGAAATAGTGTTTTCCTCAGCTGTATATATCTAAAGCTTAAAACATAAAACTCCGGCAATGTTCCGGAGTTTTATGTTTTTGGGCATGTTATATGTATACAGAGAAGATGCGCGGTTTATGGGCGATGTCGTATGTAATTGAGATGCTTTTTTGTGGAATGGCACATTTATGCATGAATGTTTCTAGTGGGTCCACTTGATCAGATGCAATCTCATAATGAAGGTGAAATTTTTTTCCCGGAGCGATCCTTTTCATGCGCAGAACTTGTTGTGTAAGTTTTTTGTAATAGTGTAAACCATCATCCTTTGCCCATAGCGCAACTGATGGCTCATGTTGCAATGCGGTCGATTCTTTTTGTGTGAGGAGATATTTTTTTTGCATGATATCAACATAGGGAAGATTTGCGGTAATGATAATATTTTTTGTTGTTTCTTTTATCATTCTACGTAATCTTTGATTGCATAGAAGGTCAGATCGTAAAAAAGAGATGTTATTTTCAGCGTGGTGTAATTTGGCATTTATTTTGGCAACACGCAGTGCATGCGGAGAAATGTCTGTGCCGATAATTTGTGGAGAATTTTTTTGGAGAATTTTTTGAAGTTCAATTGCAAGTGTGATTGCGATCACGCCACTACCTGTGCCAACATCAATGATGAACGATTTTTGAAGCTGTGTCATGGGCATGCTTGTGATCAGAGAAATGTATAGCTCCGTCTCTGATCGTGGTACGAGTGTATCACGCGTAACGTGGAACGAGCGTCCGTAAAATTCCTTACATTTTGTAATGTAGGCAAGTGGTATATGGTCTTTTCTTTTTTGCAACGCATCAGTGATCTCTCGGTATTCGTTGGTTTGGAGCATGTATTCTGGATGTGCAATAATAAAAGAACGTTCCTTGTGTAGCACAAAAGCCATGATCAATTCAATGTCGATCCGGTCAACGGTTTTTTGCCAAATTGTAGTGATCTGTGCTATTGATAGGGTAGACATAGGAATAAAAAGAGTTTTTAATGGGGTATTGACAAAAGTGCTAACTTTTGGTAGAATGGACGGTCACACAGAAAAAGGAGGATTTTTTGTGATTTTGGCTTTTTTGTATTAGTTGAGATAAGTTTTATAGTATGAATCGATTATATACAGTGTTGATATTTATCGCAATCCTCGGTATGTGTGTGTACCTGTTTTTTGTCGCATTGCAACCGCAATATTTCTCACGCACATCATTTGTGTTTGTGCCGGAAAATGAACTTATCGGTACACATATGAATAATGTGCTCAATGACGTTGTGTTTATTATGCAAGAATCACTTAATGAGGATGCTGTTCTTGCGAAATATGGTGCAAATATAAAAATTGAACATATTGACCAAACGGATATTGTGTCTGTTGCAGTGTATGCCAGAAGTATCAATACAACAACTTTTGTGGAAAAATATGTACTTGAAAAAATAAGTCAGGATGTGCATACGTACTATGCAACAGATGTTGTTTCTATGCAGGTTGTTCAGCATGATCGTGTGCCGCAAAAAACAATGACAGCTCTTGTGGTGCCATATATCGTGATGTTCTTTATTGCAACAGGATTGATTGGTGGTGTTTTTACGCTCTTTCATTATATTGATCAACTGCGAGATCGTCACACGCCGACACTTTCGATCAATGGCAAAAAGATCTTTGAAAAATTTCACAAAGGTCATCAAGAAATACATGTTATGCGATATGATGAACCTGCTATAAAAGAAACTGAATTGCCGGTGGAAAGCTTGAAAGATCTTCTTGTGGAAGAAAAAGAGTCAGTTGAAGAACATGATGAAATTGCACTAAAAGAAGAAGTAATTGCACCCATACATGCACATAAACCTGCTGTAGAAATTGCGATTCCCGACGGTGTTTCTGCAACGCCTGGAAATTTACCAATTGTAGACGTGAGCGCACTGGGTTTTGCGAAACCAAAAAGGGAAAAACAGGAGGTTGATATGGAGCAATATAAAGAACCAACAGAGGATGAATTAAAAGCGCGTCTCAATGCGCTGTTGAATGGTAAATTATAAAAACGTATATATGTTTTTACAAAAAAAACCGACAATCAAAATCGTTTTATGGAGCATCTTTGGTGTAGTGATCTTTTTTGGTGGTCTGTTCTTGATGCAGTTAAAAGATCATCCGCAACAATTGATAGATGTGGCATATCGTACATCAAAGGTCCTGCCTTTGGGTGATAAATACAACACATCATTGGAACTGGCGCACTATGCATTGCAACAGGACAATAAAGAGCGCATATACTTGATCTTGTTACAAAATAATATGGAACTTCGTCCCGGTGGCGGATATATTGGGTCTTTTGCGATTGTAAAAATAAAAAATGGTAATGTGATCGATAGTGCTGTGCATGATACGGCGAATTTTGACGGACGCATCCCGGATGCGCTTGAGCCGCCATATCCGATGACGGAAACGATGCACATTTCATCATGGAAATTTCGTGATAGCAATTGGATGCCAGATTTTCCGACCAATGCACGTGTGGCAGAAAATTTTTATACATTGGGTGGTGGTACGGAAAAATTTGATGGTGTGATCGCGATCAATGCGACAATTCTCGATGTCATTCTTGACATTACCGGTCCGATCACTTTATCTGATTATCCGCACACTTTTAAGAGTGGGGATGCAATTATGGCGTTGGAATATCAAGTTGAAAAAGGTTATAAAGATCAAGATATTGCCAAGGGTGATCGTAAGGTTATCATGGATGAACTTGCAGATGAAATGACGCGTCGTGTCAAAGATCTTTCTTTGCGTGATAAGATCGGCTTGGTAAATAATTTCATTCACTCATTGGATAGTAAGGATGTCCAACTGTTCCTTGATGATGAACGTATGACACAGCTGATCGATGCTGTGAATTGGCAAGGATCTGTCGATACAACGTGGGATAAGGACTATTTGATGGTTGTGGATGCAAATTTGGCATCATATAAGACCGATCATGTCATGAAACGTAGTATTGATTATAAGATCGATCTTTCCGGTACAATTCCGCAGGCTGTATTGACCATTCACTATGAGAACACTGCAACACAAAAGGATTGGAAAACAAATGATTACCAAACATATGTACGAGTTTATGCACCTGAGGATACGTGGTTCACGGATATATCCGGTTGTGTACTGGATCAACAGTTTGGTTCAAAATATGACAAACGGTATACGGGATGCCTTATTCATGTGCCACTCGGCACACAAAAGGATATCGTGCTCCGATATAATTTGCCGATTGATATGAAAAATAAATATCCATATGATCTCAAAATTCAAAAGCAATCCGGTGTGCATAATATCCCGGTTGCAGTACATGTACAGAATCCCGGCTCTAGTGTTGCAGAAGAATTTTCTTTTATCATGGATACAGACATTATCTTGTCGGATTTTGCAAAATAACGGGAGCGATATCTCGAATGCATTTATCACAAAAAACACATGTTTTAGAACATGTGTTTTTTGTGATATAGTGGTGAGTGTTTGATATTAATTTGATAATTATTATTTTTTATGAATGTTATAAAAACGAAAATCGACGGACTACTTATCATTGAACCACAAATTTTCGGTGATGAACGAGGGTTTTTCGTGGAAACATATAATGCGCCACGCTATGAGGATGCGGGCATTCCGGCAGAATTTGTGCAAGACAATCTTTCTGCGTCAATGAAGGGTGTAATACGCGGACTGCATTTTCAAAAATCACCTCATGCGCAAGGCAAACTTGTGCAAGTAATCAAAGGGAGCGTATTGGATGTGGCAGTGGATATTCGTACAGGATCGCCAACCTATGGACAGTGGGTGAGTGTTCTGCTCACAGAACACAATAAGAAGCAGTTTTGGATTCCCAAAGGATTTGCGCATGGTTTTGTTGCCTTGGAAGATTATACAATTTTTAGTTATAAGTGTACCGATGTGTATGCACCAGAGTTGGATGGGGGCATCTTGTGGAATGATCACATGTTGGCAATTGATTGGCAATTGGGCACACATGATATTGTAGAGCCGATCATATCGACCAAAGATCAAGCAAATGGCCCTTTTGCATCCTTGGAGGAAAATCTTTTTTTGTTTTCATAAATATAAGTGTGTTGTTTTTTGTGGAATGCCATTCGGCCATTACTTGATTTTAATGTGGTAATCGGAAAATATGCGATAGTGATTGTTTGACAACATCATACGTTTGAATTATTCTTTTTGTAAAATTGTCAGATGCTGTTCTTAGAATTTAATATCAAAGAGGAGGATTGTGATGGATGAATTTCTCTCTGTGTTGTTTTTTGTGACCATTATAATCATTGCGAGGAGATTGCTTCGCAAAAGGTGTAAAGAATGTGGAGGTGTTTTACAGGAAAAAGGTATTCCTTATCACGATGAGGGTGCCACATTCATTGAATATTGTGTCATATGCGCCACATGTGGCAGATCTGAACATTACGAAGAAAATGGCGTATAGAAAATGATGATCACATACATGGTCACCGAGATCAAAGATCCCGGTGACCATGAACATTTCTATGCATAAGAGTGCTTCAATTGGGTCGATCCATAGTCAAATTGTGACATATTTGACAAAATGGTCATTATCCGTTATTCTAAGTGCTACATGCTTCGTTGCCTGTGGGAGTACATGCCCGATCAGGCTTATTCGATAATTGAAATTCTATTTTAAAGAAATTATGTTAGTAATACGATTCAGTCGTGTCGGAAGACACAATCATGCACAATATCGCATTGTCGTGCAAGAAAAAGCAAGAGCAACCACAGGAAAGCACATTGCCGTTGTGGGGAGTCATGATCCACACCTTAAGCAAACAGTATTGAAAGAAGAGAAGATCAAACAGTTTTTGGCAAATGGTGCACAACCATCTGATAGTGTATATAACCTATTGGTAAAAAACGGTGTGATCAAAGGTGCAAAACGTGTTGTAAAATTACCAGCAAAACCGGCACCAGAGCCAGTAGCAGAAGAAAAAGCAGTAGAAGCTCCTGCAGCATAGAGGAGATATTGACATTCGCTTGATAATGCGATAAAATTGGGGAGTTTTGAAAAAATGAATATGGAATAAATGGTCCGCAGATACAAGGCAGTATAAGTCCTTGTGAGGAACATTGATAGCGTATTAAGTTACGTCTGTTAATAAGTTCTGCGGTGAAAGTCGCGGAATTTTTTAATGGGTTAAATGGGTTAATAAAGAAACACTATGCTTACACGACAACAAAAAGAAGAGATCGTAGCAAAGTTGAGTGAAGAGCTCAAATCGTCTCCTGCATGCGTTCTTGCTGATTTCAAGGGATTGAGTGCAAACGACATGGTGGCACTAAAGAGGCAGTTGCGTCAATCAGGGTCAACATTTCAGGTGGTAAAGAAAAAATTATTGGCAATCGCATTCAAAAATAACAATTTGGAAATTGATCCAAAATCATTGGATGGACAGATCGCGATCAGTGTGTCTCCAGATGAGGTAACAAGTGCAAAGATCATCTTTGAAACTGCAAAGAAAAATGAAAATGTGAAGATCGTTGGTGGTGTGCTCGGAGAGAAATTGATGAGCGTGGATGAGGTAAATGCATTGGCAAAATTGCCGTCACGCGACGAATTGCGTGCACGACTTCTCGGTCAATTGCAAGCGCCGATCAGTGGATTCGTCAATGTATTGGCTGGTGTGCCACGTACATTTGTACAAGCACTCTCTGCGATCAAAGACAGTAAAGAATCATAATTATTCCCGTATAATTTATTTATAAATTAATTAATAAGTTTTAATCAACAATCCTATGACAGAGGAAAAAAAGGCAGTGGAAGCTGCAGAAGAAAAAGAAGTAGTAGTGCCAAAGAAATTTGAGAAGATCGTAAAAGAGATCGAAGAGATGAGCGTTCTTGATCTTGCTGAACTTATTAAGGTTCTTGAAGACAAATTCGGCGTATCTGCTGCTGCACCTGTGGCTATGGCAATGCCGGTAGCTGGTGGTGAAGCTGCTGCAGAAGAAAAATCAGCATTTGATGTAGAATTGGTATCATGTGGTGCATCAAAGATCAATGTGATCAAAGCAGTACGTGAGCTCACAGGTCTTGGCTTGAAAGAGGCAAAAGACATGGTAGATGCTGCACCAAAAGTGATCAAAGAGGGTGTATCAAAAGAAGAGGCTGAAACAGTTAAAGGTAAACTTGAAGAAGCAGGTGCTACTGTAAACTTGAAATAGTCTACAAGAACATCATTTCGCATGCACAAAACGCTCCGTTCAAACGGAGCGTTTTATTGTATATAGAATACGATGTCTACCGGTGGAGATAAATGGTGTGGAGGGAAATTGCACTGATTTACGCGATGTATTGTTTATAGAGTATTTGATAATTTTTTAACACTTATGATATACTGATATGCAAGTATTCTCATAATTTTTTTTGCGATAGCGGATGTTTTATTTTTTTGGTCAATACAAAAACTCAAGAGTGAGGTAATTGGCATGGCAAAAAAGAAAACGAACGGTAACGTGACCCAAAAATGCAGATCAGGAAATGCCGGCACACAACAGAGAGTGGTCAAACCACGCGGATGTGATGCAACTCCGGGCACAAAGGCATGCACCAAAACACGAAATAATTGTGGCATGTATTGTAAAAATTGTACGGCGTGGCGCAATGTTGGTAAGGGGGCGTAAAAGCGAACTTTATGTGGAAGAGGGGGTGTGACACCGATGTGACACACTCCTTTTAAATTTCCCTAAAAAAGAGTACAATAGTGCCATATAACATATGATCAAAATTGATTTTCTGACAATTTTCCCAGAACTGATCCGTCCATATATGGAGGGCTCGATCATGAAGCGCGCGCAAGATGCTGGTGCGGTTGATTTTGCTTTTACGAACATTCGTGATTTTACCGAAGACAAACATCGGCGTGTGGACGATACACCGTATGGTGGTGGTGCGGGCATGGTCATGCAGGTGGCGCCGATCTATCGCGCAATGCAACATGTGATCAATGATCGTACAATGCAAAAAAATCGGCATGTCATTCTTCTTTCTGCCAAGGGAAAGCGATTTACACAAAGTGATGCACAGAGACTCAAAAAATATGATCATCTGGTTTTTATCTGTGGTCGTTATGAAGGTGTGGATGAGCGTGTGGCGATGCATATTGCAGATGAAGAGATGTCTATTGGAGATTATGTGCTTACCGGTGGTGAATTGGGCGCAATGGTCATAGCGGACAGTATTGTGAGACTTCTTCCACATGTTTTGGGCAATGCAGAAAGTGCCATATATGAATCACATACAATAGAAGGATATAGAGAACATCCACAATATACCAAGCCGGAGAAATTCAATGAATGGCATGTGCCGGAGGTGCTACTTTCCGGTAATCATCAAAGTATCGATATATGGCGAGATGAACATAGTAAAAAAACAGATGATTTTCAATAAAAAAAGCAGAGTTGTACACTCTAAAAAACAAAATAAAAATAAAATTTCTCGGGAGACATTGTATTTTTCCGGTGCATCGGATCGCATGCTTTTTGGTCTCGTGGGCATTTTAACGGTTTTTGGTGTTCTCATGATCGCATCGGCAGGTATTGTGTATGCCGATGTGCGGTTTGACGATCCATATTTTTTTTTCAAGAGACAATTGATCGGTGTGGTATTGGGATTGTTCTTACTGGTCGTTTTCAGTCGTATTGATTATCACTTCTTTCGTAAATGGGCATATGTCATTTATTTTTTTGCCATCATTCTTCTCGTTTTGATCTTAATACCAGGCGTGGGCATTACGGCATATGGTGCAAGTAGATGGCTCAACCTTGGTCCCATTCCTTCTTTTCAGCCATCGGAATTCATGAAGTTGGCTCTTATCCTTTATGTTGCCGCATGGTGCAGTGGAAAAGGAATGAAAGTAATTACAGATTTTCATACGGGACTTATTCCATTTTTGGGAATTGTTGGTCTGCCTTGCATATTAGTTTTTTTACAGCCAAATGTTGGAACGATGAGCATTTTGGTTTTCATTGCGTTGGCCGTTTTTTATCTTGCCGGTGCAACCTCAAAACATATTTTTAGTGTGATCGGTATGGGTTTTGTTGGCATCATCGGCCTTATTATTGCTGCGCCGTATCGTATGGCGCGATTCATGTCTTTCATCAATCCTGAAGCTGATCCGCAGGGCACGGGATATCAAATTCAGCAAGCACTCATCGCGATTGGCAGTGGAGGGATATTTGGCGTTGGATTGGGGCATAGTAAACAAAAGGGTCTTTATCTTCCAGAACCGGTTGGGGATTCAATATTTGCGATCATATCAGAGGAGTTAGGTCTTATTGGCGCGTTGGTTGTATTGATATTTTTCTTTCTTTTTGCATGGCGGGGTATGAGAATTGCCGCTACAGCTCCGGATCTATTTGGCAAGCTTGTGGCTGGAGGTATCACAGTGTGGATCACAGGACAAGCAATCATAAATATTGCGGCGATCACATCGCTCATGCCGCTTACAGGCATTCCGATGCCGTTTGTGAGCTATGGAGGAACATCTATTATTTTTTCTTTGGCCGCTGTCGGTATTCTGCTTAATATCTCCAAGCAAATAAAGGAAAAAATTTGAATGATTTGCGCGATGCGGTATAATACCTATATTAGCGTCATATAAATACTAAAGCATGAAAAATGAGTAGCATAAAAAGAATCGTATTGACGGGTGGTGGTTCGGGAGGACATGTTTTTCCTCTTATTGCGGTGGCGGAAGAATTGCGTCGCCAATGTGATAATGTGGAATATCTATACATTGGGACAAGTTCTCAAATGGGAGAGATCGCACAACAGGCAATGGCAAATGTTAACATTCCAACAAAGAACATTCAAGCCGGTAAAATGCGTCGGTATTTCTCTTTTGAATATATTTTGGATTTTTTTCGTATGCCGATCGGCATCATTCAATCATTGTGGCACCTTCTTGTGTTCATGCCGGATGCTGTTTTTTCCAAAGGCGGTTATGCGGCTGTGCCAGTGGTGATCGCAGCGCGTATATATCGTATTCGTGTTCTCACTCATGACTCTGATGCTGTACCCGGATGGTCAAATCGCATAGGGGGAAAATTATCTTATTATGTTGCAGTATCTTATGTGGAAAGCAAGCGATATTTTCTTGCAGAAAAAACGTTGCTTACGGGCAATCCAATTCGTACGGCAATGACACAGGGAGATCGTGAGCGAGGATATCAACGTTGGGGATTCAGTGAATCAAAGCCGATCATTTTTGTTTTTGGAGGCAGTCAAGGCGCGCGCATTATCAATGATGCTGTCTTGCGCATTTTGCCTGAACTGTCAAAGGTTGCACAGATCTTGCATGTAACAGGAAAAGATCATCATGAAAACGCTTTGCATCTTGCGGCGGAATATGGTTTTAAGTCTGGACGCCATCGATATGTTGCGGCCCCGTTTCTTGATCGCGAAGAAATGGCGGATGCATATGCAATTTCGGATGTTATAATGTCACGTGCAGGAGCAAACTCGATCACAGAGATCGCAGCAAATCAGAAAGTTGCAATTCTTGTGCCGCTTGCCAATAGCGCAAATAATCATCAGCATATGAATGCGTATGAGGTTGCAAGAATGGGTGGTGCGATGGTTTTGGAGGAAACAAATCTGGGAAGCAATTTGCTCTTGGAAAAGATCATGGAGCTTTTGCACAGTAAGGAACTACGTGAAAAATTACAAGAGAATATAAAGTCTTTTTACCACCCCGAAGCTGCACAAAAAATTGCAGCCGGTATCATAAAAATGATCGAGGAAAAATAAAAAATGTATTAGACAGTTACTTGAACAGTCACGTAGAAAAAGTCGTATATTGTGGAAATTGTTTTATGAAAAAGATCTATATTATCGGAATTGGTGGTGCGGGCACATCGGCGCTTGCTGTTGTGTATGCAAAACAAGGATATGACGTGAGCGGTGTGGATGTTGGTGATGGTTTTTATCATGGTGTACTTAATGATCACGGTATTATTGTGTTTGATAAGTATGACACTGCACATATTACAGATGATATTGAACTGGTTGTGCACACTGCTGCCGTGCAACGTGATAATGTGGAGATTCTTGCAGCACAAAAAAGAAATATTCCGGTCAAAACATATGCTGAGGCCATTAGCGTTCTTTCCCAGAGCATGAGAACAATTGCTGTATGTGGGACACATGGCAAGACAACCACAACAGCGCTCACGACATATGCACTAAGCGGTGCAGATGTAAAACTGACGGCGATCGTTGGCTCGCCGATCTCTGCGTGGCATGGTGGTGCATATGTGAGCGGAAGCGATATTTTTGTTGTGGAGGCTGATGAATATTTAAATAAACTGGCATTATATCAACCGTACGATGTGATCCTCACAAGCGTGGATTATGATCACCCGGATTTTTTTGAAAATGTGGAGGCATATCATGCAGTTTTTTGTGATTTTGTTGCCCGCGTGCCACAAGATGGACTGCTCATTGCGTGTGGAGATGATGTACATGTTCAGACTGTTGCACAATGTTGTGTGCAAGCTCGTGTGGTCTTCTACGGTGAAAATAGCACCAATGACTGCGTGATCACAAAACGGATCACAAGTGAAAAGGGGCAGATCATAACTATAAATTTTGAACAAAAAGAATATGAGATCGTAACACAACTTTTTGGTATGCATAATGCCAAAAATGTTACGGCTGCATGGCTCATGAGTTTTTTACGTACAAATGATGCTCTGCATACGGCACAGGGCATCGCAGAGTTTTCCGGTACATCACGACGATTCGAGCGACGAGGAGAATATAACGATGCTCTATTGGTTGATGATTATGCACATCATCCGGAAGAGATCCTTGCAACAATTCGTGCGGCAAGAGAAGTGTTTGTTCATAAGAAATTGATCGTTGCATTTCATCCACACACATTTACGCGTACAGAAGCCTTGTTGCCAGAATTTGCCACAGCACTTAGTTTTGCAGATCATGTGATCGTTTTGGATATATATAGCAGTGCGCGAGAAATCAAAGGTAATATTACAGCGATGCATGTAGTGGAGGCAATTAATGATATTGCGCCCAGTAAAGCACAACATCTGCCAACTATTATTGAGTTAAGTGAATGGATGCAAAAGAATTTATCTGACAAAGATGTTTTTATCACCATGGGTGCGGGCGATATTTGGAAAGTATATGATATGATACAGTGAACAGATGGAATGGTAGATGCTGGCAGTAAAAAAGAACAATGTTAATTCTAAATGCAAAAAAATGATCAACGTACAAGAAAATATTTTATTGGCACCACTCACAACGTTTGATATTGGTGGCAATGCACGATATTTTGTAGAGGTGGTGAGCATTGAGGAGATCAAAGAAGCGGTTGCTTTTGCAAAAGAAAGATCACTAAAGTACTTTGTATTTTCCGGTGGAAGCAATACACTTTTTGCAGATCATGGTTTTGATGGATTGGTGATCAGGATTAAAAACAATAGCATGACAGACAATGGCGGGGAGTTGATGTGTGGGGCTGGAACAAGTCTCATGACATTTCTCATGTTTGCTGCAGAAAAAGAGTATACAGGCGGTGAAAACCTTACAGGTATTCCGGGATCTGTGGGGGGCGCTGTGCGCGGTAATGCCGGCGCATTTGGCACGGAAATGAAAGATATCGTGAAAGAAGTTCATGCGATCAATGTGGAAACAGGGGAAACAAAAGTGTTTTCAAATGAAGAATGTGCATTCGGATATCGTAAAAGTTTCTTCAAAAAAAACCCATCTTTTATCATTGTGAACATTTTATGTCACTTTATACCGGGTAATAAAAAAGAAATTGAGTCTGCAATGCATGATGTTATTGCAAAAAGAAATAATTTGCAGATTCAAGATGTCAAAAGTGCAGGGTCATGGTTTACAAATCCTGAAGCAGATGAGCGCGTACAAGAAATGTTCGAGCATGATACCGGAAAAAAATCACATGATGGGCGTGTACCGGCAGGATGGCTTCTGCAATCATGCGGCGTGTTTCAGAAACGCATTGGCGATATTCAAGCAGGGGTCCAACATGCCAATTATTTCATCAACATGGGCAATGGCACGGCGGAACAAGCAATGCAATTATCGGCTGTAGCCAAGACACGTGTGCGCGATGAATTTGGTGTGAATTTGAAAGAGGAAGTCGTTTTGGCGGGTTTTTGATAAAGAGCGAAATATTGTGTATATTAAATACGTACTAGTAAGTAGAGGTGTAATTATTTAAAAAGAGCATGCTATGAACATTGAATACTACTATAAGAATATTGATCCATTAAGTGATGCACCAAGAGAATATGTTGAAGATAAGATCGGTTCGATTGGAAAACTAACAGATGTACGGGACATATATATAGAAGTAAGTCAACGAAAAGATGGAGATTTTTATATGAATGTTACGGTGCGTACAAAAAATGGAAATGAATACCGAGCGGAAGAAAAAAGTCAAAGTGTACAAGCATGTGCAGACATCATCGAAGATGAGATCAAGGGACAAATTCGTCGCGATATTGAAAAAATGCGTGTTCTAAAGCGACGCGGCGGGCGTTCGATCAAAAAAAAGATGACTATTGACGAAAATGCGCGTTTGTAGTATACTTCTCTCCAATGTTAAAAGCTATCAATGTTCATATTGATAGCTTTTATATTTGACAGAGGTGATGTATTTGCTATAGTGTAAGCATGTTCGAAAAGAAACATGCGATAAACACGTGTGTTTTTAATTGGTAAAAAGAAATATTATGGCACGTTTAGTGACAAAAGAGGGTTTGGAAAAATTACAGCACGAGTTTGATGAGCGCACGACAGTCATTCGTCAAGAAATTGCAAAATCGATCAAAGAAGCAAAAGAACAAGGAGATCTTTCTGAGAATGCTGAGTATTCTGCTGCAAAAGAACGCCAAACAGAAAATGAAGCGCGAATCGCACAGCTTGAAGTGCAGATCAAGGATTCCCGCGTTGTCGAACGTAATGTGAATGATGATTCGGCACAAATTGGTTCTAAAGTTGGTGTGCGTACAAAAAATCATCAAGAGATGACCTTTGAGATCGTGGGATCCAATGAAGCAGATCCTGTGCAACGCAGAATTTCCAACGAATCTCCTATTGGTAAAGCGTTGATTGGTGCACGTGCAGGGGATATGGTTGATGTGGATACGCCGAGCGGAAAAATGCAGTATGAAATTACATCAGTAAACTAAACTTTCTGACATATAAAAACCACACAGATCACATGTGTGGTTTTTGATTTTTTTGTGTATTTACGCTACAGTAAAGGAAGATGACTACGTATGAGTTTTATAATGAATCTTTATGAGTGAGCAGAAAACCGAAGTATTAACAGAATATGAAGAGCGTATTGAAAAGTTGCATAAATTAAAAGAACAAGGTGTGGAGTCATATCCGTCACAGGCACAGAGAACATATATGATCGGCGCTGTCCTATCAGATTTTGACGCTTTGGAAAAAGATTTGCGTGAAGTTACTGTGTGTGGGCGCTTGCGTTCCAAAAGAACGCATGGCAATCTTTCTTTTGCGGACATCGAAGATGCGAGTGCTCGCATGCAACTTGCTGTTTCAAAAAAAGAGGTGGGTGATTCATATAAAACTTTTGTTAAGCTTATTGACACAAGTGATTTTGTTGTGGTTACGGGACATGTATTTACCACACAAGCGGGGCAACAGACCATTATGGTGCATAGCTGGAAATTGCTTACCAAGGCATTGCGGTCATTGCCAACTGATCATTTTGGGTTAAAAGATGATGATGATCGCTTTCGCAAGCGCTATGTGGATCTTGCGATCAATGCAGAATTGCGAGAAATGTTTGTGCGTCGGGCAAAATTTTGGCGTGTCATGCGATCATTTATGGAGTCAAAAGGTTTTATTGAAGTTGAGACACCATATGTTGAGGTAACAACTGGTGGCGCGGAGGCGCGTCCATTTGCGACACACCATAATGATTTTGATCTTCCTGTATATATGCGCATTAGCATTGGGGAATTATGGCAAAAACGTCTTATGGCGGGAGGTTTTGAAAAAACATTTGAGATCGGACGCGCGTTTCGCAATGAGGGATCCAGCCCTAATCATTTACAAGAATTTACCAATATGGAGTTTTATTGGGCATATGCAGACTACAATGACGGTATGGTGTTGGTGCAGGAGTTGTATCGTACGATCGCACAAGAAGTCTATGGACGCACAAAATTCACTACACGTGGCCTTACGTTCGATCTGGCGGATGAATGGACCAAGATCGACTATGTGGACGAAATTGTGCGACAGACGGGTGTGGACGTGCTTACAGCGTCAGAACAAGACCTTAAAAAAACATTGGATCGATTACAGGTAAAATACGATGGCGAAAATAGAGAGCGGTTAACGGATTCTTTGTGGAAACATTGCCGTCAAAATATCGCTGGTCCGGCATTCTTGGTCAATCATCCTGTTCTTATGGCGCCATTGGCAAAACGTTGTGCACATATGCCTGATCGTGCAGAAAAATTTCAACCGATCATCGGTGGGGCGGAAGTGGGAAATGGATATAGCGAGCTCAATGATCCGGTTGATCAACGTGTACGCTTCGAACAACAAAAGAAACTGATCGAAGCAGGTGATGAAGAGGCAATGATGCCAGACTGGGATTTTGTGGAGATGTTGGAATATGGCATGCCACCCACGTGCGGTTTTGGTGCGGGCGAGCGACTCTTTGCATTTTTGGAAGATAAAACATTGCGCGAAGTAACGTTGTTTCCTCTCATGAAGCCACGTATGCGTGATGAATAAAAATAATACATAGAACTTACGCGTTTGACGCATTTCTTCGTCAAACGCTGTGGTGCTCGACGTCGTATGTTCACATACGACTTACTCCGCTTCTCGCGCTTTCCTCGAACTGCATCCAAACGCGTAAGTCCTAACATAAATAATAGACACAATCAATATGCGCAAAGTAATGATCTTTGGAACTTTTGATGGGATCCATGAGGGACATCTGGATTTTTTTCGACAAGCAAACGAGCATGGTGATCATGTAATGGCGGTTGTAGCGCGAGATGAGACTGTGCATGCGGTGAAAGGTAGACAGCCGATGTGTGATGAATGTGAGCGCATT
Source organism: Micavibrio sp. (assembly GCA_020718085.1). Taxonomy (GTDB): domain Bacteria; phylum Patescibacteriota; class Minisyncoccia; order Moranbacterales. Next base: position 262 of record DYDB01000007.1, on the reverse strand, counting down.
GCGGCGATGTTGCATATTGATGAGATCGATGACGTCATCTTCGGATATACTGGAGATGATAAGTTTCAAGTAATTCGTGATCACGCACCGGATGTTATTCTTTTGGGATATGATCAAGAGGCATTTGTGGAAGAGTTATATGATCTGATCGATAATGAGGAACTTGCCTGCGTGATCGTACGCGGAAAGGCATATTATCCGGAAAAATATAAGTCATCTATTTTGAATAAGTTGGAAGATACAAATGAGTGATCTGGATTTT
>DYDB01000006.1:907-72847 GCA_020718085.1 Micavibrio sp. | reverse complement strand
ATGGTTCATAGAAGTTCTTTTTATTTTTTATGTTTTTATTTTAGCATGAAATATATATTTTCCCTATAGACTCTGTTCATCCATGCATTTATTCTTCATCTGCAAAAACTATGAAAATGTCCCTCCATAAAGAATGGCTGCCACACTTGTTGCCAAGTTGAGACTTGATACATTTTTTTGCATAGGAATTGAAACGACCTCATCAGCATTCTTTTTCAATGTATGTGAAATACCGTCACGCTCAGTGCCAAAAATCAGGATGCTGTTTTTTTTCATTGTCATTTCTCGCATATCAGTCCCATTTGCATCACATGCATACACATGCCTTCCATTTACCACATCTGCAATAGAGCCAACATGTAACATTGGCACTGCCCATTGCAATCCCGCGCCAGCACGAATTGCCAACATGTGCCACGGACTGATCTCTCCCACGATCGCCACGGCCCCTACACCATAACCTGCAGCAACACGCACCACTGCACCAACATTATTGATATCGTGTGGATTTTCGATAAAAATAACTTGTTTATCTTTTGCATCTGCAATTGTATAGACCGGTTTTTTGGCGATTGCCACAATACCCGTGCGCAGTGATGATGAGGCAATGTCACGAAATTGCACAGAGTCGATCTCCCGCGCAAATTGTTCCACGTGTTCCACATCTTGTGTCGTAGCAATACGCTGCATAAGCTCTATGGCAGCCTTTTTATCATCAGTTATCACATCTACAAATTCCGCACCAAAACGTGCCGCATGTTTAAATGCATGCATTCCCTCAATGACCACCGTATCCGCCTGACCTTTTTTAGATTTTTGATATAACTCTCTGTATTGTTCTTGCATATATAAAATATGATAAATATCTATTCTCTATGATATGGATGTCCCGCATTGATCGTACTTGAACGATATAAAGTCTCTGCCAAGATCATCATCGCCAGATCATGCGGAAATGTAAGCTTGCTCATGCTCCATAATACATTCGCATGCTTTTTTATTTTTTCACTATGCCCTTCCGGACCACCAATTACAAAAACAATTTCACTCACACCATTCACTGACTTTTCATCTAAAAATCGCGCAAATTCTCTACTCGTATATTCAACACCATGTTCATCCAAAACAATACAAAAATGATTGTCAATTACTTGCAACAATTTATCATCCGTCACTTTATCACTAAGATGCGTAACTTCCATTTTGTGAAATCCCGACAATCTTTTTATATACTCTGCAAAACCTTCTTTTGCAAAAGAAAGTTTCGGCTGTCCAATTGTCACGATCATCATTTTCATTGCTTTATGTTATACCATTTTATCGAAAAAAACCAATTATTCACGGTCCTGTGCAATAATATTTTTGTACGTTTCAAAACTATCTCTTCGCATACGCCCACCAGTTGCACGATCGATCTCCACGAGTCCAAATTTGAAATTATAACCGCTGTCCCATTCGTAACTGTCACAAAGACAATAGTGAAAATATCCTTGCACGTCCGCACCATCTATTTTCGCTTTTTTTACATACATAACAGATTGTTCAAGAAATATTTGTCGATCAAGATCTTGTGTGCCACTATTTGTTGGTTTTCCGTTTTCCAAAACAATGATCGGCTTGTGATATTTTTTTACCTGCATGAGCACAGCATACAAGCCCTCTGGAAATGTCCGCCATACATCCGGATCATGCCAATCATTTGTGCCATGCACACCCCAACTCTTTCCGCTTTTTCCAAAGAAAAATCGATTACTTGTATAATAATTAATCCCGATGAAATCACTGCAAGAAAGTAAGGCTCTTATAAAGAACGTCACGGCAAAATATTTCTTTATCACAAAATATATTTTTTGTATGATCGTACTTTGTGCACCACATTCGTCATTCCATAAATATGTTGACCCGATCAACGTATGTGGATATGCACTTTTCCACAACCTATATACATTTTTATGCATTGCAATCAGATTCTTGGAGACACAATATGCTTTCGTATAGTTTTTTAAAAAAGGTGGACGCAACCTGCTAATATAACTTGACTGCACATATACAGTCGGTTCATTGATCACAACTACATAATCGATCATGTGTCCAAGATGTGTACAGACATGTTGTACAAATCTTTCAAATTTTTTTACAACACATCGATCGTGCATGCCATAAAATTCCTCACACCACAATGGGATGCTCCAGTGCCACAAACCGACAACTGTTTTTATATTTCGTTTCTTGAGATCATATAAAATGTTCTCATAATATTTAAGTGCTTCGTCATCAAAAAAATTTTCTCGTGGTTCGATGCGTGACCATTCAATTGTAATGCGCATACTATTACATCCCAACTCCTCCGCGAGATCATGATCTTCACGATATCGTCGTTCGTATGCATTTGCCACACCAATTTTTGGCACGAGACCACGTCGTGCCCACGCAGACCAATTGCTATAATGATCATTCCCTGCTGTCTGCGTGCCAATATTAACAACGCCCCATAAAAATTGATCTTTTACCTTATTCATTTCGTGCGCACATTATTGATCTCTGTCAATACGATCCACCCCACCAAAAAAGCAACTGCGTGATGCGTGCCAAATCGCGGGATGTGTATGTTTTTTTTCTCACCTTTATAGCACATAGAAACATTTATGCCATTGGAATCTTTACTAATTTCTTCAATTTTGCCATGTTCACCCATGTTTTCCACCGCAAATCCAAAAAAAGTAACTGGCGCAGTTGCAACATCTTGCAATGCACGAACGCGCTCATTATCCCAATTCAATATCACTTTTCCATTTTGCGGTGTTTTTTTTACAAGATACGCATACTCATTTACCAATCGATCCATACCAGAGAATGATTCTATGTATCGTTGCGTGATATCAGTAATAATGGTGATATGCGGTGATACAAGGGAGAGTAAATATCGCATGTCTCCTTTTTTTGCAACACCTAATTCCAATACTAAACATTCTGGAAAATCTTTTTGAAAAACAGCACGCATAGCTGCACATATTGCAGGAACCCAGCGCTTATAAGAATTATATCCACTCTCAATATTTAATATCGCCAAAGGTAATCCAATTTCCGTATTGAAGTTTTTGGGATTTGAGCGCACACGATATTCTCTTGTATGCAAAACTCGCTTCACCTCATCACGCACAAATGTTTTGTTAACACTACCGGCAATCACAATGATCATAGGGTGATGTACAAAAAGAACGATCTTCGTTATGACCTTCAAATAATATTGGAGAATAATTTTACATAGAACCCTCATCATATAATACGTGAAAAATTAAATTTATATATCATTTCTCAAAGAACTTTTTTATTCGCGCAAAAGCAATATTAATATCTTTCGTGCTTCGTCCAAAACTAAATCGCACATGATCCTCACCATTCGGACCGAACGCGACACCCGGCACCATCACCACCTGTGTTTGTTCCAGCATCCACAAAGCAAAACGCCAAGACACACTGTCATTATGCACGTCTGATGCATGATGTGGCACATCGCAAAGAATTTTCGGAAAAACATAATATGAACTCTCCGGTCGTACATAGGAAAAAATATGTGATAGATCATCCAGATGCGCACAGATTACATCACGACGTCTCTTGTATGCCTGATTCATCATGCGCACGTCAGATTCTCCCATCTCAAGCGCGCCCATTGCAGCATACTGCGAAATAACAGGCGCACATGTTACCAAGGCATCATGTACTTTGATGATTTCCTGTGCAACACTTTCGTCTGTATGCACATATCCCACGCGCCATCCTGTCATTGCATAAGATTTTGAAAAACTAAATAAACGGATCACACGTTTTCGATATTTTGCAACTTCCGCCAAACTGAAAATATGTTGCCCCTCTTCAAAAAGAAAATCCTTATAAACCTCATCTGAGATCAAAAACAAGTCATGTGTTTCTGCCAATTTTGCCAGCTCCATCAATTGCTCCCTTGAGTAGATCGTTCCCGTAGGATTATTTGGGTTACAATAAAAGATCGCTTTTGTTTTTGGTGTAATCGCCGCAGCAAATTTTTTACAATCAAATGCCCATCCATTTTCCTCATCGAGAGGCACAAAAACTGGAACACATCCCGCAAGAATGATCACTTCCCTGTACGATGTATATGTCGGCTCAGGAATAATGATCTCGTCCCCAGGATTTGCAATCGCAAGAATCGTAGCAGTAATTCCCTCGATCGATCCTGCTGTGACAATAATTTCTTTTTCCCAATCATAGAACATATGATCTTTTGCCAAGGTGATTTCGATCAATTCACGCAACTCTGCCAAGCCTGGTGAGAGTGAATATTTCGCCACAACGCCTTTTTGCAGAGCCAGTTCTACACGCCTTTTAATACATGATGGCGTGTCAAAATTCGGCACTCCCTGTGCCAAAGAGATCATATCCGGGTATTTATGCGCACGAATCTCCATCTGCTTGATCACGGATAAATTGAGATTTTTTGTTCGTTCAAACATATATTGCAATGTTGCCCATTAATGTATTAACTTCCACAGACATCACATTTGAAAATAGTACTCTGTCTAACATAATTTAATTTCCAATGATAAATTTACAATCAATATCCCATTTTCACAAGTTTCACCATATTGAATAATTAAGACATTGAAAATTCATTGTAAATTGAAAATTGATCATTAAATAATTATTTCAGACTATTTTCCTCGCTATCTCCTTATGTCTTATCTCTATTGTATATTTTTTTTGATCTTCGTCCAAATATACAAAACAAAAAAGATGCTCGAAAGAGCATCTTTTTTTAAATTCTATTTATTGAAAGATAATAATGTATTTTGTATTTGTGTGTCTTGCACATCCAATGCAACAATTTGATTGAAATATGTACTCACTGTACCCACCCATCTTTGCACACTTTCCGGCGAATGTGATGCGCAACTATTGCCACATTTCCATGGCGTTACCATCTTTGCTGGTGTATCACGATGTGCATCGTACACAAAATGATCCAATCGTTTTGCCACAACCTCCACAGCTTCCTGAGGTGATCCAAAGCACGCATATCCCATTGATTGCCCACGTGTACCTGTAGATTTATAGCCCCAATAATTATAACAATCCACGCCGCCCTTTGATGGTGCATGCATACCCCATTGGCTTTCTTGTCTTGCAATACCCACGATCAAACCGGCAACCTTTTTATCCTGTTGTGCGATCGATCCTGCCATGATCTCCATTGGGTGACCGGCGAGCATATCATTCAACTCTTGCTCAAACCAATCCTCTTCCGTTTCAACGAACACATCATTTGCACTAGCCTTTTTACATTCCTCATCAATACCCACAGTTATGCCTTGATTTGCATCTGTGTCCATAAGACTTTTGCTAAAAACACATGCTGTGTACTGTTGCAATTCTTGATCTGCGATAGGCATTTCATCACCAATTGCCTCCGTGCTGTGATTAAACACAAAAAAACTTCCGGCAATCATGAATGTAACACCTGTGAGCACAAAATATGCATATTTTGTTGTATATAAACGAACTGTATGTAGTGATGCTTTAAGCATCTTGAGCGTCCCCACACGTAGACGCTTGATCAGTGATGGTTCTTCATTAATAACCATAAGTTGTTTTACGAATAAAACCCCCACTTCGCTCCTTGCTAAGAAACAAAGAAGTGTGTCTATAAAAAACACACGCAGAACCAAGTATACTAAAATGAGCGAAAAAGTCAATGAAAAGTTATGCACAAATGCCAAAAAATGGCTTGAATTAATGGTTTTTTCTATTTTTTCACCTCTTCAAGAACACCTCCAAATGGACATTGTCACGAATAAAATATTGCTAAAGCATCCATCAAATATTTATACCATTTTAATGGATCTTGCAATCATGTACCATCAAAAAAAGCACCCGTGACGAATATTTTATCCATAACAGATCATTTTTTCTTGCATAGTTTCGTGAACTCATTTTGCAGATCATTAATAACTTTCTGCATTTCTGTAGAGAAGACTCGTATTTCTTGCATACTTGCGCTACCACGAACAGTGATCAACAAGCATCCCGATTCCTCGCGTAATTTAAGTCTTTGAGGAGCAGCTCCAATCCCAGTTTTAATGCGCCCTGCAATAATATTTGTAACATAAGGATTTTTGAGAAGATGATCAATAATCGGTTTTGACGCATCAATTACCGTTGTGTGCCTTCCACCCATTTTTCCACCGCTGCGATGATTTTTGCTCATATAGAACCTATATCACTTTTTTCTTTTTTATATGCACGTTGCACTAAATCCCATCCGGATAAATCACTTTGTATTTTCAAAAGAGTGCGTGCAGCACCTTGTGTCGCATCCATAATTCGCTCTACATGTTTTGGTGATAAATTTTTTGGCAGATCATCTATGGAAAAATACGCGATCTCATCTGCCTCATCTGTTAACGAGATCTCACCACCACAAATTTTGCATAAAAAAGAAAATATCACATCATTTTTCTTTTTTTTGCTATACACACCAACCAATCGCACGATCTCAATATCAAGCCCAACCTCTTCTTTTATCTCTCTCACAGCACCCTCCCATGGAGATTCACCGCGTTCCACCATACCACCAGGAATATCCCAGATGTCCTTATCTCGCCGGTGACACAAAAGAACTTCATTATTTTTGTTAATGATCACACCGAATGCACCAATTGTAAACATAATACGTATTGTTTAAATTCATACAAAAAACCATCGCAACATCTTCATACCCTATTGATTATACCGCATGCGATCAAATAAGAATATATGAAGATAGGAGATCTCTAAATTAGAGATCTCCTATTGTAACACATGTATCATACAACAATGAATTGGATCATTCGATTTGTTGTGCCAATGAGCTTTGCATAGATCAGTATAACGTCAACATCTGTGTACATTTTTACAAGTCGATCTCTCATTGCACACAATTGTACATTGTGAAAGGCTTCTTCCTTTTCAGGATTGACAAAAGATCTGGAACTTCCATATGCACCACAATCCTCATGATGAACGATGAAAAACCTCCGACAACCATGTTTTTCATAGGACATTTTAATTCCCTTCCACGCAGTCATGCTTCCCTCCAAAAACGATTTTGTAGATCCAGGAAGACCGATGATATTGAAATGTTCGACGCCAAAGGCATTTTGAATACATTGTCGTGTTTCTGCCCTGAATCGATAATCCAAACATTGTATAACCGTATTTCCACATGTATTCACCTTCCCAAAAAGAAACGGAGTGCGCAGACACACTTCTTCATTACCACTTTGGAAGATCTTGGAAAACTCAATCTCGCTCTTGCTTTTTACAATCCTTGCATAGATCAATGCCACATTTATTTCTGGATATAGCGTTTTGATCTTCTGTGCTGCATCAATAAGGATCCTTTTATGATAATAGTCCTCATCAAGCCTACTCACAAATCGTGTCGAATTACCATCATTGTGAAAATCCATGTGCTGAAATATCACAATGTCACGAACAAGGTGTTTTGTAACTGCGAGTGTGATCGTATCCAAAACAGTTTTACTATCAAGAGATACTCTCTTGGAAAATCCAGGGATACCCAAGAGATCAAATCTCTTCATACCCAATGCAACTCGTGTACAACCAATCATTTCATCCATAAAATTAAAACTGATCGGCATTGCAACAATTGCATTACATTCACCATCAAAAAAAGGTACCGTAGCCACAATTTTTTTTCCATTTTGATCATACATGAATCAATCCTCGCTGTTGTATATATTTTAATGAACTACTTATTGCCATGATAAAGAACTATACACGCCCTACTAATGTGCTTACGCACGAAAAACTATAGATCCGTTCCCGAATAGGAGAGATTTAAACTTTTATTAATTAGTGGAAAATCCGGCACAATATTACCAGGCCCCATAATACCAAAAAGCGCCCAATTACAAAAAGACGGATCACGTGGAAAACATCTGTCGATCACGCCATTATTTATGCGTACCACACAAATAATTTCACCCCTCCATGACTCCACTGAACCAATAGCAAGGCCATTTTTCGGTTCACATGATGTCATAACCTCTCCGTCCGCAATTTCTGCTACAAGTGTTTTAATCAACGCAATAGATTGTTCAATTTCTAAGATACGCATACGGTATCGCGCAAACACATCGCTACTTTTCTTTTTGATCACCGTTACCGGAAAGTCTGTATATGATGCATATGGATAATCTCTGCGCACATCACGATCCACACCAGAAGCACGTGCAGGTAATCCAACAGCCCCAAACGCCTGCGCCGCCTCGTATGGCAATTCCCCCGTATACTGTAAACGATCCAGGAATCCTTCACTGTCCAATGCCAAAGATACAATATGTGCAATTTCTTGCCATGCTTCATAAGAGGTCGCAACTACATGATCAAGTTCATCTGTAGTCCAATCCCTTGTCATGCCGCCAATTGTGATAACGCCCCGCCAAAAACGATTACCACATAGCTCATCTGACAAACGCATCATACGTTCTTTGATACGAAATCCATTCGCCGCAATAAAACTGTATCCTGTTCCCATGCCGCCGATATTTGCAAGGTCATGTATATGCATTGTGATACGCTCACATTCCGTGATGATCGCACGCAACATCTGTGCTCGTTTTGATACATGACATTGCCCGATCTTTTCCACAGCCTCCACATATGCAAGTGCATGTGCAGCACTCATGTCTCCAGACAATCTTTCAATAAAGGGTAACGCATCAATAGGTTTCTTGTTTTCCACCAATTTTTCTACACCCTTGTGTGTAAAAAATAACTTGCCCTCTAGTGTAAGAATGCGTTCCCCTGCCACATTGAAACGAAAGTGTCCCGGCTCAATGATACCTGCATGAATCGGTCCGACAGGAATTTCAAATATACCCTCTCCCTTTATATGGTGCATCGGATATGCGATGTTTGCTTTTGGCATTTTCGTATTCCATGCAAAATCTTTTCTGAGTGGATGAATATTTTCTGGCACATTTTCATGATGCACCAATCGTCGCAAATCTGGATGTCCAACAGGTTCAATACCAAACATATCCCTCATATAACGTTCATACCAATGCGCAGCCATAACCGTTTGTGTGATCGATGGATATTGTGGATCATCAGCAGGAATGGAAATAGAGATCATCATTCGCTGAGGTACATCGTATATGCTGCAAATCGCATGTACACCAAATACACCTTGTTCTTGTCGATCGTCTGTGGCAAAAAGAGATGATAGTTGCGCCTGACCTTCTTCTACAAGAGATGTGATGACATGTGCAAGATCCTCACGTGAGACACGAACACACATGAGACTTTCATCCACAGAAACTATTGTCATGTTTTGAAAACGATTGCTGATTTCTTTGATATCCATATTCTTATTGTGCATGATCATAGATCACATGCATCCCACTTATTTTATAAACAAAAAACTATTAACGATATTGTTGATCACGTCAGAACCCTGTGTTGTTGTAAACCACATTGCAAAGATCACAATTATGACCAGTTCGATCACGATCACTGTATGTGTAATATTCCATGACTCCTTCTTGATACTTCCATTTATCTTACTCTCATCCTCATGAAAGACCATCGTGATCGTGAGAGAGAGCATCGCATAAGCGATCACAGCCAGAGCAACAAAAAGTGCTAATGTAGTTTTTGGATACATGATGATCGCCTGCGCAAACATACCGTACTCACTCACAAAAAGTGCTGATGGTGGGATTGCAATAATGCCCAAGATTGCAATGATAAAAAGAATGCTTGTATACGGCGCTTGCACATACATATTGGCAATTTTTGGGATCTTTGTCGTTTTCCAACGGATCAGGATCTCACCAGCACCAAAAAAAAGTGCTGACTTAGCAAATGTGTGTCCGATCATATGCATCACAGCAGCAATTGCGCCAAATGGAGAAAGTCCGATCGCAAAAAGTATAAGTCCCATGTGTTCAATACTGGAATATGCCAACATGCGTTTATAATTTTGTTGAATGAGCATCATAAGTGCAGCCAAAAATACTGAGATGCATCCAAATATCACAAATAACTGACTCGTCCATTCTGCATTTCCAAAGGATACATCCGCAATGTATTTGAAACGGATAATTGCATAAAGTGCAACATTGAGCAATACCGCCGAAAAAATAGCAGAAATTGGAGATGGTGCTTTACTATGTGCATCGGGTAACCATGTATGCATTGGAACCAGACCCACCTTTGTTCCAAAACCAATAAAGAGCAGGACGAAAGAAAGTTTTATAATATTTTCTGGGATCAGTTGTGCATGTTCCACTAATGTGCTGATCAAGAACATTTCACCTCCACGAATTTCGCTGTCATGCACACCATAGCTCAATAACAAAATACCAACTAAACCAATACTAATGCCCGTTGAGCAAAGGATCATGTATTTCCATGCTGCTTCAATGCTTGTTTTTTTACGGTACAGACCTACAAGAAATGTTGAAAAAAGTGTTGTTCCTTCCAATGCAAGCCATAACACCAGAGAGTTATTGGTAAGTACAGTGATCACCATACACAAAGCAAAGATCGGAAGTAATGTAAAATACAACCGATACTGATTGAAAGAAATGATTTGACTTGCCAATTCATGACCGATATATCGCACGCTAATCGCAACAGTGGCCATGTATACGCATGCGATCAATATGATCATGAGACCCGAAAAACCATCAATCGTCCACCATGATCCATATCGCGCGATCTGTCCATACATTACTGGTGACCATGCAGCCAGTACGAGCATAATGCTACTTAACGCGGCTAAAAATACACTGACAGTGCGCACATTTTTTGCATTACGTCCAAACCACGCACCAATTGCTGTGAGAATGAACAATGTTAATAATATAATGATCATAATAAAATAAGATAAGAAATTACTCGATCAGTTCTCGCAGGTCTTCCGTATCAGTACTACCATACAGTTCATTGATCTGTGCACTCAACAATGCCAAAATGTATGCAGTTGCCACTGTCACGGCAAAAATGCCAAATTCGATCATCACTGGCAATGAACCAACTGTTGCCAACACAAAAATTGCGATTCCATTTTCTATGATCAATAATCCGATGATTTGCGAAAAAATATTTCTCTTAATGATCATCAGAGCAATGCCAAGAACAATTGAGGCAACAGATGCATAAAGTAAAGAATTCCATTTAATGAGACCCGTAATAGACACTTCATTCAAAACAAAGTATGTGATCATAAGAAGAATAACCGCTAGAAAATAACTTTTCCCCGGTCGTAAAAACGATGGGAGGTTTGTGAGACTTTTCTTCACATGCCCCGCATGATTGATCACATATGGTACTGCGAATGTTTTTGTCACAATTGTGAAAAGAGCAAATATCCACAAATGAATCCTTTCTTCCTCCACTACAAGTGGTAATAATCCCCACGCGATACCTGCAATCGCAAAAGAAGAGATTGCATAGTATCGCAACATAGCCTTGAGACGCACGCGTCCAAATAATAAGACGATGCAAATGATCGTACACAGCGAGAAAAGCACATGATATTGCATCGATACTCCGGCATGTTGGGAAAAAAGAGCAACGATCATGCCCAACAATGCTACAACAAAAGCAATAGAAAAATATTCAGACATACGATAGAATCGCATTTTTACCAGTAAAGATTCTACAAAAGCCAAACCGATCATCACTACAATGATCTTTACTGTGGCATAAACCATTCCCACACCAACAGCTGCGATACCACCCTCCAAAGAACCACTGAGCATCGTCTGAGGAAAAGCAAAGTTTGCAATAAGGAGAGAAAAGATTGTTAACTTAATTGCTGCTGCATACTCCAACAAAGCCAGATACGCACCGGAATATTCCAAGATCATTGCCTCATGTACCATTGTTAATTCCAAATGTGTTGCAGGATTATCTACAGGATATCGTGCGTTTTCCGCCAATGCAACAAGTCCAAGAGCGCCAATAATTAAAAACAAATACGGATCCGCAAAACTCAATTGTTGTTGTAACATACCATCAATTGTTGACGTTCCCGTTACAAAACTCAGTGTCGCAAAAACCATAATGATCACTGGTTCCAACAACGCGGCAATTGTCATCTCACGACTTGAGCCCATACCACCGAACGCACTTCCCGTATCCAAACCACCCATGACCAAGAAAACTGAGCCAATGATCAGTATGCCTGCCACAACCAAAAAATCACTCACATTTGCAACTGATGTTCCTACAAAGATCGTTGGCACAATACACGCTAAAGCAAATGTGCTTCCCAAAACCACAAATGGCACAACGTGAAATATCCACGATGTTGCAGATGATACAACCATCTCTTTACGCATCAAAGTTAATAATGTTATATATGGAAGAAATGGTGACGCACCATGCCTTCCTTGTAAGCGCGCTTTTACAAACCGAACCATACCAGATGCAAACGGTGCAACCAACAAAACAAATATGATCTGTATAGAAATGGCTATTAAGGAATTCATAACACAAATATAAGAGTAAGAATTAACGCAAGAAAGAGAAAAAGAATGTAATATTGAATACGTCCATTTTGTACAAAACGAATCCGATCAGCAATGAAAAGCAGAATTTTTGCAATTGGATCATAGAATATATCACTCCATTTCGATCGTATGGATAACGCAAATGTATTCTTTACGATCCACGGGTTCGATTGTATGATTGGTTGTGAAGACATGACCTTTTTACGCCCGATAAATGTAAGGAAAAAAAATCTGATCGGGGCACAAAACGCAGTTGCACTGTATTGCATTGTCGCGTCAATCGGTTGTCCACAATCCCATGTATGGTATGCACGCATTCGTGTATTTTTTTTGATCCACATATAAATTGCCGCTCCCACAAAAAAACACAAAACTGTCCCCACACCAACCATCATGTCCATATGCGGCGCTATATTTACTGTTATATCTCGCGCATATCCACCAGTTGTATATACCGCAAAAGTCAATGTATCAACGATCGTGCTCGCAAAAAAACCACACACAAGAACAGTAATGCCCAAAACGATAATTGGCATAATGAGAAGATGATCCATTCTTTCATCACGATGTGGTCTTCGTGGATCATGTGATAACCCGAGCATCGACAAGCTAAAAATACGGATCATCGCAAAAATTGCCAAACCACTTACCAGACCTGTCACGATCAATGTGCCAAGTAGCAACACAATTGTCTTTGGTTCCATGATCATATCTCGCATTGCAAAAATGATATTCTGCACAAAACCCCATTCTCCGTAAAATGTACCAAATGGAGGGATTGGCAAAGCGCTCAATGTCACCACAAGAAAGCCAACAGTGAAAATCGGCATGATTTTTGCAAGTCCTCCCATCGCATCAAGACTCTTCGTATGCGTACGACTGATCACAACACCACTGCTAAGAAAGAGCGCCGTTTTAAAAAGCGCGTGACTTACTGCATGAAATAGAGCAAATGCAATTATGCTCACTCCGATCATTAATGTAGCCATCGAAGCATCTTGTGCAAAGAAATACAACGCCAGTCCAAACATGGAAAAGATAATTCCCATGTTTTCAATACTGCTGTATGCAAATGCACGTTTCATATCCCTCTCGACAACAGCATAAAGTGCTCCCACGATACTGGACAACATTCCCAAAAATAACACGATCAGAGCGATCCATACGGGCATCTGCCCCATTGCGAGTATGATCATTGTAAAACCGTATATTGCGATCTTCAACATCAGCCCGCTCATCAGTGCAGAAATATTACTTGGTGCCTGAGGATGCGCCTCCGGGAGCCAGATGTGAAATGGTACGAGTCCAGCCTTTGAACCAAATCCAAAAATGAAAAGAAGAAATGCCGTATTGCGAAGCGCTGGTGACAATGTCTGTGCTGCATCATACATGCCTGAAAGTTCAAAAAGAAAAGAACCGTTTCCCAAGATCAAGAATCCACCCAAGATTGCTGACGCTCCCAGATGCGTCATGATGAAATATAAAAACGCTGCTGAAATTGATTTTTGCGTACGATCAACAAGAACAAGAAAAAATGATGAGATGGACATCAATTCCCAAAAGAATAAAAATGAAAATGCATTATTGGCGACAATCACTCCCTGCATGCCCAATACAAAAAATGCCATCAAAAACAGTACAGACCGCGGATCATACGTTTTTTCGTAGATGGTCAAATATCGCACACTATACACACCCACAACCGCGGAAACCCCGCTGATCAATGTAAAAAAGATCGCAGAAAGAGATGCGATATGTGGTGAAAATTGAAAAAACCAATCAAAATGCGCGATTGTAATATTATATCCAAAAAAACCAACAAAATACAAGACACCCGAAATAAATCCCACAATGTTAGAGACAACGAAAAGCCATGCTGCATTGATGAACGTACGGTCAATAAACACCAGAACGCCAGATAGAAATAAGCTCAAAAAATAGAATATGATCCCAAAAACAATATATTGTCCTAACATAAATATGAATTATTGTGAGTTATTTGTTTTCAGCGCTGTTAATATGCCCCGCAAGATCTCTGTTGGGGTTGGCGGGTCTCCCGGAATACGCACATGCACTGGTATCACCTGATCCACGGCACCAACTACAGCATATGAATCTTTCCATATTCCCCCCGTACATGCACCATCTCCAACAGCAACCACAATACACGGCTGTGGTGCAGCCTCATATGTCGTACGAAGAGCGTTTTCCAAATTTCTCGTAACCGGACCTGTTACAAAGAGCATGTCCGCATGACGCGGCGATGCAACAAAACTCAAGCCAAAGCGATCAATGTCATAATATGCATTATTTAATGCTGTCAGCTCGATTTCTTCCGCATTGGTTGAACCAGCATCAACAGCGCGAATGCGTAAGGATCGACCATTGTACAATTTTTTGATGATTTGTTGCACCTCTGCACCAATGACATCAAATTCTTTTCCGCTCTGGTTTTTTTCTTCGAATTTTTTTCGTTTTTCCGTTACTTTTTTTCCAAAAACCAATAGGTAGATCAGCTTAAAAATTTTCATAAAGTTTTTTCACACTATAAAACATGGCATGTCACTCTTTGATGCCAATTTGTGCTTTTTTATAGACTATATGGTACTCTCCTCCGGTGTGCCTGTCAAATATCTTATTTTCGATTGATCATTTCCATTTCCATTGTTTGTGCATTGATGATCACAGACATTACATGTGTACGTGCAATCATATCCGCATAATGCTGCGCAATGATCTCTTGTGTTAAATTGCTAAGATATGTCGTGCGTTCTTTTGCTCGGTTTTTTTCCGCAGCGTCAGAATATACTGCTGATGACAAGAGAACAAACCCGTCTTTCGTCTTTTTTGTATGTAAATTTGATTTGATGATCCCTACCGCTTTTTTGATCGGTTCTCCAATATTCGGATCATACGGTCCTACGATAAGAGCGATGTTCGGCGTATGTAACCAATCAAAACCTTTTCCAACAGCTAATATCCATTCACCATGCACCATTTGCTTGAGCGGCTTGCCCATGTTCATTGTTTCTTTAATACATTGCACATTACCCTGTACCAATGGGATCAGATCATGTAGGATACGTTCCGGCATTGATGGATATAATTTATGAAATGACACAAATAATGATTCAAATGATGCATCAACGATTTGTGACACATCCAAAATGCGTCCACGCTCCCCATGAAATATCAGCGCATCTTTATCAGTTTCCAAGCCCACAAGGATCGGGTAGACAACACCATTATCTTTTCCATATGTACGCAAAATTTGTTTGCGAAAGTTTTCTGTGAATCTTTTCGATTCTTCGCAATCATAATTAAATCCTGCACAACCACGATGTTCATCACCGGCGGAAAAATGATATGTAACCAAAACGAGTGTACGATTACCTTTCGACACCGCTTTTTTGATATGTTGATCAAAAGACTCATTCAGCATCGGCCATCCTAAATCAAACCTTCCTCCGATGTTGCGAAATGGTTGCATAATACCAAGCGGAGTACGTGTTACTGTCGGCATGTGAATGCGTCCATCCATACATTTAAAAACGATCACATTTGTAGGATGCTGTGAAAGATACAACTCCCGTTCCAACCTCTGACTTTGAAACATTTCGGAATGCTTTTTATTGAGTGCGATCAACATCCTTTTGCTCTTTTCCATAGAAATGCTTAGTAACTGTCTAATATCTCATGTCGAATTGAAATTCTAAAATTTCGAGCGAAAAACATGAAGATCGAGAGAACGCTACCCATAGGTAACATGACGAGATCTGAATGTTTTGCAGCCGAAATTTTTGCATTTCAATCGACAAATCATTTTATGACGGTGAGATACTAGACAGTTACTTATTATGCAAATTATTTTTTATAAAAATCAAAACAATTACAATATTACCAGTAAAATAATATCTGACAAGTTCTTAGCAACTACACAAAAAAGGCGTTTATTACGCCTTTTCACAGAGTCATGATCATTTTCCAGATAATTGATCATATGTTGACCCCACAGAACCCACCCATCGATCGACACTCTCTTTTGAGTGTCCGGCACAATCCTTGCTACCACATTTCCATGTACCCACAAGCTTTCGTGCTGTGTTCTGATCCTGATCATAGATCAATGTTTTGATACGCTTACTGATCGTTTCCACTGCATCCTTACGGCTATTAAAACATGTATGTCCACCCGTTCCCATCAACTTGCGCTTTCCACGATACCCAAGATAGTTATAGCAATCCTGTCCGTTAAGAACCGGCACATGTTCACCAAAACCGCTTTCTTGTTTTGAAATGGCAATAAAATATTTTGCCACTTCAGGATCCTGCTCGAGAATGTATGGCAACATCTTTTCAATTGGATGTCCTTTTACTGTTTCATATGCCAATTCTTCAAGAGTTTTTTCCGATATGCTTTCAGATTCTGTCACATCTTCCTTTTTGACAACACTATCAACTGATTTTGTTACAACCTGCATTTTATTTTCTTCGGACGTTTGTTTTTCCTGCGAAGTCGCTTCCGTATTCTTTGGTACAATATCCGACATGATCACCGGTTCCGACTTTTGTATATTTTCATCTTCATTTTTGATCTGTCCCTCTTCTTTAGAAACTTCATCAGTCCTCTTAATCTCTTCCTGCACGTCTTCTTTTACATCTTCATTTCCTTCATCTACTTTTTCTTCTTGTACAAGCTCTTTTTCATCGGCAACATTTTCGATCACGCGCACAACCTCTTTTGCATCATCATTTTTATTCATAACATTTTCTAATCCCTCAGCAAATACACTGGGACCAAGGTTCTGATAGATCATGCTCATGGAAACCATGCCAAATATCATCGCACCTCCAAGTGAAACTTGGTACATACGCACAGGCGACATCGTAATACGCAGGGCTGCGCGATAATTTTCCACCGTGTTGAAGAAACGATCTGTATAAACCGACAATTGTTTTACATGCATTTCACCGACAGTATATTTTTTTTGATAGCGAATATGCACACTATCAAAACGCATCCCAGCGTTGATGCGCTCATAGCTCTGCATGTATTTTTGTTGTGCAAGTGGAGTGATATATTTACCAGAATCTTCAGTAACAAAAAAACTCGTGCGCTCACCCCGTAGAAGTAAGGCAGAAATATTATTATGACGTTCTCCCATTTGTGCGCGCACTGCATCAACGCAGAGTTTCTTCGCGACAACTTTTAAACCGTCTGTATATATTTTCTTTTTCCGTTTTTTTATTTCACCCGCATATAGATGCGAATAATCTTCACCTATATCCATACCAAGACAGTATACCACATTTTTGAAAAAAGTGTGAGATACATTTCATGTCACATTTGCATCTTTGTTTTTTGATCCAAATTTCAACTCTTTCATAGAAGCAATATCTATGCCGTATTTTTTATAAACATCACTCACGCTCATCGACGTTGTTTGTGACGATTCACATCCGAGTAATTTCACCATTCGTTCAACTTCATATCAACAGACTTTCCTTCGATTTCCACATATGGCGGAATAAGAGGCCAAAGATCAATTTCTATTTCCACGCCATCCAGAATATAGCTTGTACGCCTATTTTCTTGATAACTCTTATGTTCATATCCCAATTTTTCCAGAAAAATTTTTGTTTTATCAAAATCATCGACAAGAATTTCGATTTCTTTCGTGCCATCGATCTTATCATTTTGAATTTCTTTGAGGGTCATTGTTGTCTTTTGTCCATCCGTTCTCAATCTGATCCATAAATTTTCTTTTTTTGGCATGAGATCATACACAAACCTTCTTTGCTGTTTTTCACCAATTTTTTCTGCTCCCAATTCTGCCAATTTCACAATGATCTCATCAATATCAATTGCCAATATTTTAACCTCAAATTCTGTATTCATAAATTTAAAGTTTCTCTCATTATTTGGATCTTTCTTATTTTATATGTTTAAGAATCTCTTTATGTAAAGCCTCATTTGTTGTAGCAACAGGATAATATATATGATTTTGATCGTTCTCAAATATTTTCAAATTTTCAACCGGATCAAAATATTTTCCATCCTTATCAGTAACAATGCAACCATTTTTCTGAGCCACGGTACATGCGAACATTTCATATAACTTTTCTCCACCAAAAGGGTCAGCATAGATATCTATCATACCAGTTGCCAATTTTAGCCAGTATATATGACCACTACTGACAATGATCCTTTTTGTTTTTTTCAATATGTCAAAAATTTCATCTACATTTTTTCTTTCCTCACGATTTTCCAACGTAATCACAGCCCAAGAATCTTCAAGAGTTTCATTTTTAACATAATCAAAAATAAGTTGTTCTTTTGATTGAATTTGATAAAAATTACTTTTTCCATCTTGCACGATTCCCACAATGCCAGTTTGAAAATCCATAATGGCGGAAGTGATAAATTCATAGTCATAACTAAAAACAGAAATGCCGATAGCTGCTTCTTGAAAAGTGCGCGTTGCTAGAGAACTGTTACAAAATGGATCATAGACAACTCTGTAGACATTTTTTCCACATTCAAAAAATCCGCTTTCTTCTGAAAATATCTTTCCAGTAATACCAAATTCTTCAATTTTATTTTTGATCATCTGATCCAGTTTCACATCAAAGCTGTATTGAATATTATCATTTTCTTTGACCTTGATCTGTTTTGATAAAGATCTGGAAAATTTTTGATAATTGGAAAGATATGGATGCATATACTCAAATGCTTCCTGAAACGTTGCAAAAATAAATGCGGAAACATGCTCCATGTGATTAAACTATAATAAAAAATATTTAGATTTTTTCTGATTATTGACCATTATGAGAATTTTTGATCACGATGCATTCTCCGATATATTAAAAATCCCGTACTTAGAATGATGGCGCCAATCGACAATAACTGTCCCATTGTGAGATTGCCGACAATGAGACCAAGATGCTCATCAGGCGCACGGTAAAATTCGATCACAAACCGAAAAAATGAATATAGCATGAGATAAAGCGCCGAAAGCGTTCCTGTCGAAAACTCTTTATTGCGCAATTGCCACATGATCCCAAATAATACCAAGCCTTCGAAAAAAGCTTCATATAATTGCGATGGATGACGCAGTACTGATTCCTCATTGAAATACATGCCTACAGGCGATGTTGTGATACGCCCCACTAACTCCTGATTGAGAAAATTTCCAATACGCCCGAACATATAACCGAATGGCACAACAGGTACTATGAGATCATAAAGCTTCAACACACGTATATTCTTTTTGTGTGCTATTAAAAAAATGGCAATCGCCACACCAATCACACCCCCATGATAGCTCATGCCATAGATGCCAACCCATTCTCCCAAATTAAAGTCGTATGGAGAAATTATAGATAGTGGATTTGTAACGTAGTATGACAGATCATAGAAAAACACGTACCCCAATCGCCCTCCCACCAACGCACCAAAAAGTGCATTGGTTATGACATCTTGAATTAACTCCCTATCATATGCAATTTCTTTGTTTCTCATACGGTATACCAACATGCCATAACACACAGCAAATGCCGTAAGCCACATAAGCGAATACCAAAAAACCGAAAATTCTCCAATCGAAAATGCGATCGGATCAAAATATTCGGGAAGATGTTGCCAAAATTCCTGCATAGCTATGCGTTAAATCGCTCCAGATCTTTTTTGAATTCAACAGCGTAGATCTTCCACATTGCAAGCATGAGCGCCATAATGATCGGACCAACGACAAATCCAATGAATCCAAAAAGCTTTAGTCCGCCAAGCGTTGCGAAGAATACTGCCAAGCTATGCATCTGGGTATCATTTCCGACTAGTTTTGGTCGCAAAATATTGTCAATAATTGATACAAGTGTTCCGACCACGATCAGGAAGATCGCTTGCCACACATGCCCCAAGAGAAGCATCACAATCGCTGTAGGAAAGATCACAAAACCTGCTCCCACAGCAGGAATAATACTAAAGACGATCATTACAACCATCCAAAAAATTGGTGAAACAACTCCTGCAATTGCAAATGCAATACCACCGATGATTCCTTGAATACATCCAATTACAACAGTGCCTTTTAATGTTGCGCGTGTCATGGAGATAAATTCCTGGATCAATTTCACTTCATGTCTATCCTGTAGCGGACTCAGTTGCATTCCATAGTGCACAAAACGTCGTCCGTCAATAAAGAAATAAAATAACGTAAAAAGCATCACAAAAAATCCGATCACACCATTAACAACACTTTGATATGCGGCTTGAAAGAATGATGCGGTATTTTTTAACACTCTCACAACTTGTTCTTCATTAATGCTGTCCAGTGTTATGTTATGTAGCACTTTTTCTGAAAATGGCAATTGTGAGACCTTTTCTACAACCGCATCCACAGATTTTCGCATACCAGAATCTTCTATTGTAGCCTCGGCAATCACTTGCGACACTTCACTAACTACCAATCCAGAAATAAATATGATCGGCAAAATGATCGTGATGACCACAATACAAAGCATGATCGCAGATGCGATCGCCGGACTGTGCATTTTTGCACTTATATACTCATAAGGTCTATTAAAAAGTACGGCAAAAAGCGCGGCAATGAATATAGCTCCAAGAAATGGTTTGACAAGTAAAAACCCCGCGATAGAACCACCTATCAGAAGTGCCAGAAAGAAATAAATATTGAGATTTTTGAGGATCATATCGTTATGCATCATACTATTTTTACATATCATTACTGTAACAGTCTTCCCAAAAAAATGAAAGTGCGCGTTTTTTTATCCTTACATTTTCGCTTGCGTTTGTCGTATAAATAACATGCCTTTACTTGCCTCAAATATCACCACTTCAATGATCGTTATGAGCGCAATTACGATCCACATGTCACCAGATAATGGCACAGTGCCCAAAAATTGCGCAAATAATGGGATATATAAACCTGCCAGAAGGATCACAAATGATAATAACACTGCATAATTCACATACTTATTATCAAAAATATCATGACGTACAATATATTGTCGCATGCTTCTGATGACATACACAAAGATCAAGGAATCTAGGGAAATGAGTACAAAAGCAGCTGTGCGCGCCGTATCAATATCCTGTGTGATCTCTCGCGTTACCCAAAAAATAAATGTTGCAGCAAGTCCGGATACGATAAAAACGATGCTCATAAATTTTTTATATGCGGAGGAGATGATCGGTTCGTGTGGACTACGTGGTGGCTCCTTCATTAAATTCTTACTGTCATATTCTGTCGTTAGTGCAATATTTGGAAAACTATCTTCGATCATATTGATCCATAATATCTGCAGAGGCAAAAGAGGTAATGGCCAACCAAAGAACATTGCAACAAAAAAAATAAAAATCTCAGAAAAATCATCCGCCACAAGATAAATAAGAACCCTGCGAATATTTTCATAGATCACACGCCCTTGCTCAATTGCCTTGATAATCGTCGTAAAACTACTATTAAGAAGAACAATGTCCGACACTTCTCTTGCAATATCCGCACCCTCTCCAATGCTGATGCCAACATCTGATGCTTTAATTGCCGGTGCATCATTGATACCATCCCCCACCATTGCCACAACTTCTCCATTATTTTGCAATGCACGCACGATCCTAATTTTATGTTCCGGCAAAACACGTGCAAAGATCTGCACATATTTTACACGTTCTTGTAATTGTGCGTCAGACATATGATCCATTTCTGTTCCAAGACAGATATTTTGTTCAGATACATTATGTCCTAATTCCGCCATCACAGATCTTGCGGTTACAGCATGGTCTCCCGTAATAACGACAAGGCGAATGCCCGCCCGCTCTGCAACATGCAACGATTCTTCTACATCATAACGCAAAGGATCTTTGAGAGCGATGAAGCCAACGAGGGACATTGACTCATATCTTTCTTCTTTTGACAATCTCTGAAATGTTTCATTCGTCAAGACACGCTCACTGCACGCTAAAACACGCAAACCTTTTCGCGTGAGATCTTCAAATGTTTCTTTGAGCCGATCCCCCTCAATTGAATTGATTGGCATGCGCACTCCATGAACATCAATAAAAGAAGCTTTGGACAGCACTTGTTCTGGTGCTCCCAACATCATAATACGCATTTTATCCTTACCCCACTGATGAATACGAACTGCATATTTGCTCTCCGATTTGAAAAACTCTTGATCCACTAATGGATATTCATATTGAAATGCCTCCACATCGATTCCAACCTGTATCGCAGCCATCAAAAGTGCCCGATCAGTCGGTCTGCCATGCACGATTGGTTGTGATAGTTCATCTTGTAAATTTTCCACATATGCATCATTAACGACAGATGCAATTGTCAAGGCTTTGATATGTCCAGAAAAATCCTTATGTTTTGCATGTGTTGTAATTCCACCATCATTGAAGTCCAACAGTTCATTTGCTCCAGTAAGAATGTGACTAACACCCATTTTCCCTTCCGTTAACGTGCCTGTTTTATCTGTGCAAATAGTTGTGATCGCACCCATTGTTTCACTCGCATTTAATTTCCTCACCAATGCGTATTGTCGTGCCAATCGACGCATGCCAAAAATCAGCACGATCGTCACGGCAGGAAGTAATCCTTCTGGAATTGCACTTACGGTAAGGGCTGTAGCTGCAATAAAGATATCTTTCACATCTTGTCCTCGCCAAACACCCACAAAAGCGAATCCGAGAATCGCAACAAAAATTGCAAAACCTATGATCACAGAAAGCTGTGCAAATCTTTTTTGCAGAGGCGTCTTCGCCTGCTCCGTGCTCTGTACAAAATGAGAAATTTTACCAAGCTCAGAATCCACTCCTGTTGCAGTTACGACATAAAGTGCATGACCTTGTGTTACATTTGTACCAGCAAAAACCATGTTCTTTTGATCGGAAGTGATGATATTTTCATCGATAATATCAATGTTTTTCTCCACATCGTGCCATTCACCGGTCAAGGTGGATTCATTCACATAAAAATCAGCTATCATGAACAATCGTCCATCTGCAGAAATGCGGTCACCCGCAATGAGATCCACAACGTCCCCAACAGCAACATCCTCTGATAACACCTTTTTCTTACGTCCAGAGCGGATCACTCGTACATATTGTTTTATGCTCTCACGCAATTTTTCAAGGGATCTCTCCGCTTTATTCTCTTGCACAAATCCCACAACGGCATTGAGAACGATCACAAAAAGAATAAAAAATGCATCTACAACATGATCAATTGCAAAGGAAACCACCGCAGCGATGATCACAATATAGATCAATGGATTGTGAAATTGTCGCAAAAAAAGACGTGTTCGCGATAACTTTTTTTGCATTGGCAAAGAGTTCTTTCCAAAGGCATTGATACGTCCTGCGGCATCAAAATCACTCAATCCCTTTTCAGATGTTTGCAGATGCAGAAGTGACGCACTAGACGACATGGTGTGATATGGTCTCTGTGCAAACTTTTTCATATAAATTTATATTTGTGTTTTTTGTATTTTTCAATTGCGCATCATGCACAGCTATGTTCCAAGTACGATAACAATATCCGCCTTATATTTCCCAGGCACATCAGTAGATTCTTCTTTTTTCTGACTGCCATACTTTGCATCGACAGTTTGTGCAAGTACATCCACATATTCCTTCATCTCCGATGTATAGTAAATCATCACATCTTCATAAGAGCTTTGCGCATTTTGAGCAGAATTTATCTTGTAGCCCTTATTTTTGATCTCTGCCGAAACTGCTCCTGCTGCGCCGGTTGCGGCACCTGCATTCAATACTTGTACAGTGATCTCACTTGGCATTTTTTGCTCTGTTGTTGCCTGTGTTTCTTGTTCCTTTAATTTTTCCTCATCTATATTCTGATTTTCACCATTATCTGCAACAACATCATCACCCTGTTCATCAGAAGCACTGTCTTGTGCAACATCTTCTGACGACAATGCTGTTGTATTCTCGTCATTTTTTACTGAAGTATCCTCTTCAATTAAGGTTTCTACAGAAACTTTTTTCTCGGCATCGCGTTGCATCCATTGCATGGCACCCCATACAATAACACCGCCAATTGCACACACGCCAACAGCGACAACTATGCTCAATCGCTTATTCACACTTTTTCGCTGAAACTCCATTTCCTCATTATAAGCCTCTTCATCATCACGCATCCATTCAATATCAATTGCTCTTGTTGTCGGCTCTGAAGCTGGTTGCGCTAGCATACTTTGTGGCGCAGCAAATGTTACCTTTCTCTTGATCGGACCATGGTCTTGTCCCGGCACCGTCAGAGGATCTCTCTTCTCGACATGCTGTATATCTTGTTTTGTGCGCTGCACATCACGCTGTGCAACATATTTCATTTCTCCTCTTTGCTCGGCAATTGTTGGAATTTTTTGCATTGCAGGTTCACTGTTTTTCATACCGACATTCTCTTGCTCTACATGATTTTGTTCCAAAACATTTTGCTCTTGCATATCCTCTTGCACATTCTCAACAACAGCAGTTTGTGGACCTGGCACACTGATTGTTTCCCCTGAGATCAGGATATACGGTGCGTCGATCTTATTGTATTCTGCAAGCTCTTTCCACGGCACACCAAACATTTGTGCAATAGAGATAATATTATCCGTATCTTGCACAATATATGTACCTGTAAATTGTGTATTATTTTTTTTATTTTTTCTAAATCCAAACATATTTTTTCTTATATACTTATATAATAAAACACAAATCCCACAAAAACAACTCCCAAGAGAAAAAATAATTACAAAATGCACCGGCCACACGATCAAATTTATCGGATCACTCCTGTGCTCAATTATTTTTTGGTTTTGATCAATATAAGAAACACCACCCGTTATGCGCATTTTTCCAAAGCGTGGCATCGTTACGTGCACATGATCACTCTGTACTGAACCGCTCACACTATCATTTTCTTCACTAAAAAACAGCTTTTCTCCGATCCATACCGATTCCACTTCTGTAAAATACGTGTATCGCACATTTTCGGTTCCATTATTCTCGCTGCCAATTTGTGCAACATAATCATCACGCATGCCGGATCGTAACCACATGCCAAAATCACCAAATGGAAACTCCTTTTCCAAGTTAAAGTTCCTCAGTTTCATCTGTACAATATTTTTATCAGGCACATGATATGTCACCAACATTCGTTGAATTTCATCTTGTTCTGCATTGCTATTGTCTTTAAAGACCATATATGCCCGATGATCAGTTTCATCATCATCAAAATAAAAGGTCACAGGAACATCACTTGTGCCCTGTGGTGCAATTTCGATAGATGCAACAGTTTCACCATCACACCATTTCTTTGCAACATCGATGTTTTTTTTACAAAATGCATTGATATCGTAATCATTTTTTTCCAAGATCTCTCGAAGTTCGTCTGCAAGGGTGGTTGTATGAAATCTTGTAAGCGACACCAGACTCTGTGTGGCTATATTTTCCGCACGTTGTTCTTTTTCATCTTCTATGGAAATAATAATTTTCTGCACACTTTCCCCATTGTTGTGAATATGTAAAATCTTTTGATATGCACTTCCAGTAGCATGCTCAATATACAACTCAGAAATTTCTTGCTCGTCCACTATGATATCGATCGATCGTTCAGTTTCCACAGCCAAAACAATATATGGACAAAAAAACATGATCACACATAGAATGGCATATTGCATATGTACACTTCAAAAGAATTACTAAGGTTGCACAGTTTTTTCTGTGAAATCCTGATCACTATGCGCTGTTGTGAGCATATCCCTGTTGAACTCAAAATTCCTTTTTGCAAATACATCCATACCAGCTATTTTTTGATCTTTTATGATCGGAACATATGTTCCCAATTGATCAACGCTTGGTTTGATGCTCAATTCAAAAGAAATTTCCCTCGCATCACTTATGATACCCGTGCCATGTGTCATTTTTCCGATATTCCACACCAATTCATTACTACGCTCATTGTATTCCATCCCGTCCTTGTCTGCATTGCCTTCATATTTTGTATGCGTTGGCAAAGGGAGAAAAACTTTTACATTGTCCAGATCATTATTCACACTACCCAGCTTTACCGTGACCGTATAAATTGTTTCTTCTCCAACTTTTAATTTCCTTGCTCCTGATTTAAATACGATCTTTGGTTCATACAATACTTTTGCTCCCACAGGAATAGTTAATATATTACTAAGTACTGTCTTGTTTTCTCTCAATTCTGAAGGGATATCCTCACTGTCAATCGAAGCAATGGACGATGTGGAAAAATGATAATCTTGATCATTGTTCACAGGCAAATTTTCCAAAACTGGCACAATAAATCGCACCTCTCCCGATTTTTGCGGTTCAAAAATTTTGAGGGCAGGAACATCTGCAGCTTTCCAGACAATACGTCTATTTTCTTGATCATAATCACCACCATCCAATAACTCCAATTTTTCATAATCCAAAACAGCACTGTCCAAATTAACTGTTATGATCGCGTCACGCAAAGGCACGTCGCTATTATTGACAAATTTTACGATGTACGACAAACGTTCATTTGCATAGACGACATCGCTATCACCCACAAGCTTTTGTTGAACAGTGATCGGAGATTGGATCATGCTTGGCGTATACGTTACATTTGCATATTCTACAATGTCATTCGTTGATCCTTGAGAAAATACACGTCCGGTAAAACTTTGCTTTGTGCCAACTGCCGCACCGATACCGCCACGTATGACAATTGCAGTTTCAGATTTTGCCTTTATGCCATCAAGCAACCAGGTATTGCCATAATTAGGAAGTGGGGACGAATTATAGAGAGAGAATGTATCTGGCATTTCTACAGAAAATCTCAGTTGCGATAAGTCGCTATCGCTGGTGTTTTTAATCTTGAAAACAATGTTCATGAGATTTCCACTGACAATACTAAGTGGAGATTCTACATCAATAACCACGGGTGATGAGGTGATCGTCGTAGCAGCGCGCGCATTTGTTTCATAGCGTGCATTTGTTTTTTCCGGTGTGTATCGCAATATACCGGAAATTGAATTGGTAGAATTCTGCGGTCCTGCAAAATATCCCGTAAGAACAAATTTCCCTTTATCATGACCGCCGATCTTTCCAATGCGAATCACACCCTGACTGTCACTTACTTGTGTAAAGTCATCTTGTTCTCCCGCAGGAACGAAATGATCACCAAAACCGACTGCAATTTCTGCATTACTTAGTGTGGCACGATTGTTATTATCATATATAAAAGTCACTTCCGTTAGTTTATTGCTGTCAATCGCTTGACTCGCTTCTATGGATAGTGTCACACGCTCTTGCGCAAAAAAACCTTTTTGAAAATATACAAAAGAAACCACGGACAGTGTAATGATCGTAATGCCAAGTAATACTATACCCCCCAAAACAATGCCTCTGATGCGTACACCAATTAAACGATCCTTGATCTTTTGCCAATTGCTCGGACCAACATCTTCTTGGATTTTTTCCTGTGATCTCCACACATCATATGCAGTTGTATCGTGTTCACGCTTAATTATTTCTGATTCATGTTTTTGAATATCTTTCTCTATTTCTCGTAAAGACATATTTTTGTGTTAACGGTTAAAAAGATGATCATATTCATCTCTTACCTCTCCTTTGTATTATATCAGATTTTCATCAAACTACCGCATGATCCATTTTTCGATCTGTGTCACAATATTTTGCAATTGTTTATTTACAGTTTGATGCACCACAATTTTGGAAAGCATGGGCAAATGATTACTGTAGATCGCACGCAGTGATTTGATCGTGTCAACATCCATTGCACAAACATTGATCGTTTTTTGTGCACAACGTCCACATATCATTCCTCCATTATGTACATCAAAAACAGTATGTGTTTGTGCTGTTGGTAAAACATCACATGCCACACATTTCTTTACATCGAACACATACCCCTGAATCCCAAATAATTTGATCAAAAATGCATACGTGATCCATTTTATTTGCTCATCATTTTGTACATGATCTTTTATATCAGACAACTCTTCGATCTTTCGCAAATATGCCAAAAGCAATCCAAAAACTTGTTCGTCTCGCTCTTGCTCTTGCACAACGGTCAAAAAAACTTTTCGTACATGATCGACACAAGACAATGCAACATAATGCATATGTAATCCATCAAAATATTCTTCTGCCACAGCACCAGCAAGCGTTCCGCGACCATAATTTTTCACAACTGTGATATGCGCCAATACAAAATCCTCCACCTGCGCCGCAAGTTTTGCCTCACTTTTACGAATGGATTTTGCAGGCACGCGTATCAAACCATTTTCCCGCGTGTAAAATGTGTAGAGACGGTCCATCTCACCAGTATCCTTTTTATCCAATGCAATTGCATGATAATTTTGTTTCACGAAGAAATATTTTACTTCTTTAAAGAAATCGTCACTTTTTTCCCATCGATCTCACACTCCTCTGTGATATCATGATCTTCCACAACCCCTTGCACGATCGTCTGTGCCAATACTTCATGTGCTATATCATCTTTGTGCGCAGTAAAAACATCTGCCATACCGTCAATTCCTACGGCGATGCGATCATCCACATTATAGTCGGCTTTTTTGCGCAATTGTTGGATGTAGCGAATAGCCTCTCTGGCCTGTCCCTCCAATTTCAATGCATCCGTTACTACGATATCAAGTTCGATCTTTATACCATCGATCTCTCCAATATTTTTCTGCTCACCATCAATTTTTTCTACATCGACAACTTCTTTGACATTTAACTCTTCACACACAATATCTTCCATCTCTTGTGAAACATGCCATTTTTCACTCACCACCATTAACTTTTGTAGTGGTTGACGTACCTTGAGCTGTGTACGTGCGCGCAGTTTAAGCCCTTCACTGATCACATCACGCGTTCTTTGCATTTGCATATTCAAATCTTCATTGATCAAACCTACATCACCCTTAGGAAAATCGGTCAAATGTACAGAAGCAGCTGCCCCCTCTCCCTTTGGGAGAGGCTTGGGGTGAGGGCAAGTGAGATTCCCATAGATCTCTTCCGCAATAAATGGTGTGAATGGTGCCATTACCTTGGATAATTCCACAAGCACATAATGCAGTGTTGCATATGCATTGTTTTTGTCACCATCATTTTCACTTTTCCAAAATCGCTTACGAGAACGACGAATGTACCAATTTGACAGATCATCGATGAATTTTATGATCGGCTTTGATGCATTTGGCAGATCGTACCTTTGCATATCAGCGTCCACTTGAGCAATTAGTGTATGCAACTGTGAAACGATCCATTGATCCAATACATTTTCACTTTTTGGTGCCCCTTTGCTTTCTGATGGTTTCCATCCATCTACATTGGCGTACATGACAAAAAATGAATAGCTATTCCACAGTGTTCCGAGCTTTCTTTGCACATCCGCAACATCTTTATCCACAAGCGCAAAATCCTCACCATTAAGAAGTGGTGAGCTTACAAGTAAATATCGGAGTGCATCGGCGCTGTATTTTTCCAATAAGATCTCCGGCGCTGTATAATTTCCATATGATTTGGACATCTTGCGCCCATCATTACCCGCGATCGTTCCCGTCACGATCACATTTTTGAATGCCTCTTCACCAAAGATGCCCACGGAAATTGCATGCATATAATAAAACCACGCACGTACCTGTCCCACATATTCTGCGATGAAATCACCGGGGAAATTTGCCTCAAATTTTTCTTTGTTCTCAAACGGATAATGAAATTGTGCAAACGGCATTGAGCCGGACTCAAACCAACAATCCATAACCTTATCAATGCGCTTCATCGTAACCCCCTCCCACTCAAATGTCACGGCGTCCACGTACGGCAAATGATAATCCGGAAGTTCCTTTCCCGATAATTCTTTAAGTTCCGCATAACTGCCGATCACTTTTTCCACCATCGTGCCATCTTCTTTGGTTCCGCGCCACACAGGAAGCGGCGTCGCCCAGAAACGGTCACGACTCAAATTCCAATCTGGTGCCGTCTCCACCGTATTGCGAAAACGCTTCTGTTTGATATGCGTTGGAAACCAGTTGATATTCTCATTTTTTGCAAGCATTTCAGATCGCTGTCCATCAATATCCATGAACCAACTCGGATGTGCACGATACATAAGCTTCGTATCACATCTGTGACAATGCGGGTACTCATGTTGAATATACTCAATTTTAAACACCACGCCTTCACGCAGAAGCGTCTTCGCGATTTCCTTATTGATCTCCCACACATGCTGACCAGCCCATCGCCCATCTTTATACAAGCCATTATCATCCACCGTGTTCACAAGTGGTAAATTCTCTTTCTTTGCGAGCGCATAATCATCTTCACCAAACGCGGGTGCAATATGCACAATGCCCGTACCATCTTCCGTCGTCACAAAATCCGCCGCAACAATACGATGTGCATGTTCACCATGATCATCGAAAAGTGGTTTGTATTTTTTATTCACAAGATCTGCTCCACTTTTTTTTTCCATTACAACATGCTCCAATGACATCTTTTTTTCATCAACCAACACTTTTGATACAAGGTCTTCCGCCATAATAAACGTTTCACCACCAATTAGGACCTTCACGTATGTCAATTTTGTATTGATTGCCAATGCCACATTTGCCGACAATGTCCATGGTGTTGTCGTCCATGCCAAAAAATATGTCTGTGGTGTCATCTCGAGCTTGTCGAGAGATCCCTCCACTTCGGTCGGGATGACATTTTTTTGATCTTCTTCAATCAGTGCAAATTTCACATACACCGATGGATCAGTTACATCACGATAGCTGTTATCCATCGACACTTCCGCTTTGGAAATTGGCGTTGCACAACGCGGACAATACAAAAGCACTTTTTCTCCCTCATAGATCTTTTTCTTATCATAGAGTGTTTTGAATGCCCACCATACACTTTCCATATAGTCACGGTCCATCGTTTTGTAGGCGCCCTTGAAATTCACCCACCGCCCGATACGCTCTACCGTGCTTTCCCATGCATCACTACCTTGCACCATCGCAGCGTGACATGTCTCAATATATTTTTCCAATCCCACTTTCGCCACATCGCGCTTATCTTTGATGCCAAGTTGCTTTTCCACCAAATTCTCTGCAGGAAGCCCATGACAATCCCACCCCCAGCGACGCTCCACACGCTTGCCTTTCATCGTCCAATACCGTGGAACAACATCTTTGATGATCGATGAGAGCAATGTCCCGTAATGCGGTACGCCCGTGATGAACGGCGGACCGTCATAAAACACATAGGTATTTTCCGCACTGCGCCCATCTACAGATTTTTCAAATGTTTTGTCCTCATGCCAAAACTGCATCACATCATGTTCCATCTCTGCGTACTTTTTACCTTGTTCCACTTCTTTAAAATTTTTCATATGATCTTTATATAATAATTATTATAGTAAAAATTTACACGTGTTTTACCCCGCCCAATACCAGTTCACAAATAAATATGTATTGAGTGCCATCAGCATTGTTGATGTAAGGATCCACACATATCTTATCACATCATTTTTGATCATCGCACCGACAATGTATATGGGAAACAGCACAAGAATATACCGTCCGATACTCATCAGTGTACCACTTGCCACAGCTACACCGATCGTACTAAACATATATACGCTATACGCATATTGTTTGATTCTCATTAAATATGCTGCCACGCCAAGTCCGAATACGAGATAAGATACATCCAAGAAAAAATTTGCCCGAGAAGCATGTGTGAGAAAGATAAAATGATCTTTATTAACGGCAAACGACCGTCCCCATGCGCTCTCTATAGTAAAAAACAGTAATGGATCTCCATAAAAAATCCAATGATAGAGAAAAAATACTGCTGTGCCACATGGGATGAGAACCAGTGCCCACGCTTTTTTTACCGATTCACCATCAGTTCTCCACAACATCCACATATGGATCACGAGTGGCACAAAAAGCAACACACCGGTCACACGCGTTATTGCTGCCAAAAAACCAAAGATCCCAACCAACACATAATTTCGCCTGAACGCCCAATAAAAAGTCGAGAGTGACAAAAATAAGAATAGTGATTCTGTATACACCGCATTGAGAAAAAACGCCGTCGGAAAAATAAGAAGGAGAAAAACTGCATAAAGTGGTTCTGCAATACCCTGATGAAATTCTTTTACTAATTTCAGAAGGATCATGCAACTCAAGATCATGAATGTGCCACTCACGATCCAGCCAGCCAATTCAATATGTCCCTGTGTAAAAAATGAAACAACCTTCACCAAAAATGGATACAATGGGAAAAACACAAGATTAGAAAGCGTGTCATCTGCTTTTCGCTGATATCCATTTTTCACGATATCCACATACCAGTTGGAATCCCAGCGCGCATGTAAATCCACAATATACCATGACTGATCCTGGTCATATTTTTCCACAGGCATCCATGAATATGCTGTATCTGCATCAAGATCAACACGGTTATTGGCAACCAGTCCGATCACATTTACCAAAACAAACCATAATAATGCCAAGATAACTGCCCTGTTTTTGAAAAAAGATGTCCGCATGATCATTTGATGAAACAAAAAAATCCTTAAAAATCTTTTAAGGACGTTCACAGATCATAAACGTGGTACCACCTTAATTCAGTAGCCAATGACTGACCACTCTCAACTACAGCGCTTACGGGCTTACCCGATGAGTTCTATTTTCACACGTACATGAGTGATTTCTTCTCATATCCCATCGCCCGAGAGAGCAGATTCCGACAGTGATCATGTCGTCAAAGGATGTTACTTTTATGTTTCAATCGTATATCAAAAGCCATTTTTTTGCAATTTTTTAGAACTACCCATCTTTTCCCATACAGCATTAAAATAGTTGGAAGACAAGTGTGATCGGCTTAAGTAAAAATGAAAAACGACGGTATGTTCTTACATACACGTCGTTCTTTTTTGTTTCTGTTCATATCTTGTCATGTGTGACCGCCTACTTTACGGCGGTTAAGCTCGTTTTGCACCCACATAGCATAAATACCTTTTTCTGTGCGCGCAAATCGCACAAGATCTTCTGTGCGCAATTTTTCACGCACAATTTCCCATACTTTTGCAAGCGCTCTTGCACTTACAATGACATCATTTTCTTGCATTCAGTAACTTCAATTTTGTAATTTTTGAAAATCTTTCAAATTGTCAAAAAACGATACTAATATCGGATTATATCATATTTTTTACAAATTGTCAATGTTTGCGAGATTCTTTCCCAAAAAAGACCCCTTAATAATTGACAGAGTTGCCATACTTCGTCTAGTATATGCAACATGGAAACGTTGAAAAATTCATCAAAAGGAGGTAGAGATGTACAAAAAGATCCTATGTGTTGGTTTATTTGATAACGAGCTGAATTTACTCATAAAGCTTTTGCTCATGAAAAAATTCGGTGTTGATACTGTACAAAGTGCCGGGACAGATCGATACGCACATCGCGGTCTCGAGATCAAAACATCCGTACGTGAAATTGCCGCGCAATTGGGATTTCTGATCTGTCGCGATCCTGCACTGCAAAAAAAACTTAATGCAAAAAATTCTGAAACAGAAATTATTGCTATCGTCCACAATCAAACACACCTCACGAAGATTCGTGATCTTTCCGCGTTCGACCTGGTGATCACACCTTATGAAAGTTCCCATAGAAAATTATTGGAACGTCCTGACCATGAACCAAAAAAGATCCGTCTGATTGGCAACATCAAACCGGATATGCCGATTCCTCATGCGTTTGAGATCGCGCGATCATGGATACAAGAAAAACTCTAAAAATGAAAACGAGATCTGAGGCAATGCCCTCTGATCTCGTTTTACTTTTTATGGTTGTGTGAGTTTATAGATCCTCCATAAGTGGATCATCTGCGATGAATTCTGCCGACAATCCCTTTTCTGTAAAGTATGCAACCATCTTCTGACATGCAAATTTTTCCGTTGAATAATGCGTGCCTCCCAAAATACTGATCTTTTTTTCTTTGGCAAAATCATGTGCTTTTTGATACTCTGGCAAAATTACGGATGATACACCCGTCACGAATATGGTTGCGCCCGCTTCATACACCTCTCCGATCGTTTCCCCCAAACCGCCTCCTGCAACAAGCGCAATCTTTTGCTCATGCATATCCTTGTCGCCGTATGTATATAATGCAACATCATGGCCAACCGCATGTGCAAAATTCTTTTGTAATTCTTCAATCGTTTGTACATTACTTGTCGCGATCACGCCCGCCATCGCACCAAGATATGGTGCAAATGGACGTTCGATCGTAAGATCAAGTGCATTTGCAAGGTTGACGCTTGTGCCATATGGATTGAATTGATCCAACGGCACATGCAAATTATAAATTGCAATGTTCCTTTCACGAAAGATGTCAAGAAAAAAACTATTTATATTATAAAACGGAGGCATGTGACGAACATCCCAAATTTCCGGATGATGTAAGAACAACACGGCATCAGATACATCACGGTCGATCATGTATTGCATGACACGATCGGATGGAAAAACTGCCGTATATGCACATGTGATATTTTTTGCAAAATCACACACAACTCCCATGGATCGTGTCTTGAAATTTTCCGACAGATACATTTTGACATCCTCCATATATTCCGCCCATTCATCACTCATGTCTTTTGTAATGAAATCTTTTTCCAATTGTGCATATAGATCTTGCGCGTGCATAATGTTATGTCTATTACAAAATTTATATAAACGTAATATGTATATTATACCACTATGTGTCTGCATTATATGAAGTTCACAATAAAAATGAGAAAGAGCGCCTTGGTATTCACCAAAAACGCTCTCATAACAACATCCTCAAAATAATATCTTTTTTCTTCCGAAGACCATTTTCTTCACTGATGAGCTTCGACTGCACGTTATGTTCAACTGTTTTCATCTGTTGTCGGAGCAAAGCCGGATTCCCGTGAAATCCAGACTGCGTGGTAAGCATGTTTATAATTTCATCAGTGGTGAAATTTTCCACATTGTCTCCATTTACAAGTATACAGATGTTCGAACAATATCCATGGGAAATGGAGATTTCCTGTTTGCCAACTTGCGACACATTAAAATGACGCCACGCACACACTCTTTTCTCTTCACACTGCCTACATGTTTTATCTTTTTGCCCGCTTAACCCAGTCACCTTGCATCCATAGACTTTTCTACAGTGCATACACAATGAAATGATCACGTGACGATCATCATTTTTTTTCATAGAGATTCCTCCGTGATTTTGTGTTTTTTGATTTTCCGTGGCATTCTTCCCCTACCCATTATGGTAATTTATCACATATATTTGTCAAATAGATCTTTTGGTGATCATCTAAAGATTCTCATACGACTATGTAGACAGGTTTTACGCAAAAAGAAATTTATGCTACCATACACCATGTTCATAATTAGAAATGTTACAAAATATGTTTTTTTCTGCCGTTGTCATCATTATTGGTTTGGTTGTTTTTGAAATTATTTCTTCAATTGACAATGCGATCGTAAATGCACATGTTTTGCGTACATTGCCACAAAAATATCGAAAGATCTTTCTTTTTTGGGGTATTCTTTTTGCTGTCTTTATTGTTCGCGGGCTACTCCCGTTTGTGATCATTTGGATCGCCAATCCGGATCTTTCGATCGTACAGGTTTTTACAGCTGCATTTTCACAAGACAGCGCTGTTGTTGAATCCTTGGAACGTTCAAAACCTCTTCTTCTTTTGGCAGGCGGTGTCTATCTTTTTTTTGTCTTTCTCGCATGGCTTTTTATGGAAGAAAAGAAATATGCATTTTTGGTTGAAGGATTTCTTCATCGTCAAAGCGTGTGGTTTTATGCGATTTCATCTATCGTCACCACCCTTATCGTATATAAGGCGCTTTCATACCAAGAAATTCCGCATCTTGCGCTTGCAGCAAGCATCGGTGTTTCTGCATTCTTCATCACAGACGGTTTCAAAAAAAACGCAGAAGAGAAAGAGAAAGAATTGCAGACAAAAAGCAATGTGTCCGCATGGTCAAAAATTATTTACCTCGAAGTATTAGATACCAGCTTTTCCATCGATGGCGTAATTGGCGCCTTTGCTTTCACGTTATCCATTCCGCTCATTTTGATTGGCAACGGCATTGGTGCATTTGTTGTACGTGAACTGACGGTCAAAGGCATAGATCGCATTGCAAAATATGAATATCTCAAAAATGGTGCTATGTATTCCATTGGCGTGCTTGGAGGCATCATGATATTGGAAGCATTTGGAGAACATTTCCCTTATTGGCTCGCTCCACTCAATACGATTATCATCCTTGGCGTATTCCTCTACCTCTCCATACGTGAACTACGCCAAGCAGGAGACTTACCGGTAGCAAACTGAAATTTTGATAAATTCTGAAGTTATAAAATCGTACAATACAGCGCAAGCGTTTCTTGTGCAGTTTTGTGCCAGCTAAAATCTTTTGCACGTTCACGCCCTTTTGCACGGTATGCATCACGCAATATTGCATCACTGGCAAATGTCGTCATTGCCTCTGCGATTCCCTTTGTATCAATTGGATCGATAAGATATGCGGCATCCTTCACGATTTCAGGAATTGAACCAACATTACTTGCGATCACAGGTGTCCCTGTCGCAAATGCTTCTAATACAGTCGTGCCAAACCCTTCATATAACGACGGAAGAACAAAGAATTCCGCATGTGTGAAAAGTGGCACAAGTTCATCACCAATAACATATCCCGTAAAACGGACATCTTTGGTCAATTGCAGATCATGCACAAAGTTTTTTATATCTTGCGCAAGCCATCCGGGCTTTCCTGCGATCAAAAGCTGATAATCACATTTTTCTTCTCGATTATTTTTTGCACGCATTTCTTTAAAAATTGAAAATGCATGTAAAAGACGTGTGACATTTTTAATTGGTTCAATTGTGCCTAAAAACAAAATATATTTTTTTGTGATACCAAATTTTTTCGGAATGATATGCCCATTTTCCGGTTCACTGTTAAAGAATCGTTCGTCCAACCCTGAATGTATTACACTTGTTTTTTCCGAAATATGATCATTGATCTTCTGCGCATCATCTTTGATCTTCTGTGATACGGCAATTACATGATGTGCTTTGCGCAACATGAAGTGGTGGACCACTTTTGCACGCAAGCGATGTGTGTTTTTGTAATACTCTGGACTGGAATAAATACCTAGATCATGCAATGTCACGATAATTTTTCCACGGTATGTGGACGGAATACGAATTTCCGCCGATGTAACATGCACTACATCCAAATGTTCCCGTGCCAATATTGCTGCTGTCAAAATTTCATTATATGCGCCAGGAAGATATTTTTTATAATCCGAGAAAGGATAAAAGACGATCTTTACATTTGGTTGCGAAAATTTACGTACATCTTTTTGTCGTACACGTGCATCAAAAAACAATACGTACTCATTTTCTTTATCAATTATGAGCAAATGGCGGATCAATTGATATGTATAATGACCAACACCGATCGCATCTCCTTTTTTTGGATTAAGGATCATACGTGCATCAATTCCTATACGCATATATGTATATTTTACAAATTACATTTTTTCTGGTGTTGAAATACCGAGGAGAAAAAGACCATTTTTAACAACTTGCGCCGTTGCTTGTGCCACAGCAATACGATATGCGGAAAGTTCACGATCCCTGTCATCGATCAAAACATTTTTTGCATAATATGCATTGAATTCTCGTGCACATTTGATTATATATGTTGCAATCTGATGTGGTGCACGTTCTGCATTTGCACGCACAACAATTTCTGGAAATTGCACAAGAAGTCGCTCCAACAATATTGATCCTTCACATGGATGTGCAAAAGAACTCATGATACCTTTTTCTTGTGCCTTTGCAATTACCGACTGACACCGTGCATACGTATATTGCAAATATGGTCCGCTATCTCCATCAAAAGACATCGCGGATTCTGTGTCATAGGCAATGTTCTTACCGATAAATTGCCTGAGAATGCCAAATTTAATTCCGGCAACAGCGATCATATTCACCGTAGACTCCCTCGAGTGATCAATTGCCCGCTCACTCATTTTATGTCTGGCAACCTCTTGTGCATCAGCAATTAATGTTTCTCCTGTGATCACATTTCCTTTGCGCGATGACATTTTTCCGGTTGTGAGCATCATCATGCCATGTGGAATATGTATGATCTTTCCCGCAAATGTCGCATCAACAAGTTCAATTGCCTTCATCACCACTTTAAAATATTCCTCCTGTTCTACGGCAGTGGTCATCATGTACAGATCGGAAGGATTAGTCTCTTTTTTGAGTAGAGCAAGACCAATCTCTTTTGCCTCATATGTAGGCAGTCCCTGCGATGTGATGAATACGCGTTTATGCAAATTGTATTCTTCTCCATCAAAGATCACGGCACCATCACTTTCCTCAAAAATATCTCCCATGTGCTCACGCACAACTTGTGCTCCACGCTTCCATGTTTCACTTTCAAAATAATATGCATCAAATTTCGTACCGAGAATTGCATAGATCTCTTCAAAGCGCTCCAATGTTTTTTGTCGCCCGATCGCATACAATCGCATCAATGCATCGTCGCTACACATATATACCGCCTTATTGATCGCATGAATTTCCTCCTTTGCCTTTTCATCTGCCTCATATGCTTCATGGCCTTTTGCATATGCCTTACCGATCTCATCAATGTTTGTGATGTCATAACCGAATTTCTGGATCGCCCACAACGACTTTGCCACATGTGGCCCCACATCACCTTGATAATTTGCACGCACAACATTGGCTCCACAAAATTCCACAATGCGTGAGATCGATTCCCCGATCGTATTGCTCATGAGATGTCCGATATGAAATGGTTTAAAGGGATTTGGCTGTGTGTATTCCACCATGATCTTTTGCCCTGTTAGAACTGTATTTTTCCCAAAATCATCTTTTTCATTTACAATTTTTTGCACTTCCCCTATCACTGCTTTTCTATGCAAAGAAAAATTCACAAATCCCGGCGCAATACCATCAGCATGCGAAATGTTCTCACTAACTGCAGTATTGATCTCTGTTGCCAACTCTTCCGCCACAACAACCGGTGTTTTTTTTAACATTTTTGCAATTGCAAATGAGACATTCGTCACCCAATCACCATGTGCATTATCCTTCGGCCTATCAATACTTACTGTTGGCACATCAAAAACAGTCCATTTAGATTTCTCCTGAAGACGCGAGATTGCATTCAAAACGACACTTTCGATCTCTTTTCTCATACATCCATAACTTAACTGATACACTCACACTCTAACATGCCAAAAACAAAAAAGAAAGCTTTTATGTGATCAAAAAAATATAAAAATATAAAACAATTTTGCACTCACAAAACACAATAAATAGTTTATTTTTAATCTATTTTTTGCTTATTACTTCTTAAGAAACAGCATTCTGAAAAGATGCTATTTTTTGTTTTTAAAATCTGTATTATCTCATACTAGACCTCTCTAAAATATAAGGATGTCATTGCGATCCACCTCGGGCGGAGAAGCAATCTAAAAAACCATATAACTTTATGTTACATGGTTTTTTATGCACATGTGTTTTGTTTTACGGCCTCCCTGTTGCCGTATACGTCACCGACCCCGTATACTCTCCGGAGATTTGTGTGGATGGAACGTTTATGCGATAACAGATCTCTGTGTCTGTTTGTGTATTGGAGTATGTTGTGTGTCCCATGATTGTAGTGTCTGTTTGCGGGATTCCTGCATAGAATTGATTTGTATCATCGCATGTATTTCCTGTGCCCCACCAGGTGGTGTTTTTTGTTGCGGTGGAGTTTAGGATGCCGAATGCAAGTCCTTCTCCTGTGTAACTTGTGGCATTGGGAGATGTGAGATTCCAAGGAGTTTTGTCTTGTATTTGTCCATCCGTTGTTGTTCCGTGTATTGTGTGTTGGAGTGTATTATTCGATCCTCTATCATCTGTGAGTTGGAGATCGTACCCTTCTGCATCATTTGTGGTTACGGTGCAGGTTGTGATATTTGATTGCGGGATGCCCGGGATGAGGGTTGTATTATTGTCTAAGTCTATATCTCCTCCGCAGGTGAGAGTGAGGTTTTCTTGGATAGTGGCGGAGAGGGATTGGGAGTGAGTTTGTGCTGCGCTTCCGCCAGCATTGAAGTCACCCCACGCGGATGTGTCGATTTGATTAAAGTCTGTATGACCATCATAAATCGATGCAACGTATGTGCCATCGCCCTTCGAAATTCCAACCGTGGCGACAACATTTTCCAATGGAGCAGTTTGCGTATCATAATTAAATTTAATGTTACCATTAGAATAGAGCACGACTTCAAAATTCAACACCTCTCCCGGGACATCATATTCTTCCGTTTCCCATCTGATAACGATATATTCCGGTGTTTCCGTAATGAAAATGCCACCTGTATTTGTGGAATTTAAATCTGTCCACAATGGCGCAATAAATGGTCCATGCAATTGTGATGTAATATTATTTTCATAATCCACACAAGTTGAATCATCCTCCAAGCAAATTTGTCCGTTTGATGTGATGCCAATTGACGTTCCTGCAACATATAATTCACCGTAAAATGAAAAATCAAACGGAAGTGTATATGCCCACGTCATTTCATCATCCTGCCACCCTTGACTGACACCTCCTCCAATAAATTCATTGGGAACAATGGTCTCCGCAAGAGACTCAAAATGTGTATATGTTATCTCTTGACCATAGCTTGTTCCGATACTATTTGTAGCCTTTGCTCGAATGAAATATGTATCGTTCAGTGTAAGCCCTGTCATAGAACATGCATAACCCCCAATACCTCCCACACCAGCCGTACAAAAGTTATTATAATTACTACTTTCCGTTCCCCATTCGATAATACGTTCCGGATTCTCACCGCCTGTACCCGTAATGATACCCTCCATAGTAGCACTTGCGTCTGCATTGTTACTTACTCGACCAGTAAAAACTGTTGGACTTATAGTTTGAAAATCAGATAAAATCCTTGTTACATATTCAGCATGTGTATTATCATAAATTTCAAACCATCCTCCAGCCATAATTTTTCCATCAGACTGAAGCTCAATACTGCTAACCTCGCTATCTGCACCTGAGCCCGGATCAAAACTCGTATCTAATGTGCCATCAGTATTAAGACGCGCGATATAATTTCTCATTATCCCGTTGTATGTAGTGAAGTTGCCACCAATAACAATTTTATTGTCAAATTGAATATCCATATCATAGACATAATTATTTGCACCTGTTCCTATAGTAAATGCCGCATCTAATGTGCCATTGGCATCAAGGCGAGCAATACGGTTTCTGGTTGTACCGTTGTATGTGGTAAAATTACCACCAATAACGATCTTATCATCAGGCTGGATAATGGTAGTATAAATAATATTATTTGCTCCTGTCCCTACTGTAAATTCTGTATCTAGTGTGCCGTCGACATTCACGCGCGCAATACGGTTTCTGGTTGTGCCATTGTATGCAGTGAAGTTACCTGCAATAATAATCTTGCCATCTGATTGAACTCCTATATTGTAGATGGAATTATTCGCTCCAGCCCCTGTAGAAAAGTTCGCATCTAACGTACCATCCACATTGAGCTGCGCGATACGGTTTCTGGTTGTGCCGTTGTATGCAGTGAAATTACCACCAATAATAATTTTATCATTTTGCTGAATATCAATAGCAAAAATAACATTATTTGCTGCTGAACCGCTATTGAAAGTAGTATCTAGACTTCCATCAGTATTAAGACGAGCAATACGATTGATCGCCGTGCCATTATATGCGCTGAAACTTCCTGCAATGATAACTTTGCCGTCTGACTGAATACCCACATCATAAATATAGTTATTTGCCCCCGCACCAACATCAAACGTGGTATCCAATGTACCATCAACGTTAATGCGAGCAATATAGTTACTGTTAACGCCATTATAGCTATCAAAGTTTCCCACAATAACAACCTTTCCATCGGACTGTGTTGCCGTACCTCTGACATCACCGCTTGTTCCCGCTCCATTACCTATGTTGAATACATTATCGAGTATGCCATCAGCATTGAGACGTGCAATGTGATTGCGAGAAACGCCGCCATAGTTATCAAAACTTCCGCCAATAACAATTTTGTTATCTGTTTGAATGGCTGTACTAAAAATAATAAGATTTTCACCACCAATTCCTGTTCCCGGATCAAAACTTGCATCTACTGAACCATCAGAATTGAGACGAGCTATATATTTTCTTGCTGTACCATTATATGTACTAAAATAACCAGAAATGACAATTTTTCCATCAGTTTGCATATTAACCTGCTCCACATCACCCGTTGTTCCCGTTCCAGGATCAAAACTTGTATCCAGCGAGCCATCAGTATTGAGACGTGCAACATCATTAATACTAATGCCATTGTAGCTGGCAAATCGTCCAGCGATGATAATTTTTCCATCAGTCTGCATGCCGGTTGCAAGGACAGAACTATCTGCTCCCGTACCAACGATGAAACTCGTGTCTAACGAGCCATCGGCATTAAGGCGTGCGATGCGATTCTGGCCGATACTGTTATAACTGGTAAAAACACCTCCGACAACAATTTTTCCATCGGATTGAATATCAACACCCGCCACAGAAGCATTGAATCCCGTTCCTGGATTAAAACTCGCATCTAATGTGCCGTCAGTATTGAGACGAGCAATACGACTCCTAGATATACCATTATATGTGGTGAAATTGCCACCGATAACGATTTTTCCATCGGACTGAAAAGAAATTTCTGTCACACTATTATTTGCTCCAGTGCCTATGGTAAATGAGGAGTCTAGTGAACCGTCAGCATTGAGTCGAATAATGCGATTTGAGCCTATGCCATTGTATGTAGTGAAATTTCCCCCAATAATGATTTTTCCATCGGATTGAACAGCGGCGATGCGAACATAATCGTTAGCTCCACTGCCCGGATCAAAACTCATATCCAGAGAACCATCGACATTGAGACGAGCAATATGATTACGACTATTTATTCCTCCATAAATGGTAAAATCTCCTCCAATAATAATTTTACCATCTGGTTGCAGTATTGTTGTATAAATATCACCATTAGCACCGTTTATACCACTTAAAAAATCGGGATCTCTATCACCATCCGCTGCGTAAGTCGTGTGACATATCAAAAGTGATGACATAAAAAATAGCAACACATATTGTAACAACCTTTTCATATTCATTTATTTTTTTAGTATATTTTACTTATAGATCATTCCACGACCAGTCCATGCGTGATCCATGCACCTATTCCTCCAGCCATATTTATGCACTCACTGAATCCTTCCTGTTCAAGAATGCGACAAGCTGTTTGTGATCGATTGCCACTTGCACAGTACACGACGATCCTTTTTTTACGATCCAGTTCGCTATAACGTTTTTGTAGCTCATCAACAGGAATCAGGATCGATCCAGGAATGTGCACGCGTTGATATTCT
Source organism: Micavibrio sp. (assembly GCA_020718085.1). GTDB lineage: Bacteria > Patescibacteriota > Minisyncoccia > Moranbacterales. The sequence goes on along the minus strand of DYDB01000006.1, from coordinate 28,686 downwards.
CCTTCTGTACGCACATCCAAAAGGATCGCATCAGTACCACTGGCGTCCATAATTTCTTTTGCTTCCACAGGAGACACTGAAGAAATGACCATAATAATTATGTTAAAAAATTATTTTTTATGTTGATTCCATGGCATTCTGATGAGAACTTTTGTCAAAAGACAATTGCCACTAAAACCGGCATACAAAAGTCCAATGCTCAAAAGAAGCGGCAAGATAAAAAATAGCTCATACACCGTATACCCTAAAATAATACTTCCAAAAACGATCGCACCCACAACAATTAGTACTTGCTGCATCAACGGTAAACGATTTTTTTCTTTACAAATTGTTGGCAATTTTTCAAGTTTCCACCCATTTAGACCATCTTGCAGATCATATACTTTTTTAAAGCCATTATTCTCAAGAATTTCACATGCCATCGCTGATCGATTACCACTTGCACAATATACATACACGCTTTCAAAAGATCTCAGAATATCTAGATGACTACGCAACTGATCGACAGGAATGTTCATTGAATTTGCAATACACTCACTATCATGTTCTGCTTCTGTACGGACATCTACACACACTCTTTCGTGTTCGAAATTTTCTTTTAGTATTTTATAAAAATCTTGCGCAATAATTTTTTGTGCCATGTGTCTTATATTATTCTGGATCTAAACTTTCCCTATTTCCATTTTACACCGATATGTTATCCACAGCAAAACTTTGACAAAAAAAATATTGTTTGGTACAACCAATGTATGCTTTATGTGCTTTAAAAATACAATATAAAAAAAATAGATTTCCACATTGTGAATTTCTGTTACGACAAACAAAAGATAGACTCGCATATTCTCATACAACTTATGTTAAAAATATGCGGGGTTTGCTAACTGAATTGCACACACAGGCACTAAAATACACAAACATATACACATACAAAATACTGTCTGTGCAAAAGAGATCGTACAACATGTCACATAAAGCATCAAAAAACACAGCCTTTCATTTTCTTGAGAGGCTGTGTTGTTTTCTTATCAAAAATCGATTTCCTCTACATCATCTTCATGTGGCGTTTTTGTATCAATATGATATTTATCACGCAATTTTTGTGCTAAATGCTGTGCAGATGCCGGTTCCCCCATCGCAACAAAAATTTTTTCAAGTGTCTGCGCACTACTTCCTACAAAATCAATGAGACCATTACTGTCTTTATGCCCTGAATATCCTTGAATAATGTCAATTTTTGCACGCATGCGCACCCACACCCCATCAATATACACCTTCTTTTTCTTACGTTCTGAGATCTCTCTCCCCAAGGTGCCAAATGCCTGATAGCCCACAAAAAGTATCGTATTTTTTTTGTCTTCCAAAAGCTTTTTCTCATGCAACCGAATGCGTCCGCCATTGGACATGCCAGAGCTTGCGATGACAATTTTTGGGCCATTTTTTTTATCCAACATCAAAGATTCTGTGATGGTCTTTACACTTACAAAGTGTGGAAAATCAAAAATATCATCCCCACGAGAAATCTCTGTTTGCACTCTTGTGTTATATAGCTTTTTATAACGACGGAATATTTCCGTGACACGTTGTGCGAGTGGTGCATCAAAATATACCGGCATTTCCGGGACGCGTTTATGTTCCACAAGCTTATTGATCTCATAAAGAAGGATTTGAGCACGTTGCAGTGCAAATGTCGGGATAAGTAGTGTGCCACCGCGCTTATAATTATCGCGAATTGCCTGAGCTAAACGCTCTGTGCGATCTCGACGACTTTCATGATTACGATCGCCGTAGACGCTTTCCATGAGCAAGTAATTCGCATCATGAATTTTCTCCGTATCCGGCAAAATAAGCTCCGGAGAATTTCCCAGATCCCCCGTAAAGATGATTCTGCGCCCTTCTCGTTCACATTGCACCATTGCACTACCTAAAATATGACCCGCATCAAGAAACTCAATCATAACACCATCACCAACCGTAAAAGGATGATGATACTCAATTGTGCGCCATTTTGACAATGCGTGTGCAATATCCACACGATCGTAAAGAGGTGCACAACCAAATTCATCCGCCTCCTCAGTGAGGATTTTCAAAGCATCATCCAGCATCACAGCCGAAAGATCTTTAGTTGCAGATGTAGAATAAATTGTGCCCTGAAATCCATCTTTCACGAGCTTGGGTATCTTTCCTATGTGATCCGCATGTGCATGTGTCACAATAAGTGCATGAACTGTTGCCGGATCATAGTGAAACTCATTGTCTTTCATATAACAACCCGCTCCCTCCTGCTCCAAACCGCAATCGATGAGGATCTTTCGTCCACCCGTGTCAAATAAAAAATTTGCTCCCGTCACAAACCCCGCACCACCATAAAATGTAATTGTCGATTTTTTTTTCATATATTTTTCTTTTCTCTTACAGAATATCACAAAATATACAAACAATAAACGCGTAAACGACCTCCCCCCAACAGAACTTTTGGATGAGGGTTCTTCTCATACGTATGATATGCCAAGAATTTTTCGACGATCCTCATGATCATGTCAGAATTTAGCGTACTCCTCCGCTGTTCTGAAAAATATTTTTCACTCTCGTCGCAATCCAATCTTATCCAAGAGAATTGCCATCGGACAATACCCCGTAAACGCAAAACTCATGAACATAAATCCTATAAAGAGGGTGAGATATAGCCATTTTTCATCAAACATCAGAGCAAGAAAAACGGATGCAAAGATCAAGAAACCACCGATCAAATAGATCGCACGCGGAATATGCCAATATCCCACACACATGCGATAATGCTTTTGCTTTTGCTCTATCATAAAATTTATTTTAGTAATTACACCACTCCTTTATTATATCACGCAGAATATTTTGCATGATATTTATGGAATATCTTTTTTGCAAATTCCCAAAATGCAGGTGCGACAGAGATCGCGATAATGCCCATAACAACCAGAGAAAAATTATCACGCACAATTGGAATATTACCGAAAAAATATCCTGCGAAGATAAATCCCCATACCCACGTTACACATCCTGCAATGCTAAAGATCAAAAACTTGCGATAATCCATTCTCCCTGTTCCTGCAACAAACGGTGCAAATGTGCGTACGATCGGCATAAAACGCGCGAGGAAAATTGTTTTTCCCCCATATTTTTTCATGAACAATTCTGTTTTGTCGATGTGTTTTTGCTTGATCGGGATCATTGTATTATTCACGATCTTTTTGCCAAAATAATGCCCGATCCAATAGTTCACATTGTCTCCCAAAAGCGTTGCAATCATCAAAATTACCGCTAAAAAGATTGGATCAAACGCCCCATTTGCCGCGAACATGCCCGCCGCGAACAAAAGTGAATCTCCCGGCAAAAAAGGTGTGAATACCAATCCCGTCTCCGCAAAAATAATTGTAAATAGAATACCATATGTCACACTGCCGTATTGCGCGATCAACTCTCCCAGATGAACATCAACATGCAAGATAAAATCAATAATTCCCATAAATATAGTCACAATTAAAATCTATGCACCACTATAACACAAATACGTCACTATCTCAATTCACATAAATTATTTTTTTATTTTATCATTCCATCGATCCTTCATGAAGGCGTAATACATAAGTGGAAAAATAACCAAAGTTAAGACAGTTGACACCGTCAAGCCAAAAATGAGAGCCCATGCCAAACCTTCCCACACAGGATCGGAAATGATCGTTAGTGACCCAAGTATCGCCGTAAGAGATGTGAGCACGATCGGCAACAGACGAATACGCCCTGTTTCCACCAATGCTCTGCGCAAATCATATCCGACAGAGTGCAGTGGCTCAAGATATTCCAAAAAGATCACAGCATTTTTTACAGATAGCCCAGCAAGTGCAATGATCCCAATCATTGATGTTGCATTAAAATACGTTCCCTTGATCGCAAAAAGTATCGCAAACCCAAAAAATACACCGATAAAACCAAGTGGAATGCTCACCATGATCAACAGTGGTACAAAAAACGATTTTATTTTTCCAGCAAGTACAAAATAGATCATAAAAATTGCAATGCCCATCGCAATACCTAGATCACGAAAGATTTCCAATGTTAACTTCCATTCTCCATCGATCAAGACCTCATATTTTTGCCCGCTAGCCATATCTTCATATTCCGCACCAAAAAGTGACCAGTGTACTAATTGACCTTCGCTGTTCGGAATATTATATGTACGTAATTGCGACAAAAGTTCGATTGCTGCATACACGACACTACGTCCTACCATTTCCCCGGAAATATATGTTACGACATTTCGTGCATCTGTAATGATCGGCATATCAAAAGATGTATTTGTTTTTTCCAAAAATTCCCCAATACCAATTTGCACACCATGCGATGTTGTGACGGATAGCGTTGAAAGCACATCTGCAGCATCACGATCATCATGCGATAATTGTACAATGATATATTCTTGTTCAGCGTATCGTGATGATCGTATATCATCGTGATGATAGATCCCAGCAATGGAACCCGATAGCGCTGTATGCAATGTCTGTGCGATCATTTTTGGCGATACACCGAGCTGCTGTGCTTTTTCTGTATTGATCTTATATGTCTGATGAAGCACATGATTTGGCGATGAAATATCAATATCGTCAACGCCGGAAATATTCTGCACGCGCAATAGAACATCTTCTGCGATCTGCTCACGCATAACATCATCCTTCCCCGTAACTTTTATCAAAAATGTTGCAAGAACAGGTGGTCCCGGCGGATCCTCCACAATGCGTATTGTAAGATCTGGATGCTGTGCAATGACATCTCGTGACCGCAAGCGAAATTCCTGTGCAATATCCTCTGACTTATAATTACGCAATTCATGTGAAGTGAGGTTTATTTTTATTGTTGCCTGATTTTCATATATACGCTGCCCACTTCCGCGAAATAATCCATTAAAATCCTCCACTGGCGCCGTACCGACAAAACTTTCCACACTTGTGACATATTGATCTTGTGCAAGTGACTTTGTGACCGTACGTGCAACAGTTCGCATTTTTTCACTTGTGGTATCACTTGGCAGATCAAGGTACACATAAAACTGATCACGATCCGCTTTTGGAAGCATGCGAAACGGCACGAGCGGTGTAAATGGCAAAATAACCGAAAACACAAAAATGATCATCACGACCATGATTGTCATGCGATAACGTTTCTTTTCTGCGAGCAGGTAATCTACGCCATGTGCATACTTTTCCTCTATAATGCCAAACCACCGCAAAAAAATATTTTGCGATCGTTGTGTTTGTTTTGTAAAAATCAGCGCAAGAAACGGATTGATCGTTACGGAAAGAACGAGTGATGCTAAAAGAGCAACTGGTACAAAAAATGGGATTGGACCCATATACGGACCCATCATGCCTGTTACAAATGCCATAGGCACAAATGCCAATGCCATTGTCACTGTTGATAATGATAATGCCGAACCAACTTCATTTACTGCAAAAACGATCACCTTCTTTTTATTTTCTTGTGGATACATCCGAAAATACCGCGCAATGTTTTCAATCACAACAATTGCATCATCTACCAAAAGTCCCAAAGATAAAATGAGTGCGAAAAGCGTGATGCGATTTACCGTGTGTCCAAAGAGCAATCCGATACCAAAGACCACAAGCAGGACAAGCGGAATAGATACTGCAGCAACCATAGAATTACGCATGCCCAAAAAGATCATGAGCAATGCTGCAACAATTATAATTGACTTTATAAGATCATACGTTAATTTACCAATCTCATTTTGCGCCACTTCGCCTTCATCTCGCAAGATCGTTACAGAAACATCTGAAGGGATCAGTGAACCATGCAACACCTCAAGCTTTTCTTCTATGCCCTTTGATACAGTTGTGGCATTTGTTCCCTTGATCTTTGCAAATGCTATGTGCACAACAGGTTTTTCATCACCATTTTTGTCTGTGATATCTACATAATGCGTGATCTCTCCTTCATCGTATGAAATGTCTGCGATATCACCCAAACGCACAAACGCGCCATTTTCTTCACGCACAATAAGTTGCCCAGCCTCTTCTGGTGATGAAATAGATTGTGATATGTTCACGATAAAATTTCGTGCATCACTTGAGATCATGTCAGAAGTATACACACCATTTACCGACGCTATTACTGACATAATTTCTTGCAATGAGATATCATATGCCGAAAGCTGTGCACTACGAGGCTTCACAGAGAGTTGTTTTGTACGTCCACCAATTACGTCAAATTTTGATACACCCTCCACTTTTTTTAATTCATCGGCAATATCAAATGCCATTTTACGCAAAGAGCTTTCGCTATATATCTGCGAAGAAATGCCGACATCCATGATTGGAACATCATCAGGGTCAATTGAACGAATGAGAGGATCTTGTGCGCCAATTGGTTTGAGCGCCATATTATCCTGCATTTTTTGATTGAGCAATACTTTTGCATCCTCTTGATCTGAACCAATTTCGAATTTTACTGTTACGATACTGCGTCCGCCAGGAATGCTTTGTGACATAATACCATCAATATTTTGCAACTCCGATATTTTATCTTCCATTGGTCGCGTGATCTGTTCATATATTTCACGACTCGTTGCATATGGATAGTCCGTTGTGATCACAAAAGCCGGTGCAACGATCTCTGGATTGTATTGCTTCGGCATCACAACAAAAGATATTACACCCCACACAACAATAATGATGATCAAGAGAACGGAAAAAACTGTATTATGAAGGAAAAAATATGTCAATTTTCCTGCAATTCCAAGATCCGTTTTTGGCAATTTTTTCATATCAATCATAGACTTTTACATAATATCGATCTCTCACTGTGTGCATGCCCTCTACAATGACATGTTCTCCGGAAGAAATGCCGGAGGTCACAGCCGCTTTTCCGTCATATATCACACCAAGATCTATTTTACGCATAATCGCACGATCATTTTCTACGACAAATACAAAAGTTTCATCATATTTTTGTAAAATCGCATCTTCTGGAATGACAATTGCATCATCGTAGATCACATTGTGTGGCAATTGCACTGTCACATATTGTCCAATTTGCACATTTGTTTTTTCTTCAATTTTTACTGTTATACGTGCCTGTTGTGCACTGCTCTGTGCACGCTTCCCAACAGATGTCACTGTGCCAACCAAAACTTTTTTTGATTCACCAATCAAAATATCAACGCGTGCATTTACAGGAAGTTCCAACATAGCATCTTTCGCAACAAACAATTCAACCTGTAATTCCGACATATCAGCAATTTCAAAAAGTGGTGTCGCTGGACCAACAATTTGGCTGCTTTCTTGAAATGTGCGTACAATCACCCCATCAAATGGCGCTCTCACGATTGTTTCTTTGGCGAAACTTTGTGCCAATTGCAGATTTCCTTGCGCCTCTACAATGCTATTTTGCACACTTTGCACCTGCAATGAACGCAATTTTTTCGCACTGGAAACAACCTCTTTACTTGCGTCATCATCTTTTGCTTCATCAACTTTTTGTTCATAATATTTTTTTGTATCCTGAAGCGTGTCTTCCAAGGACGAGATCATTTTTTGTGCATTTACAACTTGTTGTGCTAATTCATCAGCATTGATCACAGCAATCACATCCCCTTTGTGTACGATATCCCCATCATATTTTTTCATTTCAACTAAACGACCATTGATCTTTGAAGATACAATCGATTGATCTTTTCCTTGGACAAATCCTCCATATTCACCAAATGGCACAAATACGCCAGGTTGCACAGCAATCGTCTTAACAGGATATCTTTTTTCTTCTGCTCCTTGCGCCGCCATGCTCCTTTTAGTAAAGAAAACTAAAATAGATCCTGCAATGATCACGGGTACGATAGATATGGCGAGAATGATCTTATGTTTTTTTTGCATATGCATAAATTACTTATTTTGTGCTGTTTGCACAATACGCACAACCTCATCACGAATTTGTTTCATCTTTTTCTTTTCCGACGGCGTCATGTTCTTTACACTTTCTATAGATACGTCCAGATGCGTTTCAAGCATCAAGATATTTGCAGATTTAAGAAGTCCGATCACTGCAAGATTTTGTTGAATAATATCAAAACATTTTTTATCCTGCGAAGAATCCATGGCATATAAAATTTTATCAATACTCGTGCGCGCTTTTTTGAGTGCAATTGCGATCTTCATTTTCTTATCATTCATATAAATTTTATTATGCTAAATATATCTATACCTATACCATAGGTATAGATATATTAGCACACCATCTAAGGTTGTCAAGGTAAATTAAAAAGCGGAGGAAAGAAATAGTTTCTTCCTCCGCCTCCTGACATTCTACATGTCAGATCTTGAATTGTGCCACAAGAGAATTTAACTTCTCTGCCATTTGTGATAACTCTGTTGAAGCAATCGTCACATGGCTACTGCCTTCGTTCACCTCTTGTGCGTGTCCCAAAACTTTTTCAATTTTTATCGACACATCCTGCACCATCTGCGAGCTATCAGCAATTTTTTCATTGATCTCACCAATGCCCTGCGATGCTTGCGTTAAATTTTGTCCGATTTCACCGGTTGTTACGGATTGTTCTTCAACCGCTGTTGCAATTGACGCAACAATATCATTCACGTCGCCGATCACTGCTGTAACAGATGCAATATCACATACTGTTTCTTCCGTCTTTTTTTGAATCGATTCAATTGATGCTTTAATGTGTCCGGTTGCAGACGCGGTTTGTCGCGCCAATTCTTTGATCTCATTGGCAACAACTGCAAACCCTTTACCAGCTTCGCCAGCACGCGCAGCTTCAATTGTCGCGTTAAGTGCAAGTAAGTTGGTTTGATCAGAAATATCTTTGATTTCTTCTACGATATTTCCGATTTCCTTTGCTTCTTTACCAAGTTGATCAACACTTTTTTGCGAACGCGTTGCACTTTCAACAGCTTTTTGTGTGATTGCGCTTGCTCTTGCGCCATTCTGTGCGATATCGCGTGTTGTCGCAGTCATCTCTTCCGTTGCAGATGCAATAAGATGATGGCTGGTCGTTGATTGTTCCATGGCAGCAGCCACAGCATCCATATTCGCTGCAACTTTCGTGGAATCCTCTGAGACTTCTTCGGAAATTTTTGCGGTTACCCCCGCACCATTTTCCATCTGTTTTGAAATTGCGGAAAGTTCTGTGGACGACGCAGAAAGTGACTGAGCAGATAAAGTGATCTCTCCGATCATTTTCCTCATTTTTTCAACCATAGTCGATGTTGATCTTGCAACTTTGCCAATTTCATCATCAGGCATGTTTGTATCAAACATAGCCGTAAAATCACCGGACCCAACTTGTTCTACTTTTTGTGATAATTCTTTGAGAGGACGGTTGATTGACCTCACTAATAACAATGTCATACATAAACTAATCAATATCCCAACCAATCCTACGACAATGTTATTTTTCATCATTTTTTTATCCAGTTCATCAACAATGTCGATCTTATTCAAACCAAAACCGAGATTGAGCTCCCATTGTTCAATGTAGATAGTGTAGGTCACCTTCAATACATCATTGAAGATGTATTCCAAACGACCGGCTTCATGTCCCTTGAAATCTTTAACAGCCTCAATGAGACTTTTTCCCTCAAGCAACGGATGGAGAACTACCGTTTTCTTCTCCGTATTATCATACACGAAAAAATATCCTTTTCCAAGCTTCGTTTTCGAGATGAACGCTCGTATTTTATCAGAAAGAATCGGACGTCCCACAAAGATTGCACCAATTATAGCGTTTTGTTCATCACGCAACGGAATGTATGTCGCCAAATACGGCTCCCCCACGACAGTCGCCCGTTTGCCTTCAAAAGGTTGCCCACTGAGGATAGCTTGTGTAACAGGACTTTTTGATGAAATGTACGTGTCAATAGCACGTTTTCCATCTGCCTTTTTGACATTTGTGGAAATACGCAATAACACACCGTCTACAACCTGAAAGACCGTCGCTCTTCCGCCAATTATTTCTTGTATTTTATCCACAAGCTTCTCGTCACCGTTGAGAATATTTTCACCAACTTTGAGAGGATGAATTTTCACGGTTTTTGATATACGCGGGTCATCTTGATCGGTCATTGTGACAGATATTTCCTGATCTGCTGCAAGACCGATTTTCCCCATCGATTCCAACTCACGAGAAAACACCCTACTATCGGAAGATAGTTTTTCTTTAGTCAGATCACCTTGCAGAACCAACGAATTGTACATCGATTGCAAAAATCCTTGAATTGCCTTTTCTCCGAGGTTATATAAACCACCTGTGGAGTCATAGATTGATTTTGTAGAAATCGCAAAAATCAAAGCGGCACAGATTGCGATCACTCCCATAAACAGTCTTGTCGTGTACTTCATCTTTTTTATTCTCATCGCCAACACCTCTCTGTTGTATTATGTAATTGTTCAAGAACTGCCTTAATCTAACTGATCCCATTGTCAGCTCTTTTTTCTACCATACTTTTTGCATTTTGTAAATACCTTAAAGTTCCAAACTCTCTCAGGGCGATACTTCCGTTTGGTAAAAAAAGAAATCTGCATATTCCGCTATCCTTAGAGAGTATATAAAAAAATTTAAGAAGACCACATTTTGCATACCTTTATTATTTCCCTATAGTGAAAAAACTTTTATATAAAAACGGACCATCTCTTTAAAAAGAAATGGTCCGCGTCTGATATTTTTCAGTTTATCATGTCACGTCAGACTGCATGGCACGATAAATCACTTTTTGCATGGCTTGAAAGCTGAATGGTTTTGGCAAAGAACCAGCGACATTCTCCGGCATATGATCTGAATACCCAGAAGATACGATCACAATAACACTCTCACGAATTTTTCGCAGCTCTTCAATAAACTCCGCGCCACCCATACCGCCGGGAATTGTCAGGTCTGTAATTACCAGATCATAAGGTTTTTTGGCCTCCATTGCCTTCTTATAAAGAGTTAACCCTTCTCTGCCATCAGCTGCAACATCACATGCATGTCCAATTGCACGAGACATTTCTGCAAGCAACTCCCTATTCATTTCCATATCATCCACAGCAAGAATGGATAGTTTTTTCCCTTGCAATTTTTCCTCCACGAGCGTTTGCTCTTTTTCTACAATAAGTTCAGTTGCTGGTAAATATATATGGAATGTTGTTCCTTTATCAGCTTTTGATTTTACACCAATATGCCCACCATGCTCTACAACAATAGAATATACAACATATAATCCCAATCCCGTTCCTTCTCCCGCACTCTTTGTCGTGAAATATGGTTCAAAGATGCGCGATAGATACTTCTCCGCAATGCCTGTTCCAGAATCTCGCACAGAAACATGCACGTAACTACCAGACTTCAGAAGAAATTGATTATCTTCTTCGAGATCTATGTTTTCCCCGGTAACGTGAATAATTCCCCCACCGGGCATCGCGTGACTCGCATTGATGAAAAGATTTTGAAATACCTGACCGATCTTTTTTTGATCAATGAAGCACGGCTTTAAGCTTTCTTCAAAGTCAAATCTGAAACGACTTTGTGTGCTATCACCAATGATCATTGCTGTCTGTTGCACAACATCGGAAATAAATGCCACTTGCTTTATGGAAACACCTCCTTTTGCAAGTGCACTTAACTGTTGCGTGAGTCCTGTTGCACGTTCTACAGCAACAAGGATTTTCTCACAGTATTTTTCAGCAGAATCTTTTCCATTATGCATCATAAGAGATACATTGCCACTAATTGCCATGAGCAAGTTGTTAAAATCATGTGCTACGCCGCCGGCCAAAATACTAATTGACTGCATACGTTGGCTACGCGCTCGCTCATGATCCAGTTCCAGACGTTCTGAAATTAATCTTGCCACCCCCAGAACTTTTCTTACTCCATTCTCTTTAAATGGCACAGTGATGATCTCAACGGGTAGCCGCTGATCATCATTTCCTCTTTTTTTCAAATGGTAAACTTGCGGTGTGGTCATCCTGCCATTTTCCGTCAATAGAAATGCGATCCTCTTACGTGCAATTATTTGCTCCTCCTCATCAAGAAGTTGAGAAAAATGCACAGTGCCGTATTCTTCCACAGGAATCCCCAGTAGATCATAGGATTTTGGATTTGCGTAACTTATAAATCCGTCGGGTTCAATGACATATACCATATCATGTAATGCGTTGAAGATATCATCAAGCTTGTTCTTGTTTTCTCGCAAAGCGATCTCTGCTCGCTTTTTTTGCGTAATATCTTGAACAAGTGAATACACCGTTACATGTCCATGTACATCTGTAATCGGCGTATTAAACCATTCGCAATAGATCTCCTCACCATCCTTGGTAAAATTTTTAAAGATGTTTTGTTGGCTCTCATCATGTATGAGAATAGCGCGCATTACATCCATTGCCCTATCCTGATATTGCATTGGTATGATTCTTGATGCATGTTGACCGATCATTTCTTCTGCCGTATAACCGAAAACTTCCTCTGCTTTTTTATTCCATGACCGCACAACAAAATCCGTATTCCACTCGATCACTGCCAATGGCGAACGTGAAAAGTAGAGATCTGATTGTCTTTGCTCACATGAAACAACATTTTGTTGCAGTTGCGTGATGATGCTCTCATACTTTTTTTGATCACGCGTCTTTTTTTCACACATGTAGCCAAAAATTATGCCACAAATGATCAATGAACCGAAAAAGATGATTCCTGTAAATCTGTGATCTGTGTATGTATGTATTGTCAGAAGTACACCACCATACACCAAAAAAATTACCGTAAATCCGCATATTTTCATGATATATCCTCCTATATCACATTGTTATAGATTTCTTTTATTGTTAAAAAAACTGAGATTTTGCATTTTACATTAAAAACCTAAAAAAGTCAATGTTTTTTAAGCAATAATGAAGGTTGTCTAACATATTAAAAAAGAGAGTTCACACTCTCTTTTTATATTTATGAATTTTCTATTAATCTGTGGTGATTGATCTCTCACCGGAAAATGATGAGTATGTATTATCTTTTTTCTTTTTGATCGCAGCTTTTACTTTATACTCCGTATCACCAGTGAGTCCATCAATAGTCACCTTTGTGCTGCCTTTCTTATCTAACTTTGCACTAAAGATGCGCGTCTCAGTCTTATCTGTATCCTCATTCTCAATCCGCACCTTGATCTTTACATCTTTTTTCTTGAGTGTTGCAGATGTCATTTTAAGTACAAACGAACTTGATGAAATATCCGATGTACCAATTTTTGCACTATATGAATCGTTGCCACTTTCATTGATAGACACGGCATCAGAATATGCAGAATAACTGCCACCGGATGATTTCTTGATCATAGCCTTAAAAGAATACTCCTGATCCTTTGTGAGTCCGTCAATTTTTACATCCACCTTTCCGGTCTTTTTCAATTTTACATCGAATGTTTTAGTCGTCGACGTGTCATTGTCTTGATTTTCAATTTTCACTTTGATCTTTACATCCTTTTTTGCAAGATCTGTTGATATCACCTGCAAAGTAACCGATGTGTCTTTTTGTTTTTTGATCTTTACATTCGGCACAGCCACAGTTGCGGCGTGTGCAACATTTATAAAGAAAAAAATACTCATTAAAAAACACACGCAAACATTTAGGATTCCTTTTTTCATTCTTTTATTTTTATAGATTATCAAAAATATAGATCCTGAGAGCATCAGAATGATCATATTTTATCATATACAACTCACTTATGCACGCACAATTGTAAGCGCATCATCATTGAGAGATGCCACAACTGACGGCTGTGCATGTAAACTATGAACTTTTTTTACATAAAAATCACATGCGTCCCCAAAATATATACGTGCCTGCTCAATTGTTCTTGCAAAAGGTTGACCAGAAATATTCGCACTCGTTGCAATGATCGGTCCAGTCTTTTTCAGAATCTCATGCACATACATGCTGTGACAGATCTCATTTTGCTGGGCAACAAGACGAAAACCGATTGAGTTTTGCCCTCGATGAATATAGGAATATTTATCGCTCATGCATGGAATCACTACGCTGATCGGACGATTGCTTCTTTCAACAACAGCATATTGTAAATCCACTACTTTTGCGTAATATCCACTTTCAGCAGTCCAAATCCCTGTGAGAATATTTTTCTGCTGTTCGCTCAATACAATGTCAAATTCTTCAATTTGTGCAATATGTGCAACAAGCACAAGAAACGGTCGCTGTGGTGCTCGACCCTTTAGTTGATATACTTTTTCCACAGCTTGTACATCATGTGCACCTGCCACAAGGCCATAGATCGTATCCGTTGGCATCACGCCGATACCGCCACCACTCAAGACACGTATGATTTCTTCTATCTCTTTTTCCATGAAAAAGTTCTATAATTCGCGCAACTGTTCAATAAGTTTTTTTGCTTCGCGAGAAAGTTTTGTCGGAACATCCACAATGATCTCCACTAAATGATCTCCGCGACCGATGCTTTGTAGTTTTGGCACACCTTTCCCACGCATGCGATAAATCTCTCCAGATTGTGTACCTGCCGGGATTTTCATTTTTACTTCACCATCCACCGTTTCCACCATTACTTTATCTCCAAGTGCAGCTTGCGAAAAAGACACGTGTTTTTTTGTATGAATATCATTACCATCTCGTGTAAATCGATGATCCGGTACAACATGTACTGACACAATAAGATCTCCTGCCATTGAACCACTTTCACCAACTTCACCACGTCCAGATATCGCAATTGCCTGTCCATCATGAATGCCGGCGGGAATATCTATGCTTTCGCGCACTTCTTCGCGATAGTGTCCCACACCTTTGCATTTTGTACACTTTTTATCAAATGTTTTTCCTCTTCCACCACATGTATCACACACGACCGTTTGCGCGATCGTACCAAGAATTGTTTGCATGCGTTTTTGCATATGTCCGCTTCCCTGACAAGTGGCACATGTATGTGCATTACTTCCCGGCTCACCACCCTTACCATCACAATGATCACACCGCACAGATTTAAATATGGTAATTTCCTTTTTCACACCATGGATCATTTCTGCAAAACTGATCTCCACATCCACTTGCACATCACGTCCACGACGACTGCGACGACCCCCTCCGCCAAACATTTCCGAAAAAATATCTCCCATGCCATCTCCTCCAAAATTAAATTCAAATCCTTGACTGCCAAATCCTTGTTGAAACTGCGAAAAATCGTATCCGCCAAAACCGCTTTGTCCGCCATTGGTGCCGTTGAAAGTTTGTCCGAACTGATCATATTGCGCACGCTTCTCTTTGTTTGACAAAACTTGATATGCCTCATTTACCTCTTTGAATTTTGCCTCATCCCCACCATTTTTATCGGGATGATGTTTGTGTGCCAATGTGCGATATGCCTTTTTAATTTCAGCTGCAGAAGCACTTTTGGACACACCAAGAATATCATAATAGTTTTTTGACATAGTTTTTCGTAATACGTAACGAGTAATCTGTGATCAATATAATACACATATTATCATGTAAAATAAAAATTAGCAATCTCTTGAAGAGAGTGCTAATTTCCTGGAAGACCCTACATTGTCATTGCAAGAACACTTTCGATGATCATCGAAAATATTCTTGGTAGTCTCTTTGTATTACAGATTATTGATAATTTTAGGAGATTGCTTCGCTATATTACATTTCACTCGCAATGACCTAATTTTTACATTTCTATTTAGTATGATCCCTATATAAAAGTTCTCCTATTTTAGCCCCCTCTCCCTCTGGGAGAGGGTTGGGGTGAGGGTACTAGCAGAATGTTGAACTTTGCTTTACAGAAGCTATGACTACTCCTTTCCACTTACCACAAACCAATCAAAGATGACTTCTTGCTCTTTTTCTTCAGGGATGCGCACTGTGCACATACCATCTTTTATATCTGTAACAGTGAGCGTAACATCCACAGCCTCATCTCCGCGCGCCGTCACAAAAACCCTACTAGTATCTGTAATTGCCGCTGTTTCTACAGTTGTTTCCGTTTCATGTGCGGGAATGGTTGCTGTGCCTACAGATGCTGCGCTGATCTCTTCATCATTTTCGTCTTTTGTCGTGACATCATCATTGATCGTGAACTTTTTTGTTTCAATTTCATCTGTGATGATCTGTTGTGTTGTCATGATGCCTGTAATTGTGAGATCGCCTTCTTCTGTTGCGATGAGAAGTGTGTTTGGATCGATTGCGAGAAGTTCACTGAGCTTGAGTGCATCTATTGTGCCAAGTGTTGTGAGCATGTCTATACCTGCTTGTAGTTCTGTGAGATCGAGTTGAATTTGTGTGAGAATGTTTGATTGTGTGTTTGCTTCTTGTTGGAGTTCTAATGTGTCATCCTGAACTTGTTTCAGGATCTCAGATGTTTCTGTGAATTGTGCATCTGTCATATTTTGCAAGTCTGCTAGTGATGTGGCTGTGGCTTTTGTGGTAAGGTCGTTTGTGTTTGTTTCGATGAGTGTGTTTTGTTCTTGCATTGCACCCACGAGAAGTGCTGTGATATTACCATAAGAAATTCCATAGCCATCTTTGTCGTTTCCTACGACAACTTCCGGAATGATCTTTTGCACATCTTGTGCGATGAACCCAATTTGTCTGTCGCTATTTGGATTTGCCTTCCAATTGAAATAGACATCATCGAGTTGAAGGACTTTTTGTAGTGGATCATCGATTGATGCGATGTTGGTTTTTAGTCTTTCATCTGATGAGTGGACCCATCCTGTTGTGGTGTAGGTGCCTGTTGTGGATCCGTTGTAGACGGTTAGTTTTTGGGTGGGTGATGCCGTGCCAATACCTACATAACCAACATTTCTTAGAACTGATATCGTTGGATTCCACACTGATGAATAATCGAAACTATCCAAAACTAAAGTAGCATTACCAGAATCTACCCGCCAACCAAACAGGCCTGTACCTCCATATGAAAATCGTAACTTATGATTTAAACCAGGAGTATTGGACCCTATTAGGCTTGCGATATCAAGTGTTGCCCCAGGTGTTCCCGTTCCAAGCCCCATATTGCCCCCGCTCGTAATCCGTACCTTTTCACTAAGTGCCCCATCAAGTGCAGTAGCAAATGACATGAAAGAATCCTGCGTTGTAGCGGTAGATGTCCAATCCTGTTCTGCGCCAACTGTAAGACGTGCTGAGTCTGCTACTGCCGGTGTAGTTGCATCATAGTAATATTGATTGAAGAGGATCGATGTTTGTGTTGTGTCCATATCTGCTGCATTGGCACTGTTGGTGAGTTCGAGAATATCGAGATTAGATTTTGCTGTACCTGCTTTCTGAAGGTCGAGAAGTGCTGATGGTGTCGTTGTTCCAATTCCCACATTTCCCCCACCACCTTGCAATACGAGGTTATTCCATGCTGAACCACCTGCGCTTTTTGCAGAGAGTTGTGTGTAGGTGTTACCACTGGTTGTACCAAAATCAATTGCGAGGGATGATCCCGTAGTGTTGAGTGCATAATCGTTTGTGGTGAACAGTGTGTTTGATGCATTGCTTGCTGCGCTAGTAATTTGGAGCTTTGCTGTTGTTGGCAGTGTAGTTGTGCCAATACCGATATTACCAATTTCACTAATGAACATACGCTGAGTGCCATTGGTATCAAATCTGATCATATCCTCGTCTGCACTTTCTTCTACTTGGATGCCTGTATCTGCATTATCATCCCACAGAGATGTGAGGGAGACCGTGCTTTCACTACCACTACCGCTTGTAGCATATCTGGTTTTCCAATCTGGATTTTGCGCGAGAGATGGGTAGCTATTGTTGATCTGTGCGCGATAGATCACATTTGTATCAGCTGATGCATTGATGCCTCCAAAGAGATAAATGTAATTACCGATGATCGCTGATTGTGAATAGTGTAATACACCTGGAAGCACTGCACGTGTATCAGTCCAGTTGGTTGGATTATTGACTGAAGCGCGAT
Source organism: Micavibrio sp. (assembly GCA_020718085.1). Classification (GTDB taxonomy): domain Bacteria; phylum Patescibacteriota; class Minisyncoccia; order Moranbacterales. The sequence goes on along the minus strand of DYDB01000006.1, from coordinate 10,705 downwards.
AGATGGTATTTACTGCAGCTGTCGTGTTACCACCATAGAGATAGATGTAGTTGCCAATAACTGCCATTTCATGTGCATGTACCGATATTGGAAGAGTTGAACCAGTGTTTGTCCATGCTGTTGGATTTGAGATTGGCGCTTTATAAATAACATTAGTAACAGCCGTTCCGTTGTACCCGCCAAAGAGATAGACATAGTCGCCGATGACAGCTATTTGAGAAGTTCCGAGATTTCCTGGAAGTGTCGCGCCAGTGTTTGTCCATGCTGTTGGATTCGTAACAGGTGCACGATAGATCACGTTAAGATAAGTAGAACCATTATATCCGCCAAAGAGATAGGCGTAGTCGCCGATGACAGCTATTTGAGAGTAAGCCAAATTACCTGGGATCGTTGCCCCTGTATTTGTCCATGCAAGTGGATTGGTGATTGGAGCGCGGTAGATCACATTGGTAAAAGCAGATCCGTTGTACCCGCCAAAGAGATAGGCGTAGTCGCCGATGACAGCTATTTGAGAAATTCCGAGATTTCCTGGAAGTGTCGCGCCAGTATTTGTCCATGCTGTTGGATTCGTAACAGGTGCACGGTAAATCACATTTGTATATACAGATGCAATTCTTCCACCAAAGAGATAGATATAATCTCCGATGACCGCAGTTTGGGATTGGCCGAGATTAGTCGGCAATGTCGTTCCTGCGCTCACAAAAGAACTCTCCAACAATGTTGGCTGTTCTACTCCACTACTTGTTGCGCCGCCAAACACACTCCATGTCGTGCCGTCACAGAACTCCATGACCTTCGTAGAGTTATTGTATTTCATTGCACCCTCTTTGGTAATAGAGCACGCTGATGCATCATCACCTAATTGAATTGATCCCAGTGTTTTGATGGAACGATTTGTTTCTAGAGTTTGTGTGGTCTCATTGTAACTTAAAGTTACTTCATTGCCGTCTGTGCCGATGTGAAGAGAATTTGAGTTTAGATACAGGTCTTTCCATCTGTTTGTGGAAGAACCGAGTGAGATTGTGTTGTTTGTGGATGGTGTGAGATTACCGAGTGAGTCGATACGCATTTTTTCTGTACCGTTTGTATCAAATCTGATCATGTCTTCGTCTGCACTTTCTTCTACTTGGATACCTGTATCACTGTCGAGATCCCAGAGTGAACTGAGGGATGTGGTGGAACCACTTCCGTTTGTGGAGTATCTGGTTTTCCAACTTGGATTTTGTGCGAGGGATGGGTAGTCTGATTTGATTTCTGCGCGGTAGATGAGATTGGTAGGACCAGATGCATTATAACCACCAAAGAGATAGACATTGTTGCCAATGATCGTCACCGGCTGTGCATAATACATTGTCGTCGGCAAAACAGATGTTGTGTTGACCCATGATGTCGGACTGGAGACTGGTGCACGAAAAATGGAATTAAGTGCTGCACCATTATGTCCGCCAAAGAGATAGACATAGTCGCCGATGATTGCCACTTGCGCCCAATGATTTATTCCAGGGAGTGTAGCATTGGTATTTACCCATGCTGTCGGATTGGAGACTGGTGCACGGAAAATTGTACTAACCACAGCAGAACCATTATGTCCGCCGAAAAGATAAACGTAGTCGCCGATCACTGCTACTTGGGAGGCACGCAAGGCGCTTGGGAGCACACTGCCTGTATTCACCCACGCTGTTGGATCGGAAACAGGGGCTCGATAGATGACATTTGTATATGCAGACCCATTATACCCACCAAAGAGGTAGACGTAGCTGCCGATGACAGCAACTTGAGAGCCGTCCAAAGCGCCTGGTAATGTCGCACCCGTGTTTGTCCATGCAGTTGGATTTGAGATTGGTGCCCGGAAAATAGTATTGGTCGTAGAAGGATTTTGTCCACCAAAAAGATAGATATAATCACCGATCACTGCAATTTGAGAATTGTACAGATTGCTCGGGATCACCGATCCTGTGTTGACCCATGCAGTTGGATTTGTTATGGGGGCACGATAAATAGCATTCGTTATAGTAGCGCCATATCCTCCAAAAAGATAAACATAATCACCAATCACTGCAGTTTGAGATTGATATAGCGTTGTTGGTAAAGTTGCTGTCGTATTTACCCATGAGTCCTCCAAAAGCGTCGGCTGATCAATTCCCCCTCCACTTCCTGCTGCAAGTGCGCCCCAATCTGTGCCATCACAGAATTCCATTGTCTTTGTCGTGTTGTTGTAGCGCATGGATCCCTCTTTTGTGATTGAGCATCCTGCGGTGTCATTGCCAAGTTGAATGGAACTTGCGGTTTTAATTGATCTATTTGTTTCAAGAGTTTGCGTTGTTTCATTGTAACTTAAGATTACTTCATTTCCGTCTGTACCAATGTGAAGAGAATTTGAGTTGAGGTAGAGGTCTTTCCATCTGTTTGTGGAAGAACCGAGTGAGATTGTGTTGTTTGTGGATGGTGTGAGATTACCGAGTGAGTCGATACGCATTTTTTCTGTACCGTTTGTATCAAATCTGATCATGTCTTCGTCTACACTTTCTTCTACTTGGATACCCGTGTCACTGTCAAGATCCCAGAGTGAACTGAGGGATGTGGTGGAACCACTTCCGTTTGTGGAATATCTTGTTTTCCAGCTTGGGTTTTGTGCGAGGGATGGGTAGTCTGATTTGATTTCTGCGCGGTAGATGACATTGGCCGCACTTCCCCCGAAGAGATATATACGATTACCAAATATGCCACCGCGTTGATAATGTGTTGCACCGGGTGTGAGTGCATTTGTATTTTCCCAATAAATTGGATTGGAGACAGGGGCGCGATAAATTGTATTAACAGCAACAGTTGTATTGCCTGCAAACATATAGAGATAATCACCGATGACTGCCATTTCTTGTGCATGTATCGATACTGGCAAAACAGATCCTGTATTCACCCATGTAGTAGGACTTGAAACTGGTGCTTTATATATAATATTCATAGAAGCAGATCCAGTATGTCCACCGAAGATATACATATACTCACCAATCACCAATAATCTATGCATATGAACAGCTCCTGGGATCACTGAGCCTGTGTTGACCCATGCGGTCGGATTGGTGATTGGGGCACGGTAGATGATATTGGATATAGCTGGATTTCCACCGCCAAAGAGATACACATAATCACCGATCACTGCCAACTGAGATCCGTACAAATTACTTGGTAACGTATTTCCTGTATTTACCCACGCAGTTGGATTAGTAATTGGAGCGCGATAGATCACATTGGTTGCAGCAGTTCCGGTGTATCCGCCAAAGAGATACACATAATCACCGATGATCGCTGACTGAGAATGATACAAAGGACCAGGGATCACCGCACCTGTATTCACCCACACATCTGGATTTGAGACTGCCGCACGATAGATCGTGTTATTTGATGCACCATTACTACCACCGAAGAGGTAAATGTAATCACCGATCACTACCATCTGTGGATCATGCAAAGCTCCAGGTGCGATCGTCCCCACATTCACCCAGCTACTCTCCAACAACGTCGGCTGGTCAATCCCTCCCCCACTTCCTGCTGCAAGTGCACCCCAATCTGTGCCGTCACAAAATTCCATTGTCTTTGTTGTGTTGTTGTAGCGCATGGATCCTTCTTTTGTAATTGAACATCCTGCGGTGTCATTGCCAAGTTGAATGGAACTTGCGGTTTTAATTGATCTATTTGTTTCCAACGTTTGAGTTGTTTCATTGTAACTGAGTGTGACCTCATTGCCGTCTGTACCGATGTGAAGAGAGTTTGAGTTTAGGTAAAGATCTTTCCATCTGTTTGTGGAAGAGCCTAGTGAAATTGTGTTGTTTGTGGATGGTGTGAGATTGCCGAGAGAATCGATACGCATTTTTTCTGTACCATTGGTATCAAATCTGATCATGTCTTCGTCTGCACTTTCTTCTACTTGAATACCTGTATCACTGTCGAGGTCCCAGAGTGAACTGAGGGATGTGGTGGAACCACTTCCGTTTGTGGAATATCTTGTTTTCCAGCTTGGGTTTTGTGCGAGGGATGGGTAGTCTGATTTGATTTCTGCGCGGTAGATGGTGTTGAGTGCTGTTGGCCAACTGGTCGAACCGCCCAAAAGAAATATATAATTACCGGAAACAAACATGCTCTGATAATATAAATTCACAGGCAAAATTGCATTCGTATTTGACCAACTTGTCGGATTGGAAACTGGAGCTCGATAAATAGTGTTTACAGTAGCAGTTGTATAACCTCCAAACATATAGATATAATCACCAACTACCACCATATCTTGTCCATGAACTGATATTGGTAATGTCGAACCTGTATTTGACCAACTTGTCGGATTGGAAACCGGCGCACGATAAATTACATTAGCAGATGTTCCATTCCATCCGCCAAAGAGATATAAATAATCGCCTGAAATGATTAATGACTTGGATTGATATGCTCCTGGAAGTATTGAACCTGTATTAACCCATGCAGTTGGATTTGTAACGGGAGCACGATAAATAACATTTGTATATGCAGATCCGGTATATCCACCAAACAAATATACATAACCACCTATAACCGCTACATTTGATGTGGCTAAAGCAGATGGAATAGTTGTGCCAGTATTAACCCATGCAGTTGGATTTGTAACGGGAGCACGATAAATAACATTTGTAACAGATCCGTTATTTCCACCAAATATATAAACATAATCACCTATTATCGCTAATTGTCCTTGATACAGATTTCCAGGCAACACAGAACCTGTATTAGTCCAGCTTGTTGGGTTGGAAACCGGAGCTCGATAAATTGTACTTACGGACACTGTTCCATTGTGTCCACCGAATAAATAGATGTAATCACCTATGATTGCATGATGTCCACCAACGATTCCATTTGGCAACGTACTCCCTGCATTCACCCAACTACTCTCCAAAAGTGTCGGCTGATCAATCCCTCCTCCACTTCCTGCTGCAAGTGCACCCCAATCTGTACCATCACAGAATTCCATTGTCTTTGTCGTGTTGTTGTAGCGCATGGATCCCTCTTTTGTGATTGAGCATCCTGCGGTGTCATTGCCAAGTTGAATGGAACTTGCGGTTTTAATTGATCTATTTGTTTCAAGAGTTTGCGTTGTTTCATTGTAACTTAAGATTACTTCATTTCCGTCTGTACCGATGTGAAGAGAGTTTGAGTTTAGATACAGGTCTTTCCATCTGTTTGTGGAGGAACCGAGTGAGATGGTGTTGTTTGTGGATGGTGTGAGGTTACCGAGTGAATCGATACGCATTTTTTCTGTACCGTTTGTATCAAATCTAATCATATCTTCGTCTGCACTTTCTTCTACTTGAATACCTGTATCATTGTCGAGATCCCAGAGTGAGCTGAGGGATGTGGTGGAACCACTTCCGTTTGTGGAATATCTTGTTTTCCAACTTGGGTTTTGTGCGAGGGATGGGTAGTCTGATTTGATTTCTGCGCGGTAGATGAGGTTTCGCGGAGTGGTTCCCGTACTCTCCCCTCCAAAAAGATAAATGTGATTACCGATAATTGCAGTTTGTGAATAACCCAGATTCCCCGGCAACACTGTATTGACATTAGTCCATAATGTTGGATTGGATACAGAAGTGCGATAGATTACATTAGCGTACGCAGTAGTATACCCGCCTACGAGATACAAATAGTCTCCGATAACCGCTACTTGTGACGCACTTAGATTGATCGGAAGAGTCGAATTTGTATTTACCCACGTAGTTGGACTAGAGACTGATGCGCGATAAATAACATTTGTGACAGAGCCTGTGCTGCCTCCAAAAAGATATATATAATCTCCGATCACTACCGACTGTGAGTCAAATAAATTTCCCGGTAAAACAGAACCTGTATTTGTCCATACTGTTGGATCAGATATTGATGCACTATATATAATGTTGGTTGCAGCCGTTCCATTATGCCCCCCAAATAGATAGACGTAGTCATCAACAATAGCCAACTGTGATCTATACAAGTTTCCTGGGATCATCATTCCTGTGTTCACCCATGCAGTTGGATTGTTAATTGGGGCGCGATAAATAATATTAGTAGCCGCTGATCCAGTATACCCACCAAAAAGATACACGTAATCACCGATGACTGCAGCTTGAGAAGCTGCTAGACTTCCCGGCAAAACTGACCCTGTGTTTGTCCACGAAGTTGGATCAGATATTGGTGATCTATAGATCACATTTCCGACAGTATTATTTGCTGTATATCCTCCAAAAAGATAATTATACTCCCCTATTATTACTGATTGCGACCACATCAAATTCCCCGGCAATGTACTTCCGGTATTCACCCAACTGCTCTCCAAAAGCGTCGGCTGATCAATTCCCCCTCCACTTCCTGCTGCAAGTGCACCCCAATCTGTGCCGTCACAGAATTCCATTGTCTTTGTCGTGTTGTTGTAGCGCATGGATCCTTCTTTTGTAATTGAGCATCCTGCGGTGTCATTGCCAAGTTGAATAGAGCTTGCGGTTTTGATTGCTCTGTTTGTTTCTAATGTTTGCGTTGTTTCATTGTAACTGAGTGTGACCTCATTACCGTCTGTACCAATGTGAAGAGAATTTGAGTTGAGGTACAGGTCTTTCCATCTATTTGTAGAAGAACCTAGTGAAATTGTGTTGTTTGTAGATGGTGTGAGGTTGCCTGCGGAATTGATGTACATTTTTTCACTACCTGCAATAGTAAATCTGAGTGTGTCATCATCCGCATTTTTTTCTGTTTGGATGCCCGTGTCTCCATCATCATCCCAGATGGCTGATGTGAATAATTCTGTGCCTGCTGATTCTGCATATCTGGTTTTCCAGTTTGGCATAGATGCGAGAGAGGGATAGTCTGTTTTGATCTCTGCGCGGTAGATGGCGCTGGAGGTTGCAAGAGTCGAACCGATGTTGCTACCACCAAAGAGATAAATATCGTTTCCGATGATCGCTGATTGAGAACTGAGTAACGCCGCAGGAATACCAGATGACGCTGTTGTCCATGATGTGGGATTTTCTGTTGATGCACGATAAATTGCAGAAAGAGCAGTGGTACCGTTAAATCCACCAAAGAGATAAATGCTATTTCCGATTATTGCGAGTTGACTTGCATCAAAAGAATTTGGTAACACAGAACCTGTATTGATCCAACTTGTTGGTGCTGATACAGGTGCGCGATAAATAACATTCAATGCTCCAGCATTGTAACCGCCAAAAAGATAGACATAATCACCGATCACTGCTACATGAGAATAAGACAAATTTCCTGGAAGTGTTGAACCTGTGTTGACCCATGCTGTTGGATCAGCGATGGATGCACGATAAATCACATTAGTTGCACTACCGGTACTCCCACCAAAGAGATATACGTAACTTCCAATAATCGCTAATTGTGAAAACATTAAATTACCAGGTAAGATCGCTCCTGTATTTACCCATGTTGTAGGATTAGTTAGCGGTGCACGGTAGATGACATTGGTTGCAGATGTACCATTGTGTCCACCAAAGAGATACACATAGTCACCGATCACTGCAACTTGAGAAGAATATAGATTACCCGGCAACGTTGCTCCTGTATTAGCCCAATTTGTCGGATCAGTGACTGGTGCACGATAGATAATATTGGTTGCCGTAGTTGCATTGAGCCCGCCAAAGAGATAGATGTAGTCACCGATGACCACAGTTTGTGATGCAGATAATACTGCAGGCAGTGTCGCGGATGTATTGACCCATGATCCTTCCAGTAAGTATGGTTGTGTACTTGTTGCTGATCCTGCACTTGGTGATCCGGCGACAAATGCACCCCAACTTGTCCCATTACAGAATTCCATGATTTGCGATGCATCATTGTAGCGCATAGATCCTTCCTTGGTCATGTCACATGCTGCCGTATCATGTCCAAGTGTAAGCGAGCCTCCAATGTGGAGATTTGATCCGTCGTATGTGAAGCTTGCATCATCTATGAGCGCAGTTGCGGTTGCATTTGTGAAGAGGATCCTGTTTGCAGAGAAGTTTGCGGGTGTATCTGTAAGTGCGGTGAATGATGTGACGCCAGGATTTGATCCACCGGTTGCAGATGCTGTCGTGATGATCACGGTTGCTGTGCCTTCTGTTTTTTTCGTAATTGTGAGTGTTTGTTCTCCTGTTGCAGAATTTTGAAATACCTCATAGTCTTCCCCGATTGTTTTGGATGTGTAGCCATTGGTATCGAAATTCATGCGAATACGATTGATGCTGGGGTTTTGTGCGTCACTGTCTGAATAGAAAGTTGTGGCCACATCAAACATGGTTTGGGATGTGGTGAATCCTCCTGCGTATTCCCAATCACTGTCACTGATATCTTCAAGTTCTGTGCCGGTCATTTGATTGTTGGTGTATTGCACAGCTTTGCTTATGGCACTGTTTGCATTGTTCTCAATACCTGATTTGCTCCATGTACTTGCATTATTTCTGTAATACCAATCCGCATCTCCTGCAACTCCATGCACTGATGGATCTTTAGATGCAATTGTCCGCCATACAGAACCAGTCCAGATGGTGAATGTGGATCTATTGGTGAAGCTGAGTGCATAATAAATATCCTGAGAATTAGGATCTTCTGTAACATCTGCTGAGTTGATGTCTGTCCAGTTTGTGGAATCAAGCCCGTCTTGATTTGTAATAGTTGTAACGTATGCACCAGTGTAGTTGCCGAGGGTTTTTTTGAAGAGTTCCATCTCTCCAATTGTTGTATAACTAGCATTTCCATTGTTAACAGTGATATTTATTCTGTAATATCTATACGCTGTGTTATTGGTAAATCCAGTATAGTTTCTCTTTTCATTATCCAGCCAGTTCATCTGTGCATTTCGTGTATCCAATGTCACCCATGTATTACCATCGAGACTACCTTGAAAAGTCCAATCTTTTGGATTTGCAGTTACATCATAACCATCTCTAATAGAATATTCATAAACGATTGCTTCATTTCCGGAACCAAGATCATACTGTAACCAACTAGTAGTAGTTGTTGAAACTAACCAAGATGTAACATTATTATCATCAAAAGCATAACTTGGAATATACGAAGCGTTTGTGTAATTACTCGCACTCGCAGAACCACTAGTGGCAATATCCGCCGTATATTTTACACCTAAGAACTCTCCCACTGCAGATGACGCACCTTCATCACCAAATCCCGTTCCATAGATCACGTCAACCGGATAAGTGCCAATTTGCACATCTCCTTGAAATTTCACCGCACTTTCTGCCGCGCCATTTCCGACAATATCTGAGACGATATACCATTTATCTTCCATCTGAAATCGAGATCCCACACGTACTTTTGGCGCTGTATTACCGGATCCAATCGATACTGTGTCGCCAGATACATTTTCAAAGTGTCCGGCATTATTGTGTTGTAAAGTGAACAATTCCATCTCTCCAATTGTTGTATAACTAGCATTTCCATTGTTAACAGTGATATTTATTCTGTAATATCTATACGCTGTGTTATTGGTAAATCCAGTATAGTTTCTCTTTTCATTATCCAGCCAGTTCATCTGTGCATTTCGTGTATCCAATGTCACCCATGTATTACCATCGAGACTACCTTGAAAAGTCCAATCTTTTGGATTTGCAGTTACATCATAACCATCTCTAATAGAATATTCATAAACGATTGCTTCATTTCCGGAACCAAGATCATACTGTAACCAACTAGTAGTAGTTGTTGAAACTAACCAAGATGTAACATTATTATCATCAAAAGCATAACTTGGAATATACGAAGCGTTTGTGTAATTACTCGCACTCG
>DYDB01000006.1:0-797 GCA_020718085.1 Micavibrio sp. | reverse complement strand
CATAACTTGGAATATACGAAGCGTTTGTGTAATTACTCGCACTCGCAGAACCTCCCGTAGCCAAATCAGCCCCAGCACCACTTCCACTATCCACCAGATCCACCTGAAAATGCGTAATATCTCCATCTCTGAGATCTTCTTGTGTGTAGTTGTCTTCATGTGCATACGTGATATCTTCTGTAGCATTGTTGCCACTACCTGATTCTGAGATATTGACCACTGATGTGCCTGTAAGGGTTGTGGATTCTCCTTGAGAGAGTGTCACTGTGGTTTGTGTTGAACCTGATCCTGTTGTGCCATCTGCACAGATCCATGATGTGGTATCCGCATCATAGACGGCCATTTGTCCGTCTGCGCATGTGGTTGGCAATGTGCCAGAACCTGTTGCTGTAAGCGAGAGCCAGCTTGTACCATTGTATCCTTGAAAGTCCGTGCCATTGTAACGAATGGTTCCTGCCACATTGTTTGTTGTCGTGCCAAATATGGCAGCTGTGTTGAAATTAAAGACGTTGTTTGTGGTGTCATAACTTAAGATGCCCTCATCACCGTCTGTGCCCATATGCAATGAGTTTGGTCCAAGGAAGAGGTCTTGCCATCTGTGTGTAGTGTCACCAAGTGTATATGTGTCATCTGTAGTTGGGAGAAGATCTCCTGTCAGCGTGAGGTCTCCTGTACTGTCGGTAGCAACAATATGTGCATCTGCACCATTTTCTGCTGATTGGAGTCCATTGAGCCTATTGCTGTTAAGCGCAAAACCTGTCGGTGTGATCTTTCTTCTGGGAGACATGGGTGAATTG
>DYDB01000018.1:4037-6423 GCA_020718085.1 Micavibrio sp. | reverse complement strand
ATTCTTTCCGTGTGTCCCTTGCCGGCATAGGCAAGAATATTGTTTGCATCTAGTGTGATCGCCTTGTCATAGAGCGTAAGTGCGGCACTGTGATCCGGTTTGATCTCATTGATATATGCCTCTACTCTGTAGACCTCTGCATTGTTCTGATCGATCGCTTTTGCCTTTTCAATTGTCTGGAAAGCTTTTTGGACATATGGTGTTTGATCCTTGCCTTGTTCTTGTTCTTTTAATCCTTTTTCTGCATAGGAAAGTGCGAGCGTGATGAAGTTATCAATATTTGTTTGATCCTCTTGCGTGAGCTTTTCATAGACCGCAATAGCATTTTCATTGTGTGTGGATGCATACATTGCTGCGAGATATTGTGGATCTTTTTCTGTCAATTGTTTTACACTATCCTCCACAACTAGAATACATGCTGTTTTTTGTTCTGGATTATTGATCTTATCACAGAGCGTTTTGTCGATGTGATTGATGGCATTGGTGTAGAACATGACGTCCATTGCCGTGGATTTGCATGTTTCTACGAGCGTTTCATCTTTGATGCACGCACATTGATTGACATTTTGTGTGGTAATGGCATCTGCATATGCTTCCTGATCATTTTGGTAATTACAGATGAGCTCTGGAAGTTTGCCATCCGGTTCTTGTGTAGTTATTGTTTGCTTTTTTGCAAATTTTTCTCTTACGGGTGTATAGAGAAAAATGACCGTTACAAAGACAAACAGCAGGATGGCAAATCCTGCAATGAGAAAGGTTTTGAGTTTATGGTTCATAGAAGTTCTTTTTATTTTTTATGTTTTTATTTTAGCATGAAACTGGAAAATTATCGAGAATGATCACTCCTCGGAGATCGCAAGATCTGCACGATGTACTAATGCCACACCTAATTCATGCAACAGTTCTTTGATATTTAAATTAATTTCTTGTTGTCTGTCCATATAAACACTATATTTTCTGGTTTCGACGACGTAGACGATCTCAAACTCCAATGCCCTTTCCCCAAAACTCTTGAAATGCACCCGCTTGCAATGTACGTCATCTATTTTGTTGATCATGTTTGAAATGAGATGTGGGATCTCACGTAATTTCTCTGTTGATGTTGTATATGGCACACCAAAATGAAATGTGACCGTACGATGATCCAAATGTTTGAAGTTATGCACCCGAGACGATGTGAGATCCTGATTGGAAATAATAATCTCCTCTCCCGTGGCAGATTTAATGCGCGTCGTTTTGATGCCAATTTTCTTCACTTCTCCCGTATCATCATTAATTTTGATAATATCTCCCGCCTTAAACGGTTTATCAAGATAAATCGCAAATGAAGAAAAGAGATCTGCCAACACTTCCCTTACCGCAAATGCAATTGCAATACCGCCAATACCGACTCCTGCAATAAGCGATGCAACGTTCACGCCAATATTTGATAGGATCATTAAAATGCCAAAGATCCAAATGACAACTGTCAATAATGCCCCTAATAGATGCGCTGCACTTTTTGTGTGTTCATCATGCTCATCCGCACTCATACGTTTGGCAATAAATTCCACGATTACTTGCAATGAGCGAGTGATCTGAAAAATTACAACAACGATCACGATCACGTTTAGTATATTTTTAACCGCATTTACAAGCTCGAGAGATTGTAATGCCACATAGATCGATAATATTATGTATAGTTGCGGCCGAATTGAACGAATGAACTCGATAAACACATCATCAATTTCAGTTTTTGTGCGTTGCGCAAAGTCAGCGAAACGCTGTAATAGAACCTTTTGTATAAGATACAAAATGATCAATGAAATAATAAAATAAATAGCCACATCAAAATATGACGCAACAGTATTGTGCCATATTTCATATTGTAAGACTTCTCCGTCAATAAAATTTTTGATCATATTTCTTAAAAAGTTTATAAATCTACATTAAAATGATATCGCATCACACTCGTCATCGCAAGATACACGTTTTGTCAGTATTTGCAAAAGTGAAGTGTATTCCTCGATTTGTTGATCTCTATATGTATTTACAATATCTTTAGATAAAAAATTTCCGGAAAGCACATCTTGTGCAAAAAAATTAATTTCTTTTTTAACATTTTCCACATCTTCTGATAGAACAGAGATCGTTTCTCGCTCGTACTCATGCGTTTGCGGATGCGGTTCGATGAAATCCAGAACTCCACTAGTCATGTTATATTGTCCATCATGATATAAATCCAAAAGCAATTTATAAAAAACGACCTGCCTTTTAAGTGCCTCTCGTTCCTTTGGCGTCTTTTTGCTCCACGGCTTCCCGGATTTATAATCAACCACAGAAAATGTGCCATCTGACAACCGTTCCATTTTATCGATTGCGCCTGTAAGCAAGATCTCATTACCAT
>DYDB01000018.1:0-4026 GCA_020718085.1 Micavibrio sp. | reverse complement strand
AATGGTATGCCGGTAATTCTTTTTTCTAACTCCGCATCAAAAACAAATTCCTTTACATATCTTTGATAATATCCTCGTAGAGCCTCCGTGCCACTTTTTTTGATTGATGCGCTATATTCACGAGGTACCCGCATTACATTTATCATACGCTCAAACTGTAAGATCAGTTCATCTTCGCGGAGAATTTGGTTTTGTGCTTTGGACAGAGCAAAAAAATTCTCCAATGCGGCATGCATCACGGATCCCTTGATCATTGTTTTATTCTGTATACTTGGCAATCGCACAAGATTGCGAAAAAAATACTTCAGTGGAGAATCAAAATAGTTATTTAATGCTGTTGCCGAAAGTGGCGTATGCAAAAATTTTTCACGAATAAAATTCTCTGATGTTAAAGAAAGCACACTTCTCATGCGTGGTAAAAAATAGATGTCATACTTATCTCCCACCATCAATTCCATATCTATCAGATCGGCAGAAAGATCTGAGATAAAGAGCGATGGCGATTTTTCTCGTCCAGTTGCATCGCGTTTTGCATAAGAAATTGTCAAAGATCTTTTTGCACGTGTAATCGCCACGTAAAAAAGTCTTCTTTCATCCTCACTATTACCCGAGAAAGTATCAATTGGTAAATGAAATTTTTTGATTTTCCTTTTACCTCCCCATAATCCATGTACCACATTTGTGATATACACATGTTCGAACTCCAAACCTTTTGATCCATGTGCTGTCATAAGTTGCACACCACACCCCTGCACATGTCGTATGACATCCATTGATAGATCATATTTTTCAAATGTATCAAGAAGTAAAACCAGATCATGTAAAGAAAACCCTTCTTTTTGTAAAGCAGCCTCCTTCACTTCATCAAACAATTTTCCCAATTTTTCTAAAATAAATGCGTGGTCAATACGTGAAAATATCAAGGATAAAAAACCGGATTCTCGTACAAGATTTTCAAAAAAATCTACAAAATACATACTTTGTACTAATTCTTTTTGTTTTTTTATAAATACACACAATGCACCAAAAGATGCATCATTTATCAGTGATATTTCTTGAACATGATTCCCTTCCGTCAAAAATCTATACAACGATTGCGCCCACGGTGCGTGTCGATAAGCGTCAAGAACACCAATTGCATCATTCACATCCACATGTGCCAGATCCGTCAATAAAAAGCGAGATAAATTTTGGTCATTTGATGGGTCATTGATCACCTTGAGAAGAAGGATCAACTTTTTAATATCATTATCTTGCAGAGCATTTTGTTTTGCTAAAAGATCAAATGGGATGCCCATTTTTTCAAATACCTCTGTTATGTACATTGCGTTTCGATGTTCACGATAGAAGACGGCAATATCAGATGCTACTACACCCTCACTTAATCTTTTTTTAATATCCTCCGCAATCGAAATGAGTTCATCTTTATATGTTTCAAACTGTAACACACGAACATGAGCTTTTTCGTCTTTTTGTGCAATAAGCTCTTTATGTTTTTTTTCTCCTTCTCCACCACTAATAAGTGCGTGTGCCTCATCCAAGATCCCCTGTGCACTACGGTAATTATCTTCCAAATGTATCACTGATGCAGTTGGATATTTTTTTTCAAATCGCAAAAAATTTTCTACACTTGCTCCTTGAAAACGATAAATCGCTTGCTTGTCATCACCCACTGTAAATAAATTCGGACTATCTCCAATGTATAATTGATCTGTCAATGCTTCTATAATACGATTTTGACCATCATTTGTATCCTGATGCTCATCCACTAGTATGTATTGATACTGTTCACGCAGCATGGATGAAAAATCATCATTATTTTCCGCCACAAAAATCACCTGAACGATCATATCAGAAAAATCATACAGGTCATCTTTTTGTAAATTTTCCTGATACAAACGATAAACCCTCTCCAGCTCCCGATTCTTTTCTACTGCACGCAAAACAATTGGCTTCAGATCACCTTTTTTATTTTTCTTTGTTGCACGTTTAAAATAAGAGTTTTCATCTGCAAGGATTGCTTTTTCTTGTGCGTTAATACGCATTATAAACTCATCTGGCGATATACCTTCCCTTTTTAAATGATCGATCGCCCACAAGATATCTTTGGTGTAATGATAGTCGCTTGCAAATGTTTTTAGTGTAACAAATTCATTTTCCGATAAAATTCTTTCAATTATATGGATTCTTTCAACTTCCGATGCAACACGTGCATAAGCAATTGAAGGAAAAAAATCCGAAAAACGATTTATATGATCCTCACAAAAACTGTGAAATGTGCAAATATTGACTCGATATGCATTTTCTGCACCAATAAGTGTTGCTAAACGTGTTCGCATTGCCATTACGCCTGCATTGGTAAATGTAAGTGCTAAGATATTTTCTGGTTCAACACCTGCTCCCGCATTGCGTAAGATATTTGCAATACGCATTGTAAGAATTTGCGTTTTTCCTGTTCCTGGACCAGCTATTACAATGACAGGTCCCTCAATCGTATCGACAGACTTACGTTGTGCCGCATTCAGTCGCGCATATTGTTCATCAAATGCATGGATCAATTCTTTCTTATTTTTCTTCATATTCCGCTTCTTTGGCTACTTGCAATTTTTTTTCTTCCCGCTTAAATAATCGACTAAAATCAACACCAAAATATGATAGTGCCGCAAGCAAAAGAGTTGTTGCAGTCACCTCATCAACATTTCCCACCAAAGGAATGTTATCTGGCAGAAGCTCAAAGAATCCTGCTGTCGGATTGATCAAATAAAGAAAAGCCAGTACTCCAATAAAGCCCACAATGATCGATTTCATAAAAGAATACATTACTTATTTACACTATATATCATCATACCCTCAAGACCGGCAAAAATCAAAATGCCCGGTTGCACTCATGTACTTCTTCCAGTTCTACAATGCAATTACTTCCGCATCCCTTTGAGTCTTTGCGATATGAATAAATTTCAATTCTCGCAAAAGCATAAAGCCGAATTGTGCAAAAATAACAGCGATCATCTTGCCAATAGATGCTATAGACATGAGGATCACAAAAAATATTGTTGCAAAAATACCTGCGCGATGTTCATAAAGAGTGGGGTTTGCCTTGATCACATCATGCATTTGCATAGTGACCAATTCGGACAAGACGCGTGATGCCAATTCATCACCACGCACATCACGACCAATTTTCGTTGCAATGTTCTTTCTCATGCTTTCCACTGCCTGCATTTCTATATCACTTTGTATTTGTTCAATCGCAATACCCATACTACCTGCCCACCGCACAACCATGTTATTTTCCTGTTTTGGTGCAATGACACCCTCCTGTGATTTGTCCTTGTATACATCTTGAATTACAAAATGCAAGAAATCGTCAATCGTCAATTTATCAATAGACACATTTTCAATATTACTCTTTTTCAAAGCCATATCGGTCACCATACTAACCATACTCACGTATTCACTTGCATCGAACACATGGTCCACATTTTCTTTCAGAAGAAAATAATACTGACTAGTTATGATCACGATAAGCCCAAAACTCACATAAAAAATACCACTACGCACGATCGTTCGCATATCTATGGTCAATAAATTAAAAAGCGTGTGACGCATCGTCAATAATCCATACATAATTATAAAATACATGGAAATTACAACGATGATATGTTCAATAACCGGCATCAAAATCACACTTGGCAAAAGAGAAATGAAGATCACTGGTGAAAGCAATTTCTTGATCCCCACACTCACAGCAAAAATGGATAGAAAGGCCACATAAATTGTGGCACAAAAAAATGGTACAAGCCATACATTTTGCGCAACACCATTCATTGCACGCATCACGATCAAAAAAAACAATGCACCACATGCTGTAACTGTTGTAACAAAGATCAGGTCAATCGTACGAATTTTTTTTGGATTCGTTCCTTCTGCAGCACCCATATGTTTTTATATTTTATTTACATTATGTATTATAACACTCTTATGGCCTCCCCGTCGCCGTATATGTCACAGATCCCGCATATTCTC
>DYDB01000013.1 GCA_020718085.1 Micavibrio sp. | reverse complement strand
GAAGTGTAGTTTCCTTGTGTTGTTGTGAGTTGGATGGATCGTTCTGGGTTGTTTGCACCGATTGCGGTGATGGATGCGTTGAGAGTTGCTTGGTATTCTGTGATGGAGGTTGCGGGGGTTGTGGTGAGGGATGCCATAGAAATCACCTCGAAATCACTAATGCAACGAACAGAGAATCCGTACGTCTTAATACCTGTGTAACGATATATTGCGGCATAACCAGAACCTAAATCACGTGCCCACGCAGAAGAAGCAGAATCAGGTGATGCTTGCCATACTGTTCCATATATACCACGGCCGCCGAAAGCGCCACTGGAAGCGCGATAGCCGACTAGCAAACTGCTGAAAGTAGTTGAAGAAATTGTTTTCAATTTTGTGCCTTCATCGGTACCACGCCAACCCGTAGTGCTCGTGTCAAATGGAAAATCAGCATTACAAGTGCCTGAAGTACAAACAGCTCTTTCCAGAGTAGTATATTCATCGTGAGTGGGGATGTGCCACCCTGTCGGACAGATTCCTTGGTTAGGCACTGTGGGAGTGCAAGCGGTGGTATTGCACGTGTTAGCAAGAGCGTTAGCTTCCGCCCAAGAATATAGTCCACCATCTGTGGTGCAGTTAGCTTCTGTGTTGTCATAACACCATTTGGAAACTGTAGCTGGATCATTGAAAGTTGGGGCTATATTATCTGGCATTGTAGCACCAACAATTCTTGTGCCTACATTAAGGTTTTCTCTAAACCAACACTGCGTATCAATTTGCACAGTTTGGTAGTTCTTACCCCCATAGAAAACAGTGTCAGTGCCACATGTAAAAGCCTCTGCTTTCTGGTAAATAGAAAAAGAAATGGCGATGATAACAAATAAAAGAATGCTCTGTGAATTTTTGAATCTATACATATTTTTTTATTTTTATTTTACTTTAAAGATTCAGGATTTTTTTGATCTTATATTTAACCCTTACCACATGAACACGATCAACATTCTGTTATGTCCGCTTAAATTATAACATAATTTTATACAAAAAGTTATCTGCTATTTTCACATACAAAAACAGGGTCTATAAAATCCCTGTTTTTGTATGTCACATGTGACGAGAATATTATTTCTTCTCTTCCTCCACTTCTGCATCTTTTGGCCCATCTTCTGCTTTTGCAGAATCGGCTGCAGCAGCTTTTTCTTTGTCAGCTGCCTCTTGCGCAATTTTGTAAAGTTTTTCCCCGATCTTTTGTGCTTCTGTTGAAAGCTCTTCTGTCGCCTTTTTGATCTTCTCACCATCTGCGCTCGTATCTTTGAGAACTTCTTTCAGTGCATCAACTTTCTCTTGCACAGGTTTTTTCTCCTCCTCTGTTAATTTTTCACCGGCATCTTTCATTGCTTTTTCTGTTGTGAAAACAAGCGTGTCTGCTGCGTTACGAATTTCCACAAGCTCCTTCTTCTTTTTATCTTCTTCTGCATGCGCTTCTGCATCTTTCTTCATACGTTCAATTTCTTCTTTGGAAAGTCCAGATGAGCCTTCGATTTTGATCGATTGTTCTTTACCGGAGGCTTTATCCACAGCCCGTACATTGAGAATGCCATTTGCATCGATATCAAACGTTACCTCAACTTGCGGAATACCTCGCGGTGCCGGTGGAATACCATCCAGGATAAAGCGCCCGAGAGTTTTGTTGTCTGATGCCATTTCACGCTCCCCTTGCAACACATGAATCTCCACACTCGGTTGGTTATCCATTGCAGTTGAAAATACTTGCGATTTACTTGCAGGAATTGTCGTGTTCTTATCGATAAGCGGTGTACGCACACCACCCATCGTCTCTATACCAAGCGTAAGAGGTGTTACATCAAGAAGAAGCACATCTTTGACATCACCCTGAAACACACCACCTTGAATAGCTGCTCCTGCTGCCACAACTTCATCCGGATTTACTGTCATGTTTGGTTTTTTACCGAAGAACTGTTCTACAGTCTTCTGAATGATCGGCATACGTGTCATACCACCAACCAAGATCACTTCATCGATATCACCCTTGCTAAATCCAGCATCTTTCAATGCCTTTTCCGTTGGAATAAGTGTTTTTTGCACAAGATCATGTACAAGTTCTTCCAATTTTGCACGTGTAAGTGTCATCACAAGATGCTTTGGACCATGATCACTTGTTGTGATGAACGGTTGATTGATCTCCGTCTGCTCAGCAGATGAAAGTTCGATCTTTGCTTTTTCAGCCGCCTCCTTAACACGCTGCAATGCCAAATTATCATTAGCCAGATCAATGCCCTCGGATTTCTTAAATTTATCCAATATCCATTTGATCAAGATCTGATCAAAATCATCACCACCAAGATGTGTATCGCCATTTGTCGCTTTTACCTCGATCGTATCGTTACTCACCTCAAGAATCGACACATCAAATGTTCCACCACCTAGGTCATATACAGCAATTTGTTCATCATTTTTCTTATTAAACCCATATGCAAGCGCTGCAGCTGTCGGCTCATTGATCACGCGACGCACCTTGAGTCCGGCGATCTCACCAGCCTCTTTTGTTGCTTTGCGTTGTGCATCATCAAAATATGCCGGTACAGTGATCACTGCCTCCTCGATCTTTTCACCAAGCTTTGCTTCCGCATCTGCTTTTAGTTTACCCAAGATCATTGCGCTTACTTCCTGTGGCGTATAATCTTTACCACCCATCTTTACTTTAATGCTCCCATTATCTGCTTTTACCAGAGTGTACGGTGACAGTTTTATATCAGCTTGTACTTCTGCATCGTCAAAATGACGACCGATAAAACGCTTAATGCTAAAAAGTGTGTTATTTGGATTCGTCACTGCTTGACGCTTCGCCAAAAGACCCACAAGTCGCTCATCATTTTTATTGATCGCGACCATAGATGGTGTTGTGCGATTACCTTCTTTGTTTTCGATGATCTCTGGCTTCCCCCCCTCAATGATCGCCATTGCAGAGTTAGTCGTACCAAGATCAATACCGAGAATTTTACCCATATAATTTCTATTAATTAATTTACTTATATAAAAAATGTTACGATTTTCGTTGTATCATCTTTTCTTTCTCCCCTCCCACATAATTCGCAGTGAGAGGAGATGTGATCAGACGATCACCTATTTCTTTTCTCTTATGCTCACAGCAATCTTCTTTGGTTTTGCCTCCTCTGCCTTTGGCAATCTGATGCTGAGCATACCGTTATCATATTCCGCATCAGCTTCCTGACCCTTAACGGCAACAGGCAAAATCACTGATCGTGAGAATGATCCTTGACGGATCTCTTTGCGATAATAATCTTCGCGTTTAACCTCCTTTTTTTCCTTCGTTTCGCCCGAGATCGTCAACACATCATTTTCCACAGAGATATCGACTTTATTCGGATCAATGCCAGGAAGCGATGTTTCCACAATGAGTGCATCGTTATCCTGATATACATCGATTGCCGGCGCAAAATTCTGCGCAGTAAAAGGGAAAAACCCTTCATTGAAAAATCGATCGATATCTGTTGCTGGTGTAAAACGTATGATTTCTCTTGTCATAATGTGTTCACCTCCTCTCTTTTTTAATTCTTATCATTTTATGATCTTCACTATTCATTCTTTCCAAGTACTACGCGCGCGGGTCGCAAAACCTTTTCACCAATTTTATATCCCGGTTGTGCAATTTTGATCACTTTCATATCATCCGACAAATCTTGTTCTTTATCATTTGTAACTGCTTCCATTGTACGCGGATCAAACTCATCGCCAATATTTACCGCCATGCGCGAAACACCTTTTTCCTCAAATATTTTTTCCATTTGTTGTTGAATGTACATGATTCCCGTCACCCATGGATTATCTTTTTCTGTTTCTGGAATATGGTCTGTGGCAGCATGAAAGTTATCAACAACTGGTAGCATATCCGTGATCACACCTTCTGCCGCATATGCGATAAATTCTTTTTGATTTTCTACTTGTCTTTTCTTATAATTGTCAAAATCCGCCATACATCGCTTCCATCGCCCATCTGATTCATGCAGCTCTTTCAGTTCCATTGCTTTTAACACAGAATCTTTGATCCATTTCTTCACTTCTTTATTTTCCATGATCTCTTGCATTGACATCCATTGAAATTCCGTATGTTCCGGACTCAGCACGATATCACCACTGTAATGCACAAGATAGATCACATTGATCGCTGCGTGATTTGCATGTGGATTTATGATCAGCTCCGTATGGCACATTTCTTTATCAGAAATACTTGTGATGCCACACTCTTCCATGACCTCTCGCAAAAACGCCGCATCCAGATCATTCTCACCATCATCCACATGTCCACCCGGCAAATCCCAGGGACCATATTTTTTCATCCAATACAAGTGTGCATCTCTCTTTTGCGGATCACGTGCCGGCTGTGCAATGCGAAGCAATAAAAATTTTTCATTCTGTGCATTATAGACCAATGCCTTCTGGGATATGCGAAATAATTGACGTTTTATTTCTTCAAATTTTTCTTTTTTCATTAGTATGTTATTTATACGATTATAACGATCAAAAATGCACTTACACCTCCAAGGATCTTCTTCACATAATCGATCAGTGACTTATTGCGTTCATATGACATATTTTTCGGACCGATCAATGCCACAATTCCCTTCTCTCCATCTCGTTCATATTGCCCCACTACCATCGAATAACTCGTTGTCTTACTGATTGGATTATCGGCGCCAATAAATATCTTTGTTTCACCATCTGCCAATTCCCGCATCAAACTCTCACACCGTTCATCGATATAATCCAAACTTTCTGCCAAACAACACAGATCATCCAGTTCATCCACCTCCACATCTCGCAGAAGTGACCTTAATCCAAATTCTGAAAACTCGTTCTTGCGTGGCACTCCACTCACTGCCACATAACCACTAAGTGTTGCTAGAAGTTTTGCTGTAGTGCGTGTCAGTCGTGTATTTTGTGCTTTGAGCTGCAATAGCTCTTTTTGTAATGACTGTTGTTCTTTTTTTGTTAACTGCCTATCAGGCATCACTTCTTCCACAAAATATCTATACCCGGCATCTGTGGGAATTCTTCCCGCACTGGTATGTGGCTGGTAAAGCATTCCAGCCTCTTCCAAATGAACCATGTCATTACGCAGTGTCGCGGGCGATACTTGAAATCCATATTGATCAACCAAAACAGAGGAGCCAACAGGTAATCCAGTTTTCGTGTATTCTTCGATCACCGCTACAAGAATTTTTGATTGTCTATCATTCATATTGCCAGTATAAAATATGATTAGCACTCTTGTCAAGAGAGTGCTAATCATACGTCAAAAAAAGCTGGACAATGATCGTGACCATTATCCAGCTTATACTCTTATCTATGCATATATATCAATTGAGAGGCATCCGCTCGACGCACAATTTTCCTTTGTTATCAACACAAATAGACACATCATGTCTGCCACCACATCCATTCTTTCGGAGTGGTAAAATGATCCGGGCACCCTTACTGAGCACAATTTGATATGCTCCATCATCATCAGGTAAGATCTGACACGTATGTTCTGGACAATCACATTGAACAACCACTTTCATAACATGCGAAGGTACAGTGCGTATCACATATTCTCTCGCAAAAATGTTGGGAGTCCATTTTGCATGCTGTTCTGCATTTCCCCTGATCGTAGGCCATCCATAAAAACTTTGCGCCATACTTTCTTTCATTGTTCACCTCTGCTAGATGTTTCTGTTTCTGACAAAAGCTCGTGTTTTTTGATAACGCCATATATCTCAACTATTACAGCTTGTCTTTCACAGCTTGTATGATCAAGATGTAATACTGAACTTAACTTTCGCACCAACTTGCGTTCCCTAATCTCCTTTGAAAGCGAAGTAAAATTCACGATTGGCATATACAAACCATCACACTCGCGAAAATACCACGAGAGAAACCGTGGCTGCGGTTTTGGAAAACCCACCACTTTTTCAATCATGTGCAACGCTTGTGTCTTTGAAAAGAATTCCGACGTTTCGTGCATACGACATCTCCTTTTGTTGATTTGATATTGTGTACCCACACGTACTGCATAATTACCTTTTCGGGACAGGATCATAACCTCCATGGTTCCATGGATGACATCTCACGATCCGTTTCATGCCCATCCATATACCGCGTACTACACCAAAGCGCTCAATGGCGCCATAGGTATACATAGAGCATGTTGGATGAAATCGGCACAATCGCTCACCATAGATCCATGCTAACGGACCATGATCCA
Organism: Micavibrio sp.; assembly: GCA_020718085.1. Classification (GTDB taxonomy): domain Bacteria; phylum Patescibacteriota; class Minisyncoccia; order Moranbacterales. The sequence goes on along the minus strand of DYDB01000013.1, from coordinate 23,489 downwards.
GTGATAATGTCCTTTGATATATCTTAATTAATTTTAAAATAACTATTTTCATACAAAACTAACAATAATTAAATATTATATTATAAAACCGTAAATATTGCAACATTATAATTTCTTTGTCAAAACATCAAAAAATTGATAGAATGAAAGAAATTCACAGAAAAATAAAAATTATGAATATTGTAAAACACGAAGATATCACATGGATTGACATTGAAAATCCCTCCAAACACAACATTGAATACATTCGTGAAAATTTTAACGTGCATCCGCTTGCAATTGAGGAATTTATTACCCCTACATATCGCGCGCGTGCAACCAAATATAGTAATTGCCTCTTCCTCACAATTCACATTCCTCTTTTCGACACTGAACGTCGCACGACATATGCCGGTGAGATCGATATCCTCCTCACCAAAACACATCTGATCACCGGACACAAAAAAGACATCTACCAATTACGTACATTTTTTGACAGCTTGCAAAAAAGCGAAGGTAAACGCCGCACATACATGATCCATTCTACAGCGCATCTTCTCTATGAAATTTTTCGCATTTTGACAGAATCATGTTTTCCGCGCCTGGATCATGTTGTACAACACATTGACGATGTGCAGGAGGGAATTTTCAATGGCGATGAACGAAAGATGGTTCGCGAGATCAGCATTATCAAACGTGATATTCTCAATTTTCGTCGCACTCTCATGCCACAACGCTCGATCATAGAATCGATCATATCTCAACCAAACGGCGTTGTGCCGGATGACATCAAAATGTATTACCAAGATTTGATCGGCACGAATATTCGCCTGTGGAACGATCTGGAAAGTGCCAAAGAAACGATCGTGTCACTGGAGAAAACGAACAATTCTCTCCTCTCAGAAAAGATCAATCATCGCATGCGTATTATCACAGTTTTTTCCGTTCTTTGGATTCCAATTACAGCGTACTTGAATTTTTTTGGCGTAAATTTTGCAGATCATCCATTGAAAGATAATCCCATCACCGTTTTGATGCATTTGGGAACGATCATTTTCATATCGATCATCACATTCATCATCTTCAAAATTGCAAAATGGATTTAGAAGATCTCATAGCACAAAATTTCTTCTTATGTTACAGTAATCTTAGATAATTGTTATGTTTTTTTATGCTAAAATTTCACAATACTCTCACAAAACAAAAAGAAGAATTTATACCGATCAACCCCGGAAAAGTTGGCATGTACACGTGCGGACCGACGGTTTACAGCTATATCCATATCGGCAATTTACGTGCATATGCAAATGCCGACCTCATCAGACGTTATCTAGTCTATCGCGGTTTTGAAGTTCGCATGATCAAAAATATCACAGACGTCGGACATCTCACAGATGATGATATCGCCCAAGGTGACAGCGGCGAAGACAAAATGGAAAAGGCGGCAAAAAAGGAAAATAAGACCCCGTGGGAAATTGCACAGTTTTATGAAAATTACGCCAAGGAAATTGAAAAGGAAATGAACATCCTTCCCGCACATTTCTTTCCGCGCGCAACAGAACATATTCCACAAATGATCTCGATCATCGAATCTTTACTTGCCAAGGATTTTGCCTATGAAAAAAACGGCAACGTTTTTTTTGATGTTACACGTTTTCCCGACTATGGCAAACTCTCTGGCAACACATTGGAAAATTTGGCTATCGGCGCACGCCTTGAAGACCCGCATCCGGATAAACGCAATCAATGGGACTTTGCTCTCTGGCTCAAAGCACCAGAAAATCACATTATGAAATGGCAATCCCCTTGGTCAGTCGGATATCCCGGGTGGCACATTGAATGCTCTGCCATGAGCATGGAATACCTTGGTGCATCTTTTGATATCCACACTGGAGGCATGGACAACATCTTTCCCCATCACGAAGCGGAGATTGCACAATCAGAATGTGCAAACGGCGTAAAATTTGTCAATTATTGGTTGCATTCTCAACTCCTTCTTGTTGATGGTGAAAAAATGGCCAAATCCAAAGGAAATTTTTATCGCGTTGAAGATATCAAAGAGAACGGATTTACTCCTATAGATCTACGATTTACTTACCTTCTTTCCCATTATCGTTCACAAATGAACTTTACATGGGGTGCTCTTGCACAAGCACAAAAAAACCGCAAAACGATCGAAAACTTTATTTCACGACTCAATAATTTTGCACCGGCAGATACTACGGAACAAAAAACGATCAGTATCGAGAGTTATAAAGAACAATTTGATGCCGCAATGGATGATGATCTCAATACACCACTTGCCATTACGATCCTTCTCGCACTTGTAACGGAGGGCAATACGCTCATGGATGCACAAAAACTGACTAATGCAACAGAAGTTTCATCCTTTATTATAAAAGTATTGACACACGCTCTTGGGATTTCCCTTTCTGACACAAAAGAAGAAATTCCTGCACATGTCATGGAACTTCTCGAAAAACGCAATACGGCCAGAACACAGAAAGATTTTGCATCTTCCGACCAACTCCGCGACGAGATCATTGCGCTAGGTTATGACATCAATGACTCTTCAACCGGAACCTCATTATCAAAAAAGTAACGCCTTCACAAAAAAACAACACCAACTTTTGTGGTGTTGTTTTTTCTTGTATTCAAAAGATCTTACTCGTTATATCCACTGATCTTGATGATCTGCACAGGGCAAGAATCTGCCGCTTCTTTATTTGCATCTAGAACAGCCTCATCAATCTCTCCAACCATGAATTCGTCATTTTTCCACTCCGCTCCTGCAAGCATTGCCTTTCCATCTTCTTGACTCATGGACCATTGTTCCGGCGCTGCCATTGTGCATGCACCACAGCCGATACAATCATTTCGCTTATGGCTCACCGTGATCTTATTTGTTCCCATAAATTTTCAATTATAAACATATTAACTTATTTGTAGTATACCATTATATAAATTTCTGTCATGCGCTTCTATGATCTCTCAAATCAATCATTCCTTTCCTCCATAAAAAATGATCAATTTGCCTCATTTTGATACATTTCACGTTTTTTGACAAGATACACCTTATCATTAACACGCACACGATCAGGCACGACAAACGTCACAACATCCCCCTTTTGTCCACTTTGTACCACCTTTTCTTCAATACGCAATTCTGTGATCTTTACTTTCATTACACCTGTCGTTGCACCAATACACAAGATGACATCGCCAACGGATATACGACCAGCGTCGATACGCATTTCTACTACAGAAGGTTGTTTGAAATAATGCAACACATGCCCGACATATTCTTTCACCTCGGTAGCCTTTGACCCATAAACCTCGCAGTATGCCCCAATTTCTTTGCCTAAATAATAGTTACCATACGATAACTGCCGATTAAAAACCGTTTCCAGATCAGCATAATATTCTTGAATTCTGTCTTGTGTGTATGTATTATTTGAAATATCGTTCAATGCTTTCTTGTATGCACGCACAACAGTATCCACATACTCTGGTGATCGCCCGCGACCTTCGATCTTGAGAACTTGCACCCCAGCATCCAATACTTTATCCAAAAAATCTATTGTGCAAATATCCGCTGCGCTCATGACGTAGTGATTATCGATCACCATTTCCTTTCCTGTATCCACATCCGTGACCTTGTATTTCATGCGACAATTCTGCCGACATGCACCACGATTTGCACTGGCATTATGTGCATACAAACTCATATAACATCGCCCTGATTGTGCAATGCACAGCGCTCCGTGAATGAATGCTTCGATCTCCATAAGTCGCCCTTCATTGCCCATCAGCTTTTCTTCACATATTTGTTCATGGATTTTCTTGATCTGATCAAGATTGAGTTCACGCGCAAGTACGACGCGATTGGTAAATTGCGCAAAAAATTTCACCGTTTCGTAATTTGAAATTGAAAACTGCACAGACATATGCACCGGCATATTGATCTGATTGCAATAATTGACACAGGCGAAATCGAATGCGATAATCGCATCGATCTCATTTTCCTTTGCCGCATCAATGATCTTTTGCATCACTGCAATATCATGATCATACAACAAGGTGTTGACAACCAAATATGTTTTTACACCACTCTCATGAGCGATTTTCGCAATTTTATCTAGATCCGCAATCGTCATATTATCCGCAGCACGTGCACGCATATTGAGTTGTGTCACACCAAAATACACGCTGTCAGCTCCAGCATTAATTGCTGCTGCCAGTGATGCAAAACTCCCTACAGGTGCCATAATTTCCACTTCTTTCGGATCGATCATCATTTTTCATTTACAAAAGCGACTCTAAGCATATCAAAAAAAAAAGAATTTGGCAATAAAAACAAGACTATAATATCAGTAAATTTCTCTCAAAATTATCTCGTCATACACTCAACATTGCATTATATGATAACATCAGCAAAACAAAAAAACGGCAACTCTTGCCGTTTTTTTGTTGAAAATATTGTAATCGTTATTCTTTTTCTACGGATTCCGCAACGCTACCCCCAGCTTTTTCAATTTGTGCTTTTGCAGTAGCCGAAACGTTGATTCCGCTTTCGATTGTAACCTTTTTTGTAATAGCTCCAACTGCGAGAATCTTTACATCATTCTTTTTAGATGTTCTCTTGATGATCTTTTTTTCTATCAATGACACAACTGATACTGTGTCTCCATCGACGTAGTTTTTCTCGATCTTTTCAAGAGATACCACCACTTTTTTCGCATATGGTGACTTGAAACCGCGCAATTTTTTCATCTTGTCAGTAAGTGTTGTTCGCCCACCTTCAAATAACGGGTCAACATTACCACCACTACGCGCTTTTTGGCCTTTCATGCCACGTCCGCTGTATGTGCCACGTTTTCCACCGCGACCGATGCATTTTTTCTTGCTCTTCTTTTTGATAGAAATCTCATGAATCTGCATATCAACATTATTTATGATTATTTAGTCGCCTTTTTTACAGCTTTCTTTGTTGCCACTTTCTTTACTGTCTTTACCGCCTTTACTACCTTTTTTTCAGGAGCCTTCTTCTCTTTCTTTTCTTCTTTCACTTCAACAGTTTTCTCTTCTTCCACTTTCTCTGCTACACGAAGTTTTTTAAGTGCGCCAATTGCTGTACGTGCAACATTTAATTTATTTGATGCACCTTGTGATTTTGCTACAATGTCATGAATACCTACCAACTCAATTACTGAACGCACTGCTCCTCCGGCAATGATACCACGCCCCTCTTTTGTAGGTTTGAGAAGAACTTTTGCGCTGCCGATCTTACATGTAACATCATGCGTGATCGTATTTCCTGCAAGTGTAATCGTAACCAGATCCTTTTTTGCATCTGCAACAGCTTTTTGAATTGCTTGGGAAACATCAGCACCTTTTGCAACACCAACACCAACTTTTCCTTTTCTGTTACCGATCACAACAGTTGCGCGAAAACGAAAACGTCGTCCGCCTTTTACAACACGCGTTACGCGCGCCAAATCCAACAATTGCTGATCAAACTCAGACTTTGGTCGTCGCTTATTATCTCCTTTTTTGCGTTCTTTTTTCATTGCCATATGAACTTAATACACCATTAAAACTTTAATCCAGCTGATCGTGCACCCTCTGCTACAGCCTTTATTTTTCCATGATATTTGTAGCCTGCGCGATCAAAAACAATTTCAGTGATCTTATTCTCCATCGCTTTTTTTCCAATAAGTGCACCAAGTTTTTCCGCATCTGCTACAGTATTTTTTGCACCTTTGATCTCTTCCAAACGTGCAGAAACGATCGTAACATTTTTCGTATCATCAATAAGTTGCACAGACAATGAACGCAACGAGCGAAAAACGCTTAGGCGCGGTCGAACTGTTGTACCACTCACATGTGCACGCACACGATGTGCCCTGTGCAATCTTTGCTTGTTTCTTGTTATTTCCATAATTTATGCTTAAAAAATATTCTATGATACTACGCTGACGCCTTCTTACCTTCTTTGCGACGAACCTGTTCATCACTATAACGAAATCCCTTTCCTTTATATGGCTCTACAGGCTTCAACGCACGAATATTTGCTGCAAATTGACCAACTGCATGTTTATCAATGCCGGAAATCGTCATTGTCGCATTTTCAATCACTGCTGTAATGCCTTCAGGAATTTCCACGATCACTGGATGTGAAAAACCGAGCGCCATTTCAACATTTTGTCCTTTCACTGCCATACGATAACCCACACCTGTCAGTTCCAATTTTTTTTCAAAACCATTTGTTACACCAGCGATCATATTTGCAATAAGACGTGCAGTAGTGCCCCACATCGACTGTGCAATTTGTGCATTATGTTTTTTTTGCACATTAATAGCATTTTCCTCAATTACTGCACTCACAGAATTATGAAGAGAAAGTGACAACTCACCTTTTGGGCCTTTCACATTTACAATATCATTGTCTATAGTGACAGTGACGTTACTTGGGATATCTACATTTTTTTGACCAATTCGACTCATATCGTTATGTTAGATTAATTCGCATGTTTTATAATTACCACAATTCACAGATCAATTCTCCGCCAAGACCTTTTTTGCGAGCATCCTTACCAGACATGACACCTTGCGATGTAGAAATAATAGAGATTCCGAAACCATTGCGCACTTTGTGAATATCACTTCTCTTGATGTATGATCGTTGTCCCTGCTTACTAACCTGACGAATACCTTCGATCACAGGTTTTTTGACTGTACTTGAGACTTGATCATATTTAAGAGTAATGAGAATATTCTCATGCTTTTCGTTTTTTTCATCCACAGATTTCTCTGCTTTTTCGATGAAACCCTCTTTTACTAATACTTGTGCTATGGCAAATTTCAGTTTTGACATCGGCACAACAACAACAGCATGCCCAACAGCGGAAGCATTGCGAATTCTTGTTAACATGTCACTAATTGAATCGATCATAATTACTTATCATTTAATATCAAACTATTTTGCAAATATAAATTACCAACTACTCTTTTTAACACCAGGCAATTCACCCTTACTTGCTAATTCACGAAAGCATACACGACAAATCCCGAAATAACGAAGGTAACCTCTTTTACGCGAACATTTCCAACAACGTCGAACCTCGCGCGAAGAAAACTTCGGTTTTTTTTCTGCTCGTGCTTTTACTGATGTCTTTGCCATATCTTATTTAGTACAATAAATTATTCTTGATTTTGCAATGGAAATCCCAAAGCTCTATACAACTTCTCTGCATCTTCTCTGTTTTTTGCAGAAGACACAACTGTAACCTGAAAACCAAATGAATGTCGAACATTTTCAGCATAAATTTCCGGAAATATCGTATGTTCTTTGATGCCGATGTTCAAGTTCCCTGACTTATCGATCGAACGCAATGTAATACCCTGAAAATCACGTACGCGTGGCAATGAAATTGATACCAATCGGTTAAGAAAATCCCACATACGTTGCCCACGAAGTGTAATTTTCATTCCCACTTCTTGTCCTTCGCGAATCTTGAATCCAGCAATAGACTTTGTTGCTTTCGTATGTACCGGCTGTTGACCAGTGATCGCACGAAGTCCATTTTCCACTTCTGTCAAACCTTCCGTATTTTTGATGAATTTTCCTATACCAACATTTACCACAACTTTTTCAATGTGTGGAACCAACATTACATTTTTAAGACCAAGATCTTTTTGCAAAGTCTTTCTCACGTCAGTATATCGTTGTTTGATCGTCTTTATTGTACTCATATGTTACATTATTCAATTTCTTTACCACTCTTCTTGGATACGCGAATCTTCACACCTTCCTTCACAACAAATCCTACGCGCGTTGGTTTGTCAGTATGAGGACACACCAATGCAACATTTGATATATTGATAGGTGCTTCAATCGTAATTCTTTCACCTTTTTGTCCCATTTGACGTGCTTTTTTATGTCGCGTGACCATGTTGAGTTTTTTTACCGTCACAGTACCGTTACTCGGAGAAACAGCAATCACTTCACCACGTTTTCCGCGATCCTTTCCTGCAATTATTTCCACATTGTCACCTTTTTTGATCTTTAACATATCTCTAAAATTATCTCAACATTACAAAACCTCTGGTGCAAGCGACACGATCTTATTAAAACCTTTTTCGCGAAGCTCACGCGCAATCGGACCAAATATACGTGTTGCTTTTGGTTCTTTGTTGTTTGGATCTACAATTACAGCAGCATTTTCATCAAAACGAATATATGAACCATCTTTTCTTCGTAATGCTTTTTTCTGGCGGACAATCACGGCTTTTACAACATCTCCTGCCTTCACATTTCCTCGCGGTTCAGCATTTTTTACAGATGCAATGATAATATCGCCCACCTGTGCATAACGTTTTTTCGATCCGCCAAGCACCTTGAAGCACTCGATGTTTTTTGCACCAGAATTGTCTGCTACTTTTAGCCATGTTTCTGCCTGAATCATACTTTTCTCTTAAAAAATCTTTATAAACTATTTTACTACAACAAATTTTTTATCTTTACTCATTGGTCGTCCCGGTGTTATCTGCACAACATCACCAATCTTATATGCATTTTCCGGATCATGAGCCTTGTATTTTTTTGTTGAAATATATTTTTTCAAATATTTTTTATGCGTTTTGAATGTATCCACGGCCACAACGATCGTTTTATCCATCGCGTCAGAGACCACGGTTCCCTTCAAAATCATTTTTTTCTTCTCTTGCGTCATAAAAATTCATTAAAAATATATATTATGCACTCTGCTTCTTTTCGTTGATCACAGTCATTACGCGTGCAAGATCTTTCTTTGCAGCATAGATCGCACTATGCACCTTTGTCTTGTTGAGCATAACATCTGTTGTATTTTGATGAATACTCGCACGCAATTCATCTGCAACAACGCATAATTCATCAACATTTTTTTCTCTCAATTCTACTACTTTCATAAATATTGTTTTACTTATTCACCGCTCTTCATGACAAATCGCGTTTTTACACTCAGTTTATGCCCCGCCAAACGAAACGCTTCACGCGCAGTTTTTTCATCAATACCATCAATTTCAAACATGATCTTTCCGGCTTTGACTTTTGCAACATAATGATCAACAGCACCCTTTCCCTTACCCATCGGAGTTTCATCACCCTTCTTGGTCATTGGATGATCTGGGAAGATGCGAATCCAATATTTCCCTGTGCGTTGCATATATCGTGTTACTGTACGACGTGCTGATTCGATCTGTCGTGCAGTCACGAGTCCAGATGTGGTAGCCTTGAGACCAAAGCTTCCAAAATCAACAGAAGTTCCACGCTTTGCAACCCCTTTAAGGGCGCCTCCGCGATGCATCTTTCTATGTTTTACTTTTCGTGGCATTAACATACGTCTTTTTCTAAAAATCTATGATTACTTAACTTTGCTGTACTTTATTGAAAACCTCACCTTTGTACACCCACACTTTGATACCAATTGCACCATATGTCGTACGCGCAACATCGCGAGCAAAATCAATATCTGCACGTAGCGTATGAAGCGGGATTGTACCTTCACTCAACCACTCTACACGTGACATTTCTGCTCCATTCAATCGTCCGGAAATTTGGATCTTCATCCCCTTGATATTACGATTTTTTGTCGAAAGCTCAAGCGTAGTTTTCAGCACGCGACGGAACGGCATACGTTTTTCCAATTGCTCTGCAACATTTTGAGCTACAAGCGCAGCACTTTCCTCGAATTGCTTGATCTCTTTAATATCAACTTTTACATCAATTTTTTTACCTGGAAATACGGTCTTTTTTATAAAGGAAACCAATTCCTCGATCCCACTGCCGCCACGACCGATGATCATACCCGGTCTCGACGTCTTTACAATCACCTTTACATTGTTTGCGCTGCGTTCAACTTCAACATCTGCAATCGCAGCATGACGCCATTTTTTCATTACAGCACGACGAAGCATAACATCCTGCTCAAGCAGATTTGCATAATTATTGCCACCAAACCAACGTGAACGCCAGTTTGTTGTTATACCTAATCGGAGACCTTTTGGATTTACTTTATGACCCATAATATAAATATTATTTATTCGTAGCTTTCTTAGTAGTCTTTTTTACTTCTGGTATTTCTTTTTGTTCCAATACAACACTGATACGCGATGTTCTCTTAAGGATCTGTGACGCACGACCGTACGCACGTGGCATCCATCTTTTAAGAGTTGGACCTTCTTTGACAGTGATATCTTTTACCACCAATTCATCGCTGTTCAATTTATGATTATTCTGTGCATTTGCCACTGCACTTTTGAGTAATTTTTGCAAAGGATCTGCCGTCTTACGCAGATCATATGTAAGCATACCAATCGCTTTTTTTACATCCACACCGCGTACGCGATCAGCGACCAAACGCACCTTTCGTGGTGATATGCGTACATTATTCAATTGTGCCGTAACTTTTGTCATAATACGTATTTACCATTTTTCGTTAATCTTCTTATACTACTTGGATTTTGCTGAACTGATCTCGCGTTGTTTTGCTGCTTGCTCTATTTCCTTTTGCATTTTACCACCATGACGGAAGAATCGACGTGTTGGTGAAAATTCACCGAGTTTATGACCAACCATTTCTTCAGAAACAAAAACGCTGACAAAATCTTTTCCGTTATGTACCAGGAAAGTAAACCCGATCATTTCAGGAGAAATTGTGCAGGCACGTGACCATGTTTTGATCGCACCTGTTTCTTGAGGGGTCTTGCCGGAAATTTTCTTTGTCACCCTCTCATCTACGTATAAACCTTTTTTTACTGATCGACTCATGATGTTGTTCTATCTAATTATTTCTTATGTCGTGACTTTACAATGTATCTATCGCTCGACTTGCTCTTTTTACGCGTTCGTACTCCCAATGCCGGTCTACCCCACGGTGTCTTTGGATATTTCAAACCAATCGGCTGTCGTCCTTCACCACCACCATGTGGATGATCTACAGGATTCATGACCGTACCACGCACAGCAGGACGCTTTCCCATATGGCGTGCACGACCAGCTTTACCGATACTAACTGTATTGTGCTCAAAATTACTTACAGCACCAATTGTCGCATAACACTCATTGTCGATCAAACGAATTTCCCCAGATGGCATTTTGATCTGTGCATATGTGTCATCAACACTCATCACCAATGCACTGCTTCCCGCACTACGAATGATCTGACCACCTTTACCACGCTTCATCTCAATGTTTGATACAGAAGTGCTTGATACAATATTTTTTAGCTTTGTACGATTTCCTTCATTAAGTGGCGCATTTTCCCCAGATACAATTTTCATGCCAACGCGCATCCCTTCTGTTGCCAATACATATCGCTTCTCTCCATCAATATATTGTACAAGTGCGATCAACGCGCTACGATTTGGATCACGCTCAATTGCGATAATTGTACCAGGAATATCAAATTTATTTTGCTTGAAATCAACAAGGCGATACAATTTCTTGTGTCCTACTTGGCGATGTCGTACGGAGATCTTACCATTTGAACGTCCCGCTTTTTTATTGAGGGAAATACACAAAGATTTTTCCGGCTTCTTATCCGTAACTGCAATTGGTTTTACAATTGACATATTACGTCTTGCAGCATGATTCTTTTTATATACTTTAATTGCCATATACCTGAGGATTATTTATCTACTATGAGTTACGCGGTTTCAAAAATCGCGATATGTTGACCACTTTTTACAGTTACGATCGCTTTTTTGTACAACTTTTGATATCCGCGATCATATTTTACTGTTCGTCTCTTTGGCTTTACAACGATCATGTGCACCTGTTCAACCGTCACTTTATACATTTGCTCAACAACATTCTTCACTTGTTTCTTTGTTGCATCTTTTGCCACATGAAACATGTATTTATTTGTTGAAGCCAATTTGTGTGACTTTTCTGTTACAACAGGTAACCCTATTACACCATAAGCCTCTGCAATTGATGCAACGTCTGTTGTCTTTTTTGCTTCACGCTTTGTGCTTTTTGCAACTTTTTTTTCTTTTACTGCTGGCTCTGCCACAGTTGCATCAACCTCTTGCGTTTCTTCTTTTTTCTTACCAAAAATTCCCATATTTTTACATCATTGCCAATTATTGCGCGTATTTATTATCTAGTTGCTGCAACGACTCCTTGCTCAACACGAGATATTCTGCATTGAGGAGCTCATATACATTCAATTTCTCTGTCTCGATCACATTGGTTTTTGCAATATTTCGAACTGCTTTATAGCTCTCATTTTCACCACTACCCAATCCCAAGAGAACACTTTTATCGATACCGATGTTTTTTAGCATAGTTGAAACCGTTTTGGTCTTTGGTACCTCCAAAACAAGTGTATCGATGACGCGAATTTTACCAGCCTCTGCTTTTTGAGAAAGTGCTACGAGCAATGCTTTGCGTCTCATCTTTATATTAATACCCTTTGTGTAATTTTTATCCTTTAACGGACCAAAAATGATACCCCCGCCACGCCAGATTGGATTACGAATTGAACCTGTGCGCGCATTACCCGTACCTTTTTGCTTCCATGGTTTTTTGCCACCACCACTCACTTCAGAGCGAATTTTTGCATGTGCACTTCCACTGCGACGATTTGCAGACTGTGCAACATACACCTGATGCACCAAAGCATCATTTTTTTCCAAACCAAAGATCTGATCATTCAAATCCATGCTTGCGACTTTTTTTCCTTCCAAATTGTATATATCTACTTTTTTCATATAGTGGGACAAATTTATGCAACGCTTACGATTTCAACGATTCTACCAGCTACACCAGGCACGGATCCTTTTACTGCGATCATATTAGTTGTAGGATCAATATGCACAATTTTGAGATTCATAGATGTGGATCGCTCCCCACCCATGCGCCCTGCCATTCTTTTTCCTTTCAAAATATGCTCAGGGAATGCGCTACCGATCGAACCAGCTTGACGCAATACGTGACGATGTCCATGTGATTTTGGACCACCCTTGAAACCATGACGTTTTACAACACCCTGAAACCCTTTTGCCTTACTTGGTGCAGAAACACGTACAACATCACCAACTGCAAAAGTTGTAACTTCAATTTCATCTTTTTCTTTAAAATTTGCAATATCTTCTACACGAAATTCTTTTGCATACGACACATTTTCTGTTTTTTTGATCGAAAGACGCACTGCATTATATCCATCACGTTCAACATTTCTGATCAAATCTACCACATTCGGCTCAACAGCGATCAATGTGACATTTTGTGCCCCATTTTCATCGTAGATTGTGGTCATTCCTGATTTTTTTCCCAAAGCAAATTTCATAATCGTTATTCTCTAAATATACGAGATCACTCCCAGATCTCACATTATCTTTTTAAAACAAAAAATGGCCTTTTTATGAAGCCAGATTGTAGTCCTCTATTGATTCTATAGAAAAACTAACTATTTGTCAAGAACACTCTTGTCAAACAGATCATCCAGCTCGATTAGTATCCCCCTCAAGGGAGACTTAAACGAAACTATAAATTGTAAACCACACATATATTATGTGACATACCATAATGTACATGTATAATTTTGAAAAAAATTTTACATGTACATAAAAACTACATTTTCACTTCAATGCTCACGCCAGCCGGAAGATCAAGATTTGTTAGATCCTCTATGGTCTTTTGTGACGGATTGATAATGTCAATGAGTCTTTTGTGTGTACGCATCTCATATTGCTCTCGCGCATCCTTATGCACAAAAGTAGATTTGTTCACAGTCACTTTTTTAATGTGTGTAGGCAATGGCACTGGACCTGATACTTGTGATCCTGTCCTAACCACTGTTTCCACTATTTGTTTCGCAGACTTATCTATTACTTTACTGTCGTATGCCTTAATTTTGATACGCATACGCACTGCTGCGTCTTCTTTTTTCGCCATTGCGAATCTACTTCTTTACAAATTACATTCTCATCATATTTCATGAGAAAAGGGAGGGTTGCGTAATCTATTGTATCATACGCAACTATCCACTTTTTCCATCAAGTAGAACTATTTGATGATCTTTGTTACAACACCAGCACCTACTGTGCGGCCGCCCTCGCGAATTGCGAATCGCATACCACTTTCCATAGCTACCTCTGCACCAAGATTTACCACCAAATTCACTGTATCACCAGGCATCACCATCTCTGTTCCTTCTGGAAGGATCACCTCGCCAGTTACATCCGTTGTACGAATATAGAACTGTGGTTTGTATCCCTTGAAAAACGGGGTATGGCGTCCACCTTCTTCTTTTGTCAAAATATATACCTCGCTCTCAAATTCTGTGTGCGGAGTAATGCTTCCTGTCTTTGCCAAAACCTGTCCACGCTCAACATCCTCTTTCTTTGTGCCACGAAGGAGTACGCCTGCATTATCTCCAGCTTCTCCATGATCAAGTGATTTATTGAACATTTCAATTCCCGTAACAGTTGTTTTTGCTGTTGGGCGAAGACCTACGATCTCTACCTCATCACCAACATTGATCTGACCACGCTCGATACGACCAGTTACAACTGTACCACGACCTTCAATTGAGAAGATATCTTCGATTGGCATCAGGAAGTCCTTATCCATATCACGTTCCGGTTGTGGAATTTTTTCATCCAAAGCGGCAACGAGTTCAAGCATCGGTTTTGCATCTTCATCATCTAAACTTTTTGTTGCAAGTGCTTTTGTTGCGCTTCCACGAACAACAGCAGCATTGTCTCCATCAAACTCATATTTCGTCAAAAGTTCACGGATCTCAGCTTCTACCAATTCTACCAATTCTGCATCATCTACCATATCAACTTTGTTGATGAAAACAACGATCTCTGGCACACCAACTTGACGTGCAAGCAGGATGTGTTCACGCGTCTGTGGCATCGGGCCATCTGTCGCACTCACTACCAAAATCGCACCGTCCATCTGTGCAGCACCAGTGATCATATTCTTGATATAATCAGCATGTCCAGGACAATCAACGTGTGCATAGTGACGTGTATCTGATTGATATTCACAGTGTGCAGTAGCAATAGTAATACCACGCTCACGTTCTTCCGGAGCTTTATCAATTTCATCAACACCTTTTTCCTTTGCAAATCCCTTCATTGAAAGCACATGCAAAAGAGCTGCAGTTGTTGTTGTCTTACCATGATCAACGTGACCAATCGTTCCCACATTCACATGTGGTTTGCTTCGATCAAATACTTCAGCCATAGCTTTTATATTTGTGCGTCATATACGATTAGCCACGTATACGCGCATCTACTTAATTAATAAATTAAAAATTTTTTATAAACATAAAAAAACTAACACGTATTATAGATAAATTAAATTATCTATGCAAGTGCGTTCATCCCCATTTCTCGACTTCAAAATCTCAAAACAGTATAGACACTCTATCACTATTCATTTTTCTTGTCAAATGTTTTGACTTTTCTTTTCTGTTTCTATCGTACGTGCACAAAACTATTCCAAAATACCATCAAGATTCACATCGTAAAGGATCGCATCCTGCACTAAACGATAGTTTATGATCTCTTTTTCTTCAAACCATAGAGCAATTTCTCTTTCAGCTTCGGCAGAATTTTCTGAACAGTGTACCAAATTACGTACAGCTCGTCCATCAAGACCAGCCAATGCATATGAGTCGATCGTAAAATCTGCGCGAATTGTTCCAATATCAGCAGTTAATGGCTCAGTTCCTCCCACAAGCTTTGCAACCACACCAGTTGCACCATTTCCTTCCGCGATCATTGCGATCACTGGACCCGATGTCATGAAGTTGATCAAGTGTCGCAAAATGTCTTTTCCATATTCGATAGCCGGTTTTTCTACAGTCATACCGCGCTCCTCCATTTCACGAACGATGTTTCCACCTTTTTTTTCAAACCACACATCATCTTTATTATAATGTTTCCACAATGTTTCTTCATCCAAAACTGTAAGTTTCATCGCCACAAATTTAAGCCCCGTTCTTTCAATTCTTTGAATAATTTCTCCAACCAATGATCTCTGAAGTGCATCCGGTTTAAGAATTACCAATGATCTCTCTCTTATTGCTGGGTTTGCCATATTTATACACTTATAATTATTTACTAAAAGCAATTTTATCACGGACATATACAACTGGCAACCGATCAGTCACACCAATTTGGAGTATGTATAAATAATTTATTTTTGCATAAAGATCTGACACGCACTTTTTTCCATACATTTGTATACGATTGTGCCAATCTCATCTGTACGATAACTATTCGCATCATTTTTTTTAATACGTTCAAGGACCTCTTCATGAGGATGTCCATACCGATTATCTTTTCCAACTGAAATTATGACATCATGCGGTTTCAGTTTTTGTAAAAAAATATCACTTGTAGATTCTCGCGATCCATGATGACCAGCTTTTAACACCGTTATATTTTCAATCGGCAACATATCCTCATATTCGGTCGACAGGTCACCTCCAAAATAGAATTTTTCCTCTCCCACCGTCAAAACTATTACCACGCTTTCATCGTTCACATCTTTAATTTGTTCTACGGGATTCCTATTAAACGGATACCAAACATGCATATCCACTGCATTTTCAATATGCGCCTGCGTACCATATCGCACGATCACATCTTCCGCGCCGTTTTCATCATGCACAGCATTTAAAAGTGTCACGTATTGGGACGTCTCTTTCCTATTTTCCGTATGCCAGAATTGATGCACAGTATAATTTTTAAATATACTGATCAAGCCATCAATATGATCACTGTCTGGATGTGTTGCCACAACAATATCAATTGTACGATCCCAAAACGGCATATACCTTCCCAATTCCTCTTGTAAGACAGTGCCATCTGATCCTCCATCAATGAGCACTTGGTGGGTACCATGTGTTACAAGAATCGCATCACCCTGACCAACATTGAGAAAAATAACATGAGTGTCTTTCAGGTGTTCGATATACCACACGATCACTGCGCCAACAATACACATTATTACACCACCAATTAAGGTGCTGTAGATCAAAGTTCTATTTCCTCTCATAATTTTTTTGAAAATAATAAATGATAGAAAATAAAAGAATATAATATAGCACGCACCACCACGGCTCTATCTGTACCACATTTACAGAACTCCACGAAATACGTGAAAAATAGTTGATCACCCAAATTTCATACGTAAGCAAAAAATATGCGCCCCATCCACATATGATTGCCGCTGGCATGAAAAAATATGAGAATATGATCAGAAGAACAATAAGGAGCATTGTAAAAGGAACGATTGGTAATATCAACACATTTGCAATGATCGAAAGTGTCGAGAATGTATGAAAATAATATGCAATGATCGGCAGAACAAAGATCTGCGCACTCACAGTAAGCATAATGATCTCCACTAGTCCGAATGCATCTTTACGCATCAAGATCGTCCCTTCAAAAAAACTATGTGTTGCTACAATACCAATTGTTGCAAGAAATGATAGTTGAAACCCTATATCATATCGCAAAAGCATTGGGTTATGTATAAGCATGAGCGCCGCAGCAAAGCAAATGCCACTATATGCATACGATACACGACCAAATGTTGCTGCAACAAGTACAATAATTCCCATGATCGCTGCACGTACAGCCGATGATGGAAAACCGATCAGAAATACAAATCCGACAACGCCAATTATCGCTATCACCACGGCCATCTTTCGATATGCTCCACAAAAAATAACTATGCCCATGATCGCTGTGATAATAATTGATACATTGTATCCCGATACTGCCACCACATGCGTCATGCCTGTGCGAGAAAATTGCAATTGCAATTCTTTCGATAACCGATCATCCCCACCAAAGATCAATCCATTTGCGAGCGCCGCTTGTGGTGATGGGATCGTTTGATTGATGATCTGCTCCCATGCATGACGCAATGCTCCAATTCGTGTGCCAATAGATAGATCTTCACCAATAATCTCATATGTGTGATCCTTACAAATAAAATAGACACCGTGCATTGCCAAATACATTCGATAATCAAAATCATCAACCATCTCTGGCAACATTGGCGTACATGAAAGTGCGATCTTATCTCCTTGTGTAACGCGTGGATATTTTTCATCTTTGATCAGTACAGTGATATCTTGATCAATATATCGTGCGTAAACTTCTGCATACCATTGTTTTTGAATAATGTCTCTTTCAACAACCGCATCACCAAAAAGTTTTTTTCCGATCATGTCTTTTTGATCCTCAATAAAATGCACATGATCCCGCATCACCGTTACACCATAGATCACTCCGAGAAAAAAGATCACGAACACCCAGCTATGTTGTTTTTTATAGAAAACAAAAATACACATCAATATACATATCGACACCAAAAAAAGCACCACATCATATGGCACTATAAAAAATGACTGTACACCCACGCCACTGATAAAACCAACTGATAATGCAAGTGTGCTACGGGAGATATGCGGAAAAGTCATAAATAATACGTACAAACATATAATTATATGACCAGGTAAGTCAGAATATCACAATATATAATATCTATGCAAGAACATCCCTACAAGCCAATGATCTCCACCGTCTTTGTGCGTGCGGTTGCACCGCGCACGATCTGCACACAGCTTTTTGCCACCCCAAAATGTTTTGCAAGCATTTTTTGTACAGTGTCATTTGCTTTGCCGTCCACCGGCACAGCTGTCGTACGAATGATATATAAACCCCTCTCTTGTGTCACACTATTTGATTTTGCACGTGGAGTTACTTTAACATTAATACGCATAAAATAAATTGGGTAATGAGTATTTATTAGTGAGTGACACAAACATCACGTTAAGACAGTAATATTAAAAATTGCATGTATTAATTTTCAATGATCAATTTTCAATTTACAATGAATTTTCAATGCGTCAATGTATGAAAAATTGTGAAATTGAGTCATTGATTGAAAATTGGAAACTGTAAATTGGGAATTAATGGTATTTATTCTTTCATCATATCTTGGATCACACGACGAAAACTGTCAGCACTTCCGATCGCTTTGTATACACTTGCGAAGCGAATGAATGCTACGTCATCCACATCTCGCAATTTATCCATAATGATCTTGCCGATCACACGACTTTTCATTTCTCGTTTTTCTTTTGATTGGATCGCATACTCAATTTCTGCAATAAGTTTTTGAATACGCTCTTCTGTTACAGGACGCTTTTCCAGTGCCTTACGAAGACCATTTTCGATCTTGTCGCGATTATATTCCTCGCGTGAACCATCGCGCTTAATAACCGTGAGACGCAAGATCTCAATTTCTTCATATGTAGTAAATCGCTCATTACATTTGAGACATTCACGGCGGCGGCGCACGGCGCGTCCTTCCTTAATCGTGCGCGAATCAATCACTTTAGTCTGCTGCTGTTTTTTACAAAACGGACATTTCATAGAAAAGAAATACATATTATCTTAATTTCTATTATAGCACAAAACCACACTACCTGTAGTGTGATCCATGATTTTCATCTTCATACTATTCCACATCTTCCATTCCCACAACAAACCAGTCAAATAATATCTCCTGATCTTCTATTACTTCACTCATTTTGATCGTAAATTGGTTTTCGTTAAAATTTTTCTCTACATAAAATGTCACATTTCCCAGATCGCTATTTGCTGTCACGAATACCCGACCTCCATCCACAAATGCCATTGTCTTGACAGTGAACTCTCTTTCCCCTGCAGGAATTGTCGCCGTGCCGACAGACGCAGCATTTTGCTTTTCATCGTTCTCAATATTATCACGCATGATCAGTCGATCTGTTTGAATTTCTTTTGCTTTAAATACATCCACTACTGTCACGCCCGCAATCGTCACAACAGATACATTATCGCTATTTTTTGTGAAGAGAAAGTTCTCATTGATCGCAATGATCGAATCTTGATGTGCATCAACAAGTGATTTCAATGCCGATTGTTCCATTTCATGCAATGCGATGTTTTGTTGAATATCTGTGATCAATTGTGACTGTGCATTCGCATCTTCTTGCAGTGCAAGAATATTTTTCTGCACATCCATAAGATCGTTTTGTGTCTCAGTTACGGATGAGGCATTTTGCGTTAATTTGATGCTATTTTGATCATTTGAATTTGTAAATTCATTCAACAATGAAAATTGATCATTGGAAATTCCAATTATGTGACCCTGTTGTTCTTGCATCGCATTGACCATAACCGGGATAAGCATATCTGTTTGGAGTCCAAGCATGCCATTTTCTTGTGTGGAAACCAACTCCGGCATGACCTGCTGAATATCTTGTGCAATGAAACCAAATTGATTTTTCACACCATTTATATAATCAAATTGCCTAGTCTTGAGATCGAGAATGGCATCGAGACCATATTTGAGAGGTATGATATTTTCCTTCATTCTCCTATCAGAGCCATATGTCCATGCTGCAGCACGAAGATAACCGCTGCCAGCATCACTAACCCAAAAATTATTGGTGCTTCCTCCAGAATCACGAATGACTATGCCAAATGTAGCAGCTGTCGTACCAGGGCCCTGAATGTACGCACGAAAATTACTAGCACCCGATCCACCAATTGATAAATTGGCAAGCGGATTAGATGTGCCAACACCAACGCTACCATCCTCTTTAACTATGAAAAGCCCTGTTCCTGTAATAGAAGCATCATCTATCGTAGAGCCTTCAACAGAAAACACCGATCCATCTCGCGCCGTAATTAATGAATATGGATATGTTGTATTATCAGGATTATGTATTTTTATCAATGGCATAGACTCTGTTGGCAGTCCCCACAGACGAATTTCTGGAATAGTAGTGGCTGTTTGTGTGAGTTGCATAGATCCGCCATAGATCTCAAGCTTCTGTGACGGTGCCACAGTACCAAGTCCCATATTATGTGTGATACCATTTATGGCCATAATATCCACACCATCAGTTATATCCCTCACAATAAGATTTGTACTATCGTAAAGATCTATATGTGTACCTGCACCACCATAATTGCTCAGGTGCACGAAATCTCCACCGCCTCTATATAACGTAAGAGCTGGAACATTTGCAGAATTTCTAATATAAAGACCATCGCCTGTTGTTGCCGGACCAGCTAATCCTAAATTCGATATTGTTACACTGCCGGAAACATCTACTGAGGAATCCGGTGTCATCGTTCCTACTCCCAATCTTTTGTTCGAATCATCCCAAAATAAATTTGCGTTGTCTTGCGTTATTGTTGCACCATCTGCAAAGACAATAGAACCAGATGTTAACGCAGGAAGATCGAACTTGCCACTGAAAGTATTCCAATCAGAAGAAGATAAATATCCACTAGTTGATGTGTTGGCAAGGCTGATGCTTATTTGATTAGATGTGATCGACAGCGGTGAGACAAATGAAATGATCCTATTTGTATAAGCTGTGTCCCAATTGGTGGCTGATGTGGAAAGAGGTATCACATAGCCACTCGTAAGACTAAATGCGCCCGTGCCTGACGTGTACGTTAATCCAGTTGCAGTCGATGACAAACCTGTGCGACTAATGTAGCCAGCATTATTATAGAGATTGGTGATATCTTCCCCATTAGTAATAACTGCACTATGTAAATTCGCCACAGGAATAACATCTACCGACGACCATGCACCGTTGTTTACATATGCAAAACCCGTCCACAGTGAACTATCTTGTCCCGTACCACCATATATAGCATCAATTTTATTGCCATTCCATTCACCTTTTGTCACGGAACCTGCTGCGTCAATCATAAATTGATGCGAAACATCAAACATGCTTACTGGCGCACCACCAAGACCCAGTCTGCCGTATTCATCTATAACAGTATCTGACGTATAACCATAATTTATGGTCACATCTTTAAATGACGGTGTGCTCGCACCAGTTGATGTGAGATATACCTGATATTGTAACCATGTATGACCATTATGAATCGTGTTAATTGTTTCACCTACTGACGTGGTGTAATAATCACTCGTGCTTGTAGGGCCATACCACATTGCACTTGCCAAACCCGTTTCCGTTGTGGCTGAACGTAGACGCAGCTGGATATCTGTGCCGGATGGAAGAACTTCCGTCCATTGAATGGTGGCTAGGTCCATTTCTGAGAAATTAATATTAATGTTTTGAGAAGTGAATGAGCCAGTGGCATAATATGATTCATCGTTACGATAATAAAATATTGTACCATTAGCCTCTCCAAGGGCCATGTCATAGTCTTCATCATCATCAATATCTGCAAAAACTGGACTTGCCCAATTACCCACGTCAGTATTAAGCCAATTCGAACTCACATGCGTCCAAGAAGGTGCTATCGAATTCCCATCGTTGCGAAAATAATAAACAAATCCTAAACTGACACCTACCACTAAATCAAAATCATCATCATGGTCCAAATCTACAAGACCGGGCGAGGCATAATCAGTAACATCCATTGCAACCCAATTACCGCTCACATGTGTCCAAATAGGTGTGGTAATCGTTCCATCATTACGAAAATAATGAATATATCCCTGATAATCTCCAACTACCAAATCAATATCATCATCATTATCCATGTCTGCAAATGCTGGTTTTACCCCACCACCCCCAAGTTGTATTGATAACCAGTTTGCACTAACATGCGTCCAAGAAGGCACAATGGTCGATCCGTCATTTCTAAAATATTCAACATAACCAGTTCCATCCCCTACTGCCATATCGTAATCACCATCATTATCCATGTCTGCAAATGCTGGTCTTGCATCTGCGCCCACATCAACCGGTAACCAGTTTGCACTAACTTGTGTCCATGCCGGAGCAGTTATAGTACCTGTATTACGATAATAATATACGGTACCAGTCTGAGCGCCAACTACCAGGTCAATATCATTGTCACCATCAACATCTGCAAAAGCAGGTATCGCATAATTTCCCACATCTCCGCCTGTCCAATTACTAGTGATTTGAGTCCAATTAGCACCACTCGTATCTAAATGAATTTCGGCGTTATCGCCAATTCCTTCAACAATCGTATCAACATTTGTTCCAGCAGAAAATTGTTCATCCGATTTTTCCAAAATATATGATGTTGTTGTATTTTCTGCACTGATACGTACATCTCCCACTATTGATAATGAAGAAAGAGGTGTATTTGTACCAACACCCAGCCTGTCATTTGCATCATCCCAGAAGAGACTGGCGTTATCCTGTGCAAGGTTGCCAGATACATCCGCAAAAAACAGTGATCCTGTTGTGGCATTGGTAACATTACTTCCAATCGCCATACTGCTCACATTTATTGTCGCACACACCCACGCACTACCATTCCATTGCGCCACCTGACCATTGGCGCATGAAAGCGCTGCAAGTGTATCCGTATCTCCGCTCGGCGCATCAACCCAATCCGTACCTGAAACTGTGGATGAGAGAATTTGTCCATTTGTGCCTGCTTGACCATTGCTGTCATACAATGCACCG
>DYDB01000017.1 GCA_020718085.1 Micavibrio sp. | reverse complement strand
ACCAAGTCAATGTCCCATCTACACAAATAGCCGGAGAGTATACGGGATCTGTGACTTATACAGCGACAGGGAGGCCATAAAAATATACACAAACAAACAAAAACCATGTAACGCATTGTTATGTGGTTTTTTGAGATTGCTTCGCTGCACTCGCAATGACGTAACTTGTACGTATGTGTATAAGCTCATCTAGTCTTCGCGAATCCGCCTTGGGCGGATGTGGCGATCCAGAATTTGAAAGTTTGCACAAAACCTGTAGATTGCTTCTCCACCCAAGGTGGCTCGCAATGACGCGGTGGTGTACTTGGATTACTTCTCTGCTCGAGGCGGATTACAAAGACATTATAGTAAGAACAGATGGAAGAAACAGCGCTAAATCTGCATAAATCCATCACATATGGCATACTTGACAATAGTGATAATTTTTGGTATAATAGACAGTTAATTTTAAAGATAAATTGATGTCCATGTATAGAAAAATGATCGAAAATATTGTAAAAATGTGGCAAAAAATGTCCATTTTAAGCAAAAAAATTCCTGTGATATATTATGTCATCGTTTTCTTCGTTTTGGTCATTTTTGTGGCGAATGAGCTGTTTTTATGGCACAAAGATGGAGAAACTGATCTTGAAATGAATTTTGACATGCTCGAAAAAGAAGTGGATTCTTTCGTGATCAGCGCGGTGAAAGAGGGGGACTCTCAAGATATTAATAGGGAGTTGCAAGGCACGATTGATTCCGGCTTTGAATCTTCTACATATGGAATTGCAAAAAACATCGTTACGAAAGATCTTACGGCAAAGATCTCAACAGAAAAAATGCATTCCGGAAAAAATAGTTTGCATATTCAACGTGATGGAAAAAAACCTAGTGGTGTACGTTTGAATGATTATGCTATAACGCAAAAAGATCAATATTATAAGATCGGATTATGGATCTCAAGCGTGCAAAATGGCAATTTGGATCTTCTTTTGGCAAATGGCGATCGATCTTTTGTGATCGCACATGTGGGTGTTGTGGGGAATGTAGCCGGAAATTTTGGATATTATGAATATAATTTTCGCGCACCGTTGGATGCACAACATGTGGAGATCTCCATAAAAGAAAATACTTTACAGAATATATTTGTGGATGATGTGAAAATGATCCCATTGAATATTAATGCGCAAGATCAATTATCTACAATTCGCGTATCACAAGTTGGCAATGGACGCGGTACAAAAATAGGAGAGTCACAATTGGTGCATGATGCACAGTTAGATGTTCTTGGTCAGAAAAATTCATTGATCGGTCAGATCTTTGTGCCACGTGCAACTGACTTTGAAGGTGTATCTTTTTTCATGAAGAAAAAAGGTGATGGTGGAATCAATGAATATACGATCTCTGTGCGAGAATTCGATGAGAAGTCGCAAAAAATTCTATCGGAGGATATTGCCGTGCACACCTTTTCTTCCAAGGATATAACATCAGATGTGACGTTCTTTCCATTATTTGCGAAATTGAACAAAGACAAAAAATATTGGGTGGGTATAAGCAATGATGGCGTGAATGTAAACAAAGATCATCATATGGAAATTGGACAGTCAAAGAATGATGGTGCTTATGCAAACGGTTATAGTATTGTGAAACGCGGTGAAAATGGACAGATCGCACGGGGAAGTGATCTGTATTTTGAAACGCATTATGGTGACCCTGTTACGATCGGATCAAGTGCGCTTGCCTATGGCAGTGTGTTATATGATCTTGGTGGCGGACAGAGTCGTATAGACCAATACATTGATCCATTGAATGGTAGCAATGTTCTTGACCTATATGCAAAGCAAAATATTACAGTTGATAAGTGGAAGAATATTTTTCTCAAAGAAAAAGATGCATATGTCACGTATAAAATTGGTGTTGATGGTACGTATGTGAAAAAACTAACCTTGAACAATATTTATTTTCACAACAATATGCATATTTCACTATCTACGGATGGACAAAAATGGACAGAAATTTTTGCTGATAATTCCGGCAAGCAATGGCAAAATTCCGGCAAAATTGATGTGGTGCTCACAGAAGATGTGCAAAATGTCTTTATCAAAATGAAAAAGAATGGAGAAAAGAATTGTTTTCTCCTAAGTGGACAGATCATTCTTAATCTTGTAGATCAAAAATATGTCAAATAATATGACACAAAAGATCTCTGTTGTGGTTCCTGCATTTAATGAGGAAAAAAACATTCCATTATTTTATGCACGATTAAAAAATATCTTTGCAAATGTATCGAAATATGATGTTGAAATGATCTTTATCAATGATGGCAGTCGTGATCGTACATGGCAAGAGATCCAAAAATTGGCCCATAATGATGCACATGTGCGCGGTATTTGTTTTAGCCGAAATTTCGGACATCAAATTGCGCTTACGGCAGGTTATGATATTGCACAAGGAGATGCTATTATTTCTATGGATGCCGATATGCAAGATCCTCCAGAACTTATCATGGATATGTTGGAGAAATGGCATCACGGATGCGATATTGTATACGCACGACGAAAAAATAGAAAAGATGGTTTTCTCAAAAAATTGACGGCAAAAATGTATTATGCACTTCTTAACAATGTGTCTGAAGTTGATATTCCGCGCAATGTGGGTGACTTTCGCTTGATCGATAAAAAGGTTTTGAACGAACTGAAAAAATGTCGTGAAAAATATCGTTACTTGCGTGGCATGGTTGCATGGGTTGGCTTTACGAATTGTTTTGTGGACTTTGATCGACCAAATAGAGTGAATGGCGAAACAGCATATACATGGAAAAAAATGATCAAATTTGCGATGGACGGCTTCACGGGATTTTCCATGTTCCCACTTAAGATCGCATCATACGTTGGTGTGTTTGTGATCATGACAGGAAGTATGATGTTCCTGTATGTGTCATATGACTTTTTGCTCAACAGTACACCGTACCCACTTTATAAATGGTTGGTAATCTTGGTATATATCTTTATTGGTGTGCAGTTTATCTTGATGTGGCTCATTGGCGAATATATCGGACGTATCCATGACCAACAAAAAGAACGACCACTTTATGTAATTCGCGAAGGTATAAATTATGTCGCATAATCCACTGGTGTCCATTGTGATGCCAAATTACAATTGTGCACGGTTTATCGGTGAGGCGATTGAAAGCATATTACAACAAACATTTTATGATTTTGAATTTATCATTGTAGATGATGGAAGCGCGGATGATTCGTGGAAGATCATTTGTGCATATGCGCAAACAGATGCACGTATTATAGCTGTGCAAAATGAAGAAAATCTCAAGATCTGCAGAACACTCAGTAAGGGTATTCAAATGGCAAAGGGAAAGTATATTGCCAGAATGGACAGTGATGATGTGGCACATGTGGATTGGTTGGAAAAAATGGTGCAGTTTATGGAAATAAAGGAACATGCACACATTGGTGTGTGTGGTGCCAATTTCTACCTGATCGATCAAAAAGGGAAAAAGATCGGACAAAAGATCTTTCCAGAGACAGACCAACAGTGTCGTGATGCGTTTTGGTTTCGAAATCCGTTTGCACATAATACCGTGATTATCAGAAAAGAATGCTTTTCAGCATTTGGTTTTTATGATCAGGAATTTCTCTATGCAGAGGATTTGGAATTATGGATGCGCTTTGGACAAAAATATACATTGCACAATATACAGGAATTTCTCGTTGACTATAGAATTTCTGGAGAAAATAGCGTACTCAAAAAGCAAAAAACAATGATACAAAATACATTGAAGGCGCGAAAAAAAGCAAAAAATGAGTATGGGTATCACATGAGCTTTAAGGGGTATGTGTTTTATTGGGGAACATGGACAATGCAATTTCTCCCACCGCGATTTGTTTTTTGGATGTTTAATTTTTTGAAGAAATAATGATGAAAAAGTATTACATGAAAAAAATAATGCATAGAACACCTCTTTTTCCGAAGGCTGTTTTGAATATTATTCAATCAAAATTTCCAAAAGCTAGATTTTTTGTGCGGAATATTTTGAAAATAGAAATTGATAAGATCTTGGTTGGTGATATTCATGGAATTTCAAGTTATGACTGGTATGAACTTACTGGAGATGATTCAAGATTGGAAGAACGTATAATTGATTCGTCTTATTATGAGCTATTTAGCAAAATCAATAATGGCAAATTTAGCGTAGAAGAAATTAAAGAATATCGTTATTTCGAAACGGCAAAAATTTGCATGGAGAAATTTGGCTCATATTGTGGATGTAAAAATGAAGAGCAGCTCATCAAATATATAGCTGATCTTGAAGGATTTTTCTTTGATTATAAAAAGAAAAGTGAAGGGAAGGTTGAATTATTTGTAACTGCAAATCATATAAAGGATGCTGATTTGTATGAAATTGTTGACGGACATCATCGCGTCGCTATGGATGCTGTTTTGGGTAAAAAATATATTTATGCATTTGTTGTTGGCTCAGCATTTTCAGGACTTCAAAAGAAGTTGTTTCATGTGAGCATGACGAACAAAAAAGAATTGTATCAACCGATAGAAAAAATATCAGTACAAAAATGGCCAACCATTAGAAATTGTCAGGATAGGTTTGAGATGCTTGGTAATTTTCTTAAAATTTCTGAAAATGATTTAAGCAAATTGACATTGGTTGATATTGCATGTTCCTATGGATACTTTGTGAACAAATTTCGTGATTTAGGCATTAGAACAAAGGGTGTGGAGATAGATAAAAATTCTATTGAAATCGGGAAAATGAGTTATGGTTTAAGTGATGATGACTATATAAATTCCTCTTTGCAAAATTATTTTCATAATACAAAAGATCAATATGACATTGTCTGTTTTTTTAGTATCCTTCATCATTTTGGTATCAACAAAGATTTTGGAGGTGGTGGATTGGATATAAAAGATCTGATTGGGCATATTGATAAAATGACAAAGAAGTATCTTTTTCTTGATTCAGGACAAAATCATGAATATTGGTTTAAAAACAGTTTAAGTCAGTGGGATGATGAGTATATAGCAAATCTCATTTTGCAAAACTCAAGCTTTAAGAGTTTTGAAAAACTGGGAGTTGATAATGACAATGTTGGAAAATATTCTGGAAACTATAACCGTACACTTTTTGTCTTTAAGAAGTAGAGTAATATAATGACTGCACAAATACTAAAATTTATAAAGAAAAACTATCATATTATTATCTTCTGTTTTGCGGGTTTTTCTTCGGCTGGTTTTGTGTTATATCAGGATGGATTATGGGGATATCTTGATCTATCATATGGCATTGTAAATCTTTTTGGAAACGAATCATCTTTTCTTGAAATATTCCGTAGCTTGGCAGACCACACTTTTTTTGGATTTGATAACACGCAGTTATTCTCTACAAGATTTGTAAATATTTTTACAGAAATTTTTATCATCAAAATATTTGGAAATCTTGCTCAGTTTGTGTATTTTCTCCTATTTTTCGTTTTGAGTTTTATATTGGCAAAAAAAAGCTTGTCTTTGATTTTTGATGAGAGATCAAGTCATATCGGCGCCTTATTATATACATTTAATCCAATCTCTTTTTATCTTTTAAATGAGGCGGGATTTTTCTTTGTGTATTTTTCTTTGCCTCTTATAATTTATTCTTTTGTTGCATATTTTAAAAAAGAAAAAATTTCATATGGACACATTCTTTTGTTTGCTCTTGGAATTTCTTTGTTAACTTCGTATGCACGAGTAAGCTTCATCTATTTCGGAATTATTTTGATGATCTCAGCTGTTTATTACAAAAACATTCTGTCTATATTCAAAAATCAAAAAGTTAAACTGACCATCCTATCTACGATCACTGCGTTGATTTTTTTCCCAATCGTGTTTAGTTTTTTATATCCACGCATCAGCGGTGATAACAAATACTTTGCAGGAATTGCAAATTATTCCGGATCATTTATTGGTTTGGGAGAAGCTTTATATGAAAAACAATCTGAGGTGAGTTTTTCTCAAGGATTTATTTTGACAGAAATTACAACAAATTTTTCAGCAAATTTACAGGGGAGTGATGTGTTCATAGTATTTTCTCTGATGTATTTTTTTGGATTTTTTATATGGGCTATTTATATTTTGATCAACAAGTCTATAACATTTGCTCATCGTAAAATAGTTGTTATTTTCTTGATTGTGATTTTATTGAGCATTTTTTTGAAGATGCTGGCTTATTTTACAACTGAGAGCTCATTTGTGAATATTTCCTATACATACTTACCATTTTTGGCTAATACATCTTTATGGGTAATGTTTGGCTTTGTTGTCGGATATGTTGGTCTGGTGACGTTTATTTTTTCACACAGTCAAAAACGATACAAATTTTTTGTAGCAGCTGTAACGTTTTTATATATATGCATATCAATGAGTCCTTTAGTCTTTCATTCAAGCAATGTAAAGTTATCAAAGATATCGCGTGAAAATATTCCTGCGGAGTACGATATTTTTTCAAAAGGAGATAACTATGCTGCCTCAGTATTTTTTCCTGAAAAAAATTTATACTTTAATTGGGCGCCATATCCTATTGATATATCCAGAGGAAGATCCTTTAAAGAAATTTTTTCTAATAATGTAAGACTGGTAAACAAAAAGCAGGCGAAGTTATTTGACGGCGTATACGATCTTTCTGGTAATGGAAATTTATCAAATCTCTATCTGTTCAATGGTGAGGATATTTTTGTATTCAAAGGAATAAAAAATGATGATGTTGGTTTTGACTATTATCCCAAAAAGGATTATGTGGATCTGTCTGAGAAATATTATACAAAAATGAAAAAGGAAAAAGGATTTTTCATTAAAGAAGAAAATGAACATTTTGCACATTTCGTGATAAAAAATGCCGCTCAATCTAACTTTTGGATCTACAGTCCAAAATCACTTTTACTTGTTGAGCCGAATGTTTTCTTTGAGCAAGATTTAATAGATGCAAAAAGAAGGGTTATGCTCATGGATTCCACTGCATTCAACAGACCGGAACAATTACCCTCCGGTGGTTTTGCGCAAGATGTGAAAGTTTCCAGTAAATACACAGTCGGCAATACGACAAAGTATCCGATCAAGATCGAAAATTGGGATAAACAAAAACCATTCCTCATTCAGATGAATCAAACATTTGGGATGA
>DYDB01000005.1 GCA_020718085.1 Micavibrio sp. | reverse complement strand
CTGTGATGAAGGCATCGACAGAACAATTTGTCGTGTCATGAACAATGAGATTGTTGCACTCACAGCACCAAATATCGAGGATGGCATGGTCTCTTGGCAAGTGAACGGACAAAGCTACAGATGTGACAGCAAAATATCTGCAGACTGTGTAAATGGCGAAAAAGCAGCAACAAACACCATTATCGTTCCCATGACAGGTAATGATGGTGACACCATCACAATTACAGCAAACACAAACACGGTAAACAAAGAAACCAACCAAGCAGCACAACTGATGCGCACATTTCGTATCACAGAGCCAGAAGTGACGATCGAACCTGTGTCAGGGGCGCAGAAGAAGGTTTTGGGGGCGTATGAGGATTTGGATGATGACACGCCTATCTCCGACGAATCCTCAAAGGTCTTCACCACCCAAGAAGGTCAAACTGTAGAGCTCATCGCAAATCTCTATCCAGGATTTCTCAATCAACAAGACGATGCCGCAACATATGAATGGACACTGAATGGAGAAATATATTCTACAGACAAAAGCATTCAGTTCGTGCCAGATGGAAAAACGACTGTGGGTGTGGTGGCGAAGAGGGAAATGAGCATGGATGATCGTTGGGCACAAAATCAAGCTTTTGGAGCACAAATATCTGATACTGCACCACTCACCTTCTCCGCATCCGTTCAGATCAACATCGAAGAAGAATCTCTCGCACAAAACAAAGGTGTCACAGGATTTTTTGCATCCGTATCACAAAATACGCCATTCTATCTCCTTTTTGTCCTCAAAATGGCACTCATTATGTCGATCATGCTCTTCGTGCCATCACTCATCTTGAGTGTGGGAAAGAATCATTAGTCACATTTTTGTGCAGAGGAACTGTGAATATAGATCATTACAACAAATAGCCAAAATAAGAAAGACAGATCATTCTTCCAGAAAGGTGTATCAGCAATGCTTGCACATAGCATGGTTATAAAGCCCATTCCGTAAAATATTGCGGGTTGGTTTTTTTTTGATGAAGAACTCGTATATAAAATATATAATATGCGAGAGGAGGTGATAGAAAAAAAGAGTAATGAGAAGAAACCTCCAGAAAAAAGTAATGTTAAAAACAGATTATGTGGTGTGGGAACTGCCCAATTTGGATATGGCAGAAAGAACTTTTGAGCAGAAAGATAGTGCGGTTGAAAACTATCGATCTCATATCCGAAAAGAGTCTCTTTTTGTGTGAGGAAAATTGTTGTGCTCCAAATTGCAATACGTGATCCAAAAGAACTGTGGGCAATGTCGTGATCTGTGCTAAGCATTTTTTGATAACCCGTGAACGAGACAACGCTAATAAGAAAAAATGTAAAAAATAACAAAAAGATCTTATTTTTAGAAATATAAAAAACATAAAGAAGACTGGCACAAGAAAGTGCGAGGATCGTGTTAAGTGATTGTGTGTGAAAAAGAGCGTATAAAGCCAAAAAAGCTGTTAAAATAGGGAAAAAATATAGAAATTTATTTTTATATATGCCTAAAATGCCGATAATACATATTAGTGGTGCAATATATAATGCCAAATGGTTGGGAGAAAGAAAAAAAGCGGTTAAACGATGATCAAAGGTTAGAATATTTTGAAAGAGGTATGTTAATGAAATTACAGTAATGGTACACAATGATGTGATAAGGGCAAAAAAAATTCTTCGTGTACTTTTTATGCGATGAGTGGCGTGTATGGATATCAAAAAGCATGTGAGCATAGGTACGAAAACCCACTCTATAAAGACACCAATTGCATGTGTGCTTGGGTGCAAAAGAAGCGAAGGAATGAAAGCGCAACAGAATAAGATCATATAAAGCCATAAAATCTCACTATAAAGAAAATGAAAAATATGCTTCACATATAATAAGAGGAAAAAAAGATCAAGAATAATGCAACTGAACGTCAAAACACTCAAGGATGTGTTAAAAATCGGAGCACGCAATTGATAAAGAGGCATAATGATGATCGTGAGCATAAGAAGTGCATCCAAGAGGTCATTTCTATTGTAGTTTATGTTGTGGGGACTCATAATGTGTAGCAAGAGCAAAAATAAAGATCAATACGGGTAATGTATGTACGGAAAAGAGCGGTGTATCAAAAAACGCATGAGTGAGGAATGTGCATAAGCTTATTATAGCAAATAGGGCTAAATAATCTGATCTATTTTTATAAAAAAGATGTAGTGCATGCATAAAGATAGATATAAAGAATAGTAGACCGATCAAACCGAGCTCGGTTGTGATATCAAGAAAAAGGTTGTGTGCGTAAATCGGCATGCGATAATCTGCAGTGGGATTGATGATTGCGGGATATGCGCCTAGTCCTGTACCAAATAACGGACGTTTTGTGATCTCCTCACAAGCTTGTTTCCACAAAAAGATGCGATGTGTGTTTGAGGTATCTGTTGTATCGAAAGATGAAATAAATCTTTGTGTGAAAGGATTGTGAGGAATCAAGAAAAGTAATGTGATAGAAAAAATAAATGCAATAAATAAATGTTGCGTTGACGTGCGCATCTTTGGCCACAAGAGGATCATGCCTGATATACATCCCATGAGAATGGCGACATAACCGCCACGAGAAAATGTTAAAAGATTGGCACAAATAAGCAATATTGAAAAATTCAACCATCTTTTTTTAGCTGTCTTTGCATAAAGACCAAAGGACAAGGGAATAATTAACCCAAGATAAAATGAGAGCATATGAGGATCTGGAAAAAAACCGACAGCTCGCATAATATCATGTCCACCGATATTCACAAGCCAGCTATTATAAGTGCTCACTGCCGTTGAGAATGTGCCGCCAAGAAAAAACGGTGTAAGCAAGGACCAAAGGGAAAGCGTTACATGCAAAGAAATGAAAAATTGCATAAAAAATTGTGCGATTCCTATGATCGATGCGATAACTGCACCATATACCACAGATTGATAAAGTATGATATGAGACCCTTTATTTTTTTGAAAAAGGCTAATTAATATATAATATAGCGGGAAGAAACTAAACAAAAAGAGGATTTTTCGCAAAGTCCACATAGTTTCTGGGGAATAAAACAGAGAAAAGGGGAGATACATTGCAAAAAGTGTAAAAAGTGCGCAGTGCCAGCTCAAAGGGATGAAAAGTGATCGTTTGTGTAAGGCAAAAATGATAAACAGAACACATGCTGCCAAAATAACAACGCGAATCAAGGCAAGATCAACATTCTCGTATGGATTAAGGGCAAATTGCAGGGGTAAAAGAATAAATGTTAGTGCAAGGGCTTTTTGAATAAGATTCATGATGTGTGAAACAATCGAAATATGCGTAGTGCGAAAACATGCAATATGCCGAAGTGTTTTTTAAAAAAAAGATCCTGAGACTTATAGTACCATCTTTTTTGGATTTTTCTAGTTTTTTTACTGCTCTGACCGTTTGTGTGTATGAGTGAGAATTTTGGTATACAGTGCACGGTGCCACCGCTATGATGGACGCGTTCGCAAAGATCAACATCTTCAAAATAGAGAAAGAATGACTCATCAAAGCCGCCGATTTCTTTGATAAAGTTAGTGCGACTATATAACGCTGCACCACTTACCCAATGTACCGTGCAAGGAGAATCATGTTCCCATGTCTTTTTGTATAGGCCAAAATTATTTTTGATCAAGCTCAATAGTGAAATTTTTTCACCATTTGACCATCTTTGTGCTGTTAAATTTTCATTTTTTATACGCGGAGAAACGATCATTTTTTCGGCGATATGGTCTGTGATCATAAAAAAATTTTTACTAAAAGAATGTGTGTCGGGATTCAAAAAACACACAAATGGCTGTGTGGCGTGAGACAGGCCAATATTATTTGCGGCACCATACCCGATATTTTTTTTCAGTTCAATACATTTTTGATCTCGAAAACCATAAAAGGGAAGAGAAAGCTTCTTCGTATCGTTATTTATGATGATCACTTCGTGTTTTTGTGCATCTGGAACATTGATGAGATGAGAAAGACAGCGACGTAATTCCGGAGCGCTTTTGTAGTTAACAATAATGAATGATATGGAATTATGTGATTTTTTCATAGTCGAGAAATGCTTTGTGAACAGATTGCGCGAGATGTGATGATTTTTTACGATCGTGACCATTTTTTAACTTACGCAACCAATAATGTATATGAAACCATATTTTTTGTAAGCCATGTGTGTGTTTGTCAAAAAACAGTAACCCGGACAGTACGAGAAAGTACGTTTTTGTATCCTTTTGTTCTTCGCTAAGCTCTTTATGAAACGCCTGTGCTTGTGGAACAACACCAATGGCAAAGCCGTTATTGCGTGCGCGCAAGGAAATATCAGCATCTTCATAATAGAGGAAAAAACGTTCATCAAATAGGCCGATCTTTTCATAAACGGATGAGGAGACTGTCATTATACAGCCAGATATATAATCAGATCGCGTTATAGAGGATGAGTGATTTTTTTTGGAACAGGTGTGCGTGGCGCGAAATCGAAAAAAGTCGATCTTTCCATTGCAAAACCAATGTTCTTGATGTAATTTATCTAGAATAAGTGGTGAAACAATCGCAAAATTCTTTTTTTCAACAGCTTCAATGAGTTGATGTGCACAGTCCGGTGTCATGTATGCATCCGGGTTACAATACGTTACAGTTGTGGCGTTTCTTTCGAGAGCATAGCGAGTACCAATATTTGCAGCAGCGGCAAAGCCGATATTGTGTGTATTATAGATATATATAAGATTTGGATACTTGATCTTACATTGCTCCAAGGATTGATCTGTAGATGCATTATCAACGACTATGATGAGAGGATGTAGTTTTTTTGATTGAAGAATGCTGTGTATGCAATGTATAATATGACTTCCGCCATTGTAATTTACAATGACAAAAAAGTGCTTTTTTCCTTCCATATAATGATATTTATGACCTTTTTGGTAATATATGCATTATATCATCGTGCGTGATAACGTGAAAGATGAATAAAGATAATATATATAGGATCACGGCAATAAGTGTGTTTATGATATGGGAAAATGGTAAAAATATGATACATAGTAGCATTAAGGCGCCTGCAGAAATGATTGATGAAAGTTTTATTGTGCCACACACAAAGGGAGTGAACCTTTTTGTCATATACAGTGCGATTAATGCTACAAAGAGTTCTGTGACAACGGATACAACTGCTGCACCAATATAAGAATATAAATAAATTAAAATACAATTTGCCATAATGTTGAGCATTGCAGCGATAAAAAGAACATACATGAGGATCTTTTGGTGAGATCCAGCAATGAGAACGTTAGTAAAGAGTTGTCCAAAAAAGATGCAGGCTAGTGCAAAAATCAAAATTTGTAGCACTGGTGCAGCGGCATAAAAATCTGGGCCTCCGACAACAGAAATGATCTCTGGTGCAAGAAAAACCGTGCAAATAACCAGTGGTAACAAGAGAATAATAAAAAGTTTGATAATAACAGTGATAATTTTATTGAATATTGAGATATCTGTAATAATATATCGTGATAGCAGAGGGAATATTAGCCCAACGATCATCGCAGGAAAAAAAGTGAGAGTCTCGATAATTTTATAAGCCGCACCGTAAATACCAACGTCGCTCTGTGATTGCAAAAAAGACAAAATGATCGCATCAAACTTAAAATAAAGAAAAGTTACAATCGCACTAATGCCCATAGGCAGGGATTCTTTGAGAAATTTCTTCCAATATGTGATATCGAGGATGAAATGTGTTTGTATATATTTACGAGCGACAATTTGTAGAATGAAAAAGTTCCACATCATTGTTGCAAGAAGGGAGATTGATACTGCAATGAAGCTAAGATTGAACTGTAGAACAAAGACAATGATGCATACCTGTAGTATTTTCCCGGACAATTCTACAAGAGCAACGCGATCCATCGCAATATGCTTTTGGAATATACCATTCAGCAGGCCATAGCTTGATGAAAATATGAAGGCCGCACAAGCAACAAGAATGCTGGCGCGTACATCATAAGCATAAGGCAAAAACCACACAAATAATGTGCTGAAAAAAAATATCATTATGGATATGAGTAATCGTAATGTGAAGATTCTGCTCATGATCCAGCTTTCATCAGCACCTTCGCGAGAGATCTCTCGCGTGGCAATGGCATATAGTCCGAAATCTCCAACTGCGGAGAAAAAAGCAAAGAACGCAAGCATGGTGGTATATTTCCCAAAGCCCTCTGTTCCAAGATAGCGGGCTAACATACCAATGGCAAAGAGTGCGAGTCCAATAGAAATAACCTTTGTGATTGAATTGAAAACAATGTTATAAGAGATTCTTCGTGCGATCATAACGATTGCATAATACCACGTGGTTTAATTACAACCCTTCTCTCTTCTTTCTCCCCAATACTCTCTGTTTCTACGCGATCATCAGCACAAATTGTCATATGCACAATGCGTCTTTCATAGGCATTCATGGGTCGTAAAATCACAGGCTTTCTCTCGCGATGTGCTTGGTCAGCAGATTCACGTGCAATATTTGTGATCATGCGATCCTTATCCTCCTTGTAGCCGTTGATATCTAAACTTATTCTTTCCGACAAACCTTCTTTGTTGAGGATTGAACGTAAAATATGTTCAAGTGCATAAAGATTGGAGCCATGCTGCCCGATGAGAAACCGTGAGTCTTTTTGTGTTTTGATCGAGCAGAGAAATGTCCTTGTATCTGTTTGAGTGTCAATTTCCTCTTTAACTGATGTTGTGACATTAAAATCCATGAGTGCTAAAATTTTTTCCACGCTACTCTCAATAATTTGGTGTGCATTATTCATACATGTGATAATTACATATTATTTGTGAGGGGAAGTCGATGTTTGTTTTTCTTTATGCATGACCACCCATTGTTGAGCAATCATGAAAACTGTTGATGAGAGCCAATAGATCGCCAGTCCGGAGGGGAATTTCAATCCGATGAACAGTGTCATGATCGGGACAATAAAAAGCATTTGTTTTTGCATAATAGTTGCAAAGTCTGGTTCAGCTGTTTTGTCTGTTTTTTCAGTCGCAACAGCCTCTTTTTTTGCAACATTCTGTTTATTTTGCATCATCTTGAGTTGATAGAACTGTGCAAGTGCAGTAATAACGGCAATTGCTGCAAAAGGTTCCGTAACATTCATGAAGCCAAGAAAAAACTTATCAAGTCCTTCCGGAAGGGTGACAAAAGAATATAGTTGTGCAGCGTCAATTGCAAGGTCATGATTACTAGAAAGATTGATGATGACACGATACATGGTAATAAAAACGACCATTTGTATGATGAGGGGAAGGCAACCTGCAGCAGGATTAATTTTATGTTCACGGTAAAGGGCCATTGTTTTTTTGGATAATTCTTCGCGATTATCCTTGTATTTCTTTTGCAAATCTTTGATTTTTGGTTGAATGTCCTGCATTTCCTTTTGGGATTCAATTTGCTTACGAGAAAGGGGAATGAGGGCAAATTTAATAAGAAGAGTCAATATGATAATTGCAATGCCAAAATCGCCAAAAATATTGTAGAGAAAAATTAAAGCGTTGTAGATCGGTTGATATATTAGTATAAAAAAAATATGCATAAAATATGTAAAAAGTTATTTTGTAAGTAATTTTGCTTGTGATAAGAGTTTCAAAATGATCACGCAAGCTTCTTTATATGGTAACACGTTGCCGTGATTTGTATAGGATATAACAACGTCAAATCCAGGTAAAAGATGGGGGGTGTATTTCTGCGTGGCGTGAAATAAGATACGGCGTTGTTTATTGCGTTTTACTGCACGTAAAGAATATTTTTTGCCAACAACGCATGCGAATCGCGTACGAGACTGCATGTTTGGCATAAAAAACAACAACACGCCACTAAAATAGTGACGTTTGCCTTTGGAGTAAATTGTTGTGAAATCAGGTTTTTTTCGCAACTGCGCTTTTGTATTCATAAACAAAAAATAAAAGACGTGCGAGAATAGTTTACACAGTAACACGCACGCGACCTTTTTGGCGACGTCTTTTGAGTACAAGTTGTCCTGCGCGAGTCTGCATTCTTTTGAGAAAGCCATGAACGCGTTTACGTTTTCCTTTTTTCGGCTGGTATGTCCTCTTCATATACAGGGATAATCATTATTAAATATCCCAATTATACTAACACATCAAATGAAAGAAGTCAATATTATATAGGTAAACTTATCGGGGAATATAGCTAGTTATCCACAGGTTGTTCACAAACTGTGGATAACTAGCTATATTTTGTGTAATAGGGGAACGGTGTTATAATTTTCCTAATGAACACGTGGCAAAATGCACTCACTGATATGGGGATATCATGTGGATAACAAAAAAGTCACATGTTTTTGTGGGTAAAAAGGATTAAATAGGGGTAATTCTTTACACGGAAACTGTATCAATGTAATAAATGATTAGTGAAATGTAATGAATAATGTAGATTTGTGGAGATCGGTGCTTGGCAGTATTGAATTGTCAATTTCAAAAGCAAACTTTAGTACATGGTTTAAAAATACCAGAATTTTGTCAATTGAAAATAATCATGTGATTGTGGGTGTTCCAAATGGTTTCGCAAAAGAATGGTTGGAGAATAAATATCAATCGTATATTTTGCAGGCACTTCGTGATGAAATGCCGGCAATCGTGAGTATGGGGTGTGCCGTATATAACCCGCAAGAAGTAGAACAAAAAAATGAACAAGGTGCTTTTTATGCAAGAAAAGATCAAGAAAAAGAGCAATCTTCTGATGGCCGAGAATACACAACAAAGAAAAGTGTGCAAGAAACAGATGTCAAAAGGACATATCAGAACACCTCATCAAAATCTGCACCTGTAAACTCATTACTCTCTGCAAATAATCTCAACCTCAATAATCGATATACATTCGATAATTTTATTGTGGGAGAACATAATGAACTGGCAAAAGCTGCATGTCATGCAGTGTGTGAAAATCTGGGAAGGATTTATAATCCACTTTTTATTTATGGAAAGGTTGGGTTGGGGAAAACACATCTTCTGCAAGCGATTGGCAATCACGTACGTTCCAATGATGCAACAAAAAAAATCGTATATACAACATCTGAGCGATTTACAGCAGAATTGGTCAATGCCATCAAAAATAATAAAGCGGATAAGTTCAAGGAAGATTATCAACTTGTTGATCTGTTGATCATTGATGATGTTCAGTTTTTGGCCGGAAAAGAAAAAACACAACAAGAATTCTTTCACATTTTCAATGTTTTATACAATCTTAATAAACAAATAGTAATTTCAAGTGATCGTCCACCTAAGGCAATTAGCACCTTGGAAGAGCGTTTAAGATCACGTTTTGAAGGGGGTATGATCGTGGATGTGAGTCAGCCAGATTTGGAAACACGTATTGCAATTCTACGTACAAAGGCAATGGAAAAAGGTTTTTATCTCAGTGATGATGTGTTGCGATTTATGTCGGAAAATATTAAAAATAATATACGTGAATTGGAAGGTGCTCTAAATCGTGTAATTGCAATTTGTGATCTGCACAAAAAAGAACCAACGCAGCAAATGGTGGAGCAGGCACTTGGAGAAATTATTCAGAGTAGTAAAAAAAGGTGCGTGCAAAACAAAAACGTTATCGACGTAATTTCTGAATTTTATGAAATTGATAGAGAAGAGCTTATAAAAAAAGGACGTAAAAAGGAAGTTGTATACCCACGACAAGTTGCGATGTACCTTTTGCGCAAAGAGCTCAATATGTCATATCCTGGTATTGGTAAGTATTTCAGTGGTCGAGATCACACTACAGCATTGCATGCGTATGAAAAAATTAGCAGGGAACTCAAAGAAAATGAACGACTCAAGGAAGAGATTGGTTTTTTGCGTGAAAAGCTTTATTCAGCATAAAAATATATAAATTATCATAAAATACACACATATGAAGGCAACATGTACTTATGAGAACTTGAAGAGCGCACTTCATGCAACGGAATTTGCTACGAGTAAAAGTGCAACATTGTCCATTCTTAATAATATTTTAATCGAGACGGATGGCGGACAACTTTGTTTTTCTGCAACAAATCTAGAAATAGGCATTGTAAAGAGAATTCAGGCAAAAATTGACGCACCGGGAAAAATTGTTGTTTCAGCGAGTCTTTTGGGAAATTTTCTTACAGCTTTGCGTGGCACTGATCACATAATTATGAGCGTAGAGGGGCGCATATTAACATTGCAAAGCGGTGCACATAAAGCGAGAGTGAACGGATATGATGTTGATGATTTTCCCATTATTCCACAAAGTAGTGCGCAAAACATGGTTGAGCTTCTTCTGCCACAACTCAAGGAATCTATTGCAAAAGTATTGCATTTTACATCAAAAACCGAGACGCGCATCGAGTTAACGGGCGTCTTTATGTCTTTTGGTGCAGATGAGATCTGTAGTGCTGCAACAGACAGTTTTCGCTTGGGAGAGGTTCGTATTCCAGCGCATGAGCTGGTAACAGATATGCAAAAATACCAATCTGTTACGGAGAATAATCAAAATATTATTTTGCCACAGCAATTATGTGCATATATTCACAAGCTTTCTGATGAACATGGCACAATTCAATGCAGCATTGAAGAAAATCATCTCTTTTTTGTCTGTGGAGACTTGTCCATAACGGCAAGATTGATCGATGGTTCGTATCCAGACTATAGACAGATCATTCCAAAGAGTGCACTTACAGACATCGTAATTACAAAAGATGCTCTGATGGAGGCAATGAAAGTGACAACGGTTTTTACGGGTAGAGAAAGTGGTGAGATCCATTTGGATATTGATGAAAATACGCTTAAAATTACAACAAGACAACAAGAAGTTGGTGAAAACACAACTGAACTATCTGTAAAAGTAAAAGGAGAGCCGCAAGGTATCGTGCTTAATCCGCGGTTTGTTATCGATGGTATTGGACGAATTGATGAGGAGGAGGTAAGTGTCATGATCAACAGTAATTCGTCACCAGTGATGTTTCGTGGATATAAAAATGGAGAGATTGTGGAAAGATACACATACATCGTAATGCCTGTAAAAAGTGCATAAAATACATGAAAGGAATTGATGCATATATTCAAAAAAAGCAAAAAAGTGCTCATGTAAAAAACACCTCAACAAACAGTGTTATTGATGAACAAACGATCATGCATCTCTTTGCACGTGCAGTACGTGAGGAATATGGGCGACAAGGTGAAAAAAATATTGTTCCAAAACTATATAAAAATGGTACAATATTCATTGCGATCCACAATGCAATTTGGGCGCAGGAGATCTGGCTTCGTCGAGATTTTTTTGTAGATGCACTTAATGAAAAGATTGGTCGTAAGGTTGTAAAAATGATAAAAATCGCCACATAAGATGGCGATTTTTTTTAGTAAGCTACGGATACGGATTTTTTTGCAGAAGCTGTGTTGCCTGCAGAATCTGTAAGAATTACCTCAACAGTAATTGTGGAATTATTTTGACTTGACGGAATGGAATATTCATATTTTTCATCCTTTGTTTCTGCTTTCCTGTCTCCTTCAATGTAATATTCGATCTTTTCGATCTCATAGTCTGTTTTTGGGTCAACTTTGATAGTGAGTTTGTCGGAATCAATTGAATCTGGAACAGATAGGGAGATTTCTGCCGTAAGATCTTCAAAATCTTCCTCTTTGCAATCCTCGGGAATTTCATCAAAGATCGCATCTTTATCTTTGTCTGTGTAATATTTTTTGACACCTTTTTCCCAATTTTTGAACTGAGGATCAGATTTTGGATTTTCAGGCTTATCGCCACGAGGATCATCCTTGGAAACATAATAGAGAATGTTGTGGATGTCAGCAAAAAGAATCTTATCCTTTTTACTGTCCGGACAATATTTATTTGCTTTACAATATTTGTCATCCTCTCCAGGAATTTCACATATCTCAACTTTTTCCATGTCAGGAAGCTCACCGTCAAGGATGTCCTTGTTTGTCTTGTTTTCATCCTTGTCGTATTTTGGAAATTCCTTACCAGATGGATCTGGATAAGCTTGTACGATAAAATCACGAAATATTGGACCTGATGCACTAACGCCAGCGCCATAACTACTCATAGAAGAATTGTCGTTATTTCCACTCCATATACCTACGGCAATATCTGGCGTATAACCCATTACCCAAGCATCACGATTTTGATTTGTGGTACCGGTTTTTGCTGCAACTGGGCGATCATCGAATTTTAAAACACTGTTTTCACCGAACGTTGGAACACGATATTTATTAGTTGAGAGAATGTGAGAAAGCATGGCAACATATTTTTCATCAATTACACGTTCCCCCTCAGTAGTTTGCGCCTCGAAGATTTTTTCTCCATTTTTATCAGTAATGCTAAGCACAGCGCGTTTTTCATGCTTTATACCATTGTTGGCAAGTACAGAAAATGCAGCTGTATGATCAAGGAGCTTAACTTCGCCACCCCCAAGCACAAGAGATAGCCCATAGCGCTTTGGGTCTTGTAGACTTGTAATGCCAAGTTGTTTTGCAAACGTAATAACCTCTTCTGGATTTGCTAAATATAATGTTTTAACGGCAGGAATATTCAATGACATTGCAAGCGCATCTTTCATTTTTACTGGACCGCGAAATGTGCCATCGTAATTTTGTGGAACATAGTCCTCAGCTCCATCAAC
Organism: Micavibrio sp.; assembly: GCA_020718085.1. Lineage (GTDB taxonomy): Bacteria > Patescibacteriota > Minisyncoccia > Moranbacterales. Next base: position 63,590 of record DYDB01000005.1, on the reverse strand, counting down.
GCCAAAGTTTGTTTCAACATCGAAGAGAATGGTCTCTGGTGTGTAACCTTTTTTAAATGCATAAAGATAGGCATAGGGTTTGAAGGAGGATCCTGGCTGTCTGTCACGGATGGCGACATTTACTTGACCATCAATTTTTTCATCAAAATAATCACGTGAGCCCACCATGGTAATTACATCACCATTTTGCGGATCCACGGCTACGAGTGCAGCATTTTCGGCATCATATTTTTCTTCATTTTCTATTGCTTTATCGTGAACGATCTTCTCAGCAATTTGTTGTTTATCCCAATCGAGCGTGGTGATCACTCTAAGGCCTTCTTTTTCGAGAAGTTCTGTGCCATATTGTTCTTCAAGATAATCACGTACATACATGACAAAATGGGGAGCTTTGATATTTTCCGAATTCTTGGCAAGTTTTGCAAAAACATTTGTCTCTTTTGCGCTTTTTGCAGCATCTGCACTGATATATCCAAGATCCGCCATTTGATCAAGGGCATATTCTTGGCGGATTTTCAATCGATCTATGTATGAACCATAGGGCGAATAGCGAGAAGGTGCCTGTGGTAAGGAGGCAAGAATTGTTGCTTCATCCAACGTTAGATCTTTTGCATGCTTGTTGAAGAATGTTTGCGATGCCGCTTCAATGCCGTATGCATTGGATCCGTAAGGAATTTCATTGAGATACATTCCCAATATTTCATCTTTGGAGAATCTCAGCTCGATTTCTACAGCGAGAATAAGTTCCTTAATCTTGCGAGTAACACTGCGCTCATCAGTGAGAATCGAATTTTTTACAAATTGTTGTGTGATTGTGGAACCGCCGCGACCCGCACCAATATTGAAAATATTTGAAATTACGGCGTTGATCACACCTTTTACATCAAATCCTGGATGATGATAAAAATTCCGATCTTCCAGTGCAATCGTTGCCTGTTTGACTACGAGAGGGATTTCTTCTTGTGGAATGAGGGTGCGCTTTTCCTCACCATGAATATCATAGAGAAGTACTGTGCCTGTGCGGTCGTAGATCTTTGTGCTTTCATCAATTGAACGGGCATTGATCTTTCCAGGTTCTGGCAGATCTTTGGCAAAATATGCAAATATACCAATGACAAAGAGAAATCCAATAGCACAGAGAGTGCCAAAAAATCTCAAAAAAAGGAACATTCGCGAACGGATGTCACGTGAACCTCGTTTGTTTTGAGAGGACAGTGATTTTTTAACGGTAAAAAATTTTGTGATCTTTTGCCACAAGCGTAAAAGGGCGCCCTTTTTAGTGGCAGTATATTGCTCACGGCGATAGGGCTGCGTGCGTGTATTATAGCGCGAATACATGTTTTTCATATGGTTTTATCATACACTCTTTATTGTGTTTTTGAAAACGAAGTTAATGTATTATAAAGAAAAAAAGCCTTTTTGTAAAGCATTATTATGTGATCGTGTTATAATAAGCGCAAATTTCTTTTCGTAAAAAATAATTTACACAATATGGAACAGGGGTCAATAGAAAAACAGTCTTTATATCCACAGCGTATGTTCGATCGCCTTGATGAACAAGTTGATATTGTTGACGGGTTTGAAAGAAAATTGATTCAACCGATGAGATTGTCAGAGCAAGAACGAGAAGAAATACTTGATTTTGAGGATGCTCTTGGAAAACGTTTCGAAAAAATTACCGATATCACAGTGCAAAAAGTGACATTTTATGTGGAATATTTTTTAACGTCACAAGGGCGTGACAAATTTGAGCAAGTGACAGGTGTGACTTTGTCAGATATGGATAATGAACAGGATATTAAAAAGACACTATTTTTGAACAGGGATGTTTTGCGGCAGGTTAAATATGATGATCTAAAAAGCCTCGCAGCGCTTTCTGTGAAATATTATGATGAGATGCTATTGCATCAATTATCTGTGCGCAATGATGAACTAAATACTATTGATATAAAAGAAATTCCAAATCCGCGAGGTATTGATGTGCTATTAACGCCAGAAAAATTGGCGGGCAAAATTGCAGAATTAACAGTATTTAAAAATGATGTAAAAAAAATCAATGCATCTTTGAGCAATATGAGTCAATGTGATCTTGCGAAGAAAAAGATCATTGAATTATACAGAAAAAAATACAATCAGATATTGACGGAAGATTTTTTTGATAGCTCACTTGTTGTGGATCTGATGCAAACTATTGGTGAGGATCTATTGACGGAGGAAGAAAAAGAGTTGTTAAAAATGCAAAAGGGCATGCAAAATGTGCAAAAAAATCTTTCACGGAGAGATAAATTTATCCATGGTGCTGATAAGAATTATACAGAGGGGGAACGTGTACAAATTAGTGATACGTTAAAAAGTTTCGCCGAGCAGATTTCCGTGGAATATGAACGCAGTAATAGTGAAAAATATCAGAAAATTGTGGAAAAAGGCTATGACCCGGAAAAGGTTTTTGCAAAAGATATGTCGATTGAGAAAATCACAACTCTCATTAATGAGCTTTTGGAAATGTACGGACTTAAAAGTGCATACGGTCCGGAAACATATGATGCTAAGCGCAGTGGTGCGGCGCCGGACGATAAATGGCAATTTATTGCAAAGGATAGTTATAAATCCATGAGCATAGATGGAAAACAAAAAGTTATCAAATCTGATACAAAAAATAAGGATATTTATCATACGATGACAGTAGCGCTCGGTCACGAAATCGGGCATGTCCTTCAATCGATCAATAGCTCCAAAATACCGCTACGACTTTTTAAAAAGATCAAAGGGGATCGCTCCAGTGTTTTTGCCGAAGGCGGAGCAATGTTGTTGCAGGATCATGTCGCGCGAGAAATATTTGGCACAGGGTCACTCGGGAATCCGCATTATGTACGTGCAATGATCAAAAAAATGGAAGGTGGTAACTATATGGACTGTGTAAAGGCATCTTATGATAGTAGTGCACACACTTTGCTTCAGAAGAAGAAAATGAATCAAATATCTGATGATGAGTTCGAAAAACAAAATAGAGAACAAATACGATTGGCGATAGCTCGTGCAAAACGACTCTTTCGCCATAGTGCTGATCTTAGTTTATCATCAGCACATCTTACAAAAAGCAAAGATACGGCATATCTTGAACAAATTATGCTCGCACGAAAACTACAAGAAAAAGGTTTGGAAAAATATTTATTTTTTTCCGGTATGAATCTCTCCACTCTTACTACGCTTCTAGAGATTGGCCTTATGGATACAGGAGAAATTCAGACGGCACAAAAACATGTTTTTGCAATATGGGATCGGATTAAAGATCAATATCTTCTCAAAGAACAAAAAGATGCTTCGGAGGAAGCATCTTTGGAAAATATATAGTAGTAAACAGTTTTATATTTGGTCAAATTTTTTCTCTACAAGCACTGTTATTTCAGAGGCTATATCAATTCCTGCAGTATCGATGCAATTTTTATATAAACCGGGACGCCCATTCTCATCGATGATCTTATAGCCATCTTCTGTGTAAATGAGATCAAATCCGATAATGTCTTTTCCGATTGCTTTTTGTGCGGCCAGAACGATATTTTTTGCTTCTTGTGGAGGATCGATAAATGTGGAAAGCAAACCTTTTCCGTCGATCTTTTTTGGGTCGTAGATCTTCCAGTCGGCATCTCCCATGAGCTGTTTTCTATAACCAAAGAGGATCTTATCTCCAAATAGTGCAACAGATATCCACTTGGAAAGATCATTTTTGTGAAATTTTTCAATCAGAATGGATTGATGTGATCTCGGTACAAAACTCATCATATATTCTACAGTGCTCAGAAGCTCGTCAATTTTTGTGGCGCGTGCGATACCGATTCCCCAGCCACCGAAGCGTGGTTTTAGGAGGACATCGTTGTTAAATAGTGAAAAAATACGACGAAGATTTTGTGTATCGTCAGCTCGTACGAGTGCAAAATCCCCCACGGGAATATGAGCGTTTTTGAGAGCGGAATGTGCGAGAAATTTGTCATTTACAATGCGCGTGCTATTACTTGAGTTTACAACTGGAGTAGTTTTTTCCAATACGGATAAAATGTGCAAAAAGTGATTGTCAGCACCCCACACACGAGGGTAAACGGTATCATGCCAAAAATATAGGTCCAAGTCATTAAGACATATATCGTTGACAAAAACGCGATCATTTATGATGACCCCCTCACGAAAATCAACATCTATTATCTCGCAATCAATTTTTTTTGATAGAGATTCCTTTATCTGCAAGATCATTTGTGCATCAAAAATGCCTTGTATTTTTTTATTGAAGCCGATTTTCTTTTTCATATTGGTGTAATGCAAAATTGATTATATGTGGTTCCGGATGTATGTCTGTCGTTCTCTTAAATGCTTGCCACTGCGGTGTGTGGTTCACCTCTAATATGTACTGTTTATCATGTGAAATGATCATATCAACACCGGAAACATTATATCCCAATGCCTTATGAGCAGCTAAGGCAATTTCTTTTTCTTTTGATGACAAATGATATGTTTCGGTACGAGCGCCTAGCGAAGCATTTGATCTGAAATCACCTGGTATGATAAATCGTTTTATTGCTCCCAATATCTCTTGATCGACTATGAAAATGCGCACATCTCCATCAGCGGGTAAAAATTCTTGTGCAATGAAGTTTTTTTCATCACTTTTGACAACATCAAGCACTTCTTCCATTGTAAAGCATTTGTGAATACCCTGTCCCTGTTGACCATTTATGGGTTTTACAACAAGAGGAAAGGAGATGTCTTTCAAAATAAACTCCCATTGTTGCGAAGAGCAAGCATAATATGTTGGTGGTTGTGGTATATTTCTTTCTTTTAATAGAATGGATTCTTGAAATTTATTGCTCAGGGTCGATGTATACAGAATGTTATCTATAACTGTTTTATGAAGTGAATGGAGTATTGTGGCAAGTGATCGTGCAAAACCAATTGATCTATTGTACCCGCGGAATAAATAAATATCATGAGAAAAAAACGGGTGCAAAGCATAATTTTGTGTATTGACGGATATATCATTGATAGTGTATATAGTGCAGGCATGTCCACGTTTTTCGATCTCATTATGAAGATCCATGGTATTTTGTGATCTTTTTGGTCCAATAATAGCAAATGATCTTTTCATAGAGATGATCTTAATAAATTTTTTTTTGAGCAAGTGTTTCAATAATGTTTTTTCCTACAAGATATTTGGCATGAATTTTTTCAAAGCCCTTAAAATTTGCAGATAAGTTTATTTCAACAACCAAATAATTTCCTTTCTGATCAACGATAATATCCACACCAACAAAATCACAGTGCAATTTTTGTGCCACATGTTCGGCAAATTTGGACATGCGCTCATCAGAGTATGCCTCTATTGTAGCACCTTGGGAAAAATTATGCTTCCATCCATTTGATATGCTGGATCTTCTCATGATGCCTAGCGCTTTTTTTCCACAAACGATCACGCGATAATCACATGTGGCTGGAATAAACTGTTGTAGAATGATCTGTGCATGTGGATTTTTTTTAGTCCAGATGGCCAAATCTGTGTACATATCGATTTTGTGTACAGATAAGCCAAAAGAGCCATTGATCTCCTTTATGATCAGAGGAAAGTCCCAAGGAATATGTTTCCTTTGCAGTTTAGATGGTGACGCGCTGTAGATTGTCGGAATTGTCGGAATATCTCTTTGGGCGAAAAAAAGGGATTGTGAGAACTTATCAAAAAAGGGATTTTTAATAAAAAAGGCGCCATTGATCGTTGGGATGGAGTGATCATGCAGTAACTTATTTATGTGATATGTAAAAACAAAATTTTCTTGATAGGTATCATCGGTCACTCTTCCATGACTACGGATAATTGCTGCATCAAAATCATCTAAATTTAAGGGTGATAAATTTTTAGTTAGGGTGCCATTACAGAAAAGTAGATCATCAACATTGAAAAATGTAATTTTGTGACCATTTTTTTTACAAAAGTCGATAATGGTTTTGGGAGCATAACTCTCTTTTTTGTATCCAAAATATGCAATTTTCATAAAAAGTGTGTATAAAAATATATCAGTAGTAAAAAAGAGAAGTGTCGATTATGTCTACATATGACAGATTGGACACATCACAGGATATGTGTCTAAAAAAATGATCTTTTATTTACTGACATCTACAAGAAATTTTCCAAGGTTTCTTTTACCGATGATCATATTGTATTTTAGGTCGCTGCGATCCACGATGTTCACTTTTGTTGTGATGGATTTTTTGTCCATGACAAATGTGAGTTTTACGATCGGACGAATTGTGACGCCGCTGGAAGACCATGTTACGGATGTTTCAATGAGATGAGGGATGCGACTACCATATTTTTTTTCAATCTTTTTGCCTATCCCGAGGCCTTTTTCAGTGACTTCTCCAAACTCCGTGAGGTCGATCTTGGCAAATGAATCAATTGTTGGTCCAAAGCCAAGTTCACGGGCAAGCTCAGTGTCGATTGATGTGGAATATGCGCCAGTGTCGATCTTTGCTTGTGTGGTTATCTTTTTATTTGCGATGCCAATGATCTCAACTTTTTCCACTGGACCGATGACGCTTTTCCCTGAAACACTTTCAAGTTCTTCTTCGATCTCACCGCCAAAAAGATTTTTACCAACAGCAATGCCTCGAGCAATGGTATTGATTTTGAGTCCCTCTACACGCTCAAGACGACGTTTAAGTCCAGCGAGATTTGCAACTTGAATGGAAAGACCTGGTCGTGCATTAAGTTCAAGTATTACTGGCCCATTGTCACGATCGATCGCAATATCTGCACCGAGATAACCAAGTCCCGAAGCGATTTGTGATTTAATGGCAAGATGAAGAATCTCATCCCAATAAGGAATTTTAATACCAGAAAGCAAAAGTCGCGTGTCAGGTACGTACTCCACAATGCGTGACTTCCCCTGCACCGCCGTTGTAGTGATACCACGAGCCATATCAATTCCCACGCCTATTCCTCCTTGTTGGAGATTTGCTTTTCCATCGGACTCCTTTGTCGGAAGTCGCAACATTGCCATGACAGGAACTTTATTATAAACGATCACACGAATATCTGGTATTCCTCTGTAGGCATAGGGGCGAAATTCTTTGGAAAGTTTAAGACGTTCTTCAAAAAAAGCAAAGTCCGGTGTGCCCGAAAGAGAAAATTCACCATCAAGAATATGTCCGATGTGCATTTTGAGATCTGTGATCGTGATTGGCTTGCCATTGGATCTCACCCATGTATCTGTAGAACCTTTTTTTCTACCATATACCACAATAATGCCATCACCACCCAAACCGCGATTCGGTTTAAGTACAAAGCTTGGTGGAAGAATAGTCCAGTCAAAATTTTCCAAAGTTCGACGGGAAGAAATTTGTGCGATCAGTCGCGGAACAGGCACTCCCGCTTTTTTGAGCAATTTCTTTGATGTAATTTTTTCATCGGCAAGGCGTTTCGCTTTTTTGCGATTATTTGGACGAATGTAGGTGAGATTGCGTGCATTCATCCCGAGAATCTTTTTGCTTGCGGAAAACAACATAAACATGAGCGCAAATATTATTGAATTTTTTTGATAACGTCTCGGAAACGCAAATACTCACTAAGACGCAAGCCGGTCCATTTTCCGATGAAGAGGTTGATTGGGATAATGAGGAGAACAACCCATGTATGAATAAGGGTAAAGCTGATAAATGTTTTACCAATGATCGTCGTAGGAGAAAGAATTGTATATCCCACCAATGCGATAAAAAGTGTTTCAACAGCAAGAATAATTGCTGTGCGCGAACCTTTTTCGATTTGCACAGTTACAAATTTTTCTACTAGCATGATGATGATGAGAATGGGAAAAATGGGAGCTGATGCAAATCCTGTGCGACCCATGCTGCCGCCAAAAGCAAGAATTGCCAAAACAGAAAAGGATACAACTGTAAGGGTTATGGCAACGCGTGGTAAGTAAAGAAGTCTAAGTTTTTTGAGCACATAGCGCATCATCATGCCAACACAAAGCACTGTGACATAGACCATGATGGCATATTTGATATCCGACCAGCGCTGTTGTCCAATAAAGACGAATGCAAGTGTGATGATTGATGGTGTATAAATACCAAAAGCTTGAATGCCGACAATTTGACGCAAAACTACCACAACTGTCACGATTACAGGAAAAAGTAAAAGAAGGGTGATTGTGGAAATATCAACGTGTTGCATGAGAAGAAAATTGATCAACGGATTGTAATATAGTTCAGGCATAAATGCGAGATTTAATGGTTTGTAAATACTTGCGAGAATTACTATGACAGATTGCAACAGCGAGTGCATCAGCTGTGTCATCAGGCTCTGGTATCTTTTTTAATTTTAACACGTTTTTGATCATTTCCTGCATTTGATTTTTATTGGCGCGACCATAACCTGTTAATGATTGTTTTATTTGCAGAGGCGTGTATTCTCCAATGATAAGGTGATGTCTATAACAGGTGTGCAAAATTACACCACGTGCCTGTGCAACCGTGATCACAGTCTTTGCATTTTTAAAATAAAACAACGCTTCAATCCCAGCTTCTTGTGGCTTGTATGTTTTGATCAGATCAATGATGCCGGAATGAATTTCATCAAGACGTGCAGCGTCAGTAAGTGTCGCGGGTGTTTCAATGTGACCATATGCAACAACTGCGCTGGAGAGTTTTTGCGAATTATAATCAATCACACCCCATCCCACAATTGCCGTTCCAGGATCTATACCTAATATACGAACCATAATTTTGTTTTAACTGATGAGTATAGCATTTTTAAGCAATGTTGTCAAAGATCTCCACAACATCATCTGATCCATCCAAAAGATCATATAGTGCCTCGTAAACCCCTCTGTCTGCATCGTTTAATTGAACGGTTTGAGTTGGGTTGTATACAAGTTTTGCTTCGGTGATGTCATCTGTGATTTGTGCAAGTACGGCATGTAAATTTTGTGGCTTTGTAATGATCACAACGCTGTCATCCTCAATAAAAACATCGTCCGCACCAGCTTCAATCGCGATCATTTCTGCTTCATCACGATCTTTCGGAATTGTTGTGATATATCCAACATAATCAAACTGAAATGCAACGCTGCCACTAGGAACAAATTTTCCATTATTTTTTTTGAGAATCGTTTTTATTTCTGTAAGTGTGCGATTGGTGTTGTCTGTGGCACAGGCGATCATCATTGCCACACCGCCGGGCCCCATTGCCTCATAAACAACCTCTTCGATGCGTGTGCCATCGGCACCACTGCCACGTTTGATCGCGCGATCAATATTTTCCTTTGGCATATTTGCCTTGCGCGCTTGATCAATTGCAATTCGTAAAGAGTTGTTGGTTGCAACATCCGGACCGCCATCTTGTACTGCAACAGCAATAGCTTTAGCGATACGCGTGAAAACTTTGGAACGTTTTGCATCCTGCGCTTCCTTACGATGTTTAATACCTGACCATTTATTATGTCCTGACATAGAGAAAAATGATAATAATTTAATTTAAGAAAGATATGTGCATATCTTCACATTTTTTTTCATTTTTGGCAACGGTTATTTAAATGCCCCCTATCACAATTATTGTGATAGGGGGCATGGGGAAAGGTTGAGAAACTTTAGGCCATCTCGATATTTTTATATGTGCGTGACAAATAAAAACTACACACAAAATATATCGTTGTACATAAGATCATGGAATAGCCAAGGGATTGGGCATCTTGTGATTTTACTACATATGCAAGGATGACCAAAATGGCTGCGCTCACGACGAATAGTACGGGTCGAGGTGCTTTTTTACGCACCATTGCACCAAAATACATGAGACGAATGTGACTTACTAACAATATGGAAACGAGCATGGTCAAAATAACAATGCCTGTTGTGTTGAGTGCCAAGCATGCGCCCAAAATTGACATAGTGCCAGCAGCTGGGGATAAACCCGTGAATACAGCGGTGGAAGTATTGTGTGAATTATGTGTGGTAACATGATATGCGGCACATAATAGATAAACAAACGCCGGTAGTATACCAATGTCACCACAACGAACCGACACAATGACCAATGGACATAAAACAAAGCTGATCAAGTCTGCCAAATGATCAAGAGAATCACTAAATCGCGTGATGGCAAATTTTTTCGCGGCGTATCCATCCAACAAATGAAACAGTTGTCCGATTACCACTGTAAGTACGGCAAATGTGATGTGTCCACATACTGCCAGGATGATAGAGATAACACCACTGATCATATTAAGGATTGAGAAAATATCTGCATACAGCGATCGATTTACAAATTTGAAAACAACAGATGCACAGCCAAGAAGTATGCATAAAACCAAGATCTCTTCGTTCATATTGAACCAATGAGGGTTTGCATCGCTAAGTGCACAAAGGATTACAAGCATGAAGCTGATGATCGTTTTGATCTTGCCAAAGTTGTTGGCTGATACAGAAAGATCAAATTTTTCCAACAATGTGCGCGCAAAAAATTGTCCACAAAATTCCAGGGCAACGAACAACCATACGAGCCAGATGGTCAAAAAACCATCATATGCAAAACTGATTAGTGGCGGCAAGTATGTAAGTTTGTCACAAAGCGGGTCCAGAGACTCGCCTTTTTTTGTGATCAAATTGCATTGACGCGCAACAAGACCGTCAACGCCGTCAAGAATTGCCGCAAATGTAAAAACGATGATACCGCATGCCTGCCATCCATAAAAGAAGTACGCAATGTATCCACACCATGCCAATACGGTACGTATGTAGCAAATGCTATTTGGATGTAGATAGTTGTTCTCTTGTACAAATGTGCGATTTTTTTCTACTTTAAGCAAATATATGCACAAATAGTAAAATGCCGTACCAAGTAATGCGCCACAAATAATCACTGTCAATTGGTGCATGGATCAATCCTCCCCGTTAGTAAGTGTGTTAAGGTACATGTTCTTTCCAACCTCTCACAATTCAACCATATTTTTTTAATACCGTCCATCTGGGACCAGTGTTAGGCACACAGTGCAATAATATATTCTAAAAATTTTTTATGAAAGTAGTGTTTGATTTATTTTCTACACAAAAATCATATTTTGAATTATTCAGTGCAAAAATAGGTGTGATTGAACAACGACTTTTTGCATTGGCAATTTTATAAACAGCAGGTTCCCATTTTGTTTTTGTATGTTCTTTCCAAAAAACGATCAGTTCTTTTTGTATGTAGGGAATATGCTTTGCAAGAAAAATATTTATCCCTTCTGATAAGTATGTCAAAAATGCATATCTTGTATGAGCTAAATGCATGGAAGCATTATTATTTTTGGGAACATGGATTTTAGCATATGCAATTTCACGCTCTTTTTTTTGTTGGTAGAGTGCATCTTCGTTTGCAATTGCTTGCATGATTATTGCAAGTGTTTCTTGTTTTTTAGCAGTGTTTTCCGGAATGATCCATGTCCACTTATTATCAATCAATTCAAAAGATGCATCATTTTTAATTGATCGAGATGCATCACCATAGGATATATGGTCAGCTACAGTTCCATCCGGTCGACGTAATTCAATGACGCCAGTTTTATTGGGAAGTGTGATGGCGGCATATTTATGCGTCATCATCTTCAAACCGCCTTTTTTGATCGTAAATTTGCGATTCACAGGATGATTGACAAGTGTCTTTTTTGTTGAACCTGTTGCGATGCTCCAGCCATTCAGATCAATGTCTTTCTTTGAGCGATTATGGATCATGAGATATTCCACGCCAGTATCTTTGCCGGAAGGATTTGGTGCGATCTTGTTGATCTTGAGATCATATTTCGGATATTTTTGCACAGTAACCGTAAAGTGGTGTATGACCTCCTCGCTTTCATCTTGAACGCGTAGTGATCCGTTATAGATGCCCTCGGACACATACTTGTGGCGTGTATTCCATAAATAACTTCGGTGGTCATCGCCAAAATCCCACCGAACGGCAAGTTGTTCGTTGTTTGGATCTTTTGCACTGACTGTAAAACTTGTGTAGACGTTTTTATAAGCGATGGGCGAGATGTTAATTTGTGAAATTTGAGGAAGGTCGTTAAATATATTTTTTGCGCCAGGTGTAAGATGTTTGGTCCAGCGCCATTTTTTATCTAATATATCATAACTATAGGCAATGTTTTCACGTGACGTGATATAAGATATTTTGCTCATTATTTGACTGTTTGGCGCCACAAGCGATACAGTTTCCTTGTTGTTATTTAGTGCAAATATAAACGCATCGCGATAGATCACATGATAACTATATGGGGCGATGAACAGATTGTCCGAAAAGACATGGTGACTGGTAGCAGATGCATCTTGCAGTGTCCAGTTTTTGAGATCAACCGGCACATCGAAAGGATTATATAATTCGATGTATTCTCTCAGACTTTCTTCCCCAATCGGATTTGGAAGGATTTCTGTGAGTAGGATTTGGGGATAAGCTTGTGTTTGTGGATCGGGAACATTTTCTTTCCCGGGCGTGGGCTCTGCCTGATACCACTTTGCGGAAAAATTGAGTGACAGTGATTCCGCGGAGTTTTCATAGCTCATGGTGGAAATAATTTTATTATTTGGTGCGACCAAAGAAACTATTTCTGGTCCACTATCATTAAGTGCAAAATCAAAGTCACTTCTGTACACTGTCACAAAACTTTTTTTGGGAACAATAAAACACGTGACTGGATCTGTGATGCAAGGTGTAAATGACGTAGAAGAAAATATAAATGACCCTGATTGCGAGGCGTCAATCAGTTTCCAATTCTCTAATGATACATCTTCATTTAAGGGATTATATATTTCAATAAATTCATTATCATTTGGATTATCCTTGGGATGTGGAAAAATTTCATTCAAGATAATGTTGGGATATTCTTTTGTGAGAGGATTTGGCATATTTTGTGCATTTGGCGTGGGTGTTTCTTCATACCATTGTAATGGATCGCTGTTCCAGCTTTTGCCCTTGTGAGAAGTTTTATATGCATAATGATCAATGATGTGTTGAGAATCATCTTCAATGAAAATTTCTTCACTCGTATTATTGAGGCCAAATTTAATATGTATTTTTGTATATAATGTGATCAGTGCATGCGAATCAATATTTGTATGTGAAAATTTATATGTATTTGATCTTGTTTTATCACATTGTTGATTTACAGAATCATATGTAGACAAGTCACATAAGTACCACCCATCTAAACTCAAGGGGCGGTCTGTTGTGTTTAGAATCTCGATAAATTCGTTGCCGGATTCAGGATCAGCTAAAATTTCATTGAGAGAAATGTCCTTGGATTGTGCAAGTGGTTTCTTTTGCTTATTTTCCTGCATTTTTAATGAGGGATCTTGATCGATCCTTTGTAAGGGAGTCATTTCTTGTGTGTGGGCCTCAACGAGTTCTTCGGTTACTTGAACGGAAGGTTGTTCCATTGTCGTTTCAGCACCATTTGTCACATCAATAGATTTTTTGGGATCTTCTGCTGTAATGACCTCCGTAGGTGGTTGCAAAGATGTGTTTTCTTCTATTGTGTCTGATATATTTTCAATTTCTGATGGAGATTCTATTGCTTCTTCATCTGCATCTTTTAAAATTTCTGGTGATGAGCTATTTTCTGCACAAACAAATTGTAATTTAAAAAGAAGAGAGAATATTAATATAAAAACAGCGATCGTGCGCATAAAATATGATTTTATGAGATGCGATCCCTGCTCTCGTACTTTTTATATAGTTTTTTATTCTAACAAAACTATCTTAAATGTCAAAAGTCGTCTTCCCAAAGTGGTTTTTACGATTGATCAAACTTTACGGAAGTAACGCCTTCCATGCTCTTTTTCTTTTGTTGCGCCATAATCTCTGCTTTGATGTGATAAGGATTGCCGACAGAACGAAACATGAATCGCGATTGTTCAGCCGCCGTTTGAACCGTCAAATCACCAAAATTGAGTATTGTCGGAAAGAATCCTTTCACATCTGTAGATACATCTTGGATCATGCGATACTTAAGCTCGCTCACTTGGCGTGAAAAAAGTCCTTTCTGCTCAACATTGACAACGCGTTCGGTGGTCATGATCCAAATGTCGAGATAATAGTCAAACCAGATAATAAAACCATATATCCACATTAATAGAGCAAAAAACGTTTGCAAAAAATAAAAAAGTATGCGGGCACTTTCGTCGATGAATTCGGTAAAAATGTATGGATATAGCACAATGCTCAAAAACATCATGCCAAGCAACGCAAAAATTGGGATGAACTGAATTACAATATTGAACCAGTGTCGATGAATGATGCGCAGGATCTTTTCGTTGCCGCTTTGTAAAGAAAAATAATAATCAATTGGTCTCATATTTTTTAATATAAATTATCACTATAGAACATTTCATCAAAAGGAATTGCTACAAAAAAAGAGAAATTTACAATGATCAAAATGATCGTGACAATGACAAACATGATGATAAGCGGCTTAGTAAATGTCGGGTTAATAGAATATTCTTGCAGGCGCGTCACAATAAAAAAACTCGATATGACGATCAGAAGAATAAATGCAATGTATACGAGTGCGAGAATGGGAAACATAATAATAAAATTTAAAACAAATTATTTTTTTTAATATGCGCATAGCCATGATCCGTTACGATCCGTCCACGAGGTGAGCGTGCAAGAAATCCGCGTTGCATAAGATAAGGCTCGTACACATCCTCTATTGTTTGCACTTCTTCCGAGAGAGCGTTGGCAATTGTTTGTATGCCAACAGGTCCACCGTCAAATTTTTCTATGATCAGACGTAAAAATTCACGATCTGTCGGTTCTAGGCCGTGTTCATCAATGTCTAACATCGCAAGTGCTTGATGTGCAACATGTTCATTGATCAGATCATGTTCGTGCACATCTGCCCAATCACGAGCGCGCTTGAGCAGGCGATTGGCAATGCGAGGTGTTTGACGCGCGGCTCGTGCAAGACATGTTGCACCACCTTCATCAATTTCACATGTAAGAATTGACGCGCTGCGGGATATGATACTTTCAATATCTACCTGATTGTAAAATTCTAATCGATGAATAACGCCAAAGCGATCACGCAAGGGCCCTGTGAGATTTCCCATGCGGGTAGTTGCACCAATGAGCGTGAATTTTGGTAGATCTATTTGCAAAGCCTGAGCGCTAGGTCCTTTTCCTACAACGAGATCAAGTTTGTGATCTTCCATTGCAGGATAGAGGACTTCTTCCACCACCTTATTGAGACGATGAATTTCATCAATGAAGAGAACGTCCCCATCTTGCATATTTGTAAGAATTGATCCAAGATCACCCACACGCTCGATCGCCGGTCCGGATGTGGTTTTGATATTGACGTTCATTTCGCGTGCAATGATGTTGGCAAGAGTGGTTTTGCCTAATCCCGGAGGTCCGTAGAGGAGGATATGCTCAAGAGGCTCTTTGCGTTTTTTGGCTGCATCGAGAAAAATTCGGAGTTGCTTCTTGATCTTTTCTTGCCCTACGTAGTCAGAGAGACGCTGTGGTCGCAACGTATAGTCAATTGTGAACTCGGAAGGAGCGTCAATGTTTTCTGGTGAATTTTCGATCTCAGTGTGATGTTCATGTGTGATCAGTGTCATAGTGTCTTTGTATAAAAAAACTTTCTGTGAAAGGAAAAAGTGCATGTCTACGTAGTACATTGTAGCACCTATTGACAATAACTCAAAGGTGTGCTAGGATAGTAAGTCCTGTGATGAATTCATTAAAAAGTTGATTTTTTTGTATCTGTAGGCACAACTATGGGCTTTTCTATCTTTTAAGCTCATACGGAAGATGTTTCGTCCAGATCGGGTTCTTGTGGTTTCGGCTGCGGCTCTCCTCGACGCTTCTTCTCCCCGCATGAGTCATTGACCATGCGGGTATGCTGCCTACGGTTTCAACTAAGGAGGTAGCAACTGTCTACAGATACAAAAATGTCAACAATACAAAAAAACCGCTCACATCCAGTGAGCGGTTTTTTGATTTTATAATGTTGTGACGCGCCTTGCCTCTTCCAATGTTGTTGCACCTTCGAGAACCTTGAGAAGAGCATCTTGCTCCATGGTGAGCATGCCGTTCTCAATGGCTTTGTTTTTTAGTTCGGACACAAGTACGCCATGAGCGATGAGTCCACGAAGATCATCATCCATGATAAATACCTCCGATACGACCGTACGTCCTTTATAACCAATTCCATTACACTTTGGGCATCCTCCGGGAATATAGAGTTTCTCAGTTTGTGGACGTGGAATTTTAACAAGAGGAGAAATGCCTTCAAGTGTTTTTTCAATAATCTGTTTTTCTTCTTCCGAGGGCGTTCGATCTTTTTTGCAGTCACACAGTGTGCGTACAAGACGTTGTGCAATGAAAGCATTTACAGCAGTAGTAAGGTCATCAGTGCCGATACCAAGTCGGATGAGGCGCTGTACGGCGCCTACTGCGTCGTTGGTGTGAAGGGAAGAAATGAGGAGATGTCCGGTAAGAGCGGCATTAACGGCTGTTTCAGCGGTTTCTTCATCACGGATCTCACCAACGAGCATAACGTCCGGATCTTGACGTAATAGTGCACGAAGTGCAGAGGCAAATGTGTATCCGGCCTTTTTATCTATTTGTGTTTGCAAAATTCCATCTAATTGATACTCAATCGGATCTTCGATTGTGATGATCTTAATGTCAGGGCTGTTGATCTCACGCAATACACTATAAAGTGTGGTTGTTTTACCGGATCCTGTCGGACCGGTATTGAGAATAATGCCATAGGGTTTATGTGCTTGAGACATGATGCGGTCAAGATTGTAGTCACGAATACCGATTGTGTGAAGATTGATGTTCACAGCTTCTCTGTTGAGAAGACGCATTACAACCGTTTCACCATAACCACCAACGATGATCGACACACGCACATCCACATGGTTTTCTGTGGTATCATCTTTTTCATACATAATGCGAAATCGACTATCGGAGACTCCCTGGCGAATGGTTGTTGGAATATTGCTTACCACTTTGATTTTACTGAGAAAAAGAGGGTAGCTCATAATTGGCATGTGCGCAACGGACTGTAGAACACCATCAATACGCATACGTACGTCCACCAAGTCCTCTTGAGGTTCAATGTGAATATCGCTGGACTTGAGTGTTGATCCATAAGCGAGAATTGCCGGAAGCACATCATTATCTTCCATGCCATTGATCAATGTGTTCATCGCATCAAAATTTTGTGCATTTCCTGCTGTGAGTTTTTGAATTTCATTTTTTACGAAGATACCACGCGCAAGTGATTGGGACATGAGATCCTCATATAACTTTTCGATCAACTCACCTTCTGTGGTGACGCGCATGATCTCCTCGATCGTTGTTTGTCCTTTGAGTGCTTTGAGCACGCCATCTTGTGTCATAGTAACCAAGCCATCCTCAAGAGCTGCTTTCATAACATCTGTCTCACTTGCCATATCAAGGATCAACTGTTCGATGGTATTTGTCATGGCGAGAACCTCAAAAATACCTATACGCCCTTTATACCCTGTGTTATGACATTTCTCACAACCAACCGCACGATGAATTTTTGTGATCTGTTTTGGCACCTCTAATTTTGCTTTTGGTGAAATGAGAGCGACCATTTTCATGAACATTTCAATGGTTTCTTGTGCAGGAACATATTCTTCCTTGCAATTTTCACAGAGCGTGCGCACAAGACGCTGTGCCATAAAAATGTTCGTAGCTGATGGAATAAGAGTTGGTTTGACACCTAATTCCATGAGACGAGGAATTGTTGCGATCGCGTTGTTGGTGTGTAATGTGGAGAGTACGAGATGACCTGTGAGTGCAGCATTGACGGCAACGTCGGCAGTCTCGTCATCACGAATTTCTCCCACAAGAATCACATCCGGATCTTGACGTACGATCGCACGGAGACCTCGTGCAAATGTGTAGCCACGTTCTTTGGAAATCTGCGTTTGAGAAATGCCGTCGATCTGATATTCAATTGGATCCTCGATCGTAATAATTTTTGTCTCCGCAGTTTTGATGTGATTAATGAGCGTGTAGAGGGTGGTTGTTTTGCCGGATCCTGTCGGACCGGTCGTGAGAACCATACCAGCATTTTTTGCAATGTTCTTTTGTACATCTTCAAAAGCTTTGCCTGCAAGACCTAGGCTGTTGATATCAACCGTTACGCTATCACTGCGAAGCAAGCGCATTACCACACCCTCAAACTCTTTACCGGGGATTGTAGATACACGCACATCAATTTGAGTTTCGTTATCCAGAGCAAAAGAAAAATGTCCATCCTGCGCTTCATCGCGTATGTTAATTTTCATTTTGCTCATGAGCTTGATGCGATTGATCAAGAGTTTGTGTGTGTGATGAGGAAAGGACACGACATTTTGCAGAACACCATCAATACGATATCGCATATGCACAATTTCTCTTTGCGGTTCCAAATGAATATCGCTTGCAAGAAGCATAATAGCGCCAGAAAAAATAATGTTGAGCACCTCTGTTGTTGGAAGTGCATCAACATTGTCTTTTAATCGCAATAATTGCCCAAGTCCCTTTTCAAATTCCTCCAGATCTTTTCCTGTCAGTGTCAATCGCATAGTATCGATTGCGTCGATGAAATATGAATTTTTGTATTGACGTAAGAGTTTTTCGAATGAATCTTGAGAAATTACGAACAATTCAACATCCCAGCCCTTAACAGTTGTTAAATTTTCTATAAAAGCATGCAAATCAGTATTTTCTGGGTGTGGTGTGCCAAGTTTGAGATATTTTCCGGCACTATGAAATACTGCAACTTGGTTCTTTTTGGCATCCTCTTCTGTGATGGTTGCCACATCATCGCTTGAAATAGGTGTTATATTTAGATCAATATAAGGAAGTCCAAGCCTCTTTGCTGTGTAAGATGCAAACTCCTCCTGACTCTTTGACTGCAATTGTTGCAAGGTGCGTTCGGTTTCTCGTTCATGTAATTTTTCACCTGGTTCCTTTGGATGCGTGATGATGACCATATGTTTTGATTTTCATTTTTATAATACGCGGAACACACAATATGCAGATCAAAAAATAAAGTGATCAGTCATTGTGGTATCACATCATAACACTGTCATTCTAACAGTTTTTAATAAGAAGTGAAAGAATAAAGTTCTAATCCAATAGATGAGCGTGTGGTACAAAAAATTCATTGATGTAGCGATGGGCATCATCAATTGTCAATGTCGTAAGAGGGAGCTCATAATTGTAATCACCAAGTTTAACGATCTCACTTGTGTCATCCAGTGAAAAATTGGCATTTTTCGTGTCAATGAGCGCTGCAAAATTAGCCGTTTCAGTTTCGTAAATAAGAAGAAAAATTTTACCGGAAGGATAATTTTGTTTCATTTTTTTCAAAATCGCATGCAGTTGGTGTTTTTCCGCCTTTGTCTGTTCAAAATCACGCTGAGAGATCGTGGTGATGACGATTTTTTTGTGACAAGGAAGTGTGGTGAGATTCTTCATGGCGCGTCCCCAAAGTTGTAACAGTGAGAATGTCTGATTGCGGTATAAATTTCGAATGATGATCTGTTGATCTGCGCCAAATTCAATTAAATGGCTCGCAAGAGTGAGTGCATGTGGTGTGGTGTTGTGATTTTGAAAACTATTTGTTTCGCTGATGATGCCGGTGAGGAGGCATTGTGCACAGGCTTGAGGGATTTTTTGCGTATGTAATTTTTCCAAAAGATCACCAATGATCTCAGAAACGGAAGATGCAACAGCATTGATTATATTAACCTGACCATATTGTTCGTTTGCACTTTTATTGTCGATGTTAATGATAGGAATTTCATAAAAAACATCCGGCATATCATCATAAATTTTACCCATGGATTCCTTTTCCACAGCCCCAATTGCAATGATTAGATCATAAGGAAATTTTCCAGGCAAAAAAGAAAAATCGCGTGAGTCAACCATACCATGTTCCGGTGTGATATGAATTTCAAGGTGATCGTCATGAGGTTCTGTGCGGACGTGAAGAATTTTGTTGTATTTTGTATTGAAGGAAAGAATGAGGTCGCGAGAACCTGAAATTGAGTGAGTGATCGATGTGTTTTGCGGGTGAGGAAGGAAATTGAGAGACTGTGTATCCTCATAGGGGTCGGAGAATGCGATCGTTGTGCGAATATTTTTGTTTTCGCAAAAATGGGAAAGAGCTAAAGCAGAGCAAAAAAGATCATGCTTTGGACTTTCTGGTAACAGTATAAGGATGTGAGAGCTATTGTTGACCAATTTTTCGAATTGTGCGACGGTGTCTTGTGTCATAACAGAGCATATTTCTTACTGTGTGATAGTACAGAGTATCAACAGACACTTTCTTTGTCAAACATTATTGCTTCTGTCAGAAAAATAGCGTATTCTGAGAGGTATGAAAACCATTATTTCATCATCAATTGCACAAACGTACGCATTGGCAAAGGATATTATGGATCAAGTACGCGACGGCAACCGTGTCATTTGTCTGTATGGTGAGCTTGGAGGCGGTAAGACAACGCTTGCCCAGGGCATATTGCAGTATTGTGGCGCGGAGGGTCCGTATACCAGTCCCACATTTACTATTATGAAACAATATGACATTACATTGCGCGAATTTGTGCGAATGTATCATATTGATGCATATCGCATCAAGAGTGATGATATGATAGAATTGGGGTGGCAGGAGATCATTGATGATCCTAAAAATGTCGTGATCATTGAATGGCCGGAACATATCCAAGATCTTTTGCCGGAAAAGTTTGTGCATATCACATGTGAATGGATTGATGACACAACGCATAAATATGTTATTAACATATAAAAAATATGAAAAAAAATATTGCAATCGCTCTATTTCTCGGAGGGTGTATGATCTTTACGGGGTGTGAACAACAAGAGGTTCTGACGAACAAATCGCAACAAGAAACAGAAAAAGCAAAAGGATACATCGATACAATAGCGTCAGTCAATAAAACGTCGCGGGAAAATATTGCAAAAGCAACGGAAGAACAAAATAAAAAAATTGAAGAAGCAATGAACGTACTGGAAGAAGAGCCAACACAAACAACTATTAATGAAAAGCAAATTATGGAAAACATTCCATCTCAAATTAACATGAGCCTTGCGCAAACATGCAAAAGCGCAACGATCACAACGAGCAAGGGCGATGTCACAATTTCATTTTATAATGATGACGCACCGATCACTGTGGCAAATTTCTGTACGCTTGCACAAAACGGATTTTATGATGGCGTGATCTTTCATCGTGTGATCAAGGATTTTATGATCCAAGGTGGTGATCCGACAGGCACGGGGACAGGTGGACCGGATTATAAATTCGATGATGAAATTCATGCAAACAACAAAAATAATACTGGCACGATCGCAATGGCAAATTCCGGACATGGTACCAATGGCAGCCAATTTTTTATCAACGTGAACGACAACAATTATTTGGATACCAAACACACGGTCTTTGGTAAAATAACAGCCGGAATGGATGTTGTGACAGAGATCGAAAATGTAGAAACGGGAGCGATGGATAAGCCTGTGGAGGAGATAAAGATCTTGTCTGTGAAAATCACACAATAAAGCAATGAATTTTGAAAAAGTTTTTGCTCCTGTGGCAAAAACGCAAAAAAGAGAACCCATAGAGGATCTTTTAGCAAGTACACAAAAGGAAATATATACGGATGATTCTTTTGATGATCTTTTGAACCAGCTGAGCGAGCTGGGTCTTGTGGAAATGCGCGAAAAATTGGAAGATCAATTGCTCGATGATGTTTATGAACGAAAGATCATGACGATGGCGGATGCGTGTTGCTATGTGGAAAACCTCATTCAAAAACGTAAGAATGCATTGGAGTTTTTGCGTGCGGGATTATCTTCACAAGAAAAAGATCGTGATGTGATCAAGGCACGCTTGCGCATGGTATATGATATCGATGCTTCCACGGCAGACCAAGAACTATTCTTGGGTTCGGGAAATATTGCCCGTGTATATAAATTGGCGCATCAGCCGGGTTTATGTGTCAAAAAAGTCATCAATGATGTAAGTTATGCGAGGGAAAACTCTGTATCGCAAGAAGCGCGATTTCTTAATGAACTGAGTGGTTTTGAGGTGGCTGGTGTGCGTACCCCATTTGTCAAAGAAACGATCAGCGGAGGTGATTTGACGGTTATTGTGATGGAAGAGCTGGATGCGGTAAATTTTGAATTGGCAGCACGGGGGAAAGCGCCATTACCTCCAAATTTTGACATTAACGATTTTTTTGATCGACTGAAAAAATATATCACAGCACTACATGAACAAAAAAAGGTTTTTCATAATGATCTCGCTCCGCGTAATATCATGATCTGTAAAAAAACCGGGTTGCCTTTCGTGATTGATTTTGGAAAATCTGCCTACGCAGATGATGTTAAAAATGCAGATATGGCACGGGATATGGACTTAGCCGGTATAGAAGCCTCACGTTCAATGATGCGACAGTTTTTGGATGCAAATAGTGGTGTGGGTAAGTGATATTGACATTTGTTATATTTTATGATATAATTGAATGTCAAAGTTTGTTTATATTTATTTAATTAATCCCTTATAATAAGGAGAAAATATGGAGACTTTGAAAAAGGGTGATTTTCTCTTGACTGCTGCACATGCTGTGGCGAAAGGAGAAATTGCCAAGGGTTTGGGTTTTTGCGTCCCAATTGAAAAATGGGGCGATGGAAAAACACTCTGGGTCGCATCTAGTGAGGATGATGTCTTTGCAACCCAAGTAATAATGATCGATGGACACAAAGTGTTTATCGGTTCAAAAAAATAACCTCATCCTAGCGACGTGCAGCAATGCCCGTCGCTTTTCTTTTTTATCAATGTGGTATGATACAAATACAAATATTGATGAATTTTTATGACAAAAAATAAGAAAAAAATACTGCTTTTACTTGATGGTAATGCGATCATTCATCGTGCGTATCATGCAATTCCACCACTGACAACTGACGATGGCGTGCAGACCAATGCAGTATATGGTTTTGTATCAACGCTTTTTACAGTTTTGGAGAAGTTCCAACCGGAATATATTGTGGCATCCTTTGATGTGGCGGGAAAAAATTTCCGTCATGATTTGTTTCCTGAGTACAAAGCAAAACGTAAAGAAACACCGGAAGACCTTGTGCCGCAATTTGATCTGGTGAGAGATGTTGTGCGATCTCTGGGCATTACGATCGTGGAAAAGGAGGGTTTTGAGGCGGATGATGTGATCGGGACAATTGCGACACATATGGATAGTGATGTGGATGTTGTGATCGTGACGGGAGATAAAGATACGTTGCAGCTTGTAAATGATCATGTGCGTGTATTTACCATGTCGCGCGGTTTGCATGACATGGTGCTATATGACCAAAGTTTGGTCAGAGATAAGATGGGTGTGACAGTGGAGCAGATCATAGATTATAAAGGGCTGCGCGGTGATACAAGTGATAACATACCGGGCGTAAAAGGTATTGGGGAAAAAACAGCTGTGGAGTTATTGTCGGCATACCATGATCTGGATCATATCTATGCACACCTTGCAGATATCAAAGAAAGTGTACGGAAAAAACTGGAAACAGATAAGGATCGCGCATACCTCTCTCGTACACTTGGCACAATTCGTACCGATGTGTCTCTCTCGATTCTCGATCTGGAGCGTACGCGCACAGCACAGATGACGTTTGAACAGGCGCGTCCAGTTTTTCATAAATTTGGATTTAACAGTTTATTGAGACGTTTTCCGAAGTCAACAGCATCACAAGGACAAACAAATGTAAAAGAAAAAAAGATGCTCATGACAGTCGTGTCAGAGAATGAGGTGGCACATGTATGTGAAGAATTGTCAGAAAAGATCGTTGGCATCGCAATGGATGTGGATGGGGCGCAATTACATGGGTTTACCTTGTGTGATGATCATCAAACATATTATGTGCCATATACAACAAAGACAAAAAAAGAGATTCAAAAATATCTCACGAACAACACAGCACGAAAAGTTGTATATGATCTCAAAAAAATAATGCATCAATTGTATAAGTGGCACATTGTCATACAGGGTGTGGTCGATGATGTGCTCTTGCAAGCATACGTTGTGCAACAAAATAAGAAATTTGATCTTTCAGCTTTGGCGTTTGATGTGCTTGGTGTGGTAACAGAAACAAAAAAAACAAGTGCGCAAATGTCGCTCATGTTGCGTGATGCGGAAGAACAGATCGCAGAGTCATGTACACGAGCATTTCATACCGTGCAAATTCATGCACATTTTTGCGCAAAGATCGATGAAATTATCACAACACAAAACGACAAGGCAAATATCAAAACTGTATTGAATACTATCGAAATGCCTCTTATCCACGTACTTTTTGCAATGGAAGAGCGTGGAATCGCCTTGGACAAAGTGCGTTTTGGAGAAATCGCGCAAGTGATTAACGATGAAATCGAAACATTGACCAAAACAATCTTTGATCACGCAGGTGAGATATTTAACATTAACTCCACACAACAATTGCGGGTCATCCTTTTTGATAAATTACACATACCAACACAGAATATCAAAAAGACCAAAACAGGATTTTCCACGGCATCTGATGAATTGGAAAAAATTCGTGATGTACATCCGATCGTTACGGCAATTGAGAGATATCGTGAATTATTTAAGCTCAAGACCACATATGTAGATGTTTTACCGACATTGACGGATGCGGAAGATCGTATCCATACCACATTTAATCAAGCAGTGGCGACTACGGGCCGTTTATCTTCATCAGATCCAAACTTGCAAAACATTCCCATTCGCACGGAAGATGGGCGACGGCTACGGGAGGGATTTGTTTCTAAAAAAGGATACGTTTTTGTAAGTGTTGATTATTCACAAATTGACCTGCGCTGTGTTGCACATGTGAGTGATGATCCTGTTTTGATCAAGGCATTTAATGATGGTATGGATATTCACACATATACTGCAGCACAAGTTTTGGGAGTTGCACCGGAAGAAATCACAAAGGAACAGCGCAGAAGTGCCAAAGAGCTGAATTTTGGTTTGATCTATGGCATGGGACAATTTGGTTTTGCGCGTGCGGCCGGTATTGATTCTAAAGAAGCGAAGAAATTTATCGCAGCGTATTTTGAAAAATTTTCCGGTGTAAAAGCATATATTGAAAACACAAAAAAACAGGCTGCGGAACGTGGTTACGTGGAGACATTATTTGGTCGAAGACGTTATGTCAAAGAAATTCAATCGAAGAATTTTCAACTCCGTGCAGCCGGGGAACGTGCAGCAATCAACATGCCAATCCAAGGTCTTGCAGCAGATATTATGAAACTTGCGATGATCGCGGCTGATCGTTACATAGCCAAGGCATATCAAAATAATGAGGGATATGCTGTATTGCAGATCCATGATGAGATCATTTTTGAAGTACGAGCGGGATTGGCAGATGAATTTGCACAAAATATGGTACGCATTATGGAGCAGGTGTGTGTGCTTAAGGTGCCACTTGTTGTAGATGTGTCCCAAGGTACGAGTTGGAGTGAATTATAGTGGCATACTGGCACGTATCACCTGATATGTGCTATACTAGCGGCAGAATATTAACTAAAAATGTAAACAACATATGAAAAAAGGATATGTATATGCGATCAGCATTGGGTGCATTGCTGTGATTGCACTTGCAGGATGTGGATGTAAGAAAAAAGATGCGAAGGAAATATCTTCGGAAGAGGAAGCTGTGGGAGGAATTGTGCCATATGAAAAACCCGCAAATGCAAGTCCGATCACAGGTCTGGCATGTGAAAATTATGATAAACGTCCTTTTGGGGTGATGTATAGCGGTGATGTGGAAACGCGACCATATTTTTCTAATATTACGAAGGCGGATATGGTGGTAGAAATGCCACATCGCGCGATTCATGACGGCACACGTGTAATGGGTGTTTTTGGGTGCAATGCACCAACACAAATTGGGCCGATGCGTTCTGGGCGCGTGGATTTCATGAATGTGGCGAATTCAATTGATGCGGTGTTCGTTCTCTGGGGCGGTGATAGTGTGACAAAGAATCTTTTGGATAATAAGGTAATGAATAGTTTGACATGTGCTGATGGCGGAGTAAATGCAGGGGCTTCTGCATGTTTTCGTGCCGATACGGCTTTGGTGCCATTGGATATGGAAGATCGGGCATTTACATCTATGCCGGAGCTCATCAAATCAGCAGGTGAATATGGATATTCCAATCAAAACACATTTACCGGATTTCAGCATCAAGGAGAAATCGCCAAAGATCAACGACCGGCATATGGCATTCTTACAGTAGGATATGAAAATCCATTCCGTGTGCATTATGAATATAATCCCGACACAAATTCCTATGACCGCCTTTTCAATAAAAAGGAAGAATATGATTTTGCAACAAAAGAACGTGTGTCACCAAAAAATGTCATTGTCATTCAAACAAAAAAAGACGCTTTTTACACCGATACAGACTATGTCTCACAAGGGCTTCGTGATCCGTGGGCCGGTGTAGATGACGCACATCAAAAAAATGATACCGGTCAATATCCAAACTTCCAGCTTGGTGATCCATGGTTTGACACAAAAACTGAAGGTGAAGCGCAATTTTACATGAATGGGCAAGAAATTATTGGTATGTGGAAGAAAGAACGCGGGGATAAAAAACCATTTGCATTTTATGATGCTGCTGGAAAAGAGATCCATTTTGTACCAGGGCAGATTTGGTTACAAGTTGTGTCATCCGGCAAGACAATAAAGTGGGATCCTGGCACAGCAGAAGATCGTGCAGAAGAGAAGGTGAAACGTGAACAAGAGGCTGCTGCACCGGCATCAACTGCTGCGACAACAGAAGAATAGGTCTTTGTAAAAATGAAAGATAAAAAGCGTTCATGGATGTGCTATAATGTGCAGATGAACGCTTTTTTAGTGGAAAAACTATGCTCACGTACATATTTGGCGAAGAAACATATACAACATTTCACAAAGTGGAAGAAATAAAAAATGTGTATATGAAAAAAATGGAAGGAAAAGGAAATATTATATCTTTTGACTGTGGAGAAAGGTGTGATATATCCGAAATATGCGGCATATTTGGTGCACAAGACCTTTTTGCTTCTGAAAAAATGATCATTATCAAAAATTTTATCCAAACGACAAAAATTGAAGAACAAAAGACCTTGCAAAAAGCGATTACACAAAAAGATCATATTGTCTTTTGGGAAACCGGCATACCGAGAAAAAATGCATTTCTTGCAGGTTGGCTTGGTGAAAATGCCGATGAAATCATTGAGGGTAAAAAACTACTTGGGCGGGAGCTATCTTCGTGGATCATATCATGTGTAAAGGACAAAGGTGGAAAGATCGACAGAGATGCTGTTGAGGAATTGATCCTTTATGTAAATAACGATCTATGGCATCTTGTACAAGAAATTGAAAAATTAGTAGCATACGCGCAGGGGCGAGAAATTGTCATTGGCGATGTGCATATGCTTGTGCACGGACAAGTGGATGCGGATATGTTTGTAACAATTGAGGCGTTAACTTCTCACGATAAGGGGCGTGCTCTTGCACTTCTGAAAAAACAACTTGCCAAAGGTGATGATCCTTTCTATGTATTTAGTATGTATGCGTATCACATTCGCACATTACTTTTAGTTGGAAATGCATCAGAATGGGGAAAAATACAGGATAAGACGCTGATCGCAAAAAATGCCGGCGTTCATCCCTTTGTTGTTCAAAAATCACTCTCGGTTATAAAAACTATTTCACAAAAAATGTTAACAAATGCGCATCGTCACCTTACCATTCTCGATCGTGAGATCAAAACGGGCAAGCGCGATATTTATAGCGCGTTGGATCTTTTTGTGGTGAATGTATAACAAAAAATTGCCAAAAGATTTTCTCTATGGCACAATACGGTGCAACGAGGAGATTTTTGGTTCTTTGACTATAAATTTACAGCTCACAAGGGGGTTTGTATGGGTACGATCATACGTGACATTGATTTTGGTCCAATATGGGATGCGTCTGGTGTGAGAAGTTTTTTTGGTGAAGGGTACAAACACTATCGCATTTTACAATTACTCGGGCTGACGTTTGAAGGTGTGACATTTGTTGCTAAAGCAACGACGCTTGAACGGCGTTATCCTGATGACTGTGACCCTCGCTATCGCGCAGGAAATTTACGCTTGGATCGTGAGACCTATCAGCCTGTGGAATGGTTTCCAGAATGTATCAAATATGATTTTTTGCGCAACCAATCATGGCGCGCAGAGGGTTTTACCGGTCCCGGTGCACGGAGTCTTTTCGATCGCGGGCAATGGCAAGAACACCCCAAACCATTTTGGATCTCGTTTGTGCCAGTTGCCAGAACGAGAGCAGAGAGGTTGCAAGAGGCAAAAGATTTTTGTGCGATTGCAAAAAGTCATGTTGTGGCATTGGCCCCGATGGGTATACAGATTGATCTCGCATGCATTAACCAAAGTGATTTACACATATTTGATAAAGAAATCGGTGATTTCTTAACCGTTTTTCAAATATTGAATGTGCCGCTTATGATCAAGATCAGTATTGCAACAACGCCGGTGGATATAGCTATTGCAATTGGAGAACATCCTGCATGTGACGGACTGTGTATCTCCAGCCCTGTATTTGTCGGTTGGCACACAATTGACTGGTGGCGTGCGTGTGATACAAAACACTGCTCCTATGAGACTGGAGTATATGAGTCGCCACTTGAAAAATTTGGAGGAGGTTCATTTTCCGGTCCGCAAGTTTTGCCTCTTGCTGTAAATTACATTGCCGCGATGCGAGAGCACGGATTTGAAAAACATATCAATGGCGGCAATGGCATTCGTCGTAAAAGAGATGTTGACCTGTTTTTTGATGCGGGTGCAGACTCGGTTTTTGTAGCAACAGGAGCAATTACGAGACCATGGCGCATGAAAAGCATTATAGATCGTGCATATGCTCGCAAGTGAGGTGATAAAAAGAAACCCCTGCAAAAGAATTTTTGCAGGGGTTTTATACTAGTATAAAATATATTTTGAAAAATGTGATTCTCATTGATTTTTCCTCACGCATATGACATGATAGCAACCAAAGATGCAAAAGAATATTGTTTCATTAAAAATCGAAGAAATCAAAGGAGATAGCATGGATATTATTGAAAAAGACGGCCATATGACTTTGCGGATGAAGAGTGGTTTTGACGCGCATGCACATTTTCGCGAGCTGGATCAGTTGTTTTTTACTGTGCCGTATAGTGCACGACAGTTTGCATGTGCTGTGGCAATGCCCAATACTTTTGAACCGCTCACATGCGTACGTGTTGTGATCTTGTACCAGAGATCTGCTGAAAAATATGGACAAGAAAATGATCAAAGCTTTCGAGTGATCGTGCCAATTTATCTCACTGATGAGATCACACCAATGATCATGCGTACGGCTCATGCGGCAGGTATTTGTGTGGCGAAATTATATCCGATGGGTGCAACCACTCAGTCTCACAAAGGTGTCACAGCAATTGAAAAATTGTTTCCCGTGCTTTCTGTAATGCAGGATCTGGATATGATTCTTAGTGTACATTGTGAAGTAACTGATGCGAATGTAGATTTTTTTGATCGAGAGAGAGTTTTCATTCATAGGCATCTTTCCGTGATTGCACAGAAATTTCCGTCACTGCGCATTATTATTGAGCATGTATCAACCAAAGATGCTGTGCAATTTGTGATGGATGCGTCAGACAGAATTGCTGCAACAATTACACCACAACACATCATGCTCAATAGAAATCATTTATTTATGGGCGGACTACAACCGCATAATTTTTGTTTTCCGATCATTAATTCTGCCGAAGATCAAATGATGGTGTCGCGAGCAATTTTTCATAGGCGTTTTTTCTTGGGAACGGACAGTGCGCCACATGGAAAATATCAAAAATACTATGATGGAAAAGGTGGGTGTTTTACATCGCCGTATGCATTGGAATTATATGCACACGCTTTTGAAAAACTTGGTGCCCTGGAGATCTTGGAAGATTTTTCTGCCATACGCGGTCCTGATTTTTATGGATTTGCGCCAAGTGAGAATATGGTACAACTGACACGTGCGGAGGGTATAATTGCCCAAGAGCGCGCAATTGGTGCACACACAATGGCCGTTCCATTTTTGTCAGGACACATGTTAAATTGGCGCTATGATGCTGCATCATGAACAGAATAAGTCCCTACCAATCAAAAAATGATTAGTAGGGACTTTTTTACAAACAAAAACATCATCGCTGGGGATGATGTCTGTGTGTCTAAAGAAATGTTATTTTTTCTTCTTTATTGCAACTACTTTTTTGTTGAGACGGGATTTCTTGCGGGCAGCTGTATTTTTCTTAATCACATTTTTTTGTACTGCTTTATCAAGGGCTTTTTGTGAGAGTTTCAGATAAGTGTCAATTTCTTTGGTATCATTTGCTACAATTGCTTTTTCAAGTTTTTTGATCGCATTTCGATAAGCTCCGCGTGTTTTGCGATTTGCCTCTGTTTTTTTGGCAGTGACTTTTACGTACTTCTTTGCTGCATCAATGATTGGCATAGTTTTATGATATATATGATAGTTAGTGGTGCTTGCAAGCACCTATGGTGAGCATTTAGATACCGATCATGTTTGCAGAACTGAGAAATCTACAAAAACAATCGTTTCTTATTTGTAGCATAGAACTTTGTTTTTGGCAATGGTACTGTGAAAGTGGTACACTTGTGACAGGAGACATTGTTATTATAAAGATCATTTTGTATACTACTTGTCTATGGATCTAATGTTTTTAATTACTATTTATTTATGATCGGTTATCTCAAGGGTTATATCATTTCCAAGACAAAAGACTCTGTGATCTTGGATGTGCATGATGTGGGATATGAAGTATTTTTGTCTGGATTTGCTGTGGAAAAAGTTGACGGTGATGCGTCTTTCTTTGTTCACACACATGTGCGCGAACAAGAGATTTCTCTTTATGGTTTTTTGACAAAAGAAGAGCTGGATATGTTTGAACTTCTCATCGGTATTTCAGGCATTGGTCCAAAAGCTGCGCTTAATATACTTTCTATCGCAGACGTACCAACAATTTCCACAGCAATTGCGCATAAGGATACAAGTATTCTCACAAAAGTTTCAGGCATTGGTAAAAAAACAGCGGAAAAGGTCATTTTGGAACTCTCTGGCAAAGTAATTGCGCCTGTAGATGCGGCAATTGGGAATGCAATGACGCATTCCGATGCGATCGATGCACTACGATCTTTGGGGTATAGTGTATCTGAAGCGCGTAATGCACTGGGCAATGTACCAAAAGATATCAAAGATGTGGGAGAATGTGTGCGGTTGGCACTTAAATATTTGGGAAAATAATATATGGAAAAAATAAGCGGTACATTATATGTCGTGGCAACGCCGATTGGCAATTTAAGTGACATGACATTTCGTGCGATCGACACGCTTAAAAAAGTTGATCTTATCGCGTGTGAAGATACGCGCGTGACGATAAAATTATTGCGTCATTACGAGATCAGCACAAAAACCATCTCCTATCATCAGCACACAACAGATGATAAGGCACAATACATTATTGGTGAAATCATTGATGGAAAAAATGTTGCTGTAGTAACAGACGCTGGTACACCAGGCATTAGCGACCCGGGAAATAAACTTGTGGCAGCAGCAATTGCGCAGGGTGTGCGCATTGAACCAATTCCAGGAGCTTCTGCACTTGGAGCCATTGCTTCTGTTGCGGGGATCGATCTGCAAAAATTTCTTTTTTTGGCGTATCCACCGCATAAAAAAGGACGACAAACATTTTTTCAAAAAGTGATCGCGTCAGATGAGTCGGTAATTTATTATGATAGTGTGCATCGCGTGATCAAAAATCTACAACTTCTTCAAGAATTATCAGAAGAAGAAATACATGTGATCGTAGGACGTGAATTGACAAAAATGCATGAAGAGATCGTACGTGGCACAGTAGTAGAGGTCTTGGCATATTTTGAAGAACATGCGGATAAGGTGCGTGGAGAATTTGTTGTGATTGCCTATAAATAAACCTGGGTGTCATTGCAAGTCCGCCTATGGCGGGCGTGGCAATCCCGCGTAAACTTTTGTCATTCTGAACCTGCCTGCCGGTAGGCAAGCTTTTTTCAGATGACATGAAAATTTATGGAAATGTCAAAAATAAAAACTCCTACATGACATGGGAGTTTTTTAATATGCGAGAAGATTATTTTTTACGTACAAGCCCAATGATCAGTGAGATGATGAACAAAATCACACCAACAACCAGAAGTCCAAACCATGCGCCGAGTTTTGTGATCGAGCCGAGCCATAGAGCGAGTCCTGTGAGAACGAACACACCACCGATAATGCCGACAAACACAACGGTAAATGTCATGATGGCATTGTGTGTGATGCGATTGGCTGTTTCTTCAATGCGATCAGCGATGCGATCCTGAGCGAGTTTCAAAAGTGATCCTGCAAGTTCGGAAATTGCCGCAACAACAGGAGAGGAGAGTGACTGTTCTGCAGGGACAGAGGCTTCATTGCGAGGTGTAACCATAGGTATATATTTAGATATTTATGTGTCTCTACTATAGCATGTTTGATCGTATAAAAAAAGAAATCAGCACAGTTCAATTAATGAACCGTGCTGATGTGTTGTGATCACTTTAAGGGTGGTTAGGCGTGTGCATTGACCATTTTCCCATCAAACATGCTTTCATGCTGTGGGAAAAAAGAGTCTTTTGACTGTTTGGATGCATCTTGTGCGTGTCCGTAGGTTTTATCTACCAGATCTCGGTAGTGTTTCTTTGTAGGAAACAGCTGTAACATGCGATATGCAGCAGCTTCGGTCAAGGCACCAGAGGACAAGACGGCCTCGATAACTACTGATTTTCTCTTGTAAAAATCGATGATCTCGATAATTTCAGCATCAGAGATAAAACCCTGATGAAACCTCAGAAGCCTTCGCAGAACATCTTTTTTGTTGCAGGCCGTGTTGTTGATTGTTGTGATGATAAAAGCTGTGAGTTGAGAAATTGCAAGTGTACCCATGACATACCTCTCTTGTAAGGTGATTTGTTATGTGAATGTTAAGTTACTAAAAATAAAAAACAACCTTGCATTATAGCACTAAATTGACATATTGTCAATAAATAGTGTGGTTTTTTCTTGATTTTATGCGGTTTTTCGGGTATGCTGACGATATAATCCTTCTTTTCATACCGTTATGAACAAAAACTTTTATATTACGACAACTTTGCCATATGTTAATGCGGCACCACACGTGGGTTTTGCCAGTGAAATTGTGTATGCAGACGTACGTGCACGATTTGAGCGACATGCGGGCAATGAAGTGGTTTTTAACACTGGCACGGATGAACATGGGAGCAAGATCTGGCAAAAGGCCACAGAAGAAGGAATGGATCCACAAGTATATGTAGATAAATATGCGGCAAAATTCGATGAATTAAAAAACATCTTGAATTTGAGCTATACACATTTTATACGCACAACAGATATACATCACAAAAAGGCAGCACAAGAAATGTGGCGTCGTGTGGATGCCAATGGATTTATTTACAAAAAACAATATAGTGTAAAATATTGCGTGGGTTGTGAACTGGAAAAAACTGATAGCGAGCTCGTTGATGGAGAATGCCCTCTGCATCCGGGAAAAGAATTGGAGCTTATCAGTGAAGAAAACTATTTTTTCAAATTTAGTGCATTTGCCGAAAAACTTCTTGTACTTTATAAAAAAGATTCGGAATTTGTTGTCCCGCAAAAACGACTGAATGAGATTGCATCCTTTGTGGAGGGGGGATTACAGGATTTCTCGATCTCGCGACTCAAGGAAAAGATGCCGTGGGGCGTATCGGTGCCGGGTGATGATGATCACGTGATGTATGTGTGGTTTGACGCGCTCACAAATTATGTTTCTACGCTTGGATGGCCGACGGATGCAGATAACTTTGAAAAATTTTGGGGAACTGTTGAATCACCAAATGCTGTGCAAATTGCAGGAAAGGACAATTTGCGTCAACAAAGTGCAATGTGGCAAGCAATGCTCATGGCGGCGGATTTGCCAACGAGCAAACAAGTTTTCATCAATGGATTTATTGGCGTGGATGGACAAAAAATGAGCAAGTCATTGGGCAATGTGATCGCACCAAAAGAAATGGTGGAAAAATATGGCGTGGATGGTACGCGATATCTCCTTCTTACCAAAGGCAATTTTGGCGAGGATAATGATATTTCATGGGACAAGATGACAGCTAAATACAATGCCGATCTGGCAAATGGTTTGGGCAATCTCACATCGCGCATTATTACGCTTGCAGGAGATTTGCAGTATGATGCGGAAAAAGCGGAAAAGATCGATCTTGCAGAAGATGTGCGTGCAATGCAATTAAATCATGCATTGGAAAAAGTTTGGGAGCATGTATCACGGGCAAATAAATTTATTGAAGACAATAAGCCATGGGAGTTGCGTAAAAATGATGAGAAGAAATTTGAAGAAGTCATGGTTACGCTATTGCAGGACTTGCATGTTATTGCAGATGTGTTGCTACCTTTTTTGCCAGAATCAGCAGAAAAGATCACGGGCGCGTTGAAAACACGTGAACGCATAATTCTTTTTGGACGGATATGAAAAGTAAACGTGACATTATAAAAGTGGATGTATGAGCCATTCCTATATGGTGTTGAGTGAAGAATGAATGATCGAATGAACGATCTTTTGGTTTAAATTTATTTATGAATTGACGTAAGAGATAATCTTTGCTACAATCTTTGAACAATCTTACATAAATAGGCATTTTTGCAAAAAAAGTGCTTTTTTATTGGATTGAGTCAGTGTTTTTTGATTTACATGGCGTGTAAAGGTCGATATTTAACAATCGCATAATATTTAACGTAAAAACAGTATGGTGCTATTTTTTGTCGGAGTTGTGGAAATGATCATTGTTACTCTATGGACCAAAATGGTTGTTGAAACCAGAGTTGTGGCCAGTGGTGCAGTGACGATGGTAAATATTCTTATTTGGTACTATGTACTGCAAAAGATCGTGGATGATATTGATAATTGGCAATTGGTCTTCTTGTATGCCTTTGGATGTGCAGTAGGAACGGTGATCAGTACATATTATTTCCATATGGATGAAAAGTCCAAAACGCAACTAGCAGAACAAAATAATTCGTAATTGTAAAATGATGAAAGACGATGGCCCCTCAGGGGAAACGTGCGTTGAACAAATATAAGCCGCTCTTATTTTTGGATAAAGGGCGGTTTTTGTTTTTTAAAGCAAAATATATAATGGAGTGGTATACTAAAAATATTGATTCAAATAAAATCTATGGAAAACTTCAAGGTTGGTACATATCGGCATTATAAAGGAGATTTATACGAGGTGATCGGTGTAGCACAACACAGCGAAACGATGGAAGAAATGGTGGTGTATCGTGCACTTTATGACAGTGCGGAATATGGGGAAAATGCCTTATGGGTGCGACCAAAAGGGATGTTTTGTGAGACGGTGATGATAGATGGGACAGAAAAACCGAGATTTCAATTCGTTGCGTAATTTCTTATATAAAAAATCATGGTAAGAAAAAAGGTTTTAGTGGCGTTGCGCGCAGAATTGAAACAATGCGCTGATCCGGTCATAAAAAAAAGTGGAGAACGGTTTTTCAAAGAAGATGTGAAATTATATGGCATCAAAACCGCTACAGTGACTGCGATTGCCAAAAAATACTTCAAAGAAATTGCACATTTGTCAAAGAGGGAGATATTTGATCTCTGTGAAGAATTGTGGCAGTCGGGATATATGGAGGAAGCGAGTATTGCATGTACGTGGTCATACGCAATGCGCAAAAATTACACATCCGGAGATTTTCGTATATTTGAAAAGTGGGTAAAAAATTATGTGACCAACTGGGCGATGTGTGACACGTTGTGTAATCATACAGTTGGCACAGTTGTGGAAATGTATCCAAAACATATTACTTATCTCAAAAAGTGGGTGCGTTCCAAAAATCGTTGGGTGCGTCGTGCGGCAGCAGTCACCTTAATTGTTCCAGCACGAAAAGGATTATTTCTCAATGAGATCTTTGAGATTGCTGGTATGCTTTTGATGGATGACGATGATATGGTACAAAAAGGATATGGGTGGATGCTCAAAGTGGCAAGCGAAGCACATCAAAAAGAAGTTTTTGCATATGTAATGAAGAATAAAGAAAGGATGCCACGTACGGCACTACGCTATGCGATCGAGAAAATGCCCCAGAAAATGAAGAATCAAGCAATGAAAAAATAATGATTTGTTTATATCAAAATATGGATGTTACAACTGATATTGCGTGTGAAAAAGCAATAAAATTTTTGGCAAAAAATGTAGCACTTGCGGAAAGCGATAGTCGCAAACCACGATTGATGCATGCAATGCGTGTGGGGATGTATTTGTATGATCGAGGATACGCAAAAGAAGTTGTTATTGGGGGATTTTTACATGATACCGTTGAATGGGAAGATATGTCTACTAATGCAATTAAAGATATATTTGGTGAGTGGGTGTTATCGATTGTTCTCGCAAATACAAAAGATCGCGATAGTAATAATGTTGTTGATGATATGATCGCACGGTGTGTTATGTGCGGAAACGAAGCTCTGATCGTCAAAACGGCAGATATCATCGATAGTTTTAGGTGGTATGTGGCACAAAATAATACAAAAGAATTGACGGATCACTGTGTAAAGACAGCTGAAATGATCTTTCATTACAAGCCACAAGAATGGAAAGATGACATATATGATGAACTGCATAAGTGGCAAAAAAGTGTAATGTAATTATAAAAAAATATGAAGCATCTCAACATAGAGATCAAGGCACGATCACATGATCAAGATCGTGTAAGAGAGATTTTGAAGTCAAAAAACGCTGATTTTAAAGGTATAGATCATCAAATCGACACATATTTTAAGGTTGGTGACGGAAGGTTAAAATTGCGAGAGGGAAATATAGAAAATAAGCTCATACATTATACGAGGGAAAATGTGTCAGGTCCGAAACGATCAGATATCACACTTTTTGAATCCGAACCAAAATCAACTCTTAAAGACATTTTGACAAAAGCATGTGGTGTTTTAGTTGTGGTGGACAAAAAACGGGAGATTTATTTCATTGATAATGTGAAATTTCATATTGATGTGGTTGAGAATTTGGGAACATTTGTGGAAATAGAGGCAATCGACGACGATGGAAGCATCGGGAAGGAAAAATTATTGGAGCAGTGCCAATTTTATCTTGACTTATTTGGCATTGTAGATGAGGATTTGGTCTCAGTGTCTTACAGCGATCTATTATTGAAAAAATATGAATGAGAAAAAAACACCAATGATCGATTCACACACACACTTACATGATCCACGTTTTGAGAGTGATCGCGCAGATGTTGTGCAGAGAGCGCAAAATGCTGGTATGACGCGAATGATCACGGTAGGCACAAATCAGCATACATCAAAAGAGGCGATTGATCTGGCTCATGTGGAGGAAGATATTTTTGCTACAGTCGGCATGCACCCTTTGCATTTGTTTTCTGCAAAAAATTGTGAGCCGGAAGATCAATTTATCGAAGAATTTGACCGTGAATTTTATTTTCATTTGGCACAGGATGACAAGGTGGTGGCAATTGGGGAGGTCGGATTGGATTATCACCACTTTGGTGAAGGAGATCCTGTGGAGGTGATCAAAGAAAAACAGCGAGAGGTTCTCAAAGAATTCATCAATATATGTAATGTGGTGAGCAAACCGATCGTTGTGCATTGTTGGGATGGGTATGATGAATTAGTGACTATTTTAGAGAAAAATGTTGTGGAAAAACGAGGTGTCATCCACAGCTATATCGGAAGTTGGAAAAATGCGGAAAAGTTCATCACAATGGGGTATAAGATTGGTGTGAATGGGATCGTGACATATGGTGAATCATATGATAAATTGTTGCGAAATATTGATTTGCAAGACATCTTAATTGAGACGGATTGTCCCTATTTGCCACCGCGACCATTGCCGCGAGACCAGCGATGTGAACCGTGCGATGTGTTTTATGTGGCCAAAAAAATTGCTGATGTCAAAGGTGTTTCAATTGACGTTGTATTGCAAAAAACAACAGAAAATGCGATGGCGCTTTTTCATATGTAAATATGCTGCAAAAATCACAAGAACAAGAAAAAGCACAATATGATGTGCTTTTTTGTTTTGTAACAACACCAATAGTGGCATTGACGTTGAACTGTGAGGTGCTACAATTATAAATCCTAAGTAGTAATATTAAAACATATGAATACATGTTGTTCAGAGGAAGAAATGATCTATGACTATGATGATGCATGCGAATGTTTCAATCGTCAACCGGTAATTGGTGAAGTGGTTTTTGATCGTGAATTTGAGATTTATCACAACAACAAATTTACAAGAACATCTTTATCAAAACTAAACAAAAGCTCGTGGCTCGTATTGTTTTTCTACCCTGCAGATTTTACATTTGTCTGTCCGACAGAATTGGAGGACTTGGCAGCTGTATATGCACAACTCAAAAAAATGGGCGTGGAAGTGGTAAGTGTGTCAACAGATACGGTTTTCACACACAAAGCATGGCACGATACATCAGAAGCGATCAAAAAAGTGTCTTTCCCAATGGCTGCAGATCCTACCGGTCAATTGTCGCGTGATTTTGGTGTATATATTGAACAGGAAGGACTTGCACTTCGCGGAACATTTATTATCAATCCAAAAGGTGAGCTAAAAGCAATGGAGGTGCATGACAATAGCATCGGACGTAATGCACAAGAGCTTGTGCGAAAGATCCAAGCGGCACAATTTGTGGAAACACACAAAGGTCAGGTCTGTCCTGCGAGATGGGTGCCGGGGGATAAAACTCTCAAGCCGGGTATAAACCTTGTAGGAAAGATCTAAATTTTAGAGAATCTTTACGAGCCATATGGGGGGTATCTGTTCGTCTTTGAATAGTTACCTCTTATTTTGACCCTTAAACACAAACATATGACAATAACAAAAATTGAAAAGCGCAATAAAAAGATCGTTGCGTTTGATCGTGCCAGGATCGAACGGGCGATAGAGAAAGCATGCGATGAAGTGGGAGAGCGTGATAAATCATTTATTGTGACGCTTGCAGATGACATTATGCAAGAAATCAATTTTGTATATAGCGAGGAACAATGCGAATCAATTATCACGGTGGAAGAAGTGCAGGATATCGTAGAGCGACATTTGGTGCGTGTAAACAAATACGAGGTGGTTAAGGCGTATATCTTGTATCGAGCGGAGAGGAGTGAAGATCGTGCCAAAAAAGAACAATTGCTCATAGAACAATTTGAACACCAAACGTTGAAAGTAATTAAAGATCATGGTAAAAAAGAATCCTTTAATATTGATAAAATTAAAAAGGTCTTTGACCGTGCGACGATTGGATATAGGAGAGAATGCAAATTTAAAGAATTTGTGGAAGCATTCAAAAAGAACATTGTGGAGGATATAAAAACGTCTGATATTAATAAGCTCATTGTTAAAACATGCATTGATCTTGTAAGTGTGGAAAATACGCACTGGCAACATGTTGCGGCACGCGTTTTTGTGAGCAATCTCTATAAAAAGGCGACACGTAATCGTAAAATGACAATGAAAGAACTTTATACACCACAAGCATATAAAGATCTTTTTGACATGTATATTGAGGAGGGTTTGTATTATAAGGATTTTTATAAATATTATTCTGAGAAAGATATTTTGGAAGCGGGAAAACTTCTCTCCGAAGACACAGATAAGTCGTATGAATATACGACGGTATTGTCTTTGGACAAGCGATATTTGCTCAATCCAAATGGTGTAATACGTGAATTGCCACAGGAGATGTACATGTCCGTTGCACTTTTTTTGGCAATTCCGGAAAAAGATGAGGATCGTTTAAAGTTTGCATTTAAGATCTACGAACACTGTTCACAGCAACGCATATCATTGCCAACACCAACATTGCTAAATGCACGCACAAATTATCATCAACTCTCCAGCTGCTTCAAGGCAAATGTGGATGACGATCTGCGGGCGATCTATCACAGTTTTGAAAATATGGCGCAAATTTCAAAGTTTGGTGGGGGTGTGGGTGTGTATATGGGTAATATTCGCGCACGTGGAAGTGCGATTCGTGGTGTATATGGTTCATCAGGCGGGGTAAATCCATGGGTCAAAATTATCAACGATACGGCAATTGCGGTAAATCAGTTAGGATCGCGTCTTGGTGCAATTTCAGTAACGCTGGATGTGTGGCACGCGGATATTTATGATTTTTTGGATCTGCAGACAGAAACGGGAGACATTCGTGCAAAAGCATTTGATATTTTTCCGGCAATTTCTGTGCCTGATCTTTTCATGCGACGTGTGCAAGAAAATGGAAAATGGACATTATTTGATCCATATGAAATTCAAAAAAAGCATGGCAAGAAATTACAAGATTGTTTTGGAAAAGACTTCGATATATTTTATGAGAAATTGGAAAAAGAGGATTTTTCACTGAAAAAGACGGTGGATGCAAAAGAGTTGTTCAAAAAATTTCTCAAGGCAACTGTAGAAACGGGCATGCCGTATACATTTTTCCGTGATACGATCAATGCCGTTAATCCAAATAAGCATGCAGGAAATATTTATAGCTCACAACTGTGCACAGAGATCTGTCAGAATACATCGCCGTCAAAGTTCATTGAGGAAAAGATCGAGGATGGAAAAATTGTGATTCGATACGAACCTGGAGATTTTGTTGTTTGTAACTTGGCATCGATCAATGTGGCAAAAGTTTATGATGAAAAAACGATTGCGGATGTAGTGCCGACAGTGATGCGCGTATTGGATAATGTGATCACGCTCAACTACTATCCCATTCAAGAGGCGGAGCGTACAGCAATGAGATATCGTAGTGTGGGATTGGGTTTTTTGGGACTTGCAGAATACTTGGCTACACGTAAGATTGCATATGAGACACAAAAGGCGCGTGATGCAGTGAACGTTTTGTTTGAAAAATATACATATTATACATACCGCACGTCAGCAAATCTGGCTAAGGAGCGTGGTGCATATGAGCTTTTTTCAGGGAGTGAATATAGCAAAGGCATTCTTTTGGGTCGCAAACAGGCATGGTATGTCAAAAACACAAAGCGAGGCGAGAAATGGAAATCACTTTTTGCGGATATGAAAAAAACAGGCTTACGGTTTGGATATCATACAGCTCCGGCACCAAATACATCAACTGCGGGAGTTGTGGGAACAACAGCTGCACTGTTACCTATTTACAAGAGATATTTTGTGGAAACAAATCTCTCTGCACCGACCGTGCGTGTTGCACCAAAACTAAATAAGGAAAATTATTGGTACTACAAAGAATATGTATCAATGGATATGACGGAAGTGATCGATATGATGAGCGTGATCTATCAGTGG
This sequence comes from Micavibrio sp., assembly GCA_020718085.1. GTDB lineage: Bacteria > Patescibacteriota > Minisyncoccia > Moranbacterales. Next base: position 21,980 of record DYDB01000005.1, on the reverse strand, counting down.
GTGGATCAGTCAATCAGTTTTGAGTGGATGATCAATCCTGCGCGCACGAGCCCAAAACAATTGTATGATTATTATATGCATGCATGGCAAAAAAAGATCAAAACGGTGTATTATGTGCGTAGTTTGTCCGGGGAAGTACAAAAAAGTGAGAATGTGTGCGTGAGTTGTTCGGGGTAGAATAATTAAAAATTAATAATGAAAAATGAAAAATAATTTTAAACGCAATCCAATATTTAATCCAAAAGGGAATGATGATGTGGCAAAGCGTACAATTATCAAGGGGCAAACTACAGGATTGTTTCAACTTAATGCAACAAAATATCAGTGGGCAACGTCACTATATCAGGTAATGGTCGGAAACTTTTGGGTTCCAGAAAAAGTGTCCGGACTCAAAGATGATGCGCGCATGTTTCATAGTACACTTACGGAGGAAGAACAGCGGGCATATAAGGGCATTTTATCATTTTTGATCTTTCTTGATTCCATTCAAACGGTAAATTTGCCAAATTTTTCTGATTATGTAACATCACCGGAAGTTAATCTCATCCTTTCAATTCAGGCATATCAAGAAGCGATCCATTCACAGTCGTATGCAACGATTTTAGAGACGGTTGTGGATTCCAAAGACCGTGAAGAGATTTATTATTTCTGGCGTGATGATAAGATCTTGCTTGGACGTAATAAATATATTGGACAAATCTATCAGGATTTTATTGATAAGCCAAGTGATAAAAGTTTTTTTCGAGGCATTGTAGCAAATTATTTGCTTGAATCACTGTACTTTTACAACGGATTTGCATTTTTTGACACACTGGTAGATCAAATGAAAATGCTTGCGACAGGACGCATGATCTCATATATTCGTCGTGACGAGTTGACGCATGTTACTCTATTTTCTCACTTAATAAAAGAGATAAAAGCGGAGTTCCCAGAAATTTATGATGAAAATTTGATCGTGCAAATGATGCAATCGGCAGTAGAACAGGAAATCGTATGGGGACAACATATTTTGGGCAACAAAATGCCAGGTATGAATAGGCGTACAACGGAAGAATATACCAAATGGCTTGCAAATCAGAGGTTGGAGCTTCTCGGAATCGCGCCACTTTATAAAGATGCAGTTCAAAATCCATATAAACATCTTGATCGTTTACAGGACACAAATAGTGATAAGGGAAACTTCTTTGAATCAACAGTTGTGAACTACACACAATCGAGCAGTATGAACGGCAGCTGGGATTTCTAGAAATGAAAACACCCACACTTGCGCGCCAAGTGGGGTGTTTTTTGCAAATTTTGAACAGAGTTCATTGCGGCTCATGCAGATGAACGTGTGAGTTTTTGGAGAGTTTTTTTCAGTCGGGGACTGTCTGCCTGCGTAAAATTACGGGCAAACTCTGCAAATGTACGCAATGTCATTTGCGATGTGTGGATGATGCGTATGGGTTTTTTCCCTGTGTTGCCATGCACATCAATGGGAAAAATAAAAATGTACCCGGAAACAAATCGGGATTTCTTCTCTTTTCCCTTTGTGCTTTTTTTGAACAATCGTTGATGAAATGCACGTATCTCACAAGCTATTAGTGAGTCATTTTGAATAGACGGTGGTACAGCAGGCTTGATCTTGTACACATGAGATTTTTGTAAGGCTTCTTTTACTTTTACACGTGTGTGCATGGTAACCTCATTTTGTTAAAGGACTTTATTGATTGGTTTTTTACATAAAAACAAAACAAAGCAATCTTATATTAAAATCACTTTGTTTTATTTTTGTGCTGGAGAGAGGACTTTCACGTCACTATCGTTCCTTGAGAACCCTCGGTTCTCAATACTCTCCTCAAACGGAAAAACAAGTGTTTTTCCGACCCTTTTCTGCTCAAGTCAGTTAAAGGGATGCAGAATGATCATAATTTTGCGTTTGACGGCAGTGTAACGATCATTCTCTTGTGCTGGAGAGAGGACTTGAACCTCCACAGGATTGCTCCCGCCAGGGCCTAAACCTGGTGCGTCTACCAATTCCGCCACCCCAGCAGGGTGCATTTGAGAACAAAACAATCATATCAAAAAATGTAAACCATGTCCAGCTAAAGATTGAAAAAAGACGGTTTGATCACCATCTTTTTTGCAGTTCACTTTATAAGACCTTTGACGCGCATCGCCTCTTGTTCCAGTGTGGGAGACTCTTCATATTCTCCATGGTGACGTGTATCATCGCCGTATGTGTATTTTTTATGATCAATGTGAAAACTGATATTGAGATCGCGTCCGGTAAGGGTGACATACATATGAAATCGTGGAAATCCGCTACTACCCATCACGCGTATAAAGCTCATTTCATTGTCAGCCGTGTAATGCTGGAACGTATAACCGGCACGCCTCAGTGCTACAGCAGGATTGGTGGAGATGTTGGGAATGGTAAATCGCATAGTAATTTTGAATTTCGAATTTTCAATTTTGATTGAATATCAAATGAATGAATGTTTTTAAAAATCACATTTATTTTTTGATTTTTAACATTAAAAATTCATTTAAAATTCGAAATTGGAAATTAAAAAGTAATTAATTATTTCACCCAATGTTTTTTCTTAATATTTTGATCGTCCTCCTCGCGTTTTTCTTGGATCTTTTCTTTTGCAAGACCTTGCAGTGTAGCAAGATTTTCGTTTTTTAACAAGAGTGCGCGCTGTGTGAGGTGTTCCAAGGTATTTTTTGACGGATCATCAAGGACTTCTGCCAAAAGCACATTGAGAATCGCACCAATTTGCGGGCCGGGAGAAAATTTCAGGTCTTTGATCATAATATCGCCATTAAGCTTGAGCATTTTGACGCTGATGGGATCATTGGAAACTTTGTCTATCATGTATTCGAAATGACGCAGTTTGTAGGGTTTAGCCTTTTTTGTACCGGAGCCCAATCTGTCGCCGATGCGCACATCCATCAGATCTTTCATATTTTCCAATCCAACTTTTGTAATAATGCGTCGCACCGCTGTTTCTGTCACCTCATCCACACTGTAATAGAACATGTGGTTGCGCACGAGGAGAACGGTACGATCAATGATCTTTTTGGGATATTTAAGACGATGTAGGATCTCTTTTGTCATGCGCGCACTGGTGTATTCGTGGTTATAAAACGTGCAATCGCGACCAAGTCCTTGTTTGGATGCAGGTTTGCCAATATCGTGAAAGAGCGCAGCTAGGCGTACTTCCAGCTTCTTGCTTGGACAGTGTTGCAACGCTTCCAAATTATGTTCCCATACGGTCAATGTGTGATGATGATTTTGTTCTACATCAATCCCTTCTTCCAATTCCGGTAAAAAATGTTGTAATAGTTCCGTATCGTGTAACATTTGAATGCCATGACGTGCATGATCGCTCATGACGATCTTTGTGAATTCGTCACTGATGCGCTCCATGGAAACGTGTGTGAGCAAACCATGATTGTTTGTGATTGCCTGAAATGTTTCCGGTGCAATTGTAAAATGTAAACGTGCAGCAAAACGTATGGCACGAATCATGCGCAGAGCGTCCTCGTTGAAACGTTCATGTGCATCACCGACACAACGAATGAGCTTATTGTGCATGTCTTCAAGACCGCCAAATGGATCTATTAAGTTATTGTGAATATCAAGTGCAAGCGCATTCATGGTAAAATCGCGACGAGAAAGATCGTCGTGGATTGAATCGGCAAATTGCACAGAATCTGGCCTGCGCTTGTCAGAATAGGTGGATTCTATGCGATATGTGGTCACTTCGATCACATCGTGTTCGCGGTCCGGTTTGCCTGTTGGAAGAAATGGCACAACTTTCACACCGACTGTCCCAAAATCATTTTCATAAAAACTGTCCGGGAAAATCTCCTGGATCTTTTCCGGTCGTGCATTAGTTGTGATATCCCAGTCTTTCGGCGCATGATCTATTGTGAGGTCACGCACACACCCACCGACAATATATGCTTCAAAACCTGCTTCGGTCAGCGTACGAAGGATGTTTTTTACTTCTTGTGGTATTTTTGTGATCATATGTCTCTCATGATAGCGGAAAACCATATTTTGTGCCAGATTTGGTTTTTTGGGTTATCTTGGAGTAAAATAAATAAAATGATCTGTGTGTATAAATAATTTTATGGAGGCGTGATCATGAATAATGCAATTCAGTTCCTTTTGATCTTTTTTCTTCTTCCTATCGCAGCCGGTTGTGTGATCGCCATGTTCAGAGATTGTAAATGATGAGAAAATATGATTATGAGTAAAAAAGCCCTCAATGCAATATGTTGAGGGCTTTATGATATTTATAGAAACAATGTGCACAATAAGAAGAACGGGCATATTTATGTTGAAATATGCCCGTCAGTTCTTTTTTGCAGTTATCAAAGATCATGTGCTATCTGACGGCGGGAGGTGTATTTTTCACAAAGAGGTTTGTTCCTTAGATTCCTAAGGATTGCATGACGTAGTAATTACTACATTTATGAATCACAGAGTTCTTTTTGTGAATAAAATACTTTTATGCCGTGGGAATGATAGGCAACTTACGAAAAGTCGCGAAACTGCTCCACATCCTCATCATATACAGTTTTTGTGTTTGTGACAATTTTTCCTAAAGATGACTAATTGTTTTCAAAGAAATTGTATTTTTTTATAATATGTTATATAATCTCCACATGAAGCAAATATTTACACAAAATATGATTTGTTGTTGCAGCTCCTTATAGAGAGTTGTATTTTTGCATCGTAAAATTCATAGGCCAAAAACAACTCTCATTGGATGAGGGTTTTTAATTTGTAAATAGTATGTCATTCCGACCCTGCCTACCGGCAGGCAGGCGTAGTGGAGGAATCTTGAGAGATTTCTCGACAGGCTCGAAATGACAGAGTGTTCTGAACGAGAGTTATAAAATGATTTATTAAATAATATAAACATATGATATATGAAAATGTGTTGGGTTTGATCGGAAATACGCCGATGGTTCGTATTAATCACGTGATCAAAAAAGAAGGAGTGGAAGTTTTTGCAAAATTGGAGGGGCAAAATCCCAGCGGTTCAATCAAAGATCGTATTGCACTTGCCATGATAGAACAGGGGGAGCAAGAAGGAAGGCTGACAAAAGATAAGATCATCATTGAGGCAACATCCGGTAATACGGGTATTGCACTTGCAATGATCGGTGCGATCAAAGGATATGAGGTGCACGTTGTGATGAGTGGCGCGGTATCCGTGGAGCGTCAGAAGATGATCAAGGCATATGGTGCGAAAATCATTCTTACGGATGGCACAAAAGGTACGGATGGCGCAATTCTTCGTGTACGGGAACTTGTAGCAAAATATCCGCATAAATATTTTAATCCTGATCAATTTTCCAACGCATATAATAAAATGGCGCATTATCGTACAACAGCGGAGGAAATTTGGAAACAGATGGGTGGGCGTATTGACTATCTTGTTTCATCACTGGGCACATCCGGTACGATCATGGGCATTGGTAAAGGGTTAAAAGATCACGATGCAAGAATCAAAGTTGTGGAAGCGCATCCTGTAAAAGGGCATTATATTCAAGGATTGAAGAATCTAGAAGAAGCGTTGGTACCGGCAATTTATGATATATCGCTCATTGATGAAAAAATTATGATAGAGTCAGAGGATGCATTCGATATGTCGCGACTTGCTATGCGTGTAGAAGCAATTTCTGTAGGTATGAGCAGTGGTGCGGCACTTGTTGCGGCACGTGAAATTTCTAAAAAAGTTGATAAAGCGCGTATCGTGATAGTATTTCCGGATCGTGCGGAAAAATATGTGAGCACATCGCTTTTTGATCATAAAAATTAATACTTTGACATTACTGTGATATACTTGTACAATATTCAATCAAGTTCTTTTCCATCAAAATGATAAAAAGGAGGTGAAATCCGGAACAACAAATTGGCAGAGGAAAATTACTATCAATTCTAAAGAGGAGACAATGATGTTGCTGAGACGTATTGTAGTACTGAGTTTGTTTTTTTTGGCAGTCTGCGGTTTTGCCACAAAATCAGAAGCAGGGCTGTATTTTGCTACAGATCAAATTATTTTTGCTGATCTGGTGGAAAATGCGAGTTATGAGTCGGATTTTGGGCTGTTCGCCATGAACGATGTTGCCCAACGGTTTAAGATCTTTGATCACAAAAATTCCGAGCCGGGTGCATTTTTTAAGGTGACCGAATCCATGTGGACATATCTTGATGAGGGCTTCGGCTTTTATTTCGATGTGTATACAGAAGGAAAAAAGGACAAAAAGGCCGATTACAGCTGGTTTAGTGATTCATCGCTCAATCAGTTTGCCGGTGGTACGTCTGTTGATACTGCTGTGCAGCATGTAAAGGTGCAGTGGTCAGATCACCTGCTACTGGCAAATCTCGATGACCAGCTAGGGGGAGGAGATCGTGACTTTGATGACATGAGGGTCCTTGGAGCGGCATGTAAACTGGATGTTATCACTGCAACTCCTGCACCTGTCCCCGAACCAGCAACGATGCTTTTGTTTTTAACAGGTCTCGCTGGACTGACTGCCGTTGGCCGTGGCAAAAAGTGAAAAACGACACTTGTTCTTTCGTAGTATGTTTTTATCATAAAAACCGGAAAGAGACCGTATTTTGCTGTGGATTAGATTACAATTGCTAATCCCATGAAAAATACGATTATGAGCCGATTTTTGGTGAAGAATCGTTCAACACTTTTTTGAGTAAAGAGCTTCATATGCGTGCATATGAAGCTCTTCTTTTTGTATAAAAAAGCCCCCATGTTTTTCAAGGGGGCTCTTTTTCTAAATCTTTTATAAAGCTTTTTCTTTCAGGATCTCTGTGTACATTTTAAATGTGTCACCAGCTTTGATCTTGGTTTCTCCATCAAATGTGATGCCACATTCTTGATCTCTCTTTACTTCATCCACATTGACCTTATTGTGTTGGAGGTTCGCCAACTTGCCCGTGCCAATAAGGTTTTCACCTCTATATACATCGATCTTTGCATCTTTGGCAACAGCCTTGCCTTTTTTAACACGTCCGCCAACGATCATTTGCTTTTTTTCTGTACGAAAAATACCAAGCACTTCCAACTCACCGACGTCGGTGCGTTCAATTTCATCCGGTAACATCGAGAGGAGTGTATTTTTGATGTGATCAACTAATTCATAGATTACTTTGTAGTTAAGCACTGTTACTTTCGCATCTTCTGCCATACGTTTAGCCACAGGACTGGTAGTGACGTTAAAACCATAAATGGTTGCTTCGGAGCTTTGTGCCATTTTAATATCAGATTCTGTCACATTACCTACACCGGTATCGATAAAACTAATCGCAACTTTTGTCTGAGGAATTGTGTCGAGGATCTGTTGAATTGCCTCAATCGATCCTTGCACATCAGATTTGATGATAATGTTGTATTTAGGGACACCATCGTTATCTGTGATGCTCTTAACCGTTTTCTTGTCACCTGCAAGACGAATTGCCATTTCACGTGATTTGAGGCGAGCGCTACGCTTGGCATTTGCGACCTGAACGATGTCGTTGGTTTCTGCAGTGTCGAGGAGCCCAAAGATCGTTGCCGGCATGGAAGGCGTTGCTTTTTCAATCGTATTGCCACGATAATCCGCCATATGGCGAATGCGTCCATATGTTTTTCCTACATTGATATCTTGGCCAACCTTCAATGTACCTGTTTTGACAACAACGGTTGCCACAGGACCCTTTTGATCATCTTTGTGTGATTCCAATACAACGGCAAGTCCGTCACGTTTTTCGTTTGCTTTGAAATCCTCAACTTCCGCCAAAAGGATGATACTTTCCAAAAGGTCTGTGATTCCAATGTTGTTCTTTGCGCTGATTTCATTACACATGACTTTGCCACCCCATTCCTCAATAACGATCTCAAGTTCTGCAAGTTCTTGTTTCACACGTGCAGTATTGGCGTTTGGTTTGTCAATTTTGTTGATTGCCACGAGTGTTGGAATGCCTTTTTCTTTGAGATAAGTGATAACCTCGCGTGTTTGCGGACGTACACCATCATCTGCTGCAACTACGAGAATTGCAATATCAGCAATTGAAACACCGCGCTCACGCATTGCAGAAAATGCTTCATGTCCGGGAGTATCAATAAAGGTGAGTACTTTACCGCGTTTTTTGACTTGATATGCGCTAATGTGTTGTGTGATCCCACCAGACTCACCACTTGCGACAGATGCTTTACGAATTGTGTCAAGTAAGGTGGTTTTTCCATGATCAACGTGTCCGAGAATTGTAACGATCGGAGGGCGTGCATCCAGTTTTTCGCCGGAAGTTTTTTCTTTGCTGCAAATATCAAGTAATTTTTCGATTGTGAGCATCTCGTCATCACCAATCTCAAGATCTTCCTCAGCATGAAATCCGAGATCCTCAGCAATGATCGATGCAGTATCGAAATCGATCTCTTCATTGATCGTGGCCATGATCCCATTCTTCATAAGCTCTGTAATCACTGCGGTTGCCGGCATTTCCAAAATCTCGGCGAATTTTTTGACAGTGACAGTTGGTGTGATGTGTATAATTTTTTCAGACATTATATTAAATATGATTTAGTAAATTATTTTGCAATTGCGATTGCTTCTTTTTCTTCAGCAGTAAACTCGTTGTTCACAGGAGCATTACCTTGAACTTCTTTGGTATAAATGCGAGTTCCTTCTCGTGTGTGTATGGATGAGATGATGATTCCATTGTTTTTACTATTGAGAAGGGCGAGGGCGAAACTTTGATTGCCACTGTAATCGCGAAAGGGATTGAAGCGGATAAGTCCGATTTTGTGCAGTCCTTTATTAGCTTGTTTGTTAATCGTATTGGAAATATCAAACAACTCATGGATTTCCGCATCAAATTCACGGATACGTTCGTTGTTATGTATGATTATTTTTTCTAATGCAGCTCCTTTTTTTCCAGCACACAATGCAGTGAGCATTTTTTGAAAGGCAAACACTTTAATGAGTGCAATGATTGCACACATGCAAGCGATCAGAGCAATGGTAATAACCACAATATCAACGACAGATAGCACAAAAGAGGTAAAAAACATAAAAGTGATTCTGATACGATTATTTGTGATAATAGCATCAAAATCCGCTTTTGTAAAGCAAAAACCTCATCCCAAATATTTTTGGCAGATTATTTTTGTGCGTACATTTTATCAAGAAATGCCCAAAATTTTTCTGAATCACCAATTTTACCAACACATTCAGCAGTCTCTGCTTTTTCGCGCGCATTCGGGTGCAGCGTGTCAACGGGCATATGTCGAAAAACCCAACGAACAGTATCAGTATAGTCTGGCATCATATTGGAAACGGTTGTATGAAATGTTTTGCAGTGAGGGCAATCCATGTCAGAGTAGATTATTACGGTGATACGCGCATTATCTTTGCCGCGTTTCCAGTCATTTTTCGTGACTGGTGCAAGATCTGTTTTGTTACTGATGTCTTTTGCTTTTGGTTTTTTGTCTGCAAGAAGGTCATCAAAAAACTCTCGAATGCCATCCTCCTCGTAATTGCCGGGAATTTCATATAGTGCATTATCGATCAATACAAAGCTATGTGGCGTTCCTTTAACACCGGCGTTTGTGCCACTATCATTATCGCTTTGCACTTTTTCCGCATATGTTTTGCTGAGGACACAATTATGAATTTCTGTGGCGTCAAGTCCAAGTTCTGTCACAACTTGCGTAAGAGACTGTGTGGAGTCCGTATTTTCATCAGAGATCGTTTTTTCCGCTTTTTTATAAGATGGATCTTTTTCCACATCAAATGAGATGTGCTCTGTGATCGTAAGAATGAGAAGACAGGCTAATACGGTTGCAAGCGCCACCATAAAACCAAACCAAAATGAATTCCAATGAGTTGTGTGATGATGTAAATGATGTTTTTCCATAAGATTGTAAAAATCGATACGAATTTAGTGTACGCACATCAAGCGAATTGCGCAAGTGGCAAAAATTCATTATGATAGTAAATGTCTTGATTTATTCACTAACATAAAAAAATGATTACCCAATCTCTATCTACGCTTTTGGAGCGTAATGAAATTGCCCCGCAAACATATCAATATTTTTTTGAAAAACCGGATAATTTTGACTTCATCGCCGGTCAATACGCCTTCTTGGATTTTACGAGTCCGGTTAATCGTGACGAAAAACCCAGTATGCGGGCAATGTCAATTGCATCAGCGCCATGCGAAGATCGATTGATGTTTGTGATGCGTGATAGTGATAGCGCGTTCAAAAAGAACATGCGTGCGATGCAGGTGGGAGATGAATTATTGATCAAATGTCCATTGGGACATGTGGCAATTCCAGAAAATTTACATCAACCGGTCACGTTTATCATTGCAGGCGTGGGCATCACACCTGTGCGCTCCATGCTTAAGCAAGAAGAACACATTAGATCATTTCGTCCAATTATTGTGATCTATTCCAATAAAACACGAGCCGATATTGCCTTGAGGGAAGATTTGGAAAAAATTTCTTTAGATCACTATAAGACAGTTTATACATTAACACGTGAAGAGGGTGAATGGAGTGGAGAAAAAGGGCGGATTGATGCGGAAATGATCACAAGAAATGTTGACGATATCACAAATCAGATGTACTATGTTGTAGGTACGGGCGAGTTTATCACGGCGATGCAAGGTGTGTTAACAGAACTGAACGTACCGAAAGAAAAGATCATTTTTGACAATTTTGGATAGTGCTCATGCACTACAAGCGGGTGTCGTATAGTGGCTTATTATATCAGCCTTCCAAGCTGAGGACGAGGGTTCGATTCCCTTCACCCGCTCAAAGGAGTATTTTTTACCCCGAACTGGTCCGTAAGGTCCTGTAGAATCTCTTGGGGTAACTTCAACTTAATATGAATACGGAAAGGGATCTTTTGATCCTTTTTTCGTATTCCGGCGATTTTGTCAGTATCTTTCACTGGGCGTGAATATACAATAATTTCTTCAATGAGAAGGTGGACCAATTCATAGGTTTTTGATCGATCAACGAGTATTTTTTCAATGTCATTCTTATATTTTTCAGAGAATAATTGTAGAGTTTTATTGTATTCTTCGGATAGTATATTTTGGGAGATCTCCTTTTTAAGCTCATTCTGTCTTTTTTTCAACTCAGATTCGCGTGTATGTATATCCCTGATGCGCTTATCCAGCGTTTTGCTATCCATATAGCCATGTTGGTGTTGTTCTAAAAGGCGTTCTTTTTGGATTGGAAGAGCTCTAAGCGCCTTACGGATCTCATCCTCCTTGTTTTTAAGATGTTTGATTGCCGTTTTGGATGAGCGTAATTTAATTTGGTGATTGTAGACGGCAACAGGATTTTTAATAAGTTTTTTGCAAAAATCGATGATATACTTTTCGATTTCATGGGCAGGAAGAGGGATTGTGTGACATCTTTTTTCATGTTTTGAAGGATTTTTGCGACCACACTTGTAGGAATAAGTAAATCTGCCAGATTTTTTGACTTTCTTTCGATCACCGTTCCAATGAGTGCGACCTCGCACATCCTGTGACTCATCAAAACATGAATCACAACGCAAAAGGCCACTGAGAAGGTATGTATGATTACTTCTCGTATGTTTTTTCTCATGTTTTGATGTTTCCAAGAGGCTCTGAGCTTTTTCAAATGTAAGCTCATCAATAATCGGGGGCACTTCATATTCAGCAAGTTTCCATTGTTCTTTCGGTGCAATTTTACCTCTCGTGCCTTTGTTGTAATAGAGTTTTCCGATATATATTTCATCTCGAAGAATGTTGCGCACTGCTTCATCGCGCCAAAAGAAGATGTTGGTTTTCTTTTTTATATCACCTTTTTTCTTTTCATGCTGTACGGCGGATGCTTCTTTGGAAAGTATTTTGTTAGAGGTAAGCTGTTGTGCAATTTCATATGCGGATCTCTTTTGATTCACAAAAAGATCAAAAATTTCACGTACGATTTTTGCTTCTTCTTCAAAGATTATAGGGAACTTCTCATTGTTTTTTACATAACCATATGCTGAAAATGAGCCCATAAGAACACCTCTTTTGGCAGCTTGTTCGCGACCGGCTTGGGTGCGTTGTTTGATTGTTTCTCTTTCCAATTCTGCAATAACGCCAATGATATTCAATATCGCGCGTCCGAAAGGTGTGGATGTATCTATGCTCTCTGTGGCAGAGACAAATCCAATGTTGTAGCTTTCAAAAAAATCAATGATATCAAGAAGTATAGTAAGTTTTCTAGCAAATCGATCAATTTTATATACGGCGACAATATCAAAAGGCCTATTATCTTCAGAAGACAATAAGACGTCCTCTTTCATACGAGCAAACTCCGGACGTTCATCAAGAAGCGTAGTGCCACTAACGCCTCTATCAGAGTAAATATATTTTTCACCAGCTAAAACGTACGATGGTTTACCGTTCAGGAGAAGCCCTTTGGACTTAATAAGGCCGTTCAGGGCATCTTTTTGAAGCTCTGGTCCGTATTTTTCAGCTTGTTCTTCCGTAGATACGCGGATGTACAAGGCAACTTTTAGTGGCCTTTGGCGATTTTTTATATCATCCATAATTAGAGGGAGAGGGGTACGAACTATAAGTATATAGATATATATGCAAGATTGGCGATTGCATGAGTACATTGTAACAATGTTTTAATTATTTAGAAATAAGAAGGATGTGGCGGGCGCAAAAAGTTGTATTTTGATGTAATAAATGTTACGTTATATGTGGACTCATACTCAATAGGCACCGGATTTAATCCGGATTTTTAAGGCTCCATCACGCCCTTTAGCGGGCGGCTCGATGCACATGATGGAGCATTTAATGCTTTTTGAGTGTGAGTCCCGTCGGGTCGTCCACTCAAGCGAAATCTTCCCGACGACTTAATTTATTAAGTCGTTTTTTGTATGGAAATGGTCATAAAGTTCATTTTAGGTAATGTATTGTGGGCGATATTAGCTCTTGCTCTGTTAGGAGGATTGATGTGGCTTGGAGGTGTAAGGATCAAAATACGACGTGCTTTTGAAGATATTGAACGATTAAAAGAAAAAAACCGGAAACTGAGAAACGATTTTGAAAATTTAAAAAATAAAGTTAAAAATATCTGATACGCAACATACGTGTATGACAATAAACCAATGTAATAAAAGCTAAAATAAGCATATATGTTGAAGATATTGGCGATTATGGGAAGCTTAATACTTTCATTTGTGACTGGATATATAATTGCTCGACAAAAAGAAAAAGATGAAAACTCTCACGATGAAAAAACAGATGATTTTTCGATGAGCGTTCAGAGTCGTCGTAATTCTTCTATGGGGAGAAATTCAAAAACAGCGACGCAAATAAAACTAAAAAACGATCTTGGGACATGTAACGCTTACTTTAATGATGAAAATGTCTTTGCTGCTTTTTATTTTAAGCATGTAGATGATCCGCATCTTTCAATTACTACGAAGAATGAAATAATGGCAGATTTTGAAGATGGTGAATGCTTTTTTATGGGGGTATATCAGGATCACTTCGCCAACTTATTGAATAGAGGAGAAGTTGTTATTTTCTCTAAAACAGAGGGAAAGTTGATCGAGATGATATATCGTGAAAACATGGAAAATTCGTCTGATTATCGAACGGCAAAACCTCAAGTGTATGATTATTATCTACCAGATGGCGTTGCATTTTTTACTAGCGCAAGACCATTTATGTCAGATCCAATTTTTAATAAAAGCTAATATACTAAACAGTTTGAAGCTATGATGCAAAAATTAAACGTTATTACACATCGAATAATACTTATAGCATAATCATTAGTTTAGATTTTATGAAAGCCATTGCAATACTCACAGTCATTTTTATTAGCCTGCTCTCTTCTATGGGATTTTATTCCTACAGATCAAATCAAGCTGTTGCTACAAAGAATGAAGAATTGTCTCAGGAGGTTGAAAGATTAAACAACCAAGTAAGAGAACAGCAAGAAAAAATTAGTAAGCAAGAAGAAATTGTGAGCACTCAAAGTGGTGAAATTGAAGATATAAAAAATACTTCAGAGAATGCTAGTAACTCACTCAGTGAGGAACAGGTTGCTGATATTGCATACTGTGAAACAAACAAAGCTAAATATACCAAGGAAAAATATGACGATATTATGAAGCGTCCAGATGAGGCTAAAGAAAAGTGTGAAGAAGCTAAGAAGAAGCTAAAAAAAATGAATGTAAGCGGGGCTGATTGTGATGACACATACGAAGAAGAAAAAGATTACGCTGATTCTTATGCGACTGAATATAAGGCATATTTGCAAAAATGCGGGAGTTGATTAGCGTGTGCAAAAACCACCCTGATAAGACGCATCTTTTGTTAGTTTTGCGGATCATTTTTGATCCTAAATGGTGAAAATATAATGGTGGAAAATGGTGGATATAGAGAACAGTCAAAAAACAACTTTTTTGCTTGAAAATAAAAGAAAAAAAGAGTATTTTCAATCCCACTAAATCAACAACAAATGGTGGATAATGGTGGGAATGTAGAATATATAAAAATAAGAAAAAAGCATGGTTTTTTCTTTGAAAAAATATGCAATCAGATGGTGAGTAATGGTGAGTGTCAGAAATTGAGTTTTGCTGAAAAATAAAGGGTGATTCGAGTATTGTGATCATTTTTGACATGGTTGCAAATGGTTGCAGTATAGTATGGCAAAAAAGTGTCATTTTTAGTTCGATATATTGAAATGAAAGGGTTGCTAATGGTTGATATTTCTATAATTAGAAAAGTTTGTAAAGATAACAAATTTGACAAAGTGAAAAACTCGTGATAAGATTATGTCAATCAGTGGTGCTCCGCACACTGACTCTGGTAGTGAAAACTGCAGAGGCTGTAGAGTGATCTCAGCAAACATTTAGTCAATGACCTAATGATATATATTCATAGATTTATTACTAAACGTGCGGATTGGGCACGTTTTTTTTGTGCCCCGTTAATTAAATTAAGCATAAATATATGCAAAAAAGCACGGTAATTAAAATTCCAGTTGAATCATTTCGACGCATTGAAAGTCCTTTCGATGAATCAGTGGCTCGATCGTACATTGCAGTTGCTGAGGTAAAAAGTTTGCCAATCGAAATTGAGGAGTGGAGGAAAATAAATCCTAGAGATCCAAAGGTTACTTCTGGTGTAAGCAAAAAGATTGAAAAATCTTTAGAGGATAACCCAGAACAATTTTTCTTCCGAAATCGAGGTATAACATTATTGGTGGAAAAGGCATTGTTCGACAACAAAACTAACACGCTGGACATATATTTTTCTGACCAAACACGGCATGGCTTACTTGATGGAGGTCATACATATCGTGTAATTCAAAACTACATTCGAAGCGTAGATCCCGATGAGTTGAATGATATAAACGCTTGTATTCGCTTGGAGATTATTGAGGGCATTGATGACTTGGATACTGCTGTTGAGATTGTATTGGCACGAAATACATCCGCACAAGTTCAAGCTATTGGTCTCGAAGAGTTGAAGCAGCACTTTGAAGAGATTAAACAAGTTCTTAAGGATAAGCCATATGCCAACAGAATTGCATACAAAGAATATGAGCTAGATGATAAAGGCGAGGTGAAGGATGTTGACATTAAGGATATTTTGTCTTACTTGATATGTTTTGATGTTGATCACTTTGATCATGAAAAACATCCTGTGATGGCATATAACCAGAAATCAGGTGTCGTAGAACACTTCAAGAACCGTCGCGCCGAGTTGAAGAAATTTATTCCTCTAATCCCAAAAATACTTGAATTGCGAGATGTAATATACAAGGAATTACCTGATGCATATAACAAAGCTACGAATGGTAAGTTTGGTGGCATAACGGGAGTTGTTCAAATCAATAATCGACCAAAAATGCATAGAGAGGAAATGATTTTTATTTCCGACAAGGCAAATTACAGGATTCCAAGTGCGTTCATTTATCCAGTCTTAGCCGCATTTCGTAACTTGGTTAAAGTCGAAGGCAATTTGGTAGTTTGGAAAGCTGATCCAATTAAAACATTTCGTTCACTATCTGCTGATCTGGCTGCAACCATTGGTGAGCGGGCAAAGGAGATACATAATCCCACAAAGCTAGGAAAAGATCAGTCTGCGTGGAAACTGTGTAGTAATATCGTCAGAATTGATGTGCTAGAACGTAAACTATAAGAAATGCTTGAAAAAAGAGGCTTTAAACGAGCCTCTTTTTGTTGCATATCGAAAGAGTTTTTTAGGATAATAACAAATGCAATAAATTATCGTTATCTTGTTCAGCAGAAGAGACTTCAACTTCAAGTGACTGTTTGTTTGGTCCGAAGTCTATTGGTGGCATTTTGGCTGAGTAAAAGAAGTTATAGTGAATTTTGCCATCCGGACTCGGAGTATGTATGGTGAATTCTGGCTTACTGATCCCGTATTGCTCAGAAACATTTCTAATTTTGCCAATCATCCTCTCATTGACTCCTGAAACGCTTATTTTGCGCTTCTGTGACGTTTTTTTCATTGCATTAGTATATTTGTGTATATTTGATATTATATACTAAAGAACTTAATTGTGTAGGTATACGATTAGTTCATATCATTGGATATTGAGGTTTTAATTTGTTGGTAAGTTTTTATGTCTAATAATAAAATCACAACACTAGCCGCCATAAGATCATTTTATGATAATGGCAATGATGTCATCAGTGTCTTTTCTAGTCTAGTATTAAAGCATTTATCTGATAATACTGCGGTATCTATTTGTGATGTGCAAAAAATCATTCATGATGAAATAGGCTTTGATGTGCCTGAAGATATTGTTAGAACAATAATAAAACGACTTCACAAGAGGCATCTTGTCTATCTTGATGACATTCGTAATAGCTCAATAAAATCAATCAAATTACTTGATGATGGCAGAAAAGAAAAGGTTGCCATATGTGAAAAGTTTAGAGATGCCGAAAGAGAAAAAGAGGCTCTCATTATGAATATAAAAAAACAATTTGATGATGAATTTGAGATGGAACACGATATTCATCAAATTGAAAAAGCTATAAGTTTTTTTATTGAAAAAAATTCTCATAATGCCATTTTGTATCTGGAAGGTGACGACAATGCATCAAAAAATGACATAAACGATGAATTACAGGTTGAAGTTGCAAAGTACTTCATGCATGCTGAGAAATCAGATCCTGTTAATTTCAAAAGATTAAAGTCTATTTTATACGGAAGTATTCTTTCAAGATCCCTTCTAATTAGAGGGTATGAATCAAAGGCAAAATTCAATAAACTTGTCGTGTATCTTGATACAAACATGGTTTTTAGCGTATTGGGCTTTCATGAAGATTTCTATAACAAACCAGCACAAGAGATTTTTGCGATACTTAAAGATTTTGGCTGCGACCTAAGAATTTTTTCTTTCACAGAGGATGAGATTATTAGAAAACTAAAAGGCTTTTTAAGCGACTACGGTATTTATAATTCTCAGACTAAAGTTAATTCCATGTATTCGGTTTTGTGTAGAAAAGGATATACAAAGTCAAGTATCTTTTTGGAGATTGAAAAAATAGATGAGAAGTTAAATGCGCTGGGTATTGATATTGACTATGCTTTCAGTGAGAATGATGTTTTGATAGGAATTGATGAAGAAAGTCGTCTGATGACCTACGGCAAAAAAGACAAGACGCAAGCCTCGTTGCGACATGATATTGCCGCAATTTATGCAATAAGAAAATTGAGAGGGAAAAAATTAAGACATTTTATTGAAAAATCGGAGTATATTTTTCTTACAGCTGATCACAGTCTTGCCAGATATGACTATGATCAATTTCATCATAAAGATAATAGCTCGGTGCCAGAAGTCTTATTTAGAACAGAATTGGCAAGCATTCTTTGGCTTAAGGATATTAAAGGTGCAGATAATGCCTTGGTACATAGTTTTTTTATAAATTATGCAATCAGTGAAATGATTAGTGATTCATTGTGGCGAAATTTTATACAAGAAATAAAGTCAAAAAAAGAATTAGGAAGTCTAACAGATGATGATATTAGCCTCATTATTTCGCATGAAGACACAGAGAGGATACTGAATGAAGAGGGTGAAAAAGGATTTGATTTAATCACTGATCAAGTGCGAATACAGGGGATTCGAGATAATTATCAAAAAAGTGAGATTACAATAGCAGATCAACAAAAAAAAGATGAGATTCAGGAAAAGCAGATTACTTTACTAAAGGCACAATTGGATAAAAGTGATGAAAATGCTGCAATCTATTTGGACACAATAAGAAAGGTAAATGACAGCATTAAATGTGAATGTAAAAATTTTTGGGAAAAAGTCTTTAAGGGTGCTATGTTTTTTGTAGTTCTTTCTAGTCTTTTTGGGGCATTTTTGATTTTTTATTTCAAAAAAGAAGTTACAGTGACCAACTATATTACAATTGGAACAATTGTGTTTGCAATTTGTGTTTTTGCGTGTTTTTACATTTTTGATAAACCTATAAAATTTAGCGAATGGCTTTCTGACAAAATAAAAAAGACGGAGGGTGATCTGATCAATCGTTGTATAAAAAAGAAAAAGAATCGGATTCAGTTAAGTGAAGATTGAGGTTGTCTTAAGATGCGTCTGATGAAATTTATCGACCGTTGTGTTTTTTGTACCAATTCTTTTGATAGTAGTGTCTATGTCGCAATATACGAAAATGAGACGCGCAGTTTCTTGGTGGGGGAGTTCGGGGTGAAAAAGACTCCCTCTCAAACAAAAAAGTCCCATTTTATGGGGCTTTTTTTGGTACCTGGACATGGGAATCGAATTTTCTATCGAATTTGATTGACTTTTTATGAATTTTATGTTATAATTTGGCGTTTAGTTTACTTAACAATTACATATACATTTTCAAGAATTTCACATACGGGAGATCACAAAATGATTACACTCTATCCAGAATATCAGATACCAGCGTATCAAAAACTTGTAAACCATTTCAAGACCAATGCAGTTGCATTACTTGTCATGGCCACAGGTCTTGGCAAAACGATTGTTGCTGCATTTTGGGCAAAGCGTGAATACAAGAAAAATCGTAAGGGACTATTTTTATGTCACGACACGGGAATCCTGGATCAGGCTCGTGACGAGTTTCACAAAGTTATGGGACACTCGGTTGCAACAAAAACGTTTTTTGGCACAGACAAAGATTGGAGCGCAGACAAAGGGGACGTTGTTTTCGCAACATTCCAAACTCTGCGTGATTGTAATCCATTTTTTACCGATGAATTTGATTTTATCATTGTGGATGAGTCACACCATGGCCAAGCGCCAACATACAAAGAAGTAATTCAATACTTTACACCCAAAAAAATCTTAGGTATCACAGCAACCCCCAACAGGGAGGACATGCAAGACATCCGAGATATTTTCGGTGATGAAGTTGTGGACATTTCTTTGGAAGAAGCAATTGCCAATGGGTGGCTCTCGCAAGTCAAATATCACATTCTAAATGACAATCTCAGTCATTGGAAGCTGAAAAAGATCGTCAAAGGAGTATTGGAGGAAGGCAAGCGCATTTCCGTCAAGCAACTCAACGAGACGATTTTTATTAAAGCGCGTGATGACAAAACCGCACACACAATCCAAAACTATGCACGAGGTAAGAAGAAAGTCATAATCTTTTGCGAGAATATCCTTCACGCAGAAAACTTTCAGAAGTTCTTGCCACATGCAGAAGTGTATCATTCAAAGAAATCAAAAAAGCACAATCGCAAGGTTCTGCAAGATTTCAGAGAAGGGAAAATCCAATTTATCCTCACGGTCAACAAGATGAACGAGGGGATTGATGTGCCTGATGCTGAAGTCATCGTATTTTTGCGGTGTACGGACTCTAAAACGATCTTTTTTCAGCAGTTGGGAAGAGGGCTTCGGAAGCTTCTTAAGAAAAAAAAGGTCATTGTTCTGGATTTTGTTGCAAACTGTGAGCGTGTTGCAATGGTGCAAAAACTGGCCCGTGAGATCAAAGAGTATGCAGGAAATCACTTTGAACTAACAAAGGATGTTCTGCATGTTTCTGGTGAGTCGTTTGATTTCATCTTTAGTGATGAACAAATTGATATTTTGGAGGTGATCAGGCAAATAAAAGCGCCATTTTATCCAACTTGGCAAGAAGCATCTGTTGTCGTGCAGAGGATTGATGGAATCGTGAATCAAAACACTTATAAGAAATTCTATAGATCTGATAAGAGATTGCCATCATCGCCAAGAGATGTATATCATGATTTTCCGGGATGGATAGTATTTCTTGGTGGAAAAGAAAAGTATTTTTATCCGACTTGGCAAGAAGCAGGTATTGCTGTTGTAAAACTAGGAATCAAAAATTCTGATGAGTACAAAATCCTTTACAAGGAGGATGAACAATTACCTTCCAGTCCATGGACTTACTATGATGATTTTCCAGGAGAGACAAGATTTTTTGGTAAAAAGAAGAAATACATTTCTGAAATACCGAGACTTGCTCAGGAATATTCATCTAAAAATGATATTCCTATGGAAAAAATTGTAACTGGTTCAAATCGTAAAGTTTTGTGGACATGTTTAGAACATGGACATGAATGGATGGCTGTTGTATATAGCAGAACTGGAAAACAAGAATCTAATTGTCCTGAATGTGGAAACAGGATAGTCGGTGAAGAAAATTCTCTTGCGAAGACACATCCTGACTTAGCTAAGGAATATTCACCTAAAAACGAACTTCCAGCATCAAAAGTTATTGCTGGAACAGGTAAGTTGCTTTGGTGGAAGTGTTCCGTGTGTAACTCAGAGTGGCCAGCAAGGGGCGCTGAACGTGTAAAAGGAAAAAGTGGCTGTCCAGAATGCGCAAAACGCAATCGGAAGAAGAAATCTTGAAAAGTAAGAACAAACGAATGCCTCATCGGTCACAATAGTGATCGATGAGGTTTTTCTTTTGTAAAAAATCGCGTTAAGTTAGGATTTTCATTACAAAAGGTTCGAACGTCATTACCTACTCGGCTCAAACAAAAAAGTCCCGTGAAATGGGGCTTTTCATTATGTTCACTGTATATTCAAAATTTTTGTATGTAAATGTGATATAATCAAAACATAAAAATAAAACATAAATTAAAAATATGAAAAATATATTTTTTTTATCTCTCCTTTCACTTTTCTTATTCTTAGTTACGCAGAACGTATATGCTTTCACCTGTGGCACAGATACAGTTTCTAGAGACAGTATTACATATGGCACGGTAGTTGGTGCAGATGGAAATTGCTGGCTCGATCGAAATCTTGGTGCAACGCGTGTTGCAACTGCGTACGATGACTCACAATCATATGGCTGGTATTTTCAATGGGGGAGAGGTGTGGATGGACATCAATTATCTACTAGTGGCACGACAACAGCTCTAAGCTCTTCTGATACACCGGGACATGCAAATTTTATATTGTCTACTTTATCGCCATTTGACTGGCGCAATCCACAACAAAATAACTTATGGCAGGGGATTGGTGGAATTAACAATCCGTGTCCCACAGGCTTTCGACTACCTACAAAAAATGAATGGGACAATCTTTTCAGTGTCGCAAGCATCGCAAATTATAACAATGCCTATAACTCATCATTAAAATTAACTTCATCAGGATATCGATTTCGTGGAACGGCCACAGTTTATGATCAGGGAGCAGGTGGGTATTATTGGTCAAGTAGCAGTGTTAGTGATGTCTCTCAGTACATATCTTTTTTTTCAACCTATATTAGCTCAACATTTCATCATCGTGCACAAGGTTTCTCTGTTCGTTGTATAAAAGATAATTCAATCATGCCATCATCCCTAACTACAGATATCTCCTCCAACATTGACCAATGGCACGCAACCCTCAGTGGGAATATCACGGCCATTGGACAAGACAACCCAGAACGATCCATCCAACTCACAACAACACAAGGAAACTACACTT
>DYDB01000001.1:329574-388770 GCA_020718085.1 Micavibrio sp. | reverse complement strand
ATAATGTGAACGTTTTTTCTTTTGTATTTGAATTTTCTATCAGATCAATAATTGATCTATATCACAAGAATCTTTTACCAAGGAGGTAAAAATGTATCAGCAAGGAGAAAATGTTGAGGTTGCAGATGAACCAGTTTCGATCAGGCTCCAACGTGTTGGAGCCATTCTGGTTTTTGCTGTTTTTATGATGGCACTCATAGCGCCAAAAACATTTGAGAATCTATTCTCATGATCTTTTCCTGAAGAAAAGGTGTGCGGCCAACGCGTCGCACACCTGATTTTGCATTTATAAAAACTAAACGGCGAGAGTATTATTTAGATTTTTAAAAATAGATGGGAGCAATGTGCTTTTTTGTTCTTCTTTGGTATGTCATCTCGACCCTGCCTGCCGACAGGCAGGCGTAGTGAAGAGATCAAAATTCGCATAATCATTCAGGTCACTCAAAAGGAGTTTGCTTATTGTTGGCACGTTAGTTATTTAATATAAAAAACAGTATTTTGTGTTATAATGCTATTAAATGAAAGTGTGTAAAAATTAACAATGAATCTATGGAAAACGAACCAATGCCGGTTGAAGAAAATGAAGAAATACCGGTGGATGAATCTGAGCAAATTTCAGATGTTCAACCGACAAAAAAGTTTACGCCGTTTCAGTGGGTGATGACAATTCTACTGATCATCCTAGTGTTGGTTTTGATTGGGTTTCTTGTAGTTTTTGCATTGAAAAAATCGGATGATGGTGAAGTGACTGAAGAAGGTATGCAAAAGACAACGACAAGTGAGAGCACTGTAGATACAACTGTTAAACCGCCGTCAGTGTCACCGTCTCCAAGTACATCACCCGCGAATACTTCTGAAGATACGGATGATGCCACAAAAAATGTAGTAAAGAAACCGGATCTCTATGTGAAAAGTTATGATCTCGATAAAACGCCACGGATTGGAGATGAATTTACGGCAAAGATCGTCATAGGAAACAAAGGCACGATTGCATCAAAATCTTTCAGTTGGGAATGGTGGCCGACAAGCTCCGGTCGAGATTGTAAGGGAGATGAAGATGGATTGGCAGCAGGTGCTACAAAAGTTATTGAGTGCGAATATACATATGATGAAGCAGATGAGTATGCCTCAAAGTTCATCGTTGATACCAAAGACGGTAATGATGAAATTGATGAGAATAACAACGTGAGTAAAAAAGAGATTGTAGTTGCGGAAAAGGCTGATTTGTCCATTAGTGATTACGAGTTCGATCATGATCCCAAACAGGGGGAAGAATTCACTGTGAGTTTCAAGATCAAGAACAAAGGCGAAACCGATGCGGAGGATTTTTATTGGGAATGGTGGCCGACTGTGACTGGTAGCAGAGCATGTCATGAGAAGATCGACATTCTCAAAGCGGGAGATAGTGAGACGGTGGAGTGTGATTATACATATGGCGGCTGGGCGAACTATACCACCAAAGCGGTTGCAGATTCGGATGGTGATGTGGATGAAAGTGATGAAGGAAACAATTCTTATACGAAAAATGTAATCCCGATTCATTAATTGTGGTGCAAATTTTTATTATTTAGCACGAACGCATGAAACAAAAAAAAATTAAAGGCGCATATCTTACAGGCATCATGACAATCATGTTGTTGTGTGTACAATGTGGAGTTGTTCAAGCAAAAGAACAAAGTGATCAAAAAGATGTGTCGGTCGGGGATGTGATGAGATCTGATCGGGCAACAGATGTACAGATTCATCCACGCGTGCAGATGCAAGGTGCACAAAAAGAAAAATTTATAAGAGAGAAAAAACAAGATGAGGAGTATGCGGTGAAGGGTAAGCCGGTGAAGCCGCCTGTACCGCCCGTGGATGAGGAGACGACTGTTACCGCTACGGGTGTGACAGGGGCTGCATTGCCAGGCAATGGTGTAAAATATGCCATCGTGATCGGTATTTGTAATTACCCTGATGGGTTACCATATGGTGATATTTGTCTATCAGATGGAGATGCGTTGAATATGTATCACGCATTGACGACGGAATATGGTTTTTTGCCAGAAAATATATCACTTTTTAGAGATATACAGGATGAGTTGGATGGAGAAGTTGTATCGTATGCTGCAAAGTATGATAATATCAAAGCTTCTGTGGATCATTTGCGTGGTATTGTGCATCCAGAGGATGAAGTTGTGTTTTTCTTTAGCGGGCACGGTGTGACAGGTCTGTATAATGACGGTGATGCTGAGATAAGAAAGACTGATCCGGATGAGGCGATCTTAGTGCATAATGGTATCGATCAGTATGCGTATATATGGGATGGTGACTTAAAACAATGGTTTGGTGACTTTAAAACGGAACGGATCACATTTGTCTTTGACAGTTGTCGCGCCGGCGGCATGAATGATGTGATGCAAAACAATGTATCTAACATAAACGGTCGCATATTTGTGGCAGCAACGTCCGAAAAAGGCACTGCATATGTTTATACATCAGGCGAGACAGGAGAGGGCATCTTCAGTCATTATTTTGTGAATAATGGAATGCGGGGATATGTTGGTCCTGGTGGCGGTTGGGCTGATGGATATAATCAAATTGGATGGGATTATCGTACATTGGATGGATGGTTAAATGGACCAGTGATCGGACAAGACGGTTATGTTGTGGTGGAAGAGGCATATGAGTATGCAAAAGAAAAAGTTGCAAGTTATTATAGTGACCAGATCGTGGCAATAAAAGATCTATTTGAGAATGATGACCTTTTGGGCACGTATTAGAGAATGCGTCAAATGATCCTTATAAAAAAAGGACAATAATATTTCTATGAGTACACAAAAAAATTGTATTATCGTACATGGATGTGAATATAACGAGCAAAATTCTGTGAAACTTGCTCAACGCACAGTGGAGAATCATTGGACGGTGTGGGTGCGAGAAGAGTTGATCGTGCGAGGCATACCGGCGCAGACGCCATTACTGCCCAGATCATGGGCGCCAAAATACGAAGCTTTCAAATCAGAATTGGAAAAATATGAGGTCACAGAACATACGATTCTCGTGGGGCATAGTTGTAGTTGTGCATTTTTGGTGCGGTGGTTGGGTGAAACAAGGAAAAAAATTGCAAAGCTCGTTCTTGTTGCTCCATGGAAAGTTTTTGATGGAACGGATGCGGACAGGGTGTCATTTTATTCATATGATATTGACCCTACAATTGTGGACAAGGTCGGAGAGATCATTATGTTCACGGCAGATAATGAATCAGATGACGGCAAGAAAAGTCTGCAGATCTTTCATAATGTTCTTGGTGGCAAGATCATATCACTGGATGGCAGAGGGCATTATCGTACAAGTCAGTGGCAATCCAGTGCATTCCCAGAATTAGTGGAAGTGATCACATAAAAAAGATCAATATGTGATCATCCATTTGGTCAAATGAAATGATAAAAGGCGCGTTCCGATTGCGGAATGCGCCTTTTTTACATAACCCTGAGGATCATTTTGCGTTTCCAATCGCTTCGTCGATCTTTTCAAAAAGCAACTTGGTGAATTGTGTGATGGTCATGTTTTCCGGACGATTGGCAGGATCATGTGCAACAGATTCATCTGCCAAACGCAAGATCTCTTGCACCTGTGCGTCGTCGAATGTGACAAGATCAAGGTAGTGAAACACGCCAAGTGTGAGTGCAAGATCTTCCCACTCCTTGCGACCGGAGTTGGCACCAACGAGTGTGACTGGGAGCGGTTCTTCATTGACCAGTAGCAGAAGGAGCTCCAATCGTGCGGATCCGCCCCATTTGCTATTGAGGGGATCGCGATTTTGATGGGAACAACGAATGTTGGCACTGATTGTGCGTGCGACTTTTTCCTGACAGAACACACGGCAATTTCGCGCAAAGTTCTTGTCGGGGAATGCGTCACCTGTTTTTCCCGTGAGAACTTTTTCGATGCGTGGATCTTTTTCGCAGATGATCTCATAGTTGTACCATACGGATCCGCGCTCAGGAAAAAACAGAGGGTTCATTTTCAACATGATCTCTAGCACATCTTCTGTTGCCAAAGAGTATGCGGCATCAAAAACGGTAGAATTAAGTCTGTCGATCGGACGATATGACAGAGAACTGGAGTGAGTTGCTGAAATAGTTATGGGGATGATCGTGGATGTGTCTGGCATGCTGCCCTCCTTGTTGGGGTATTGAATATTTGTATGGGAACGATGTTAATTAACAACAACAATATAGCATCGCATATAAGGAGGTGTATGTCAAATGTGTTCTATGCCTGTGAAATAATTATATTTTCAGGATCTTTAAGAGAGAAATATTATGTAAATTGGCATACGTGTATTTTGTGATGTAGAATATGAATAATTAAATATTACGCATGTATTATGAAACTATTGCTCACATCCACAGGATTAAAAAATCAAAATATCCATGAATTTTTCCTTGCACAATTTGATGTGCATGAAAATAAAAAGGCGTGCATGTTCTATACAGTTCGCACAGAAGAAGATCGTATGTGGCTAGCATATTATGACAATGAATTTAAAAGTCTTGGTTTGGCATATGATGCCGTCAATCTTTCTGAGGATGTGGATGTTTCCAGTTTACATGGTTATGATCTCTATTATGTGTGTGGTGGAAATACATTCTATATTTTGGATCGTATGCGCAAAACGGGTGTGGATCACTTACTGATCGATGAAATAAGTGCTGGTGCTTTTTATGTTGGTGTGAGTGCAGGATCGATCATTGTGGGGCCGGATATTGCAGCGGCGGGAATCGGAAACGCGGATAAAAATGACGTACAACTGAGTGATCTGACGGGATTACGATTAACGAATCACATCATCACACCGCATTATAATGAAGAGGAGGAAAGAGATGTGGATGATTACAAGAGAAAGAGGACTGGTGAGTCGGTGGTCACATTAACCGATGAACAGGCAATATTTGTGGAAGAGAATGATATGTTTAGATTGATCTAAAAAATGAAAACACTCGAAGATCTGTAGAGATCCTCGAGTGTTTTTGATTTGCGCGGTTTTATGCGCAGTTCTTTTCCAGAAATTGGTAGATTACTGTGTCGTAGGCGCTGGTCAGAGAAAAAACTTTTTTAGCAAGGCCTTGTCGCTGGCGACTGTTTAGATCACCATTTCTGCGAATTTCTTCCACCACCCATCTGCGATCGACAGGGTCGCACACGACAATCGTTTGCTCGTGATTTTTTGCGGCACCGCGAAGTAACGTCGGGCCGCCAATGTCGGTCATTTCCATAACGCTGGCGATCGTAGCATTTTCTTTTGCAATTGCATCTGCAACGGGATAGAGATCAACACAAACCAAATTGATACGATTGATCTGATAATGATCCAGGTCAGCTTGATGCTCCGGAGTGTTGAGTGCGAGGATGCCGCCATGAATGGCAGGATGCAGAGTAACGACGCGATGTCCGATGATCGCCGGATAGCCGGTGATCTCTGCGACATCTGTGACGGAAAACCCTTTTTCTGCAAGATGTTTTGCTGTGCCGCCGGAAGAAATGAGCAGAAATCCCAAGTCAACAAGCCCTTGAGCAAAATCCCCAATGCCATTCTTGTCAAATACGGATAATAGTGCATATTTCACATGCTCGTTCATTACATCCTCCTGTGATATGAAAAATTTATACAACTGTTAATGAAACAAAAAAGCGTGAGTAATGAAATACTCAGCTTTACCTTTGAGAGCATTATAGATACTTTATTGTTATAAGTCAATCGTGTTTTTTACAAATCTTTTGATGTGATAATTTAAAATATTATATAGAAGTTTTTACGTTTAGATCCAAAATTAAAGAGGCAGTGCGACATGATGTCGACTGCCTCTGGTTTGTATGGTGAACACACCATATGTTTAGGGGATTTTGAGGCTTTTTACAAGCTCAGCTGTTGAGGAATATCCGTGAAAATAGGCTATTTCACGCAACTGATCGATCGCTTGCGGAAAGATCGTGCGATTGGCAAATCCTGATGTGCCAAAAGCTGTTGCTGTGGCACCTGCCATCATGAATTCCGCTGCCGTGTAACCATTCTCATTACCGCCCATGCCGATGATCGGTATTTTTACGGTATTTGCAACAACCATCACACAGCGTAAGGCAATAGGGCGAATTGCCGGTCCCGATAGCCCGCCCACAACATTTGCGAGTACGGGTTTGCGATTGCGAATATCTATTGCAGTACCGAGTACCGTGTTGATGAGTGAGATCGCATCAGCCCCGGCATCCTCCACAGCTCTAGCGATCACGGAAATGTCAGTGACATTTGGTGTGAGTTTTACGATCACTGGAAATTTCGCACTGCTTTTTACAGCTCCCGTAATACCTGCTGCCATTGCTGGATCAATGCCAAATGCAATACCTCCTTTTTTGACATTCGGACACGAGATATTTACTTCGAGTGCGTCGATGTCGGTATCATTCAGACGTTCGGTCAACGCAAGATATTCGTCGACTGATATGCCATTGATATTGGCAATGATCGGAATACCTAACGCGCGTAAATGGGGAAGGATAATTTTGACAAATGCTTCCACGCCGATGTACTCCAAACCAATGGCATTGAGCATGCCGGCGGGTGTTTCACATACGCGTGGCGTAGGATTGCCTGATTTTGGGTAAAGCGATAATCCTTTAATGACAAATGCGCCCAATCCTCTGAGATCAATACTTCCGTCTATGCACGCATCAAGGTCCAATGTGCCGGAACAGTTCATGATCGGTGTTTCTAGTATGAGATTACCAATCGTACATTTTGTGTTGATATCTTTTTTATCAAGAACAGTGCGAGGTTTAAACTCATATCGTGTAGGTTGAGAAGAAAATAGATCCCACCAAATCCATCGTGCATCAAAAGCGGGACCATCACTGCATACATGACGCACTTCTTTACCATCAATGCCACCAAAGATCGCACAACCTTTGCAAGATCCCATACTACAGACCATTACTTCTTCAACGATCACGATACAGGGATTTCCATGCATTTCGCAGAGATCATGTACTTTTCGTAACATGGCCTTTGGACCGCACGCAATAACAGTTGACCGGCCGTGATCAGCGCGCAGAGCGTCATGTAAAAGTTGAGTGACAAAACCTGTGCGTGCGGAGCCATTTTCGGTGATAGTTTGCAGGTTGATAGAGAGACGATCGAAATATTTGAGCGCAGGGATCAACCCTTCTTCTTTTGCGCCGAGAAATACCGTCACATCTTTTTGTTGTGCCAGTGCTTTGCGCACTGGTTGAACCAATGCCGCATTGCCGATTCCGCCACCTACAAAAATGCATGATGTACAGCTTTGATCAAATTCAATTTCTTTGCCATAAGGGCCATAGAGATCAATGTGATCTCCTGGTTGCATACATGCATACTTGCGTGTGTTTGATCCGATTGCATTGATAAGTAGTGTGACTATGGAATTATTAAACATATCAACGTGAACGACAGTAAATGGTCGTGGTGCAACAGATGTTGTGTCAATAGGATGCAATGCGACAAACTGACCGGCATGAGAATGAAAGTGGTCTGTATCGAGCCGTAATCGGATTTCGTAGACAGATGAATTTTTGCTTTCGGGACGACAGGAAAGCACGGTAGCCGTAAAGATCTTTTCAGGGGCTTCTTTCATGATCGAATTCTCCTTTTGATGATCTGAATGATCTGGTTATATATAGTGTATATACATTATTATAAACGAACAGAGAGATGTGAATTGATCTCATTAATAACTGTCTCATATCTCATGTCGAATTGAAATTTTAGGATTTCAATCGGCAAGCCATTTTATGGCGGTGAGATATGAGACAGTTACTTAGTACAAAGAATAGTTAATAATGTGCTAAAAAGCAAGTTATGTCACAAAATAAGTCGTTCATTTACTATTTTGGATGTTCTTGCTAGAATGAGTGACTCGGTATGAGTAATGGAAGTTCTTTATAAATATATGTTATAACTGATCGTACGAAGTGTGAATTGTTTATCAATCAATGGGGAGAGCGAGCAATGTTTTGGAAGAATTCAGCAGATGCAAAAGACCTTTTGAGTGAAAATGACGACCTGAAGACATCCATTGAGTTTGTGGCCAATAAGGTTCTTGAGAGTGTTTTGAAAAATGAATTGTTGCAGGACATGAAGCGCAAAGCATTCATTATTGTTTTGCGAAAGAAAGGTGTGTCCACGCCATTTTTTAAATCCAAAATTGGCACTGATTTTCTCAGTAACGATGTTCGTTCAGAATCGTGGGAGCTTGCAGAAGAAAAAGTTGATAGGATGTTCCTTCATGGACATGTTAGTTCCTATCAAAGTCGTATTGATGTGCTTCGACAGTATGGTGGTGCAATTTGCATTGAGATCAACGCTCAGGCGACATGGGGCATGGGAATTTCTGGTCTCAGGGAATTGGAAAATGAAGCATGTGCGATCGTGATCGCAATGTATGTGTTTAGGATTCCGTATGAAGATCGCAGGATCCAGAACATTTTGGACAAGAGTAAAAATCATGAACTGACAAAGAAAATTCTTGATGCAGTCAAGAAAAATGATCAATATTATTATACTGAGCGTATAGCACAGTGTGGTGTAACATAAAAAGTCAATATCGCGGAGGATGAGATGGATAGAATGTCTGATAGATTTCTCGCTGTGGCCGAAGAAGTTGTCATAAGAATTTTAGCGTTGTCGGAAAATGCACATCTCACACAGAAAGGATGTTACATCTACGTGGCAAACAGAGAAGACTGCAAGCCAATTTTTTTGGCTCAAGTTGGTATCTGTGAAGGCGTAGAAATCGCAAACAAGTGCTTTGCTCGGGTACAAGAAAAAGTGAACTGTGTACTGCGCGCAAAGCAGATCAGTAGTTGGGGTGTGCGAGACGAAGTAACCGGCAAAGAGGGTGGTGGTGCTATTGTGGTGCCATCGAATTCTCGTGCGATTGATCCTGGAGGTGACGGTTGCGCGATTGGTGTGGATGGCCTTTCTGAAGAGATCAATGAAGCTATCGCTCTTATTGTTGCACTGCGCTTTAGACTTATTCCATGGAATAATGTCGGCCGGATCATTGCGATCAGTGGTAATACAGTATTTAAACCAATCGCACAAGCATGCGCGGATATGATCGGTGGCACAGTACAATTGTGATTTTTCAATAGGATCGAGTGTGTAAAAAATAATTTTTTTATCACACTCGGTCCTTTATCATTTTGGAGATAGGTATAATGTTTTGTAGTTGACTTTATGGTGCAATTTTGCTTATATTCAACCATGTTCTTTAACGTGTATTGAAGGCGATATACTTATGATCTCACATTTACGAAAAGGAGAACGGCAATGAAAAAGGATCGGTACATGGAGGAAGTGATCGAACCCGGTGATCGTGCGTCACGACTTGCAAAAGAAATTTGTTTTGAGAGTCACAAGAATAACCCTGCGGTCATCGTTGTGCCGCATCAACCGGGAAATTTTCGGGGACCGATCGGCTGGGTGTGGCAAAAGCACATACTTAAACAACTTGCAGATTATGATGTTGATGAGAATGGTGGTGTTACTCGCTGGACAATGATGGAGGAAAAGGAAAATGATGGTGCGGGCGGCAAACTGCAATTTCACGCGCTGCTTGGTGATGCACAAACATTTTACTTTGCCGGATGGGAAATATTGGCGATGACTGCCGATGACTTCGCGCGGTCTGGTCGATTTCCCGTTGTTTATGCCAACGATCTCAACATTAAACAATTGACACAAGAAAATTTTCATCTCTTTGAGTCGTTGATGCGTGGATATGGGCATGCTCTGGGAGGCATTGATGGTGTAAATGTCACAGGTGAAGTCGCGATCATGAAAAACAGTGTGACGGCATTTTGTGATGATCGATCGAGTACCATGCTAATCGTGAATTGGGGTGCATCATGTGTCGGCTTGGCACATCGAGACAAATTGATCGATGGTTCGAAGATCGCGCCGGGCATGGTCATCGTCGGTTTCTGGGAGCCGGGATATCGCTGCAATGGCGGTACAAAGCTCACCAACATCACACAGCGACATTTTATCGAAGGAAAAAATGACGGTTTACATGATTTTGTTGCGAAATGTGCAAAGCCGTCGGCGATCTATGCACCGCTTCTCACACGTGTAAACGGGTGGCGAAGAGATGGGAGCGTTGGCAGATCGATCGTCAATGTTGCTGGTAATGCGCATGTAAGCGGCGGGGGTATATGGGAAAAACTGGGAGATATTCTCCCGGAAGGTGTAGGCGCACATTTACACAGCATGCCTGTGCCTGCAGAGATCTTGCGGGAAGCACAAGAGATCTCATGGTTGTATCCTGATCTGCGCTTGAGTGATTGGTATGCGCACAGCACGTTTCACGGCGGATGTGGAATGCTGGTCATTTGCCATACAACTGCCGATGCCATGCGACTGATCCATGAGGCCAAAAAAGATAATTACATCGCATCGGTTGTCGGTTTGACTACTGCATCTCAGGATAATGAGATCATCATCCATTCACGATTCAAAGAAGGGAAGGTCTTATCTTCAAAACATCCCGAATGATCGAATTTGTGACGAAGTCGCCTCTCCTGTGAGAAAGGCGACTTCTTTATTTGTCATTTTGTGCGTTTTTGCTATAATGAGTGACTTGCTTTGTGTAAGTAGCGTTCTTTGTAAATACTCACTATTTTTCATCGTAGTTCAACCATAAACTTAAAGAGGTGCTTGTATGGCTGCTGTGAAGAGACTGAAAATAGGTGTGTTGCTCTCTGGAAGTGGTTCAAATTTACGTGCGATCATGGATGCGTGTGAAGATGATCGTATCGACGGCGATGTGGTTTTTGTGGGATCTGATGTGCCGGGTGTTAAAGGTTTGACGCGGGCAACAGTTCGTCACATCCCGACATTTGTGGTGGACTATAAACAGATCGGTCGGAATATCACGGGGTACGCCGATCTGATGAAAACGGAGTATCAGCTTGATCAGTTGCAAACGTATATAAGAAAGAGCATGGGCATTGTGCCACCGCACATCACTGAACCGGATAAACGTGTGGCATGGCTTTATAAACGGATTGTCATAGAAAATGAACTGCTCCGCGAGATCGAGAAGTATGAGTTTGATCTCCTGGCTTTGGCGGGATTCATGCGAAATTTCACGGCATTCTTTATCGATCAGATCAATACGGACCCGTCGAAGCCACGAATCACGAATATCCATCCAGCATATCTGCCTGCATTTCCCGGCACCAACGGATATGAGGACACTTTCAACAATGGGTGCAAGGTTGGTGCGTCTACGGTGCATTTCGTCGACTATGGTGAGGATACCGGTCCGATCATTGATCAAATCACCTTCCCCGTTTTTCCTGGAGAAAAATTCGAGTCTTTTAAGAACAGAGGTCTTGAGCAGGAATGGATCCTGTATCCGCGATGCATCCAACTTTATGCGGAGGACAGATTGCGGGTGGTCGAAGGCGTCAATGGAAAAAGGATCGTCCAGATCAGTTGAAAAAGTGTTTTTTGTGTGTAAAAAGTCCTGTTGGCTATATAGCCGATGGGACTTTTCATTTTTAAATATGTTTTTGCGCCTGTCCGTCCTTTGGCGGAAGGAGTGAATCGACGAATAACCCGCATACATTTTTAAAAATAATTTAATAACCAATCATTCATGGCATTGCTATTTCAAGTGGCTTTGTTACAATGGATAACTCACTTTATGTGAGCATATAGTCCTTTACAAACGTGTTTTTATACACACAAATACAAGAGATATGTGAATCATTTTTTTGGCGCAGTGTCAATTCAACGAACGAAAAGGAGAACAGATCATGCAGCAATTTTATCTGGGAGCAAATGATTTGCCTGTTGGTGTAGAAAAAATGGAGTGGGTTTTCAACGTGGAAACAACGATACCACTACTCAATGATGATGAGCTTTCTGTGCTCGTAGCGATCCTCACAGAGGGTTTTGTGATGAGCAAGATCTCTACAACATCGCAGTGCAGTGGAAAAAATATCGTTGAGCTTGGTCCGCGGATGAACTTTGCGACGGCATGGTCGTCGAATTTGGTGTCAATCTGCAAGAGTTGCGGATTGCACAAAGTCGTGCGTGTCGAACGATCGCGGAGATATGAATTGTCCCCGAAAACCGATCGTGCAACATTTATCCGTACATATCATGACCGTATGACAGAGATGGAATATCCTGAACCGCTAAAAACTTTTGAAACAGGTCTTGTGCCTGAAAAAGTGTATACGGTTCCGCTAAAGGAAAAAGGTCCTGATGCTCTTCTGGATATTCCAGGTATTTCGATGGATGCGTTTGACCGCAATATGTATTACGAATATTTTGCCTTACGATGTGGCAGGAATCCGACGATCGTGGAGATCATGGATCTCAACAACGCCAATTCGGAACATTCCCGTCATGGATTTTTCAAGGGTAAGATGGTGATCAATGGCGAGGAAATGCTTGAGACGCTCATGCAGATCGTGCAGTCTACGTTGACAGCACACCCGAAGGGAAGTCTGCTGGCATTCTGTGACAATTCAAGCGTGATCGAGGGTTGTGAAGTGCAAACGATCATGCCGGAAAATCCAGGTCAATCATCAATTTTTCGGTTATACCAACCAACTTATCATCCACTTCTCACAGCAGAAACACATAATTTCCCGACGGGCGTAGCACCTTTTCCCGGTGCAGAAACCGGAACGGGTGGGCGGATTCGTGATGTGCAGGCAACAGGGTGTGGTGGTTTGGTAATTGCCGGTACCGCAGGATATTGTTTCGGCAATCTGCGGATTCCCGGATATGACCTTCCATGGGAAGATCATTCGTTTGTTTATCCCGAGACGTTGGCAACAGCATGTGAGATCGGTATCGGCGCATCCAATGGCGCATCGGATTACGGCAATAAGTTTGGCGAGCCGGTGATCCAGGGATTTGTCAGATCATTCGGATTGCGAGTCGTAGGGGAACGATGGGAATTTGTAAAACCCATCATGTTCACCGGAGGCATTGGTCAGATCGAACAATCCCATGTGAAAAAGCAAGAGGCTATCAAAGGCATGTTGATCGTGCAGATTGGTGGACCGGCATACAGAATCGGATTTTGTGGCGGAGCGGCATCAAGCATGCTCCAAGGAGAGAATAAAACAGAACTTGATTTTAATGCTGTACAACGCGGTGACGCAGAAATGGCGCAAAAGGTCAATCGTGTCATCAGAGCATGCGTTGAGATGTGGAAGCGTAATCTGATCGTGAGCATTCACGATCAAGGTGCCGGCGGACCTGCCAATGTGCTCAAAGAACTGGTGGAAAAAGCCGGTGGTAATGTGGAGTTGCGCAGGATCAACTGTGGAGATCCAACGCTGTCAGCGCTGGAGATCTGGGTATGTGAATTCCAAGAGAGGAACGGTCTGCTCATTTGTGAAGATGATCGTGAAAAGTTCATGGCGATCTGCGCACGTGAGAAGGTGCCGTGTGAAGTGCTTGGTGTGGTGACAGGGGATGGAAAATTCGTCGTAACAGATTCAGCTGCAGTATTGATCGGTGGCACACGGGAAGAAGTTGTCCCTGTGAATTTGGATCTTGTTGATCTCTTTGGCAACATGCCACAAAAAACATTTACAGATGAAAGGATCGTGCGCACATTTGAGCCAGTTACACTTCCTGAGCAATTGTCGATGGAAGATGCCTTGTGGCGCGTGTTGCGATTGATCTCTGTCGGCTCCAAAAGATTTCTGATGAACAAGGTGGATCGTAGTGTGACAGGTCTCATTGCGAGGCAACAGTGTTGTGGTCCGTTGCAGTTGCCAGTAAGTGACGTGGCCGTTGTGGCACAGAGTCACTTCGGTCTTACGGGAATAGCAACAGCGATTGGTGAACAGCCGATCAAAATGTTGGTCGATCCTGCACGGGGTGCGCGCATGGCGGTAACGGAAGCTTTAACCAATCTGGTCTGGGCGCGGATCAATGATCTTGAACAAGTGAAGTGTTCCGCCAATTGGATGTGGGCACCGAAACTTCCGGGTGAAGGTGCTGCACTTTATGATGCAGCCTGTGCAATGAGAGATCTCATGATCAGTGTAGGTCTTGCTGTGGACGGTGGTAAAGACAGTTTGTCCATGGCGACGCGTATCGGTGAAGAGATTGTGAAGTCCCCGAGGCAATTGGTCATTTCTGCGTATGCAACGATGGCCAATGTTAACCAGGTGATCACACCGGATTTCAAAGATCCCGGCAACAGTCGTATCATCTATATCGATCTTTCAGGAGGGAAGAAAAGACTGGGCGGTTCTGCGTTGGCGCAGGTGTATGGTCAGATCGGAGATGAGAGTCCCGATATGAACGATCCGAATCTGCTCAGACGTGCATTTTTGGCAGTACAAAAGTTGATCGATCAGGGCTTAGTCCTGGCTGGTCATGATGTGTCCGATGGCGGGCTTATCGTGACGCTGTTGGAGATGGCATTTGCAGGAAACTGTGGTTTTTGTGCAAGTGAAGCAACACACACAACAATGGATTGGTTTGCAGAAGAAGCGGGCTTGGTCATCGAATGTCAATTCAGTACGGAAGATGATCAGGGCGTTACACATGATCCTGTACGGAAAGTGTTGGATGATTTTAATGTGCCGTTCGAGGAGATCGGACTCACTTTGATCAACAAAACGGTATTGGTCGAGGATTGTGCCAGGAAAGCTTTATTGCATGAAGATATGCGCATATTGCGTGGTTGGTGGGAAGAGACATCCTATCAACTTGAGCGCTTGCAAGCAAATCCTCAGTGTGTCGATCAGGAAAAACGAAACATTTTTGATCGTAAAGGTCCAAAGTACATTGTGCCATTTACACCTCGCATGACTCCAATGCAGTTCATGGAAGCAGTAGAAAAACCGCGCGTGGCGATCTTGCGTGAGGAGGGAAGTAACGGTGATCGCGAGATGACGTCGGCTTTCTACGGTGCAGGATTTGACGTACAGGATGTCACGATGACGGATCTCTTGAATGGTGTGGTGACGTTGGATCGATTCAGGGGACTTGTCGCTGTCGGTGGCTTCTCGTATGCTGATGTGCCGGAAAGTGCCAAGGGATGGGCGGCAACGATCCGGTGTAATGAAAAGCTCAACAAGATGTTCGCGGAATTTTATAATCGGTCGGATACATTCACGTTGGGTGTGTGCAATGGGTGTCAACTCTTTGCGCTTCTCGGATGGGTGCCGTGGTATGGTTTGTCTGATGAAAGACAGCCGCGATTCGTACGCAATAGTTCCGGAAGATTTGAGTCACGCTGGTCAACCGTGCGGATCCAAAAAAGTCCTGCCATGATGCTGAAAGGTATGGAAGGCATGACATTTGGTGCATGGGTGGATCATGGTGAGGGAAGATTACATTTTCCCGATCCAACGATCATGGATCAGATTCTCTTGGATGATCTTGCGCCGGTAGTGTTTGTAGATGACGAAGGCAGTTCTGACGGCGAAGTGTCACATAGCTACCCGTTCAATCCCAATGGATCGCCGTATGGTATCACAGGACTTTGTTCACCGGACGGGCGACATCTCGCGATGATGCCACATCCGGAAAGAACGGTTCTCCCGTGGCAAGCGTCATGGATGCCGGAGTGGATGAGAACTGCGTTTGAAGCTTCACCATGGCTCAAAATGTTCCAAAATGCCAGAGCGTGGTGTGAAAAAACGAAATCATACAATTAAGAAACAAGGAGGAATCGTATAAGCTCCATCGGTCGTAATGATCGATGGAGCTTTTTTCTGAAAATAATAAAATATATGTCATTGCGAGGAGCATGGCGACGAAGAAATCTCAATTATTATTCGAAAAAATACATATACACGGGAGACCGCTTCGTCGTTGCACTTCTCGCGAAGACACGAGTCTTAGTAAGAATGGATTTGTGTAATGGCTGTAATATGATTGACTATTTGTGTAAAAAATGGTACAATACTCTGTCATAGTTTATTTTACAATGAATGATGGTGAGAATTGTCACGCAAATACTTTATAATAATGCATGATAGAAATTTATCAATCCTGTATAGCAAACACAAGGAGGATGAGAATGGCTAGGGGTAATTGCATTGACCAAGTCAGACCAACAGCCAGATTTACAGAACTGGATCGGTATAGTGAAGAGCTTTCGATTATTGCAGATAGGGTGGAGAGATTAGCGCATGTACTGATATCATTGGAGGAAAAGATCACATCGGCTCAATATCCTTTTGATCACGCGCAGATGTTGATTTTGTGGGGCTTGCCTGGTAGGGGAAAAACGTATCTTATCGAAGCGCTGATCAATGAGATCAAGGACAAGGCACCTAATATGCTGAGAATGATCTATCTTGCCAGATCTGATTTTACGCTTGATAATATTGCTTTGCCGTTTGATTACGATCGCAAGCCAATTGTCATCATCGATGATCTTTTTGCGAAGTATCAAGCTGTCCACGACCTTCATCCGAGAACGGATATTGTATGTTTTATGCGGTTCGTGCAAATGATCTATGAGGAACGTCGCATGGTCATTGCAACGTGCAATTTTCCATTTAAGGAAGGAATTTTGGAACGTGTGAAAACGGTTGATACGATCGGTAGAATTGTTTCGCGCATGAAAGAACTTCTGGCAAACTCAGGTGAGATCGAGATTATCGGCATAGATTATCGAGACATTTTGAGTCAGAAGAATGAAGGTATTATCCAGTTTTAATTGAATACTGCAGAATTTGTAGATATACAAGGGCGAAACAACAATTGTTTGTTTTGCCCTTTAAATTTTATATGGATAGATAGTTGTTTTAAATTTTATCTAATCTGGATTTGCCGAGTGGGGGATGATATGATGACAATATAACTATTAATGCGAAAAAATTGGATGACGTGGTTTACTTTCAGCATTCTCTCAGTTTTTGCATTGGCTATTGCAGAACTGACCCAACAACATCTATTAAATTTAAAAAATCCATTTAGTGCGAGAGCAAGTGCAGTTTTGACCTTTCTGCTTCAGTCGGTTTTTTCCATACCTTTTATTTTTGCATTTGGTCTTTCTGACCAAGTATTTTTGATTTTCAATATAAGTGTTCTTCCAAAAATAATGGGTGTGAGTTTTTTGGGATCTTTGGCAATGATTTTGTATCTAAAAAGCTTTCAAGTAAAAAATATTAGTATTTCTGCTATTTTTATATCTTTGTCTGCAGTAACGTCAACATTTCTTGGAATAGTATTTTTTTCTGAGTCGGTCAATTATATGAAATTTATCGGCATAGGTTTGATCTTATTAGCGATAATTGCCGTAAATTATAAAAATGCTGCTTTGGAGAAAAATCATTTATACGGATTGGCCGCAGGGATGATCTTTGGCATACTTTATACTCTGGATAAGAGCATCGTACTGGATATTCATCCGATGATATATATTTTTTGGTCATTTCTCCTGATATCATGCTGGGGATTTATTTTGGGAAAGAACAAAATCATTGATTCAATTAAAGGCAAGGACATTCGTGCGTATATACCGATTGTCATATCGGCTGTTGGTTATTTATTATATAATTTTTTTACTTTCACCTCATACCGATTTGGGGGAGAAGTTGGCAGAGTGGATGCGATAAATAATTCGCAGGTATTTCTCATTATTTTATTTGAATTTTTCGTTTTGAAACATACAAAAGGAATTATCAGAAAATTACTCGCAGCCAGTCTGGCAATCATAGGAATTTTTGTCTTAGGTTTTACAAAATAATATTCTTTTGGATATACGATACTGGTTTTGCCGAGTGGGAGATGATAAAATAAAAACATCATTATAATCGCAAATCATATGGGTGAATTGATCAAATTTTCAGATTTGAAGAATAAAGGTTCAGAAAAATCAGCTCCTTCTGAAAAAAGAGAAGGAAATGATGATCATTTGAATATGTATAAACTTACCGATGTGTTAAATATATTAACTGCGTTGAAGAAAGCTGATATAAGCGCATTTGGACAAAGAACAATAGACCGAAAAAGAAAATTGGTTTCTGGTTATACAGATAATGAATTGTTTGGATGGATCAATAATTATACAGAAGCTACGATAAAAGTTCATCCATCGTTTTTCGGTGCGATAATTGATGAATTGCGGTTTAGAAAGTTCATTTAGCAAGTCATAAATGTTAAAAAATGAAAACTGAAAAAATACATGTAAATACACCAGTAGACAGTGTGCCGTATGGGACAACTGTCATCCCTCAGAATAGATTGGCGTATTTGGTGGGAAAATGTAAAGAAACTCTCAGAAGAAATCCAGGAAATGTTTTGGAAGTGGGCGTGTATCGCGGTGGAACGCTCATTGCTTTGGCGGAAGCAATGCGAGAGGTGTGCCCGGAATATACGGTTTATGGCATTGATACTTTTGCGGGTCATCCGTATTCCGATGGGCATCCAGTTCATCCTGTGGGTAAATATGCGGATGCGAATATGCGCGATATGGAGGAATACATTAGATCTAGGGGATTGGCAGATCAAATCGTTTTATATCAAGGAAAGGTGGAAGAAATTTTAAAATCTCTTCCTATAAAAGATGTTTCTTTCTCCCATATTGATTGCGACTTGTATATTCCAGTCAAGTATTGTGCTGAAAATGTCCCAAAGATCATGCACTCACATGGCGTGATCTATTTTGATGATTATGGACATGAGCATTGTCCGGGAGCAATAAAGGCCATAGAAGAGATTTTTGACGATCAGCAGATCCACTCCGTACACATGCCAGAAGATCATACCTGTTGGTCCGGATATATAGAACTGTGATATGGCATGTGGGTGATCTTTTTCGAAGGATGAGAGCGGGATTTATCGCTTATATGAAAAGGTGTTGAGATATGTATTTTGTGTTTGTCTATTTTTCTCTTGTGGCGTATGCTAAGGGTAGTTTTGAGGTATCTAAGCATAAATGAGAAATACTATGAAAAAGATCATTACTTTGGGCATAAATTTGGCAGATGAACATAAGAAACGACTAGAAACGATTGGAGAACTTGTGTCCATGGAAGAGCCTGTATCCGTAGAAGATTTGATCAGCAAAGCGGAGAATGCAGATGTTTTGTATAGTAATGGTGCATTTCTCTTGGAAAGTCTCCCCAAACTCAAAAATGTTTTTGTCACCTATCCATATGTGGAGCTGGGTGTTTTTGATTCTGACGAGTTGGCGAAAAACGGTGTCATCGTCGCAAACTCGCAAGGTGGGAATAGAGACTCGATTGTTGAGTGGGTGATGTACATGACGATCTCACTATTTCGAAAATTTGGCCCAATGGTTCGTGCAACAGAAAATTTTCCCGTTGAACTGCAACAGAGTCTGCAGGGTAAAAAAGTATTGATCGTCGGTCATGGAAGCATCGGCAGTCAGATCGGTGTTCTCTGTGGAACATTCGGGATAGACGTGGCATTTTTTGACAGGGGTGATGACCTCTTGGCAAAGTCTCGTGATGTGGATCTGATCATCAACGCACTCAACTGTAATTCATCCAGTAAAGATCTTTTGAATGAAGAATTTTTTATGCATCTCAAAAAAGGATGTTATTACATCACATTTGTCAGACCGTACACCTATGACATCGATGGGCTCATCGCATCGATCAATGCAGACATCGTTGCAGGAGCTGCGATCGATTGTGACCCGGAAGACTTCGGCGATACGACAAATGCTTTTTATCAAAAAGCACTGAGTAATGAAAAAATATTGGTCACACCACACATCGCATTTTCGACCACGCAGGCAATCGCAAACGGCAGAGAGATTGCCATTCAAAATATCGAAGCATTTGTAAAAGGGGAGATGAAGAATGTTTTGAGGAAGAGGTAGATTTTGCAACGTTATTAAAATGTCATTCTCTAAGTGAATTTTTATATACAAAAAGTAATATGTGTGCAATTTATATATTTGAGCGCATGAAAAAAGTATTCAAAAGCGACAAATTTAAAATTTATAAGAAAAACGTACTTAACAATTTCAAAATTGCTACATTAGTAATTATATGTGGACATGTGTTCATGATTATATTTTACAAATTTAAGGAAATTTATAGCATATATAAAGAGTCGCGCGGCAACACTTACTTTGAACAGATTGATGAGTTAATACACAGCCTTGATTTAATCATATACATTTTTATACTTATATTTTCACTTGTTGTTTTACGTTGCTTGTGGAAAAATTTTATCAGAGCTTATAAATCGAAAAGATATGACATTATTGCAGTGATATTGCTAAGTTCATTTTATATATATATTTATAATTCTGATAAATATGATTATGTGAAAACGGTAATCTTTTTATTTCTGGTGTTAATTCTGAGTAGGTTTTATATAAAGACAAAAAGAGGCAAATCATTATTTCCTAGTGATGAACCGGATAAAATGGAAGATTTATTTGATATAAAAAATGATGCCGAAAAATTTGCAGATAAAATCTACAATAATAATTCTGATTCGAGTATTGTTTTTGGAATTGATGCTCCGTGGGGTATTGGAAAGACAACTTATTTGGAATATTGCATAAAACATTTAAAAAACAAATACAAAAAAGATATTATCATCTATGAGTTTAAGCCAATTAATTTTAAAAATAGTAACGATTTATTCGAGAGATTCGTGAATGATCTAGTGAAGTCTATAAACGAAAAGATTTATGCACCTAGTGTCAGCTTGGGATTATACCAATATGCTAAATCAATCACTGGGATAAAATTGAAATTACCACTTTTTGGGGAATTAAATGTAAAAAATGAACATAGTGTTGATAATGCTTTCAAAAATTTGCGAGAGGAATTGGAATATATTAACAAAAAGGTGATAGTTACTATTGATGATCTTGATAGACTCTCTCTAGAAAATGTGAAAATCATTTTGAATATTGTACGAGATAGTTTTCAATTGCCGAACATATCCTATATTATTTGTTATGATACTGAGAATATCAATGCATTTCATTCTAATTTAAGGAAAAAAATTACAAAAAATTATATAACTGCTAGTCAGTTGGATGTTACTAATATCTGTGATATTGTTCCTGAAAATGTTTATTACGAAAATGAAATAGTGGATAATTCAAAGATAGTCGAATATTTTGAAAAGATTGTTCAGGTTAAAAAAACACTTGTGATATCTAGAAATGATATTAGAAAGTGCATTAAAAAATACTTTGTAGATGATTGTTTTGAAAAAGACACTGCACGTTGGGTGGCAGATCTTATAGATGTAGATTTTTTGTCAAAGGAAAAATATGAAACGTACGCTCACTATATTGGGGATATTAGAAAAATTAAAAGAATTGTAAATATATTTAAATTGAATGATAAATTGTCTAAGATTAATTTTAAGATACATGGACTCAATCCAGTGGAATTTATAAAGTTAGTTTTAGTTTATGTTAATTATCCAAATATATTTAGGAAAATTTATATAACCGAGACTGATGGGATGGGTCCATTTTTTTCACTAATATCTAAATTTGGAGAATCTGCAGAATTCGCAAGATATAAAAACGATAAAAAGTATTGTGATTACACGAGGGAAGTTGGTGAGAAAGAAAGGTTCTTGTTGGATGATATTTTTTTGGATAAAAATATTGATCTAAATAAAGATAATAGGGAGGGATATTATTATAGGGCTGCACACAATGGAGGCGGGGCGGGTGAAAAAAGGAAGCTAGAACAGTATCTGAAATTGTTAATAAAGGGAGATTTGCCAGATCCATTTGATGAAGACGGTTTTTATAAGGATGCGGTGGAAAAACTTTTGAAAAATAATATTAATATTATTGAAGTTCTAATCGAATTTGATGAAGAGGAAAAAAGAAGAAGATTTTTAAACTGTTTTTGGCAAGAAGTTTTGGAAGATAATTTTAAAATTGAATACTATAATAAATACGTTGATCCTTTGATCAAATATATAATGGATAATATTAGTAAATATTCTCTTCTCGATAATTGGCGAAATGGATATGGCGGATTAAGATTTTATCTCATTCTGTATTTGATGGATTTGATTAACAGAAGAGGATGGAGAGATAAAAATGGTGAGAGTATAAACAATACAGACATACATAATCTAAACGGCATAACGGAAAAAATATTTGGGACTAAAGATTTTGATGGAATCCTAGATAATCTGTCAAGAGAAGATAAAGGAATTTTAGGAATATATGACATGATGCTGTTTAGATTGTGTTGTAGTAGTGATAGGGGTGATAAATATTATAATGTTTACTCTGCATTAGGATATCATTCTGTTGAAGAAAAGTATAAAAGAGGTGGTGAGATCGTTGAATTGACAAAGATAGAAATGAGAAAAATATCACAAAAGTGTTTTGAGATATTTAAGAAGAGATATATTGATTCTCAAAAGAATATATTTGAAGATGCTGAAAAACTCAGCGCTGTTGACGTATTTGGTGAATTTGTCAAAAATATAAGTGTATATCTTGCAAAGGAAGGGATAAATTCATTCGAAGAAACTGAAAAAATAAAAAATGGTGTAGTAAGTTTTATTTTGTATCAATTGAGTAATGATAAAGTTGATCATGGAATTGGTTGTGGTTTTTACGATGTATTTGGGGAAGAAGATGGCGGAAAAATAAGAGAGATCATATTGGATTATCTATTTACAGTATGTTTTAAACCTACTGATGATGAAAAAAAGAATGTAAGATATTTTGTTTATTATTTAATGAGTCATCTAACCAGAAATGGTGGTGGTGATTTTCATCCAAACAAAGATGAATTTGCAAAACTATTGAGTGAGGAGCGACTTAAAGAATATTGGATTGTAAATAAAGATGCAGTAAAAAAAATTGCACATGAAACAATGTATTCAGAAAAAGTGTATACCGCCAACTACACAGCGTCCTATAATGATTTTGAAAAATTAACTAAAGCGTTAGATAATCTAGATACAAAATCTACTAATAATTCTCAATAATATGTAA
The DNA here is from genome assembly GCA_020718085.1 of Micavibrio sp. Taxonomy (GTDB): domain Bacteria; phylum Patescibacteriota; class Minisyncoccia; order Moranbacterales. The sequence goes on along the minus strand of DYDB01000001.1, from coordinate 365,776 downwards.
ATAAAAACACTATTGAAATAGCGTATATCTTAATGAGGAATATGTGCCATTTATGATTGACAATCAGCATTTTTCTTGTTACAATATACCATTCAATTATTTTTGATGTGGGGAGAAATTTGGTAATGGTCTTGTTATTAATTTTCTCTTCACATCATCCGGGAGGGACATGCAGGTGCATGAAACGCAGGCTGCTCTTTAACAAATTAAAGTGCAACATCGCAGGAGCGATGGGCCCAAGAAGTTCCCCGTAGATGGAGCGCAGGAGCGCTGGGGCATCACTTTTTTGCTTTTGGTCAAAGGCAAAAGAAACTTCAAGAGAAGAATAGTGGTGAATTCTGCATTGACCGATAACTTAGGGAGATCACACAATGGATCAAGAGGAATTGGATCACATCGCGGCGGAAACATTATTGGAAGCATGGCGCTATGAACTTTCAGACATTCGACATGCGGATACGTGGTACATTTATCTCGGCATGTTTGGCATGGCTGAGAGCGTGCATCAACTGGAGAGACTGCATGAGTCTTTGCCGGAAAACATGCAATTATTGCGACGTCATTTCATCAGACTGAAGGAATTTTGGCAGCATTGTTTTGCAGATAAAAGGAAAGAGCGTCGGGAAGTGATCCTAAAAAGTCTACTTTTTGCGTTGACGTGGGGAAATGGTGAGGATTGCGTTACAGCTTCAAAATACTATGTCACCATGATCAGAGAAAGGGATACGCGTAAGCCACCGGCACACTTTTCTGGTGGCCAAGATGGCAAGGGATATTTTTTCTCAGATGATATCACACCTCCCCTGCAAAAAGTGCAAAAGCATTTTTTTGCAAAATTATTTGGCGTGAAAACTCGTGTAGAATTTCGACTCACACAGGATCGCAAACATATGTTGGCGGTTTTGATCTTTCGGGAAACGGAACTGACAGAAAAGATCACACACCAGATCACCGATGTGTTGCCACCATACTTTTTGTTCAAATATGGTATGGCAGATTTATCGACAGAAGCAGGGGTTCATCTCAATGTTTCTTATGAGTACGAAACAGAAAAGATCCTGGAAGATATTACGGAAGAAAATGGTGTTTATCAACATAAGTCTATTGCGTTGATATCAACACAGAATTTTCTCGTATCCGTTGCCGAGCTTTTGCGGAACAATGGTATTCCTGTAGTAGGAGATCTTACCATAGAAAAAATGAATTGATGTAAAAGGAGTTGTTCTATACACCCACGTGTTCTTGAAAAAGGCATGTGGGTTTTAATTTTTTCTATGGATTTTTGCAGGCAGAATAAAATACTATGAAGTAGAGAGTTGCTCAAGACCACGGACAAGGGAAGGTCAGGGTCGAGGATTGAAAAAGTCGATAAATAATTGATGTTTGTAGAGGATGATCCAAAGAATATTTCAAGAAGCCCTTTTCATTTTTATGTACGTTCTTCTTCCAAGGTTCTGCGAGCATTTTCTGCGGATTCGAAAAGGTCTTTGACTATCTCCCGACATTCGTCTCCGGTTTTTCCTTTGAACCATTGTTCAATAAGTGTGGGACCTCTGTTTGTTAATTTTTCTTGCGCAATTTTTACTAAGTCATCGCCGTTTATTTCTGTGTGGGAGATCAAGAAATTATTTGCCCATCGTGCAATCTTTTCTTGCAAATTTATGATTTCGATATCGGACAATCCGGCTTCGTGTAGTTTTCTATTTTTATGATCTTCCAATTTTTGTGATATTTTTTGAGAAGTCCAATCTTGTAACAGGTGTGTATCATTTTCTTTGGGAAGAGATAAATATCTTTTATGTGATGCTTGAAAACTTTTTTTATCAAATTCACTTCCATCCCATTTTTTTGAAACGTCAAACCATCTCAGATCACGTTGATAGGGTGTGCCATCGACGATGTTCTTTTGAAGTGCTTCTTGAAAAGCGTGTCCTGTCTCGTGTGATAATCGGGGGAAGATCTGATTGAGGGTGCTATAGTTTATATCCCCAAACAGTGCAATAGCTCCCAGTTTATCTGGTCCGCCACCAAGATTATATTGAGCACTGATAGTAGAATCTCCTACACGTGGATGAAATTCGACAGGTATCTCCGGCATGTTATATTCCACGCACAACGATTTGACCCATTCTTTGCAAATTTCCATTCTTTCATTCTCAACTGAGTTTTCCCACATTTTTTCTAGACTGAGAAAGTTTTCATCTCCAATTTTATCCAAAACATTACCATTGGCATTTTTATGAGATAATTGCAATGTTTCACTTGGTGTGTATGTTTTATATATGTGAGAAATTGCGTCCAAGACTTCTTCCGGATAACTGTCGGAATCTTTGTCTGCAAATAAGTTCCAAGATAATTCTTCTAGTAGTTGGAGTCTTGCAGCTTCGGGCATTTCGTGTAATTGTTCCTCGGGAATTTTTAATATATCGCGAGATCTTTGCAAGATTAATTCATTTTTATAGACCGCTTGCTCCTCTGTCCTCATCTTATTTTCTTCATGTGTGATTGTTTCGTCAGTATGTTTTGCATAGATCTGCTGATATATTTCTTTTTTAGCCTCATCGCTCAATGACTGACCTAGGCTTGCTTCAAGCTCTGTGATCTTCATTTGATATGTATTTTCAATGACCTCATGTTCTTTCAGGCTTTTCTCATGAGTGATATCCATCGGATCGAATTCTTCCTCTCGACCAAAATTTTCTTTGGCTAGAGTTTCACGTCTCCTTGCTATTTTTTGAGATTGGGCATCGGCTTCAGACACCTCTTTTCTTACAAAACCAGTATCATCCAGAGTGTTTGCAAAGTTCTTTTGCAACGGCTTTGGTATATCTGAGATGCTTTTGTAGTTTCTCGGATCAAAAGTTTCACATTTCATTTTATTGTAAGTATTTATAATTTATTTTTTGTATAGATTGATTTTATCATGGAATTTCAATTTGTTTTATCAAATAGCATTTCTTTATGAAAAGGGTGATAAGGAAAAGCATTGACAAAACATCAATTTAGATGTACAATAGTCGTTTACGGTTATTTTACATTTCACATATTCATTAACTCAAAAAAGAGGCTAAAAGATGAGAATATTGACAATTCTTATGGTGTTGGCACACGTGATCTTTTCTTTTGATACTTCTGCGGCTGAAGGTGTATCAATTGGTGGATTCCGTGTCGATGGGCGAAATCTTGGTGGCATTGTTTTGCCAAATGGGGCATACGGATCCATTCACCAAAGAACCGAGATCAATGATCTTCGGGGTGGAATCGTCACAAACAAAGAGGATGATCGATACATGAATGAGGATGGCAGTGTCTACATAAGTGAGACAGAACCTGTTATAGATCTCCCTGTAGTATCACCGCGAAACAGGGGATTTGCCAGCTTCAAAGCAAAGGAATTGTTGCAGCAAAATGCGCAAAATGAATAAGGTCGCATTGCTTAGGGCCCAACGAGATCTATATCTTGTTGGGCTCTTTTTTTAGTTAGATAAAAATATTGACAGTAAATAAATTGTATTGTATAATGCGACGATAGATTTTTTAACAATTATTCAATCAAATCACACGGGTGGAGGTGAAAATGATGAGGCCAAATGGTTGGAGAGATGTCATGGCATTTCCGATAGTCAGAAAACCGTCAAAATGGAGTCATGAAAAACTTGAGGAAATTTTGACGAATGCTATCGTAAGTTGTGCACTGGAGAATTTAAGGTGTAATGATGGTATGATCTGCACGACATTATCGGGCGGATTGGATTCCTCATTTTGTCTGGCAAAGTTGCGTGAAATATTGGGATATCAGATCCCGATCCATACATTCACAACGGGAAGAGGAGAAGACACGCCAGATATACAGTTTGCACGTATTGCTTCCCAACGTTTTAAGACAATTCATCATGAACTGATCCCTAGTCCACAATTAATCAAGGAGGTGCAAGATCATTTGCACACTCTGTGGAAGGATGAGCCATGTTCTCTGGGTGATGTTGCGGTATTTTTGACTTATCAACACATTTCCGCGTATGGATTCCTCAGTGCCATTGCACACGATGGAATCGATGAATTATTGGGTGGGTATTGGGAACACCGTAAACATGAAACGCTATTGGAAAAAGAACGAGCCTTTCAAGATCTGTGGAAGAGATTGCCAGAGGAACATCTCATTCCCCTCGAGAGAAAGTCATGTCATTTCTGTGTGCAAGTGACCTTACCGTATTTGCAGATAAAGGTCGTGACGTATATTGCGAGGATCCCGCTAGACAGTCGCACAACATTTGATACAAGCAAAATGCCACTGCGACACATCGCAAAAGAATATCTTCCTGAGGAAATTATCAACAGGAAGAAAAAAGGCTTTTGTAGCGCGTTGGATATACAATGAACCATTTAGGCACTTTGACAGAATATTGTCAAAGTGCCTTACCATTTGAGTCTAAAAAAATATTTGCTATAGTTAGTATATATATTATTACAACACCTATGTCAGACATACTTTCATTGTTTCATCACATCCATCACGATAGTGGTATGCATAGTGTGCATCACTGCGGAGGCGATCATAGGAAGATCGATTCGCAAGTGAACTACGTGATCACACATTGTACGTGTGGAAAACATCGGATCGATAAACATGTTGCGATTGGTCATGCGACAAATGAGTTTCTGGAACCCGTTGCATGTGCAGTTACTTTTGGCGAAAAATGTCCGGATGGCGGATGGCATGTGGAAAGTGGCTTCGTAAAGAAATAATTTTTTACGTTCCTCATAAAGTACTTAAACTGCATTTATGGATGAATGATTTTCTCTTTCTGTTGCACAATTATCTGGGGAAGCATACACTGTAATTATAGGAAATATTAATTTAGCTTGTGAAGAAAAATACCTGGGTGATCATTGGCAGTTTTTTGGGCACATGTCTTTTGGCGTTATGTGTTTTTATTTTTTTGCAGCACCCGCATCATGATCGTGATTGGGAGCTGGGGCAAGAGAAATTGCCGTCTTTTAAAATGGATGGTGAACGTGTAACTGTAGAAAACTTTCGTGATTTCTCATGGCATGAAGATGGAACTGTGGATATTACGTATCGTACGGCAGAATTTGATCTTGCGCAGTTAATCGGCATGGATGTGGTCATTTCTCACTTTGACGATTTTGAGGGTATGGCACATATTTTTGTGAGCTTTCGATTTCAAGAAGGGGAAAACATGGTAATTTCGGTGGAGACGCGGCGTGAAAAAGGAGAAAAATTTTCTCCGTGGCTCGGATTATTGCGTCAATTTGAGGTGATCTATGTTGTCGGTTCAGAACGAGATATTATCGGTCTGCGTACGCACGTGCGTAAAGAGCGCGTGTATATTTATCCGACAGTTGCAACGCCACAACGATCGAAGCAGTTATTGCTTCTATTGATACAGGATATAAATGCAATTTATGACGCCCCGGTTTTTTATAATACGATCTTCAATAATTGCACAAATGTCATTACGCGTCGTGTGGAAGAAATATCTGACGTATCTTTTCCTTTCACATATCGTATGATCTTGCCGGGATTTGCCGATGAAGTATTGTATGAAATGAATCTGATCCCGCATGACAGATCTTTTGATGAGATGAAAGTATATTATCGCGTGAACAATGATCGTGTAATGCCGTCAGATGAGAACTTTTCTACATTGATCAGGCAACATGATCAGATGTAATTATATAATATTGTATATATGATCTATACACAAAAAATGCAAAAAGCGATTAAATTTGCAATCAAGACACACGATGTCTATCAAAAACAAGTGCGTAAAGGAAAAAATGTGGCATATATCACACATCCTTTGGCGGTAGGGATCATTCTTGCACGTGTTGGTGCGGAGGAAGATGTGGTGATTGCCGGTATATTGCATGATACGATCGAGGATAGCATTGAAGAAAAAAAAGTCACATATGACATGCTCAATGAACGGTTTGGTACGCGTGTGGCAATGATCGTGCATAGTGTCACAGAGACAGATAAGACATTGCCATGGGAGGAGCGGAAAGCGCAAGCTTTGGCGCATATTCCGAGTTTTTCACATGAATCATTGCTTGTAAAATCTGCGGATGTGATCGCTAATTACACGGAATTGATCGATGATCATGCAAGAAATGGCGATACAATATTTATGCACTTTGCAGCACCGAAAGAAGTATTGATCAATCAATATATCAAAGTGATCGAGGCAATTATCGACACATGGCAAGAAAATCCTTTGGTGCATGATTTGGAACACATTGGAAAAGAATTGCATTTAATGATCTAGAGAAATGATGGAAACAGAGAGAAAATTATGGATCATCGGTTTTTTTGTTGTCATGAATGTATTGGCATTTTTGCTCATGTCATGGGATAAGAGTCGATCACGCAAGCGTGGTGCAGAACGCATTTCCGAAGGCATGTTATTTTTCATGGCCACGGTCTTTGGCAGTGTAGGTGTATACTTTGGCATGTTCTTTCTACGGCATAAGACGCGGAAATGGTATTTTATCATTGGCATACCTTTGCTGATCGTACAAAATTCCGCACTTCTGTATGTGGTCTATCTTTTATTGAGCGATGTGATGTAGATGCTTTACAGTAAGAAATAAACGTGTTTTAATTGGCACAAATTCGCTATGGTGCGTTTTTTTGTTATTTAAAATAAAACTATTTAGAACAAGGGAGGATGAAGGCTATGCCAATGCCAAAAAAGTTTGCAAAACGTTTTTTGCCACAGCTCTCAGAAATTGTTGCACACTTTGGTACGCCGTTTCACATTTATGATGAAGTGGGTATTCGTTCAGCATGTTTGTCATTGATTGGCACATTTCCTTTTTGTCCCGGATTTCGTGAGTTTTTTGCTGTTAAGGCATGTCCAAATCCACGAATTATGGAGATCATTCTCTCTACGACTCAAGAGCTTCTCGGTTTTGATTGCAGCTCGATTCCTGAGTTGCAATTAGCCAGACAGATCGGGGCACGACCAGAGCAGATCATGTTCACATCCAACAACACATCTCATGAAGAGTTTGTGGAGGCGATGGCATATGGTGGATGTATCCTCAATCTGGATGATATTACCCTTATCGACAAGGTGCCTGGAAATTTTCCGGATCTCATCTGTTTCCGGTACAATCCCGGGGATCGGCGAACGGGTAACATGATCATTGGTAATCCTCTGGAAGCCAAGTATGGTGTGAAACACGAGCAAATTTTAGTTGCATATGAGAAAGCGCGACGCAAGGGCGCAACGCGCTTCGGATTGCACACCATGCTGGCGAGCAATGAACGCAATGTGCATTATCATGTTGCAACAGTGAAGATGCTCCTGAAGATCGCGGAAGCATTACATCGTGATCTGGACATTGATCTTGAGTTCATCAATATGGGTGGCGGACTTGGTATACCGTATCATCCGCGTGATGCATCGGTTGACCTGTTTACGTTGGGACAAAAGGTTACACAGGAGATCATTCGTTTTACCGAATATGCGGGATACATACCAAAATTGTATATGGAAAACGGACGCTATGTAACCGGTCCACACGGGGTATTGGTGACAAAGTGCATCAATCAGAAGCATGGTTATCGTGAATACCGCGGAGTTGATGCATGCATGTCGGCGCTCATGCGACCGGCGATATATAACGCATATCACCACATTACGGTACATGGTAGTCGTGGACGCAGGAGTGCAGTAGTGGATGTCGTGGGATCGCTTTGTGAGAACAACGACAAATTTGCGATTCAGCGCAAATTACCAGTGATACGTGAGGGAGATATTTTGCTCATTCATGATGCCGGTGCACACGGATATGCCATGGGTTTTAATTACAATGGACGTGTGCGACCGCAGGAGCTGTTGCTTCGCGAGGATGGCTCGGTGGAACTCATCCGTCGGGCAGAGACAGCGGAAGATCTTTTTCGCACATTGCAATTTGAACCAAATATTTTGTCAGTATGACCGGAAGTCCTCACAATACAGAAACGGCAGGTGTTTTTAATAAAAATACCTGCCGTTTATCATTTTTATAAGTGTACGTGCATTATTTGCAAACATTTTACGGTTGAGTGTGGATAATATCTACACCAAAGAAACATTGACTTATTGGTGATTTTATGATATAAAAAGTGGTTGTATCACCAGTGGTCATATAACTTTGGTCTTTAACAATCTTAGTCAAATGATCAATTAATAGCTATCTTTTCATTCACCGCAAGGAGAAAATTATGCAAGCGAAAAGTGATGTAGCTTTCCCGGGGATTTGTTTTTGGCAAACGAAAAATTTGCAGAAGATCAATTTTATCAACGAAGGAGATTTTAGAAAATCAGCTCTGCTTAAAGTATTGGGTATTGATCGTTCTCCTCTCGTGGACAGTTTTGGTGTCACTGATGAGAGCGAGATTCGTAAACGTCAAGAGATCATGAGATTTTTTATCGACAATCCGACAATGGGGGAAAAGCTCTGTTGTCTGCCGATGGAGAATGCAAAATTGCCGATGGATAACAGATCTTTTCTGTGGCACTATCAGCCGGATCGAAAGGAGAATTTGTTCGTGGAATTGATCCATCGTGTACAGGCTCTGTGCGCCAAAGATCACGTTCCTTCTGAGGTCAAAGCGTTTGTCGATTTTATGTTGGAAAGCGAATCAAAAATTCGCGAGCATGAAGAATCGCTTGTGCGCCTGGTAGAGGATCAGGTGCAGTTGGCAGCGTCTATGGAAGGTGTCATAACTGTACATGTCGATCTCAGTTCATATCGCAGAGAATCAAAGGTTACGCATTCTCACATCTTTGGATATCGGAAGTTTTCCTATGGCGAAGCGTGCTTTGTCGAGAAGAAAGTTCCACGAATATTCAAAAATACTTTCATGAAAATTGTCGGTGGACGCACGGTCGCGCAATGGATGGTGGACCGCATCAATGCATACAGTCGTAGGTATTACAACTCAACACAGCTGTTGTCCGGCGAAGCCCCCAAAGAAGTACAGGAAGCGGTATTGAAACGCTTGTCAATTTTTTGTGAAACCCACAATATGGGTAATATCTGCGAACGGTCTTATGCGTCGCGAGCAAAAGATGCACTGCTCTCATTTGCAATTCGTTACGATGGAGGCGGTTTGCAAATCAAACTGTTGGATGTGAGTGTGCCACTTGTGTCCTCACAAGAAGAGGAGATCAGTGAATTGCAAAAAGGCAGAAGGCGAGGGCATGATTATGTGAATGATGATTTTCCGGGCTATAGCAGATGGGAGATCAAAAAAGCACAAAAAGCAAATGTTCAATGCAATATTGAGATGATTCGCATGCAACATAGGTTGGTTGCTGCGCAAATTGCCCAGTTTATGCATGAAAATGGCGAGTTTGCGGAGTGGCAAAAAATATCTGCGGATGCTGTGGATCTGAAGTTTAAATGGTATCATATTCAGGAGTTGTACAAATTACCTGATGTGATAGAAACATTCAATACAGTCAAAGCGTATCGGGATTTTTTTATCACGCATGTGAAAATGTTACAACATGTCATAAGCTTGTCTCAAGCATTTACGAAAACATCTCATAATGCAAATCTTACGATGGAGTTTCCGATATTTTTACCAGATGATCAGCATCTCGTGTCATTTGCGTCCCTTGTCCCGATCAGACTCATGTCTCATGGTGTCGCTGCCGAAAAGATCGTGCCGCTTATGAGCTTGCCAAACATCAATGGTCAAATCATTGCATTTACAGGTCAAAATGCCGGTGGTAAATCAACCGCTGAAGAAGCGATTATCGATGCAGTTTTTTTGGCGCAGTCGGGTTTTCCAATTTTTGGTACGGGCATGAGCTTGAACATCAAAAAACAAATTGGCATGGTCTTTCTGGAGCGTGGCTCGGGATCGACCTGCGAGTTGTTGTTGCAGAAATCAAAAAAATTATTGGAGGCATTGCAAAGTGACGCACACCCGCATAAAACTCTTTTGATTCTCGATGAGATCGGCACAGGTACGCAGGAGGTGGATGGATATGAAGTTGGCAAGCTCTTGCTCAAGAAACTTTCAAGTTCTGGGTGCAGTGTGATATTTAGTACGCAAATCACAGAATTGGCTAAATTCGCCAAGGAGTCTTTGGGTACAGCATGCTTTAATTTTGATCTTGTCCATCACATCGCACCTGGAATAGGTGGCGGAGGAATTAATAAGCTTATGCAGGCAGTCGGTATCGACCGACTTTTGCGAGAATAAGCTGTAAGGTATTTTAGTAGAACAAGAGAGGCTTCAATCAACATTGATCGAAGCCTCTTTAATTTGCAAACATTTTTCCCATTTTGCGTATATAATAGCAGTATGACAAATAGCAATGAGAGCACTGACAAAGAGTTGGTAGAATCAGCCAAGGCAAATCCCGATGCATTCGGGCTGATCATGGATCGATATTGGCATCGGCTGTTTTGTTATACGCGACGTCTCACATATTTTTCTCAGGAAGATATTGAGGATGTGATGCAGGAAGTTTTTATCAAAGTGTACCGTTTTCTCAATGATTACGATGATTCATTCGCTTTTTCCACATGGATCTATCAAATTACGCGAAATACGGTTATCGATGAGATTCGCAAGAAGAAAGCGCGTCCACAGGCAATGCAGTTGGATACTGAAGAAATGATGACCGTGTTGCGATCCAGCATGGATGTGGAAAAAGAAGTCCACGCCAAGGAGTCAATGACCAATCTGCAAAAAGCAATCGAAGGATTACCATTTAAGTATCGCGAAATTCTCACATTGCGCTTTTTGGAAGAAAAAGATTATAACGAAATTATGGATATTATGCAGATCCCAAAAGGTACCGTGGCATCACTTATCAATCGTGGACGGAAAATGCTTCTTGAGGAGGCACATAAATATGACATTATTTAAAACTAACAAACTTTTATGCAAAAAGATTCTATAAAAAATATCATGGAGACGATCAAGAAAGATCACATCACACCAAAGACGATCTTTCAGATCAGATGGAAAAGCTACGTCTTTTGGTTTGTGTGGGGATGCATTATGATCCTTGGCGCAATTAGTTTTTCACTCATGATCCTGAATGTTTTGGATGTGCGTCCAGAATTTTTTCATCATCTTGGCATTGGGCGATACATGCGCGTACTTTTTGTAACTGCGCCGTATTTATGGTTTTTTCTTGCGCTTACAGCTGTGGTTTCTGGTTTTTTTACATTTCGCAAAACTCGTCGCGGGTATCGATATAGCATGCTTTTTGTCAGTAGTATCAGTGTTTTGGTGATCACGCTTTTTGGTGCAGTTGTGCATATGTCAAAAGTCAATGATCATATTGGCAAGGGCATTGCCAATGGCGGTGTGCCACGCAATATGGTTTTTCCTGCGGAGGGTCGTTTGGGACAGCCTGATCACGGCATGCTTGGCGGACGCGTTGCGGAAGTGATGGAGGATCGTTTGATCATTGAGCATCCAAATGGAGATCAATGGACGATCATGTTTGACGATCAAACACAAATTGATCTCCCATATACAATTAGTGAAGACGCAATGATCGAAGTGGTGGGAGAATTATCCGGTGATAATATTTTCTATGCAAAATTTATCAGGCCTTTACCAGAACGCATGCCACGCTCATTTGAGGAAGAAAAAAATATGGAGGGAGATTTTCATGATGAGAGATCCAAAAGACGCGATGCGATCACAAATGAAAAGATCATGCCACTTCCACCGCAAGATAGTGTAATGCCGCCAACCGAGTAATGATACGCAAACTTTTTGTGAGATGAGCGTATATCTTTTGTGAACAGTATACCAATCTGCGCGTGTTGGATTTACTGAATATAATATGTAAAAATATATCATGCAAAAAAAACGATTGATCATTGATCTATCATTGATGACGGTTGTATGTGCGATGATCTTTTTGACAGGATGTGCAAAAAATGAACAAAAACAAGAGCAGGTGCAAGAGCAATCGAAAGCACAAGTACAAAATATCGAAAAAAGCGGACAGGAGAATGTAGCACAGCAGTCAGAAGTTGCAGGAAACAAAAAAGATAATGGTGGCGAACGACCTGCAATGCCGGAAGAAGCGATTACTGCATGTACAGATAAAGAAGTTGATGATACATGCACAATGGAAACGACTGATTCAGAAGACTCTACCAAAAAAATGACGGGAACATGCCAATCAACGCCTGGTGATACAGAGACACTGGCATGTATGCCGGAGCATGGACAGGGTGGTGGTCCACAAAATGGGCAAGGGCCGAGAACTGCCAAATAATGCTCATATTATCAGATGAAAAAGACACCATGTATTATTAGATGGTGTCTTTATCCTACTACATCAAAACGGAATAGGATGTCTTCTTTGATGGATCTTTCTCCTAGTGGAATATGCGGAATATTTCTTGCAACCTTTTTCAGCTTGTCTAGCAAGGAAGCGCATTCCGGAAACATTGCCTTGGCTTCTTCGCATAACCACAGTTTGCAGGCCAAAGATTTTTCTTTGCAGCCATTTTTCCTCGAAAGAAACTCACAATCTTCGCAACAGGGAAGTCCAGAAAGACATCGACCATTTTCAATATGGCAAGGATTGAATTTCTTCAGGATGTGATCAGCCTCATTATAGAGCTCGTCATATTCTTTGGACATCCTCAGGAATTCTTCCATGGGGAGTTTCTTTCTATGTCCGCAATAGAGCGCATGCTTCCTTTTCAGTTTTATATTCATGACATTCCTCCTTTGGAAATATTTTTTTAAGAGAATGCTAATCCAGATAAAAGAACAGATGCATAATAGGACTGATGAGGATATTTGTCAATTCTCGAGCAAAGTTTTTAAATATTGAAAAAAGGTAGATATCTACTGCCTTATTAATTTGACAAATTTTTAGGGCGTGCTATAAAGAAGTCACAAATCAATTTTATGCAAAATTTTAATCTACAACAAAATAATCGACGCCATGGCCAGCTCTTTTGGGAAGAGATTGGTTATGCTTTTGTTTGATAGATAAATTACTTACAACAAAGATACGTATATTCAATCCCTTCTCGAAAGGGTTTTTTTGTGCGTGTCAAAAAATATAAGAAGGGAGTTCTTTAAAAGGATTATGAATCAAAAATTATAAAAGGAGGTAACGTATGATGCTGTCCGTACCGATCACATGTGTGGGAATCCATTCCGATCTCATCATTTTGGAAAAAGGTTTGATGATCTCAATGTTTTTCTTTTGCGGAGTTTTTTTCATGTACCTTTGTTACGAATGTTATGAGTTCTTTTGTCATATTTGCAAAAAGATAAAATCCAAAAAACAAGAAGGAGACAACAATGAGTAAATATTTTTCATGGGGCATTGAAGATGGTGTTGCAGAAACAGGAAAGATCGCATTACCGATTGTGAAAAGCGACAAAAATGTTCTCTTTGAGGGTATGAAGGGTGTTATTTCGCAAGAACATGACACGGCAATTTCCGGTGTATGTTTGTTTGGCGCTGATTGGTGTGTAAAGTTTGCGTCAGGCGCCATACGTTCTGTTGCTTTGCCTTTGGAACGGGCTCGTGTGGAAAGTCGTATCAAGCAAGGTGGTGAAGTGGAAAAGGTCTTTTTCCCGATAAATCTCACTGCATATCACACAAAGCTGATCGATTTTGTGGTGGATACGGTTGTGCAGACTAATCCTCGTATGGTGCTTTTCCATATTCCCACAGAAGAGTACAAGCAGTACATCAATGAACTTGCTACGTTGATGCAAAAGAGCATTCCCGGCGCATGTGACATTTTGGATGAGTTTGTGTTAAAAGTTAAACAATATTTTATTCAGGCGATGATGAAAATCGGTTTTAAGAACTATCATTTCATTGAGCCGATGAAATGTGGTGCTAAAAACCCTGAAGAATCATATTGTTTACCATACGTACATCCTGAGATCTTTGGTGCGCAAAAGGGAAGCATCTATGCAATTGAAGATCTCGTGGAGATCAAAATTGCGCTTGAAGTAGAAAAGGTCTACGGATATTGCGTACCTGTAAAATACTGCGTACTTGATATTCCTCATCCATACGCAATTTTTGACAAGAAGAAGCTTGAGACTGATGCGTATGTAGTAGTCGCTCCAGTCTAGAGAAAATCATAATCCAAACATGCTCCCATCTGCATAAAACGTGCAGATGGGAGTATAATACATAAATGATAATTTAAATCAATGAATATTACAAAGAAAGATCTCACAGCATATCTTAAAGGAAGTCAATTTTTAGCAACAGGCGGAGGTTTGCCTTTTGCGTTACATAAAAAAATATTTCACCGTGTTTTGGCTGGAAAGGATCATGTAGAGGCGATCTCTCTAAAAGATCTGAAGACCGATGATATTGTTGTGTCAGCATATGGCATCGGAGATCCATCTATCATTCCAGAAAATTTTGCAGATGTTGCAATTACTGCTTTTGATAAATATAAAAAAATGACCGGTTACGATATCAAAGGCATCATTCCCGGAGAAATTGGTGCAGAAGGATTGGCCTTTTTGGTTTCACGGTATACACATGTGCCGGTTATTGATGCTGATCTTGTAGGTGGACGCGCTGCTCCTGAAATTCAACTGGATGTCTTTACCGTATGTAATTTATCCATCACACCCGTTCTTCTGATGGCATTGAATGGAAAGAGCATTTTTTTAGAGGGTGTTTTTCCTGCGAAAGAAATAGAAAAGATCTCTCGTGAATTTTTTGCATATAATGGATCCAGCGGACTTCTTGTAGGTTATGGCATTTCTGCGCACGATCTTGCAGAATATGCAATTCAAAACACGCTTACGTTATCGATGCAGATAGGCACGGCACTTTGGAACAAGGACATGCAAAATATGCTTGATATCATTGATGGAACAATTTTATGTAAAACTACAGTTGAAAATGTTCTCTTGGAGAGTTCAAAAGGCTTTTTATGTGGGACGATCATATACGCACATGGTGTCATGACAGTAAAAAATGAGAATATGTTCTTTACAGATCATGATGGAAAGAAGTGGTGTGCACCGGATATTTTGATGTTGCTGGATGAGGCATACAATCCGATCCACAATGCAGATGTTGTGAAATATATTGGCAAAGAGGTCTATGTGATACATGCTCCGGCAACCGGATATTGGAAAAAAAATAAGGCCAAAAAAATGTGGCAAATGTAATTATTTGTGAGATGTGAGATTTGCAATCCAACTGTTTTTTGCTAGAATTGAGAATGTTTGAATGCGGGGCGTAGTATACCGGTAGTACGCATGATTCGGGTTCATGTAGACCGAGTTCGATTCTCGGCGCCCCGACGGGTTTTGCAATTTATCATATATTTTCGGGGTATCGTATAGAGGCAGTACGCAAGGCTGGGGGTCTTGTAGCCGCGGTTCGATTCCGCGTACCCCGACAACATTAAAAAGGACGTAATTTTACTTTGCACAAAGGCGACATTTGCAATATTAAACTTCTTGAAAAAATTGGGAGAAAAACTAGCGACGTGAATCGATGAAGGAATTGAAAAGTTTGTTGCATGGTACCGTGCATATCACAACATTGTGCAATAATTGTAAAATTTGGTATAATATGCGCATAAGTATTTAATAAAAAAATATGGATGATGTCACAGTCCAAACAGACGATGTTGCCGTAGACATTGAGGATGGATATGTTTCCGCCGATGTGTCGGGAGATATGTACAGTGATGATGGATACATGTCTTCGGATATTGATTATATGATGGAAGATGGGGGATTGTATACTGAAACCGGTATGCCAACACAGGATGTTGATCCTGCTGCGGCAGCAGCAGCTCTAGGTTTTGGTTTGGTAATGTTTGTCATTTGGTTTGCAGTACTTGTTTTGATGATTATATCCATGTGGAAGATCTATGTAAAAGCGGGGCAACCAGGATGGGCTTCCATTATTCCTATTTATAACATTATTGTGTGGTTGCAAATGATCAATAAACCATTGTGGTGGATTGTGTTGCTATTCATTCCTTTTGTGAACTTCATTGTCATTATCATGATGTATCATGAATTGAGCAAGGTTTTCGGTAAGGGTGTGGGATATACGATCGGTATGATCTTTCTTGGTATCATTTTTCTTCCAATGCTTGCATTTGGTTCTGCAGTATATACCAAACCGATGCAACCGGTTATGCCAACACCAACACCTCCAACAGTGTAGAACGTACAACATGCAAAAAACCGCACATATGTATGTGCGGTTTTTTGATTGGGTATTATTTTTTGATAAGAATTGTAATGTAAGAAAATAAGGCATTTTCTATAATATCGATCGTTGTGTAATCCTTGGAAAAAAATCGGTCGGCGAGAGCGTCACTGGATCTTGGCATATTGTGAAGGGATGGACGAGTTTGTGTAAGAATGAAATCTTCTGTGTGGGAGACAAGCTGAGCTGTTTTGTCATAAGTTGAAAATATGATGATGCACATACCAAGGGCAACGATTGTAAAGATGATCATGCATGTGACGAGTCGACGTTGTGTGAATGAG
Organism: Micavibrio sp.; assembly: GCA_020718085.1. Taxonomy (GTDB): domain Bacteria; phylum Patescibacteriota; class Minisyncoccia; order Moranbacterales. Next base: position 349,254 of record DYDB01000001.1, on the reverse strand, counting down.
GGGGTTGGCATGGCGATTGGTGTGATCTTTCTTTGCGCATATCTTTCGTCATGATAAATAATCGTAAGAATGCTGACGCGCAGTGTTTTCGTGATCGAGAAAAAAACAAAAATGCTCATTACTGTACCTGCGATGAACAATGTCAATATATTGGCGATAAATGATGGATGATAATGAGAAAAAATGATCATGCCCTTCGTGATAAGAGAAAATAAGATGATCCATATTATCGTGATCAATAAGAAAAGTGCATAAAATGCGATCGTAGAGCGTGTACGTTTTTTTTGCGCGTGGATCGTGACGGAATCTTCAAAATCATATGGAGATTCATTATTTTCCAGACAGATAACGTATGCGCTCATTGTATAATGAAAAAGAATGGCGAGAATGACCAAGGTGAAATAAATGATCAGTCCAATGCCGCCCCAGTGATATATATATGGTGTATGAGGAAAAATTTGCAAAAGTGTTTGCCACAGAAAGTAAAAACCGATTATGTAATAAAAATGTATACGTAGTTCCACAATGCGTACCATGAGCACATAGGGTGTTTTGATGCATGCACGGAGGAATGCGCGAAGAGATGAAATCGGTGTATTGCGATAGTAAGATGATGTGATGATGATGACTGCATTCGTTTCAATAAGATAAAACAACGCGAGGAGTAGTAATAGTCCGGTGAGAACAAACAGTGCATGAAAATCAATGAATGAGAGATAGGGAATGCGCTCTAAAGTGCTTCCGACACGAAGATAAAAAAGCACCTTGTCAAAAAAATCAACGGACAATCGTAAAATTATATGTGCAATAAAGAGAAGAAAGAAAATATATGCAATATCGAAGAAAAGTTGAAATTCGATCGAGCGTAAAACACTTTTGCGCGTAAGTCGTATCGCATCTCGAATGTCATCGTAAGTTTCTTTAAATGGTTTTGTGGTCATCTTTTTGTTTTTTTAGAGGGTTGTGCCAATGTGCGTACCTGCGACGAATCCTGTTGTCCAACATAGTTGTAGAGAAAATCCGCCGGATGGACGATTGATATTTAAGACATCGCCAAGTATATAGAGATTTGGATATAGTCGTGATGTCATCGTTGTAAAATCCACTTCCGAAAGTTTTACGCCGCCATCTGCGACAATTGCTTTGTCCATACCGCATGTGCCGGTAATTGGAAATGTCAGATTTTTGAGTGTATGCACGAGATTTTTGCGTTCTTCACGTGTAATATTTTTGGCAAATTTTTCAGATAGTTGCAACAGCGGAAGATCAAGTATTTCAAGAGCGATCTTTTTGAAGATCATTTCAGGAAGGACATTTTTCATTTTTTTATCACCAAGTCGTGTAAGAAGGTTGAGTATTTTTCGATCCAATTCCGCTTCTTCTGTGTCGGGAAATAGATCGATCACAGCGTCAACAGGTCCTTTTTCAAGGAGCTTTTTTACTTCGAATGCACTGTTGATGATCAGTGGACCGGAAATGCCAAAATGTGTAAAGAGGATCTTACCGGTTTTGCGTAAACGAGTCTTTTCTTCTTGTACAAATCGAATTTTCATAAATGACCAAGAAATGCCGGAAAGATTGTGGATCCATTTCGCATTTGTTTTGAGCGGAACGAGATTTGGATTTGACTTTTGCGTAGTATGTCCTAGTGTGTCGAGGAATGTAACACCATCTCCCGTGGAACCTGTCTCCGGTGCGGCGAGACCGCCTGTCGCAATGACGAATTTATTGGCACGGTATTCCACATTATTTTGATCACGCAAAGAGACGATCTTTTGAGCCTCACGATGAAGCGAGATGATACGTGTATTCATGCGGATCGTGACTTTGCCTTTTCGCATATAATTTGTCATTACGTTGAGAACATCTTGTGCATGCTGTGTCTGGGGGAATGCGCGGTTTCGTGCTTCTACAACCAATGGCAGGTTGTGTGCAGAGAAGAAATCAAATGTATCTTGGACACCAAATTGCGCAAATGGTGAATGAAGGTATTTTTTTGCCTCGGGAAAGTTATTCAGGAAGGCGTTTGTGTCGAATATCGCATTTGTGATGTTACAACGACCGCCACCAGTAAGAAGGAGCTTGTTGCCGAGCGTGGCGTTTTTTTCCAATAGTAAAACGCGTGCACCCAACTCTGCTGCACGCCCGGCACACATCATGCCGGATGGTCCGCCACCTATGACAATGACATCAAATTGTTCAAATGTTTTCATGATATGTATGATAGCAGAAATATATAATTTGTATACAATTTCAGTTTTGAATAATATTGTTGTTGTTCTATAATTACTATATCTGTAATATGTGAAAAAAGTTATTATTAATCAATAGTCAAATGAAAAAAATACTTTTGATCGGAGTAATGGCAATGTTTTTGGCTGGCTGTGCCGGAACAATGCAAAAACAAGAGGATTCTAAACAAAAACTGACAGGATCTGATGAAATGAAACAAGGCAGAAATGTCATTTCAACAATGTATGATTGTCAGGGACAGGAAATAAAAATTGAATTTTCTTATGGGGGCACTTCTCCGGCGACTGCTCGAATTATGGGGGTAGGATATACAGAGGAACCTCTAGTTTTTGATGCGACGAACCCTGAAGCATTGCCTATAGGAGATGTATATCAAAATAGTACAACGATCATGAAGAAACAACGTGAAGTTGTAGTGATTCGATCGAAGGATGACAAAATGCATGTTTCATGCAATGAAAAGATGACGGAAGAACAACTGAAGAATGCGGTCAAAGATGATAATGGCAACATCGTTGATCCAGGGTGTAGTAAGTGGTTTGATGGATGTAATACATGTTCTTTTGACGGAAAACATCTTACTTCTTGTTCAATCTGGCATTGTGCAAAGGATAAGATCGAGAAAGCGCATTGTCTCAACGGTGGCGTGTAAGAAATGTATCAATGATCTCGTATTTTCTTATGCAGTGAACATGATCCGGGGCGGTACTGCAGAATACTATTTTCAATTAAGATGGTGTTGCATGGTCGTGTCTGTGGATAACGCACTTGATTTTTTACAGAGCTTCTCTATTATAGGTAGCAAAGGGGAAGAATTGTAAGTAATTATTCATAAAGATGATATGAAAAAGATATGTGGAGTGATTGCAGCAGTATTTCTCCTTGCAGGGTGTGGTGCGCAAGAAGATGTTGTTGTTGAACAAGAAGTGAGTATGCCTAGTGACACGGCGGTAGTATATGATTGTCAGGGACAAGAAGTGAAGGCAGATTTCAACAATGAAACAGAACCACAAACGACACAACTATTTTTTACGGGGAAAATACATGAAGATATGATATTACCTTTGGTAGTAGCTGCATCTGGTGCAAAATATTCCGACGGTACGGTGACATTTTGGACACATCAGGGCGAAGCGACACTTATGATGGAATCTGATGGCGCAAGTATCATGTGCACACAAAAAAACATGATCGATGATGAACAAATAATTATGGACAGTAACAACAATGCTGTAACACCGGGATGTACATCATGGTTTGACGGATGCAATACCTGTGTGGTGAATAAGGACGAAACATTGAGTTGCACCAAGAAATATTGTGCACCAGAAATGATGCAGTCAGCACGTTGCATGAGCGAGGTGTAGAAAGTTTCTCTTTTATATATTATGAGTCATGGCCGCTTCCTGAAAAGGTGGCGGTTTTTGCTTCGTGACAGAAAGAGGAAAATACGTTATGATGCTGATAATCATAAAGAATGGTCAAATTTGCTATGCATACGCTCATCTCAATTTTAGAACAATTTTCCGGTATCGTGCTTTTGATCATTTATGTCTATCTTGCTGTGGTGATGATCTTTATCATCATGGAGAATCGTGATACCAGCTCAACGCTCGCTTGGATCTTGGTCTTTCTTCTTTTTCCCATCGTTGGTTTTTTCATGTACGTTTTTTTTGGTCGTAATTGGAAGGTTCACAATCCCAAGAAAAAGGGAAGGATCAAGGAATTGCGTATGAAGACAGAAAGTATTCTTTCTGTGATCCGCGAAAAGCAACATGAACATTTCCAAAGCGTAAAGGAATGTGGATTTTCTGCTGATATTGAGCGCATGCTGCATATCTCACAAAATAACTCTGATGCGCTTTTGACGACCAATAACACAGTAATGATCTTTCAAACAGGGCAGGAAAAATTTGAAGCGCTCAAGAGCGATCTTCGTAACGCGAAAAAATTTATTCACATGGAGTATTTTATTTGGCGAAAAGATCCGTTGACGCAGGAAATTTCCGATATTCTCGTCATGAAGGCCCAAGAGGGTGTGGAAGTGCGTGTGATCTTTGATCCTATCGGATCATTTTTCACACACTTTTTTCATTACCGATACATTCGCCATATGCGTAAAGCCGGTGTGCGCATTGTGCCATTTTATAATACATTATCACCTCTGAAGATCACGACGGTCAATTATCTTTTGCATCGTAAAATTGTCGTAATCGATGGAGTGATCGGATATACCGGTGGTATGAACATGGGTCAGGAATATGTGACTGGCGGGAATACATATACTACGTGGCGTGATACGCATATGCGCATTCACGGGGAGGCTGTGTTATCGTTGCAAACAGCCTTTGCTATAAACTGGGAAGAGACGCAACAGGAATCACTGTTCGAGGAAAAATATTTTCCATTACACGTGGATGCGATATATGGAGATCTGCCAATTCAGATCATATCTTCTGAACCACATTCCTATTGGCAACCGATCAAACAATCATTGTTCATAATGATTCTCGCGGCACAGGATCATGTGTATATCCAAACGCCATATTTTATACCAGACGAAAATCTTTTCGAGGCAATGAAGATCGTAGCACTTTCCGGTGTGGACGTGCGTCTCATGATCACGGGCGTGGTGGATAAAAATATTCCATATTGGGCTGCGTTTACATACTTTGAGGACTTGTTGCTTGCCGGAGTAAAGATTTACCATTATAATGCCGGATTTCTCCATGCCAAAACGATCATGGTTGATTCATGCATATGTTCAATTGGTACAACAAATATGGATATTCGCAGTTTGCGTTTATCTTATGAAAACAACGTTGTCATTTTTGATCGTGGCGTGACACAAAAGATGGAACGAGATTTCAAGAGTGACCTTTTGTCGTGTAGCAGATTTACATTTGGTGATCACAGAAAAAAGAATTTTTTTGTCAGATTGCGTAATTCAATAGTACGTCTCTTGTCACCACTTTTGTAATTTTGTGGTATAATACCTCACGGTGTTTTGAATAACTAATTAATAAATGAAAAAATATGGGATTTTTTTCACGATTGTTTGGCGGTAGTGACCGTATTGAGCTTCAAGATATTCCTGCTGAAACAGAAGAGCAGATATCTGTAGAAAAACATGATGAGATGCCGGAAACTCACAATGAAACACAGAAGCCAGCGGACGACTCGCCATTTTTTGATGAGAACACAAATCAATAAAATGAAAATAGACAAACCACAGAAAATAGATCTGTGGTTTTTCTTTTAAAAACATAATAATTGACAAAAAGCTATTAAAATGGTATAATTTAAAATCAGTACATAAAGGCAAAAAGTCATGAATGCACGTATTTTATGGTCAATTGGGGCATTTTTTATCACGTTTTTTATCGTGTATTTTTTGATTTCCGGTGGATTTAATGTATATGGTACACGTAAAACCGCATATGTTGTCGCAGAAGACTCTGCAGTCAAGCGGGATTTTGGCGTATCTGCTGAGTGGATGGCGAAATATCATGTGACCGTGAACAATGAGGTTGATCTGAAGCTTGATACGGATCGGGACGGTTTAACATTGATCGATGAATCAAAATATAATACGGATCCACAAAAGTCAGATACGGATGGTGATGGGTATAATGATGGACGTGAGGTGCAAAATGGATATTCACCGAATGGAGCTGGTATGATGGATGCAAATGAAAATCAGATACCTGACAAATGGGAAATGGATACGGTTGGTCACATGATCAATAATAGTGAAGATGATACGGATAAAGATGGACTGACATATTATGATGAATATTATTTTGGAACTGACCCGAAAAGAACTGACACTGATGGTGATGGCTATAATGATGGGCGAGAGATCAGTGGAGGATATGATCCTGTGGCGCCGGGAGAAGCTCGCATAAATTTTGTGATTGCGATCAATAAGCTTGATGTGGAGGTTCCAGTTGTACTTTCTGCAAGTGCGGATGAAAAAACTCTGCAAAAAGATCTTGAACGTGGTGTGGTGCATTATCCCGGCACGGCATTGCCCGGACAAAGAGGTAATGCATATATAGCCGGACACAGCAGTAATTATGCATGGTCACAAGGTGCATATAACTATGTATTTAAAGGTTTGAATGACTTGGTAACTGGAGATAAGATCACTGTGACGATGACAATGGCAAATGGAAAAAAGATCGCATATGACTACAATGTTTCACTTAAGGAAGAAGTCTTGCCTGATGACGTGCGTATTTTTGCACAGTCACAATCACAAGAGCTTACGCTCACGACATGTTGGCCGCTTGGCACAAATACACGACGCATCATGATCAAAGCGCAATTGCAGGAAGTATAGATTTTTGGTATAATCATTTCATGAAACAGAAATTACTATTTGCGTTTCTTTTTTTGATCATTATTGGACTTGGTGTGAGCCAGAGTCCGGTTTTTGTGTATGCGTCGGATACGTGTTATGTGGATGAGGATGCAGATAATGATGGTGATGGAAGTGATGATGAGCCATTTAAAGATATTGATGAAGCATTGGATGAAGATTGTGCACGCATCATTGTGCGTGATGGAACGTATGATGAGAGCATTGTGATCGGTGAAGATGTGAGCGTAGAGGGTAAAAGTCGCGATAGTGTAAAGATCACAGGAGCGATCACGATGAAAAATGGTGCGCAAATGTCGGGTGTTACCGTCTCTGGTAAAAGTGGTATTGATGTGGATGAGGATGCGGAGATTGAAATTGAAGATTGCACAATAGTGGGTGCGGATATCGGTATTACTACAGTTGCGGGAAATGGAAAAGTAACGGTAAATGATACAAAAATTTATGATGGCAATAAGGGCTTATATCTCCAGTCGGGCACTACAGTCAAAATGACAGGGTGTGAAGTTTATGACAATGATGAAGAAGGTGTGGATATCCGTTCAAATGTGGATGGGACGATCTCGGGAAATACAATTTCAGGCAACGGAGAAAGCGGTATTGAAGTGATCTTGGGCAAAGCTGATCTTTTGATCAGTGACAATAAGATCAAAAAAAATGGCGCAAGCGGTATTGCCACACAATATTACAAAGGTACAGGAAAATCTGGAGCGGTAAAAATAAAGAGCAATACAATTACAGATAATAATGATTTTGGCATGAACTGTAAAACACCGAGTGGAGGAAATCCTGGTAAAGAATTTTGGGAAGCAACGCTGAATATGTCATCAAATAAACTTTCGGGAAATAAAGATGGTGATTTTGCACCGGATTGTTCACTTTCCGAATCAACGGTTGCTGACGCAAGTATGACGCAAAAACAGAAGGATCAAGCGGCTGAAGAGCAAAAAAAGAAGGAAGAAGAAGCGCGTCTTTTGGCAGAAAAGAAAAAACAAAATTTAACGAAACAACAAATAGAGGAGGAAGAGGCGCGACTTGCTGCTGAAGAAGCGGAACAAGCTAAATTGCGTGAAACCATGCAAAAAGATACAGGATTAAAAACTACTGCACAAACAGCTATAGATGTGATGCAAACAGCATATGATGCTGATGTGTCAGCAGTGGCGCACGCACAAGAACGCAATGCATTCATAATGTTCCTCATTGGCCCACGCATGTCTGATGTTAAGGAAATTGAAGAACGTGCGGAAATTTATGCAAAAGAGTCTGAAGCGGCACAGCAAGCAATTGTTGGTATGGATGATCAAACCAATAAGCATGTATTGCAAAGTCAGGTGGACGATCTTTTGAAAAAACGCGAAGATATTGCAACGTTCGTTGCACAACAACGCAAAGAATTCAGTTTGTTTGGATGGATGTTTAACTAATTTTCATTTTTTATGATCACGATCCTTATTTTTGTGCTCTTGCTGGGCATGTCGGCTTTTTTCTCTGCAACAGAAACGTCATTTTTTTCACTCTCACAAGCACGTGTGCGCATGATGATGGATCAAAAACGTTTTGGTGCTGAAATGGTGCATTGTCTCAAAAAACGACCGCGTCGACTTCTTATTGCTATTTTATTTGGAAATAATGCGGTTAATATTTCCATCGCGTCATATGCGACAGTTATTGCTACACAACACTTTGATTCTGGTGTGATGGGCATTGCAACGGGTGCATCAACAGTCATGATCCTTATGTTTGGGGAGGTTTTGCCGAAGTCTTTTGCCATTGCAAAAAAAGAGCGTATCGCACAATTCGTTGCGTGGCCGATGTGGATCATTTTTATTCTCATGTACCCAATCGTTTTTGTGGTACATCAGATCAATAGAGTTATATACAAGATCATGCGTGTGTCTCATGTACATGATCATGTGACGGAAGAGGAAATTCGCGTAATGGCGCGCATGGGCGTGGAACATGGCGCAGTACATCACAGAGAACATACGATGATCGAAAATATATTTGAATTCAATGATATTTGCGTGAAAGATACAATGACGCCACTCGCACGTGTAGAAGCGATTTCTGGGGTTGTGTCAATCGAAACAATTGCACATGAAGTCTCACACATTGGTCACTCACGATATCCTGTGCATGATGGCAAGAGTGATGATAATTTTATCGGTTACATCCATGTGAATGCCATCATGCAAAAATTAAATTCTGATGAACGCAATCGTCCTGTGGGTGATTTTGTATTACCGGTGCAATATATCAATGAGAACATCACGATCGAACGTGCATTTCGACGCATGATAAAAAATTATACGCATCTTTTTGTAGTGCGTGACACACAAAAGGAAATTGTTGGCATCATTACATTGGAAGACATATTGGAAGAGTTGGTAGGGGAGATCATTGATGAAACAGATATTTCGACATAGCTTTCTTTTTACACAAAATGTGTAGCGGTGGTATATTTGACAAATTAGTAAAATTGTACTATAATGAAGGGTCATTTTTATGACAATTTTTGGACATTATGTCTACGTTCATTATAAATTTACAGATCTGAGGAGGATCAATTACATGTACAATTTGTTCTGTGGAAGTTATCGTATATCACGTACTACAATCAAACAGGAGGATTGAATTATGCAAGGATTTGTCATTACAGTGGTGTTACTTTTAGCATGTGGGCCTTTTTTGCGCCTATGTTATAAAAGTATGGCGAAAGGGGATGAAATCTCTCCCCTCAGTTGGAGGCGTAGTGTTTACACGATCTTCGCAGGTGTAATCACTTTGATCGTCGGAGATTTTCTCATGACGGTTTGGGTGACATCTCTGTGGTTTGAGGAAGTGAAATATGCACAACGGTATTGGACTGTTTTGCAGGCGATGTGCACGTATTTTGCATATGCATTTATTGTTACAGAGGTATTTTTTCTGATCAATATCATTGCAGTGCAACGCAGGAAGATCATTGACACGCCGAACATTTTTTTGATCGCGCATGTTGTCAGTATTTTTCTTGCAGTCGTTGCCGGTGTCTTTGTTGCTTCGCAATATGAGAATTTCTTGTTGTACAAGCATCAAGTGCCATTTGGCGTTGTTGACCCGATCTTTCACAAGGATGTGGGATTTTATGTTTTTAGTCTGCCTATTTTCAACTGTATTATGGAGCAGACACTTTCAAGTATCCTTGTGGCAGTCTTTGGTGTGTGGAGCATATATGTATTTCAGAAAAAGAAAATGTGCAATCGGGATGAAGTTGATCGATTAACATTCAATCTCTTCACACATTTATCGATTCTCGGTATCGGGTTAATGATCGTCGTCATCGCATATGCCCTCGTTGCGAAATGGAATCTTCTGTTCTCAACGCAGGGTGCGGTTTTTGGTGCCGGATGGACGGATCTGCATGTGCAGTTACCGGCTTATTGGGCACTGATCGTAACGGCCATCGTCTGTTCTGTGCTGTTTGGCATATCTGCTATCGCACACTCTCAAAAACTTACGATTTTGTGTGCAACGGGTAGTGCGTGCGTTTTTGTGGTGGTGTGGCTCATTGGTGTCGTTGCATTGCCAGAGTTTATCCAGTGGAGTGTTGTCTCATCCAATGAGATTGACAAGGAGAATCAATACATTAAGCACAATATTGAATTTACACGTATGGCATATGGTCTGACTGATGATCATTTGCAACAAGTGTTCTATCCGGTTACGGAAGAGATTGGTGATGATCTTGTACAAAAGAATCATGCAACATTTGATTCACTGCGCCTGTGGGATTTTCGCGTGTTGAACGCGATATACTCACAAAAACAGATCATGCGAACATACTATGCGTTTCCGGATGTGGATGTTGTGCGCTATGATGATGACGGTAAATCCATACAATTGATGTGTTCTCTGCGCGAAATGGATCATGACAGGTTGCCGGACAAATCAAAGACGTGGCAAAATAAACATTTGTTCTACACGCATGGGTTTGGCATGGTGGCCAATCCTGTCAACAAATTTTTACCTGGTGGGATGCCGGATTTCTGGCTCAAAGATATTCCGCCTGTTGCAAAGTTCGATTACTTGCGCATTGATGAGCCCCGTGTATATTTTGGGGAAATGACGAAGGATCATGTCTTTGTCAATGCAAAGACCGAGGAGTTTGATTTTCCGCAAAACGAGAGCAATATCACAACGCAATATACGGGAACAGGGGGCGTTGCAGTTGGTTCGTGGTTTCGTAAGTTTGCATTTGCATGGGAGATCGACGGGTTGAAAATGCTCACTTCCGCTGAGATTACGCCGGAGACGCGCATCATGTTCGATCGCGATATTGCGACGCGTGTAAAGAAGATTGCACCGTTTCTGCAGTATGATCATGACCCGTATCATGTCATTGCAGATGGAAAGATCTTTTACATATGGGATGCTTATACGGTAAGTAAATTTTTCCCATATTCTGAGAAAAGCGGAGAAATCAACTATGTCAGGAATTCTGTCAAAGTTGTGATCAATGTGCATTCTGGCGAAGTTGATCTCTATGTGTTTGATGAGAAGGATCCCATCATTCAGACGTACATGAAAATTTTCCCCGATCTGTTCAAGTCGGCATCTGCGATGCCAAAAGCATTGCGTAAGCATGTGCGGTATCCGGAAGACCTGCTCAGTACGCAGGGTCAGATTTATGCACGGTATCACATGACCAATCCAACTGCCTTTTATAACAACGAAGATAAGTGGAGTGTTGCAAAAGAATTTATCGGAAGCGATAAGGTGGGTGACGTGTTGCCATATTATGTGACAATGCAGATCCCAGAGGAAACCAAGGAAGAATTCGCGCTCATTTTGCCGTTTACGCCGTATTCCAATCCAAATGAAAAGAATCAGCGCAACAATATGGTTGCATGGCTGGCTGGTCGATGTGATGGAGAAAACTATGGCAAATTGCAGGTGTATTCATTTCCGAAAGATCGATTTATAAATGGTCCCATGCAAATTGGAACCAAGATCAATCAGGATGAGGTATTAAAAGGGCAAATCTCGCTGTGGCAGTCGAAGGGGAGTGATGTGATTTTTGCAAATCTGATCACATTGCCATTGGCAGATCATCAGTTACTCTATGTACAGCCGATTTTTCTGTCGGCGAGTCAGGGGAGCATGCCGGAACTCAAACGGGTTGTCATTATGGTCGGTGATCAGTTCGCTGTTGGCACTTCTTTTGAAGATGCGCTCAGAAAAGTTATTGGAAACGAGGATAATGTACAACAGGAGGTGCAAACTACAGATGGCGAACGCAATGAGATCAGTGGCAGTGATGCTGAATTGATCTCACGAGCAGCAAAAAACTATGCTCGGTACTGTGAGCTCACAGGCCAAGGAAAACTTGGTGAAGCCGGTCAGGTTCTGGAAGAACTTGGTCAAATTATCAACACTTTACAGGGCATCAAGAAATAATGTGATGTTGCTGTAGGAGAAACAACGGGGATGTGTGAAAATACATTCCCGTTTTATTTTATGAAATAATATACAGATTTTCTTACTTTTTAGAACTCGTATCAAATACATGATGTAAGTTTGTTTTTTTATGTTGATTGCGCTAGTATAAATGTAGCATTTGACTTAATTTTACAAAATTTATGGAACGGTACGAACATCAAAAAATAGAACAGAAATGGCGTGAAAAATGGACTGACGCCAATGTGTATAAAACCACAGAAGACTCGGGAAAAGAGAAATTCTACATTCTTGATATGTTCCCGTATCCATCCGGTGTCGGATTGCACGTGGGGCATCCGAAGGGATATATCGCAACAGACGTGATCTCCCGATACAAAAAAATGAACAATTTCAATGTGCTTCACCCGATGGGGTGGGATGCGTTTGGACTTCCTGCAGAGCAATATGCACTCAAAAATAAAGTACATCCAAAAGTTGCTACAGACCAAAACATCGCGACATTTAAAAAACAATTGGAAAAGATCTCCTTAAACTATGATTGGGAAAGGGAAATTTCTACAACAGATCCTGCATTTTATAAATGGACGCAATGGGCTTTTATCCAAATGTTCAAAAAAGGTTTGGTTTTCCAATCCAATGAGCCGATCAATTGGTGTCCATCGTGCAAGACGGGGCTCGCTAATGAAGATCTGGAAAATGGCGCATGCGAGCGTTGTGGTACACCGATTGAAAAGAAAAAGATTCCACAGTGGGTGATCAAGATCACGGACTACGCAGATAGGCTTCTTGCAGATCTCGATAAATTAGAATGGCAAGATCATATCAAAGAGTTGCAACGCAATTGGATCGGACGATCAGAGGGCGCGCGTATTCAATTTAAAATTAAAAATGAAGAATTAAAAATAGACGTTTTCACGACACGTCCTGATACGCTTTTTGGTGCGACGTATATGGTGCTAGCACCGGAACATGAATTAGTGAACAATGAAAAATTAAAAATTAAAAATTGGGATGAGGTGGTGGCATATCAGAAGGAAGCACAGACCAAGACAGAGATTGAGCGTACGACGGAAGGACGAGAAAAGACCGGCGTGAAGTTGGAAGGTGTGATGGCGATCAATCCGGCCAATGGTGCGGAGATCCCGATTTATATCGCAGACTATGTACTTGCAGATTATGGTACGGGTGCGATCATGGCAGTGCCTGCACATGATGAGCGTGATTGGGAATTTGCGAAGAAGTACGATCTCTCGATCATTGATGTTATATCCGGAAGAATTGATAGTGATAGTGCATATACAGGTGGGGGGGCACTTTTGAATTCCGGTGAATTTAATGGCATGGAGAGTGAAGAAGCCAAAAGAATGATCACGGAAAAAGTCGGTGGTGAGATGACCGTGAATTACAAATTGCGTGATTGGGTGTTCTCTCGTCAGCGATATTGGGGTGAGCCGATCCCTCTCATACATTGTGCAAAGTGCGGTGTGGTGCCTGTGCCAGAAGAGGAATTACCACTTATGCTTCCAGAAGTGGAAAATTATGAACCGACAGGTACGGGAGAATCTCCGCTTGCAGCGATTGAGAATTGGGTTAATACGACGTGTCCTACATGTGGCGGAGAAGCAAGACGTGAAACTAATACGATGCCGCAATGGGCGGGATCAAGTTGGTATCATTTGCGTTACATCGATCCGACAAATGATACGGCGATTATCGATAAGGATAAGGAAAAATATTGGTCACCAGTGGATTTTTATGTGGGTGGTGCGGAACATGCGACACGGCATCTTATCTATGCACGATTTTGGCATAAATTCCTCTATGATATCGGTGCGGTGAGCTATGACGAACCATATAAAAAATTGCAAACCGTGGGACTCATTATGGCAGAAGATGGACGCAAGATGTCCAAAAGATGGAATAATGTCATTAACCCTGACGATGTGATCGATCGATTTGGCTCGGATACATTTCGTATGTATGAGATGTTTATGGGACCATTTGATGCATCTGTTGCGTGGAGCACGGAGAGTTTGATCGGTCCGCGTAAATTTCTCGAACGACTGTGGAAATTCTTTGGTAAAGGATTTACCGATGAGAGTGACCCACAGATCGAGAAGGTGTTACATCAAACGATCAAGAAGGTGGGGGAGGATATCAACGCAATGAAATACAATACAGCTATTGCACAAATGATGATCCTCATGAATGCGCTGGAAAAACACAAATCCATGACAGCACATGATATGGAAAGATTCCTTCTCATTCTCTCACCATTCTGCCCGCATATTGTGCAAGAGCTCTGGTCACAACTAGGACATGAGTCATTTATCCTACAAGAGCAGTGGCCACAGTATGATGCGCAAAAAATTGTCGATGATGAGATCACACTTGTTGTGCAAGTAAACGGCAAAGTGCGTGACACGATCACAGTACGTGCGGATATCACAGAAGAAGATGCAAAATCAACCGCACTCGCAAGTGAAAAGATCCAAAAATATCTCGAAGGCAAAGAGCCAAAAAAGATCATTTTTGTGCAAGGGAAGTTGATCAGTATTGTTGTGTAAATACTCAATAATAAAAATAAATATGTATAATAAAATTATCAAATGGGCATATATTTTGCATGGTATTTTTGGTTTTCTGGGTATATTAAGTGTAAAAATTTATTGTTATAGTTATGGTGGTGATGGTTTTTCGCAAAATACATGTATTTTAGAGCCATTTAATTTTTTTGCGCAGTGGTGTGTGGGATGGTTCATAATTATTTCAATCATATTGACACTAAATAAAATCAATCATAAAAGTCAATTAAATATAATCTTAAATAAGGCACTATCATCTTTGATTTTTATAATATCATGTATAACGATTATTATTTTAATGTGGACAGTGCTAAGTTTATTGTTGAATTCCATAAATAATAAGAATACTGAAGTAGAAATATTAGATAGGGAAATTATAGATGCATCAGTTGATAAAAAAACCATTCTTGATATAAAGAATAAACTTGAAAATGATCATTGGAAAATTCAAAAGATTGAATTTTGTGTACCTGGGAAAAAAGTTACAGTTATGAGTGTGGATTTCGAAGATCTTGTTGATTATGATGAAGTTGTATGTGAAAAAGGTGATATTTATGTGGAAAAAGTTTCTCGTGACAAAAAAAGAGGAGATAAATATCTTTATAGAAATGGCAGGTTTTTGTTAAAACGAATTTTGTGAAATGATGTGAGATGCTGATTTTTTCATGTGGTTTTTGTGGATTATGAAGAAAAGTAAATTTATACTAATTGTTTGCACATTATTTTTTGTCACATATGTTTTGATTGAGACAAAAATGATCTCTCGACTATTGCAAAGAGATTTATTTACAGCAGTGTATGTTCTTATACTTACTTGGCTATTAATGGCGATTACAATCCTAGCTTTTTTTGATAGAAAAATAATAACAGGTTTGTTTTATATGTTTATTATTCTTACTTTTGCATGGAGTATATTTCCTAGTGGTTTAATCGCATCACGCCTTGATCCTTGTTATGAAGTGCGAAGTATTTATGAGATGGGAAAAGGTCCGTGGGTTTATGAAAAAAACGGACGTGTGTGTGAGGGCATGAGTTTGGGTGCTAGTGTTATATATGAAACAAAAAAATAGCTATTATATATTTAAAGTAATTTTGTGAAAGAAATACCACGACAAGTGCAAAATGAACTTGCGCAGACAAAAGATAAGATTCTCAAGATGCCGGTTGTGGTGGGTGATGTGGAATATCGTCCGGCATATACGCTTGGTGCACAGCATGTGGAAGATCAGCCACAATGCTTATGTTGTGGCACTTCCGGCGAGGGATGGATCCAATGTGTGGAAAAGATCGTGGAACATGGCACGGATGACGTGCGTGTCATGCAGGAGATCGAAGCAAAATTGAAAACGATCGTCAGGGAAGTGGAAGCAGGTATGTCGGTATGTGAGAAGTGTTGTTACACAGAGGAGTTTCTTGCGCAGAGACCCATTTTATACAAAGACACTTTAAAAAAGATCCTGCATAAACACAATGGAAGGAAATATGATCTGGAGTGGTAAAGGTCCACTTGGAAAGAGTGTTCTCCCAAGTGGTTTTTTGATTTGAGTGGTGTATAATAAAACAATGTAAAAAATAGCAATACAGTATTGGTTTATGATCCAGAGAGTACTACGTGACAAGTTCATCAAAAATAACATCGTCTTTTTTGTCGGCTCCATCATTACCGCTGTTTTGAATTATCTCTACCACCCCATCATGGTACGCATGATGAGTGTGGAGGATTTTGGGGAGGTTGCAACAGTCATGTCGATCACGTATCTCATGGGAATCTTTTTGATGATCTGCGGCACGATATCGATCAATATTGTATCAAATCACAAGCATCATGGCTCTACGGCATATGTGTCACTATTGTCACGGATCTTTGCATTGGCGTTGCCAATCGTTGTTGTGTATGCAATTGGCATTGTTGTGATCAGTCCGATCCTCAAAAATGTTTTGCACTTTGATTCGGTCTTGCCATTTCTTCCTCTGGCACTCATTTTATCTGTGGATGTGGTCAATACATTTTATGGTGCGTATTTGCGCGGATCAGAGCGATTTTTGGTTGTATCTATATCAAATATTATTTCTTCTGCAAGCAGAGTGATCTTTGGTGTGATCCTTGTATATATGGGTTTACGCGTATGTGGAGCGATCAGTGCGCTTGCGATCGCAACTTTTTTGTCACTTATGTATGCGATGTACAAAACGCGTGGAGAGTTTCGTTTGTCGCTTGACGAAAAGGCTGAAATCACACCGGAAATTCGTAAGGAGGCAGCATATGGCATGCTTATTCTTTTTTCATTTGGATATGTTACATTTCTCTATGCATCAGATGTGCTTTTCATGAAGTTCTTCTTCGATCCGGAAACGGCGGGATTGTATAGTGGCATTGCAATGATCGCACGCATTATCTTTTTTGCTACGGGATCTGTTGCCGGCGTGCTCATGCCGACGATCAAAATACGTGCAGAGAAAAAAGAAAATCGTACAATCCTCAAAAAAGCATTATGGATCACGATGTGCATAGCGATGAGTATTTTTGCTTTTTTCTTTATCATGCCTGCGTGGATCGTTACGATCATGATCGGTGCGCAATACACGGTTCTCGCTGAAACATTGCCACTTATTGGCATGTACATGGTCATGGTCTCGCTTGTGAATGTTTTGTATACGTATTATATTGCGCTGCGCGAGAGGCGTTTGATATGTGCATCGGTTGTCGGCTTTACAGTGACGATTGGACTGATCATGCTCTTTCATGAGTCTATTAAAGCTGTGGTGTGGTCATATATCATCGGGTCATTTATGACGGTTGTGACATTGGGCATGTATAAGATCATCCATGGTGACAAACGTGACGAATTGCGGTAGGATATTTTTAAGACAAATGGGGAAAAAGTAGGGATAAATATGTTTGTAAGTGAATGATAGAAAAATGAAAATATTGTGGTTTACATGGAAAGATCAGACGCATCCGTTTGCTGGTGGTGCGGAAGTGGTCACAAACCAAATTTGCAAAAGACTTGTTACGGATGGGCACGAGGTGGTTCTCTTGGCTGGCGGATATGGAGAGTGTCAAAAAGAAGATGTGATCGATGGATATAAGGTGATTCGTGTTGGCGGGCAATTCAGTGCATATTGGTGTGCATATCGATATTACAAGAAAAATCTTGTCGGTTGGGCGGATATTGTTATCGAAGAGGCAAATATTGTCCCGTTTTTTACACAGTATTATGTTAAGGAAAAAAAACGCCTTCTTTTTTATCATCAATTAGGTCGTAAAGTTTGGTTGTATCAGATCTTCTTTCCGCTTAATGTGATCGGATATCTCATTGAGCCGTTTTATACGTTCCTTTTGCGCAAAAATACCGTCATCACCATATCGGCGAGCACAAAGAAAGATCTGCAGAGATTTGGCTTTAAGGGTTCGCGCATTCATATTATCAGTGAAGGCATAGATATTTCGTGCGCATCGTATATTGAGGAAAAAAATTGTATTGCAGAGCCGATCCTGCTGAGTTTTGGCAATGTGCGTGCGATGAAACGCACGGGCCACATTATTCGCGCCTTTGAGATCGCAAAGAAAAAAATGCCACAATTGAAGATGGTCATTGTTGGTTGTACGAATAATTCGTACGGCACAAGAATGTTACGGAAAATTAAAAATTCACCTTATGCCGAAGATATTACGATGTATGGTCGAATTTCGCCAGAAAAAAAGCAGGAGATCATGCGCCGAGGAGATGTGATTGCCGTAACGTCGATTAAAGAGGGGTGGGGATTGATCGTGACAGAAGCGAATAGTCAGGGTACGCCTGCCGTGGTCTATAATGTTGATGGGCTTTGTGACAGTGTGCGTCATAATGAAACCGGGATCATTTGCCAAGAAAATACACCGCAAAATCTTGCCAATAATGTTTTGAAAATACTACAACACAGAAAAAAGTATGATCGTTTGCGACGAAATGCGTGGATGTGGAGCAAAAAGATCACTTTTGATAAATGTTATCGGGATTTTATGCGTATTATCAGGGCAGAGATTAGCGGGGAGAAAGAATGATATAATGAAATGGATGAAATGTATAAATTCATTATCTAAAAAAGCATGGAAGATAAAGTGTCTGTGATCATACCAACGTATAATTCCGCGTCATATTTGGAGGCATGTTTGAAATCGATTACCTCACAATCATATGAGAACATTGAACTCATCATTGTGGATAAGTCTTCTACAGATGCAACACAAAAAATTGCCAAAAAATACACCGATCATATATATGTCCATGGTCCGGAACGCAGTGCACAACGAAATTTTGGTGTAAAACACGCAACCGGATCATATATATGCATTATCGATTCCGATATGGAGCTATCGAAAGATGTGATCAAAAATGCACTTCTACTGTGTCAAAATAACCCCACTGTCAAAGCCGTTGTGATTCCCGAAGAATCATTCGGCGTGGGTTTTTGGGCGCAATGCAAGAGATTGGAACGACGTTTTTACATTGGCGTGAGATGGATGGAGGCAGCGCGATTTTTTGAACGAAGCGTATATGAGAAAATGAATGGTTATGATGAACATGTGACCGGTGGGGAAGATTATGATCTGCCGCAACGCATAGAACATCATTTCGGCAAAAATGCCATTGCTTCGATATCAGATATGATCTATCACAATGAACGAAATTTGCATTTATATGAGCTATGTAAAAAGAAATATTATTATGGGCGTCATATGGATCGCTATGGATATAGACATGAAAATAAAAAGAATTATTCAAAACAATCAAGCGTGTTATATCGTTATGGACTCTATTTTTCACACCCGATCAAACTTTTCAAAAATCCATTTCTGGGCATAGGCATGCTTTTTATGAAAACATGTGAATTTGGCTGTGCATGGGGAGGGCTTGTTGTGCGTAAATTCATCAAAACAGATCACGTATAAAATACATTTTGACATATGACAGAATTTTCACACAGCAAAAACCCAAAGATCAGTGCCGTTATGCCTTTTTACAATCGTGA
>DYDB01000001.1:321378-329465 GCA_020718085.1 Micavibrio sp. | reverse complement strand
GCAAAAACCCAAAGATCAGTGCCGTTATGCCTTTTTACAATCGTGAAAAGTACATTGCGCAAACAATTGAAAGTGTTTTAAATCAAACATTTACAGATTTTGAATTTATCGTAATCGATGATGGATCGACAGATACATCAGCTGAGATCGTACAACAATTTGTAGATAAAGATCCACGGATCATCTTGGTAAAAAATGACAGCAACAGAGGCATTTCATACAGCAGAAATCGCGGAAATGAAATGGCACAAGCAGATCTCGTTGCCATTGTGGATAGTGATGATATATATCTGCCTGAACGGTTCGCAAAACAGTATGCATACATGCGAGAGCATCCCGAGATCAGTATTGTGGGGACACATGCTCATGTGATCGATGAGGATGGGGTGCGGACGGGGGATGCTATCACATATCTTTCTACGCCAGAGGAGGTTGCAAAAGTATTTTTCTATAAGGGTCCATTCTTGCAACCAACCACGATGTATAGAAAAAATGTCGTAATGGAGATTGGCGGATACAGAGAAAAATATGCTCTTATAGATGAATTGGATCTCTATTTTAGATTGCTATTATCCGGTAAGTTGGGATCAAACATTCCGGAATTTCTTGTTCTATATCGTAAACATGCACAATCTACAGAAAAGTATTTTGCACAAAAAAGAAAGTTGTTGTTTGCGTTAAATCGTGAGATGATCGCGCGCTTCAATCCGCAGTTACATTTCGCGGATTACCTCTTTATTTATGGATGGCATACACTGGGGGCAATCGTACCATATGGTATCATGAGAAAATTGGAACGGTTGATCAAAAAAATTATTTATTGAGCGCCACATAGTTTATGCACAGCAAAAACCCAAAGATCAGTGCCGTTATGCCTTTTTACAATCGTGAAAAGTACATTGCGCAAACAATTGAAAGTGTTTTAAATCAAACATTTACAGATTTTGAATTTATCGTAATCGATGATGGATCGACAGATACATCAGCTGAGATCGTACAACAATTTGTAGATAAAGATCCACGGATCATCTTGGTAAAAAATGACAGCAACAGAGGCATTTCATACAGCAGAAATCGCGGAAATGAAATGGCACAAGCAGATCTCGTTGCCATTGTGGATAGTGATGATATATATCTGCCTGAACGGTTCGCAAAACAGTATGCATACATGCGAGAGCATCCCGAGATCAGTATTGTGGGGACACATGCTCATGTGATCGATGAGGATGGGGTGCGGACGGGGGATCAGATCAATTATTTATCTGATCAAGAAAAGATCATAAAAACCTTTTTTCATTATGGTCCCTTTTTACATTCATCTGTGATGTACAAAAGAAATTGTGTAGTGGAAATTGGAGGTTATGATGGTCGATTTAATATGGTAGAAGATATGGACTTATTTTATCGATTACTTTTTTCTGGTAAAAATGGCACGAACATCCCAGAATGTCTTTTTGAATATAGAAGACATCCCACAGCAACCGGTATATATGTGCAGGAAAAAAGAGATCTCTTATTTGCGATAAAACGAAATATGGTGAAGAAATTCAGGCCGAAGCTGAGTGTCGCGGATTATTATTCCATATACATATCCTATATGCTCTGGTCAATTTTTCCAGAAAAGGTGTTGTTACAATTTGAAGGAATGGTCAAAAAGATCTTATATTAGTTTTTTTGTAAAAAAATGTTCAGACACAGATATATCATCCCATTATTGATTTTGAGTATTGCTACGCATGTTCGCTGGTTTGTGGTGGGAGTTTTTTCCTACGGTGATTGGTGGCATACCACCGTTGATACAATGCGAGAATGGACATCACTTACACACATTGGCGTATGGCGGTCAACAATGGATTTTGGCGGGGTGGAACCGCAATTGTATTTTGTGCCGATGCATTTTTTGCGTGGTTTGTGTATGTATTTTCCACATGCGGAATATTGGAGTCTATTCTTGGTATATTTATTACCAATGGTAATTATCGCTCCCGTTGCAGCTTTTTATGCGATCAGGCGTTTTATACCAGATGATCTGTCTGCATTTGCGGGAAGTGTTGTGTATACTTTCTCCACATATTTTTTGGTATTGCAAACGGCACATTTGACGATTGGTTGCGCGTATGCTTTTGCACCAGTTCTTTTACTTGCGATCATATATTTATTACAGGATCAGGAAAAACACGCAGTCTCTCTCTTCATTTTTGCGGTTGTAGTGACAATGTCCATTGTCATAGAACCGCGTATATTTTATATTCTTTTTGTGTTTTTTATACCGTGCGTTCTTTTTTTACGTAGATATTTTTGGCGGTTCTTGATCGCAGGGTCTCTGATCATATTAATGAATCTTTTTTGGGTACTGCCATTACTGACTGCCGGTACATCGGAGGTATCAGAAATTATCGATCGTCCGCTTTTTGGCGAGCAATATCGTTCTTTGCGTCATGCCATAACTGGTATGCAGCCAGCGTGGTCATGGGAGAAGCCAACTCCTTTTGAATTGCAACCCATTAATCCTATTTTTTGGATTTTGCCTATATTTGTATTTATTGGATTGTATTTTGTACTGCGACAATCACGAAAAGTACAAGCAGTAACGCTTTTTATGTACATTATCGCTTTAGTGGGCATATTTTTGAGCAAGCAATCTCATGCGCCTTTTGCCGATGTATATGGATGGTTACATGCACATTTCCCGGGATTTCGCATGTACAGGGAATCGTCAAAATTTTTTATCCTCATTGCTCTGAGTTATGCGTATCTTACATCTTTTACATTGTATGCAATTTTTCGAACTGTACAGGGGGAAAAAATTGCATCTGTCATAAAATATGGACTAGCCAGCTTGCTGGTGGGCATATCTTTGGTACAGGCACTGCCACTCATGACCGGAAAAATTGGAACAATGTACA
Source organism: Micavibrio sp. (assembly GCA_020718085.1). GTDB lineage: Bacteria > Patescibacteriota > Minisyncoccia > Moranbacterales. Next base: position 326,559 of record DYDB01000001.1, on the reverse strand, counting down.
TTCGTCGTGATATTCCGCATGATTATGTCGTATATAGAAATTTTATTGAAAGTCAAAATGATTATTTTCGTGTACAGGGAATTCCGCAATTTCCCAGATGGGCATCATACACGACATTACATCCAAAAGTTGATGTGATCAGTGTGATAAATCACGGGTGGAAAAATTATATAAGCTCAACACAAAGATCAAACGATCGTTATTATATTGAAGAATTGTTCAGTGCAAGTTACATTGATTATTTACTTGATGCGTCATCGATCAAATATGTTTTTGTGCCAATTCGTGATATACAAAATGACAATGATTTTTTTGAGATGTATGGAGGCAAAGAAGATCCTCATATCCGTCAGTGGTATATCGACCTTCTTGATCGTGTAAAAACTTTGCACAAAATTGATATCGGCATGAAAGAGATTGTTCTCTATGAAAATACGAATGTCAAAAAATATATCCGTACGCTTGATACGATTTATGCATTTAATGATATGCAGAATATGGATGCAAAATATGATTTTGTCAAAACAACATTTGATCATGACTTTGATATCATGCAATTTGACGATACAAAAAAAATACCCGTACATAGAGTACAACAAGTGTTCACTTCCATTTATGCAGATAACATTGCACAAAATGCAATTCGCGAAATGGTAACCAGTAGTGGAGAAAATGATACTTTATATGTACATAAAAATGCGTATGACACAAATGAAAATGCTCTTAAAAATATTATTGTGAATGATGATGCACTGAAACAAAGCAGTCTGCACGAGATGACCAATGATTTTGTATCTGTGGCACTCAATGCTACAAATTTGGCTACGCGAGAGTTTGTATACGATGATAAGCAACATAATTATGATAATCATATACCGAACGCATCATTTGATGACGGTTTATGGTTGGATAATGTTGAGGATTGCAATAACTATGATGATCATGCTGTGCTTGATATGTCGATCGAACAACCTTCTGCGGATAGAGAAAGCGTTTTGGAATTTCGTGCGAAGCGACATATTGCTTGCACACATCAAAGTAATATTGCTGTTGATGCGGGGAATACATATCTTTTCACGTTTGATTCACAAAGTGATAATGGGGAGATCATACGTTATAGCATTAGTTTTGATGACGGTGCACATACTATCATTGATGAAAAAATTCCTGTAGAGGATCATACATGGCATTCGTTCTCACGGCATATTGTTGTTCCACAAGGTGCAAAAAACATGTCGTTGCACATCTTTGGGTACTCCAAAGATGATTATCAAACAGAGATCATTACGAGATACGACAATTTTCGTTTTATCGCTTTGCCACGCGTACGAGGTCGTTTTTTTCTTGTGACAGAGCCTGTGGAACAATTATCTCGTCCGCAAGAAATGATCTTTGATGATGTGAACCCGACAAAAAAAAGAGTACATATCAAGGGTGCAGGAAAGTCATTTTTTCTTGTGATGGGTGAAGGATATCATGATAAATGGCAGATGCAATTTCATAATGATAAAAGTGACGGACCGCTGAACCATTTGTTGCTGTTTACACAGTCTGACAGTATTTCTATCTCTGATGAGCATCATTTTCCGTACATGACATTTTTGAACGGCTGGTATGTGGACGTCCCGACATATTGCGCACAAAAAGATCTTTGTACACAAAATGCAGATGGAACATATGACATGGAATTCTTGATAGAGTTCTTCCCGCAGCGATGGTTTTATGTGGGAGTAATTATAAGTGTAACAATTTTTGCGCTGTCATGTGGGATGATCATGTATGATTTTTGTTTTCGCAGAAATAAAAAAAGTAGTTTGTCGCATATATGAAAAAGATGAAAAAAAACAAGCAAAGGAAAAAAACGGTGGTCAAGTTTCACTATGGTTTTTTGAGAGGGATCATTGTGCGATGTAAAAAAATGCGAGCAGTGCGGATAGGCTTTCTTTTTCGAAGTGAACATATTCCGGTTTCTACTGCACTTCTGTGTTTTTTCGTGATCGTTGGCATATCGTTCTATCCTTTTATTATCGCTTCGTACAAAGAAGTATTGCAAGAGCGCATTTCTGTAGCGATCTATTTTTTACTTACGGCAAGTATTTTGTGGCAGATATTTTTATTTTTATATGTAGGCACAACTCATGATAATAGGTGTATTGTTCATAAGAGGAAAGGTCAACTAAATGGACACAAAACACATCAAAACGATCGTCGGTACATTGATGTGCATAGAAAGATCATATAAATGCAATCATATGTCATGCCATAAAAAAGATCAATATAATAGCAAAACATATTTTTCACTATTTTTTGCCGTGGTCACCGCTCTTATTGTTGTGCCATTATGGCGAGATGGGTATCTCTTTTTATTAGATTGGGGTATAGGTGGCGGATCTGCCGATCTTTGGCAAAATTCTTTATTGCAACTAGCACTTATTACTGTCGGCGCATATATGCCGTATGAGATCTTCCAAAAGATGCTGCTGAGTGGCATGATCTTCTCTTTGGGTGTTGGTGGTTATCTATTTGCAAGACAGGTGATCTTGGATGATGGAAAAGAGGTGGTGAGAGACATCGTGTCATATATCAGCGGTGTATTTATGATCTTCAATCCTTTTGTATATGCACGATTGGTTGATGGGCAGTGGTATGTTGTCTTGGGTATGATCTGTGTGTTATACATGATCATTTTCTTGTTGCGTTTTCGATATGCAGAGAAAAAAAAGGACATGATCTATGCAATTTTGTGGGCGACAAGTGCAGTGATGTTCTTGCAACATGCGATCTTTTTTGTTCTTGTGGTTTGTGGATTATTTTTCATATTTTTATGGAAAGGGAAAAATACAAAGAATATTTTATTGTGGCTGAGCATTTTGTGTATCATGCTATTTTTTGCAAATCTCAATATATTTGTCGGGCATATGATGTTGTTATCTGAAGAGAATGTGAATATTACACAATTTAATAGTGAACATAGACAGGTTTTTCATACTATTGATAATGGATATGCATCATTATATACAAACGTTCTGTCACTACATGGTTATTGGGGTGAGCGCGAAGATCGTTTTGTTTCCACACAAGAGCATGTATATCTATGGAAGCCGATTTTCGCAATATTGTGCATTTTTATCATGATCGGTGTGTGGCATAGACGCAATGACTGGATCATGTGGTTTTTTGTGAGCATCGGTTTTGTGGCATATGTTCTCAGCATGGGCAGTGAGGGTATATTTGCTCCCGTATCTGATATTTTTTATGCTTATGTGCCATTTTATGAGGGCATGCGTGAGCCGCACAAATGGGTGCTTGTTTTGGTGATCTGTTTTGATTTCGCAATGCTTTGTGGCATGGCGTATGTTATGCAAAATTGTACAAAAAAAATGCACGCATGTGTATATGGCACTTTTTTGATCATCATCATTATTTTGTACACACCCACGATGCTATGGGGATTTTTGGGGCAGGTTGTGCCACAAAATTTCCCAGAAGAGTGGTACTCTGTGCGCACACACATCGGTTGTGGATCAGTTACAGGAAAAATTTTGTTTTTGCCATGGCATCAATATATGAAAATGGATTTTTTGCATGATAAAAAAGTTGCAAATCCGGCACGTAATTTTTTTGGTGAGTGTGTAATGAGCGGAGATAATATCGAAGCTAGGTATATTTATACACAAAGATTAAATGATCGATCAGCACGTATTGAAAAATATGCGAAAATGGAAAAATTTGATGCGAATGCATGTAAAGAATTTGTGCATGATATGCAAGATCTTTCAGTAAATCGTATTATTATGTCAAAATCGGAAGATTTTGAAAAGTACACATGGATCACATCTTGTGATCATGTTGTTACGGTGCATGAGGGACATTTTCTGATTGTATATGATATTGTACAGTAATGGAAATATGCATAATTTTGCACCATGGGCCAATAGTGATATAATTATATTATATAAAGATTAAAATAAAATAATGTCTTTGAAATATAGCTTTCTTTTTGCTGTGCTTGGTGTTGTTGGTTTTTGTCATATGAGCTTGGCAGCGTATGTGGATCCAACAGGAAATATAGAAGGGCGCATGAAGATCTACAGTGAGTCATGTGATCAGAGCGGTGTGCAATATACGCATGAGCAAGAGGATAACGGGGAAGTGCATTTATATGACGACAGCGGTGATCGGGTTGATAGCGATGATGTGGATTCCAGTGGTGAATATAAATTTGAAGACATAAAAGCAGGTGAAAAATATTATATAAAATGTGAAGCGGATGGTTATGTAAGCGCTGATGATCCGGATGATGATAAATATACATCAAGCAAATTTGAACTTGATGCGGATGAAACAGTTGTAGAGAATTGCGATATGTTGCGTGATGAGGATCTGCAATGTACTTCTCCGGCAGTGATCGTTACACCAGAGCCGACTCCCGTACCGGCAGTGGTGCCGACATGTGGCTCCGCACAGAAAACCTACCAATCAGACGCTACTGCGTTTGCCGGAAATTTTTGTGAAAATGGTACTGTGGTAAAGGCACCGCAGTTTCCCGAACAGGGTTTGGAAGTTGAATGGTCGTGTGTGAATAATGGTGAAGACGTGCAATGTCATGCTTCCAGAGAAGAAATTGCCTCTATCGTAAAGGGTGAATCCAAACCTGTCGTTACACCAACACCGGAACCTCCTAAATCTACACCTGAGCCGACTGAACCAGTAAAGGCAAAAAAGCCTGTGGAGCCAACGCCTACTTCTTATCAGGCGGTGTCTACTGTTGGTTTGGCTACGGGCACGGCAATCGCGTTTGCCACAAGTGCGGTACCTCTTTTTGCAACGATGCCAATGGCAGCAAAAGATGTTTTCCTCATGCCGTTTTTGGGATTGCTTGCGCGTAGGAGAAATGAAAAAAATTGGGGGACGGTTTTCGAAAAAACAACCAAACAGCCAATTCCTGGTGTGAAGTTAACTTTGGTTGGTGCGGATGGTAATGAAATTGAAACTGCGTATTCTGATCAGTATGGCAGATATGGATTTTTGACTACCAGTGGCACATATTTGATACAACCGCAGAAATCCAAATATCAAGAAAGCTATGAGCACGAAGTGGATCCGTTATATGGTGAAACGTATACCGGTGAACAAATTACGATGGATGAGAACAAAGTGCTTATTCCAAATATCGCAATG
>DYDB01000001.1:293993-321366 GCA_020718085.1 Micavibrio sp. | reverse complement strand
GTCGATTGGGCGGCATATGCACAAAAAAAGACAGAAGTTTATGAAGGTTGGTTCTCAGTATTTAAAAAATGGAGTTTCATTATCGTATTTTATGCAGGATTCGTTGCAACTGCTGTGATCACATATTTCTATCCGTCAATGATCAATTTTATTTTTCTGGCACTGTATACTGCACTTTTCGTTTATGATAATTTTTTCAAGAAGAAAAAATACGGTACAGTACAGACTGAGGGAGAAAAACCCGTGCCATTTGCAATTGTATCTCTTCACAATCAAGAAACGAATGAGAAAAAAAGTTTTGCAGTTACAGATGTTATTGGACGATATTATCTATTGGCTGAAAATGGTCTGTATAATATGAAAGTAAAAGGACAGCCGGTGGGTGGACATAACTTTGAAAAACAAGGGGAAGTGCACGTTCGAGAAGGATTTTTGCGCAATGATCTACACGTTTAAAATTCGTATCAACAGTCTAAAAATGCCAGTGTGCCGATCATATGCGTGCGCTGGTGTTTTTTTGTGAGAGTGTGTTACTATGTGAAAAAGTATTTTGCATAAAAGCGATTCATACATATTTTTATGAGATATATCGATTCTGCATATGGAAGGTCAGTGCGCAGTGACATCATGTCAAGAGTGATCATGATTGATCTCTCCAAGGCTTTATTTATTTTTTTAAGTATTTTTATTGTTAGCTTCTCGGCTTTTTTGTTTTTTGTCGATCAAGATGGAAAATATGATGAACATTATGAGCTCATGTCTCATGTGGCTCAATATTGTGAAAGTGGTGACTGGGTAGATATTCCGACATATAGTTTTCGAGATGAAAAATTTACAGAAAACGCAAATTTTCAGGGGAAAATAATTACTGCAGATATGCGAATGAAAAAAATGACAGATGAACGATCCGAATTATTATTTGTTACAAATCCAAATTTCTCTCTTGTATTTTTTGGGGGTCGTGATGTAGAGATCGCCGGAAGATATAAGGAGGGATCACAAAAAAAAGTTTTATATGTAGATAGGATCAAATGCATCGGAGCGGAAGCGCAAGAAAATATAAAAGATGAGAGGCAAGAGATGATGCAATTTATTACAAAAAACAAAAATAATATCATTGAAGATCCTGACGAGTTTATTGTTGAAGATATCACTTTTGTCGATGAGTCGGTTGTATATGTGTATATGGTGCAAAAAAATGGAGAAAATCGTATGCAAAAACTGTATTTGGTACAAATGGAAAAAAATAATGATTCATATACCATGTTCACATTGGCGACATATAAATTGGATAACCAAAAATTTGTTCTTGTTGACGGTGTTGATGATTATAAAAATGCACGTCAAACAGTTTATGAATACAACAAAAAGGCGGATCGATGGACACTAGCTCGATAAAATATCTGGCACAACTGGTTTTATTTAGGGAAAATGATAGAATATCTATAGCAATGTTAACGTGAATGTTGAAAGACAATATGGATGATAAATTCAAAAATTTACTTTTTCTCGATGTTGAAACAACGGGATTGGAGGAAGAGGATCGATTAGTGCAGGTTGCATATGTGTATAATGGCATGGAAAAAAAATCATTTTTTCACCCTGGACGAGAAATGAGCGTGCGCTCTATGGAAGTGACACATATTACCAATAAGCATCTTGAAGGAAAAGAAAAATTTCAAGGATCGAACTTTTATAAAGAGCTTGCGGATATATTAGCGCAAAAAGATACGATATTTGTGGCGCATAATGCACCTTTTGACATAAGCATGCTCACGCGTGAGGATCTTGTGGTTGATCAGTTTATTGATACGATCAAAATTGCACAGGATTTGGATGTTAAAGGTGATATTCCGGCATATCGATTGCAATACTTGCGTTATTATTTGGGCATTGATCTCGATGATGCATGTGCGCATGATGCACTCGGTGATGTAAAGGTGCTTATGGCGATTTTTGAACGCATGTATGAGAAGTTATACGGTCAAAGTGCATCGCACGATGAAGTGATCAAAAAAATGATTTATATATCATCACAACCTACGTTGATCAAAAGATTTAATTTTGGTAAATATAATGGAGAAATGATCGCTGATGTGGCACGAAAGGATCGTGGTTATCTGGATTGGCTTTTGGGACAAAAAGAAGCTGATGCTGCCAGTGGTGTGCCAGACGAGGATTGGATCTTCACATTAAAAAAATATATACGATAAATAAAATACATATATTATGAGAAAAATGTACACAATTAGTGCGATCATTATTATGGCAAGCTTGGTGATATCCGGTTGCACAAATCCTTTTCGTCACGGTGATGTAGAACAAAGATCCGCAGTTGTGAAAGAAGATAAAAATGCCATCACAGAACAATTTGTGCAAACACAAGTGCAAGAAGGTTTTTTGCAAGAAGATGAGTTGCGCAGATTGATCACGGCAAGTGAGGATGCGGTGCTTTTTGATGATGAGCGCGGTCCTGAATTATTGAAAAATAGAACGTATGCAGAAAAATTGGCAATGATCGGTACGTTGGTCAAAAAAATGATGACGGATACAGGACGTACACGGATCTCTCGTCATGATAGCGTGCTTACACAAACCGATATTCCACTCATTGATCTGATCACGGGTGTAAAAAAATATTATTATGGCGCTGACGGTGAACAAAAGTATCAAGAATATCTTGCACAGAGATTTACAATTGGTGTATATCCGACAATAGATGAACTAAACGGGCAGTGGGTCGGAGAAATGATGATCACGGATGTAATGATCTTTCATGAACTCGGCGGAGCTCCAGTTGGTTATGATGAGGATAAAATAGAAGCAATGAAAGGGCAGAAAAATCCAATTTCGTTTACACTTACATCTACAGGGTCACAAGCGGGTACAATGACGCCATTATCAGGGCAGGGTGGCATGTCAATGCCGTTTGCATATACTTTTCTTCCGAATTTTTCGGATAAGATCTCATCAGCAAGTTTTACATATCGAGATATTACTGAAAAAGGAAAAATGAGCGTGATATTTACACAAGACCGCATAAAAGGAAGTATGCAATTATATGCAACAAAGGATGAGGGAGCTTCATTAAAGGGAGCAACAACCGCGGAACTTTTTAATGGATACATAAAGATCAGTGGTGAAATTACAGCAAAGAAGCAATAGCATTTTTTCAATGATCATTTCTTATCATTAAAGATCAGCGTCTTATGAAAAAAATTGCACTTATGGGGAGCACAGGCTCTGTGGGTACGCAAACTCTTGATGTTGTCCGTAAATACCCTGATAAACTGCATGTTTTTGCACTCTCGGCGCATAAAAATATTGATCTTTTATATGAGCAAGTCCAAGAATTTGAACCGGAGGTAATTGGCGTGGCGGATGAGATGAATGCCGAGATCTTGCAAAAGAAAATTGGGAGGAAAGTTTTAACTGGATCGCATATGCTTCAGGAGATCGCTGTTATGGATGGATACGATACATTTATTTCTGCAACCGTCGGCCTAACGATCATTCGTGCAACTATTGATGCAATTCGTGCGGGGAAAGACATTGCACTTGCAAACAAAGAAACACTTGTTTCTGCGGGAGAGATCATAATGAGAGAAGTGAAGGAACATCATGCGCGCATCATGCCGATCGACTCGGAACATAGCGCGCTTTTTCAATGTTTGAATGGTGAGCAAAAAAAGGACATTGCATCCCTTATTGTTACGTGCTCTGGAGGAGCGTTGCGTGATAAAACGAAGGAGGAATTGCAATATGTGACGATCGCAGATGCGCTGGGGCACAAAACATGGAATATGGGACAAAAGATCACGATCGATAGTGCTACACTGATGAATAAAGGATTTGAAGTAATTGAGGCCATGTGGCTTTATGATGTGGACCCAAAAAATATTCGCGTGGTCATACATCCGGAAAGCCTTATTCATTCTATGATCGAGTATAGTGATGGATCCATTATGGCGCAGATCTCTGAACCGGATATGCGTCTGCCGATCCAATATGCATTGAGTTACCCGGAAAGGTGGGAACGTGCAGTAAAGTCACATAATTTTGATCGTGCATACACCTTCTCCGAGCCTGATCTTGATCGATTTCCGTGCTTGGGGTATGCATTCACAGCAATGGAAAAAGGTGGTACGCTTCCAGCAGCAATGAATGCGGCCAATGATCATATGGTAGGAGAATTTCTTGCTGGTAATTGTACCTACGTTGACATTTCGCGCGTGATCAAAATGGTCATGGATACGCATGATGTCATACTTGCGCCAACATTGGATGATATTGAGCAAGTCATTGATGACACAACTCGTATAGCGCAAAAATTTCTGTATGATAGTAAAAAAGCATAATTATTATATTTTATACAATCATAATTATTGATCAAATGTGTATGAATAAAAAAGTTTACGTGTGGGGAATGTGCGCGATCATGACCTTGGCATTAACAGGGTGTGTGAAAAAAACTGCAGAAGAAAAAACTGCACCGATGTACAAGATTGCCATTCCTGAACCAATCACTGTGATGGCAGATCCAACACAAGATGTAACCGTCGGTACACTGGAGGCAAATGATGTGTCGCTCACGATCAGTGGGGGTGCTTTTTCAGAGGCTCAAGAGGTATCAATTCATACACCAAAAGAGGCGCCACTTAACATTGATGAACAAAAATTAGTTGGATCACCAATAGAGATCTTGGCGGGAACAGAGCCTGTGCGACTCTTTGAAAAAACGACAATCACTTTTAAATTCGATAAAGCATTATTGCCTGCAGGAACAGAGGCTGGCAGTATGCGTGTTGCGTATTATAACGGGCAACAGTGGGACTATATCAAACCTATCGGTGTTGACATGGAAGCGGGCACGATGACTTTTGAAACCTATCATTTTTCTCTTTTGGCGCCAAAGATCGCTGATGAGACAAAGATCACGGACCAATTTATTCACTCACAGGCATTGGATAATGTGATTCGTGATGGTGCCAATGATGCATCGGATGCGATTACGGATCAAATTATCACCATGACACTCACGAAAATGGGAATTACAAGTGAGGAAACACAAGAAAAGATATTTGAAAAAGTGTCGCAAGCAGAGGCATATAAGGAGATTCACGATATGTATAAAAGTGGGGATATAGAAGGTGCAAGTCAAAAAGTGGCGATCCTTGCTGGTGAAAAAATTGCTGAAAATGTTCCAGACTCTGTCTTTAAGGGAGCTTTGGGAAATGTTGTAGGTGCGGCTGATGATATCGCAAAAGTGTCAGAAGCAGCTGGATATGTTGCAGAAGGACAATACAAACAAGCAGCAAAGATCATTGGTGAAAATATTGCAGATAAATTTCTTATTACATCAGCAGGAAAAATTGCTGTAGAGGTGATGAATGGACAGATTGACAGTTGGAAAAATGTGGAAGTTGATGCGGCATATCAGGCATATAAAAACGGCGCAAATGGGTATTTTTGGGGGTACAATGTTGATAAAAGCGATTTCAATAGCGTGTGGGACCAGATGAGAGGTATACGACGACAACTGGAAATTGAAGCAATTGCCAAAGAAAATGCGATTCGTACGGAAGGTGGTATGCCGGAATTATCAGAGCGTGAACAGGATCTCGTGCGTATACGCGTGAAAGATGCATATCAAAAACAGTTTGAAGAACGTAGTAAGAATGAAGATGCGATCAAAAATGAAGAAGAAAAGCTTAAAAAGATCTTTGATGCGTTCAAAAAGGCAAATTTATTTGATTCAACCCTTGGTCCACAGGGGCTAGATGATAAGGGTTATGGTTATGAAGATAAATTGGGCATTCTCAATCATTTTGCGCAAAAAATGATGAAAGACACCAATCGTTTTGAGGTGTCTGATAAAGAAGGTTTGATTATGGAAACAAAGATCTCTGCAAATGATCTGGCACAAGGTGCACGCATCTATTTTTCTGAACCGGATGGAAAAAAACAATATCAACAATATCTCAAAGATCGTTTTAATATCGATCCGTTTCCACCGCTTAAAGATCTGAGCGGTTCATGGAGCGGTTCTATGACGATCACCGACGTGATCATGTCTGATGCATTCAAATCGAAAATGACCGCAGAGAGTGGTGCGCCAGGTGAAGGATGCGATGTGGCAATGCTTGAAGAAATGAAAGGTAAACCAAACCCAATCACATTTGAGCTGAAGCCTACAAGTGATACTGGTGGTATGTTCGTCTCATCTGATGAAGACGCAAAACCGATGCCATTTACGTATGAGAATGGTGAGATTATCATTCCATTTGATGAAGATGGCGCGAAGGGTGAAATGCGTCTCAAGGCAGAAAAAACCGATAAAGGATTTAATATGAATGGTGGTATGAGCGCGGATTATGCGGGCGGGGAAGTGACAATAAAAGGGACAGTCGGCGCGTCAAGATAAATCTATGCATCCAGAACTTTTTACCCTGCAGATCGGCGCATACTTGCATACGATCATGGCATATTCTTTTTTCTACACACTTGCAACCCTTGTAGTTGTCGGAGGCACATTTGTATTTGCTGTGCACAGAGGAGTCAACAAAAAACATCTGATTATTCTATTGATGATCATTACGATAAGCGGTTTTGTAAGTGCGCGCTTATGGCATATTGTGACAAATTGGAGTTTGTATGCATCAAAACAGATGAGTATGTTTGCATGGGATATGGAAGGTTTTGCAATTGTTGGCGGTTTGATTGGGGCAATTATTTCTGGATATATTGTGAGCAGAATATTGCATATGAACTTTTGGATGTTGGGAGATCTGTCAGTGATCTTTTTGGGTGTTGGCATTGCATTGGCACGTATTGGATGCTTTTTAAACGGTTGTTGTTTTGGGCACATTACAAATCTGCCATGGAGTGTGCAATTCCCTGTGCTTAGTAGTGCACATAAATATCAAATTGCACATGGAGAGGGAAGTATATTTGGTGCACATGCCGTACATCCAACGCAAATTTATGAATTATTGGCTGCACTTAGTGGTTCTGCCATTGCATGGTATCTCATGAAGAAAAAATATCCTCATGGTGTGGCTATAGCCGCATTTGGTATATGGTTTGCGACATTTCGTTTGATCAATATGCATTTTCGCGTTTTTCCTGATTCGCTGCATGTATTATGGGGATTTTATCCTTTGATCTATAGTGCTTTTATTGTGGTATGCTGTGGAGTTGTCATTCACAAAATATTTATAAAAAAATAAAGTTGTGATAAAATATTAATGTAAATCGTTGTAACATAATTATTATATGGGCACAATTTTTTTATTGATGTTTGGAGCATTCATGTTCTTTCTGATCTTTATGCGGATCAAGCAGATCAATCAATATGAAAAAGGAGTGCGTTTTACGCGTGGAAAATTTTCCGGGATCATGGAACCGGGGTGGATGATCTATTTTCCACTCTTCCAGCGCGTGGACAAAGTGGATATACGTACGCGTGCTGTGGATGTACCATATCAAGAGGCGATCACACGAGATAATATTCCTGTGCGTATCAACGCTGTTGTATATTACAGCGTGAGTGATGTAGCTAAAGCGGTTTTGGAAGTAATGAATTTTTATGATGCAATTTCACAGTTGGCTCAAACGACGATGCGTAATTCTCTGGGAGACCGCTCATTGGATGATCTGTTGCAAAATCGTGCAAAAATTGCAGAAATTATCAAACAGGAACTTGATGCGAAAACAAATGGATGGGGAATCGATGTGAGTGCATTGGAACTTAAAGATGTGATCATTCCGGAAGAACTGAAGCGTACGATCTCCAAAGAAGCGGAGGCAGAGCGTGAACGTCGGGCTGTAATTATCAAAGCTGAAGGAGATCGCATGGCGGCAGAAAATTTAGCGGCTGCGGCAGAGACGTTGACACGTACACCGGGAGCGCTTCATCTGCGTACACTACAGTCGATCAATGATCTTTCCTCCGATCAGTCTAATACCACGATCTGGATGGTGCCAATCGATGTGCTGGAAGCGGTAAAGGGTTTTGCGGATGCAGTAAAGAAAAATAATGCAAAGTAAAGATCTTTTTTCATAATATTGACACAAAAACAACACTTTTGTATGATGAAGTGTTGTTTTTTGTAAACAATTATTGTTCCTTGCATATAAATCCAATTGGAGGAATGTTCAATGAAGAAGGGATTTGTTACGGTCTTACCAGAAGGTGAAATGATTAGACGACGATTGGCACTTCGAGACTTGGGGTTATCAGAACGTGCCATCAATATTTTGCATAAACGTGCACCGCAATTGTGTGATGCGGAGATTGCACGCAGACGCATTGAAAATCTCAGAAAGATCGGATTTACGGACCCATTGTCGGTGGTTGAGTCACAACCATTTGTATTGATGAGATCAGAAAAAGTAATCACTGATCGTATTGCATTTTGGCGCTCATGGTGTTCTATTCTTGATCCACATGTGTCAATTTTTGACATTAGTCAATGTAGAGCACAAATATTCAGTGCAATGACCCAAAAAGTGCACATTATATTTTTGATCACACAATATATCCAGAAGGAGGTAACGATCTCACGCATTTGCAATATTGTAACGCTCAATATTGAAAGTGTGTTGATTGCTTTTGCAAAGAATCCAAAGGTGGATTTGTTGAAATTGCGTCACATTGCCAAAACGCATATTCTCGTTCCAAAAGATGCAACCTGGCAGGAAAAAGCACTTTTGATACGGGAAATAAAGCAGAAATTGCCAAGTTGTATTTATGCAGAATACATTTCTCTCGTAATCGCATCTCATCCAAAAATACCCATGCAAACGATCATTGATCTTCTGCAATGATGTATGGCCCGCCCAACCTTTTCGAAGGTTGGGCGGTTTTACTTTTGACGAAGAGAGGGTATTTTGATAGAATTGATGCGTGTTTGTTTTGCTGTTTATATGCAGGAAATGAACGGTTATTTGGTTATGCAAAAGAAAGGCTATGTCACTTTTTCAAAAATTATTTGGATCGAACGAAAAACAACTGAAGAACATTCAACCAGTCATTGATCAGATCAATGCACTGGAAGAGACAATGAAAAAATTGTCTGATGAGGGAATCAAAGAAAAAACCAGTGCGCTCAAGGAACAGATAAAAAATGGTAAAACGATAGATGATATTTTGCCGGAGGCTTTTGCGTTGACGCGTGAAGCTGCACGTCGTGCAATTGGACAAAGGCACTACGATGTGCAACTTATGGGTGGCATCGTTTTGCATCAGGGTAAGATCGCAGAAATGAAAACGGGTGAAGGAAAAACATTGACTTCTACGCTGCCGATCTATCTCAATGCACTGGAAGGAAAGGGTGTGCATGTTGTAACGGTCAATGATTATTTGGCAAAACGTGACTGTAATTGGATGGGTGCTGTATATGAACAATTGGGACTGCAAACTGCATGTATTACACATGAAGGGGGATTTCTCTATAAGTCCAAAACTGTTGATGCTGATGAGGTGGATATCGAAATGGAAAATTTAAATGCAGTATCAAAAAAGGATGCTTATGCTGCAGATATTACATATGGAACAAATAACGAATTTGGTTTTGATTATTTGCGCGACAATATGGCGCAATCCGAAGATCAGCTTTCGCAACGGGAGCATCATTACGCAATTGTGGATGAAGTGGATTCCATCCTTATTGATGAAGCGCGAACGCCGCTTATCATCTCAGCACCGGATGTTGAATCTACAAAATTATATGAACAGTTTGCGTCACTTGTGCCACGATTGGTGAACGAAACGGATTATACAGTTGATGAAAAACTACGTTCCGTGGCAATTACAGATGCCGGTATAGAAAAAATAGAAAAGTCGTTGGGTATCGGAAATATTTATGAGCAAGGAAAAATCCAATATGTGCATCATTTGGAGCAGTCACTCAAAGCAGAAGCTTTGTTCGTACGTGACAAAGATTACATGGTGCGTGACGGTGAAGTGGTGATCATAGATGAGTTTACCGGTCGTGCGCAAGAAGGTCGTCGCTATAGCGATGGATTACATCAGGCAATTGAGGCAAAGGAACATGTTGCCGTACAAAGAGAATCTCGTACACTTGCCACGATTACATTTCAAAATTATTTTCGCATGTATAAAAAACTGGCCGGTATGACCGGAACAGCTAGTACGAGTGCGGAAGAGTTTCAAAAAGTATATAAATTGGATGTGATCGAAATTCCAACAAATAAAAAAATGATCCGTACAGATCTACCGGATGTTGTATACAAAAATGAACGTGGTAAGTTCAATGCTATTGTGGCAAAAATTAAAGAGCTTAATGAAAAGGGTCAGCCGGTGTTGGTAGGTACAGTAGCAATTGAAAAATCAGAATCATTGAGCAAGGCATTGGAAAGGGCGCATGTTTCGCACAGTGTGCTTAATGCGAAATTCCATGAGAAAGAAGCACAAATCGTTGCAGATGCTGGACAGCGCGGCGCGGTTACTATTGCAACAAATATGGCTGGTCGCGGTACGGATATCAAACTTGGCGAAGGCGTGTCAGACTTGGGCGGATTGTATATTATTGGCACAGAGCGTCATGAAGCACGTCGTATTGACAACCAGTTGCGCGGACGTTCCGGTCGTCAGGGAGATGACGGTACAACACAGTTCTATATTTCTCTGGATGATGAGCTCATGCGTCGATTTGGCGGAGATAAGCTCAAAAATATTATGGAACGCTTGGGACTTCCAGAAGATCAGCCGATTCAAAATGCAATGATCTCCAAACAAATTGAAGGAGCGCAATCCAAGATCGAAGGATTCAATTTTGATATTCGTAAGCATGTTCTGGATTACGATAACGTCGTCAATAAGCAGCGCGAGGTGGTGTATGAAAAGCGTCGCAGTGTGTTGGAAAGTAGTGATGTGAAATCACAGATCATGGATCTCTTACATGAAGAGATTGAGGATGTGATCAGTATGCATGCTGTAGGGGAGCGTTATGAATGGGAGACGGAAAATATGCGAAAGGATATCGCAGGCATGTTTCCTGTGATCGATGAGAATATGAAAAAGATCGATACGATCATCAAAGACAATAGCAAAGACGATCGCGAAACGATTGCTTCGATCATTGAGCATTTCTTTGCACTTGCAAAAAATGCATACGGACTTAAAGAAAAAGATAATGGTGATACAGCAATGCGTGCGATTGAGCGATCGATTCTTTTGCGTACAGTTGATCAGCATTGGATGAATCATTTGGACGCGATCGATCACCTGCGACAGGGTATAGGACTTCGCGGTTATGGACAACAAGATCCGCTCATTGAATACAAGCGTGAAGCTTTTGATATGTTCTCACAACTTATGGCAAACATTCGTCATACTGTATTACATACAATATTTCGTGCAGTGATCGTGCGACCGGAAGACAGTGCACTTGCACAAATGGCACAAAGTATGGAATTTGCCGGTGCAGAGAGCAATCCTGCGCAATTTGCCGCAGCTGCAGCAAAAGAAGAAAAAGCATTGCTTGCAAACTTGCCAAAGATCGAAAAGCCTGCAAAGAGCGTACAAACCGTTGGACGAAATGATGATTGTCCGTGCGGGAGTGGAAAAAAATACAAGAAGTGTTGTGGGAAGTAAAAACGTAACTTAGTGCAAAATAGAGGATAAAAACGAGAAACGTAGTTAAAATATCAACTGCGTTTTTTGTTTTTTTAAGATCCATCTGCACTGCTCGGGATCAAACATGTTTTTTGTATAATAGTAGATTAAAACATCTCATGAATGGTTATTTTTTTAACAAATAGATCACAAAAAATGTGTTTTTAGAGGGAATTACTTGACAAATATCAATAAATATGATATCATTGATTCTAAGTGTTCTTTTTTGATTAATGTAAAAATAAGATTTCCCTTTAAATAGTGGAGGAAAAGAATGATAGAAGATGCCATTGAGAAGTTTTATGTTTGTGGATGTGGAAATGTTCTCGGCTGTGTACAAAACGGTACACAAAGATCGTGTGAGCTCACACAGCCGGGGGATGTTGAACGTACCTTTGGCTGTGATGTCAAAAAATTCTACTGTTGCACCACTGACAAAGATGATCTTCTAGAAGAAAATCGTTCAGAAATGATCTTTGTGATTGGTGGTAGATGTCGACACTGTCCGCCAGCGGATAGTGATCATTTTCTTCCAGAAGAAGAGCGCGGTCCGATTGCATTTCTTTCTTCAGAAGAATAAGCGTAATGAGAGACTGAGTGGAATTTCACTCAGTCTCTGTTTCTTATATCATCTTGACAATAAATCTGATTTTGTTATATTTTATATATCGTTAAAAATCATAAAATCCTCGTCGGATCCCGAAGTTATATTCGGGGTTGGGTCCGATGTATTTTGCAAAGTTGCAAAAGAGGAGGTTTCTGCGTTAGTGGAAACCCGGCATTCTCCGTGATCAAAGAATAATCGATGTCGTCGGTAAAACGATGGAGTCGATGAGTGAAAACATGCTGGTCCCGTTTCACGGGATTTTTTTGTTTTCAGAATTAAAGGTGGTACCACGAGATGACTTCTCGTCCTTTTGTTGGAATACGTTTTTGTATTCGAGCAAAAAGACGAGAAGTTTTTTATTTCTATGAAAAGCTTTTCACTAGTTCTTTAAAAGTATCTTATAAGCTGTCATTAACAATTACACAGGAGAATTTTCATGGACAAGAATATCGATGTAAAACATTTTCTGAAAGCACATGCATATCAAAACATTCCTCTAAATTATGATGAAGCCTATGCACTTGGTGTATATGCTTTGCAAGGTTGTGAAGGAGATGAACTGGCACAAAAACAAAGCATTGCCATTCTTTGTGCACTACATAATATAGCGACGTATGCATGGAAACATGATGTGCGATCGGAAGATATTCATGGGCACAAACTACCAAAAAATTCATCTGAACAAATTGCTGGTGTCTGTGCTGCCGTATTTGATCAAGATATTGCCAAATCCATCAATGGTTTTCTTATGCCCTCAATCGATAGTCCAATTATGGATAATTGCGGAATGGGTGGTGATATCATTGATACAGTAAATGTTAGTACGCTTGCGGCATTGATTGCCGCAGCTGCAAATGTGTATATCTGTAAACATGGATCACCGGGCAATACACGTCGTGTAGGTAGTTCAGAGTTTGTGTCTTTGCATTGTGGCATTAACACTTTAAGCACAAGGCATCAAGCAGAAAATTGTCTCGAACAAACACATTTCTGCTATACTGAAGCGCTTGATGAACGATATAAACGCATTCATCAGCAAACACATTGTATTGCAGATTTGCCACACATGAACGATATTATCGGTCCCATAACAAATCCTCTGAATCCAAAACAGCTTACGAAAAGAGTCTTGGGCGTAAATCATTTGATTGATTCCTGTATTGTTGCAGAAGCGTATAAGATCATGAACGACAAGGGTGTGACTAATCTTGTGCATGGACTTTTTGTGCGAGGTTTTGTTGATCAAGAACGTTATGCTGGAGTAGATGAAGTGTCGATTTGTCCGGGGGGTACTCGTGTTGCAGAATTGCTCAATGGGAATATCTCTGTTTATGATCTATATGCTTCAGATTTTGGCATTGATGAATGTGATGCTGAAAGCATTGCTCCCATTGGTGATAAAGGTGCATTTTCATACACACTGCTCAAAGGAGGTGTAGATGGATCGCAACTGCAGATGGTTTTGGCAAATGCTGCATTGTTGTTTTATCTTGCTGAAAGATCTTATGATCTGAAAGAGTGTTATGAGATGGCAAAAAACACTTTTTACAGCGGAAAGGCATATGAAAAGTCAAAAGAGGTAAGGAGTTTTTGTCCGCTTTAAAGATATTTTGTTTAGGGAAATATAAAAAATATATGCATAAGGCACGATCTTCATGATCATGCCTTATGCATAAACTAATCAATTGTGTATACTTAACGTGTATGAAATGTATAAAAAAAATTTTAAATAAAAAACCCTTCATAATAGGAATGGTCCATTGCGCACCATTATTGGGCTACGCTGATTGTCCAGGAATGGACATTGTTGAAAAGAATTTCATGTACGACTTAAAAGCTTTGGTTTATGGAGAAGTGGATGCGATTATGATCGAAAATAATTATGACATTCCGCATTATGAAAAAGCAAGGCCATCGACAGTTCCTCATTTGACAGATTTGTGCATTAAAGCGCGTGCTTATACTAAAAAACCTCTGGGACTGTGTGTTTTGTGGAATGATTATGAAACTGCTCTTTCGATTGCAAAAATTGCGAATTTTCAATTTGTGCGCATACCAGTATTTGTGGATAAAGTTGAAACGGAGTATGGTATTTTTGATGGAAAAGCAAAAAATTCTTTGGATTTTCGGAAGGAAATTGATGCAGAGCATATCATGATCTACGCAGATGTTCAGGTAAAACATGCAATACATCTCAAAAAGCGCTCCTTATCTAATGCTGTGCGTGCTGCTGTTTTATACGATCCTGATGGAATTATAATCACTGGAAAATGGACTGGAGATCCACCGACAAGTCAGGATGTTGTAAATGCAAAAAATAATTTGCGTGGCATTCCATTGATTTTGGGAAGTGGCGTAACTCCAGAAAATATTCATGAATATGATGCTGATGGCATGATCGTAGGTACGTATTTCAAAAATGACAAGATCCAGAAAAATGATCGGCACAATATATATCCTTGGCAAGCTCGCATACAACAGAAAAAGGTAAATAATTTTATGAATGTGGTAAAAAAACAAAGAAAATAGATTTGTTTTTCAATTTTTGCAATTGGTGATAAAATATAATAAATGATCATACGTAAACAATTTCCAAAATTTTTAGCACCATACTGCATTGCACTGGAAAAATCTGTCGGTGCGGTTGTTTTTCGTGTTCAAAATGATGTACGACAATATCTTTTGATCAAGTATCGCAATGGACATTGGGAATTTCCACGAGGAAAAATGGAAAATGGAGAATCTGAAATTGATACGATGCGTAGGGAGATAATGGAAGAAGTGGGCATAATAGATTTGCATGTTATCCCGTCATTTCGCAGAAGTATCCGTTTTTTTTATACAGCACAAGGACGCGAAAGAGAAGAACGAAAAATGGATAAAAACTGTATTTTTGTGCAGAAAAAGGCGGTGTTTTATCTGGCCAGTGTCTCACCTAATGATGAGATCGGGTTGTCGCATGAGCACGTAGATTTCGTGTGGCTGTCGTTTCAGGAGGCATATGACAAATTAACGTTCGATAATGCAAAAAATGTGTTGAAAAAAGCGCATCAATATCAAAAAATGGAGTAGATGTTTGCATTTTGAGAGCACTAATAGTACAATGTGACCGAGTAGACATTGTGGAGGAAATGAGTGCTCAAGTTCAGAAGAAGTTTTTTAAGGTAAATGCCTTTTATTTTTTTATATGTACAAAAAAAACATACGCAAATTCATTTATGTGATCATTTTTTCAGTTGTGGTTGTTGTTATTGGTTTACCGACAGTGCAATATTTACCGGACTCGGTAAAAGGTCGTTTTGAAAAACTGGCCGTCAATTTGGGACTTGATCTACAGGGTGGATTGCATCTGGAATACAAACTTGATCTTTCCAAAGTGTCTGATGAAAAAAGGAATGAAGCAAAAAGTGCCGTACAAGCAGCGGCAGAACGTAAGGTGAATGCATATGGCGTTGGCGAGCCAATCGTGTGGTTGTCTGAGCGTGGTGCAGAGACATATTTGATGGTGGAAATTCCCGGTGTAAAAAATATTGAGGATGTAAAGAACGTGATCCAAAAAGCACCGTTACTTGAATTCAAGGAAGAAAAGACCGAAGAAGAAAAAACGAAAGAACAAGAAGAAACCAATGCAGCAATGAAAGAAACTCTTGCGCCGATGAATGAAGAAAATCATCAAAAAGCACAATCCGCTTTGGATCGTGTAAAAAATGGCGAAGATTTTGTTGCGGTGGCAAAAGAATTCAGTCAAAATCCGGAAGAATCAACGGGGGAAGAGGGCATGATCGATTTTGTAAAAAAAGACAGTTTGCCGGCACAATTTTCTGATATTCTTTTTTCTGACAGTCTTGGCACAGGATCAATACATCCGGAACTTGTGGAGACAGAGCAAGGTTGGTTCATTATCAAGAAGCTTGAAGTGCGCGGTGAAGGTGAAGAATTAGAAGTAAAAGCACATGCAATTCCTTTTGGGAAAGTATCCATACCTGTCGATCCATACAGGGCAACAGGTCTTACAGGAGAGTTTCTTGAGCGTGCAGATGTGAGCATTGATAATGGAATGGGCGGAGGCATATCTGAGCCGCGTGTGCTCTTGCAATTTGATGGCGAAGGTAAAGATCTGTTTGCAGAGATCACGAAACGCAATTTAGGTAAATCGGTAGCAATTTATCTTGATAACCAAATTATTTCTGCACCAACCGTACAAGCTGAGATCGCAGACGGTCACGCAGAGATCACAGGAAGTTTTACGATCGCAGAAGCGAAAGAGCTGGCACGTCAACTCAATGAAGGGTCACTTCCTGTACCATTTGAACTTGTGTCACAACAAAGTGTTGAGGCAACACTTGGTGCAGAAGCTTTGGCAAAAAGTTTGAAAGCCGGTCTTTATGGCTTGCTTCTTACAACGATATTTATGACGCTGTACTATCGCTTATACGGTCTTATTGCGGCAATGGCTTTGTGTGTATACACGGGCACATTGGTGACGATCTTCAAATTGTCCAGCTATACACCACTATCGATCACACTTACTCTCGCAGGTATTGCCGGTATCATCTTGTCGATCGGTATGGCTGTGGATGCAAATGTGCTTATTTTTGAGCGTATACGTGAAGAATTGCGTTTGGGTAAGCCGATCCGCCGAGCGGTAAATGAAGGGTTTAATCGTGCATGGCCATCGATTCGAGATGGAAATGTTTCCACGATCATTACGTCTGTGATCCTTATGATGATGGGAACAAGTTTCGTCAAAGGTTTTGCGCTCATTCTTGTTCTTGGTATTTTGGTGTCAATGTTCACTGCGATCATTTTGGTGCGTGTCGTCGTCACATATATTTCCGGTGATTGGTTGGCAAAACACCAATGGTTAATTATGTCTAACAAGAAAAAATAAACATATGAGAGATATTATCAGCAAAAGAAAATACGCATATATTTTTTCTGGCACTTTTGTTTTTGTGAGTGTTGTGGCAATTGCATTGTGGGGACTTAAACTTGGTATTGATTTTGTCGGTGGGACAGAGATGGAATTTAAGATCAATGATGAAGTGTCGATCACAAAAGAAACGCTTTGTGAAAAGATCGATGGTGGATGTAGTAATGATTTTACTGTTTTGGAAAGTCAGAGCGAGCATGGCAAAAGTATCTTTGTACGATATAAAAATTCTGATGAAACGTTCAATCAGAAAGTACTTGCTGCAGTAACGGGAATTGATGCTACTGCAACACAACTTAAGTCGGATTTTATCGGTGCAACAGTATCTTCACAGCTCAAATCAAATGCGGCAAAAGCAATATTATTTTCCATTGTGGCAATTCTCTTGTATATTGCATGGGCTTTTCGTAAGATTTCGGTGCCGGTATCATCGTGGTATTATGGTATCAGTGCAGTTGTTGCTTTAGCGCACGATATCATTGTCACGATCGGTGCATTTGCGATCCTAGGACACTTTCTTGATCAGGAGATCGGCGTGCCTTTTATTGCTGCACTTTTGACAATTTTGGGATACAGTATCAATGACACGATTGTTGTGTATGATCGCATTCGAGAGAATGTGCTGAAAACGCGATCAATTGCAAATTTTGAAACAGTGGTAAATAAATCTCTTAACGAAACACTTGCGCGATCGATCAATACATCCATGACTGTGATCATCGTACTTATTCCGATGGTGCTTTTTGGCGGAGTGTCACTCTTTAGTTTTTCACTAGCGCTTCTTATCGGCGTGGCATTTGGTACATATTCTTCGATCTTTGTAGCGACGTCGCTTGTAGTAACGATTTATCGTTTGCAAAAAAAGCAACACGAAGGATAGTTAGCATTGTAATATGTTTTTTTAAATTATTAATTTCACGTATATTTTTATGGGTATTACAGATTTTTTTAAGAAAAAAGATCATAAGAAAAAAATTGATCCAGTCGAGGCACAAAAGCAAGCGGAAAAAATGCTTGGTGGAAAAATGCCGGAGATCACAGATGAAATGATCGATAAAATGCTTGATGGATCAATGCCCGGCATGCCAAAACTTGGCACAATGCAAAAAATGGCATTGCGAGGCATCAAAAAAATGTCTCCGGAAAAAAGACAGCAGGTTTTTGCGGAAGCATTTGGTAAGATGGGCGGTGCTGATGGAGAAAGCAAAGAAGAAATGGCAAAGCAAATCGAAGAAATGCGCGCTGCAGGACAATTAAATTCCAAACAATATAAGATCGCAAAAAAACGTTTGGGGCTATAAGATTGTGTGTGAGCCTATTTGTGTGTATTGGTTAAATAATATTTTTTAATATTTTTTGTATGGAGAGATTTCGTGCATTTGTTGCTGCGTATCTCGTACTGAGCAAAGATAAACAAGTTTTGCTTTCGCGTCGTTTTAATACAGGATATCAGGATGGTAAGTATAGTTTGGTAGCCGGGCATTTGGATGGTGGCGAAACGGCACAGCAATGCATCATACGTGAAGCACTTGAGGAAATTGGCATTACACTAAATTTAGAGCATTTGAAAGTTGTGCATGTGATGCACCGAATAGCACCTGATCGTGAGTATTTTGATATTTATGTCTATGCTACGGAGTGGAGTGGTGACATTTCTAACGTAGAAGCTGAAAAATGTGATGAGCTGAAATGGTGTCTCATGGATAGGCTTCCTGAAAATATCTTGCCGGAAGTGAAATTCGCTTTGGAGAATATCAAAAAAAACGTGCATTACAGTCAATTTGGATGGTCTTCTTGAAAATATTGGATCAAAATTTGCTGATCATGATACATCGCACATGTAGGGATCTTTTGTGGTATAATGATACACATAAGTATGTAAAATAAAATCATTATGAAACAAAGATTTGTTGTATCAGTTCTTCTCGTGTTGGTAGGCGTCGTAATTGGTGTGCTTATAATATATGTTGCTGTATTGAACGAAGATACATCAGTACAAAAAAATTCTATAAAGACAAAATCTTCCGATGTGAAAAATGCTGAAAGCACTGCTTCTGAATATAGAAATACGCAGTATGGATTTGAATTTCGATACCCTCAGGACTGGCATATAGAAGAACATTCAAATTATTTTTCAATAGTGCCTAGAGAACAAAAGAACTGTGGTCCAAATACTGATCCGACAATGGAAGAGTTGATATGCATGGATCATATATCCTTTTCTATCTTTCAAAATGAAGATAAATTTACTATACAAAAATTTTTTGATAAGAATGAATGGGTGAAAGGACAAGATTTTGATGATCTAAAAGAAACAAGAAGAGGTAATAAAATTTTTTATGAAATTACTATGATCAGTGCATACGATGGATCACGTAATAGATCCGTATGGATACCTTTGGATGATGGTTCTTTTTATAAAATAGAGGAATCATATCTTTTGGAAGAAGAAAAAAATGTATTCGATCAGGTTGTGAGAACATTGCACTTTCAATAATCAATTAATTATAAAAAATGAAAAAGATAATTTTTTGTATGTGTATTCTCGCTACACTATCAGGATGTGGCAAGGAAATAAGAATGGAAGATGTCGTGCAATCAGATGTTGCGCAGAGTGTAAAGAACACTGTTACAGAAAAAGCACAAGAGAGCTTAAATAATGGTACGGAAATATCCAATGATACCTGCTTGAGTGGATGTGCCGTGATGACCGGGGAGGGATTATTTAGTCGTGAGACATGCGAAGGCAGTTGTTGGGCTGACGAGGCAAAAGAAAAAAAAGATGTAAAAATTTGCGATGAGAAGATCGCCAAGGAAAATAGCATCCCAAAGATGGCGTGTTATTTGAATGTTGCGGAAGAAACGGGTGATCCGGCATATTGTGACAAAATTGCTGATGATAAAAAAGATCTCATGGTTGGAAGTTGCTATGCTTCTGTTGCGGATAAGTATAAAAATGCAGAGTTATGTGATGGCATTAAAGGTACACTACTTTATGAACCATGTGTTGCAGACGCTAACAGTGCGGAATAACACCACATAGAAATTGAAAACTGTGTAAAGTTTATGCAGTTTTTTATTTTATTCTGATGATGTTGTATACTTTATTCATATGCATGTATGGTGGAAAGACATTTTACTTTTTTGTGGGGGCATGCTTGCTGTTCTTGCGGTCATCGGGGGACTTTTTCTTTTGGTGCGTACGCAAGTATTTTCTCAAAATAATGTAACAGTAGGACCAACAGATCATAGAACCTTTCATTCTGATGAAAGAAAAGAAATTGTCATTGGTACCGCGAGTAGCGATGTCGCAGATGTGCATGAACATCTTGTTTTGTGGGGTGTCGCACCGACAGAGGCATTTGTGGACGAAGTATATTTCGGAGAAAAAACACAATATTACGTTATGCTTTTTCAATTGACGCATGATATTGTGCCGACAGGTATTGTAGATCAAGAAACGTGGCGCATGCTTTTGCGTGATCCGCAAGGTGGCGAAGTGGGATATCAACGTGTGCCGATCGATCCCGGATATGATAATGCCGATCTGTATTTTTCACAGTATGTCACAAAGACCGCATATCTCACATTCGATGTGCGTGGAAATGTACAACAAATGGAACATATTCTTACTTTACTTGAAAAGCACAGCGCATATGCGACATTTTTCTTTTCGCAGGATCTTGTGAAAAATGATCCGGAGATCGTAAAAAGCACTTTTGACGCAGGGCATGGCATCGGCATTCTCTTGGAAGATCGCTGGGATTTTGAACATACAACGTATAGTGAAATTTCAACAGATATGTTAAATGATGCAAAGGGTATCAATACGATCACGGGTCGTACGCCATGGTGTGCAAGACCAACGTACAGCATGTTGATGTCGGTGGCTCAAATAAGATTGGCACAACAACCACTGCGCATGATGTATTGGGACGTTGATCCGCAAGATCGTTCTGTGCCTGCAGATACAATTGTGCAACATGTATTGTCATATACACAACCAGGAGAAGTAGTTCTGTTTCATGTGAATGGCACATTGACTGATGATGACAATTTACTTATTGCGTTAGAACGCATCATAACACAATTGCGTTCGCAGTCATGGGAGCTACGCGCGTTGTCTTGTATATAATGAGAAGTGGGGTTGTATTTTGTTGTCATATTTTCAATTGTGATATATGATGTGAATATATAGGGGGCGTATGTACACATACGGAACCATCTTTGTTTTTTGATACAAGATGGGGGCCGTGGGTGAATTAGGTCCCTATCTTGTATCAAAAAAGACAAGCATGTGATATGTGTGTCACACGATATACGTAATTATATAACGTTATTTTATCATGTTGGAATTACAGGGTACTCAAACAGAAAAAAATCTTCTTAAAGCATTTGCAGGGGAGTCACAAGCACGTATGCGCTATGACTATTTTTCTTCTACTGCAAAAAAAGAGGGTTTAGAACAGATTTCCGCGTTATTTGCAGAAACGGCACTAAATGAAAAAGAGCATGCAAAGCGTTTTTTCAAATTTCTTGAGGGGCGTATGGTGGAAATTACAGCAACATATCCCGCCGGAAAAATTGGCACAACTTTGGAAAATCTCAAATCTGCTGCTGATGGAGAAAATGAAGAATGGACGGAACTTTACCCGGAGTTTGCACGCATCGCACGTGAAGAAGGATTTGCCGATATTGCACTCGCATTTGAAAAAATTGCAACAGTAGAAAAAGCGCATGAGGCACGGTATCGTAAATTGTATGACAATTTGGAAGCAGGTAATGTGTTCAAAAATGGTGATATGATCGTGTGGAAATGTCGTAATTGCGGTTACCTTCATGAAGGAAAAAATGCACCGCTTAAATGCCCTGCATGTGATCATCCGCAAGCCTTTTTTGAAATGCATTGTGAGAACTATTAATTGATTCGCTAATATTTTTAACGGCAATGTTTGATTTTACACATAAAACGATCGTTATTACTGGAGCGGGTAGGGGTATTGGTGCAGAAACGGCACGTGAGTTTGCGCGTGCTGGCGGTTTCGTGGTGATCAATGATCTTGTACCAAATGATCAGATCAATGCTCTCTTGGATGAAATTGGACAGGAAAAGTGTATTGCTGTATATGCAGACGTGAGCAAAGAAGAAGATGTGATCCGCATGTGTGCGGAAATTCGCACACTGCGAAATACGATAGATATATGGGTGAACAATGCAGGCATTGTTGATTCAGCGTCTCTGCAAGATACAACATTGGAGAAATGGAATAGAACATTCGCAATCAATCTTGTAGGTGTATTTTTGTGTACAAAACATGCAACACCCCTCATGATAAATGGTGGAGCAATCGTAAATATTGCATCAATTCGTGGTGCGTTCAATTGTGGACGACCGCCAATTGCAGATTATAGTGCGTCCAAGGCGGGTGTGATCAGTTTCACAAAAACGATGGCAAAGGAACTCGCGCCGTCCATTCGTGTGAATTGTGTTTCTCCGGGTGTTGCTGAGACAGAAATGACAAAAGGGTATGCACAAGATTTTATTGCAAAAGTTAAAGATGAAATCTATTTGGGTAATTTGATCCAGCCTTCTCAAATTGCAAAAGCAATCGTCTTTCTTGCATCTGATGATGCTAGCGGTATTACGGGGGCAAATCTTATGGTAGATGGAGGACAGAGTCTCAGTAAATAAATAAATATATGATCAAGGCCATTTTATGTGATCGTGACGGAGTACTTATCAATTCTGAGATCGTGAATATTGGCGCGTCGTTGCAGTCACTTGCCGATATGGAGGTGCAGACCGAAAAAGCAGATGAAATGATCGTCATGGGAAAACATCCAAAGGATTACGTTGCAGATTTTGTGGAAAAGTATCATATTGATGGAGAAGAATTTTTGATGCGTCGCAAAGTGATCTATAGAAAAATGCTTTTCGAGGCGAATCTATTTTCCGATACGGTTGCAATATTGCATGAGTTGAAAAAGAGAGGTCTCTATACGGGATTGGTAACAAGTGCGAATCGTGACATCACACATGATATCCTGGATCATTTTTCGTTAAGATCACTATTTGATATCATTGTGACTTTTGATGATTGTAAAAAGCGAAAACCTCATCCGGAGCCGTATCTTAAAGGTGCTGAATTATTACATGTAACACCGGCAGAATGTTTGGTTTTTGAAGACTCGCAAATTGGACTGCGTGCAGCTAAGGATGCTGGTATGATGTGCGTTATACGAATCAATGAAAAAAACAAAAGCCTCAATTTTCATGAGGCAGACCTTGTTTTGCATGATCTACATGAGGTAGGAAACTTTATAAAAAAGTTATGCGAAGAAGAGAAGTAGCGTAGCGATTAGAAGTGAAGAAAGATTTGTCCACGCGATCCATCCGGGTGTAGATGTAGTGCATGTGAAACGTTCCATCTCACGTGTTTTATTTACGTAGAATTGACGGATCAATTGTTCATCTAATTCGCCGATATTGTATTTTTTGAGAACGAAATATTCATCATCGCAACTTTTGTAGATCGTACAAATATCACGATAAATTTTTTCTGACACGTTATCTAATACATAGAGATGTTGTGTCAGTGCGATGCCAATAGATAAAAGCGCAAAAACTTTGCTCCATAAAATGAGAAAAACATCTCTCTCTACAATAAAAAGTGCAGCCAAGAAAACTGCAAAAGCGCATGCGCCAAGCAGTGTATTAAACTGGTACAGGCGTGCATTGATGTCAGTAGCGATCTTTTGCATGTGAAAAAATAGCGTCAGACGACGTTGCTCGAGATCATCTATATGTTTTTTGAGGTTTTCTGTAGATGTCATAAGAGGTGTTAACAGTCAGATTTTTTAATAACTCTCGATTATATCATAAAATACAACAAATGTCAATACTTGTAGATATGGTTGTAAATTGATAGTATGAGGGTACATATTTGCTAATTTTACGTGAAAAGTTATGAAAAATAAAGAGTTGGAAGCACAAGTTGACCTACTACTTGACCGAGGTGTGTTATCTCAGTTTTTTCCTACGAAAGAAGAGTTTCGCAAAGAGCTTCTCTCTGGAAAAAAATTACGATTTTACATTGGAGCGGATCCGACAGCCAAAGCATTACACTTGGGACATGCACAAAATCTTCTCGTCTTGGAGGATTTTCGCAAACTTGGTCATGAGGTGATCTTTCTCATTGGTGATTTTACTGGCATGATCGGAGATCCTTCAGATAAATCAGCTGCGCGTGTGACACAAACGCGTGCGGATGTTGAGGCAAATTTTGCACAGTGGAAAAAACAAACCGAAGCAATTTTGACTTATGATGATGCGGAAAATCCTGTGCAGTTGAAATATAATTCCGAATGGTTAGGTAAATTGAATTTTGCGGAAGTTTTGGAATTAGCAAGTAATTTTACCGTACAGCAAATGTTGGAGCGTGACATGTTCGATAAGCGTCTCAAGGAGGGGCGTCCAATATATGTCCATGAATTTATGTATCCGCTTATGCAAGGATATGATAGTGTAGCAATGGATGTGGATGTGGAACTATGCGGCACAGATCAAATTTTTAACGCACTTGCAGGACGTACGCTCATGCAAAAATTAAAGGGAAAAGATAAATTTGTGATTGCTACAACATTGATCGCCGATGAGAAGACAAATATGCTCATGTCAAAATCAAATGGCACAGGTGTATTTCTTGACCTGGACGCCAATGATCTGTTTGGCGCGATCATGTCACAACCAGATGGAATGTTGCGACCACTTTTCATTGGCTGCACGCGTATTGACATTGCAAAAGTGGAAGAATATATGCAATTGGAAAATCCGCGTGATGCAAAAATTATCTTGGCACATGAGCTAGTAAGGATCTTTCATGGGGGAGAGGCCGCACAAATAGCGCAAGAAAATTTTATCAATACATTTTCCAAAAAAGAAATTCCCGATGATGCACCTGCTTATACACCGAAATGGGTAGAGATGTATGATGCACATGAAAATGTGATGGATTTTATGGTCTCTGCCGGACTTGCCCTGAGCAAAGGAGATGCCCGACGCAAAGTGGATCAAAAGGGAGTATCAATTGATGGAGAAGTTGTAGAGAGTGGCACAATGACTCTTTCTCCCGATCTTCATGATGGTAAAATTATGAAAGTTGGTAAACGAAACTTTATAAAGATCGTCTTTGAAAAATAAATAGGTAGATACAGTTCCTGCAAAATGTTATATCATCTTTTATCCCCCTCTCCCTATGGGAGAGGGCTGGGGTGAGGGTAATATTATTTCCTTCACTTTTTTAAAAAATGTCGGATTTTATTTTTCAGGAACTATACTATAAAACTCTGTGAAATTAAAAACAGTCCAGGTCTCGTAAGACGTGGACTGTTTTGTTGTTATTGCACATTTTTCAGTAGCAATAATTCTTTGGCACGGAGGCCATGACCATTCAGAGCGCCGGTTTCAGTGAAAAATTCGAGGAATTCTTCTGGATATGCTTTCCAAAGATCCAAATGTTTTTGGCGCAATTGCATGAGCAACTTTGTTTGAACGGGGGATTTGTGTCGTGGTTTTGTCACGCGTAATCTGTGCAACCTTTTCACTTCGTCATATTTTTCATGTCCCAGTGCATTCATCGTGCCATCGGTGTGAAAAAAACTACGAAAGGCATCCCGATTTTCTACCCACAGTTTTGGAAATTTTTCCTTTAGTCGGTTATATTGACGTTGTGTCATGCATGATCTCCTTTTGGTTACTATATATGTAGAAACTTCTCTAAAGAACAGTTTATGTTTATCGGAAACATTACAACGAATACTGTTATTTGTCAACCATATTCTGATAATAAATATCAATGCAACTATTCATTTTATAAAAACATATTTGTTTGTCTTTGCGAGAAACATAGTTACGAAGCCATCTTCCGCATGTATAAAATTTCGTAAAATAATAAAAATTCTATCGCATGATGCAATCTACATGATCGTAAAAAAGTAACAGCCACCACGATTGCGCGGAAGCTGTTATTGAGAATATTTTTAGAACATTGTAAGATCATGATTTACTGAAGAGAAATGGTCGTAGCGATATAGCAACTAAACTATAGAATGTTGCAAGTGTTGATAGTCCGCCAATTACGATAAATGAGACAATGTGTTCGAATTCAATATTCATGAAAAATGCAATAATAACGAGAACTGTGACGATTGCGCCACTCGTACTGAGAGTCAGACACGTTGTGTCGTAAGAAGTAAGTTTATCGTAGGTCAGGTTATATATACCTACCCATCCAGCACAACAGATGATACCACCGATGATCGCGCCAATGATGTGTGCCATAATGATTTACCCTCCATGTTAAAATTACGTTTTTTGGTTGTTAAAAATACAATCGATATATTGCAATGCTATAATAGTCGCTGAAAATTTGCAAACTTTATTTTTTCTCACTGTAGTGTTATCATACAAAAGAACGTTGTATTTATCAAAGATTTTATGAAAGATCAAATTTTACAGATCAAAGAAAACGCCTTGGAAAAAATTGATGCAGCACGATCAAAAGTTGAGATGGAAGAAATCCGCATCGCATTTTTGGGTAAAAAAAGCGCATTTAATGCCATTTTAAAAGGATTGAAAGATCTTTCTCCGGAAGAAAAAAAAGAGATCGGACCGCTTGCAAATGAGGCAAAGCATGCAATCCAAAAGGCAATTGATACAAAAGCAGATGAGATGGAAAGTGCGACTGATGCGCAGGTAGAGTGGATTGATGTAACCGCGCCGGGGAAAAAGAAAGTGCATGGACATTTGCACCCGATTACGATCGTTCAACGTGATATTGAAAATATTTTTACATCACTGGGGTTTGAAATTGCAGACGGACCAGATATTGATACGGAATTTTATAATTTTGATGCAGTGAACATGCCAGATGATCATCCGGGGCGTGATATGCAAGATACTTTTTGGATCTCGCAAGAAGAAGGGCGTGAAAAGGGAAGTGGTGCGGTTTTGCGCACACAAACATCATCGGTGCAAGTGCGTTATATGGAGACACACACACCGCCACTACGTATCATTGTGCCTGGGCGGGTCTTTCGCAATGAAGCAACCGACGCATCGCACGAGCACACATTTCATCAATTTGAAGCTCTTGTGGTAGGACCCGATGTGAGTGTGGCAAATTTTTTGTCG
>DYDB01000001.1:199618-293982 GCA_020718085.1 Micavibrio sp. | reverse complement strand
ATTTTTCAAAGAATTTTTCAAAAAAGACATTACTGTGCGCGTGCGACCGAGTTATTTTCCTTTTGTGGAACCGGGTTTTGAATTTGATATTTCCTGTACATCCTGCGGAGGTAGTGGATGCAGTGTGTGCAAGAAAACAGGATGGATTGAAGTTGGGGGAGCTGGCATGGTACATCAAAACGTATTTGAAGCAGCTGGGTATGAGCGTAATAAATATCAAGGGTTTGCATGGGGATTTGGTTTAGAGAGATTGGCAATGATGAAATACAAGATTGATCATGCAAAATGGTTTCATAGTGGTGATCTTCGATTCACACGTCAGTTCTAATTTTTTACTTACTACTCACTAAATTACTAAATATATATGAAATACAGTTACAATTGGATCAGAGAATTAAGTGGCACGACTAAAACAGTTGATGAGATCGCACAACTTCTTCTGACACATAGTTTTGAAATTGAAAGTATTGAGGATCTTTCAAAGGGCTTAGAAAGAGTTGTGATCGGTGAAGTTCTTACAAAAGAGAAGCATCCAGATGCTGATCGACTTAGTGTTGCAACTGTAAACGTGGGAACGGAAACATTGCACATTGTCTGTGGCGCGTCGAATTTAGCGGCGGGACAAAAGGTTCCTGTGGCGCTTGCAGGGGCACAGTTACCATGCGGTCTTACGATCAAAAAGAGCATGATCCGTGGCATGGAATCAAATGGCATGATCTGCGCCGAGGATGAGCTGGGACTGGGCAAGGATCATGAAGGGATCATCGTGCTTCCTGCAGATGCGCCTGTGGGTGAGTTGTATGCAGTATATAGTGGACGCAATGATGCTGTGATCGACATAAAAATTCTGCCAAATCGCGGCCATGATTGTCTGTCACATGTTGGAATTGCCAACGAGATCATGGCATTGGAAGGAAAAAGAGTGCATCCCTTGGAAGGCAGCTTACCAAACACATCTGAAAAGTGTGGTGTGACGATCGACACAAAAAAATGTCATCGTTATATCGCTGTAGCGATGGATAATATAAAGAATAACGTAACACCATCATGGATTGAACATCGATTGCGTGCGTGCGGGATCAAGCCGATCAATGCCGTTGTGGATATTACAAATTATGTCATGTTGGAAACGGGACAACCACTCCACGCGTTTTCTGCTGATCTTGTACAAAAAATTCTTGTACGACAAGCACAAAAAGGAGAAAGGATCACACTTTTGGATCATACGGAAAAAGTGTTGACGTCGGATGATATGATCATTACTGATGGTATAAAGCCGATTGCTTTGGCCGGTGTGATGGGCGGCATAGATAGCGGTATTACCGAAACAACAACGCATATCATTTTGGAAAGCGCTTCATTTGATGCGCCGACAATTCGCTATACACAAAGGCGATACAATCTATTGACTGATGCGGCATTTCGCTATGAACGTGACATAGATCCAAATCTTACCATATACGCCGCACATCGCGCGGTGGCACTACTTGAAGATGTGTGTGGTGCACGCGTAGCGGGTACGCAGGATATGTATCCTTCACCAGTCGTGAATTGGCATGTGACGTTGTCATTGCCGACAGTGAGCAGATTACTTGGTGTGGAAATACCAAAAAATGTTATAGAAGATATTTTGACGCGACTTGGTATGGACGTAGGGGCAACAGATCAAAATGATGTGGTGATCGTAACTGTGCCAACGATCCGTCGCGATCTGACTTCGCAGGAAGACCTCATTGAAGAGATCGGACGTGTATATGGATATGAGGAAATTGTCAAAAGACCATTGCAAGAAGACATTATCACGCCAGAGACAAACGAGCTGCGTCAATGCGAATATCAGATCCTTGACGTGTGTGTGGCGAATGGTTTTGATGAGATCAAAGGGTATTCATATTATGCGCGTGAGGATGCTGAGGCAATTGGTTTGAATGATGAAAATCATGTTTCTGTACTTAATCCACTTGCGCCGGAATATGCGATCATGCGACGTTCTCTCATGCCGGAATTGTGTCGCGCGATCAAAAAAAATCTCAGTTATTTTCCAGAAGTTCGCATATGTGATATCGGACGTATATATGATCCAACAGGGAAGGCTTTGCCGGATGAAACTTTGGTTTTGGGCATAGGAGTGGCATCGCGCGCGATCGATGGAACACAATTTTATGAAATAAAAGGTTTGGTAGAGAACATTTGTGCGAAATGTAATATTGGAGAAATTTATTTTGACGATGTTTTTGATGAAAATATGGAACATGTACCAGATTTGCATGCAACACGTCGTGCAATCGTCCGTACTGAAAGTGGTGTTGTCTTGGGATGGATCGGTGAAGTGACGAAAAAGGCACACAAATTTTATGGTATAAAAAAAGATCGTGCTGCAGTGGGGGAATTGCATATTATGCGCATATTGCAGGAAATGCGTGCACAAAATTTCTTTGCACAAATTGCAAAATATCCAACTGTGACACGTGATCTCTCCATGCTCGTGCCGCAACGTACGCGTGTTGCAGATATAGAACGCGTGATCTATGCATCAGGTGGGGAATTCATCAAAGACGTTGATGTATTTGATATTTATGACAACACTGAAACAGGAGAACGTTCGTTGGCATTTCATATGATATTTGGCGCAGATGAACGCACGCTCACATCGGAAGAGATCGATGCACAAATTAATGTGATCATAACGGATTTGGAAAAAGATGAAAACATAGAGGTGCGAAAATAAAATATAAAAAACATCGCATTATAGACAAATCCCATACGTAATTGCAACGATGGGATTTAGTTTTTTGATAAAAATCGTGTATTTATGCGTGAATTTTACATTCAGACGGCTTCGCGTTATGATAAAAGAAGTTTAAATTGTGAGCTATTTTATATTATGACATATTTAGAAAAGGCAGATCGACAAGTATACAAAATGATCCAAGGTGAATTAAAACGTCAACAGGAAGGGTTGGAGCTTATTGCTTCTGAAAATTATGTGTCAGAAGCTGTGTTGGAGGCTTTGGGAAGTGTTCTGACAAATAAATACTCGGAAGGTTATCCAGGAAAACGTTATTATGGCGGACAGGAGTTTACGGATAAGATCGAAAATCTTGCAATTGATCGTGCAAAAAAATTGTTTGGTGCGGAGCATGTAAATGTGCAGCCGCACTCAGGTGCGCCTGCAAATATGATCGTGTATAGTGCGCTGTTGGAACCCGGTGATACCGTGCTTGGCATGGATCTGGGACATGGGGGACATTTGACACATGGGCACCCAGTCACGCTGTCTGCAAAGATCTATAATTTCGTGCGATACAAAACAGAAGAAAATGGTACGATCGACTACGAAAAATTGCGTATGTTGGCAAAGGAGCATAAGCCAAAAATGATCCTTGCCGGATTTTCTGCATATTCACGCAATCTTTCTTATGCAAAATTTCGTAAAATTGCAAATGAAGTAGATGCAATTCTCATGATGGATATGGCGCATATTGCAGGATTGGTTGCCGGTGGTGTTGTGCCGAGCCCTGTGAAATATTGCGATGTGGTGACAACAACAACCCATAAGACATTGCGTGGTCCACGTGGCGGTATAATCTTGTGCAAGAAAAAATACGCACAAGCGATCGATAAAGCAACTTTTCCGGGATTTCAGGGTGGCCCACATATGAATAATACTGCGGCAAAGGCCGTTGCTTTTGGAGAAGCTTTGAAACCATCGTTCAAGAAGTATGCCCAGCAAATTCTTCTTAATGCAAAAATAATGGAGAAAGAGTTGAAGAAAAATGGTTTTCATATTTGTTTTGGCAAAACGGAAAATCACCTTTTGCTCATTGATGTTGTAAAGAGCAAGGGAATCACAGGTAAGCAAGCTGAGATTGCATTGGATGCTGTTGGTATCACGCTCAATAAGAACATGATCCCCGATGATCCGCGTAGCCCTTTTGATCCAAGTGGTGTACGTTTGGGCGTTGCTGCAATGACAACACGTGGCATGAAAGAAAAAGAAATGGCTATAGTAGCGCAGTGGATCAATGATGCCTGTACACACAGCACAGACAAGAGGACATTGGCTCGTGTACGCAATGAGGTGCGTGCATTGTGTAAGAAATTTCCGTTATATACTTGATTTTTTATCATTAATTGTTTAAGCTATTTAAACGTTCTTTATCGTATGGTTATCAAGAAAAAAACAATCAAAAAAACAGCGAGGAAAATGCGTATGAAAGGTATTATTTTGGCCGGTGGAACGGGTTCGCGCTTGTGGCCGTTAACAGATCAAACATCAAAACAAATGCTACCTGTGGGTCGTGTGCCGATGATCTTTCATCCGCTTAATGTGCTTGTAAAAGCGGGAATCAAGGATATTCTCATCATTACATCGCCACAACACAGTGGAAACTTTGTGAATATGCTTGAGCCACTTTTGCGACCGTATGGCATATCAATCTTTTCTTCGGTGCAACAGATCCCTGCAGGACTGCCTGAAGCGTTTACAATTGGCGCTCCATTCATCGGTGGTGATAATGTGACCATGATCTTGGGGGATAATATTTTTGAGGATGTGGATTCAATTGCCACTGCAATCAAAAAATTTCGCAAAGGAGGCTGTATTTTTGCCAAAGAAGTTCCAGATCCGGAGCGATTTGGTGTTGCAACAGTCAACAGCAAGGGCGTGGTAACCAACATTGTGGAAAAACCACTTAAGCCGGAAAGCAATCTTGCGATCACAGGTGCATATATTTATGACAATCATGTGATTAAAGTAGCACAAGATCTCACACCGTCTGACCGTGGAGAATTTGAGATTGTTGATCTGCACAACCACTATTTACAGAAAGGCACATTACAGTTACACAAGATCAACGGTGAATGGTTGGATGCGGGCACAATTGAATCTTGGCATGAGGCAAATGTGCTAGCGATTGAAAAAGGATTCGTCGAAAAATTTGATCCAATTCTTTTGGAAGCACTGGAGAAAGGTTTTCGTCGCAATAAGGCGATTGGCAAAGCACAATTGCAGGCATATCAAGGAATTGAGTGAGTTTTATGGAAGCGATCTTGCACAAATGGTTGCAAGATCGCTTTTTCCTTATTACAATAGAGTAAAATTGATATTTAAATGTATTTATGAAAAAGATCAAAAAAGCGATATTACCCGTTGCAGGATTTGGCACACGATTTTTACCGGCAACAAAAGCACAGCCAAAAGAGATGCTTCCCATTGTGGATAAACCGGTTATTCAATATTTGGTAGAAGAGGCAGTTGCTTCCGGTATTGAAGAGATCATATTTGTCACTGGACGCGGCAAGCGAGCTATCGAAGATCATTTTGATACGTCTTATGAGTTGGAACGCACACTTGTGGAGAAAGATAAACACGACCTGCTTGATGCAGTGCGTAAAATTTCTGGACTTGCAAGATTTAGCTATGTAAGGCAGCCGGAACCTTTGGGTGACGGACATGCAATTTTGTGTGCGAGACACCTTGTACATCCGGATGAGTCTGTGGCAGTGCTTTTTGGTGACGATATCATTGATGGGAAAACACCTGCGATCAAACAGCTCATTGACGTTTATGAAAAATACACTGATCCCGTAATTGCGCTGTGTACGGTACCAGAAGAAGAAGTACATCGTTTTGGTGTTGTGGATCCGGTCAAGATCGATGAACGATTATTTGAAATTCGCAAATTTGTAGAAAAACCAAAAACTGAAGATGCGCCGTCAAATCTGATCGCTGTGGGTAAATATATCATTACACCGGAGGTTTTTGACAAATTGGAGGAATCCATAAACGATAAAGGAGAAATTCGTTTGGCCAATGCATTTGTGCGAATGATCGAGTGTGATCGCCCAATTTATGGTTATCAAGTTGAGGGCACACGTTACGATTGTGGTGATAAACTTGGTTTCGTGCAGGCAACAATTCAGATGGGATTGAAACACCCGGAAATTAAAGATCGTTTGAAACAATATCTTAAATCTCTTAAATAACAATATATCATGTTTTTTCTTTATCTTGCCATCTTTGTGATCATTGTGGCTACACCATATATTATTTTGGATGGTATATGGTTTTTTTCCGAGGATGATATGGAAGCATTGGTCTTACTTGGTGCAGGTATCATAAGTTTTACAATTTATCGATTGCGTGATTACCAAGTTTTTCAGACGTTGAGCGATCGTATACGATTACAACGATTGTTTGCGCGTGCACAAAAAGAATTGTCAGAATCATATTCATACATCGGACATGCTAATAGGCGCACGGATATCATGTATGAAATATTTTCGGATCTTTCTCACATGAATGCTGAAGAGTGCGGTAGTGTTGTAATGAATGCAATGGTACATCTGCCTTACGCGGACATGTTCTCATTTAGATTTCTTTCTATCTCAGAACAGAAGTCTCTCGATAAAGTGAACAGTACCAATCAATTTAAGCACTTACCGGATAATCTTTTTTTCAAAAAAACAAATACACGCAGTTATCGACATAATGATCTGTTATTTATTTATTCAGACGCTGAAAATCGCGATTTGCGCACCTGCGTTGCACTGCCTTATAGCGAAAAAGCAGAAAATGATATAGAGTTTTTCAAGGCATTAACTGCATATTTCACTATGGTATACTTCTTTCATGAAAATTCTTGCGTGAACAAAGTAACTCATGTATAATACCAAAAGTATGAAAATGATTTTATTAAAAGATGATAAGAAGCTTGGTAAAAAGGGTGATCTGATCACAGCTTCGGATGGTTTTGCTTTCAATAACCTCATTCCGCGCAAAATTGCGAAACCGGCAACGGAACAAGTGATTGCAGCGGTAAAACGTGATGAGGCAAAACAAAAGAAAGAATTCGACGCGATGAAAGAGCGTTTGCGTGAAGATGCAAAAAAAATTGACAAAAAGAAAGTTATAATCCATGCACAAGCAAAAGGTGATAAATTATTTGGCTCAGTAACACAAAAGGACATTGCTGCAGCAATAATAGAACAACTTGGCGTGAATATTGAAGAAAAGAATGTTCTTCTTACAGCGCCAATCAAAGAATTGACAACGCGTGAGGTACGCGTTGATTATGGGTTTGGCATTTCAGCCGGTATAGTCGTCGCAATTGCAAGTAAGTAACTTTACTTCTGCGATCAACATAAAAAAATGATGTGGGGTTGGTTCTTTTCGGGGGAGCAACTCTTTGTCTTTATAAATGTAATTTCTAATAAAAGAACATATGAAGAAGAAAAATAGAAAGAAATATATCTTTGTTGTTGGGGGCGTGATGAGCGGTGTAGGAAAGGGTATCACAACATCGTCTATTGCAAAAATTATCCAATCACGAGGATTTTCTGTCACGGCATTGAAAGTTGATCCTTATATTAACGTGGATGCCGGCACAATGAACCCTACTGAGCATGGTGAAGTTTTTGTGCTTGCCGATGGTGATGAGACAGATCAAGATATGGGAAATTATGAACGATTTATCGGAGCAACCTTACCTCGTACGAACTATATGACCACGGGTCGCGTATATCAGTCTGTGATCGATCGTGAACGTCGAGGGGATTATCATGGCAAATGTGTGGAAGTTGTACCACATATTCCATTGGAGATCATTGATCGCATTGAAAAAGCGGCAAAAAAGGAAAATGCCGAAGTTGTCATTACAGAAATTGGTGGAACGATTGGGGAATATCAAAATATTCTTTTCCTAGAAGCAGCGCGCATGATGAAATTAAAATATCCGCATGATGTGCTTTTTGTGTTGGTGAGCTATGTGCCACTACCTAGTAAGGTGGGCGAAATGAAGACCAAACCAACACAATATGCTGCACGTACACTTAATGGTGCCGGTATCCAACCGGATATTATCGTAGCGCGTTCAGAAGTAGCGATTGATGATAAGCGTAAGGAGAAGATCGCCATGAGCTGCAGTGTGGATAAAAAGAGCGTGATCAGCGCTCCGGATGTAGAGAGCATCTATCATGTGCCGATCAATTTTGAGAAGGATAATTTGAGCAGTATCATTTTAAAAAAATTAGATCTCAAACCACGCAAAAAGGACATGAAAGAATGGAATGCATTTGCCCAAAAGATCGAAAATGCCACAAAGCCGGTAAAAATTGGCATTGTGGGGAAGTATTTTGAGACAGGTGATTTCGTGCTCTCTGATGCGTATATAAGCGTTATAGAAGCGATCAAGCATGCTTCATATCACAATGATCGCAAACCGGAATTGGCATGGTTGGATAGCACATCTTTTGAAAAGGATCCATCTAAATTAAATGAGCTGAAACAATATGACGGCATTGTTGTACCAGGTGGATATGGATCACGTGGCATAGAAGGAAAGATCAGCGTTGCACAATATTGTCGAGAAAATAAAATCCCATATTTTGGTTTGTGCTATGGTATGCAAATTGCTGTTATCGAGTATGCACGGCATATTCTCGGTTTGGATGATGCACATACATCAGAAATTGATCCAAAGTCAAAGCATCTTGTTATCGATATCATGCCGGAACAAAAGAAAAAACTACTCAAAAAAGATTTTGGCGGATCTAATCGACTCGGTGCTTATCCAGCAATTCTAAAGAACAGATCTACGATTGCGTATAAGGCATATAAAGCGAAGGAAATTTCTGAGAGACATAGGCATCGCTATGAAGTCAATCCTGAATATGTGTCACAGTTGATTGATGCGGGCATCGTTTTTTCTGCCACATCACCTGATGGACTTTTGATGGAAATTATGGAGCTTCCACAAACTATGCATCCATTTTTTGTGGCAACACAATTTCATCCGGAATTTCAATCTGCACCACTTACGCCACACCCACTTTTCATGGCATTTATCAAAGCGATCAAGGATCAAAAATAATCAATAGCAGGGATCAAGAATGCGTTTTGGTCATAAACGCATTCTTTTGGTGGTGTTTATAAATGAATGTTCACATATGAAACAAGAATTAGCATTAGAAATTTTAAAAAAAGGCCACAATGTTTTTTTAACAGGTCCAGCCGGAAGCGGAAAAACATTTTTGCTCAATACATACATTGCATATTTGAAAAAAAATCGCATCTCTTATGCTGTAACAGCGTCTACAGGTATTGCGGCAACGCATATAGGTGGTCGTACGATCCATTCGTGGTCTGGCATGGGCATCAAAGATCAGCTTTCTGATAAAGAAGTGGAGAAACTGCTCAAAAAGCCGCTTATTTATAAACGCTTGGCGAAAACTGATGTATTGATCATTGATGAGGTGTCAATGCTGCACGCATATCAACTTGATATTGTAAATAAAATTTTGCGTCATGCACGAGGAA
This sequence comes from Micavibrio sp., assembly GCA_020718085.1. Taxonomy (GTDB): domain Bacteria; phylum Patescibacteriota; class Minisyncoccia; order Moranbacterales. The sequence goes on along the minus strand of DYDB01000001.1, from coordinate 284,663 downwards.
GCTGGGAACCGTTTGGTGGCATGCAGGTCATTTTGGCTGGCGACTTTTTCCAATTACCACCAGTGAGAAAAAAGAATGATCTTCCCACACAATTTGTTGATCAATCACAAAGTTGGAAGGAATCACATATTAAGGTTTGTTACCTGTCTGAACAATTTCGTCATACGGAGGATGCACTTACTACAATTCTTGCAGATATAAGAGAGAAAAAAGTAAATAAAAACACACATACTTTGTTGCAGAAAGCTTCTCAAAAAAAGCTTGATAGTGCGCAAGAACGCACACGTTTATATACACATAATCTGGATGTTGATACTGTAAATAATCGTGAGTTGCATAAGATCAAAGAACAATCTTTCATGTATCGCATGGTCAGTGATGGAAATGACATGTTGACTGAAGCGCTAAAAAATGGATGTTTAGCTCCAGAAGAACTTATTCTCAAAAAGGGTGCGCTCGTAATGTTTGTGCGAAATAACTTTGACCAAGGGTATGTCAATGGCACGATTGGCACAGTTATTGATTTTGATGAGGATCGCTTTCCAATTGTGGAAACGCTTGGTGGGGAAGAGATCGTTGTGACGCCTGAGGTGTGGATGATCGAAGAAGATGGGGAAGAACTCGCACAGATCAAACAATTACCTCTACGTTTGGCATGGGCAATTACCATACATAAGAGTCAAGGCATGACACTTGATCGCGCTGAGATGGATCTAGGACGATGTTTTGAATATGGCATGGGTTATGTGGCACTATCTCGTGTGCGCACGTTACAAGACATCACACTTTTAGGGATCAATGATATTGCGTTACAAGTGAATCCTACAGTTTTTGAAAAGGATCAAATTTTTCAAAAAATGTCTGCTGATCTTGAGCGTGAAAAAGAAATTGATGAGAAAAATATTCTCAGTGAAAAGTCAATACAGCCAAAAAGAGCGAAAAAAAAATCCACGTCTCTTGCGGAAATTCGTTTGCACTATCCTCATGCATATCAACCATGGACACAAAAAGAAGATCGCGAACTTCTCTCCCTCATCAAGAAGAAAAAAAGGATCGATTTTCTATCAAAAAAATTTGGACGACAAGAAAGTGCGATTCACTCACGTATAAGAAAATTGACAAAATAATAAAAAACACCCATTTCACAAAATAGAAATGGGTGTTTTTATATAGTTGAACGAAAGGTTTTATTCTGTTACAACTGTCACAAATTTTCGGTTTTTCAGTTTTCCGGTAAAATCTTTGACTTTTTTATCAACAAATTTCACTACACCAGATGTTTTCGCATAAAGCGTATCATCTTCTCCGCGACCGACGTTGATACCAGGATGGATCTTCGTGCCGCGTTGACGGACGATCACATTTCCAGCCTCAACTTTTTGTGAACCATAGATCTTTACTCCAAGACGTTTTGATATTGAATCACGGCCAAGTCTTGTAGAACCGCCGGCTTTTCTATGTGCCATAATTGAATATTACGCGATCAAAAGGGAAGTCCCCTTCTTTCACAAATTTATATACTATGATAGTATAACCAAGATGATTGAGATTGTCAATGTTTATGAGAGAGAAATTACAAAATGTTCGTGTATGGTTATTAGACCATGAAAGTGCCATTATGGCAATATGTGGTATGATCATTATCGGTTTCTTGTGCTATATCTTTGGATGGTTCTCAGGTGCACAATTAGCAGAACAACCCATTACCGTTTATCGTACGACACAGGATCCTGTTGTTATAGAACAACCTTCTGAAGAGCAAAAAAATGCCTTACGCCCAGAGGATTGTGTCTATGTTGGTAGTACAAAAGGCACAAAATATTATACACCGGACTGTTCATATGCAACTAAAATTGATCCTGAGAATCTGCGATGCTTTCGCTCAGATCAAGATGCGATCGATAAGGGTTATACAAAATCCACTTCTTGCGGAACTTAGTGTATAATAAAATCAATTAATATAAATTAATTTAATAAAATATGGATGCAAAAAAAACATTTATCGTGAACTTGGGTGGATCACTTATCGTGCCAGATGAAATAAACATTGAATTTTTGAGAGATTTTCGCGCATTGATCATTCAACAGATCACAGAACAAGAGCAGCGATTTGTTTTTATTACAGGAGGCGGAAGAACGGCGCGTCGCTATGCACAAGCTGCGCAAGAGATCCTGGAAGATGTTAATAATGAAGATAAAGATTGGCTCGGCATTCACTCTACACGATTAAATGCACACTTGATTCGCACAATATTTCGCGATGTGGCACATCCGCGTATCAATACAAACCCTCATGATCTGGAAGATTTTCATCAGTGTACACAACCAATCATGATCGCTGCAGGATGGAAACCTGGATTTTCTACAGATTATGATTCCGCATTATTGGCACGTTATTTGGGCATTAAAAAAGTTGTGAATCTATCCAACATCGCATATGTGTATGATAAGGACCCAAGTCAATTTCCAGATGCACAGAAGATCGAGGAAATGTCGTGGGCACAATATCGTGAAATGACAACTGACGAATGGACACCAGGTATGAATGCGCCATTTGATCCAGTAGCTGCACAATTTGCGGAAAAAGAAGATCTGGAAGCAGTAACATTGAAGGGAACAAACCTTGATAATTTACGCGCGTATCTTAACGGAGAAAAATTTGAAGGCACATTGATCAAAAATAATTAGAAATATAGTTACATCTTATATATTTATAACCACTCAAATGTTCTTTTGAGTGGTTATTTGTTTTAAGTGTAAAAAGGCAACTGTGGATAACTTTTAAAGGGGTAGGGGGTATAGAATCAATTCCCATATATATAGTTGTGGTCGTTGATTAAAAAATTAAATACTTGTTCTTTTCAATTGTGTTTATAAGATCCTTTTATATGTATCTGCAGATTTTCATTTAAAATTTATTGATACACTACTAGCATACAAAACCCCTATTAGAAAAAGTTCATGAAAACCATTTTCAAAATGTTACACTGTATTCACTTTATAGTTGCAGAGCAGTAGAAGAGTGAATCATGTAAATAATGTATCATAAGATACGATAAATGCTGTAAATATTGCATTTGTTGTACAAAAAGGTGACAATAAGGTTTATGTGATAATACGTCGCACAATGTATATTATGCGACATAGGCAGTAAAAAGCGTCTGATCATATACATAAGATCTCATCTCTCATTTCTTTACTTTTCGCATATCTTTTGATTATATACATCACACAGATGTTTCTCTTATACACCCTTCACTGCTTATATGAATATTTATCCGTGTCCAATCTTTATTAATATTATATTAGATTAGAATGAACTTTCATTGATCAAAATATATTGATCTATAACTTATTAATTCAATACGTATATCTGTGGATCATATGTATTGCATAGCATGGTAATGTGATTTGTAATTTATGTGTAAGGGCGCACACGATACATATATAAGTTGCAGCAATAACCCTCTCACCTTTTTGTGAAAAATAGAGTCTACATTGTGCGACATGAACTAAGTGGTATACATGTACCACTGGAAACAACGCAAAAGCACTATATGCAGTATGGTATGTACATAAAGTATTATGATAAAAACTATATGTGGTACTAAACTGCGTGATATTGCATAAGTATATTATTTTGTGCTCACCTATACTGAAACAATCTAAAAGCAGTAACATAATCTGACGGCCGTAGAATTATGTTACGCGTTGTATGGACAAAAATTTACATATTAAATTGAGTTCGATATGAATCATATATCAATGTGCGCTTAACAAAATCTATAAGAATTTAAATTTGGATTTTATAGTTTATGATTGCAAAAAAATTTATTTATATGATTAAAGAATAGTATAAAAAAAATTTAGTAACATCGTCGATACGTCGTTTGGATTTAAATAATTATAAGATTTCTTGGGGAGAGTCTGAATGTATTATAAAAAATTATTAAAGTCCCCTGTTTTTATGTAAAATGTATACTCTACATTGTGCGACATAAAGTTGGTTGATAGCGTGTATCTTTATAATATTTAACAAAAATAAAAACGCCACATGGAATACTTCTTTATGAAGTTCAGGTGGCGTTTGTTGTAATTCTTTTAGTGACAAAAAGTTATTTACTTTCTTATGCTCTCATGAAGGAATAAAGCGATGATAAATGCTTATGATGAAGGGCACTACATCCCTTCCCCCTTTTGGTGCGTTCACTTTCAAATCTGTGATGTGATCACGCTTAGGATCGATGTTGAACAATGAAAGAGTTTCTGGTAATTCCTCCTCATCCCCACCATAATGTTCATGAAGTCCTTGCGGATATTGATTGAACCATCCAGTGATCACGTGATCTTGTTCATTGAAACATGCGCGACGAATTACTGTACCGATCTGTCGTGGTAGATCAACGGCAGTTGAACCAAATCCTGGACCAATTGTATCGATGACAGGATAAGTCACAAAAACTTCGGTAGTGTCGTTCGTGCAGACAGTAACGATCTTTTGTGATAGATCCTCTGCAAATGCCGATGATGATCCTACCATTAAAAAAGAACATACCATACAGATGCCCACAAAAAAATGAATTTTTTTCATAATTCCTGCTCTCCTTTGCTAGAAAAAATGATGACAAAAGAACATAAATGTATCAACTGAACAAAATTTTAGCATAAAAATAGTTGTTTGTCAATTTACAATAAATATGGTAGAATTATTTCTGTTTTATACGTAATAAATTAAAAAAAACACAATGAAAGACGTTCAAGAAGTATTCAGTGAATTTCAGAACATCAAAAAGGAAATGAAAGAAATTCGTAAGGAATTCAAAGATATCCTCGCACAAGATGCTGAATATCAAAAGATTGTAGAAAAATCCAATGAGGTGAGAGAAATGAAAAGACAACATGAACTTGGTGCACAACGCGACATGGGTTCTCGATGGGAGCGCATGGAGGAATTGAAAGGTGAAATAAAAGCATTGCAGGAAATGATCTCTGACATCTCCCTTTCAACGATGATGGATGGGGAAACAGTAGAAGTGCGTGATGAATATGATGCATTATATGAACCGGTATACACAGTGAGTTTTCGTAAAGTGAACTAGGGAATTAACAGCTCCATTCTTCCCTATTATTTTGAATAAAAGGAAAAGACCTGCGTAATTATTTACACAGGTCTTTTAATATTATTTCTTATCCATATATTCTTTTTGCAGAAGTCCGAAGTTGATTATGTCATGATAGACACCATGACGATATACCCCTTCTCGTTCCCTGCCCTCCTCTGTGAAGCCAAGACGTTTATGCATTGCAATGCTTCGCACATTGAATGATAACGCACTAGAAGAAATTCTATGAAGATTGAGATTCACGAATGCGTAGGTGATCAGCAGGTGAAAGGTGATCGATCCGATCTTTTTCTGCCAGTAGTCTTTATTTCCGATTGCAATGCCCGTGATTGCTGAACGATCGATCCAATTGACCTTGTGCAGACCGCACGTGCCAACTAATTTTTCCTGGGCATTGTCCTGATAGCAAATGCCAAAGACAATATCAGTCTTACTGTCCGACAAAGATGTGATCCATGCGGATTCACTCTCTTTGGTAATTGGCAAAACGCGAAGAATGTATTGATTTACTTCCAGATCGTTGATCCATGTCATGATCTCGTCGAGATCAGTGAGAGATAACGGCCGTAAAACGATGTTATTATCTTGTAACATGATGATTCTCCTTTTTAAGGTCAGTAATTTTGACAGATGAAAAAAACAGTTGTCAGTTAAATAGTGCGCATTTACGTTTTCATGACTAAATACCTCCTTTGTATGGAATTGTGAAAGAACTGAAATGTGAAGTGATTAATTAACAGACAACAAACAAAAACTCGGTCAGTGTCTGACCGAGATTGTTTTTGATTCAAAAATGAAGGATAATAAAGTATTTTTTATGTAATTATACGCACATAGATATCCTTGTAAAAACAAGCTTGGTCACACACACTAAAAAGCCCGCGATCCGCTACGATTTGATCGCTACATGGCTTTGTCATGTATGTGTATCTATGATGGCTCATAAATCTTAATTACTATTTGTGATTCTCTTTTAACATAAAATAGAGATCTTTGTCAAATTTGTTTTTCTTTTTCAATTATTGTTTTAAATGTCATGTCCAGGATCAGAGCAACTAAAAGGATGAGACCGGCAATCGGTTGATATGGTAATGGCACGGTTTTTGCGATCATGCTCATGCCATGAATAAATGTTTTGCCACGAGAGGAAAAGAGATTCATTGCATGGGACATTTCATCTGTATATTCTTCTTTTTGCAAAACATTCGGTTTTGGTCCTGCTAAGAAATCTACAAGGTGCTGTACGCGTTTCATATCTTTTTTATCAACACTGTCATGCATGATCTGTCGTAGAGTTTCTTGATATTCTTTGTCCTCAGGGCTTATTTCCGGCGTATGTTGTGCAACGATCTTTTGTCGCTCAGAGCTAAATGTATGAAACTCCCCCCTATTGAGCCATGTGCCAAAGCATACGGAGCATTGCTTGATTGTAAGTGTTTTTGGATATTGTGGGTCATGAAAGGATTCAAGCGGCGTGCCATCATTCGGGCAGGTAATTTTTTGTGTCAAAGTCGTGTTGTATGTTAGTTGCGCCAGATCAGCTCTTGCAGATTCCGCCGGATCAATTTGATACAATTCCGCATTATCAAACCACATACCACCGCAGATCGTACATTGATCAATGCTGATATTGATACCATAATGTGAAAGCATGTCGATACCATGCATATCTTTTTTGCAATGCGGACATTTTTTTGTTGGCATAATTTTGTATATTTTAATTTATTTAAAATGAATGATCACAATTTCCGGACGTCCTGATGTGCGCATCGGCGGTCCCCATGTACCTACACCACCAGATGTATACATCGTAAAATCATCTTCTTTAGTTTGCCCATAAAAATATGGACCATAAATGTATCGCGTGATCAATTGAAATGGGAATAATTGTCCTCGATGTGTATGTCCGGCCAATTGAAGATCTATCCCCGCTTGTTGCGCTTCCGATGCACCAGCCGGTGTATGATAAAGTAAAATATTTGGTTTTTGTGGATCAAAATCTTGGATATTTTGTAGTGTTTCTCGTATATTTTTTACTGCACCCCGTTCAGGATAGGCTATTCCAACAATTTGCATATCATCAACAGATCTCATTTCATCATTTAAAACATGTATGGACGTGTTCTCGATCGTTTTATACACGGCATCTACGCCAACATACATTTCATGATTACCGGTAATGAAAAATATACCGTCAGTTGTGTGTAGATTCTTGATCGGTGTGAGCAAGTGTTCACGTGCACCGTCCATACCGTCAAACAGATCTCCTGTGATGAATACAATATCAGGATGCTCAGCATTTACTTTTGAGATCACATTTTCAATAAATTTTGCACCATAGATATTGCCTAAATGTATATCCGATAGTTGCACTGCCGTCTTATCTTTCCAAGAGTCTGGAAGGTCTTTGATCTTTACGGTGACATGGACGACCTTTGGATGAAAAGCACACCATAAGCCATAGCCAGACCATATAAGTGCACATGAGAGCAATATTACAGCGATTTTTTTGAAATTCAGAGCATAATGCATGCGCATGTTCATACCAATGATCAGCCACACAAGGGTAAATGCCATAATCACATGCCAGCCTATGGCCAGCCACAAACCAGAAGCAATGTATATTAATCGTGTGATAGTGTTATCACTGTAATGTACAAGAAATGTAGAAATTACAAAACTCACACAACCAAGTAAAAAAATGGTCATCAATATCCTTTTGGTGCAAGTATTTTTGATTGTAAAAAATGTAATTGTGGAAATATACAAAAAATAGTGTCCTGCGCATAGGATGGCAAAGAATATCGTTAATATAAAAAGAAAAGTTGTCATAACGAAATAATAAGATTTATGGATGTGAAGAAATAATAAGTTTCAGTTTCTCCTTCCGTTTCATTTTTTTGATCTTTGCTTCTGCTACAGATGCAGAAGAGCGATCCGTGAATTTTTGTGTGTAAAGGAGTTTTACCGGTCTGCGCGAAGTCGTGTATTTTGCTCCTAGCACACTCTTGTTATGTTCAGTCACACGACGCGAGACATCTGTTGTGATACCTGTGTAGAGCGTTTTATCTGCACACTGAAGGATATAAAGATAATAGGAGGAACGTTTCCTTTTTTGAGGATCTTTCCAATACCACCACTGTAATTTCTCTGGGATAGGTTTTTTTGTTTTGGCAAAATATATGGCACAGCGAAAAACATATAACAAACAGCGATCTTGCTGTTGGCCTGCGATCATATTTGATCTTTCGTAGAGATCCTCCGGATCTTTATTGCGCAGATCACTCACAGATCTTATGCCAATTTCATAGAGATCAGCCGCAATGCTCTTCCCCACTCCGGGAATTTTCTGTAATTCTTTGAGAATATTTTTCTCCATAAATTTATTCACACATGTCGAACCATTTTCATTGTATGTCATAAATACGCGAAATACAAAGCATAAAAGTAGACATTTTGAGCATATCAAAAATCCCGCATGTCACGCTTGTCAATTCCTTTGGTGTATGATTGACAATGTACTTATATTATGCTATATTGATTTTTCGCAGTTCGTTAATTTTTCATCACCAAATGATATCACCTCTCACAAAAGGAGAACTTTCTATGAGTGAAAAAATTGAAATTTTAAAGGAAGAGATCTTTGGCATTGACCGTTCGGTCTTACATGATTCCGACATCGTCACAATACACCGTATCTCAGGTCTTCCGGTAAAAATACCCTTGGATCGAGTCAAATGGAGCATTATGAGGGATGATGATGCAGCAGAATTCGAGGAGAATATAGATTTTCTGAGAATTTCACTGGAAATTGGCGCAGACATGCAGATCATTTACATGGTCGAGGGTACCGAAAAAAATGTAATGGATTTTGCAGATGCTCTTGGCATCACCACGGACATTTTCAGAAAAGAAGAAAAAAAGTAAGGAGAGGATTTTCCCTATCATGATAGGCGGAAGGCTCTATACAATCACAGTTTGTATAGAGCCTTTTTTATTTACTCATTGCGAAGATACTTTTCAATATTTTCCTTATGTCCTTCATATGTTTCCGCACAATGGATCTGTCGGTTACTGTCGTGAAGATAATACAAGCAATTTGTTTGGGTAGGATGTAAAACAGCGTCAATGGCATCTATTCCCGGATTGGCAATTGGGTGTGGCGGTAATCCGTTATACATATATGTGTTATATGGAGAATCGATCGTTTGAATATCCTCTGATGATATAAGTGTCCACCATCCTTCCTCTGTCTTGCCTCGCGCATATTGTACGGTTGCATCGATCTCCAACTTCATATCTTTCTCCAAACGATTCCACAAAATACCGGCGATAAGTGACATATCCTCTTTTCCAGCGGCTTCTCTTTGAATGATCGATGCCAATGTGAGACCAGTTGTCCATTTGATGTTTTGCTCGGCAAATTGGGTGATGTATGGTTCAAACTGTTCATTGAATCGTCGCGTCATTCTTTTTGCAATTGCCAAACCATCTTCATCGATTGGGATCAAATAGGTGTCAGGAAAATATGTTCCTTCCACATGATCAATGTCCATCTTTGTGTATATTGTATTCCATTTTTCCACATCCTCAGTATTCCATCCAAATGTTTCTGCCAGTAATTCTCCGATCTGTTCTTTGCGTAATCCCTCACGTACAATCACCCATTTCATATCAGGCGAAGAAGTGACTTTATCAATGATCTGCCAAGAGGTCATTGTTTGTGACATATAATAACCGCCAGGTTCGATCTTATCATGCTTTCCTCTGAGAAAAAGCGCTGCCGAAAAGATCGTTTTGTTTTTTATCAAATTTTGCGCGTACAATTTAGCAATGATCTCTGATTCCGTTTGATTTCTTCCCACCACAAATACACTCTCCTCCTCGTGATTTTTACTAAAAAGGAAAAAGTATATCATTGTTGAAATGATGATAATACACAGACTGCCACCCAGTAATGTGATAATTTTTCTTTTATGCATAAAAGTTGAAATTCTATAATAAAGTCATGCTTTTTTGATAGTATAGCACGATTTTTATTGCAGTAATGATTGACAAAGACCTTAAAAAGTAGTAAAATAGACAATTGGTAAACGTAATTTAACAGCAACATATCAGAAAAATACAGGAGGATTGACCAGTGACAGCATATAACCCGTGTGCACCATATGTAATTGAAAGTGGCAAGAAAAAAGGAAAAAGTATCGAGCAACTCATGTTCACTGACTATGGTTGGTTAGTGTTCATGAAAAATTTGCTCAACGAAAAAAGTGCCGGAGCCAAAAATAAACTGCACAAGCACATTGAGTGGGTGCTTGCACAAGGCAGCAGTCGTATACCAAAAATGATTTGTCCGCAGTGCAACAAAAAAACGGTTTCTTTCTTTTCATATCTTGGTTCTGAACGATTTGGTTATTCGATGAGTGCGGCATACACGTGTTGCGACGACAAAGAATGTGTATCTCGCTTGAGTGCACAAGGAATTGAAAAAGTGCCGACATTTCTGCCGATCACATTTTCCTCCATCACGCATTTCAACAATAAGCAGGATCAGAAACGTGTCGCCGAAATTTTGAAACATTGTTTCGGACTTCCAAAGCGACTCACCAAAGAAGTACTATTCACGTTTTTCAGTGAATGATCTGATTCGTTTATATCTTGTATCACAAAAAGCTCCCGGATAACTCCTGGAGCTTTTAATTTTATTCTTCAAAAGTGCACCATCCTTACCATTTTTCTCGATGAATTTTTTCGATCTTGAAATCATCATCTGCATGTTCTATAACATCCGGATCATTTGGCAATCCAATGGGTACCATATTGATCACATGATAACCTTCTGGAATAGAAAGCATTTCTTTGATCTTTCCTGCCCATTCAGGTACGACATGCTTCCATACGCTGCCTAGTCCCAGATCGGTCGCTTGTAAAAGCATATTTTGCGTTGCTACGGAGATATCTTGCACAGGAAGCACTGTTGCATCAGTTGCAACAGGTATGATAAGCACAGGCGCTTCTGTAACATAATCTTGACCCACAATGTCAAAAATATCTTTCTTCATTTTTGCATCGGTAATTACTAGAAATTCAACAGCTCCAGTACCATGTGCTGTTGGCGCAAACTGCCCGGCTTTGATGATCTCATTGATCACATCTTCAGAAACCGCATCGGTTTTGTACATACGCATACTTCTGCGTTTTTGAATTGCTTCGATAACCATACTCTATGATCTTAATAACAAAAATACTTCTTCTATTCAGCCTTGTTGGTATTGATACCAAGTACTTTATATAGCGCGCAAAACCCCGTAATAGCGGTGAAAATGAGCACTGCAGCGATCACATAACCTACGATCTGTATCCATCCTGTGAATGCCATATAGGAGAAATATAACACCACAACACCACCGATTGCTCGCAAAACACGGTCCATAGCGCTTTCATTGACTTGCATATGCATAAAAGTTAATAAGTTACTTGTTATGTAGTACTCTAAAGCATCTTGAATTATTTCATTTTTTAAAACTCATGTGCATCTGCAATTCCTTTTCCACCATCCACAACAATTGATTGACCATTTATATATGACGATTCATCGCCAGCAAGAAAGGAAACGACATTGGCCACTTCATGTGTTTCACACACTCTTTTCATCGGATATTTTTTTGCAATGTTTTGATACCATTCCTCTAATTCGTGCTCCGAACGATCATTTTCAGAATTTGCGATCTTTACAAACCCTGGTAATACAGAATTGCATCTGATAAGCGGGGCAAAATCAGTTGCAACAGTTCGTGTCAGTGCATCAATTGCACCTTTTGAAACTGAATATACACTAAAGTTCGGCAATGCAATGTCACTTTCGATTGAAGAGATGTTTATGATCGTACCACCTCCAGTTTTCAGTATTTCCGGGATAGTATATTTCGCCATCAAAAAATATCCTGTGAGATTTACTTTGAGCGTCTCATCCCATTCTTCTTCGGAAATATCAACCACATTCTTGGCCATACCAGGACTATACCGTGCAACACAATTTACCAAACAGGTCACACCACCAAACGTGTCCACTGTTGTTTCCACGATCTTCCTTACATCTTCTGTTTTTGTGACATCCAACTGCAAGAAAATGGCCTCGCCACCATTTTTGCCAATGACATCTACAGTTCTTTGACCCATCTCTCCGAGATCGACCACAACCACCCTGTATCCATCATTAGCCAAGCGCATTGCTATAGAACCACCAATAGATGGGCCACCATTCATATACCCCAAGGCACCTCCAGTAACTATTGCAACTTTATTTTTATCTTTATCCATATTAAGTATACTAATAAATTTTTAAATTGAATTTAGAACATGTTGCGCTTGTTGAATGATTTGCATGCTATCAATTGAATTATAAAATTTGACCTTGTCAACATTTTCAAGGGGAATCCATTCCGGCATGGAGATGTATTTTTTTTCATTATCTGCAATATGATCAATAGAGAGTTCCCCGCCTATAACATTACACAGATAATAGATCAGGATAGAATGTAAACAACCGTTATTATGTGAATCATCTAAAAGGGGCTTATAAAAAGAATTTTCACATGCCACAATTTCTCCCACCGTCACATCCATGCCGGTTTCCTCTTTGACTTCTCGCACAAGAGCGCTTTTGATTTCCTCACCAATCTCAATACCTCCTCCGGGAAAATCATAGCCATCCCACTGTTTGGACAAAAGTAGTGCGCCGTCTTTTATGATCACACCATACACAGAGGGACGAAAACGCAACTCTTCAGATGAAACCTCATGTGTATTACCATCTCTATCTGTACAAATAACTTTACTCATAAATTCACAATTTAATATAATTTATTGATACAATACTTATAATTTATTTATTGTAACATAATCTCACGGCCGTATAATTATGTTACTTTACCTTTTTGAAAAAATGTTTTTTGAGATCAGAAGCGTTGTCGATGTCTGATGCTGTAATTACTCGAACATATTTGCCTGCATTGTATAGACGCACGAGATCTAATATCGTTTTTTCACACGGATACGGTGAGACAAAAACACTTTGCTGTAATTGTTTGAATTCCAATGTATAGAGATGCTTGCGCAAAATATCACGAAATACACGATCATTTTCCGGTATATCAAAGATCACAATGCGCCACTTTCCATCCCATTTCTTGGGTTTTATAAATGTTTTGACCGATCCAAAGAGGTCTAACTGATGCGCTATCTTTTTCCCCTCTGCAGTCAAAACAAGTTTATATGACCCATTCGGCATCTTACATTCTTTGATGAGTTTTTCTTGAGATAGTCTCTTGAGTGATCGCGCAAAACTGCGTTGATTGATCTTTTGCCAATCTTTATGGATAACCGAAAGTGTTGCAAAATACTGTCGTGGCGAATGTGAAAGACCAAGTGCGACACCACCAAAAAGTGAAATAAGGATCTTTTTTTGTACCTTCCCTATTTTGTACATAACATACCAAGCGTAACATAATTATACGGCCGTGGGAATATGTTACTTTTTTGAAATTTTGTAGCGGCTATATTATATCATTAGGTAATATGGCACAAAAACACAAAGTTCTTGACCTGATTCTCTTGACGTATTATTTTGATCTGGGAGTTCCATTGAATAATATTTCCAGAGCCTTTCTTAGATTATCAGAATCCATGTCATAGTAAGTAATATATTCATTTGCAATCGTATTGTAGTATGCTACATCTAGGCTATCATTTTCATTGTGTACAAGTGATTTAGTCGTGATTATATAAATCAAGCAGGACTCGTCATATGTAATTAAAAGGTCTTTGTTGACTTGCGCCAATCTTTGCATAGTTTCATTCAATATGATGCGCAGGTCTGACTCATCCCTAATCTCAACCCGTCCGTCTGGATACATGCCTGCAAGTAAATCTTGACATGGATCATGTGGTTTCAGTGATGTATGGTTGTTTTTTTTATCAGTAGTCGACGTGGAAACATATGTTGTCATATTATCCCCATTCTTTTGAAACAAAAATATACCAAAAACAAGTATTATAAAAAATATTAAGAACACTACGATACCAACAATGATCCACATCATAAAATAGGAAGATCGAGTTGTCGTTGCGTGCGATTTTTCACGTGCGTTGTGATTATTTCTATTGTCAATATTCATAAAATGTAAATCTTATTAAATTTTAATAAGTAACATAATTCTACGGCCGTGGGAATATGTTACTTTTGAGTGTTTTTTACTTATTTTCTATGTGGACATCCGGCCCAGCAACAGGGACGTTTCTTTCCTTTGCTAAGATCCTCTTGTATTCGAGTCAGATGTTTTCTTCGTGTTTCTTCCTGCTTTACACTTACGAGAAAACAGATCCATTCATTGCGTGCAAGCGGGGTTAAACTATTCCATATTGTCAAAATGTCTGGATTTCCTATCAACATTTCTTTTAGATCTTTTGGGACTTTATGCACAACGCCAGTGGCGATTTTTGTCATATATTTTGCATTTTACTCAATTAGAATTTTCCTTGAGTTTTTTGTACTTATATGTGATGATCTTTTTGATCAAAGGATAAGGGATCGGCTCATCCAACATGAATTTGATCGACCCTTTGGCGGTTTTGTATCCCGCAAGCTCTTTGGTAAATGCCAGAATCGTATCGGGCTCGGGATAGATGCCAATATGGTTTTTGAATGCGGCGTACATGACCAGATTGCCACCATTAATTTTAAAAGCCGGTACACCATAGCTCATACACTCCTGCGCCAACGGTGCAGCCTTTTGGATCAATGTGCGTAATTTCTCCAATATCGCTTTTTTCTGGGGATCTTGTTTAGCTATATATTTTCGTACTGCATCAGTCATATGTGGTTTGTTATTATTTGGCAAAGATCGTCTTAAATGCCCGTACAACCATTGCGACTGTAGCCGCGCCCCATATTACTGCAGCCACATATTTTATCGGCTCAAGAGTCACCTGACTGTCCAGAATCATCTTAACATCTCTTCCACATAGATAGAGAAATACACCAGCAAATAATAATGAAATCGCTATTGAGATATATTTGTTTGGTTTGATCAGTGCAGTGCTATTTTTTATCATATTTCTTATATTATAAATTATTCTCTAAAAGTAACATAATTCTACGGCCGTGGGATTATGTTACTTTTTGACAAATCGGCAGTGGGGGTAGTTTGTGCAACCGAGGAAAGTTTTTCCGGCGTGAGTGCCTTTTCGTGCAGTTCTTAGAATCAAATCGTTTCCACAATTTGGACACTTTTCTGCAGTATCACCACTGGAACTTGTCTGATCCGATGCTGGCGCATCGATACCTGCCAGTTTTACATAGTCCATCAGTTTTTTCCCATCAATTAACTCTATCGACTTCCCTTCAGCAAACTGTTCTGCTTCAAGCGTGAAAATATTTGTTGTGATAAAAAATGATTTTGCATCTGTAAGTTTATCTGTCACAGCACCATAAAAATCACGCATCGCACCAACACTTACCTGACTAGTAATAAATTTTTTACATTGAATATAGTGCTTCACCCCATTTTTTGTTGCAATCACATCAATACCACCATCACTCGAGCCACCCACCCTTTCCGTCACATAACCCAATTTATCAAACAAGTGACAGATAAAATCCTCAAACTGCATCGGAGTCAACGCTCTAATTTTTTCCAGTGAATTATTACTTTCAAAAAAAGATCGCTTTTTTCTCTTTTTATATAAAATATATGCAACTACTGGCCAAGGCATTGTAACGACTAAAACACCCATTGCAAAATATTCGTGATGTAAATAAAGATAAATGAGAGTAACAACAAAAACAGTCAGATAAAACTCAATTAATTTATCACTAAACGATATTTTTTTCGTCATAATTTTGTTTTTAAATTATTCTCTAAAAGTAACATAATTCCACGGCCGTTGGATTATGTTACAGTTTTTGTTTATAAATATTAATGAAATTATTATAATTTTTCATCTAATTTCCTCTAGCGCTAATTTTACGACTTGCTTTAATTTTTCATCAGACCTAATATCTCCTGCCTGTGTTTTTTTTAATTTTATCTGTTCGATTAACTGCTTGGCAGCATGTGTAGATATTTTTGGTTCAACAATTTTAATCATTTCGTAATATTTTTCTGCACACAATTTAATTCTTAATTTACTCGAAATTCCCTCATCAAATATTAAGGTTATCGCATAAACGGCTTGTTTTGGGGTAAAGCCATTTATTAATTCGAAATATATGTCATTTGCAGATCGCGCTTCGCCATATCCATTCGTCAGAAATACATCAATTAAGGTTTCTATATACTTATTTTGAATCCCCATGGGAACACTGGGCACATCTCCAATTATTGATTTAAGTCTCCGTGCAGGCAACACTTCATTATAAAAATTATTTAAACCATAATGCGCATTTTTTAGCTCCTCAAGAACTGTAGAAACTTCTATTGCTCTATGCTGATCAGTTATATATTGAAGACCATCAACAACAGCCAAGAACTCTTTGGAAAAATTCTTTTCTACAATATGATTATTTGCACTAAAATATGCATGCTTTAGGCCTAAATTCTTTCTAGTAGGTTCATCCACGTAAGGCCAAAGCATTGGTGCGAGTAGTCTAATATTTTGTCTTACGGCCTCAGTTGTTTCTCTTTTATAAAAAATTCCAAATAACCCTTCGACCAATCTTTGTGTTCGAACTGGCCCCATACTAGAAAAATGCACTGACACGTCTTGTGCATCGCCAGTTTTCATTGTGGTAGTTTTTATGTTCTCAAGTAGCTTCTGGACAGCTATAGCTGCAGGCGGAATTGGTGTTGAGATAACTTCCCTCAGACAATCTTCTGCCATCGAAATTAACTTGAGGCCCGTAATATTCATTTGGTTTGGATGTGCTGCACTAGCATTATTTCTCATATGCCTTACAAGATCCATATTCCTAAATCCAACCTCAGATATAAGCTCAATTGTAAGTGATCCTCTCAACAGTTCATCATCTGTAAGCTTAGAAATATCATCTATGGTTTTGAGCTCTTTTCTTTTGTCAGCTGAAGTTGCTATGTCATAAAAATATTCAAGATCATATGTTTCAACTCTTTTTCGTAAATGAACGACCGTCTCATCCCAAAGATAATTCAATGCAGCATCAAATAAACCAACGGCAACTGCAGCAAAAAATTTAGAAACGTAAACTGCTTCAAATCTTCTTGTATCATCAATATTATCTAACAAAGAATTAGCATTTGAAAAAACAGTGGATCTTTCTTTGATTGGAACAAATATATTCTCTGTTGGCAAACCCTTGCTACCAAGCAAAGTCAAAAATTGCTCTTGATGTTGAGCCATTTGCCTATCGTAATTTACCAGCTCGTTTGTAGCTTCTTTTTTTGCCATATTTTAAAATTATGTAAGTAATTAATAAATGAACAGCATTATTCATTTAGGCGAAACCTTTATACTATAAAAATAACTCCTAAAACAAAATAGAATAAACCAAATACCCACGGTATTAACAATTCGATATGAGAAAATGGATAATAAATTTTTTTATTTTTTCCTTTTTCAAGAAGCTCCCATTCATAATCATATAATCCTAATGGCAAATTTTGTTCTATTTCGTGAATAACTTTAAATTTGCCAGAATTTAACTGCTTATAAGCCCTAAGCAGAAACCAAAATATCACACAAATAACAAGCCCGAGTAATGCTAAAATCATTTTTATCCAATTAAGATTTTCTAGTACTTTAAGTTGAAAAGACAATCCAAATGCGGATATAAGAACGGTATTAATAGTTAAAAAGAAATTATTTGCATTCTGCCTTCTATCGCTAATTCTTTCGGTGCTTTCAATATACATTTTGTATTGTTCGAAATAATGAGCATAATAATTCTCACCGTATTCTTGCACAGACCTATTAAGAAGCTTTTTATCCATATTATCTAATATCTATTAACTAGTTTTTTTACATTTTCCCATGCCCAATTATAGTAACCATCCAATCCTTCCGGTCTGGGGCAATTTTTATTAGAATAGCCTTTTAATCCAACAACTGGAACACGAGCTTCTTTCGCCATTGCTATTTCAGCTAACACTCCGCTACAAGTATGTGTTTTCTCTCCCACCATAACAATAACTAAATTACATCTCTTGATTTTAGACAAACATTTTTCTTTCCAATCACATTGGCTCCATGGCTCTTTCACTGACCAATCCTCCATATCAAACGGCGTGCCATTGTTTTTACATTGACCAATAAGAGAATCCCTGAGAAATTGATCGTTGTCAAAATCAAAGCTAATAAATACGCGTTTCTTTGGTTGATAAAAATTATTGTAATTCATCTTTTTAATTATTAATTATGTTATTCCCCCAAGTCTACTAATAATATTTGAGATATGAAAAACCAGCGTTAATATAATTATTTTTTAATTGATTTTTTCACAATTTCAATTTCTTCATACGTAAGGTCATAGAGCTTATAAACAAGCTTATCAATATCCTCTTCGTACTTTTCGACTTCTGCTTTTTTTGCTGGATTTTCTAAATAATCGCTGGATTTGGTAATTGTCAAAATTTTATCAACAATTTCGATGAAGGGTTTTTGTTCTAGCTCTGGTATTTTTTTAATTGGAATTTCAGATAAAGGTTTTTGTAATATTTCTAAAAGCTCTCCTTTTCTTTTTCCACGATGATAGAGCCATAAATAATAAAGTTTTGAATTTAACAAGCCGAGTATATATTTAAGAGATATTCTCTTGTCTTTTTCAGATAAATAATACACATCAGTTCTCGCATACCAAGGAATATCATTATATGCGAACAAGTTTACAGAACATCGATATGGAGTAACTATTTTAGGCGATACAAATATTTCCTGATGAGAAGTTCCTCGTCTAAGAAATGGGTAATCTGAAGTTTTCTCATTATTTATTTCACGAATTTTTATAAGAACTTGTTTGAATTTATCCAGATGCTTCATTACATTGCTATCTTTTACTGCATCATTTTCTCTAGATGAGAAAATGATATATTTTGTTGTTGAATAGCTTGTATGATACTTAACAATATCTGAATTTTTAAAAAATTTCACTAGAGATTTATTGTTTTGAATAATATCAAATACTTTTTTATCTCGATCATTTTTTATATCAAGAACAAAAACACCATCTCCTACCTGAATATCTTTTTGTAACCTTTCTCTTTGTGTGCAATATTCAATATTACTTTTATTTATATAATCGCAGCCTCCCATTATTCCAGTATTAATATTGCAAATATTCTCTAATAATTCACCCTTCTCTTTTATCTTATTCAATAAGAACTGTAGAGGATTACGCTCACTATTTGTTCCAGCTAGACGCAAATAATTCTCTTCCCCATCATATAAATCTTTTTGAGCAACTTCATAGTAGTCTGTATTATTGTCTTTCCAACCAATAATACTTTCTAGTACAGCAGGAGTTGTATCGCCTGTATTTTTCGTTATACATGTTTTAACTAATGTTCCGTTGTTTTGTCTTTTAGTTAAAATTGTAACCATGTTATGTTGACCCGCAGCCGATTTAAAAATTTTAAGCTCGTTAAAATTAACAAGTTTTTTGATAATAGTACGGTTTTTAAAATCTTCCCGAAGTTTCCGCGCACCCAATGCTGTTAAGTAATAATTAGTGGTTATATACGCCAGCACCCCATCATCCTGTAAATTATCCAAAGCTACATGAAAGAAAAAATAGAAAAAATCCATCTTTCCTTGATAAAATCTCTTTCCCAGTGGTGAATATTTAATTTCCCTAAACATCTCTTTATGTCCTTTTTCTCCAACATAAGGTGGATTTCCAATCACAATATCAAATCCACCATTGCGAAATACTGTGGGGAAAAAATATCTGGTATCAAAAAAGCCAACTGGTTTATTTTGAAAAATATTTTCATAACTTCCCCACAAATTATTTATGCGCATTCTTTCAGCGTCTGATTTTTCATTTTTCTGAGCCAGTGCTTTTTTGTATTTTTCATCTTTTATGTAACTATATGACTTCAAAATATTTTCTAACTCTTTTTTTGTTTTATCACTAATCAATTGCTGCAATTTTCGCGCCGTCTCCAGTTTGTGCAACTGGTCAACCGGCGCAAAATATTCATCAATAAGCTCGCCTAAAGCAGTCGCAAACTCATCACCAAATAGCGGACCTTCATGAACTGGTGGTTTAACAAGAGTGTTGGCGCAAACAAACTTAAAATCAAGGTTTGGCAATGGTTCAATGCCTCTGTTTGGAGCGCTGTCATCAACTTGCTGATCTACTACAAGCGTCAGAAAACATCGCAGACGCGAAATATCTATAGCGATGGGCTGAATATCTACTCCGTGAATACACTCTCTAATTACTCCAAGTTTCCGCACATAAGTAAGGCTATGTTTTTGTAATTCCCTGCGAACTTCGGGCGGAATCTTGCTTAAATAAATTGAACATTCCGGGTCAAGAACACCGAGCATATGAACCAATCTCTGGAGAACTCCTATTGGGAATGCGCCCGAGCCACAGGCCGGATCTAAAACTGTGGTATTATGAATTGCTTCAACTATAAGTTTTCGTTCTTGCGGGTCTATTGGTTGTGATACATCATCGTCCAAATCGTAAGATGAAAGAGCACGTAACTTATCTTCGGATATATTAATTTGTGTTTTTAGGTGAGCGATGAGTGATTCTTCCACCATAAAATCCACAATCTCTCTAGGTGTGTAGAAACTGCCAGTTGATTTGCGAGCGCTTGCGCCCGTCTCCGGGTTTACCTCTGCCAATAAATTTTCAAAAATTCGTCCTAACATTTCCGGATCGATTGAAAGCTCGGTATCAATTGAAGTGTTTTCGTCTATAGTAAAGTTATACTCCTCAAAAATTTGAAATAATTCAGAAAACCAAACATCCGGCACATCTACCACACCGCGACGTTCACTCATCCCGGTGGCACGATTGAATTTGTGATTATCTTCGACATGGTCTTGGAACAAACCACCATTCAAGAAAGGAACTTTATCAAATAATTCAGCATGAGAATAAAATGTCGGTCTAGATGATTGTGGTTTATTTAACACTTCAAAAAAAAGTGGCACACAAACTGAATGATAATAATCACTAATTGTTTTTACTGCGGAAACAGATAGAATCTCAGACGGTATAAGCGGATTGTCCGCATGTCCTTTCTTTTGTTTCAAAAACCAACAAAAAACTAATCGACCAATAAGTCGAATGGCAAAATTTGCATTGACGGCATCATTTTCATCCCCAAGCTTAAGCGTTCTTTTGAAAACTATTGCCTTTTTGCCTGCACCCCTCGTACCTCCAACAAGTTTAGAATATTGTGTTGCTATTTGAGTAAAAAATTCCTTGCTAACCACTGCCAAAGAAAACTTATTTTCCAGATCAATAATTGAATCAACATGTCCTTGGAGCATTTTTGAAGGGGTTGCCACTTTTGCATCTGGCCCTAAGACATATGAAAATCTGCGAGGATTTGATATTGATTCCCTTATCCCGTCTTTTGTCCTCGTAACTTTTGTCGTAATAAGAGAGAGGCGCCATTCTGAAGAATCATCTGAAATATAGGCAACTAAAGCATTAGACCGGGCATGACTTTTTAGTATCGAGTATGTATTTTTTGTAATTTCGACACGAGCATGAAGTGATGATTCAATTTTTGCAACAAAAACGACTAAATCTAGTGTATTTCCGCCGGCTTCAGCGATTTGTTGAATTGATTTGAAGCCAGTGCGAACCTCGGCTCGTTTTTTTCCCAAGGAAAGATTTGGAATAATGCCATGAATAAAGTCATTAAAAGCCTCTTCGTTGAATTTATTTTCAAAAATAGGATTTTTCATACTCGGTGCTCTTGAGTGAATAATAGAAGATTTGCTGATTTTGTTTCATTGCTTTGTCTTTCTAAACTAACTCTTATCTGCTGTTCTGGCGCTATTTCAATAATGCCTTCCAGCAATTTATCATCAGATACGTCTGTATTTTTTGCGAGCCTTATTATTGCCTTGAGTTGACCTTCTGAAAGATCGTCAAGATCACTCACAACTTGCAATAAATCATCACAATAATTCTGATACTGAGATTCTTGAACGCTTCGTAATATATTTACAACATCAGTTCGGTTTTTTGACATTCTTCCCATCGGCGGTTTTTCAAATAATTTTTCTTTAATTGCATCAAATACAACACCAAACTGATCATCGGCTTTCTCGCCAATTTCATCTTGCTTCGCCGCAAAATGATTTAATACTTTTTCTGCATCAACCAACTCAGCCTGTCCACTATTTTCAAGAGCATAAATTTTATTTTCGCCGCGAATACCAACGCCAACTCCCAATTGAACTTGTTTATTTTTTCTAATAATTCGCGCTCGCATCGGTATTTTTTTTGCAAGCTCAATTACTTCAATATTTTTCTTTGCTTGCTCATATGCTTCTCTATGAGTAGTGTCCCAACTCTCTTCTTCAGTCGTTGCTTTTCTAAATTCATCGATAAAAAATGATTCTGGGGTTTCATCTTTCGTGAGAGTGCGCGAGTCATTTCCTACCACGGAATTAAATATCTGCATCTTTAATGTTGATACCCCTCTAATATTTGTTTCCTTCTCGCCGTGTTCGGTAGGAAAATAATTATCAATAAAAAGCTCATTAAACATTTTTTTATCTATGCGGTTTATTCTGCCCACTCGCTGTATGACTCTGGTTGGGTTATATGGAATATCATAATTAATAATTCGTCCTGCTCTATTTAGATTTACGCCCTCGCTCAAAGCATCAGTTGCAACAAGAACTCTAAAATCATCAGATTGTTTATTGTCCGGGATACCGGCGTCAAAATTCTCTCTCACTATTTTGCGATCATTTCTGCTATTCTGGGCAGTATAAACTAATGTTGAAATTCCAGACTTTTGCAGAGATTCTCCCACATAAACAACAGTATCAGCATACATGCTAAAAATAATTATTTTTCGATGGGGATCATTTTCTAGATGTTCTTGAATATCTAGCGTGAGTTGTTTTAATTTTGGGTCTGGCATCGATAAAAATGGCGATCGCGAACCAAACCATTTTTCGTAAATATCTCTTAGTACACTGATATCGCGCTTAAGCTCAGGTACAAAATTTTCATTCAGATCTTCAAGTTTGACGAAAACAATCTTTTTACTATTTTTAACTTCAGTGTTTGCAAATTCAGCATGTTCTTCCAAATTGATTTCTTCGGTATCCTCTTCCGGCATCTCATCTGGAGAGGGAATGTAGGCTTTCTTGGAAATCGGTACTAATTGTTTCTTTTCTACCCAATCAAGAATTTTTTGATGTGAATCGATAAATTTTTGCAGAGTGCTTTTGAACGCCGCTCTTGAACTTTCAAAGCGCATTACCAAAAGTTTGCGCATAAAAGAAGCCACGTTCATTTGAGCAGTTCTGATATCCTCCAATTCTGGATACTTCTCAGCAAATTCAACAATATCTAATGCGTAGGTCGTTGGCATATATCGCGCACCAGTTAAACCACCCGCGATTTTAGAATTTGGCACAATTCGCTCTATAGTATCCAGATATATGCTGGTAAATTCACCTAACTCATACTCCCGGATAATTGGATCGTTCATCTTTGAAAATTCAATTTCTTGAGCTTTTAAATCCTCTCGGTATCGAGTAATTTTTTCAAGATCTATCCTTGAACGTCTAATTATAATAGGTTCGAGCAATCGTCGAAGTTCAGAAGCAATGTCGTCGCGCTTGATATCCAATTCTTTACGTTGATCTGCGGTTACGGCTCCCTTTGCTTGAAATCGTCGCAGCATTTTGTATCTATTTGCAAGATCTGCAAACTTTGCTGATAAATTTTCCACTGTTCGGAGTGTAGCTGCACCAGGGGTTTGAAAAAGTTTAATCAACGCAAAGATATCACTCGGATCATTATTAAAAGGTGTTGCGGATAATATTAGAACCTTATTTTCACTATTGCTGCGAGTCAATTGATGAAGTGACTGATAGTCTTGTGTGTCCTCATTTCTATATCTATGGGCTTCATCAAAGATAAATAATATAGGCTCTGTAGAATTTTTGTATTTATTATAAACATCATCAATTTTCCCAGAACTAAAAACCTTTGGTCCTCGAAGTTTAAATTCTTCAACATAATCCTCCCACATCGGAACTAAATGTGGCGGAGCAATAATGATCGTTTTTAAGTCAGGACAGTTTACAGCAATAGTAGTAGCTATAACACTTTTCCCTAAACCAACAACATCTGCAATAATAGCACCATCATAATTTTTTAATCTTTCAAGTGCCATCTTCACCGCGTCCATCTGATATGAAAGATTTAAATATTGTCCTCGTGTTGCCTGCGAGGCGCTAGTTACATCAATTTCATATTCGGCACCAAATATTTCATTAAGAAGTCGAATATACATAAGATACGGGGTCGGCACCACATTCATCCACAGCTCATCTTTAAATTTTCTCAAAAACATGTCTGATTTTCCTTTTTCTTGAATGACAATATTGCGAGCATCAGACCATCGATCAGAAAATTTATTTGAATATTCTATATATTTTTCTTCTGAATCAAAAGATTCGTTTATTTCCTGTTGTCCAATTAGGCCATTATACGTAAAATTGCTCGAGCCCATAAAGACTTTGCCTACATTTTTATTATGGATCACATAATATTTTCCATGTGCTTGTGTTTCGGTCATTTTAATTTCAAGGGAGCCATCCTCGAGTTTTTTTTCGAGAATTGAGTATGATTCCTGTGCTTCCGGCGCGTCAAATATTGACGTTTGGTTTGCAAGTTTTTTAATGCCTTCGCTAAAAGCTCGGACTCTTTCTTGTTTTGATGACGGAATGCTTCTAGGCTGAAAAGGATCAAGATTTATCGTTGATTTTTTCATCGACTCCATTATCAAAGTTGGCATAGCTTCTGGGTCAATATAAGAACCAACTAATAATCGCACTTTGATTTTACTGAGTTTTTTTGACAAAAGTTCAAAACCACAGAGATAAAAATATCCGACCTCAATATCTATGCCTATTGTGTCAGACCCTATTGCGTCGGATATGGCTCGATAGAGGTTATTATGACTATGATTGTCGATAATGCTATTTTTGGAGGTCATAATTAATTTCTTTCAAATTTCTATAATACATAATTATAATTCTACCCCTTTTCTTCCCTTTTTGCCAATTTTATGGGGTTTTATAAAGCTTTATTCAACATCGCGAATTCAGCCACAATGATCATCTTATCGCAGATTGGGCATCGTAACTCAACACATACATGCCCAGATTCCGATAATGCATCCCTCCCCATTCCCTGCCATAAACACACTGGACATGAGATCACAGCATTCTCATCATATTCTCTGTGTGGAATGCTCCGTGCCGGCTCAGCCATCATAAATGCCAACTCACAGATCCCAAATAAACTATACGCCAAGAATTTCAAGTCCTGTGCCAATGGGTTATCAGCCCACTTCTTTATGATCGCCGTAATGAGACGCAATTGATTTTTGATGAGCAGTTCCTTGCTCGGGGCGTTGAATCGTTTAAATACAGCATCACCATGCTGTGCATGGTCATCGAGAAGTTCTGTACCATTTACCAGGATATCTGCAGATTTGATTAGCAGGGATCCTTCTGATAATGTCGCGATGTGTGCCAGGGCGTGTTCTTTGCGTTCCTCCCACGGCAATGCCTTGTTTGTTTCTGTCACGCTCAGCACATACGTTGCCACCTCTTTGCCAAACAGTTTTTCTACTGTTTCTGCTGTGACTTTATGCTGTTCCAGCGAATCCTCGATCGTATCATGTAAAATGCCCGCAACAATGACATCTTCCGATGCACCTGCACGTGCGAGGATCAGTCCCACAGTCAACGGATGGATGATGTACGCAATGTCTTTACCTTTTCTTTTTTGTTTTTGATCGATCTCATGCGTTTGGATCGCGAATTGAATCGCTTTTTGGATCTTTGGTGTGTAAATTGTCATAATGAATATTATTACTGATTAAAATGTTTTGTGCGATATATCATAGGCGTGCCTCACTTTCTTTGATTATCTCTTAACCAAACAAAAAAAGCGGCTAAGAGTTTTGATCCAGTTCGACAACTGAATGAAATCTCCCAACCGCTTTGTAAAGCATGTCAGTTACAGATCCCGTAAGGCGCACCGCAGATTTCCCAGTTTGCCCATCCTGTGTATTTCACAAGAAAAGATCCGTATTTTGTAATATTGTTAAGTTCTCTACACCCTTATTATAGCACATTTTCACCAATAAATCAATGTTTTTATTCATTTTTGCCAATTTGATGGGGTTTTGTGAACTATTCGGAGTTTCCGGATAGTTGCTATAATTTCCAACTGTTTTCATCTTGGAACATGTTGATTTTGTTCTCTGGATTCCTCGATTTCGCTTCCTCCAAAGGCGGACAGGCGGGATGACATAAGACTAGATTCCGGATCAAGTCCGGAATGACAAAAGGGGCTGGATTGCTTCTCCACCCGAGGCGGATCGCAAAGACGTGTTTAGTTGGGATAAAAAATGCCCTCACCCCAACCCTCTCCCATAGGGAGAGGGGGAATTTGGAGTAAAAGAAAACAGTAGTATCACATTGTGTGACACTACTGTTTTTGTAGAGTGTTCTCTAGAAACCCATGATCTTTGCAACTGTTTCTGTGTTACAGTCCTGTGCATGAATGATCGTATCCTGCAACCCCATTGTCGCTGACTCTGTGAATTTGAGACCATTTGCTGTGGACACAGCGACAACGCGTGATCCCTTGGCGATTTGCCCACTTTCTACAGCCTGTTTGATGCCTGCAAGAACTGTGCCGGTTTGCGGACAGACAAAGTGTCCATCTTTACCACATACAGCTACCGCCTCATTGAGCATAGCTTCCGGTACGATGTTCATCATCCCGTCAGTGTGAACCACTTCGCGAATGACTTTCTGCCACGATACCGGATTACCAATCAATGCAGCAGTTGCGGTCGTAACGCCAACGCTCATCTGGGGCTTGTAAATTTCACGCCATGCTGATTCTACGTTCTTTTGTCGTGCATCACATGCTTTGAGCCATGACAGTGATAACGGATGCGCTGCTTCTGACTGACAACCTAAAATATGCGGAATTTTTCCTGTATAGCCGAACGATTGCATGGTACGAATACCTTTACCAATGGAACTGCCATTACTGCCGTTGCCTACCGGTACTCCAAAGAAATCGGGCAATTCCCAATTGAAGAATTGTGCTGTGAGAAATACTGTCGCCTGATGTCCCTCAATGCGTGTGGGGTTGAGACTGTTTGCCGGAAAAAGTAAACCTGCTTGCACAAGTTCACGTACAACACGCATGCATACGTCGAAAGTTCCCGGGAGCATGATCACTGTTGCACCGTGTACAAGTGGTTGTGCGATTTGTGCCGCAGTCACCAAATTTTTTGGCAATACAACGACACATCTCATACCCGCTGCTGATGCATATGCAGCGGCCATAGCGGACGTATCACCGGTGGAAGCACATCCGATTGCGTTGATCCCGGCAGCCTTGGCTACAGAGATCATGACCGTACCGCCAAAATCTTTGAAAGATCCTGTCGGTGTCATGCCTTCCAAAATGATCCACAATTCAATATCACCGATCCATGCCTGTAAATATCTGCCGGCACGAACGATCGGCACATTACCTTCGCCAAGCGTCGTGATGTATTGCGTTGGCAGATATGGCATGATCCATTCCTGAAAACGCCATACGCCGGATCGCGAACGTGGATTGAGGTACAGATGATGTTTTGATTGCGCGCGTTCGTCAAAGATCTTTGTATATGCGTTAAAATCGAGTAACTTGCTCACATCTGAGTTATGCACAACATCATAGAGACTGCCACATTTCGGACAAGAGAACGTGCGCTCATCCAGCAGATCGGCGGTATGCTGACAATTGATACATTGTAAAAATGTTTGTGCAGAAGTGAATGCTTTTTTTTCCATCTCTTTTTACCTCCTGTGTAGTGGTTTCGTGTATTATATGTAATTGTCAAAACAACAAAAATATCTTGCCATAATAAAAGCAGGAATACTGATTGGTGTCAATTCGGATCATGGATTGCTTCTCTATGCTTCCGCCAAAGGCGGACAGGCGCAATGACGTGTTTGGTTAGGATGAAAATATTTCCCTCACCCCAGCCCTCTCCCAGAGGGAGAGGGGGCATCATTCTTCTATGTTTGAATATTGAAAGTATTATGATATACTGTACGTAGTTACTAATGTAAAAATAAACAGGCTTTTAAATATGAAATTTATTCCAGAATTCTAGCATTTTGTTTGTTTTTTGAATCTTTCATTCACGAAACATAAAGTTGATTTCCAAGCATGCGCATGTGTGGGGTATGTGTGCAGTTTTTCTATGCAATCATTTATAAGTGCACACGCCTCTTCGGCATCGTTTTCATTTTTTCGCTCTGCCAGATACCATGCTAGATTATTTTTGCAGATGTACAACAGCGGTCCATGATTGAAATCTTTTTCGTTAAGTTCACTTGCAAACTCCATAGCTTTGTACGTCTGTTTTATTGCATCATCAAGTAGTACATTTTTATTCAAAAGATCTTCCTTTCCACAAATATCATCATCATCTTCATTTTCTTCTTCCTCGTCCTTCTCATCAATTTCTCTAACCATCTCATAGTGATAATATCCCACGAGTCCTATAGTCTTAAATGCTTGTGCTTCTGTAAATCTTCTATTATCCAATTTTGCCTTCTCATTTTCATTGATCAAATCGGCTTTAACGATGGTTTGAAAGATGTATGCCAACACACCACCGAAAATCGCAAAGATACTTATCAGTTGCAAAACATCCTGACTATCCATGACTTTGGTGAATGCGGATGATTCAGCAATTTTTTTGAGGCTTTTGGTAATAAAAGAGGCTCTGTCATCTTGAACGTTATCTACAATGATAAATGTATGTGACTTGTAGAAAAAGAGATGCATAAATATATAGACGGAAGAGATCAGTAAAAAGAAGATCATCATGATTTTTAATATTTGCGATAATATCGTGTTTAGATTATTTTTCATAAAAGTATTGCCGTATTTATTGATTTATTACTTGTTAATATGATTATATTCTTTTATTGAAACCTGTAAAAATATTGCTTTTTCAATCTTTAAGGGTTCTGGATTACTTCTCAGCCCGAGGCGGATCGCAATGACATATCGAATCGGTATGGCACTATAAAATGTTTCTTTCTTGAAAACTGTAAAATGCGTTGTGGGTGATGATGATGTGATCGATGAGCTCCACGCCCATGATATGTCCTGCTTCTGTGATCCTTTTGGTGACCATCATATCGTCATGTGACGGTTCTGTGTCACCTGAGGGATGATTGTGCGCAACGATCAGTGAGGCAGCAAGATGATCCACTGCCGGTTTGAAGATCTCGCGCGGATGGATGAGACTGGCGTTCAGTGTGCCGATCGAGATCGTTTCCTTGTGCACCAATTGATT
Source organism: Micavibrio sp. (assembly GCA_020718085.1). Lineage (GTDB taxonomy): Bacteria > Patescibacteriota > Minisyncoccia > Moranbacterales. Next base: position 254,950 of record DYDB01000001.1, on the reverse strand, counting down.
GCGTGCATTGAGATAGAGCGCAACAAAATACTCACGTTTTGCATGACGTAATTCTTGAAGTTGTGCTACGGCATCGATCGCGCGCGTAAGTGATGGAAGATTATTGTCTTGCACGTCCAATGCGCGCTTGGTCAGTTCAAATGCTGCCAACATATTGCACGCCTTTGCCGGGCCGATGCCCTTGATCTTTGCGAGATCTTTGTAATTTCGTGACAACAGTTTTTTGGTCGGATGATCTTGTAAAATAGTTCGCGACAGTTCGATGACGTTCTTCCCTCTTACACCCGTACGGAGAAGGATTGCCAAAAGCTCGCTGTCTCTGAGATTTTCAGGGCCTTTTTCAATGAGTTTTTCACGCGGCATAGCATGTTTTGGAAGATGTAGGATCGGTGACATACACAAAAATATGATTGTTTACAGATCCCAAATAATGTTTGTACTGTAGCATGTGCAGATCAAATAATCAAAATTTTGTATAGATCGCCACGCCCGCATATAGCGGGCTCGCGAAGACAATTTAAATGGCGGCAAATCAACTCGGTGATTTGCCGCCACATATTCATCTTCTACGTGGAATGATCTCAGTCTCGAGAAACACCAAAGAATCGTAGGAAGAACAAGAAGAGGTTGATGAAATCAAGGTACAGAGCCAATGCGCCCATGATCGCCGCGTTGCTGACCTGCTTGTTGCGAACGAGATAACCTTCCACGCCAGACATCGCTTTGAGTTTTTGCGTATCATATGCCGTTAACCCAACGAAAACAATAACACCGATGGCTGATGTGGCAAAATGTATGGCCGGACTTTGCAGTAAAACGTTCACAAACGTAGCGATCACAAGACCGATGAGCCCCATGAACAAAAAGCTTCCCCAGGACGTCAGATCTTTTTTTGTGGTATACCCATAGACACTGCACATTGCAAATGTTGCTGCACAGATCATGAAGGTGGTCGCAATCGACTGTTGTGTATATATCATGAAGATCGTTGACAACGTGATGCCGTTGAGCGCTGCATAGATGACAAATGCCATCTGTGCGGTTAATGCGGTCATGCGTTCAATACGTGCACACAGGTAAAATACGATACCCAGTTCTGCAATGCATAAGAGAAACATGTTCTTTTGTGCGAACTGGCTCAATTCTCCCGTCGTGCCGAACCAATGTGCGATCATGCCGGTAATGAGAAGACCTATGCTCATCCACAGATATACACCACTCATGAATGCTGATATTTGTACTGTCCGTTCCTGTTCCTTTGCCAGTAAATTCATACGATGTCTCCTTCTTGGAAAATGGTTGTGTAGGTACTAATTTTTTCACTTTCAACTTCTACATGGAACTATACTATAACAAAATCAGGACGACAAGATATGACTAAAATATATTTTTTACTAACATTTTTGCATTACATATTAAATTTTTCTAGATTCCGGATTCCACCAGAGGCGGACAGGCATGTCCGAAATGACAATTTATAGTTATTTATAGCATGAGAAAAAATATCGAATAAAAGGAAAACAGCATATAGCGCGGCTATATGCTGTTCATTTTTGCGTGTCTTTGACACAGTGATTATTATCAGGTCACTTCATCCAAACAATTTTCCACTAACTGCTCGGCTAGTCCGGTATATGCACTGGGAACTGTATGAAAGAGATAATCAAAAGCTCCCGCAGGCAGCTCTCCTTTCAGTGAAGCAACGAACGTTCGCAATATATCCAGATCCACGACTTTGCCCCTGGTGATCTCTTTGAGTCGCTCATAGCCATTTGGGATATTATGCCCTCTCATCACAGATTGGATCGCTTCTGAAAGTATGGCAGGATTTCTTTCGAGATCTTCCAGAAGTTTCTGCTCATTGATATCGATCTTTCCCAAACCGCGCATGATACTTTTGATCGCAATGAGAAACGAACCAAAATGCACACCCAGATTGCGCAAAGTGGTACTATCAGAAAGATCGCGTTGCATACGGGATTTTTGCAATTTACTCGCCAAGTAGCCAAAATTGATCTCTGCAAGTCCCAGGTTACCTTCCCCGTTCTCAAAATCAATGGGATTGACCTTGTGTGGCATCACCGATGAGCCCACTTCCCCATCCTTTGGTTTCAATTTGAAATTGTCGTAGGAAATGTAGAGCCAGATATCTTGGCACAGATCGATCAGAACAGAGCACAGATTTTTGTATTGATGTAAAATGTCCGCAACATACAGATAATGATTTGTCTGTGCGGTGTACAACTCAACCGTAAAACCGAGATGAATTTCCACAAAATTGATGCTGAAATCAAACCAGTCACGTGCAGGATCTGCAGCAATGTGCGCATTGTAGTTACCGCTTGCGCCATTCCATTTGATCGTGATGGGCAGTTCATCCAGTTTTTGCATGATCTGACCAATGCGCGATGCATAGATCGCAAATTCTTTTCCCACAGTTGTCGGACTTGCCGGTTGACCGTGTGTACGAGCAAGCATTGGCTGACCCTGCCACATTTTTGCATGGGCAGAAATCATCTGCAGAAGTTTCATCATTTCGGGACGCATGATCTTGTCATACACCAAGGAGAACATCATACCGATCGCCGCGTTGGTCACGTCTTCCGAGGTGAGAAATTTATGTACATGCGGTTTGAGATGTCCCTTGTTCAATTGATCTAAGCGGTCGCAAATGAAATATTCGACCGCTTTGACATCGTGATTGATCTTTCGATCGATCTCCTTGATCCGCATGGCGGCGCTTACGTCGTAACCTCCATAGATATTGCGTAATTGCTGTTCGTCCACTTTGTTGATCAAATGCGGGTTGAGATAGATCAGATATTCGATCTCCGTCAAAAGACGCAGTCTCTGCAGACCGGCTTCGGAACAATAGTTTGCCAGTAAATATGTCGATTCGGCATAGCGGCCATCGTGCGGTGTCAGAGCACATAATTGGCTTTCTAACGTTGGCAATTGTACAAAGTCAGGTAATTTCAACAATTCTTCTTGCACTTTGCTCATGGCAATCTCCTCCAGATGTGATTGATCGGTTATGAAGCATTGTTAATGGACTTTTATGCTCAAAAAAGTTTATTCTTTACTGTTGTTTAAACCTTTTTTCTTACTCTGAAGAGTATAGGAAATAGAGAAAATGTCAAAATGAAAGCGGTCTTGATGTAATTATTTTTGGCAATACCGCCACGTAAAAAAAGAAAACAGCACAGTGACGGTGTCGTCATGTGCTGTTTTGGTTCGTGAGATCTGATCTTCTCAATTGACCATCGTGTTCATTTTTTGTGCTTTTTTTGCACAGTCGATCACGGAATAGGTTTTTCCGATCTTGATATTATTCATCAAAAAATTGATAAGGTCCAATGTGCCGAGAGCGTACGTATCTCTGCCGTTGACATTGTGCGTGAATTGAAAGAATACACTATCATCCGGCGCACGCACAGTATATGTATGCCATGCGTGTCCGGTAAGATATTCTTCGGGTACGCCAATGGCACGTTGTTCATTGGGTTCGCGGATCTTTCTGATCTGATCGAACGTAAACGGAATGCCCATGGCATTGAAATTCTTTACAATGGCCTTGGCAGTACCGCTGGTGTCCTTTTTCCCTTTTTGATGACTCTCTACAACTTCAAGTGTGAATCCACGAAAAATATCGGGAAACGTTGTAGCCACATAGGTCATCATCGCTTGAAAGACAACGATCTGTGCGGATGCATTCGGGCCGACAATGGCGCAGTTGGTCGTTTCTTTTACGATCTTTTTGATCCACTTTTCATCTCCACCAGTTGTTCCCATAACAAACGGGATTCCCTCAGCACAATACAGCTGCACGTTTTTTTCAATTGCCGATGCATGCGTGTAATCCACAATGACCACGGGACGCGTATCTTCGAAACGCTCTACTGCATCAAAAAATTCTTCTGCACGATCAGGTTGATATAGCTTGATCTTTTTCCTATATATGGTCACCGTTTTTTGTGTGACCTCGGGACCAGTCAATGCATGCGGACATAATATGAATGGATATTTTTCTTTATCCGCTCGCAAAATGTGCTCAACGATCTTTGTGGGCATGTTCCCAGGCAGTCCGCTCATCGCCACAACAACTTCTCTTTTTTGCATGATCATCGTCTCCTTTTTGGCCGTGATTGTTGATATGTTTCTACACCCAATTAAAGAACTCTGTATACTGAGACCGTACCGTAGTTGCATTGCGCTGTCAACAATGAATTAAAGAGTTCATTACATTTTTATTTACCTTCGTTTTTATGGTATTGTCCCTCACCCCAACCCTCTCCCATAGGGAGAGGGGGTTAAAAATCTTTCTGATTGCTTCTCCGCCCGAGGCGGATCGCAATGACGTTTAGGGAGAGATGGTGATAAAACTACTCTTTGGCAGTAACTGATAAAATATTTTTCATTACATGTCGCGCATACAAAAGTGTGATTGCAACAGCTGTCCAGTTGATCGCAAAGATTCCCCACCACACACCATCAGCTCCCCATCCGAGCATTTTGCTAAACACGTAGAAAAACAATACAGGTGCAAGAATTTGACGATACACACCGATCCATAGAGCAAAGTTCGGCTTTTTGAGACCTTGTAACACCGATACGGTGATAAACAAGATCATATATGCCCAATAGATGAAAACGGAGATGCGCAAATAATGTATACCTACATGCAATACATCTGCATCATGTGTAAATAATCCCATAAGTTGACTCGCAAAAAAATACACACCGATCATGCCAATCACACAAACATAAAACCCGTATCGCAACGACGTCTGGAAGACCGTGACGCATCGATCAAATTTCTTAGCACCGTTGTTTTGCCCCACAAGAGTCAATGCTGCAATATTTAGTCCAATTGTCGGTAATAATGCGATCTGATCGATCCTTGTTGCAATGCCATATGCAGCGACTGCGGTTTTTCCAAACGGTGCAACAAAATACGTGATGATGAAAATACCAACAGCGATCGTCAACATGTTCAAGCTTGCGGGAAATCCTTGTTGTGCGATCTCTTTGAAATATTGCACTTTCGGATAGAACATATGAAAACAACCTTTGCAAAAAATATCTTTTTTTATAAGAACGCTTCCCATATATACAACACCAATCACTTGTATCAAAAATGTAGCCCACGCAACACCCGGAAGACCAAGCTCCGGAAAGCCCCATAGGCCAAATAAAAATACTGGATCCAAAATGCAATTGAGAAAAAATCCAAAGATCAAAAAATTCCGAAACGTTTTGGTATCCCCTCGTGCATTCAAGATACCATTCATTACAAATGTCAATCCAAAAAATACCGACCCCAGTAATATGATATTGATATATGATACCGAGATTGCAAGATAATCACCTGTTGCGCCCAAAACAGTAAATAGAAAAGGTGCAACAAAGTATCCGGCGACTGTCAAAATCACACTTGTGATCACAGAAAAACTCAATGCTTGCAATGCATACAATCGTGAACGGTCTTCGTCTTTGGCGCCAAGTGCATTTGCAATAAGAACAGTTGCTCCAGTTGACACGCCTGATCCAAGTGCAATGATAATAAAAAACACAGGAAAGGATAAAGATAATGCCGCCAGAGCATCGGTTGACACGAGTCCGCCAAAATAGGTATCCACAACATTGTACATCGTGTTAAAAAAGAAGCCGATGCTCGCGGGTACTGCGATCATTTTTATCTGCTTGGAGATATTACCTTTTGTCAGATCGTTATGCTCCATGTGTGTGTATAAATGTTCTCTCTATTTATTCTATTCCCAATTTTCACATTTTGCTAATTTAATTATGTGAATTTTATAGAGTAAAAGCCGGTGTTCCTTTTGGAACATCCGGCTTTTTAGAAGTTTTGGATATGGAGCGTTGGCTCATAATACAAGCACTCGTATGCCAATTGTGTGCGATGGCACATGACCGGCATCCAATCGATGCACAGAAAAGTAATCCTCTTGTGCAGAGCGTAGCGTGCGATCGTTTGTACGATCACTGCAATATGGTCTTTACGCAAATGCGCTTGATACAGGTTGTAATACTGATCAAAAGTGATCTCTCCACGATAATATTTACCAACGATCGCGTCCGGCGGTGCGACATCTTTGAGCCACAGATCATATGACGATGGCCATATGCGTGGATCTGGTGTAACACCATCATTTAATGTGTGTCGTGACATCACAGATATGCGCAGTCCATCCCCTGCGGATGGTGGTAATATAATGCATTTGGTACGTATCATTGGGATTTACCTCCTTCATGTATAAAAGTACAATGCACAGTTAATATACTTCTTCTCTTTGCGGTCTTTCATTCTAATTCAGCAAACCACATAATGTCAATTGATTAGGGCATAGATTTGTGTTATATTTATAAACTAATTTGATCATCGTTCATTAATAAATTTCATGAATTCATCACATATTGATGAAAATACTTTTGGAGACTGCATATGACCACAATTTTTCATGTTGAAACTGTATTTCAAAAAGGATTCAAGGAGGGTTGTGAGTACAAGAAAAAATGTGCTGATGGCACCGCAACATTTGGTGATCATTTCGAAGACATTCTCAATCGGATCTTTGATCGTCTGAATCCCGATGAACGAACGATGGGATATATTGCGGGAAAACGCGCATCATGAAACATGCATATTGCACATCATACAAAAAGCCACTGCCTTTATCTGGAGACAGTGGTTTTTAATTTTTTATGTAAAACAATCTTTTATTTGCGACCCTTTCTGTACGACGTCGGCAGGACCTTGCGAAACACACCGGCGATGAGGATCTGATCTGAGCGGTCAAGATAGATGGGCTGATGTTTCTTGTTTTTGGATTGTGGGAATAAGCCAATCATATTTCCTTTGAGTTTCTGATATATCTTGATCGTTGCCATACCGTTGATCACCGCAACAACAATTTTTCCTTCAAGATCTTCACCATGATCATATTTTGCAAAAACGACATAATCATTGTCATTGATATCAGCTTTGTTCATGGAATCTCCAAGTGCCTTTACCGCAAAAAGCTGTGCGGGTTTTTCTTTGCGAAAAAGACTCTTGGATACTTGCACATATCCTTCTACATTATTATCTGCAAAAGCCAACGCTTCCCCACATGAGGCAAGACCGTATGTGGGAATCGAAAAGATGTTGTCCAGATCCATAAATGTCTCATTTCTCACAATGTAGATCTTGCGATCCTCATCACGTTTGAGAATTCCCTTCTTTTCCAATGCTTCCACAACTTGCACTGTTCCTTTGAGCGAACCCACATCATGTCCATCCGTCTTGAGTGCATTGTGCACTTTATAAGCTGTGGGGTTTTTGGATCCTTGCTCGAGGATCTCACGGATCGTCTCCATGATCATATGTTGCTTGCGCGTAAGTTCTTTTGTCTCATTCATTTTTTGTATTATTATATAATTATAGTGATATTGTATCACTACTTAATATCACTGTCCAGCATAACTGCCATAAGAGTAGCGTCTTCGCGAGGAACACGGTGACGAACGGCATATCTGATGAATTAGATTGCTTCGTCGTTCCTCCTCGCAATGACAATGATCTTAAAGGTATTTTTTGAAAAATGGTGAATAGTCACTAACTGCCATATGTACATCCGATACTTTACAAAAGGTATTTTTTGGTGTATAATATCAGAAGGTGCCAAACACCAAAAGAGCTGCCACTTCTGTGGTGGTTTTCTTTTTATAGTAATGTCGATTTTTCATTTTCCAGCTACAACCATTTCACTCTTATACTGAACACGTATTCGCAAGCAAAATTAAAACCGGGTGGATCTCTTTTGAGAACTACCCGGTTTTCACCTCCTTTGCGCATTTTTAATGCACGGTATTGTCAGGATTTGCAAGGTCCTGCATTTTTTTTATAAACGCTTGCATTTGTTCAAAGGTGATAGAGCCTGGCACACCTTCCGGGCCACCGATAATGATCGCCAATCCCATTGTTGTACCGTCTTCCACAGATTTGAGCACCTTTTCTACATCAACATCCAGAAGAAATCTCTCCTTCGCTGCAAGGACCTGCTCGGCGGCTTCTGCACCAAAAGGTTCTTTTTTGTCGACGCAATTGGCAAGGTGTTTCAGTTGCGCATCTGTAAGCACTTTACACTGTCGCAAGAACGCAGCAATGAATCGATGTGCACTTATTCTGGAGACAAACGATCGTGCAACAGCATAAGATTCCTCTGCATCATTTACAAGCAGGGGCACCGCACGCGAGATCACAAAATCTTCTCGCATTCGTACAATCGGATCATCATGATCAGGATCAACAATGATATTGAACGCCACAAGCCGTAAGTGATCGAGCGTCAGATCGTAGCCTTCCTGTTCTACCAAGGCAATGAATCTTTGCAAGAATAGATCGTAGGTTTCGCCGATGTATGGTTCGTATAACATCATTTCTTTGCATGCGTCATTTGTAAACAATGGTGTTTGCAGAGCAGTGAGGAGCGTTTCCACGGTTACACGTTCTTTTTGCGTAATTGCAACAACGATATTGCAAATGAAACTTGCCGTACGTATGCTCTCATTCAAAAAATAGTCCACAGAAAAACCATCCTCAACTCTTTGTGCAATCGCATCGGCAACTTCCGCAATGAAAATATCAAGTGCCGGCATGTGATCAAATCGTCTCAACTTCAATGCGACAAGCTCTCTCAGAATGTTATCGATCTTTGCACTTATCTGCTGCAGATCGAGCACAGTTGAATTACATGGAAGGATAAGCACATCCTTTGCAGCGATAAAAATATCACGCAGAAGCGTTCTCGCGATATCGTTTTCCGGATATGGATCTTTGGTAAGTACCGCGAGAAATATCTCCACATCTTCGAGTTCTTGTATGCCATGTTTTTTCATATACGTACGTATGGCAAAATGACGGAGATCGGGATAATTACATCCCACAGCGAAACTTCCCACGACCCTGGCACTGCTTGGGATCAATCGATCGATCCCTGCACGCAAAACGTCCAAACTTTTTTCATACTCCTTTTTCTTTTCCGGATCGGTCAGGTCCTTAATTGTGGGTTGTATTCCATTTGCAATCGCTACGAGTTGCAAAATATTTTGTGCTGCACGCACTTGTCCACCAACGTATGCTAATCTACTCATCTCATTTCCTCCATAGATTGATCTACCAAATAACATGCAAAAAACAGATATGCAGTTTATAAACCTGTTAATGTACAACATATTATACTACGTCAAAATTGACTGAAAGTCAATTTCACCCTCACGCTATCCCTCACCCCAACCCTCTCCCGGAGGGAGAGGGGGTTCTTTTGATATATTAGTGATATTTTAAGTTTTTACATTGCTGAATTTTACAATTGACCGATCATGATATTTCTGTTACGATGTTCTGTTACAATTTTGCACGACAATATTCTCTCAATTGTACTATTCGATTCATTCACAACCAAAAGGAGATCCTCTCTATGTTACCCGAAATTTTGTGTAAAAAAGATCTGTATTGGCGCAAGACACCGCATAGTAAAGGTGTCCTCACGACCGATAACACTCCAGACCCGCAATTACAGGAGGAAGTTATCATGAGAGTGTTCATGGCTGGTAGAAAATACCAGATCAGACCCTATGTAAAATGTGATGCCTGTGGTGAATTATCGATCAAGCTCATTGCCTATGGTGAGGATGATAATGAGTATACAATCCTCAAAACCGTTGATGTAGTTGTAGAAAGCAGACTGATCATCGACAACTTTCTCCCATAGACGATCATGACCCCATTACGATAAAAACGGATCCGATATGAACTCATATCCGATCCGTTTTTCATTTGCAAAAATATATTATACATGTATCAAAAAGAAAGCAGCATATCTTATGCAGATATGCTGCTTGTTTTTGTGATCCACAACAGATGCGCCGTGCTGTTCGCTCGCCGCTACTAACCCACGTATTCGCGCGGTAGTTTGTGGACACGAGTTGTGCCATTCATTCACAGACTGCATGTCTCATGTACAATTCAGAACATCCGAATCAGACAAGCACGTTCTCCGATGAGAAACTCCCTGCAGTAATGGCCCTGCAAAATCCGCCAGGATGGGTGCACGACAAGTGTTAACCGGTGTTATCTCGTCGCCGAATCAGCACAGCAGGATTACGCACTGATTCCGGTTGCATACATCATACAAGAAAAATGCGTATGCAGTCAATTCTTTTTTGCTAATTTTTTTTCTGCACGCTTTTTACTTTTAATACAGCTTTCAAATGGCACTTTTTTTACGGTCATTGATCCATGTTGCAGCAATTGAATATCTTCCACTGCGAGATGATATCTTTTTGCCATGTGCGATGTAAATAATCGTTCAAAGATCTCCTTTGCGTCCCGCACGCCTTGTGCTTCAATGCACTTTTTGAAATATTGCTGACATAAAAACCTTCCTTGCGACGTGTGCGCGCTAAACAATGCCGATACAACAAAACAATTTAGTTCTTTCTCCATCACTTTCCCCCTCTCTGCAATTGTAAAATAAACGTCTATTTTTTACACAAATTCAATGTCATGAACGGTTTTCCCGTAAAAATCCTGTCTTTCACCACTGTGATCATGTATGCCCAAACTCAGATAGGAACCATCCTCAGATTCATAATCCCAAAAAGTCTCACTATCACCCTCTTTGAAAATTTCTTCGCCACTGATGCGTTCCGCTACAGCATGTGCTTCAAAAAGGAATGTAAAGCTTTTTTCATCAAATGTCAATTCCTTGGGGAATGGTTCTGTAATATCACATGTCACTTCACGTACAAGTACAAATGCATCACTGTGCGCATCATCGGCCAATACATAGCCATCTGAAAGAAAACACTTGATATAAAAACTTTTATCTTTAAAGCGAAATAACACCACTTCCAAAACATCGAGCTCTTTGCCGTCTACGATGATCGTTGCTCCAGCTGAGATCTTTCTGCGAAATTCTTGTACATGCATAATATTATTGTGAATTATTTGTAAAGCTCATATCATTACACAAGCCTTTTTCTCCTTTTATTCTACAATTATTTCTTCTTTTAGACTAATTTCATGTGATTTTAGATCTTTGACATATTATTGTGTTTGTGTTATGATTCGCAGTTGTTCTTTTTTATCCAAAATATTTAGGATACTAATTATCCAATCGCAAAACTCTACCAAAGGAGTGTACTCATGTTAGAAATGCTTGTAAAATACATCCTCAGCAGTCTCGTGCAACGAAAAGGCAGAAATATTACCTGGATCAATTGGCTGAACACTGGCATTGATTCAGTCGTATCCGGTGCACAGTTTACAAAAAATCAACTCCGTTTATGGAAGCATTTTCTCACAGCATCGCGCGAAGGAGATGCAAAAGTCCGGGCAGGAATTTATTTGAACATGTTCCTCAAGGTCGGACTTATGCTATTCAACATCTTACTCTGGTATGTTCTCAGCAAGTGGTTTTTCACAGAATTTGATCCGTTCTCCTATATGGATGTTAACGGACATTTCTGGGAAGCGATTGTTGTAATCGGCACACCCATGGCGCTCTATGCATTCTTTTGTGGTCAGTTAGACTGGTTTGGAAGTAATGACGCCCATGAAGACGGAACCGTTATGGCAGAATCCCTGCCACTCAAATGGCTCGTATCAATTGAGGCTGGCGTAACCGAAGAGTTTAACCACCGAAGTTTATTGATATTTGTTGGATTGATCTCGGTCTATCTTTCAAACGCATTTCTGCCATGGATCATCGTTGCACTGGCTGTATGTCTTTGTGTATTCATTCTGGCAAAATTTGAAGTTCCCTTTTTGATCTCTGGACCGGTCTTTCTTTTTTCGTTCATTGTTGTGCTGAAAATGAAAGCATATATTCCGGAGAATGTGATCTATCAATTCAACGGATATATATTTGCGCTTTTCCAGTGGCTCGCCTCCGACATATCAACTCTTGCAATCAGCATTGGACTGTCTATGGCAGTATGTCTGGGTATCACAGTAGCCGTATGCCGCGCAAAGGAAAATTATTCGATGAGCATCGTTGAATTTTTCACACGCGTGTTATCTTTCTCAGCGTGGAGCACCTACTGCATTCCACTGGGAATTGGCGCAATTGCTCACATGCCGATTCTGCCTGAAAATAGCGACCACTGGACGTATCTCTTGTATGTTGGCGCGATTTTATGGAGCAACGCAAAATTTCGCGATGGTCATAAATACCAAGGACCTTCAGGGATGTTGAACAGTTATGTGATCGGGATCTATATGTTCTACGTTGCATTCACACATGGACTGATCTATGCGATCGTGTTGCATGTCATGTTTGATGCAGTGTTGTTCACGTCGGAACATCTGTGCCAAGTGATCAAGAATCGCCGCATGGTTGTTTTATCCTAATAACCCAAAGATAAAAGGATGAGAAGATCGATCTTCTCATCCTTTTTACATTTCTCTATCATATACAACTATTTCAAACTGCGACTCACTGATCGTATGAGTGACACGCCCAAAATAATCGCACCAAAAAATATAACCAGAATGATCAACGGCGAGAGCATGATCCATGTCAAAAAAGGGATCTTTTTGAGTGACGACATTGTAAATCGTTGATCTGTATACCCTCGTGTGAAATGCGTATAATATTGTGCATGTTCAAAACCACCTTGACCCCCGCCAAATCCATTGAAACTTTGTGCCGCCTCGCCATAACGATCATACTGCGAACGCTTTTCTGTGTTGGAGAGCGTTTGATAGGCACGATTGATCTCTTGAAATTTCTTTTCATCACCACCCTTGTCCGGATGATGTGTATGCGCAAGCGCACGAAAAGCCGCCTTAATTTCTTTTTGCGTTGCTGTTCTCTGTACGCCAAGCGTTGTATAGTGATCTGTAGCCATCTGTATATTTAATCATAAAAACACAAAATATGGAACTATATGATCCATACAAAATAAAAACTGGCAGATCTGTTTGAGATCATGCCAGTTTCCCATCATCCGAAAGATTGGATCTCATACTTCGCGTATTTCGATAAACAAACCAGACATAAGTGGAAATCTGTTATTTGCAAAATCAAGATCTTTCTCAATATCAGCTGTTAAACCGAATTTTTCTTTGGCGATACGCAATTGATCCATTGCTTCTTTACCACCATATTTTGTTGTTCCCACCAACTCCGCAAGCATTTTCAGCTGGTAATTGGTAAGACTCGTACACGCGGATAAAAATGAACATATCAATGCATGCCTACCCGATGCGGTACCAAACGCCTTGCTTAAAGTGATCACATCATTTTCCTTACAAAAGAGTGGCAGTGCTGCTGTGATCACGAACATTTCCTCGACCATTGATGACTTGCCATCATTTTTCACATCAATGATGTTTTGCGCGATGACGCACAATTCATGCAACGTGAATATAGTTTTCTCACGTCGGGCCGCGACGATTAAAGATTCAATAAAAAAATGAACCGTGCTTCTGATGAAATTTATTGTTCTTTTTCGCGGATCAGTGAAAACATCACTGGCAAGCAATTCCATCAACACAGCAACGCGTACATTCTCTGTCAGTGCCACTGCAACGATCAGGTCGCATTCATAGTTCACAACCATCGTTGATTCAAAAAACGTTTTCACAGGATGCCCCTTCACGATCGCTTGCGCCATGTATGTGACAATATCACTTGCAAAAAGATCGCATTCACGTATGACACCATCTCGCAGAAGATCAAAGTTATCTATTTTCGTGATAAGCTGAGAGACATTACGCAATAAATCCGTCAGTACCGATGTGTCTGCATTGTCCGGTACAACAAAAAATTGCGGGGTTTGAGCAAAGAGCAGATCGATCAATTGTGCTGCGCCTTCTTGTGAAAAATTCCTCACAACATTGATCAATGAAACTATCGCATCAGCATTCGCAAAATCTTTTGCACCATATCTTACAATGTACAGGCGCAAAATAGCGTAGATCAAAATATTGTGCTTACAACTTCGTATGAAGGCGATTATCTGATCAATATCCTGTGTCATAATCTCACTTGCCTTCGCTATCACAACATCACAACGTTTTATACGATTCCATATCGCAATGTTTTCAGTTACACGAGCTAATTGCTCCAGATCACCAACTTCTGCAACCTTACCTTTGAAAGTAAATGCCATGTTCTCTCTCCCTGAAAGAATTTTTGATGTTCATGCTTCTTGCATAATTAAAGAACGAACTTATATGATAATATAAATATCTACTGATGTCAAACCTCTTTTTAGTGATATTTGTCATTACTCACCCTTCAATTCTTTGATGCGTGCTGTAAAAATATCACCATATTTTTGCAGTTTTTGACTACCTACACCGGAAATTTTGGCAAATTCATGCGGCGTTGTCGGTAAATAGTGTGACATCTCCCGAAGCGCCACATCGCCAAAAATGACAAATGCCGGAACGTTTTGCTCATCTGCAATGTGCCTACGCAGTGCACGCAGTGCATTGAACACATCCGCATCATACGAAAGCGCATGATCACGACGTGTCACATGTGTATCGATCTCTTTTACTTTTGGCAGCTGGATCTTTTCATGTTGTGTGAGAAAAACGATGCCTTTTGCTGAAATGCGATATGTTTCAAATTCTCCACTATTACGCACAACAAAACCGCGTGCCACGATATGTGCAAAGTATTCCATCAGCGTTGCCGTAGAATATTCTTTGGCAATGCCCCAAACAGAAAGCTTCTCATGTCCGCGTGCCAGAACACTTTTGTCCTGCGAGCCGCGTAACACTTTTACAATATGCCCTTTGCCAAATACATTGCCTGTACGCACAACAGCAGAGAGGATCTTCTGTACGATCTCAGTAGCGTCTTCCGTATCATGTGCACTCATACAGACATCACATGTTTCACATGCGGGTAAGCCGGCTTGCCCAAAATACGCCGTGATCCATTGCCAACGACACACACGGGATTGTGCATAATCCATCATTTCTCGGATCTTTTTTTCTTCACGAGCGCGATGTTCATCGTCTGCAATATCGTTGAGAAAATAATCCAATTTCATTTTATCTCCCGCGGAAAACAATAACACACATTCACTCGTAAGTCCGTCACGACCGGCGCGTCCAATCTCTTGATAATAGCCTTCGATCGTTTTGGAAAATGTCTTATGGATGACCAATCGCACATCGGGCTTGTCGATACCCATGCCAAAAGCGATCGTTGCAACAACCACGTTGATCTCATCACGCACAAAGGCATCTTGTGTGTTGTGTCGATCTTCCACGCTCATGCCTGCATGATAACTTCCCGCGCTCACACCTTCCGCCACGAGAATACGTGCCAGCTCTTCCGTTTCTTTACGTGAAAAACAATAGACGATCACAGATTCTCCCGCATGTTTTTTGATCAATCGCATGATCGTATCGGTTGCCCCGCTTTTTGGTACGACACGCAGATGAAGATTGTTTCGATAAAATCCGGATACGAAGATCTCCGGATCATGTAAATTTAATTCTCGTACAATATCATCACGCACATGTTGTGTTGCTGATGCTGTAAGTGCTATGATCGGAATCTGTGGAAATTTTTCACGAAAGAGTTTTAAATTACGATAGTCCGGCCGAAAATCATGGCCCCATTGCGAGATACAATGTGCTTCATCCACTGCAAGCGCATTTACATTGATCTGTTCCAACCAATTGCGTACCCGGGCATTGGCAAGTCGTTCCGGTGCGATATAGATCAGTTTGAATTTCCCTTTTTGTGCATCGCGCATGCGTATGTCGATCTCTTCCGGTGCAATGGAAGAATTGATCATAGTCGCCGCAATACCGTTGGCGCGAAGTGCGTCCACCTGATCTTTCATCAATGAAATAAGCGGGGAGATCACGATCATCGTACCGTCTCGCATGAGCGCAGGCAACTGAAAACAGAGAGATTTTCCCCCGCCAGTCGGCATTACCACCACAACATCTCGACCGTTGACAAACTGCGTGATCACTTCCTCTTGTATTGAGCGAAAATCATCATATCCGAAATGTTTTTTGAGAAGTTTTTTCATAGCTTTTAATATACCGCGTTTTGCACTTTTCTGCCACCGGACAAAATTAAAATACCCCACAGATGATTTACATCTACGGGGTATTTGTCGTTCATTTTCACTTATTGCAAAATTTCATTTTGATAACATCCAAGAAGAAAAGTTGCAATGGCATCATCCACCTTTTCCGGCTTCACCTCATCGGCAATCTTTTGAAACTGTGCATTGAGCCAAAAGATCGTCTCTCGCAAAAACGTTTCACGCTGTGAAACAGACTTACCAAAGATTCGTGTGAGCTCTTTTTCATACATACCATACTCTGGTGCAACTTTGTCGGTTTTTTTGATACGGACAACCTCCTTATCGAGAAGTGTTTCATACGCCTTGCCTCCATACTTTCTCAAAAGATTGAATTCCATGGCATATGCGAAGTATTCCTCGATCACACGATGACGTAAGGGATCTTTTTCTTCTGCAAAGAATTTTTTGACGTGTGCCATAGCGTGAAAACCTTCATGAAGAAAGAGTAGACCTTTCCACACATCGCTCATTTGTGCTTGTGCACGCAAAACGATGATAGACATACTTTCATCTCCCATGAACCCTGCAGCAAAACTATTATCCGTCGTTTCAAACCATTCCGGAGATGTATTCTCATCTCCAGGCATGAGACAGATGACCAGCAAACTTTTTGCTTCTTTTTGCACACCATTTAATAGTGGACGAATTCCGAGTCCTTCATCTGTATAGATCGGCATGGACTTTTGCTCATTGGCAATGATGAAATCAAGCACATCTTTTGCTCCCTCATCGTCACCAGCGATGTTTTTTGCGGCTTTCATCCATTGATCATACACTTCCGTACGTTCTGCGTATGAATTAACTTCTGCAGAAACGCTGCCACAAAAACACAAGAACATCATGCATACTGCAAAAAATTTCATCATGTCATTCCCTCTTCAGGTTGAATGTGTGGATAAATGTAAAATAACGACTAACTTTCGATTATACACCAAAATCGTCAATTTGTCAATGTTTTTTGACCACCAACACGCGCATATTTAATTCTTATACATTTTTACCAACCCTCACCCCAGCCCCTGCCTACCGGACAGGCAGGCTCTCCCTGTAGGGAGAGGGGGCATTGCTGTTATATAAGTAATTTCATTGGGGTTCTTTTAATTTTCAATATATGAAAATATTGGAGAGAGTAATCCCATAATAAAAAATGACGGGTATACCGTCACTGCTCCGATCACCTGTTGTGGGTATGTCTGAAAGATTAATAATTTCTTGGATCAATTAGTGGCACAAAAACAAATCCGCCAAATCGATCGATCGTGCTATGTCCATTACTGCGCTTTTGATAACGAATGATCTCATTGTGCATGGGCATGACCAACACACCATCAATAGATAATTGATCGATCAATTCCTGTGGGATATGCATACTGGAGGCAGAAACAAGAATTTTGTCATAAGGTGCATATGCAGGCAGTCCGTATGTTCCTGTTGCTTGCACGATCGATGCCTGTGCAAAATGATATTGTGCCAGATTTGTTGAACCATATGCTACCAACTCCGGCACGAGTTCCACACCATGCACAGAACCGTTTTCACCAACGATCTGTGCCAAAATTGCCGTTGTCCATCCGGAACCGCTACCCACATCCAAGATCTTCTCGCCTGATTCCGGTTGTAATAATTCACACATAAATGCGACAACCGATGGTTGTGAGGTCGTTTGTTCATAGCCGAGAGGCAATGCCTGATTTGCATATGCCGTCTCAGCGTTATATGCCTCCGATACAAAATGCTTTCGATCGACAATTCTAAATGCCTGTATGATATGCGGTGTCGTCAATACCCCGCTACGCACCAAATGGTCAACTAAAGACTGCTGTGTGTGCATATGTTTACCTTTACATCAGACAGTTACTTAACAATTGCAACAAAAAATTTAGAGGACAAATTTACATATAGCAGGTCAATGCATGTGTAATACGCTCAAGTGTCTCGTCTTTACCAAGTACCCATGCACAATCAAAGGGGCTTGGAGAACGCTTCTCTCCGGTAAGTGCCGCGCGCAAAGGCCACAGAAAATCTCCACGTTTTTCTCCAGCAGCTTCCATGAGAATTTTTTCCACATTTTCTCGCGTCCAGTCCTCTTCCGATACCGCTGCAAGAATTGTTTGTGCTCGTGCAAGAACCTCTTGTGTGTCAGTGTCCGTATTTTCTTTCCAACGCAGAACGTCCTTATCCACAGTGACAGCATCAGCAAAAAAGAATTGATTTTCTTCACCGATTTGCACAAACGTATCAAGACGATCCTGTTCCACTGTAAGCAATCTCTTAATGAAGTCTTCTTTATGTTTGGAAACTTTTGCTTTTTCAAAAAATTCCTTCTGCTCCAAAAAAGGCAATCCCTCACGATACAGATCCTCGATCGTCATGCGCTTGATATGTTCACGTGAGATCCAATTGAGACGATCCATGTCGAACACGCCCCCTGCACGATTCATCTTGGCAGTATCAAATTGTGAAATGAGCTCATCCATTGTGAAGATCTCTTGTTCTGTTTTGGGATTCCATCCTAAAAGTGCAATGAAATTGATAATTGCCTCTTTGGGATAACCTTTGTCTCGAAAATCCTGCACGCTCACACTTCCCTCCCGCTTGGAGAGTTTTTTGCGATTGTGGTTGAGAATCGGCGCAACATGACAGAATTGAGGCATGGTCTCTTTCCATCCAAACGCTTCATAAAGTAAAACGTGTTTTGGCGTACTTGCCAACCACTCAGTCGCGCGAATCACATGGGAGATTTCCATAAGATGATCATCCACCACGACTGCCAAGTGATATGTGGGAAATCCATCCGATTTCATGAGCACCTGATCATCCAGCGTGTCATTGTTTACTTCAATGTGTCCAAAGATCATATCATCAAAAGATGTCATTCCTTCCGGAATTTTAAAGCGTACCACGTGCGATTCTCCTGCATCGATCTTTGCTTGTACTTCTTCTGTGGTAAGTGCGCAACAGTGACGATCGTATTTTGGTGCTTCTTTACGCGCTTGTTGCACTGCACGCATTTCAGCTAGACGCTCTGCGCTACAAAAGCAATGATATGCTTTGCCTTCATCTAGCAATTGTTGTACATATTCTCTGTAAATTGCAAGTCTTTTGGATTGAATATAGGGTCCACATGGTCCGTCTTCGATCACCACACCGGTACTTTCATCGATCTTCACACCCTCATCGATCGTCATGCCGGCCCATGCCAAAGAATCGATCAAGCGCTCAATTGCGCCATCTACAAAACGTTTTTGGTCAGTATCTTCAATACGCAATATAAATGTACCGTTATTTTTGCGTGCAAAAAGATAGTTTGTCAGCGTTGTACGCAAACTGCCAATATGTAGTTCTCCTGTCGGTGACGGTGCAAAACGTACGCGAATACCCTTGAGGTCAGTCATAAGAGGTGTGAAAATGATATTAAAACGTACTTACAGCATAACACAAAAACCCTTCATTCGTCCACAAAAGCCTTTATTTGCCCAACACAACATAGATCGGAAAAACAATGACCGCTCGCACGATCCGTCGCCATCGCTTCGGTTGTCTGATCAGTCGCCATAACCATTCACATCCGCACATGCGCATCCATTTTGGCGCACGCACAATGCGTCCAGATGCAAAATCAAATGCCCCACCCACGCCGATGCCCACCTTGCATGCATGACGCTTTTTGAGTTCGTGTAAAAATAATTCTTGATATGGTGCCCCAAAATTACAGAGGACGATATCTGCCTTTGTATCCGCATCAATATGCGGTTTTTGCGGATCGATATTTGCGCCTGAAATTCTGATGTGCGGATAACGCAATTGGATCACATCTTGCATATCCTGCCATAGCGTAAGTCCAAATGCATTTGCAGCAAGAAAAACAGACAAGTTTTTACGATCTGCATGATCTAATAATTGCCACATAAGCTCCACACCCGTCATACGACACTGCGCACGTTGACCATGCCACAAGAATGCACATGTCACGCCAAAACCGTCAATTACCTGCAGATCTGCAGTATTGAGCACCTCGCGAAAAATGGGGTCATGCACCGACCTGTAGAGAAACTCTGGATTGACCGTGACGATGTGTCGTGCTTCTGCACCTTGCAAAAAGCCACCGATCGTTTGCTCGATCTCTCTGCACGTGTGATTTGACACATGCACACCACACAAATAGACGCTTTTGATACTTGACATATGTATTAATTTGTGCTATAATTAACCTTCAGTTTAGATCCCAGCAAAAACTTATATATCGGAGATGAGCCATGTTATTAAAAGTTCTTTCCATTTTTGTCCTTTGTTCATCATTGTTCTTTGCCGGAATCACTCTGGCACATCATGCTGATAAACTCGGCAAATCTCATAAAAATGAGCAGGTTGTTGCAATGGACTTTCTGAAAGGAAATGTCCGCAAATGAGCCTCCACAGCCTCCCTTACAAAGATCGCATTTCTTTGTTTGGGAGGTTTTTTTATTGTAAGTCAAATATTTCCACGGGTTCAAATTGCCATGTATCATCCACATTCACACTCTCAAAAAGTGTCAGTGCGGATACATCCATCTCTGCAGTAAGGGGCAACAACATTTCCGGATAGGTTTCTAACTCTTGCCATTTTTGCGCACGCATGCGACCCAGTGTCACCACCGGACGAAAAGACCTCTTTTCTCCACAAGGGATCTGCAATGATTTGCCAATTGTGTTATACAACTCTTTTAAAACATCGCTTTCTTCTCCCATCAATTGTACCAATTGCATCTCTCGCGGGGCAGTTGCGGTGATATCCTTACTGCGTGCAATGATCTGTGAAAAGTTCAATGTGAAGGCTGGTGTTCGCGCACTCAACTCTGTCATCACATCTTCAATGCGCAAAAAATCGCTTTCCCCGATCCATCCTATGGTGATCAATTCAATATGAAAACTGTCTTCTTTGTGCCATTTGATCGGCAGGTCTTGCCATGGTGCAAGCGCACGTGATGCCATACGCTTAATGCGTGCATCAAGGTCAATACCGATAAAGATCTTTCTCTGCATAGTATCTGTTGTCATAGGGTTATATCATTAGACTATCATTTATTTACGCCAAATTCAACCATGCACACACGATCATGGCACAATGTCATATTTTACTCTAACATGCGAAAATAAAATAATACGAAAATTTACATTAAGTGAACATTAAATTTGCATGAATGAGTGGCGATTATGCTACAATAATCTCATGAATAAAGAAGATCAAAAATATCTCATATCCGTGGCACCGCTTACGCGCATCTCTCTCACGCGTGATCAGTCGTTTTTCTATCTCTGGCATGAATCCTTGCCTGTTGGCACACTGG
The DNA here is from genome assembly GCA_020718085.1 of Micavibrio sp. Taxonomy (GTDB): domain Bacteria; phylum Patescibacteriota; class Minisyncoccia; order Moranbacterales. The sequence continues at coordinate 233,489 of DYDB01000001.1, read as the reverse complement.
TCACTATCCCAATTGGACGACGCACCATTGAAGGTGTTGTGACCAATAGCGCTCCAGATTTTCCTCGCGACAGTCAATTTCAACTCAAACGCATTGCCAAAGTACTTGAAAACGCATTTTTAACTGAGCGCCAATTACAGTTAGCGCATTATATATCCACATATTATTACGCACCTTTGGGACTCGTCCTTAAGCACTTCGTTCCACAACGCACCATGATGCGCGGTATGCCGGTTTCATCACGCGTAAAAAAACAAATTGTGGAAACCGGTCCGACACAAAAAAAGATCATCAAGAAACTTCTTGCCGATCATGCGTCATCGCGATCATTTTTTCTCCATGCGCCTGTTGTACGTGATAAAATGACAATTCTCTTGGCGCTTTTGCAAGAGATCCGCGCCGATGACACTGCTCAAGCGATCTACATTCTTCCCGAGCTCATGCAAACACCGTACATTTCTGAATTCTTTCATCAGTTTTTTCCCAGTGAAGAAATTGCCATCCTCCACAGCAAAATTCCCCGTGGGCAATTCTATCATAAATGGCGCGCCATTCGCGCCGGCAAAGTGCGTATTGTCATTGGAACACGCAGTGCACTTTTTGCACCATTCACCGATCTCAAAATGGTCATTGTTGATGAAGCCCACGATCCTTCGCATAAACAGTGGGACCACTATCCGCTTTATGATGCACGTACAGTATCACGCACACTCGCACAAATGCACAATGCAACGCATATTCTTACATCGGCCGCACCGCGCGCGGTTGATTATGTCCACAAGCTGACCAAGGACGACTCTCTCACATTCATACAGTCACCGGAAAACGCTTGTGCAAAAATCGAGATCGTAGATATGAAAAAAGAACGATGGGATAAAAATAAATCTCCTTTGTCACGCACGCTAACATATCAGATCAAAACAGCTATTCAAAAAAACAAACAGGTGCTCCTATTCGTCAATCGTCAAGGTGAGAGTGCTTTTTCAATCTGTAGCAAATGTCGGAGTGTTGTATTGTGCCCCACATGCAATCGCGCACTCATTCATCACACATCCAAAAAATACGTGTGCATACATTGTTCTTTTACCAAACCGGACAATGCAAAATGTGCAGCATGTAAAGCGCCAATCGAACACATTGGGATCGGCACTCAACGCATTGCAAAAGAATTGCACAAAATACTTCCCAATGCCCGCATCGCCGTGGTTGATTCTTCAACGATGAAAAAAGCGGATGCCCACAAAAATATCTATGATGCTTTTCGTAAAAAAGAGATCGATGTAGTGATCGGCACACAAATGATCACAAAAGGTTGGCATGGTGATCATGTTGCGCTCTGCGGGATCATTGACATGGACGACTTGCTCAGTCTGCCGACATATGATGGGAACGAGAAAGCTTTTTCATATATCATGCAACTTACTGCGCGCACAAATCACGGCACTGTACTTGTACAAACATTTCAACCAGAAAACCCGGCTCTGCTCTTTGCCACCACATATGACTTCAACGGTTTTTATGAGGAAGAATTGGCACTGCGCAAAGTTCTATCCTATCCTCCCTATGCACAGATCATCAAGATCACTTGTAAGGGTGATGTAAAAGAAAAAGTTCACAAAATCGTAGACGAAAAATATGGACAACTGTGCATTGCATGTAAAGATGATAAAAATATCCGCATTTCCGAACCGCATGATCCGATCGTAAATAAAGTGCGCACAAAGTACTATCGTCAGATCGTCATCCGCAGTGCACATGCGCAGATTCCTGAGCATCTTCATTATATTCTGCGCGACTGCGATCTCGCATGGGCGATCGATGTAGATCCAATCTCCATTGTGTAATATATTTTTATATTTTTCCAGACTACTTCCCTGCAAGTTGCCCACACGCACCACTAATATCATCTCCCACGCTCTTGCGAATTGTGCAGGGAATATGCATTTTTTGCATGACAGATTGAAATTTTTTGACTGTATCACGATCTGATGGTATAAAATTTTCTCCGATGGAATTATAGCGGATCAAATTGATATGTAAGAGCTGCATGTGTCCGATCGACGACACATACTGTGCAAGTAGTCGCGCATCTTCCGGCGTGTCGTTGATCCCTTTGAGCATGATATATTCAATAAATATTTTACGTTTGTTTTTTGATAAGTAATATTGCAATGCTTCTCTGAGTGCAGAAAGATCATATCCTGTATTGACAGGCATATACATTGTACGCTTTTCATCTGACGCAAAGTGCAGTGAGATCGCCAGGTTGACCTGCGGGCACGTGTCCGCGAAATCTTTGATTCCCGGAACAACGCCGGAAGTTGATACGGAAAGTCCGCGATTGGAAAAACTAAATAGTGTTTTATCTGTCAAAATGCTGATGCTCTCTCTCACATTTTTCCAATTCATAAATGGCTCTCCCATGCCCATATAGACGATGTTATCAAATGTGCCAGCAATCTGTTGCTTTTTTAAATATTGTCGCCAGAAAAGCACTTGTGATGTGATCTCGTCTGTTGTAAGATTGCGCTTCAATCCAAGTTTTCCTGTTGCACAAAAAGCACAGCCCATGGCACAACCCACCTGGCACGAGATGCATGCAGACCACATGCCCGGTTTTGGAGAGATCAGAACCGTTTCGATCATATGCCCTCCATCCGTCAGTTGAAGCAATGCTTTCACTGCTTGCCCGTCATGTGATGTATGCACAGAAACCACAGCGAACGGTAAAATTGGTACATCACGCGTCAATTCTTCTTGAAGGGCTCGCGGAATTGTTGTAATTTCTGCATATGTCGCACAGCCATCTTGTATGACACCTTTAATGATCTGTTTTGTACGAAAAGCAGGATATTTATGTTCTGTAAGATAACGTGATAAATATGCAATGTCCATAATATTTCTTATTTTTTACTGTCACACAATACTGTTTGACCGGTGTTTTTCATACACACGGCGTAATCGCGAAACGTCAGTGTATCATGTTCTTTATCAAAAGTCACGGCAACCAAAAGTCCTTTTTGTGTTTCTGCGCGAAAATATTGATCAAAGACAAAATTGCCCAAGGAATAATAGATCATCTTTCCCTTATACTCTTCCGTTTCTTGGACGACGTGCGGATGTGACCCGATGATCGCATCTGCTCCGGCATCGATCAGTTCATGTGCCAACGCTCTTTCCATACTACGTGGGACACTAGCATATTCCACGCCCCAATGCGTATACACGATAACAAAATCACTCTGATCTTTAATTTCGATCATATCTGCACGCGCATGCTCCGGTGACTGCACGACAAATGCATTATAATTTACTACGCCAATTTTTATGTCATTGATCGTGATCACATCATATCGCTTTTCCTCTGCAAGACCGGTATCACCAACATACAAGAACTCTTTCTCTTCCAAAAATTTCTTTGTGCTATAAATGCCATCATCACCAAAATTATGTATGTGGTTGTTGCCGAGATTCACCGCACAGACATTCATATTTTTCAATGTATCACGTATGACGGGATCAAACGTAAATTGATAATTTTGAGCAGAGCCGAACGCTGAGCCCTGAGACACTGACCCATGTTCTGTGATCGGTCCTTCAAGATTTGCAAATACGCAATCACTTTCGTACATCACATCTCTTATATGTGTAAAAATGCTGTCGTAACCATTGTGCTCTGCCGTCTGTCGAATATACCGATCAAAATTCATATCGCCGGCAAATATGATCGTCGCCGGACGTGTAACAGGTATCACAGGTTCTGCAATCTCTTGAGTCGTCTCAACTTTCGCATGATGATACAAAAACACATATCCCCACGCCAAACCCATTCCCGCAAAACAGAGGAAGATCGCGCTCCATATCATGTTTTTCATAATGCATTTTCGCTATTATTTATACACCTCTCATAATTTATATCATCTCACGAATGACAAAAAAAGAAAGAGCACTCAGCGATAGCGATCGCATGAGTGCTCTTTGGGTTTTCCCTCGGTTATTCTTGGGTGGCCGGTGGAATTGCAACGTCTTCCTTCTTATCGAAGTACGCTGCGACTCCATCCATCACCAGTTGTTTCGTATTGGCAAGCTGCTGTCTCAAATCGCTGATCATGGTTCCTTTTGTGGTAATCTCAGCCTGTAATTTGGCGATATTTACATCAGCAGACGAATTTTTTTCTGCCTTTGCCAAAACATCAAGAACCAATTCCTTGATCTCAGCAGTTTTACGCCGGATCACGACCATTGCCCAAATAATGAGAAGTGCCTGCAAGAACACGGCGCCAATCAGATACCATGTCCATGAATGTTTTACGATAAAGTCCAGATTTTCCGGACCAATAAACTGTCCCATCACTTTCCTCCTCTTGTCTGTTTTTTGATTAAAAGCTGGTAAGATAGCCCATTGCCTCTTGTGCATCTGAAAGAAGCTCTATGCCAGTTCGTAGTGCGTAATACGCATCCACGAGACCATGATGATCAATGATAACTGTTTGACGAGTTATCGCATCCGTGGTCTGCAAGGTCAATTGTACACACCGTACACCATCGATCTGCACGATATTCGTCTCGACAGGTATCCATTCATGACCATCGACAAATGTTTGCATACCCTCAACAATTGATTCTCCGCGTTGATCCAAAGCAATCCATGCCCTAACCATTTCCTTGCGTGCAATCAGATACTTATGCCTTTGATCACCGAGCGCGACTTCCAAACGCACCCACTGCGGACCGTTTTCCACATACCTCTCAATGCCGATATGTGTAACGGTCCATCGAACGCCATCGATCAATGCCATGAGCGCGTGCGCAATTTTTTGTACTTCAGCAGTCATATGCTCCATAGTCTTTCCTCACACTTTGATGGAACTTGCGACAACTTTCAACTGCTCCATTGCGCTGTTGTAAAACGTTGCAAAGATCGCACGTGTATCTCCCAATTCCATGATCGAATATACGCAATACGGATTATCATCAGCCATCTTGCTTAATTTTTCGATTGCCATATTGAGATTCTCTGACTCTCCTTTGACCATGATACTCGGAAATGTAGACCGCAGTGCCACAAGCACATCACGCACTACAATTGCCGTACCTTGTGCATAATACACTTCGTCATCCAATTCACTAAACGTAAGAGGCTTTTCCTGTTCCTGCAATCGTCCCAGGGGTTCTCGCAGAACATCATAAATAATCACATTCATGATATCAAGCAGATCAGGTGGATTAATGTTGGACATTTTTTTTCCATTCGCCGCATTTGCCTCTGTAATATACTTTTGCAAGAGGTTAAGCCCATCAATGAAATTAACTTCCGTATCACCAAAGCCCATGTTCCATTTGTTCTCTGGTGAGCTGAGATTTGCGCTACCTTCTCGCGTATCATCATTTTCTTTCGTACCATGTCCGAGATTTGTAAATTTTACAGACATCGCAGCAGTCAACAATCGCGTTGCGTTTCGCACGCCTATTTGACGATTCAGTTTATTATCAAACCACTTCGTCGGCATCCAAGACAAGTCATTCGGCGTCCAACCGGTAAGTGACTGCATTTCTTTGTTCATTTGATGAGTCGCTGCCTCAAATAGCAGTGCGCTTTTGCGATCCAAAGACAGTTCCGCATTTGATTTTTGGTCAAATTTTGGATTGATCGGAAATTCCGGGTAGACAACTTGATCCACCACAACAAGTAGAGTTATGGTGATAACACAAATGCCTATTGGAATAATAAACAACGCAACGGGCCATAGCACATACGCAGCATACATCAGATAATGCACGAGTGGCTTTTCCTTGCGAGCGATCACCTGTTTGACATAACTATTATACGACGACCCCGCATCCCACGATGCTTTACCAATTGAAACAACAGCACAAAAGAAACCATACAACGGACCGGCGATCAGATAATCCCATAAAAAATACAGGATCTTTTTGACGATCTTCTCATCTTTACGTTGATCTTTGACATTTTGACGCTTTTCCGCATTGAAAATGCTCACAATTTCGTCGAGCACATGCCCAAACGCACTTCTTCTCTCTTCTACCATTTCTTCATTCAGTTCTGCCATGACAACCTCCATTGTCTGAGTGATATGTGAGTGAACAACCTGTTCTAAATTTGTAACGAACAACGTTTCACAATATCAACTTTTACACAATTTGTCAAATGTAAAAGGGCTCGAGAATATTACTCTCGAGCCCTTCATCGTTCACGCAAAAGCGTTGCTACGCTTGCTGTTTATCCGTGGCTGGCGGTACACCAGTGCTCTTGGAAGCTCGCTTGCCTCCAAACATGGTCCACAACCAAAACGCAATAAAGAATCCAAATAGTTTCAGAACATCGTACCAATCCTTGTCGGGAAACCACATGGCAATTCCAGCTGCTAGGAGCGGCCAGTCAAAAAACCTGGCAAAAATATTTGTCCGCCAGCCTGCGCCGAAATACTTTTCGAACCATACAAGACCAGAAGGATTGTGTCGCATCATAATGAAAATGATGCCGGCTAATATTGATAGTGTGCCGACGAGATGACCTCCTGAGAACAAGCTCCCAAGAGTCAGATGTTGCCAGGAGAACATCAAGCATACCATACCCAATGCCACCAGTCGCCATCCCAGCCAAATGCCGGCAAGACTGGATTCCCATCCATCACCAAACTTATCGGCCAGGAACGTCAGTCCATCCTTCTTGTTTTTCGCTATCATAGCTCCGAGACCGATCACGATTGCAACGAGTCCTAAAATGAACGTCAGCTTGTGCATCACTTCCTCCTTTTTTCAGTTCTGATTTTTTGTGTGTTACGACCAAATCAAATATTATACATTGACTGCATTTCACCTGAATTGCTTTGTTGCATTTTGATCTCTGCTTTTTTCACACGCTTGCGCCACACATACAATGCAAATGCAATAGGCATGAGATCCAACACAATGAGCATTTGTTGACAAACAATATATACGCCCAATCCGAATAGTGGCCACCTGAAAAGATCCACAACATCCGCATACGGCGCATTTACATCAAAAATGTCATTTCCTGTGAAGAACATCTCACTGACCCATGCTCTGATCTGCGGATTATTCGGTACGGCAAAGATCATGACAAGCGAAAGAGATATGAATGTCAGTCCCAAAACAAAATTGAGTCGCGGAACCACAACGTAGATCCATGTCACGATGAATATGACACCTGCATAAGAAAGCCACTGACGCGGCATAAAACTACCGATTAGTCGTGCTACATTTTTCTGAATAGCTGGCACAAGTATTAATATACCCAAAACAAGAAGTATACTTGCCCCGATCATCTCGTATTTGACCATACAGACCACCCTCCATGTAATGTTAAATAACTGTTTTGATTTGCCTCATATTTCATTTCCAAATTTACAAATCATATAACTCTACCATAATATCAAAAATCGGTCAAATGAAAACAAGCATGGTCCCTGTTGGGGCACATGCTTGCTTTTCGATCTTTATAACCGATTTACATGATATTTTTGGATGACCTTTATCGCCCATGTTTTACGGGGAGTTTTCCACGTTCCAAACATTTGCATGAAACTATCTTTATCATACAGATAGAGCATGAGCACATTTCTTCCATCACACACCAGAGTGAGGATATGCCAGATCACTTCAATAGTAACGATCGACAATTCCCTCCGCGGATACATGAGAAATGGTCTTATAATGTCAGGAATGTTAGCCGGACTACGATTGCTACGAATAGACCGTATCAAGATATCAAGCTCGTGATATTCGATCGGCAATTCTGATGAAATCTCAGCGATCATGCCCTTTTTGAGTGCGGGGCTCAGCTCAACAAAATTGAGATCAGGATCATACTTGTCTAAATACTCCATCAAAAAGGAATCTCTTATTAATTCCAAACAAGTTACATTATCGATCCAAAATGTGACTCCCAGATCGATCAAATGAAAAGATTCCAGCTTTGATAAAATATTCTTATCAATCACTGAGTTAATTCCAGATGAACTACGAGCAATGCTCTTATTGAGAATAAAGTACTCATCGGATGCATGTTCACCATTTTGGCAAAGCACAAATGTGCCTCCAAACGCTCTGGTATAATATACACATAAACCCTCAAAACGCAGATCGTCAATGAAGACTTTTTGATTGCGCATATCACCAATCTTTGCACGCGATACCATGAGATCACGTGCAATATGTTGGATCTCGATGATCTTTCTTTCTTGCATAAAACGTTCCACAAGCACTTTTTGTGATCGCGCTTCTTCTATTAAACTACCAGGTGTGCTCACACGAACGATCACATGATCAACCATAATCAGATCTCTCTCATCTTCATAAGCATTAACCTCCTGATCTATGTCCAGCAAGATGCCAGTATATTTTGTGATCTCAGAAACTTCTTGTTCATATATCACAAACCACTGATGCATGAGCTCCCAATCAAACGAATGACATGGAAAGTAGATCGGCGCATACTTTTGTTTTGGCGTGATGATAATAGCGAATGGATTTGCCTCTCCTCTCGACAAGTAAAAATTATTACCAAGCGTCGCAGCAACATCAGGACTCCATCCCATGCGATCAATACAAATTCTTTTTCGCCGTACTTTTTTCACTCCAATCATCTCCAGACATGCATTATATCTTCTAATAAGTTCTGCGTCATCAATGCAGATGAGTCCCTTTCCATACAGACCAGCATCTATAAGTTCTTGCATCTTTTAATCCCCTCGTTATATGGTGACAGTGTTAAATAACATGTAATATTATGATATTTTTTTAAATATCAACTGCTCATAGTACTATACATAAGATCATTTGTCAAATTAAAAATGCGATAAGGAAATGTTCCTTATCGCATTTATATGGATGTATCACATATTATGACGACATACCCATTTTTTTATTGAACTTTTGCCGAGCAAGCTCACTTACAACCATTTGTTCTGCCATTGCCTCGGCATCACGTTCTCGCTTGGTCTCTGCCATGCGTAGTGCTTCTCCAGAATATTCCAGAGCATTTTGTGCCAAAAGGGCTGCTACGTCAATGCCACTCTTTTTGACATGGCCGAAGGCGATCTCGGATATGAGTCCTCGTTTGTCCTCAATGCTCCCATTCTGATATTCTCCACTGGCTTTGATAAATTCCATTGGCACATCAAACCCAGCAATCCTTGCCTTCACAGCATCAATGATATTTGCACAATCTCGTAATGAGAACTTTCCTTCGCGAAGTTTCATCATATAGAAAAAATGCGCTAAAAACCGGATGTCATCGGGATCGTACATATCAATCGCTTGATCATAAATGTCTTGCACTGTTGCCAGTGGATTAACATTGATAACTGAGCTATTTGGTATACGCGATCCTCGGAGGTCTCGATCCCAATCTACTTTTTTGAGATTGATCAGACCTGGATGCTGTTTGTTGACCTTCTTCAAATTCAAGATGATGAATCTGATGTAATCATCGATGGTCTCAGCTCCTACAACATGATACCGCACCTTAATACGGCTCATAAATGCTGGATCCACACTTTCCGGATAGTTCGTCGCAGCTAAGAACAATTTGTTATAAAGTTCTACACTGCTGACGCCACTGAACATTTTCAGAAATTCTACTGCAACTTTTTTGTCACCTTCTGAAATATGTTCACCTCCATGATCTGGTAGTACTGCTTCAAATTCATCGCCGATGCCGAGATTGATCGTGTTTGGATCGAACAATTTCCTTAAAAATTCAATTGCCAGATCCGACGATTCACCCTGCATTTTTGACACGAGATTTGGCACAACAAGATCTCGATACGGCAGCCCTGATTCTTCCGCATAGTCTCTTCCGAGCGTTCGAGCCACAGAAAGGACAAGCGTCTTACCATTACCTGGACTGCCAGAATACAATCTAACAGTTTGGAATCCGCCAAAAGCACCGATGGGATTTTCACGTGCGATTGGATCATACAGAAATAATTTTTTCATCCCATCTTCTGTTCCATCCACCGCATTTGAATTGCCGATTACCTGGTCAGGATATACTTCACTGACCTGTATACGTTCCCCATTTGACAGCATCGTATCAAAACCTGAAATGGTAAATTCTGTTTCTTCCAGTTGATACGAAATGTCCGTAAATGGCACGCCGTGCTTTAGAGACATTGTGCGATCGATCATGTCACGCTGCAAGCTATCTGCATACTTGTAGACAATCGCGATGAGCCTTGCATCATCTCCCTGCATCTCTTTTTCCAGTGATCTTCCCAGAAAGAATGTCCCGCAGATCAATGATTGATTCACACCTGAAAGATCAAGATCTGTAAATTCAGGACTGACCGTTGCAAGGAAAGAATTGTTACCGATGTCCGTGGTCAAATTCCATATAATATATCGACACATGACAAACAAAGCGATAACCGCTGCTGTCTGCTCCTTTTCTTTGATCTCTGTTTTTTGCAAAGAAGTTGCACCTTTTGGCATAACCGCAGGCACACCCGCTCTTTTGCTGTAGTCGCCAGCAACATGCAATGCCAACTGCAACGCTTCACGAATAGTACGAATGACGTGATTCTGCCTTTCATTGAGAAGATCATCTTCAACATTGATCCTTTCTATCAAACCACGAATACTCACCTCAACTTCCTGTTTGCGTAGCATTTTTTGATGGTAATTCGGATCATTTTTATTTACCGTCGGCGTGATCTCCCATTTTGCCGATCTGATTAGAGCCTTGGCACCTGACATTTTTTCACGCAGATCCTTTTGGGTAATTGGAACTGCGTTCAGTGACTTGCTATTCATCTTCATCTCCTCCGTCAATGACCATATATCGTATGGCCAATTTCTCTTAAAAAATCTGGCTCCAATTTTTGTATAATGTCATGTTCTGCAAAAAGAATTTTTTCCAGATGTGTGACACCACGCTGATAATGCTCCTGTTCATATCGCACAACATACTTCTGCATGGTGGTATGAAGCCTGCCCTTTTGATCATGCACGCCATCAACGGGAGCTTCTTTTTCCGAGATCACGTATTCGTATATGATCCGCGATGCGCTTTTCATCATATCTTCGGAAGAAATAATGTTCAGCGCTGATTGCAATGCATGATCATCACACGTGACGCCTGATATAAATACAGGGCCAAGTATGATGCGTCCAACCCATTTCGGATGGATCATAGTATGTGCCACATCAATGCTTCTGGCAATTCTTTCCATTGGTGCCAAAAAGAGCGTCCTTTCACGTAACATGAGCACTAATTCATTCATATCTTGCTCTCGAATTGACCAACCATCCGATACGTCAAATAACATAACGTACTTCACAGGCACGCCATCAGAGATGCGTTCCCATGAACATACAAATGCATCCTCTCTCGTATTATTGTTTGTGATTCTCTCAATTCCAGAAAAATGGAATGCTTCGAGAACTTCATTTTGAAAAAGGAGATCAAAAGCCAGTGAGCGTGCGATACGATCCAATGACGGCATTTGATTGCCATTTGAGAACAACTCGTTCAAAAACGATCTCTTTACCGTTTGTATGCGCCCTTTATCATAACGCGCAGTTCTTTTGGTAAAATTGATATGATCAAAGTGTTGTCTCTTTGGAAATCCTGACCCCAACGTTTCTACGATCAGAGATCGCTTCTCATCAAAGATATAGACATTTTCCATGATCTCCAATGTTACACGAACTCTTTTAAGCCATACCTGAATCTCATCGAATGATAGCCAGTCAACTCCATTGCGTTTTTTCAAGGAATCTTCCCACGCATCAATCGATTGATGCATACATCTCATGTATGCATGCAATTTTTCTGGATCTGTGATCATCAATTCTCTCATGGAAAAACTCCTTTCTAGCAATTGAGCGGCAGCCAAATATTGACTGCCGCTCATGATGGACGCGATGGATCAGAATAATGTTCTTTTTCCACCACTTTCAGCCGGTTTTTTTTCCGGCGCTATCGTTTCTATTGGAGCAGCATGTTCTGATGAAGAGGGGAAAACCTGCTCACCACCATACTGTTTCCGATATTGATCTTCAGCCTTGGCAAGCCGTTCTTCCTGAAGTGCAATGTTCGCATCTCCTTCAACTTGCTTCTTTTGGATCTTATCAAGCAAGGTTACACCACGCTCAGCACGATCCGCAAGACTCCTCACTGTTGCAGTTGCATTTTGCAGCGATACATCAACTACTGTCAATGTCATAGCATCTCTGCTTCTGGACAATGAGTCACTGACCGTTTTTCCCGTTTGATTTTTGATCAATTGGGCGATTGCGTTACCCACGCTACGTGCCGCTTCGGCATCCAGTGCAAAGTCGTTATAATTGCGTTTCTGTAACTGCAGATCAGCTTTCATTGCCATCAGCGATGCCTCGTGTTCCGCGATCTTGACCTCAGCCTTGCTCAGATTTCCACGAACGATCGTAGATTCTTTGTTAAGCTCATCAAGGCGCATTGCACAGTCTTTTGCCGCATCACGAGCTTTGAAATACTCTTCACTCTCATGATCGAGAATGCCTTTCAATGCCGCCTGCTTCTCGTCGAGCTCGACTTCAAGAGTTGCAATACTCTCCTCAATGCCCTTGAGTCGTCGAGTTTCGGCAATACCAAACTCACGAGATTCTTTAAGCGCTGTTTCAGAGTCACCAATACAGACTTGATTTGCATCAATGTCTGCTTCGATGATCTTAAAGACCTTACTCTCCCACTCCGTCAAGGTTGCATAAAGTGAATCAAGGCTCAATGTCTGGATCCGATGCTCCTTATCAACCTTGATTTGCTCCTCAACGGAGACGATGTTGGTCTGTGCTGTCTCAAACTGTTCGTTGAGGTCAGCAATGGCATCCGGCATATTATCGATGACACTTTGTTTGGCATCGATGATCCGTTGTGCCGACTGAATTGCCGCTCTGGCAGTATTGATCTTTCCGCCCTTGGTTAAAAGATTCCACGAGCCTTGTGCTTTTTTCAGATCGGCTTCTGCATTTGTTTTGCTCGTTTCAGCGGTGGCTCTATCCGTTTCAGCCGCTGCAGCACGTTCCTGTGCTTTAGCAATTTGATCACGGATTGCCTGTACGGCATCCAGTGCCGCTTGCCGTTTCGCAACATCCTCAGGGGAATCCTCAAGCAGCTTTGTTCCGAGATCCTTGAAATACCCAAGCTTCTGAGCAATCTGAGACAAGATCATACCAACATTTTCTGCACGCTTGGCAATCTCGACCTCTACTGACTCCAGGTCGGCCTTTGCCATTGCTAGTCCTTCCTGATTATCGAGATCCGTCAATTCGCGGATTCTCGCTTCCAATGCGGTACGTCGCGTGAAATACTCCGCCGTTTTTTCCATGGTCAACTGCGAGATCTGCTCTTCCAGATTCGCTACGCCACCCATTTCCATAACAGTCTCAATTGTTGCAGTGCCCTCTCGTAAAGCTTGCACATGTTCCTCCGTGACCTTTACTGCCGTTGCCGCTGTGCTCATGTTCATGATCTCAACTCCTTTTTCTTTTGACAGAATTTGAAAATTTGGCCAAATTTTCAACGAACAACCTCCGTTACAGACCCAATCTGCAACTTAGAAATTTAACGTATTTTTTATAATTTGTCAAATATTTATCACATTTTTCGACTGTCGTATGCCCAATGCAAAAGCGCTTGACGTTGTTTGGTGCGACAGAGAAAATCTCCCTTCTGACAACCGTTTATCAGTTGTGCCACATGTCGCTTCATCGCTCTCCATCTGCGAATTTGCCGCGCATCATCATCAGATCGCCGTCCCATATAATAGCGACAATACCACTGGAACCATCCTCTTGGATCTTCATGATAGATCCATCCTTTTGCGCGCCACACGGATAGCGGTTGAGATGCATTTACCCCAAAATAATTTAGCATTGGATCATGTTCTACACTACACAATTTTGCATGCGCAAACCAACTTGCAGGAAACTCATCCCGACAATCCGTCATGTATTTTCCACCAAATACTCCCAAAGCAAGCATCTGTTCTGGTGTGAGTTCCGGTTGAAATGCAGGATCAAAATTGCGACCCATGGACTCTGTGAGCCGATAGGAATAATTGTCTTGCATTTTATCATGTACGATAACAATCTTTTTGTCTGTGCTCACTGTCATAAAATATATCAACTATAACAATTCCATCATGACACATCTTGGTCAAAAATGTAAACCTTGAAACCACTGCAAATTTATCGACTACCCATTGCTTCGTCACAACGCTCCTTCCACCAGAGGCGGACAGGCGTAAAGACCAAAATTATTTATTTATAGATATGTATGCTCTGTTTTTTATTGTATAATACACTTATGAAAGAAAAATGGATTTTATCCTTAGCTGTCAGCATTACATTGCTCTGTCTTTTTGTCGTCATTGCAATTGTATTTTTTCGTTTTATCAATCGTTCTGACGCATTTACTCCGATCGTCATTTATAATCAGGCATCACCCACACAATCACAAACCTCGGATCAAGATCTTCCCATGCCCGCCACAGAAAATATTGTCGCAGATAAAGAAGCTCTTTCAAATGAAAAAAACGAGACCATCGCACCATCCGCACAAATAAACCCCTTCACATTCACAGTGCTTGCGGACAGTGATAATTATGACACACCGTCAGGGCATAATGACATACTGGAAAAAATGCTTGGCACAAGCAAAAAGCTCGCTCCCGATTTTGCGCTGTTCTCCGGTGATCTTATCACTATGCCAGAACCTTCCGCCACACGAGTCAGCGCATTGAAAAAATTGATCGAGAAATACTATGAGAATTATTACATCGCCTTTGGAAAACATGATGTGGAGTGTGGGATAGAATGTGTAGATATATGGCAAAAAACTTTTTTTGGACAAACAGTGCAATCTGAAAAAAGACGCGAATTATATCACTCTTTTGATCATGAAAACACACATTTTGTCCTCCTATCTTCTGATTATCCGCTCAAACACGGCGTTGACGATGTTCAACTGAAATGGTTGAACGATGACCTGCAAAAGACTGACAAAGAACATATCATTGTCGTATCTCATGTTCCTCCCGTTAATTTTTACAAAGAGTCCACCAAGGAATGCCACGACATGACGTGTGATGAGACACGTCGTGCACGACTGCAATCCATTCTCACAACGCATCATGTAGATCTGGTCATATCCGGACACGAACACACTTTCGATCACAAGGTCATCGACAACACGCACTATGTCATTGCTGGGAATATTGGCAATGGCAAACGTTACAAAGACACACTCTGGCAAAACAGCTTTTTGCAGATCAGTGTCAATAAATCGCACATTACACTAAAATTACTCGATGAGAATGGATCTCTCTTGCAAGAAAAACAGATCAAATAGCATCTGTGATATTCTGAAAGTATGTCGTTACATCTTGTAGAGTGATCTCTTTTTGTTCACGTGTTTTAGTATCTTTGATTTGTACAACACCCTGTGCAAATTCGTTATCCCCGCATATGATCACATGGCGTGCACCGCGTTCCAACGCATAGGAAAATTGTTGTGCAAAAGTTGTATCGCGCAATAATGATATTTCCACATTATGCCCGGCTTTCCTGATACGCTGTGCAAGATCCAAATACAAGTCATCATGACCATGCATAATGCGCATGATCACAATATTTGTTTTGGTTTTTTGATACATGTCCAATTTTCCAAGCGATACCAATGCCGCAAATAGTCGATCTACACCAATTGATGCACCAACTGAAGGAAGGTCTTGACCCGTAAAGCGACGCACCAAACCGTCGTATCGCCCACCGGAAAAAACACTACCAAATTCCGGTGCATCTGTAAGATTTGTTTCCATAACTGTTCCCGTGTAATAATCCAATCCGCGTGCGATCGAAAAATCCACAATGACACGCTCTGCAGCTCCGGTCGATGAGAGAAGCGTGAGAATCTCCTGCAACTCTTCGATGCCCTCTTGCGCGATCGCACTATCGCCAAAAACAGTACGACATTGTGTTAGTTTTTCCTCATTTGTGCCAGAGATCAATAGAAATGATCGCACTTTTTTTGCAGCATCATCTGAAAGCGCAAGTGATCTTTTGTCTTCTGTCGCCACTTGTAATTGTGAGATGACTTCATCAATGCCAATTTTATCGATCTTATCAAGAGTTCGCATAAGAATTTTTGTTTGATCTGCAATGAGGAAATCACTTTGATCTTTCAAACCGGCAATATCTGCAAGTCCGTTGAGAATTTTGCGATTATTTATGCGAATGACAAAATGCTCCACACCCAACGCCATCATTGTGTGGTCCATCATTGTGATAAGTTCTGCATCTGCGATCATTTCATTTGTGCCAGCAATATCCGCGTCGAATTGATAAAATTGTCGGTAACGACCTTGCTGCGGACGTTCACCTCGAAATACGGGACCCATCACCATGCGTCTCCACGGTAAACGTACACCTTTCTTACTCTGTGCATCATAGGGATTTTGTGCCAAAAGTCGTGCAAAAGGAATGGTATGATCAAATCTTAATGCCAATGCCTCACCGTGTACCTCACGATTCACAACAGAAAAAATTTGTTTACCCGTATCTCCCTCTTCTCCTTCCAACACCGAGCGAAATTCCACAATTGATGTTTCGATCGCATCAAAACCATATGATGTAAATGTTCTCTCAATGGTATTTAACATCTTTTGTCGTGCTAAATATTCTGCTGGCAAGAAATCCAAAAAGCCTCCCGGACGTTGTGCTGATAATAATTCATTTTTACCACTCATAAAACGTATATATATACTAATATTTCAATGTAATGAGTATAACAAAATTTTTGACTATCGCCAAAAAATACGTCATAATACGACTATGTTATACCATCAAAAAAATGCGCATAGTGGCAATATTATAGAGATTGGCAATCCCGTCCTTAGCCAAAAAACTGAGATCGTGTCGGATGTCGGAAGTGTTGAATTGCAGGAGCTTATTGCACACATGTATGAGGTCATGAAAATTGAAAACGGTTGCGGTCTTGCTGCACCACAAATCAACATTTCCAAACAAATTGCCGTAATTGATTTGGATGGTGAGCAATATACATTGATCAATCCAAAGATCATCACACGATCACCGGAAATGATCCTTTTTACGGAGGGTTGTCTCAGTGTACCAGATCGTGAGTTACCAATCATTCGCCATCAAAAAGTAACTGTGCAATACATAAATGGAAATGGCATAAAAAGCAAACTCAAAGCAAGTGCCCTCCTCGCTGTTGTGTGCCAACATGAGATCGATCACTTGAATGGTATTTTGATGACAGACCGTTATGCACAGCAAGAACCTTTGCGCAAAGAACTAAATATTACATCATAAAAAAAATTATCACGCACATTATGAGTACATTATCTGATATAAAAAAAGTATCCAAACTAAAACATATTGACGTTCTTACAGACACACATGAAGATCATCTCGTCGTGCATGACACAGAAGATGCCTCGACGGATCCCGCCACTATTGCAGAGCCGCAAATATTACAAGAAGACACACACACTGATCATTCACAAAATCTATCGATCCCAAATACGCATCAAGAACAATCGCAAGGTGATGTTCCCACAGCGGACGCTCACCCTGAATCAAACTCTACCGTTGCACAAGAAGGATCAGAACCTCAATCAACCACTACATGCACCGGAAAAGATTGCCCCGAGACGATCAAAACAATTTTCATGGGTACTGGCGATTTTGCGGCATACATCTTGGATGAAATGCTTACACATAAAAAATGTGACCTTGTGGCAATCGTCACACAACCAGATAAAAAGCTTGGCAGAAAAAAAAGCGGCATCAACCGCTCTCTTGCACCCAATCCTGTACGTGATATCGCAGTAGCACATAATATTCCACTCATTCAACCATTTAAATTTGATGATGAAGCAATTGCACAGTTAACAAATATTGCACCGGATGCGATCGTAGTAGCCTCTTATGGGAAGATCTTACCAAAAGCAATTATCGATCTTCCAAAAATTGCTGCGGTGAACATTCACACTTCTCTCCTACCAAAGTTACGCGGATCGTCCCCTATTCAAAATGCCCTTCTCCTTGGACTCAAGGAAACCGGCGTAACGATCATGCTTATGGATGAAGGCATGGACACAGGTGATATCCTCGCACAAGAAAAAGTGCCAATTGATGATCATGAAAAAGCAGATGCACTCACACAAAAACTTTCTCGCATTGGTGCAAAGCTTTTTATTGACACATGTCCTGATATTATAAACAAAAAAATTACCCCCATAAAACAAGATCCTGCCCAAGCAACTTTGTGTCAAATGATCGACCGTGAAGATGGTCACATTCAATGGACTGACACCACAGAAGAAGTTTATAACAGATTTCGCTCTCTTTATCCATGGCCGGGAATTTTTGGCTATTGGGAAGCAACAGAAAATCAAATGATGCGCATCAAGTTGCGTGGCATCTATCCCTATGATGGTGAATTAACCGACGAACAAAAAGAACTGCTGCCAGGCACAGTATTTATCGCACGTGATCAACTATGTGTAAAAACATTCGATACAGCTATTATCCTTGAAGCAATCCAGCCGGAATGTAAAGCTGTTATGCCTATATATGATTTTTTGAATGGTTATAAGAACTTTGAAGGTGCTGTTTTACGTTAATTTATTTACTCCTTCCACCAAATATTCATTATGCGAAAAACCGATAAAAATATTGCGACTGCAACATTGATCATCATCATCGGTCTTTTGATATGGAGTGTCACTCGATATAATTCCGTTAAAGAAGAGGGCTCGCACACATCCGATGAAAATACACCGGAAAAAAACATGAGCGAATTTGAGGAAGGATCTCTTGAGGAAAACTCACAAAATTCACAATCCGTTATCCCGCTCATCACAGCACAAGAGTTAAATTCGAAGATCATGAGAGATATGGAAAATACAACTGTTATCGACATGCGTTCTGCAGAAGCATTTACTGCCGGTCACATAAGAGGCAGTCACCACATCAATGATGCTGGATCGCTTACTATGCAAAGAGACATCGTTCTTATCACAGACACTGGTAACGAAGACACGATCATGTCATATTATCGAGATATCGCAGGAAACAACAGTGTATCAAATCTTCGCGGAGGCATTGCACAATGGCGGAGTGCCGGTTTTGCACTTCTTACACTAAATACAGAACAAACGTTTGCAAATGTAAGCAAGGTACAATTTGTTGAGCCGCGTGATATCGACACTGCCATAAAAGATGTTGAGGGAATGAAAAAAACGATCATACTTGATACGCGACGCCCAGGCAATTTCGAAAATGGCCACGTGGCCGGCGCGATCAACATTCCCTTATCAGAATTGGAATATCGCAGCAATGAATTACCGAATGGCCATAAAATTTTCGTATATGGTGTCAATGAAGCAGCAAGCTTCCAGTCTGGCGCACTTCTCCATGACCTCAACTTTATAAATATCAAAACAATGAAGGGTGGTTTTGAAGCTTGGGAAAAATATAATTACCCTATTGTGAAGTAACATATTAATACGTTAAAACCGTTGGAGACAAGCTATATCTCCAACGGTTTTTTTGCAGCTCAAGATGTGAGCAAATGATAGATCTGCGCGTATCGCACAGACGTTTCTTCAATGATCTGTTCCGGCAGTCTTGGTGGCGGTTGAGTACGGTCCAGCCAATGTGCTTTCAACCAATCCCTGACGGGCTGCTTGTCAAAACTTGGTGGCGTTTTTCCCGGTACAACACGATCTGCCGGCCAAAATCTGGACGAATCCGGTGTCAAAACTTCATCAACGAGGACCAACCTTCCATCATCCGTAAGTCCGAGCTCGAATTTCGTATCAGCTATGACAATACCGCGTTCCAATGCATACGCATAAGCCTTGCTATACAACCGTAAACACAGTTCCCGCATATCTTCGGCAAGCGCTTCATTTCCTCCTTGATAGAAAACATGATCTTTTACCATCCATGCTAGCAACAGTTCAGACATGATTTCGAACGAAATATTCTCATCATGTGCACCTTTTTCTGCCTTGGTGGATGGTGTGAAAATCGGTTCGGGAAACGCCTCTGATTCCTGCATGTCTGCAGGCAAGAGAAAACCATGCACATTTTTACACATCTTATTGCACAGCGGTGATTCGGTTTGTTGGCGAATCACTTCCGCCTTTTTGAATGCGGAATAGAATGAGCCAGACAAACGTCCGCGCACAATGCATTCAAAAGGAATGACCCGATGTTTACGCACGATCATGCTGCGATCGCGCAATACATCCAAAAAAGGCTTGCATTCCGTGGGATATGTACGCACATCCACCGTGGTCAAGTGATTTGCACATTCATCGCGAAAAAACCAGAACCAAAAATTTGACATTTTTGTCAGAACTTCTCCTTTGCTAACAATTGGATCAGGAAGTACTTCGTCGAATGCTGAGATGCGATCCGTAGCAACGAGAAGCAAATGATCAAGCCACGATCGCAAAAAAAACATCTCACGCACTTTGCCACGATTGAGAAGTGGCAAATCAATCACATCTGCTGCATTGACCATCGGCGTTTCTTTTGGCATGGTGTACAACCTCCATAGAATTTATTGATCTTGTTGAAATACATAAAAGAACAAAAAATCATTCTCACCGTTGAGAATGATTGTCTGTATTGTACAAATAGAAGTGTCTTACGTCAAATATGATCTTAGTAACTTACACCCATTTTTTATGTTCCAAAGCATTTTTTGCTGCATCTCTCTGTGCTTCTTGTTTGCTTTTGCCACGTCCCTCTGCAACGTGTTCATCCCCCAAACATACGGCAACCACAAAGACACGATCATGATCCGGTCCCGTCTCGCTCATTAATTTGTAATGTGGTGTAATATTGATGATCTCTTGTGCTTTTTCTTGAAAATAGCTTTTTGGATCAAGATAGAGCTTCTTCTCCAAAATCTCATTTATATGTACAACGACATGTGTCATGACAAACTGTTTTGCCGCATCATAGCCCTGATCCATGTATATTGCCCCAATAATCGCTTCCA
Source organism: Micavibrio sp. (assembly GCA_020718085.1). Classification (GTDB taxonomy): domain Bacteria; phylum Patescibacteriota; class Minisyncoccia; order Moranbacterales. The sequence continues at coordinate 212,416 of DYDB01000001.1, read as the reverse complement.
TAGCATTTGCCAATAGATAGTTTCGCGCCTTGCCCGTATCTTTGGATTCACCTTTGCTCATGAGCAGAAAATTTTCAATGCCGATCTCACGTGCAACAGTTGCAAGCATTTCTCCATTGACCAACGCGGCACGCCACGCTGTCAATTCTCCTTCCGGATTGTTGAATTTTTGAAAAAGATATTCCGTCACAATAAGTTCCAAAACAGCATCTCCGAGAAACTCCAAGCGCTCATTGTGTGAATGTTTATGTTCTTTATTCTCATTAAGATATGAACGATGTGTCATCGCCTCAATGAAAAGATCGGGATTAACGATCGTAATCCCACATGTACGCGAAAAAGCTTTGATGTCCATTGCTTTTATGCAAAGAATACCCAATGTATGTAGATCAATAAGGAGCACCTCACTGACAGAAAAATACATTGACTATGCTTCTCTTGTTAATTTATAAACTATGTTGTCGTCTTTTCTTTTGTTTTTGTACGACGCTCTTTGGCTTTTGACGCGTCATCATCTTTCATCGGCTCACCCATCTCGCGATAGATCGTTCCCAACACACCATTCACAAAACGCGCACTACTATCACCACCATACGTTTTTGCAAGCTCGATTGCTTCATTGATCGCAACCTTTGGGGGTGTTTCATCATAGCTACCAAAAAGCAATTCATACGTACCAAGACGAAGAATATTTCTATCTACAGTAGCAATCTGATCAAGCGGCCATTCTGGCGCACATTTTGAAATAAGCGGATCAATATCAGAGATCTTCTCCACTGTACCAGAAACGAGTGCATTCACAAAAGCAAAATTATCTGCACCTGGCGCAAATTCCGCACAATTGTGAGTCACAATTGCAGTGATTTGAGTATCTTCTTGCCCACGAAAATCCCACTCGAAGAGACTTTGCATTGCAATTGAACGTTGGAGGTGTCGATTTGCCATAAATAATGTTGCTTTTTATTTTATAGAGAGATTACCGATCGCTTTATGCACTCACTTTTTTTACTACGTCTTTATACTGCACGCCTCGATACATGCCACATGATGCACATACGCGATGTGGGAGTTTTTGCTCACCACAGGAAGCGCATTTTTGTGTCTCAGCAACAGTCATTTTTGCAATATTGTGTTTGCGACGTCGCATTTGACGTGAGGTATTATGTCTTTGCTTTGGAACAGCCATAGGGATGTTTGTAAAACAGATTATAAGTAAATTATCCAACAGAAACCTTCACATCAGAGATGTGAAGAATCAGTACATTAACTGTATCATATTTTTTTGATTTTTGCAAGGTTTGCTATATTGATGCTCTATTCCACGATCTTGATGCTCAATTCATCCAGCTGTTTTTGATCCACAAAAGAAGGAGAATCCAACATCACATCACGCCCTTGTCCATCTTTGGGAAAGGCATAAATATCACGAATAGAGTCACAATCTGTGAGCACCATAAATGCACGGTCAATGCCTGGTGCACTTCCACCATGCGGTGGCGCACCATATTTGAACGCTGAGATCATATGCCCAAATCGTGCTTCAACATCTTCCTTGGAATACCCTGCGATGGCAAAAGCCTCATACATGATCTCCGGATCGTGATTGCGGATTGCACCACTGGAAATTTCAAATCCATTCAAAACCAGATCGAATTGATATGCCACAATATCCAATGGATTCTGTTCTTTAAGCGCACGTAGTCCACCTTGCGGCATAGAAAATGGATTATGTGAAAAATCAATACGTCCTTCTTCTATTTCTGAATAATCATACATTGGAAAATCCACTACCCATGCCCAAGCTGCCTTTGATGGATCTTTAAGTCCACGCATTTCCCCGCATCTATTTCGTACCACACCCAAGCTATCACATACGATACGCCACTGATCCGCACCAAAGAAGATAATGTCACCGGCCTGTGCCTGTACATACGTTACAATTTTTTGCGCCACGTCATCACCCAAAAATTTCACAATTGGCGATTGCAATTCCCCTTTCTCTTTTACCACAATATATGCCAATCCCTTCGCACCCTTTGTTTTTGCAAGTTCGGTAAGATCATCAATATTTTTACGTGAGAATGCTGCGCCACCGCCATCAACCTTGAGCGCATGTACCACACCGCCCTCTTTACACGCTTTATTAAAGACAGAAAACCCGCTATCTGAAACAATTTCCGACACATCAACAATTTCCATATCGAAACGAAGATCTGGTTTATCGGAACCATAGCGATTCATTGCCTTTTTCCATGGAATTTGGGGAAATTCATCAAAAACCATTGTTTTTGAACTGTGTTTTTTTGTCAGATCGATCCATAATTCTTGCAAAAGTGCAAAAATATCCGCTTGCTCCACAAAGCTCATTTCAAAATCAAGTTGGTAAAATTCGCCAAAGTGACGATCCATACGCGGGTCCTCATCACGAAAACACGGTGCAATCTGAAAATATTTATCCACACCACCCACCATCAGCAACTGTTTGAACTGCTGCGGCGCTTGTGGAAGTGCATAAAATTTTCCAGGATACAATCGCGATGGAATTAACCAATCGCGTGCACCTTCCGGTGAAGAATTTGCCAAGATCGGCGTCTGCACTTCATGAAAATCTTTTGCATGAAAAAAGGCACGCATATCTCTGATAAATTGATCTTTTTGTGCAAGCATTTTTTGTAATTTTGTACGACGAAGATCCAAGTAGCGATATTTCAAACGCAATGATTCATTTGCTTCGGTTTTCTCATCGCCAATTTCAAATGGTGGCGTTTTTGATCTATTGAGCACGGTCAATTCACTCACAACAATTTCAATGTCTCCTGTCGTAAGATTTTTGTTGATCATATCTGCCGGACGTGCCACAACCTCACCTTGCACTTGTATCACCCATTCACTACGCAGTTTATCTGCAGAAGCATGCACTTCTGCACCATGTTCCGGATCAAACTTGATCTGCGTAAGTCCATAGCGATCACGCAAGTCAATAAAGATCACGCCGCCATGATCACGACGACGATGTACCCAGCCGGCCAATGTAACTTTTTCACCCGTTTTTTGCTGTGTGAGCTCCCCACACGTATGTGTTCGTAACATAAAAATATTCTTAAATAAATACACGATTACAAATATAGCGATGACGATAAAAAAATCGTCCGCTAAAAGCAAATTTCTTGCTTCCAACGGACGATTTTCTTTTAAAACCGCGGTACCACCGTTCTTAGTGATCACTTCATGACCACTCACTTTATACTTTGCTATAACGGGCAAAACCCGAAAGGGTCTACTTTTTTCATATTTCTCAATGAAAATTTTCTTCCTTTTACCTCCGCTGTGTCAGCAGCATCATTGGTATCGTAATAGATATTCTATCATATCAATTTTTTTTTGCAAGAGAGTGTGCAATGTCTACCCCATTGACACTCTCTATCGTAAAAAGTCCTATCACTTTTATACTGCTGTGAGATCATTCTCCACTGCTACGCAGTTCTTCAATTTGTGCTTTTAATGTTTCATATGTCGTAACGCCAACAACGGGATTTTGACCGACAAAATATGTCGGTGCGACAACTACACCAAAACGTATCGCTTCTTGTATATTTTGTTCGATCAAATCTGCAACACGATCCTCTTTTGTGCACGCATGAAATTGGTCTCCTTCCATGCCAAGTTTTGCAATGTACACATTGAATTTTTCATCCAATTTATCTGTTGATGCAATTGTGCGATGTTCTGTATTCACAAGCTTCATAAATTCTTGATATTTTCCTTGTTCCGATGCACAAATGATCGCTTGTGCAAGTTGCATGGAATTTTTTTGTTCCTTCTCCGGATGCACTTTTATCACAAAACGTACTTGATCTGTGAACTCGGATGAAATCTTATCAATGATCGGGAACATCATGCGACTCTCATCAGATATTGGATTTTCATAGGCAACGATCGTTATCGGTGCATCTGTTTTTCCAAATTGCACACCACTATCTGCAGACGGCTTTTCCAAATATTCACCGATTGGCACACCAACGCTTGGTGTATCAAAGAAATATTTTCCTTCACCATTATCTCTGAACAAAATTGCCGCTTGTTGATAGAAATCGGATTCATCAACATTTTTGGAAAAAACAAATGCCGGGATATGCACAATCTGCTCCTGCTGTGCAATTTGACGACCCTCTTCTGTGCGCACATCGATACGATGTGCTTCCAGCGTTGGAATATATGAACGCAGTCGGACCAAAACCTCATCTGTTACACAATCAGTACAATCATCAGCATCATACACATCCACAGTGATCTTTGGATCATCATAGCGCACCCATGTAGCACCATCATATTCTACAACTTGAGCATCCTTGATCGCACGAGCAGAAAAGCCTTTTTGTGCGAAAAGCTGTACAACATCGATGAATAATGATCCACATGCAAAACCGCCTAAGAGGATAATGAGCGCAAAGCAATTTTTCTTTTGTTTACGTAGCTGATCATTTTTTTCCATACAGGCTTCTGTAGCCGTATTATCACATGTTTCTTGTACAATTTGCGCATTTTGCTCAACAGTCTGACTTGATACATCCTGTTTTTCCGTTGTCATATAATTCTTTCAAAAAAATTATTACCCTTTGATCCAAAGTGTGCTAGCGAACCGCATCAACTTCTTCTGCAGACATACTTTGTTGAATAACCTCTTGCTCCGCCTCATCAATGTCATATAATGTTCCACGTGTAACGATCGTTTGAGGATCGTCAAATCCGATTCGCAGATGTTCATTAAATGCTCTCTTTGCAATCGCACCGGCAAGAAATGCCGCAACAAACAAAAAGATCAGATTTCCACGAGAGAATCTCCGTTGCTCTTTCATAATGTAAAAGATATAAAAAACAATTATTCTTAAAGTCTATACGTACAACGCTAACACACTTGAAATACCACGGCAACCTTGACATTTTTTCATTTTATGATATTTAACCGTGCGCCTTTTTTCTTTGTAAAGTTAAAAAAGTGTTTTTTGCATTTGCGCATCCAAAGCCTGGTTCACCATTGTGTCTGCAACCGTGTTTTGTGCGCGTGGTATATGATGAAATGTCACTGCACCAAAATCCAGCATGAGATTCCACACAGCAATAAAATACCGCTGTGTATTTTCCTTGGTGATCTTATACTCATGATTAAGCTGTCTTACAACGAGCTCACTATCAAGCTTACAAATAATTCTGGTTTTTTTCGCTTTTGTCGCCCCCAACAGAGATTTGCATTTTTTGAGCGCAAAAATGAGAGCCTGATATTCCGCATCATTATTGGTTGCTTCCCCAATACATTCGCCGTATTTTTTGCCAAGTGTTTCAACCCACGCACCAATTGCAGCCGGTCCGGGATTACCGCGTGATCCACCGTCCGTATATACAATAATTTCTTCCATAACATAATTTTTAGGACTTACGTGTTTGGCACATTTCTTCGTCACACATTCCGATGCGCGACGTCGTATGATAGCATACAACTTACTTTACTTCTCGCATATTCCTCGGACTGCATCCAAACCTGTAGATCCTGATTTTATTAGATTTATTTTATCTCACATTGTACCACCATCCGCATTTCTGCGCCAGAATTGAAAAGTCGCGAAGAATATATATCTTCGCGACTTTTTTTACAGTTAGCGACGCGCTTGTCGCTGTGCAATAAAATAATTGTAATATGCGGGATTATTTGTCACTTCCTCCGTGATCTTCAAAAATGATGGCAGAATGATCTTTTGTTGCGCAGATGATGGTTGCACTTCCAAAATTACCAGCGGTTCTTTGATTGATAAGAACCGGTCCAATCGATAATATTGCCCATTTTGTGCAAAAAAATACCTTTCTTTTTCAAGATATGGTATCACGCGTGCTGTGTTCATAAGCAATATTTCCGTGAACTCCTTGTGATCGATGATCTGTTCGGATTTAAATCGTCGCTGTGATGCTGTACACGATTTGACCGTTTTAAAATAAAGCGTTGTACCCTGAGAAAAACGCATTTCTCGTACATAAAGGTCGTCTTTGAGATAAAACTGCCGGATATGTGCAACTGTTGCATTTTTCGGCAATATCAAGTCCGTGTTACTGTCCACAAGATACTTTTTCTCAATATTGAGAGGTGTAGGCAAACCGATCCTATGCGCAATTGCACCAACAGCCCTCTCCAACTTATCTTCAAAAGAATCGTATTCATTACCAATGATCGTGAGGTCATGATGTCCTTCCCACGCATTAATTATGCGCTGATCCAATTCACGCGCCTGTTTTGCACTTTCGGTGCGCACGGGATTGTTTTTGCGTGTTTTTTCATACAATTTTTGCAAACCACACGCCGTAGAACGTAAATGAATGACCTGTGCATATCGTTTATGTCGCACGTTCTCCATAGTGAGATCGTGTTCCTGTAATAATTGTTCGAACATTTTACGATCTCTCACATAAGCCAGTGCGCTCATGACACCGCGATCACACAACAGAAAACCTTTATTCTTCTCCGTATTACGTGCCAATTCACTTACGCCATAACCAAAGAGCTCTTCATTGTCCAGAACGCGCTTCATGATCATGCGCTGAAATACCCGTGAATCATGAAAACTTGTCGGTCTCACGCCACGCATCATAACTTCGGAAGCGGCCTCAGGTGTAGAAACAACAGCGTAACCATTGCTACTAAGAAATGCCGCAATGTAGCTCATGCCGGAACTTTTACCTCCGTTTGGACCACCGTCTACAGCGATCATTTCAACATTATCATGCCCGTTTTTTATCATTTCTCAATTCCTCCCCACGTATTATATATTTTAAAAAACAATTATTGTGATCTATGTTATTTCATATATCAACTGAAGATTATACCATAAATGTAGGCCGTACGCAAATATCGCACTTGCGCCAAAGAGTCCCTATATTTTTTGATCGATCTTTAAAATATCAAGCATCTGCAACTGTACAGAGACTCGCCCGTTCCATTCGTTTTTTTGTATACGAGCAATAATATCCACATGATCATTTTGTATGATGTTTTGAAATTTCTCCTTCATAAAAAAACCTATTGCATCAATACGCAGTCGTGCATCGTGTGGATCAGCACAGACCATTTTCACATGCGCACCAGTAGAGCCTACCACGCGTACATCCGCAACAACAACACTGCGAATCACAAATACAGGTTCTGCGTTACCCTCTCCAAACGGTTCAAGTGCCGTGATCAGATCAATGAGTTCAAGTGTCACATCGTTCAGAGAGATCTCCATATCTGCTGATATATAGGGTTCGGGCACTTCTTCCAATATATTTGCGACGTGTTCATCGATCTTTTGGGAGAATAGATCAAAGTCCTCATGTCGTACTGTTGCACCCGCAGCCTTTTCGTGTCCGCCAAATTTCATAATATGCTTTTCACACGCATGTAATGCATCCACGACATGTACACCATTAGCACTGCGAAATGATCCACGACTCTCTGTATCAAATCGCGTAAAGATTCCCGTTGGCTTCCTATATTTTTCGGCAATACGTCCCGCTACAATGCCAATAATACCAACGGGATAATCATCTCCGGCCACAATGATGAACGATCGACCGTACTGCTCCTGTTCTACGATTTTTTCTACACGCCGTGTGATCTTATCTGTGATATGTTTGCGCTTTTCATTTAACTCTTCGATAAAAATTGCTTTATCGCGGGCCTTGGCAACGTCTGTTTCTCGCAATAGATCATATGCATGTTTTGCATGTACCATGCGCCCAGCAGCGTTGATACGCGGTGCAAGATGAAATGCAACGGTTTCTGCACGGATTCCTTCTGCATTTTTACAAAATTGTCCCACAGCACAAATTTCTTTGTACCCAACGCGTCGCGTTTTATTAAGCACCATGAGACCATAAGATACGAGCGTGCGATTTTCTCCAATAAGTGGCACACAATCAGCAATTGTTCCTACGCACACAACATCTAAGAACCATTTAAGTTGAGCCTGTTGATCCGGTGCATGACGCATGTATAGCGCCTGCAACACCTTAAATGCTACCGACGTGCCAGATAGTTCGGTGAATGGATATGTTTCATTCTTGATCTTCGGATTGATGATCGCATATGCCTGCGGTAAAGTCTCCGGAGCATGATGATGATCTGTGATAATAACATCTATATCTTTTTGTGTTGCATAGTGTACCGCATCATAACTCGAAGTGCCACAATCCACACTGATCATGACACGGACATCTTCAGTTACAAACTGATCGATTGCTTCAATATTAATTCCATGTCCCTCAGTAATTTTATCCGGAATATATACAGTTACACTCGCCCCTAATGCTTCCAACCCCTCTGCAAGAAGTACAGCACTACTTACGCCGTCAGCATCATGATCACCGAAAATTCCAATTGTCTCTTTTTTCAAAATTGCCTCATGTATGCGCGCTACAGTACGCTCCATATCACGAAATAAGAACGGGTCATGCAGATCTTTATCATAATTTGGTACGAGAAAAGACTCCATCATATCATCAGAGATCCCTCTTTGCGAAAGCAATTGATCAATGATCGGATGGATAGAGACCTTTTTATCACCTTGTATTGTGGGTGTTTTAATTTTCCATTGCATAGCATCCATTGTACCATAAAATGAAAAGAGGACATTTTGCCCTCTTTTCATTTTTTTGATAAATATGTCTTCTTCAATTTCTTTTATGAATCTTTTTTCTTTTGATCCATACAGCTAAATCTTGCCGAAAAAAGCAACTCTTTCGGGTCCGTAATACTCAATTTGATCACCATTTCTTGTCCGCGTGGACAAACAAAGAAACTGCTTGCACCAAGGTCTTTTACCAATTTTCGTGCCTCCTCATCATTGATGTCAAACCGAAATGTATATTCACTGCGCAACAATAATGCTCCAATACGCTCCAATACTTCCCGTGGTGGTGTGAAGCCACGGATGATAAAATCTTTTGCACCAAGTTCCTCCGCGCGTTTACGATCTGCCTCTCGACCTAAATGAGAGTTAATTACCACAGGAATATCTGCCGTACGCTTGTTTTGTCGCAGTGCTTCCATCATCGCAAAACCATCCATACGTGGCATTACAATACCCGTAAAGATCAAATGTGGCGTGTGATCACTGATGACACTTAGTGCTTCCAATCCATCTGACGCACGGATCACATTATAATCTGCCATTTCGAAAATACTTGCATACATATCCAGAGTATCCACATCATCATCCACAATTGCGATAGTCTTTTTACTTGGGTCGATCTTAAATTCCCGATGTTCGGTTTGCTTTTGCGTTTTGACAAAGCTATTTTTTAATTCTTGTGTTGATTCCGATTGCACGACCGCATTAATATTTTCCTTCAGCGGTGCAGCAACGGCTGATTGCATGGCCGGTTCGACACTTTCCACAGACTCCTCCTCTACAACTGCCGCTTCCTTTTGCGACTCTCTCTCTTCGACTTTTTTCTCAGCTTGCACAACAGGATCCGGAACTTTTTGAACTTCTGGTTCATTTTTTACCACATTTTTCTCTATTGATACCTTTGCTTCATTCCCTCCCTCGTATTCTGCCTCCCACGTTTTTTCTTTTTCCGCGTTCTGCACCGGCATATCAGCATGCACATCAGCCACAGGATGTTCTTCGGATGATCGTGCAGCTTCAGTAGAAACATCGTCAGCCACACGTGTCTCTGCCGGTGAAACGACCATGTCTTTTTGGACAAATTCAGGCACACTAGCTGTGGGAGCTTCCACACTGTTCACAGGATCTCCCGCACCATACTGATCAAAGATATCCACAACATCATCTTGATCGTTCACATTACTTTGCCCAGAAAGAAACTGGTTGTTCTTGTTCTGCAGAGACATATGTTTTTATATTATTTTTTTATGATCATTTTAAAATCTATGGCAATATCTTTTCTATCATCATTATAAACCAAAAACGGATTTATATCGATAGCTTGTACGAATGAATTTTCCACGCCAATAAGCGAGACTTGTAAAATACAGCGCGCGACAGCATCAATGTGATATGGCGAAATACCTCTTACTTTTGTAAATAAAAATTGCAACTTACCAGATAACAGAGTATTTTTAATTTCTGCAATAGTAAGCGGTGCTATAAAGAGTTCCGTCATACGAAACATTTCGGTATAAATACCTCCCAATCCAACAATAACGGCAACTCCAAAAACAGGATCTCTCTTCATACCGATGATCAATTCCATCTTGATCGGCACAAGCGGTTGCACGATCACGCGTGCACTTCGCGATCTAAATGCAGAAAGAAGATGTGCTTGCGCTCGATGAAGTTCTGCAAGGTTGCGAATTGGCAAAATTACCCCACCGCGATCCGTTTTATGTAAAATTTTTGGATCATCAATCTTTGCAACACACGGATACACGATCTTTTGTTGTGCAGATAGTCCTCTCGTAATATCATGATACGAGCTGATCGAAATATCATAGCTTTGTGCCACAGCAACACACTCCTCATAATATAACACGTCACGATCAACAACTTGTTCTACTATTTTTTTCATTCTATTGGTACGTTCCTGCGTTTTTTTTCTCATTTTTGGATATACATACATCATCTGCATTCTCATAAGAACATCAACTGTTCGTAATGCATCTTGTGATGACATATAATGCACAATGCCACTACTGCGTAAGTATGAAATGGCCTCAGATACACGCTCTCCACCCACAAAAGACGTGATGACGGGCTTATCGATATTTTGGCACAATGCCACAATTTGTTGCGCGATTTCCATCACCGGCGTTTGCGCCTGTGGTGTAAGCAATATGAGAATGATATCAACTTTTTTATCCCTAATGGCAGCTTGTATTCCGCTACCATATCGTGCAGCATCTGCATCACCCAATAGATCAATGGGATTGTGAACGGATGCCGCCTCTGGCAATATTTTTTTTAGATCGGTTTTTGTCTTTTTGCTTAAAACACTCATGTTCACATGTTGTAACGTGGCGATCGTGTCTGTCACCAATACACCAGGACCTCCGGCATTTGTAACCACGCCAATACTTTTTATCCCTCCTTTTCCAAATGCATAATGTGATGCATACACCATTGCAACAAACACATCTTCCATCGACTGCATGCGTATACCTCCCGCCTTCAAGAGAGCTGCGTCAAAGATCTCATCACTGCCCGCAAGCGAACCTGTATGAAGCGCGATTGCTTGTTGCGCCCGCTCTGTTTGACCGGCTTTTAAAACGAGAACGGATTTGCCTTTTTGTCGCGCATATCTTACTGCATCCAGAAAATCCTCTCCATGCACCACACCTTCCATGTATAAGGCAATCGTTTTTGTATTTTCGTCATCAACAAAATAGCGGACCAGATCCGCCGCTGTCACGAGCATTTCATTGCCGATAGACACAACTGCAGAAAATCCTATATGATCTTCACGCGCCTTGTCCATCGCGGCCACAGCCAATGCACCAGATTGAGAAATAAACGCAATTGACCCGACATACGGCATTCCCGGCGCAAACGATGCATTGATATTGATCTGTGGCACAACAAAACCCAAGCAGTTTGGCCCCATGATGATGAGATCATTTTCTTTTGCAAGCTGCATCAATTGCATTTCTCGATTATGTCCTTCTATGCCAGATTCGCCAAAACCTGCTGAAATTATAACGAAGTTCTTACATTTTTCTTTGCCCGCGGCAATCACATCAAAGACAAATTGTGCTGGCACAGCGACGATTGCACAGTCCACATCTTCTGGCAGATCAGAAAGTGTCGCATAACATGGTTGTTCAAGAATTTTTTCACGTACAGAATTGACAAAAAACACACGACCCTGATAGTCATATTCCAAGAGATTGCGCGCGATCATATTACCAACCTTCCCCGGCACATCACTTGCTCCCACAATTGCAATTGATCGTGGATTGAACAACCGTTCAAATTTTTGTATTTGTGTCATGTATATATTATATCAAATTTTTTGTTTTTTTATAATCCCCTCTTTTTTTAAAAAAGGCATAATTTGAAACCTGATCTATCACCGCTGCCAGTACACCATAATTTTTAAAAATATATCACGATCTCCCTTTTTCTTTTTTGAGAATTTCAATTTTCTTTTGTGATCCGCGATTATATCCCCCGATCGTACCGTCGGAACGGACAACGCGATGACATGGAATTGTTGGATCGTAGTTTTTATTGAGAGCATTACCAACGGCACGATATGCTCCAGGACTACCAATTTTTTCTGCAACCTGTTTATAGGTGAGCGTTGAACCCTTTGCGATCTTTTTTACCGCAGCATATACTTTTGCCTGAAATGCTGATGGCGTACGATATCCAGGCTTTCCCGGTCGTCCACCAACTTTCGCATATTGTTTCATAATATAATAAATTTAGTGATCAAAATTCAACATTTGCACGATCACGCACATACAGACAATGATCGCAATTCGATGATGCATCAGGTATCGCATCATGGTCCAACGTTTTCTTAATATCATTTAATACGCTCTGCACCCATCGATCATCACCTTTGTATGGGATGATATGCATGTCAAAATCTACATGCGCATCAAAGCGCGCATTGTCTGGCTGACCTGTACAATATACAAAATATCCCACATCAGATACACGCAAACCATTGTGACGCAACAACCATTGGTATATCTCCATTTGACGTCGATACCCATCATGATAACCTCCCACGCCCAATTGCGTTACGGGTTCGGATTTTGCCGTTGCTTTGTAATCCACGACAATATACTCTTTTGCAGAATTG
>DYDB01000001.1:0-199606 GCA_020718085.1 Micavibrio sp. | reverse complement strand
TCAATTGCTCCTGTGACAATAAAATTGTTCACTTCATCAAGATATTGCACGCCTTTGAAATTTTCTCTCCACACACCAAGTTCCACATGTTCCACAGGGCGCGCATCTATACCAAACTGCTCAATAAGCGGATGCGTCTCACCCGCATGTCGCAATGTGTCAAATTCATTTTTGAGAAGATTATCCACAGCCGAGTTAATCGCAAATGGAAATCCTGGTGGACGATCTACACCCAAGCGTCGATCAATATAAAAGCATCGCGGGCAACTCAGAAAAAGATCAATGCGTGAACGCGATAATTTGAATGGCGTCTTTTGTTTTGGATCATAAATGTTACGTGAGCGCTTACCTTTATAATATTCCGACATATGTATAAATTCTTTAAATTCTCATACTACCATTGTACCATATCCCATTGACATTTATTGGTATTTTTAGTATAATTAACGATTATTGTTGCTTAACATAACCACAATTTTGGAGGAAATTCTCATGCCAACAGACAGTGCCTTAACCAGATTTAACAGCGGTGTGAGATACTTTTTCAATCACCGCTACTTTGATCAATTTAACCGCATTTCATCCACAGCGATCACTCCGGTCATTTATGAAAAAACATACGATGACCTTGACCGCAAGATCCGTATCATCTTTCCAATGCAAAGATTGGATGGCAAACGATTCTCGTATCTTGACGATCGCATGATCTACTGTGGCATTACCACACTCCAACCAAAAACGTACAATGAATTTTTATTTGAACTTTCAGCTGTACGATCAACAGATATGCGTTGGGATGAGCATCTTGTGCCACGCATCGCTGTGCTCAAGAGATTATTGGAAAAAGAAACCTCTCTTTGCCCAATATGCAAAAAGAGGCAACAGCTTCATTTTCAAATTTCTCCAGACAGATCGTATATTGCATCTGTTACAAAGTATTGTACATTATGTAATAGCTATAGTAGCAATGATTACCTTCGACGTTTGGCCGGCAGATGTACCTTCCGAAATGTCGAGCTATTGAGCAAGTGATTTTTTTGGCCAAAAGCCCCTTTGTCAGAATTGACAAAGGGGCTTTTATTGTTCATCTACACACCAACAGAACTAATACTTATTCCCAAAATATCATATCCTGTACCGTAATATCATATACCCTCATAAAATGACTCGCGCTAAAGAAAAACACAAGCATGATAACAATGAACCACATGAGATTTTTCATAAAATTTTTCTTTTATCTTTGTAATTACGTTGCTATCATACCAGCATTCAACTTTATCACAAAACACTTGCACATTTTTTCCTTTTTATGGTATAATGCACACATAGAAAAATAGATACACAATTGCATACTATCGATCTCAAAATGTTGTATTTTGAAAACAAAAGACAGTTTCTGACTCTAGGAATTGTCTTTTGTTCTTTTTACTACAAATAATGAGATCACAAAAACAAAAACCATCAAACTTTTGACGGAGGACTGTTTATGCCTACTCTACCTGACGGAGAACTGTTCTCCATTGTACGTCCGCACCAACATCTCTTGAGAGGATGCTACTGTTGCAAATTATTGTGGATCAATCCTAACCGAGAAATTCACTTTACAACGGAAAAAGATTTTTGGATTTTTAGCAAAGCACTCTATTCACTGAACCAAAGAAGATTATCGGCATCAGATCTTGCTCTTCATGACATTCACTTCAGCAGTACGATCTGTCCGACATGCGCTCAAATGATCAATGGCGAGAAATACCGGCAAAGACAGATCGATGAAGGTAATTTTCCCTGTTTTGGATCTGCCTGCAATGGTTATTGTGATCGATCTGATTGTAAGTATCGATTAGGTTGCATTACACGTGCCGATTGGGATCCTTCTCAGGAACCCTACTACACGTATGTGTTTCATTTAATTGAACCTCGTATTCAACCGGCGCAAAATGCGCACTCGTAGAGACACTCTCTACTACACACACCTACTCCCGCAGAACAACATTTCGATTGAAATGCTGACATCTGCGGGAGTGTTTTTTTGTGTTATTTTTCTTTGTTGACAGAGATGTTTTTTTACAGTAAAATATTTTGGTTACGTGGACCTAAAAATGCGTCTCACAATAATATCGCTAATCACTACATATAGCTCTTTTTGAGTTACTTGTTTTAAATTTTTATATGCCCCATACATCGATCAAAAACACATTATACAATCTCACTAATTTCATCACTGACGCAAAAAATTATACACGCGCATCTTTTAAATCAGATATCATCGCTGGTCTTACTGTGGCAATTGTCGCACTACCACAATCTATGGCATATGCCATTATTGCCGGAGTTGATCCGAGATATGGTCTATATGCCACAATTTGCCCTGTGATCATCTCTGCATTATTTGGCTCATCCAGATTTCTTGTGGCAGGTCCGACAAATGCGATCTCGATGGTGGTGGCCTCCACAATGACCACAGCGGTCATAGCCGGAACCGTTGCAAACACACTCAATGATCATGAAAAGATCGCTTTCATTTTTCTTCTTTCCTTCATTGTTGGTGTGTTACAAGTTCTGATGGGTTTTTTAAAGTTTGGTAGTCTCACAAATTTTATTTCTCATTCTGTTGTGATTGGCTTTACTGCTGGAGCCGGTATTCTTATTGCATTCAACCAATTGAAAAACCTATTGGGGCTTTCCTTTAAGATTCATGCGCATTTTATAAACAATATTGGAGAAACATTTGCACACATTTCAGAGACCAATACGATCGCATTGGCTTTTGGTATCTTTACGATCATTTTCATCATCATGTGCAAGAAAATATCACCAAAGATCCCCGGAGCACTTCTTGCAATGGTCATCTCTGGTGCTGTTGTGGCAATATCTGGACTTACACCAGACCACCTCAAATTAATTGGTGATATTCCACGTTCATTACCTCCAATCTCCGCTTTTCCATTGACATTCAGCAACGTGATGGATTTGTTCATGCCCGCTCTGGCAATTGCAATCCTTGGCATTGTAGAAGCGCTTTCGATCGCAAAATCCATTGCCAGCAAAAGCGGTGAAAAAATTGATGGAAACCAAGAGTTTATTGCCCAAGGATTGGCAAATATCACAGCAAGCTTTACATCCGGCATTCCTGGATCAGGTTCATTTACACGCAGTGCCGTCAACTTCAGTTCTGGTGCAAAATCACGATTTGCCGTAATGTATTCCAGTTTTTTTATTTTGGTCATATTGCTTATTGCAGCTCCTCTTGCACGATTTATTCCAATGGCAAGTTTAGCAGGTATCCTTATCGTTATCGCCTATTCCATGGTTGACCAACATGCATTTAAAATGTCTTTCAAGGCAACATCGGCAGATCGCATTGTTTTGATCGTGACCATGTTGGCAACACTACTTTTGGAATTGGAACAGGCTGTTTACATTGGCGTTGTGTTATCAATTGTGCTTTTTGTCCGTAAAGTCTCCCACCCACAAGTATTTGAGGTCATTCCCAGCGGTAATGAACGAAGACTTGTGTCTCTTGCAGAAGAAATGCCGACATGTCCTGACATTGCCATTTGTCAGGTCGACGGATCACTTTTTTTTGGTGCGGTTGCAGAACTTGAAGATCGTTTATCAATCTATATTCGCAATAATAAGAAAATCATCCTTGTACGCATGGCAAATGTTCACCTTATTGATGCGACTGGCGTACATGCAATTCGCAGTCTATTAAAAGAATGTAAGGTTCACAATATTACTATGATCTTCGTCAATGCAAAACCTCGTGTCATGAAGGTTTTCGATCGTACAGAGACAACTGAACAGATTGGGAAAGAAAATTTCTTTGCGCACACACATGACGCTATTATAAGTGCGGTTTCTCGTATCGAAAAAACTGGCTCATGTAAAAATTGCAAAGTCAAGTGCTTTGAGGAATGTCCAAAAAAATAATTTCCATATAAAAAACGAGGCTGCAATACCTCGTTTTTTATATTCTTTATTTAAATATATTGCTCCAATGATTTGCTCCGATATTGTGCTATATCCATACGACTTGTCGATATAAATCCCGGATCTGCTTTGATAATATCCGGCAAACGATTTACAAGTGTCGCACATGTCAATTCCACTGTTGCCGGTTGATGGATGATCACAGTCGTACTTGGTTCTCCTGTAATTTCCCAGTCATTTTGATCAACATCACCCAGAGGATAAACTTTGCCAATACATTCTGTCACAATTTCTATCCCTTCCGCTGTTTGCACTGTCACCACTGCTGACATACCGGTTGCATTTCCTGCAGGAATATCAGCACCAAGCGTAACAGAGTTGATCGTTTCTTTATGTGTTGTTGGCACAAGTCTTTGCTCGATCGACGTGATCGTCAAACCAAGTTTGTCACAAAGCCATTCATTTGAATTCCACATATATGAAGGCAATTCGGCATTTTGCGCAATTTGTACGTCAAACTCCTCTGGTGTAAGACCAACACCATGTACCTTTGCAAGTGCAATGCCATATTCTTCCACATTATAACTACTTATACCCTTAATTTTAGTAATTTTATGTGTTGCCCCTGCAAGAACTGTAATTAAATTACCCCAAAACACATCTTGATATCCCGAACCTGTTAAAGTGCATTTATTTTCTTTGGCAAGAGTATCCAAGCGTTCAGTGATATCTCGTGATGTATTAGCCGGAAAAAAAGCTTCTTCACATGTACTAATTGCATTAACGCCATATTTTGCCGCAAGAGAAAAATGCGGTTCCATATCTGTCATGAGACTTGCAATTGCAATGATACACGCATCTGCCTGGTTTTCTCGAAAAACTTTTTCCGCATCATTTTCCACGCATACGCCATATTCACCCTCCAGACCAATGATCTGTGCAATATCTTTTCCAACCACATCCGGGCTGTTGTCAATTGCACCAACGATTTGCGCACCATTCTCATGTAGATAACGAAGGAAGATCTTTCCCATTTTTCCACATCCATATTGAATTACACGAATCTTTTCTTTTTGCATATGTGTATTTTTATATTATTACAATTTAATTATATATCACTTAATTTAAAAAATGAAATGATCATTCAAATCTTCTTGATCCACATAATATGATATGTTCACACGGGTCGACCCACTGCGATAGTTCGTTTTGGTCTTGTACATATCCGCGCATGTCGCGCTGATCTTTTACGTAAAAAGAAAGGTGTAAGTGCTTACGTTCAAAATCAGTTTCCTCACTATATCCAGAACCTAAAATGCCGATTTGCTCACCGCGCATAATGTGATCGCTAACATTCGATCCTATTGAGCCCAAAGACAAATGTCCATAAATGACCCGCATTTTTATATCTTGCAACACACACTCCTGCACGACAACACCTCCATATCCACCAACGCGTTCTTTTGCGATCATTGCACCATCACAAACCGCATATACAGGAACCCTTATCTCTTTCTCATCTTCAGAGACCTCCAGATCAACGCCGGTGTGATAACCGTGAAATCGCTCTGGTGATACGGGTGAATTTTGCGGCGTGATCATCATGCCAAATGATTTGAGAATTACACGATCACGCATATTTTTTAGCGGTATATCCTGCATGGGATCTTCTGGAATAATTGACTGGTTTTCATCAACTTCTATCATCGCCATCTCAAAACGATCATCCGGGATCAACGTTTGCTCTCCTTGCACTGCACGCTCTCTCGTCAAAAAAACAAAAAACATACACCCCATTGCCAAAGGCACAATGATGTATGTGAGAAATTTTTCCATATATGTAGATGAAAAGTTAATTCATCGTTTTTGCATAGCACGTCAAGTATATCACACTTTTCTCAAAGCGATCATACCAAATTTTGTTCATTCTTCTTCTTTCATAACTTCTTCTGGTGGTGCCAACGTAGAGATATCTTCTTTTTTTACATCAAAAATACGCATATCACGACCACCATACTGCCATTTATATACATCATATGCAACAGGCACGGTTGTAGACGATAATTCACCTGTTTGTCCTTCTACCATAATGACCATTACCATTTCCGGGTCTTCATATGGTGCATATGACACAAACCACGAGTGTACGCTTTCCCCATTACCAAATTGTGCCGTACCGGTTTTCCCGGCAACAGAAACATTTAGATTCTTCAACATTGTTGCGGTACCGTCTGTAACGGTCTGTCGCATACCCTCCTGCAAAATTCTCATATCATTTGACGTACCAAGTTGCTCGCGAATGATCTTTGGATCAATTGCTATTTCTGTATTCGTCATCTTGTCGACAATGCGTGCCACCACATGTGGTTCGTACAATGTGCCACCATTTGCGATCGCTGCAATTGAATTTACAACTTGCAACGCTGTTGCTGTCACAAATCCCTGTCCAATTGATGCATGATATGTATTGCCGATATACCATTTTTCTCCAATCGTATCCTCTTTCCATTTTTTGTCAGGATAAAGACCGCGCACTTCACCAGGCAGATCGATTCCTGTTTTTTCCCCATAGCCAAATCGTGTCATGTATTCTTTCATGCGTTCAATACCAAGTCCGGCAATATCTCCAAAACCACCACCTACAGTATAAAAATATACATCACTCGACACTGCGATCGCACGACGCAGATCTGTAAATCCATGTGCGCGCCAATCACCAAAAAAGAATGACCCCAATTGTAACCCTCCGCGACTTTCAATTTGTTGTTCTGGAGAAATGATATGCTCTGCCAGGACAGCAGCTCCCATAACTGGTTTAACGGTTGACCCCGGTGCATACGCTCCGCCGATCGCACGGTTGAACAGAGGTCTGTCATTATCTGTTACCCATGCACTATACGTTGCGTTATCTATGCCTTGTGCAAAAACATTATTATCATATGACGGCAAACTCACAATTGCACGTATAGCTCCATTGCGCGGATCGATCACAATAGCAGTAGCACGCCTCGTTTTTGCCCGCTCCAATTCTTTACTCAAACGATCGAAAAGAAATTTTTGCAGATCGGCATCAATATTAAGATGAAGGTCTTTCCCGGCAACTGGTGCCTTATCGATCAGATCTTTTACAATGTTCCCACGACTATCCACAAGGGTTTGTTGAGCACCATGCACACCGTGCAAGTATTTCTCGTATTGAAATTCCAAACCAGTCTTACCAATTCTGTCAGTAAGAAGATAATCCGTATGTTCCTCACGCTCTTCTTTTTTTATCAACCCTTCATAACCAATGATATGTGCAAATTTTTCTCCATCAGTATAATGACGGATTGCCGATTGCTGAATTCGCATACCTTTCAGCACATCCTCTTGTGATTTAAATGCCAATGCTTGTTCGTGAGAAATATTCTCTTTTATAATGGTCTCATTATGTGAGGTTATCGCACTGTCCATGATACTCGTAACCTCTTCTTCTCGCATTGCGAGAATATGCGCAATTTTTTGTGTTATTACACTTTTTTGTGTCTGATCATCCGTAAATCCATTTGGATCAAAAACAATACTGCGACTCGGTGCATTGCTCGCCAGAACATTGTCATGCATATCAAAGATCTCTCCTCGCGGTGCAATGATCGGAATTGATCGCACGCTATTTCCAGAAGCAACAAACGAATAATAATCCCCTTTCACCACAGTGAGATAAAAAACACGACATGCAAGAACGCCCACTACTGCCATGATCGCAAACCAAAAAATCAACAGCCACCGTTGGTCAAAATCAAATGACATCCGTGCCGTTTCCTTTTCCGAAGCTGTAAGCACAGCATCTTCGATCTCATGTGTATATTTATGAATTTTTTGTATACGCATAAACGATAAAATATATTATGTGTGTCCTTGCACATCATATGCATAAAGATCAATGAATCGCTCGGCTATGCGAATACACCACACAAAAATAAAAAATGCAAATATTGATGTAAAAAACGTTGTGAGATATACAATGGGCTCATATGCAAAATATTGTATAGAGATAATTTTTGCAAACACGTCAGCAATAAATGATGTGCTCAATGCTGCAAAGAACAACCAAATAATACTATCATTGTTACTACGCACGAGTTGCATGCGTATAATATTGAAAACATATGCCGCAACGATCATTATGATAAAATGCACCCCCCACTGATCATGCCATCCGATGCTCACAATTGCAGCATACGACAGGATCCACCACTCAATCATTTTGAGATCTTTTATCGTAACCCATGCACACACGAACAAGACACCTCCCACAAATGAGATGCTGCCAATTCCCGCATAGATGCCCATACTGATCAACGCGCATACAAGCAGCCCACTACGTATAATTAAACGGATCATATATACATTATTTTGTTACAATAAACACTACACGAATATCACCAAAAGAAACAACTGGGGTAATATTGGCCTGCTGAAACAACTGATCTTCTGACATTGTAATATTTTGCACTCGTCCAACGGATAGGCCGCGTGGAAATTGCGTACCAATTGCGGAGGTAATGAACATTTCACTATTTTCTACATGATCATTTTTCTTGATATCCTCAATCGTTGCGGAAAGACCATGATTTCCTCGCATGATCGCCTCTGCGCCACTTTTTTCACCGACTACATTTATCACACTATCTGGATGTGTTAAAAACCGAATGCGTGACGTGTTCTCGTCTACCATATCAATATATCCCACAAATATATGTTCCCCTACGATCACCGCCATATCCTCTGCGACACCGTCCTTTCGTCCCCTATTGATCGTTGCCCATTGATTGCCTCCCAATGAATCTCTCATGATTATATCTGCTCCGACAAGAGTATATTCTGCCCGAGGTAATAATTTCAGCTCTGAACGTAACATCTCATTCTCTTTTTCCACATCTCCACATTGTGCACTACGTGCTTCCAACTGCTGGTGCTCTTCTCGCAATTTTTGATTTTGCTCATAGAGATCACCAATCTCTATGGTCACATGTACAAATGCATCATATTTTGTACCAATACCATACCCAACACGCGATAACGGTGACAGTATGATCATGAGACCGCTGCGAACTTTTGTGATCAGATGAAAAGGATCAGCAATGATCAACAAAAAGATCAAAACGATATATATACCGACTTTTTTTGATTTTTTATTTCTATGAAGAGATTGCATAATGCATTTTTTGCAATTTATGATTTAGTAACTACCTAATATCTCATGCCGCATTGAAATTCTAAGACAGTTACTTAACGCAGTGGTGCACCTTGATCGTTTTCTATAAGCACATCACGTAAATTTTCCAAGTCTTCCAAAACAATTCCTGTGCCACGCACAACAGCGGTAAGAGGGTCTTCCATTTTCATGACCGGCATTTTTGTTTCATTGGCTATAAGTTTATCCAATCCCCGTGTCAAACCGCCACCTCCCGCCAAAACAATGCCTTGCTGCATAATATCTGCGAGAAGTTCCGGAGGTGTTTCCTCAATAATCGTTTTTACCGTATTGACAATGATGCGAATACTGCGCGACATTGCATCACGAATATGCTCGTCAGTGACCACAACTTCCTTTGGTAATCCCGTCACCAGATCACGACCACGAACCTTCATGTGCAATTCTGTTTTTTGAGGGTATGCACTCCCCACAGTGATCTTCACATCCTCTGCCGTGCGTTCGCCTATCAAGAGATTGAATTCATCGCGCATGTAACGAACAATATCTTCGTTCATTTCATCTCCAGCTGTACGTAGTGAGCGCGCTGCAACAATGCCACCCAAGGAGATCACAGCGATCTCGCTTGTGCCTCCACCGATATCAACGATCATATTACCACCAGCCTCTGTTACGGGAAGGCGTGCACCGATAGACGCAGCCATCGGTTCATCGATCAAATATGCTTCACGTGCTCCGGCATTGATCGCCGCATCGATCACGGCACGCTTTTCCACTTCAGTTACACCGGATGGGATACCGATTAGTACGCGTGGCCGCGGCAAGATCGAGAAGGATTCTTTGTGCACTTTATCGATGAAGTATTTCAACATTTGCTCCGTCACATCAAAATCACTCACAACACCATCCACAAGCGGTCGTGTTGCAACAATATGACTGGGTGTTTTTCCCACCATACGTTTTGCTTCTTTACCAATCGCAAGAATCTGCCCTGTGCGATTATTGACTGCAACAACAGATGGTTCATTGATCACAATGCCTTTACCTTGTACATAAATGAGAGTATTTGCCGTACCGAGATCGATACCAATATCCTTTGACAAATGCCCAAAAAGCAAGCCACTGAATTTTTGCGATAATTTCTTTATACGACCGAATAATGTATTCATTGGAGAGTATTTATATATGATCTTTATAAAATACAAGCAGACGAAAAAAGTCAGTCTGACTTCACAAACTGTCTTTTTTATTTCGCGTTGTATTTTTATTTTAGTTGAACGCAACACATCCACACGTATTGCAAACACACTTCATGATACAACAAAAAAGCACATCGGTCAAAGAAATCAGCTATATTTGCAAGAGTGATCTTTTGCAATATTTTATTTACGAAGCACCTTTAAAAATGCTTCCGGCGGGATCTCTACACTACCCGTTTTTTGCATACGCTTTTTACCTTTTTTCTGCTTTTCCAAAAGTTTTCTTTTACGTGTGATGTCACCACCGTATAATCCTGCAATCACATCTTTGCGAAAAGCGCTCACTGTTGCACGCGCAATGACCTTTGCGCCAATCGATGCTTGAATCGCAACAGCAAAGTTCTGCCTCGGCAAAACCTCTTTGAGTTTATCCACAATTTCTTTACCCACACGATACGCATCATCTTTCGGCACAATTCTCGAGAACGCATCCACCAAATCACCGGCAACCAAAATATCAAGTTTTACAAGTTGACTTTCCCGATAACCGGACAATTCATAATTCATTGACGCATAACCGCTCGATACGCTTTTTAGTTGATCATGAAAATCCACGATCACTTCCATGAGTGGCGCATTGAATGTGAGTTGCACACGATCTGCATCGATATAATTTGTGTTCACATATTCCGCACGCGTTGTGCTCATGAGCTCCATAACGTTGCCGAGGTATTGTGCGGGTGAGATGATCTCCAGTTTTGCATAAGGTTCGTGAATTTCTTCCACGATCGAAGGATCCGGCAATTCTGTTGCCGAATAAATTTCCATAAGTTCATCGGAATCTTTCTTGCGAATTTTGTATACAACACTCGGCGTTGTGATCGTCGGCTGAAGATCAAACTCACGATCCAACCGCGCTTGAATAATTTCGAGGTGTAATAGTCCCAAAAATCCGCAACGGAATCCTCGTCCAAGAGCCTGATTGCTTTCCGGTTCAAAACGAAACGCACCATCATTGAGCGTAAGCTTATCCATCGCATCACGCATGACATTGTATTCCCCACCGTCAACAGGATAAAAGCTTGCGTATACCATCGGCTTTACCACACGATACCCCGGAAGTTGTGCGATGCGTTCATAATTTTGTTCTTTGCTGCCTTGTTTCAATGTCACTGTATCACCCACGCGACATTCGACAACTGTCTTGAATCCCGTTGCAATATATCCGATATCTCCCATCGTAAGATCGTCACATGCATCATATTGTGGACGAAAATGCCCAAGCTCAACAATGCCACTATCCTTTTTTGTTGCCATCATGTGAATATCATCTTTCTTTGAAATTGCACCGTCAACTACGCGCACATATGCCAACACACCTTTATACGAATCATATACACTATCAAAAATAAGCGCCCGAAAATCACCAACTTCATTTCCTTTTGGCGCCGGCACACGATCAATGACAATTTTGAGAAGATCTTCCACGCCCTCCCCCGTCTTCCCACTCACAGCTAAAATATCTTCTTCTTTGCATCCGAGAATATGAATGACTTCTTTTTTTACTTTCTCCACATCAGCATTTGGCAGATCGATCTTATTGAGCACGGGAATGATCTCCAGATCATGTTCCAATGCGAAGTAAAGATTGGTCAGCGTTTGCGCTTGCACACCCTGTGACGCATCCACGAGAAGTATTGCACCTTCTACAGCAGCAAGTGATCGCGACACCTCATATGCAAAATCCACATGTCCCGGCGTATCAATCAAGTTCAATGTGTAGTCAATATCATTATATTTATATTTCATTTGTACTGGTTGCAATTTGATCGTGATTCCTCGCTCTCGCTCCAAGTCCATCCCGTCAAGCAACTGCTCCTTCATCTTGCGCTTTTCCACAGTGCCCGTCACTTCCAAAAGCCGATCTGCCAACGTAGACTTCCCATGATCAATATGCGCAATAATACAAAAATTTCGAATGTTTTTCATAAGTGATAGTATAACGAAAAATATTGATTTAGGCAATGTTCATGAATATATTTTACCCTCACTCCTTAAAAGTCATTTCACATTTACAGCGATCAATGCATAATAACTGATATATGCTATTATTATAAAATGAGATACGTATGTGCATAAATTTCCATAACACACATTTTTCACATAAGAAATGGGATGCACTTTAATAAAGTAATACAAAAATCATTATGAAAAAAATATTAGCAATACATATAGTATTTCTTGGTGTATTTTTTTTAACAGGATGTGATAAACAAACAATAAGTCAAGACCCTATAACCTCGTCAAAAAAAATAAATAACGAAGTCTTTGTACCATCAGTTGATGAATTTGAGTCATGGCAAACTTATCAAAATATAGAATTAGGATTTGAAATGAAGTACCCACAAAAGAATTGGATGACATCTGATGATGAGCCAAATAGTGGCATATTTTGCGAAGGTATCAGAAAAATAGATGAAAACACAAATATGTCGTACATAGATTCTCAGGCAGGAATACATATTTATTCAATAGATAATCCAAATAATCTTTCAATTCAGGAATTATTTGATAAATGGAACAAGAATTGTATTGCTGATATGGAAAACGGCAATAATGAATTTGGCTGTATTGACGCTGAAAATATTTCTGAATGGGAAAAAATTATTATAGATGGTATTCCAGCATTTCGATCCGGAATGCGCCCTATCCCAGAAGGAATTCCTACCAACGATGTTTATATTAAACTCCCAAACAAATACATTGTTTTAAGTGCATTCTCTGGACCATACAACAATGACAAAGAGTGCTTAGAGATAAATTCAATTTTTGATAAAATGCTTTCCACGTTCAAATTCACCAAATAATAGCATGGTATTTCTTGCGATTGACAGAAGAAACAAAAGTTAAAAATTAGAAAATAAATAGTAAAATACATCTAACACGCAATAAACGAACTTAGAATGATCGTTAATGTAGAAACGTTGTGCAAAATTACTTTACTCTTTTGAAGAATGACTTAATTTACTACTATGAATATCATAAAACATTTTACAGCTACTACTTACGTTGTACATGAAAAGAAAGTACTTTTACATTTTCACAAAAAGCTTAGCCTCTGGCTGGCAGTCGGCGGTCACATTGAGGATAATGAACTTCCCGAAGAAGCCGCATTGCGTGAAATACATGAGGAGACCGGCTTGACTGCAACCTTGTATAGTCCGGACAAAAAAATGGGTGTCAGCGATGTCATAGAACTCTTTCGCCCAATGCACATCTTACTTGAAGATATCGGGGAAACTCATAAACACATTGATTTGATCTATTATGCCAGATCTGAATCAAATGTGTTGTGTCCACAAGATGGAGAGACAAATACCTTAAAATGGTTCACGGTCGCTGAGATCAAAGAACTTGATGCACCTGAAAATGTGAAAAAAATTTCTTTGAAAGCAATTGACCTATTGGGCACAACGGATTAATTTCATCACCTCACACTCCATATACAAAATATGTTATATGTTATATCCTGATTTTAGAATACACTATCTTTTAACATTTAAACTATTAAATCAATTTTAATTATGCGAACAGAATTAAAGGAAAACGAGCACGTCTTTTTGGTCATAAGACGACACTGGCTCATCTTAATATTACCGATCACATTTACATTGATCGGACTTATCATTGGAGGTTTTATCGGCGGGTATGGATTCATAATTCCTCTCATCCCCTTTTTGTATCTACTTTATCGCGTGATCGAAAGACATCATGATATCTGGGCAGTAACAGATCTGCGAGTGATTGATGAATCCGGGGTTATTTCTCTCAATTCCAAAGAAAGTCCTTTGGATAAGATCAACAATGTAAGCTATAACCAATCCCTATGGGGAAGAATTCTTGGTTTTGGCAATGTTCAAATTCAGACAGCTGCTGAAGTCGGATCAACAAACTATGAGTTTGTGGAAAAACCACAGAAACTGACTGATGCAATTACAGAAATGCAGGAAAAATACAAAAAATCCCAAATAATATCACAATCTCAAGAACTTGCAAAAGCAATTGCACAAAATACACAAGCTCAAGAAGAAACTGATATCACTGCCGAGATCGAAAAGATCTTTGCACTGAAGCAGAAAGGTATGATCACCGAACAGGAATTCATTGATGCAAAGAAAAAATTACTAGACTATGAATAAAAGATGGAATGAAAATTTCCTCAACACTATTTAAAATAAAATGGCCTCATCTACAATAAAAACATACCCGAACATCACACAAAGCATTGGCATCACTGCCATCTTGATAGTCGTAATGATCTCCACGGTCCCCATTGATCTGTGGCTCAATAAATTTGCCAACGAAGAAATATCAATGTTCATTTACTCCATTTTATCAATGGGCATTTCTTTTTGGATCATCAATACGATGAGGAAACACCGCACAAATAATAGTTCATTCGATCTTACGATCAAAAACAAATGGATTATCCCTTTTTTGATCCTCGGATCCACAGCGTCAATTCTTGGCATCGTAGCTCCAATTGTTATGCGGATTCCCATACCGGAATTTCTTAGAAATTCTGTACTTTCGACCGGCATTCAAACAACTTTTCTCACATTCTTCATCATTGCGATAATTGCACCCATCTTTGAAGAGTTGATCTTTAGAGGGATCATTTTGGATGGATTATTGAAAAAGTATGCTCCCATCACATCCATAGTGGTCTCAAGCGTTCTGTTTGGCATAGTTCATTTGAACCCTTGGCAATTTATAACGGGATTGGCAATCGGATTTTTCTCAGGGTGGGTTTATTATAAAACGCGAAGTGTTTTACCTTCGATCATTATTCATGTTTCATCAAATGCGAGCGTTTTTCTCATGAGCTACATAACCGACAACATTGATCTTTCAATATATGCACTATACGGTAATCCAATATTGCGAACTTTCTGTGCAATGCTCATTCTATCAACATGTATAGTTTATCTACATAAAAAATTAAGATAATGGCAATATACACTTTATTGCACAATATCATTCTCTGGATCAATCAAAACGATCTCCACACAAAATATGCGGAGATCGTATAGAAGAAATTAAGATCATTGAAAAGTTACGCGCTGTAATTTTTCTTTTTTGTACTCACAAAGGCAAATGCCGCCATAAAAGATCCGACCACACTTGCTATAATTGCCGCCAACATACCGGGACCGGTTTGCGGTGCAGAAGCAACAATTGGTTTATCCTGAGATTTTACACTAACAGGTTGTTGCGCTACAACAGTCTTCTTAACTTCCTGCTGTGTTTCAGATGCTATAGCATCAACAGTTTTTTTCTCTTGTTCTCGTGCAATTTGTTCCAATACATCATCACCCACATTTGTTGTAAATTCACTTTGTCCATCTTGTCCTTCCTGCACTGCTTCTTGTCGATCAGATCGAAAAACAAAGAACAAAAAGATGCCCACAACCACAAATACGGCAGCCACCATCGCAACGACTGATTGATTTTTATCCATAATTTTATCATTAAAAGTAGTACATCAGCGTAGCATACTACACAAAAAAGTCAAATGCATTTCTCTCATTTCATTATTTATATTACTGCGTAAAAATATCCATTTCGCAAGTTCTAAATTACAAAAATATGCTATAATATAGTCATTCTTATTTAATTATCAAGACACATTATATGTTACAAGCTTTTTTTGTAATTGCACCGCTTTTTTTCATTATATTTGGTGCAGCATTTTTGCGACATGTTAATTTTATCAAAGAAGACTGGTCCATACATCTCAATCAATATGCACTAAATATCGGACTTCCTGTCTTGGTATTTAACTCTTTGGCAACGATGTCTGTATCATTTGCAGATGAATTACCCCTAATCGCGGAAAATGCCATTTTTATCACAGTGATCCTGATATTATCTTATATCATCGGCAAAGCACTCAATTTGAAAACACGTCTTCGCGACACAATTATTGTCTGTTTGATGTTTAGCAATGTCGCATATCTTGGTATTCCACTTCTCACACAAGTATATGACAAGACCATCCTTCCGCAACTCAGCATCATTGTTGCTGTGTATCTACTTGGTCTTTTTGGTTTGGGTATTGCCTATTTAGAAGCTTCACGCCGAACCAATGCATCATCTGCTGTTCGCACAATTGCCAAAATGCTCTATACCAATCCCCTGCTCATTGCAGTCTTTGCCGGTATTATCGTTAATGCATTACAGATCCCCATGCCGCAGATCGTTGCCACAGCACTGCAGCTCATTGTTGGATCAGTTACACCGATCGTGCTTATGGTCATCGGCGTATTCATCGGTCAATCATCACGCGGTACCGTACGAGATTGGTATGGTGTAGTATTTTTTACATTTGCCACACTTATTGCGCTACCGGCAATATTCTACTGTGGCACAGTTTTATTTGGCATGAGCCCACAACAACATTATCTCTCCATTCTTGAATCCGCCATGCCTTTGGGCATTACACCCTTTGCGCTCGCCGACCAGTACGGTCTCGATAAAAATTTCATCGCACGATCTATCGTATTGAGCACAGCATTGTCAATTATCACTCTTCCATTCTGGATCCAATTCTTGGTATAAACACCAAAAAACAACATATGTCCTTGCTATGTTATTTTTTGTATTAACGTACAACGTTTTGTTCTTCTGTCGCCACTTGTAACCGGCCAAAGATGCGAATGATGATCTTTTTCTTGATCGTCTCAAATTCTTTCACACCAAAAACGGCAGTCACAAAAAGATAGGACATTGCGCCAACTGTTCCTGCGCCCACCAATTGTACCAAAACACCCCATACATATTGCAATGGCAAGTACTGCCCCAAGATATTTCGCGCAAAAAATGTAAGCACAACTGACATCACAGTAGCGATGACAATTTGTATGAATGTTCGTAATGTGTCCCGATATTCCACATCACTGATCGAGCGATGCAAATATGCAAAAAGCAGTCCGGCATTGATTATGGCTGCTATAGAAAAGGCAATTGCAATTGCATAAATACGCAAATCACGAATGAGACTGATAATAAGTACCGCATTCACCACTTGACTCACAAGCGCAATATAAAAAGGCGTTTTGGTATTTTGCATTGCGTAAAATCCACGTGCAAGAAGTGGTACGATACTTTGTGCAAAAAGACTCATACACAAAATACCTAGAACTTGATACGTGAGGATCGTATCTTCCAAATTAAAATGTCCTGCACCAAAGACGATGCGAACGATCGGTTCTCGCAAAATAAAAAAGATCATACTTAATGGTACGGAATAATATAATATGCGACGCAATGTTTGTGATAATACATCGGTAAATCCATCTATATCACCTGTTGCAAATTTATTACTCAGCACAGGAAAAGCGGCTAACGCAAATGGAACACCAATAAGGCCCAAAACCACACCCTGTACATTATTGGCAAATGTAAATACGGTTACACTGCCCGCTGCAAGAGTAGAAGCAAAAAATGTTACAAGAAGAAGAGAAAGCTGGCTCGACGCACTGGAAAACATTCGTGGGGCCATGAGCATGATCGTTTTGCGTACATCAACATTGCGATACGGATTACTATGTACAAATCGAAATTGAACCGCTTTTACTGCGATCACATGAATGACGAAATGTAAAATTGATCCAATGACAACGCCCCATGCCAATCCAATTGTGCCAATGTATTTTGTAAAAACTGTCGCACCAATAATAATGCCAATGTTATAAAAGATCGGTGCCATCGAATAGATCACGAAACGACGAAATGAGACCAGTACTCCCCCCAAAACAGCACTTGCGGAAAGGAAGATCGGACTGATGAACATGATGCGAGACAACTTCACCGTCTCCATCATTTTTTCTGCTGGGAATCCCGGTGCGATGATATGAATAAAAAATGGTGCAAATACAATACCGATCACTGAAAGAAAGATGAGCGATATCACAATGACCAGCATGACCCCGTTGGCGCATTCCCATGCTCGCTCACGATCTTCTTGTGTGATCAATTTGCTAAAAATTGGTATAAATGCAGCTCCAAGTGCACCGACAACCAAGATCTCAAACGTAAGATCTGGCAAACGAAACGCAGCATAATATACGTCCAACGCATCTCCGGCGCCATATTGTGCTGCCAAAACACGATCACGCACCACTCCCAGTAAGCGACTGGCAATACCAAAAAATGCGACAATAAGTGCCGCTACCGCAATCGATTCTTGGGATGACTGTGTAACAAATTTTTTGATATTTGCGATCACAACAGAATGGTTTAAAAAAAATAATTATCCACGGATCAAATCATACTATACGCATTTTTCTGACGTTTTGCAAGCATAAAAACCATGCGATCACTTCACACGAAAAACTGTTCCATTATATCGATCTGTGGTCAGCGCACCTTGCATTGTGAGATCTTTATTATCATGTGCATGCCACACAGAAGAAAAATCATCATCAAGGTGAATATCACTCTCTATAGTTGAGTTTATACTGCCGGATTGTTTCTGAAACAAAACTGCATATGAACCAAATTTTCCTTCACGATCTTCGTCAAAACTTACACGAAACGGTAATCGATATGTATAGGTTACGGTCACGCTCTCTTGTGGCGAAACATACACCCAATTTGCAAAAACCGTTTTATCAGATTGTTCATAAATACGCGTACCTGTTTCCTCATCAATGTGCATATTTTTTTCTTCCTCTACAACATCTTTATCTCGTTCATAACCAAGTGTATCATAATCCAATCGTTCCACGTTTAGCTCTCGCGTATGCCCTTCCACAGAGATCAACTCCGATCCTTTTGGCACATACACACGCATATAATTTGCATTCACAGCGTCCCACCACGGATATCCGGTCTGTCCTCCCGTATGTTTCCTTTTGATCTGCACGGTATCAATGACCTCACCATCAGCATCAATAGTTGCTGTATGTGAGATCGTTTCCGTAATCACACCGTCTGTCTTAAATCCATTTATATTGGTATTGATCACACTGAGATAATCCTTATCCGTATCTGTGATTGTTCCACCCCAATCATTATTTTCGATAATTGTCTGCGCCTCCGTTTTTTTCATATACATTACGATATGCTTTTCTTTCAAGCCGAGAGAAATTGCTTGTGCAACAGCGGAGAGATGCTCGGGGTTTTTGCGGTCAAATAATTTGTCGATCATGATAGGCATGACATCGGCCAAGATCTTCTTTGACGTTTCTTTTTTTCCTTCCGCAATATTATTTTCTGTCTTTTTCTCTTCTTGCGGACCTTGTTTTTTTATTAATTCACTATCATTTATAGTCGCATCTGCTGTTTGATAATTGTTTACATCCTCGATCTCACTTTGTAAAACCTGCATAAAATTATCACTTGTCAATGTCACATTGTGAGATTCCACAACAATTGGGCCGGAAATTGTGAGAAATTTTCGCATCATTTCAGGTGTTACCGCAATCACACCATCTACCGTTGCACCTCCCGTACGTTCATAAAAATCCATTGTCTTTTGTGCTGAAACGGGAAAATCAGCAAACCAATTACTGTCATGCATGCTCCAATCCGCTGAAACCTTCTGGATTGGCAGTGGTGGTACAATGCGATCGATCAATTGACCATCCGGATTATAGACATCATCGATCATCATCTGTGTAATACGTCCATTATTGATCTTTATAATTCCATAGCTACCGATAAAACCACCAGTAGCACGCATTTCATGATTGTTTTGGAACAAAAAGAGATATGTACGCGGACCTTTTGCTCCAAGCATTTCCTCAACAGTTGCGCGCGATTCCGTAATGATGCGCAAAGATGTATTGATCTCGGGTAAAATCTCTTTCATTTGTACAAATGTATCACGATATTCATCCGGCACATCATCAATGTATACCTGATCAAGATGTTTTTGCGCTTCTGCAAGATCATACCGCGCAATATCCATGCGATCTGCCAGTATTTGATAAAATGCCAAGAAAGATACATGCACACCATCTGTGGACACTAACTTATGATCATCGCCAATTACCTCCGGAATAATACTATGCAGTTCCTTTGCGGTATGCGTTAGATATTTTCCCGCTTCTATAATGTGGCTGCCACTTGCCAAGCGCGATGCACCAGGCACGAACTGGGAAATATACTTTGCGAGCATGTTGATCCTCCCTAATTCCGACGACGCAAATGCAAAATCTTGATACGCTTTATCCAATTCCTCACTTGATGATGAAAAATCATTTTGTGCAATACTGCCCATCGCCGATCTCAAAGATCGCACAGCATCTAGTGAAGCATCATCCACGCGTTCTTTGACCGCATATGCAGTACCCATAAAGATCAATGATCCCACTGCAATAAACATCGCCGTCATCGCGAATGCATAACGAAAAGATATATGATGCGGATGCAAGACGCTTTCATGTACAAAAATTGGAATATCGCGCAAATGAAAGTGCACACCATCTTGTGATCTATGATCTTGTTGAAAGACCGATTCTTTCTGCACATATTCTTCTTTATGATCCTCCAGATATTCGGTAATCTCCGTAAATGTTGCCGCTCCCGGTGTCATTGTTTCTGACGGAAAAAAATCCCCTTCTTTTTGCATGAGTGCGGTTCGCGCATCAAATGTCATCGTGCATCCTTCGCGCACATCACTGCCAATGCAATCGTCAAAACACGTAGCATAGGGTTTTCCCAATTGATACAAATGATATTGCACGATCGGAGTTTCTTTTTGTATGATCTTTTGCTGATGCGCGATCGTTTTGGCAGACATGCCACGATCAAATGCACTGTGCGTATGATATTTTTTACGAGAAACACCGTCCATTTTTATTTTTGCATATATATATTATGTATTTCTTGTGCCATTGCATGCCACGAATATCTTCGCGCATTGTCGTAACCGCGCACGATCAGCTCCTTGCGCATGGACGTATCTGTAATAACGCAGTTCATCGCTCGAGCAAACGCACGCACATCCGATGCATCTGTAAAAAATGCACCCTCCTGTGACAAAACTTCTTTCATACATGGATGCTCCGATGACAACACAGGCACCTTAAGCAGTTGCGCTTCGAGAGGTGGGAGTCCAAATCCTTCATATAAGGAAGGAAAGACAAATATGATCGCATGTCTGTACAATATGTACAACAACTCATCACTGATCGTATGCAAAATGATAATATTCGCGATCTTTTTTTCCGCAATATATTCTTCTAACCGCGCATAGAAATAGTCGTCACGTCCAACCAGGATCAACTGTCGTACAGCCCCACCATCTGCAACATACAACGCAAATGCATCCACAAGATTATGAAGATTTTTGTGTGGATATGCATTCCCGACATAGAGCATGTACGGTTTCATTATACCATATTTAGCAAAAAAATCCTCATGATCTTGCGGCTTATTTTGCATAAATATTTCAGCAGATTCATATACAACAGTCGTTTTTTCACGCGCGTACGGGTATTGATTGCAGATCTCCATTTTGGTAAATTGCGACACAGCGATGATCTTCCATGCTTTTTTTACAGCAGAAGATATCACCGTGCGATAACATAAGAATTTGATCCAATAGAATAATCTGTTGCGCGTTGATGCCTTACGCGTCGGATAACGCAAAAGAATCAGATCATGTATTGTGACGATCGATCGTTTGAAATAGAAAAGTGGCACATTAAAATGAATAAAATGCACGAGGTCGCATTTATATTTATAGAGTATGAAGGGAAAAAATATCTGCTCACCAAAACTATACCATTGGTAATCGGCAATTACTTTTTTGAAATGAGAATTTTGTGGCACGTAGCTATCATAATTGCTCTTTCGCAAAAAAATGATATATTCGTTCTTTTGGTCGATCTGCTCCATATGGGTGATCAACTTCTGTGTGTATCGCCCCAAACCTTTGCTATCCGGACCAAAGAACCGTGCATCAATACCTATGCGCATATGCCTCTAAGTATAACAAAATTTGCGAAAAAATGGGAGGAGATGGGATCAATCCTGCAATGTGTGCACGATATGCAAAAAATCATGCACATTATGCTCCCAATTGAACTTGCGCAAAAAAACCGTTTCATTCGTTTGTGCGCTTCTTTCTGCCAGATCTTTTTGTGTCAACACAGCTCGCATAGCTTCCATCAACTCTTCTATACGAAACGGATCGATCATAATCGCCTGTTCGCCCACAACTTCCGATAATGCTGATGTGTGAGATGTGATCACCGGTTTTTTGCACATCGCGGCTTCCAGAGGAGGAAAACCAAATCCTTCGAAAAATGAAGGGTATACGAAAACTGCACAGAGGGTGTAAAAAGCCTCTTTGTCTTCTTCCGGAATATCTGTGATCATATGGATATCTGCAGAGAAAGGCGATGCTGTGATCTCCTGATCAATCTCACCTCTTCCCCATCCACATGATCCGGCAAGTACAAGATGTTGCGTGATCGTATCATCTGTCTGTCTCAACATTGTATATGCACGAATCAATCCGCCGATGTTCTTCCGTGGCTCGATCGTACCAAAATATAAAATAAAATTATATGGCAGTTCATATTTTTCCTTTACGTTAATCAGCTCAATGCTATTGCGATCCAGATCCCCCATGATCGATGTCAGACCATTTAATAACACCGTGACTGTATCCGTTTTTCTTTGATACGTTTTACATATGTCTTCCTTTGTATATTCCGACACAGCAATAATATGCACTGCACGCGCAACAAGCTTGCGAGGATTCACAAAGTAATGCCACATCCGCCGCTTGAATGAAAAAGTTTCTTTGTAATGTTCAAAGGAAAGGTCATGTACCGTGAGGACCAATGGCACATGCGAAGACAGTGCAATGAAATTGATATTTGGCATGAAAAAAAGGTCTACACCGCCACACAAGCGATCGACCTTTGGATATTGTAATAACCAAAAAGACAGATTGAGCAATTTGTTTGGTACGGCAAATGTTTTGAGTGACACATGCGAAAATTCATCAATCCATGTCCAATCCACATCCTTATGTCTCAAAGCATTAAAAAAAAGCACATATTCATTATGCGGATCATTACGAAAGAGCGTTGCCAACATTTTTTGTGTGTATCCTTCTACACCGGTTGTTTTGCCACGTGCGAAACAACGCACATCAATACCTATTCTCATAACACACGATTCTTATTTCCTAAATCCATTGACATAATGTCGCAACAACACAGCCCAAAATGCCACAAAAAATCCCAACGCTCCGCTTAGCCCTGTAAGAAAAAACAGCGTGTAACGACCATCGGTGACGGTCGGTGTGCTTCCTTGGATAATAAACCAGTGATCTTGCGCCTGCTTATCATTTAACTTATGCGACTCTTGATTGAGCACATCTATCAGATCATGAGCGACAGTTTCTGCATGTGCACGCGTTGCCGTCGTAAAACGCACATCGATCACTTGTGATGAGAGTCTTTTGGCGGTCATTTTACCTTGTACATTTTTAATTTCCGCTCTTATAAAAGGAGACTTGATCCACTGCACAACCGTATCGGCAAAGCGCTCATCTGCTTGTAAGCGATAAAAATCATCATATGTGTATTCATTTTGCTGCACATTTGACACATCACGCGTTACATTGAGGACCAATGATGTCTTATAATTCTGCTCTTGCAATAAAAAATAGAGAGCGCCACACACAACGCTTACAAGGATAATGCCCCAAAAAAGTTTCTTATGAACACAAAAAATGTCAAAAAAATTATATAATTCCATAGATATTATTTTTAATATTGTGCTCTTTTTTGCATATGCTTTTCATATGCAGCGCCAATGTAGTCTTTCATTGTACGCTTAAAAATTTCTCTGTCAAATTGCAGTGCGTGCTTTCTGATATAATCCCTATCAAAAGTACATGTCTCCGCTTTTTTTACCGCTTCTATCAGAGCTTCCGGTGTTTGCTCGTAAAAGAAAACTCCTGTCTTCCCTTCTTCCAGATTTTCCACAATATCTCCTCCATGGTATGCAATGATCGGCCTGCCTGAGGCCATCGCTTCGATCGCAACAATGCCGAAATCCTCTTCCTGTGGAAAAATAAATGCCTTGGCGTGTGCATAATACCGTGCAAGTGCTTTGTCATCCACACGTTCCAAAAACTCAATATTTGGTTTGGCAATGCGCTTGAGAGCAGCCAACTCCGGTCCACGTCCGATGATCTTCAGCGGTAAACCGGAACGATTAAATGCCTCAATGGCAATGTCATGTCTTTTATATGCGATCAATCGTCCCACCATCAAGTAGTATTCCTCATGCTCCGTGGCGTGATCTACATAAAAGTTCTTTGTATCCACGGGAGGATTTATGACTATCGCATCCTTATTGTAATATTTTTTAATGCGTCGCGAGACGAATTTTGAATTTGCGATATACTGGTCGACACGATCACTGCTCACACGATCCCACACACGTACGACATTCATCATGAACGGCACAATGCGCTCCACTATTTTTGGGAAACCGAAATCGGTTGTGTATTTCTGACAATCGTCCCATGCATAACGCATCGGCGTATGCACATATGACACGTGCAGGGTTTCCGGTCGCGTGATAATACCCTTTGCAAAACTGGAAGAGTCAGATAGGACGATGTCATACTGCGATAGATCAAACTCCTCGATTGCCATAGGCATAAGAAGTGGAAAGATACGATGTTTTTTTTGTGCAAAAGGTATTTTTTGCAAACGCGATGTGTAGATCGTACGATCTGCAAATGTTTTGCCCATCGCATCACGATCATAGATCAATGTAAAAACAGGCGCCGTAGGAAAAAGTTCACAAAAACATTCCAACACTTTTTCCGCGCCTCCGTGTTGTACGAGATAATCATGTACCAATGCAATTTTCATGTTATTCTTTCTTTTGCGTAACCATATCGATCACCCATCCCATAATTGACACAATGATCACGCCCCACATCGCCGCCATGAAACCGTCGATCGCAACGCCCGGTACAAATGTCAAAAGCCAAAATATAAAAATATTGATCAAAAAACCAAACAGACCAAGTGTAAGCACATTGATTGGCAAAGATAGGGTCTTTAATATAGGCCTGAGCACACTATTCAAGAATCCAAGGACAAGCGCAGCGATGATCGCCGTTGGCCAAAAACGATCAATTGTGATTCCGTCTACAAAATGCGAAGCGACCAGTAATGATCCAGCAACGAGAAGGAGTTTGATAACATATCTCATATAATATGCATATTTATAATTATGCATCCATTATACTATGAATTGTTGCGTGAACGCAAAACAGCAAATGGTGTTTTGAGAAGTATTTTGAGATCAAGAAGGATCGACCAATGTTCGATGTAATACACATCCAATCGATATTCATCTTCAAAATTCAGATCACTACGTCCGGAAATTTGTGCCATACCAGAAATACCCGGCTTGATCGTGAGGAGACGACGATGATATTCACGATATTTTTCCACTTCACGTCCTTGATGCGGTCGCGGTCCCACCAAGCTCATATCACCCAAAAATACATTAAAAAATTGTGGGAACTCATCAAGTGAGAATCTCTCGAGAAATTTGCCGATCCATGACTTTCGCGGATCATCTTTGATCTTGTAAATCGGACCTACGCGCACAGATCGTTTTGCGATCAGTTCTTTTTCATAAGCCATTGCCTTTTCCCAGTCGGGATTTTTCTTTGTTGTACACCACTGCCATTTCATATAACGAAATTTGTAGACGTTAAATTCTTTTCCATCGGCACCGATACGGGCATTTTTGAATACGATCGGCGCATGCACATTTTCCAGCTTTACCAAAAGAGCGGAGATGAGCATGATCGGACTCGTGAATATGATAAGTACACCGGAAATGATGATATCCATCACTCTCTTGATGATCTTTCCCCATCCGTCAAGCGGTGTATGCAAATGTTCAATTAATGGTTCACCGGCAAACATGGACATCTCAAAGCGCGTCGCCTGCAAAGATGACGGCATATATTTATACGTAATATTATTGATCTCACAAAAGTCATGCAGCTTGATCAAAAGATCATCCGGAAGTGATGATTCATGTACGATCACCTCATCAATGCCTTGTAACTTGTGAATGCTCTTGATCTGTGGAATATTGATGTACTCTACATGGTCCACAATGCGATAACCCAAATGTTTCTGTGCGCGGATCACACTGCAAATGTATTTCATTTTTTCACCTGCTCCCACGAGAAGCACGCGATGCACACCGATGCCCTTGTATACCAAAAAGTATTTTTGCAATCCATGCAAAAATACGCGACCAAAACATACAAAAACAATTGCCAATCCCCACGCCGAAACGATGATAAATCGAGAAGAAAACCACTCACGTTGCAAGAAGAACCCGATCATCACCATCACGATGACGATCGTCGATCCTTTGAAGACCGCATAAGATTCCTGCCAAAAATGTCTCGTGGAACGTATATTGTACAAGCCCTCAAATGCATAAACGATCACAGCAACGATCGCCACCAGTATGGTGAGTTGTACATATTGTTCAAGTGATACATTGTACAAACCCTCCTTATTGATCAAACTTTGGATCTGTGTCGTGTCACGTAATCTATAGGCCACAAGCGCACCACAAACGAGAAGTGCGAAGTCCATGAATACCTGCATGATACTAAAAAGTAATTCTGATTTTTTCATAAAAATAAATATTCTATCAAATATCGATCATAATTATATATACTTGTTCATTTGCATTATTGGAAGATCATCTGTAAGCCGGATTCTGTCGTTGAAGATGACAATCTGTCTTGCGCCTATGTTGCCATATGCGTCTTTGCGATTCTTCACGCACCCAAGAACATCAAAAAACTTTGGTGTTTTTGGGTGCGTGACACGATCTTGCACCTTGGTAAAGATTTAGCCGTTTCACTCTCATATTACTATGAGCATATCCCCGTCTCAAAGAGAAACTGGGTCATACAACCTTGCGGTTCTATGCGTCACTGCTCGCACCTCGTAGATCACTCTAGGTGGGTATTACCCACTACCGTTATACACGCCAAAGGCGTGCAGGTGTCCGGACTTTCCTCTCCGTAGAGCTGTCATCCGACGAACTTCCAATAATATCAACGAACATGTGTTTTCAATTATACACCATGATCATAAAGCGTGCTATACAAAAGACTTGCCTATTATAGCAAGTCTTTTGTTGCATTTTTTGTTCTCTGTGTAATTATTTTTGTAGAATATTTTTGATCGTACGACGACGATATACATATGCACCAATAGCTACAGCAACAGCTGTTGCAATTACCGCAGATACAGTGCCTGCACCTGTTGCAGGAGAGATCTTACGTGCATGTGATGTTGTTGCTTGTGTACATTTGTACCCAAAGTCTGCATGCGTAAATTTGTCTTCCTCATGAAGATATTTATCGCTGTACACACCATTTTTATTTCCATCACGATCATATGTTGGACGACAACCTGCTGGCAATGTTTCTTGTGCCACAACGATCGTATATTGTCCCGGTTCAAGATCATCAAATTTATATCGCCCAGAAGAATTTGTGCGATCTGTCTCTACTTCGTCACCGTTGTAGAGTTTTACGCGCACATTTGCAATACCTTCTTCTCCGGCATCTTGTACGCCGTTTGCATTGCGATCATGCCACACAGTATTTCCAATTGTTGCCGCATGGACCTGTGTAGCGATCACTGTACCGATAAAAGCTGCACAAATCGCAACTATAATGTTCATTTTTTGCATATATACATATACTAATGAATAATTTATCTTATAATAGCAAAATTCCATAAGAAAATCACTCTTATAAAGATGACTGTGTATTGTATCATGAAGTACTAGTTCTGTCAATATCTTCATGGCAAAATGACCAAAAATCGACCATTTAAGCCAAAAAAATACCCACATTCTGTACACACGTTGTGAACAGACGGTTTCTGGGTATTTCTGCTATAATAAATACACTAGTTTATAAAACCGTTCCCCTATGGCAGAAAATACAGACACACGCATGCCCCCGCATGCGATGGAAGCAGAAAAAACCGTTCTTGGCGCCCTCATGGTCGACAAAGACGCGATCACAAAAATTGCAGATACGATTGGCGTTGGTGATTTTTACAAAGAAGCCCACAATGTCATTTATGATGCGATGCTCAAACTCTACGAACACAATGATCCCATCGATGTGCTCAGTCTTTCCAATGCGCTCGAAGAAACAAAGCGCATCGAGTCGATCGGTGGTGCATCCTATCTCGCCTCTCTTGTACGTGGTGTCACTAGCGCATCCAATATCACGTACTATGCAAAGATCATTCAAAAAAAATCCGTATTGCGACGTCTCATCG
This sequence comes from Micavibrio sp., assembly GCA_020718085.1. Taxonomy (GTDB): domain Bacteria; phylum Patescibacteriota; class Minisyncoccia; order Moranbacterales. The sequence continues at coordinate 170,879 of DYDB01000001.1, read as the reverse complement.
GCGTTGCGTCAGAGATCAATGAACTTGGCTACAATGAAGCGGAAGATATTGAAAAGGTTTTGGATGATGCGGAACAAAAGATCTTCAGCGTTTCTCAAAAATCACTCAAGCAAGAATTCACCTCCATCAAAACAATTTTGGGTGAGGCATTTGATCGTTTGGATGATCTACATAAAAATAAAGGCGTCATGCGCGGTGTACCTACGGGATTTCCTGATTTGGATGATCTTCTTTCCGGACTGCAAAAATCCGATCTCATCATCCTCGCTGCCCGTCCATCTGTCGGTAAGACATCGCTCGCGCTTGATATCGCACGCCAAGTAGGCACGCTCGCACGCATTCCTGTGGGCATCTTCTCACTGGAAATGTCCGCGGACCAGTTGGTCGATCGTATGATCGCCGCTGAGTCCAATCTCGACCTCTGGCGACTTCGCACCGGCAATCTCAAGGATTCTGATTTTACCAAAATCAACGAAGCAATGGGCACACTGTCCGAAGCACCGATCTTCATCGATGACACCTCAAGTGCCAATATCATGGAAATGCGCACAATGGCACGTCGTCTCCAGGCAGAACATAATCTGGGACTCATCATCATCGACTACCTCCAGCTTATGGAAGGCAGAGGCAATGAAAACCGCGTACAAGAGATCTCCGAAATTTCCCGCGGTCTCAAAATGCTCGCCAAAGAATTAAATATCCCAATCGTTGCACTCTCCCAGTTGTCCCGTGCTGTAGAATCACGTCCCGATCAACGTCCAAAACTCTCCGACCTTCGTGAATCCGGATCCATCGAGCAGGATGCTGACGTGGTTATGTTCATCTATCGTGAAGACCGCGTCAATCCCGACACAGAAAATAAAGGGGTTGCAGAGATCATCATCGCTAAACACCGTAACGGCCCAGTAGGTTCCAAACAACTCTACTTCCACGAAGAAGCCGCATCATACAAAAGTCTCGAAAAACACCACATGATGCAACACCACGAATAACATGTGCAATAATTTTCAATTCTCAATTTACAGTTTACAAAAGAGCGTGTCATCTTGAGCGAAGTCGAAAGATCTCACATGTAAATATCATTTTTCATTATTAATTATTCATTAATAAAAATGTACCCCTCATCATTTCAAAAATTGATCGATCATTTCAACAGTCTCCCAGGCATCGGTCCCAAAATGGCGGAACGACTCGTGCTTCATCTGTACAAAAACAGTTCAGATCGCATAGATGATTTTGCACGTGACCTGCTCCGCATCAAAGACATCACATCATGCAAAACGTGTTTCAATATCGCTGAAAGTGACCAATGCAAGATCTGTGCAGATTCTTCGCGTGATCATACGCAGTTATGCATTGTGGAAGAATCGTTGGACATTCTCCCGATCGAACGATCTCGTGCATACAATGGCATGTATCACGTCCTCGGTGGCACGATCAAAAAACAGGACACGCATCACCTCTCAATCGAACCACTTCTCAAGAGAGTGCTACAAAATGGTTTCACAGAGATCATTATCGCGACCAATTTCACCACAGAAGGAGATCTGACAGCAATGTATTTACAAGATATGTTCGTGCGTGCAAATAAAGATATTCACATTTCACGACTTGTGCGTGGACTCGCCACAGGCTCGGATATTGAATATGCAGACGACATGACAATTCGTAGTGCGATTAACAATCGTGAGAAGATTTCATAGAGTTCGAATCCTATCAACCTATCCTTTCGGAACGTTTTTTTGTTTTGAAGAAGAGTTTAATTTTTCTTCAAATAGCTATATTCATAATCACGAATAAGAAAACAGAATTTATTTTTCTGCTTTAATTGTTGCACTTTTCGAATTTACTTCATTATCTGGAATATATCGATAAGTGCTTCTTCGCATAACTTATTAGGATTGTAAAACATACTATATAATTATGACTAATATAGTATTCGAATGAAGGAAAAATGCAAGATTTTTACTTACTGCATTTCTTTATGTTTTTTTATCCAAAAAGCAAAGCTTGCCCATTGTAACCTATACTGACCCCTCTTACCTTTGCGAGATAAGATGATATTTTTTTCTCTCAGTGATTTTAATCCACTATCTAATGTTGCCACTTTACCTTTGTAACGCCTTTTAATAAAATCTCTATCCACCCATTCATCCCAATTTTCTGCCATAATCGATAATATTTTTCTCTGAACATCTGTTTTTATATCAATGTAAAAAATCTTATAATAATATCGATCACCAATAAGTTTCAATGCACCATTTTTTCCTAAAAAGCTTTTTCGTACATCAGTTTCTATAATTTTATTTCCTTTTAAATTTTCAAATATTGAATGACCAATTTGCTGGACAAAATGAGGATAGCCTTCAGAATATAGATATATGAGTCTTAATGCATCGTCATCAATTGTAACTTTTTCACCAGTCTCATCATAATACTCGCTCAATCCACTTTTCATTACTTGTGTTACCTCAGCTCTTGTAAGTGGATCCAAATTATAATTTTTAAATAATCTTAAAGATGATTCGTGACTTTTGCTTAACACCTCATGTAGATTAGGCAACCCTGCTAGTAAAAACATTACATTATTACACCTCTCTGATACAAGAGTTTCGTTAACCTTCTTTAAAAATACACCGAGATCCAAATCCGCATTTGCATTATCTGCCTCATCAATTAACACCACCAGGCCATCCAATGGACTTTTCAATCCCATGTCTGTTGCTAATGAATCACCCGTGACATTCTTTACTGTATCAACTAATGCGTATATAAATTCATCTACTACTTGATCTTTTTGAAACGTAGTTTCCTCACTTTTATCTCCCCTAAAAGCTAATCCACAAGCTTCTATTTTTAAAAAATAATTCCAACATTTTTTTATCAATGCGCTGTCAGGATCTCGTTTATCAATTTCACGTTTAATGTTCTTTTTTAGAGAAACAGCAAGATCAACAATGGACATTTTGTTCGTCAACGTTACTTGCACAGTCAGAAAATTATGCGAAGCATCATCATAAATAATTTCTCCATTTGCAAAGAATTTGGCTAACAAAAGCAGAGAAGTTTTACCAATGCCTCTTTCGCCAGTCAACATTATATGTGTCGGATTTCCTTTCTTTGCTTGATATAATGCATTATCTATATGTTCTATTTCCGTCATTCTACCAGCAAACATGTCATTATAAACAGGACTATGTGGTACAAATGGATTGAATTTTTTTGTCATATTCGATAAATTTACCGATACTTGCGCTTGATGCTATTTTTGATTTTCTAGAGTTGTTTATCAGAGATCCAGAAATTACTCCCATGACTTCAAGTTTATTCCCATTATTGATAACGTCTCCAACGACTTGCCCAAATATCATAACATTAGCATCATCTTCAATTATCAAATCTCCACACACCTGACCGTGCAGTATAAAATTTGAACCATTCGTTACAAAAACATTACCAGTGACCATTCCGCGCAAATCTATACCTGTATCAACTATTAAATCTCCCTCAATTTTTCCATTTTCTATTCTCATATCACCATCTAATTAATGTCTATGTATCGCATTGTAACACAATATAATATCATACAATATAGTAAAGTAAACCTCTTTACTTTTATAGCTGAAGTATACCAGAAATTGACAATATTTTCTATAAATTACATAAAATAGTTCGGATTTCCTCCGATAGAGCCAACTACGTATTTTTCGCATTTTATCGTCCAATAAAAATTAAACGACCCAGCCACATTATGTGATTGGGTTGTTCGTTGGTGAGTCATTAGACTCTTAACAGGCGTCCGATCTCTTCGATGAGTGTAGGATCAGTGCACTTGTTCAGTGCATCCCGAACCTGTCTTTTCCGTTTGGTCAGCTTTATGCTCAGTTCATAAACCGGTAAACATTCAACCACTTTCCCAAACACGATCTGCGCCGTCTTCTCTGACCATCCCCCAAAATTAGAGGATGAAAATACGACAACATCATTGAATCTACACATGCACGCATGTATGTTGTTCCGACTCAAGGATTGATTTAATAGCGCCTTTAAGTCATCAATGTTGCTAAGCAATTCGCTAGATAATTGTGCATGAACTTGAAAATCACCTTCTGCCTGTTCGATCTTTACTGAATTTTCCATTGTCATTACCTCCGGTGCTGTGCCCTCATTATAAGAGCGATGCTGTGAAGCGTAATTCACCCGTTGAATTACGTACTATGATTACTTAACACTATCTAGTGCTGAAACTACGTGTTCCGCGGCATTAGCACCATATTGCAATAGTATCTGCTTTTCTTTAATGTCACCTTTTTGACACCGCTCCACCATAATGCCTGCCAATTGTTTTGGTGACTTCTCGAATACATAGGTCAGCGAAACATAATAGTCGGCTAAAGTGACATTAAAACTCAACGATTGCTTCCAATTATTTCGTAGCAACCTGAGATAAACGTCATCAAAAATCTTTTGAGAACGATTGCGCTGATCAGGATTGTGGAAATCAAAAACATATTCCACGATCATTTTTTTACCATCCTTTTCCAGATGCCCTCTCACAGAGATCTCTTGATCTGGTGCTGGCGCCAACATAGCTTTAAAATCATCGGCGCAAGCGATAGAATGAATTCCCATAATAAAACATGAGATTGCCAATAACACGCAGTATTGCAGATATTTAGCTTTCATATACACTCCTGAGTAAAATTTGACAACGAACAATTAATTCATAAATTGACACCACGTCAAATTCGCATTATATACCATTATATTGGATTTGTCAAATATCCAACCTGCCAATAAAATATTGCCTCCTCTCACTATGGGAGAGGACTGAGGTGAGGGATATAACATTTCTCATACACAAAAAATATGCCATTCTTGCACAATTTACTAATTCCCTCACCCCAACCCTCTCCCATAGGGAGAGGGGGTTTGTTGATATATAGATGATTTTTTAGGTTTTCTGATTCGCGATCTAAAGTGGTCGAATATCCTCGTTTTTGTATAAAAAGTTCAAACATGGTACACAAGTTCAAAATACTTATTATCACATTAATAATATTATTAAAATTTAAACGACCCAACCACAGTTATGTGATCGGGTCGTTTTGATAAAATGAAGTGCTCTTCAATCTATCATGCACATTTGAAGAAATTTCTGATCCAATGTGCTGTTGCTAATGCGATAACGAATCTCAGCAATTGCCAAATCTCTCAAAGGAGTTTTTGACAAGCTATGAAGATCCATTGCATCAAGATCTTTAATTCTGGGAGATATTTCTTTGGCGATTAGCACCTCCCAAACATCCATTCGATTGATTTCATTGCCTAAAGTTATGACATCTCCCGAACTGTAAGCAGAAATTCGCTTAACGATCTCATTCGACGATAGTTCTCGTGCAAACTGGTTCATGTTCTGAATTAGTTTTCCGAGATTTTTTCCTGACATCGCCGGTATTTCTTTTTGAAGATCTTTTTTTGTCATTTCCCACAGTGGGAATTTGAACGGATCATTGTGTATATCAACAAGCATTTCCGTAGAAATCTTGTCGCTACACATGATCTTCAAAAAAACAATTCCAGTTCCTCCAAATAAAATAATAATCGCTGCACATACAATGCTTGTATTGATCATTACCTTCTTCATCTTTTCTCTCCTTTATCTTATGGTGGTTTTTAAATAATAAAAATCAGAGTTTTTCTGAATGACCATTATATCATAAATTTCTATTTTTGTCAATTTCTTTGATCCTATCCGAACGAATTCGACTTCCCTCATCCCAACCCATCCCTACCGGACAGACATGCTCTCCCATAGGGAGAAGGGGCTTTTTTTACATAAAGTAAAAAGATCTCAAACCATTATGATTTGAGATCTTTTCTCTTTTTTGAGCAGTGATATTTTACTGCTCTGTTTTCAACTTGACCAGCAGGCCCTCATGGTCTGCTATGGCTTCTTCAATCTCTTTTTTTCTCGCTACTGGAGCGCAGATCGCAGGAAATGTCCACTTTTTCTCCAAGGTCTCTGCATTCGCAAATGTAATGAATTTTACAGTCAGCGAACCGGTATTGAGCAAACGGTCAATGCTTCCTTGCGAGACTTCAATTTCAATAATGCGATTGAATGGTAAATCTACGGTTCGCTTGGAAAATGGAAAACCATATGACCAAGCAGAAAGTTTTTCCAAAAAACCATTTTCCCCGTATGAGATGATTCCCACCTCTTTAGCAGAGTAAATAATAGTATATATATTAACCACTGCAATAATACCCATTACCACATACGAACCATACACACAGAGAGGCGGCCATGGAAACAATCTATAACTCATATAATCATCTTCCATATATAGATCCGCCCATCTGGCGATGAAATAAAAACCAACGCACCATAACACTGCCCAAAAGTTCATTGACATGTATCCACGATTGGTACTTTTGATGATGATATCGCCTTTTTTCATATTTTCACCCCTTATTCAAGTTGATATTGTAAAGAAACGAGATTCCGCTCACTATTAAGCATCTGGACATTATAGAACATTTTTGATATATTGTCAATACATGCCGATAATGTCTAACCCTTTTCAACTTCCCTCACCCCAACCCATCCCTGCAGGACAGGCAGACTCTCCCATAGGGATGGGGACATATGTGATTTTTTAAGTTTTCGTAATTATCCTCTATTTATCATATTGTAAAAACAGAAAACCCACCGAAGCAGATTTTCTGCTGGTGGGTTTTTAACTTGGCTTTTGTTCTTTGTCGGCTCTGATGTTCTCCGCAGCCTCACGCTCTGCTTGTTGCATTGCACAATTAATGGCAGCGTCGTTGCGATACACCGGATGGCCAGCCACGTTTTCCAATGTAAAGACATTTTTACCGCGTATCGGAAAATGCATACGGCAATTATGTCCGAACATCATCGGAACACCGTTGGCGACTCGCATGCCATACGTTCCGGCCATATCCTCCAAAAGATGTTTTTCTTTGGATGGTATACTGATCACGAACCACGTGATGTCATTCCACAACAACGCTCGTACACTCATGAGCTCATTTCGCACTGTCAGTGGTTTGTAATGTGTATGTTCAAGCTTTGCTGATAATTCTTCAAATCCCGGTCGCGCGGCCATGCACGCATAATGGATCAATCGCTCATCTGCCGCAAAAGCGACAAAATCTTTTTCTAATTCATAAGAATAACTCCCATCATCAAGGACTAACACGAGACCCTCTTTCAATTCCATTTTTGAACCTCCACAATATATAGCGTTGTTTGTAGAAATACTTTTTTAAATGACCAAAGACTCACCATTGTACTATTTTTACAACCGCTTGTCAATTATCGACTTTTTAATACATCTTACGATATGAGAGTCTATGTCATTCCGACCGAAGTGGAGGAATCTCCTACAACGGCACTCCATCGTATTTTTTGCATTTTAAGATCCTTCGACTTCGCTCAGGATGACAAACACATAAGTCCCACTGTTATAAAAAAATTAAACGACCCTCTCACATTATGTGATCGGGTCGTTTTGCAAAATAGATCTGTTGAAAAAAATCTGATATGCGGTTTGATATTACTTTTTGCCATCGGATGCAGGATCAGCCGGTTTCATGCTTCCGATGGCCACGTTGATATCGGGTACAACATCTGAATCTTTGCGGTATGTGATGAGAACTGTACACACCCATTTTTTTGATTGTGATTTGACCACATCTTTTAAAAATTTTTTATGCCATCCATCTTTTTCTTCCTCCTTGCCATAACACATACCCAGATAGAACATGGCTCCTGCCGTAATGAGCAAAAGACCGATAAAAATACAGAGAATTATAATATTCTGTGATGAAAACATCTTCGCTCCTTTTTCAGATATTTTTTATTATATTGTTGTTAATAATACTATTTCCGTATATTATATCCTCTACATATTTATAGTCAATGCAGTATAAAATGTTCACTTTTTTGACAGCTTTACACTTGTCTTACTTCTGACGGAAGGAGTGTGGCAACGAAGCCATCTCACATATGCAATTTCTCATACATCAATTGAGATTGCTTCGTCACTACGCTTTGCTCCGTTTCTCGCAAAGACCCTACAATTACATACGATTTGCAAAAATAAATACGACCCAATCATCATCGGATGACTGAGTCGTATATTTTTCCTTTGTGGAAATTTTGTCTAAGCTGCCATGGCCCGCATGAGCTCCACATTGATGTGAATCATCGGGACGCCATGCTTGTTTGCACCGGCAACGACAGGTTTTTTTGTCTGCCGACAGCGCCATTTTTGGCCAATCTGCAGCTCACCATTAACCGAAACGGGATAAAAAACGCGCATGGATTTCTGACCGCTCAACAAAGGATCCTCATCCAGATATTGTGGTGCAATTCCCAGTGAGTTGGTTTTACGATTGTGATTGATCTCCACAACCATCAGCTCATCTTTGGAAGGAAGTTCCTGCCTGAGCTGATCTGGATCGATCTTTGCTTTTGTGAACGCACTTGCGAGTGTGTTGACACTATCATTCTCGGACGGTAGGCACTCGACAGTAGAGAGCTCATCAACATGCGACTCTGTGCGCACGATCAGAACCTGGTCCTGCTTTTTTTTGGGCTCGATCAGGGCGTATGTGATCAGTTTTTCACCCAGCTGAACAAACGCTTTTATTCCGGTCAAACGACCCTGCCTGTTGCCGTTGTCATAGGCGGAGATCGTACGTCCATGAATTTTCCTCACGTACTCTTCCAGGACTTTGATTCCCCAATCCCTCTTGTCCCATGCGTTCAAAAAACCCTTTTTCGGAAAAGCAGGACTTCCCATCACTTCACCAGAAAAAATGTCCTCTACCATGACCATCCTCCTCAATGTGTTTTTGTGATTACTTGCTGTCTTCTGTTAAAAAACCCAACTTGCCACTATACATTAATTTTGTGTTTTTGTCAATAGTATCGCGTCAAACAATCTGAAAACTAAAAACAGCTACAACTATAAACAATCACACGATTTTTTTGTCATCCCGACCCTGCCTACCGGCAGGCAGGCGTAGTGGCGGGATGACAGTGATTTTTATAAGGAAAAAGAAAACGACCCTGCTTATTATAAGCGGGTCGTTTTGTCGATCTTTTCACCGACTAAACTGCTTTATGCATCTTGCAAATATCCTTCCGGCAGATATACAAGTGAAATACTGGGTTTTTCTTTGTCCCATTCAACGTCATATCCCCATGTCCACGTTTCGCCTCGATTGTGGTATATCAACTGTCTTTCTTTGATAGTACCGGGAAGACCATGACATTGAACCTTGTCAGATACACCATATCGTGGCCCTTTATTCCATGCGGTCTCAATATCAGATATTTTTTGATCAAATTCTGATGCGGAAATCCTCATGCCACAGATGGAGCCGGCAATAATACACACATTCTGGAAATATTTTTCTTGCCTAAATGCAGAAAGAATCTCCATAACTGGAGACAACTCAACACAGACCATTTTGATATATGGTTCTGTATTTTCTTCCGTTTTATGCGGAAGTGCCAAAACCGTTACATCGCTTTCACCTTTGCCTATTTTGCGCAATATTTCCAATACTCTGCGCCCGATATTTACAGTTTCACGTTCAAAGCTGATAATATCAATTCTGACCATATACCCCTCCTTCTTTACATAAGATTACGTCAAAAATACCTGACCGTTATTAAAAAAACACATTATCCAAATAAAAGACTTTGAACAATACCATGCTAAATAGAATATGTCAATGAATTATACAGAAATATAATTTTAGATATAAAGCATATGAGATGTACCCATATACTTTAGTTAAAAACAATGCTAAGCTTACTATATTATCATTTGCCAAATTTATCTTTTTATTGCATAAAATTTGTTTAACCCTATTTCTCTACTTGTACACAAAAACAAAAAACGGCCCTTTTATAACTTCACACTTTTAGATATAATTTCTATCGGTCTAAAATAATTTATAAGATGCATGTATCACACATTATGAAAAAAAATCCCATTCGGAACATGCTCAAAATGCGCGTTGCCCATATCGCATCGGAAGTAGATCCATTCTCAAAAACTGGCGGACTTGCCAGTGTACTTGGATCTTTACCACGAGCACAGCAGGATCTGGGTATTGATACCATTATCATTACACCGTATTATGAAAAATTGATCGACACCGCCACCTATACGATTGATCGTGTCGGAGGTGTAGAAAAAATTGAAGTGGAGCCGGGAGTTTTTGAAAAAGTCTACTATCGCAAAGGTTTACTTGGAACTGAAAAGGTGCCTGTGTATTTTATAGAAAATAAAAAGTATTTTGGACAACATAAAAAATATTATGGTGCAGATAATGATAATGCACGATTTCTATTTTTCAACATTGCGACACTTTTTCTCTTGAAAAAGATCAATTTCACACCTACGATCATCCACTGTCATGACTGGCATGCAGGAATGATCCCCTTTCTTTTGAAAACTCGCTATAAGAAAGATCCGTTTTGGGACAAGACAGCAACACTTTTTACCATCCATAATTTATCCTTTCAGCTAGGCCATGATTGGTTCACTATCCCACCCAAAGGCATCGACGATGGGCATTCAAAACTCCCCCTATTTGCAAATACGAAGAAAATAGAACGACTGAATTTCGCAAAACGCGCCATTCTCTATGCAGACGCGATCAATGCAGTATCTGAAACATATCGTGAGGAAATACTCAAAAAACCATTTGGAGAAGATCTCGATCAACTTCTCAAGAGCAAAAAAAATATCTTATTCGGTATAGTAAATGGCATTGATTACGATGATTTTAACCCACTAACAGACCCAGGATTAGTTCGACATTACAGTAGCAAATCCGTAAGGCTGAAAAAGTACAATAAGAAAGCTCTGCAAATGCGATATGGACTTTTTGTTGATGTAGAAATTCCGCTCATATGCACAACGTCACGCATATGCGAACAAAAAGGGTTTAAACTGATCTTTGAAATTATCCGTGATGTTCTTCAACGTGGTGTGCAATTTCTGATTATGGGTGACGGTGACAATCAAACTGTCAGATCATTTCAGGAATTGCAAAAAGAATTCCCTGGACAAGTTGCGTATACTAAATTCAACCAAGAGGAAGAAACATTATTGTATGCCGGAGCGGAAATATTTCTTTTGCCGTCTCGCTTTGAACCATGCGGCATCAATCAGATGATCGCTTTGCGGTATGGATGCATTCCTGTTGTGCATCACATTGGCGGCCTTGCCGATACCATAGAAGACTACGACCCACAGACAAGAACAGGAAATGGCTTTTCTTTTGACCGCTACAACGCAACCGATCTGCTCATCGCCATTATTCGCGCTCTGGAGAATTTTAAACATAAACGTGCATGGAGGGATCTGTGTATTTTTGGACTCTCTGAGGCTAATTCATGGCGACTTCCTGCCCAGAAATATGTTGATCTATATTTAGTAACGATCCAACTCAAAAAACAGAACCATCAGGAACGAATCAGAAAATCTAAGTTATTACGTAATACACCACACACATGATCACATGGATAAATTTTTTACACCTTTATCAGCCGCCAACACAAACGAAGGAGATCGTGGATCAGATCGTCAAAGAATCATACGCGTTTATTCCACAACTGATGAGGCAATACCCACATCTTCGATTAACCATGAACTTTTCCGGTTCATTGTTGGAATTGATGGAAGCACACGGATATCACAAAATCCTGAATGAATATCGTGAATTCGTAGAAACGGGTAGAATAGAACTTGTTGGCAGTGCCATGTATCACCCAATTCTCACTTTTTTTTCAGATGAAGAAATACGTCGGCAAATCACTTTACATACGGAGATCAGTCAGAGGATTTTTGGAAATGCGTACAAGCCAAAGGGTTTTTACATCCCTGAAATGGCTTACAGTAAAAAGGTTGCAGATATTATATATTCACTGGGCTTTGAATGGACTATTTTAGATGAGATCCACATTTCTAAATGTAAACCAGATAATTCTGTTCGCTATGTAATTGCGCATAACGGTCTACGTGTGCTTTTTCGAGACAGATCATTCTCAAAATCATTTCCACCCCAATCCATCATCGAACAGCGCGACGAAATCGATGGCCAAACACTTATCATCGCCCATGATGGTGAACTTTACGGACATTGGCATAAAGATGATCATGGATATTACAAAAAAGCATTTACCGACCCTGCAATTGTCATGTCAACTATATCCGAGTATATGAATAGTTTAAAGCAGGAAAAAATAATTACACCGCGAGAAGCGAGTTGGGAATCACTTGAAGAAGAATTAAATGAACAAAATCCATTTAAACTCTGGAACGCCAGTGACAATGTGATCCATACATCCCTATGGAAATTTGTTCTCTTCACACTTGAGACAGTTACTGCACACGCAGATGATAAAAATTACATATCGGCTCGTAAACATGCAGATCGCGGAATGGCAAGTTGTGCGTGGTGGTGGTCAACGAGAGCAAAACTCATCGAAACCGCCCCGATCAGTTGGAGTCCTACGGATATCGAAAAAGGTGCGCGTGAGCTCATTTTTGCCATGCGATCACTCGCAACCATCCCTCTCGAAACACGCCTTCATGCTGAAAAAATATATGCAAAACTAACTCAATTGATCTGGGAAACACACTGGAGGATCAATGATTGAGTCTGCCTTTTAAATTACCACTTCGCCTGGCCTGTCTGCAGGATAAAAGAAAAACCCCTGTGTCAACATCAGTCGACACAGGGGTTTGGTTGTTGAGAGGCACTCTTGGGAGAGAAATGTGTGTGGATGAGAAGTTGCTCATCCGTCAATCATGCCACTCGGTTTACAGTGTCCCTCACGGGACGTTTTTACTTGACTAGACTCTACCACGGTTATGATTTTTTGTCAATACAAAAACCACCCCGCTTGAGCGAGGTGGCTGTAAAATTCTTTATGCAATTTTTGTGATCTCAATCTCTGTATATGCCTGTTTGTGACCAAACTTCAGTTTGAAACGTTTTTTTGCTTTAAATTTGATACCCCATACTTTATCATGACGGTCTTGGTCGATGATCTTACCTTCCACTGTAGCTTTGACAATTGTTGGTGTACCAACTTCTACTTTTTTCTCATCACCTACAAAAAGCACCTCGTCAAATTTGATGGAATCACCCACTTCCCCAGCGAGCTTTTCCACTTTGATCTTGTCACCTTCTGCAACTTTGTATTGTTTTCCGCCTGTTTTGATGATTGCTAACATGGTCTTGAAATAAACATAAAAATTACGCTCTGAATCTACAGTGAACTTTGAAGTCACCAGCGTCCCTCAAATATACTACTTTTTTCTTTCTCTGTCAATATGACTCCTTAAATCTGTGGAATTGTCACGGTCATGATCTCTCCCGCACGCAAAACCGTTAAATTCACACTTTGTGATCGATCATATTTATGCAAAAGACGCGAGAGATTGTTCTTTGGACTCACCTCATCGTTATTTACCATAATGATCACATCACCGGCACGCAAGCCCGATTTTGCAGCTACTGTTGCATTGAATAATACATTTTCTTGATATGTGACAGGCGTAGGAATAATCGCTCCACGATCCACAGAGATCTTTTTGATCTGTGCATCAATTGCATTGATGATCTCATAATCTGTGCCCAATAACAGCGGCTGTGTGACAGTATCACCCTCCGTAACATTTTTTGCACGCAAATATGATTCAAAAGCATGATAGATATCATTTGCTGCAATCGCATAATATTCACCTTCTACCGTTGGCTGATCTTTCTTCACAGAGATCATACCGATCATATTACCTTGATAGTCCACGACCGGCGCACCAATATTTTGTTGCAAAACAGTTTCAGAAAAATCAAGATCCAGCACCCCCTGCAAATGATCACTTGCCGGACTTTGTGTTGCAAAATCATATATATTTCCCACAAGTCCGCCGGCAGAAAAATGCGCACCATTGTCTGCACGCGGTTGCATGATACTGATCAATTGTTTACCGCTTTGCGCATCGTCAGAATTTGCAAATGAGATCGTTGCAAGATCTTTTGCCTCTGTTCTCAAAAACACAATACCACTATACGCATCCGTATACGCATCTGTGACAGTGTATACTTTTCCATCGGCATATTTCACATATTGCGTATCAAACCCTGTCGGAACAACCGTTTTTGTTGTCGCGATCACACCATCACTGCTCACCACAACACCATTACCAACAGATGTTACACCTTCCGCATTCACAGCTTCCACGAATACAACAGATGTTGCTGCACGCGAAGCAATATCGGCAATCGATTCGCTATTTTCCACAATAATTTTTTCTGTATTTTTGATCACTTGATAACGACTGGCCATTGTTTTGACAGTATCGTTATTGGCCCATGTAGGATTGTTCACCATTTGTGCAAAAAAGATATAATCAAAGAACATGCCACCGATGCCACCGATCACCAGAACAGCACTTACAAGCATAAAAATTTTTCCAATTTTTTTCATAAAAAATATTAATCAACTAATAACCATTGGGTTGTTACGAGAACAGCGATCGTCAATATCACACAATAGATAATTGAGATCACAATTCGTTTTTTTGACAATGTTTCCAAAAAGACCATCTGCACCAGATCCCATAATATATAATAGAACATTAAATTGATCGCCGCCATAGTAAGATATCCAAACGGCCAAAATGTTGTCATCCACACAAATTGGATCATGGCAAATGCGATCACGGCACTGTACACCATCGTACGCTTTACATCACTGGAATACGCGCGCAAAGAAACAAATGTCATCAGACCCACAAAAACAAAATGGGTCAACATAAAAAGCCAGATCGGGATATTGAAATTAATATAAAACCCATATACAACAGCATAAAACAAAAACACAGTTGCGATGAGCGATGCTGAAAATAAACTTCGTGCAGTCATATCGAATGGATTTTTACGAATACGTTTGATGCCAAATAATGTAGCGTAATACAATAAGGAAACAAGAATACCGAATATTTGCCTCTCATGAAAATTATCAATGAAATATAGCAGCCCAAATGATGCAACAGACAGTGCAAACGGAAAAAATGCATACACGAAAGATCTGCCCACATTCCATCCAGCGTATAATGCAAGAAGCATTATGGATATACCCAATATAAGACCCATACGCTCACCCAAAAGAGATAGCGCTATGATCAATTCCATGCCGACAAAAAAAATGATCGTGAATACCAAACTACGCAGATGAGCGATCATGATGGTTTATTTTACTGATATAACGATACGGTCGCCGTCAACATCGATTTGTGCCTTTTTTCCTGCACCGATGCTGCCGTCAACAATTTTCATCGCAAGCGGATCCAACACCAATCGCTGAATGACACGCTTGAGCGGTCGTGCACCATATGCCGGATCAAATCCTTTTTGCGCAAGAAAAATCCGTACTTTTTCCGAGATCTCAACACCTATTTTTTCTTCAAGCAATCTTTTTTGCACATGGTCCAACTGAATATCCACTATATACCGAATCATCTCTTCTGTCAACGCATGGAAGACAATAATATCATCAATACGATTCAAAAATTCCGGCTTAAATCGCCTTTGCAGTTCTCGCATGACAGAATCATACACGATCTCCTGTGCTTCTTTTTGCATGGCAAATATTTCCTCTGAGCCGACATTGGATGTCATGATGATCACCGTATTTTTGAAATTTACCATACGTCCCTTGCTGTCAGTAAGTTGTCCATCATCCAGGATCTGCAGAAAAATATTGAACACATCAGGATGAGCTTTTTCGATCTCATCAAACAAGATCACGCTGTACGGTTTGCGTCGAATGATCTCTGTCAGTTGTCCCCCTTCTTCATGCCCTACATATCCCGGCGGTGATCCGATCAGTCGCGAAACTGCATGTGATTCCATATATTCGCTCATGTCAACTCTCACAAGTGACCTCTCATCATCAAAAAGAAACTCTGCCAATGCCTTCGCAAGCTCAGTTTTTCCCACACCTGTCGGTCCCAAAAAGATAAATGAGGCGATTGGACGACTTTCATCAGAAATACCCGCTCTCGCACGACGAATCGCATTGGACACTGCGCTCACAGCATCTTTTTGTCCCACAATACGATGTGCCAATACATCTTCCATTGTCGTCAGTCGATCTTTTTCTGAATCCAGCATTTTTGATACAGGTACGCCGGTCCACTTGGATACGATCCGCGCAATATCCTTCTCAGTTACATCTTCACGCAGCATGCCACCATCCGCTTGAATATCATGTAATTTTTCTTGTATTTTCTTTATTTCCTGTTCCGCTTCCGGGATCTTGCCGTAACGAATTTCGGCAACCTTGTCAAAATCGCCCGTACGTTCCAAATTATCTGCCTCAATACGCAATTTTTCGATCAATTCTTTTGAATTGTGCATCGATCGTAAGATATCTTTTTCCGCTTGCCACTGCATCAAGACTTTTTTTGAATGTTCTTTCAACTCTGAAAGCTCTTTATCGATCTTATCGATCTTTTCTTGATTGCCATTTTTTTTCTCCTTTTGCAAGGCTTTTTTTTCAATTTCCATGCGACGAATTTTTCGCTCCATTTGATCCACTTCCGCCGGCATAGAATCGATCTCCATACGCAAGGAAGACGCTGCTTCATCGATCAAGTCCACTGCCTTGTCCGGCAAAAATCGATCTGCAATATATCGACGTGAGAGATCCACCGCTGCAATAACAGCATCATCTGTAATACGCACACCATGATGTAACTCATATTTTTCCTTCACGCCACGCAAAATGGCAATAGCATCCTGCGGTGATGGTTCTGTCACATATACCGGTTGAAAGCGACGTTCCAAAGCAGCGTCTTTTTCAATATATTTTTGATATTCTTTCAATGTTGTTGCACCAATCGTGCGAATCTCGCCGCGCGCCAATGCCGGTTTGAGCATATTTGACGCATCCATCGCTCCCTCATTTGCTCCCGCGCCAACCAATGTGTGCAATTCGTCAATGAAGAGAATCATACGTCCTGATGCACCGTTCAATTCTTTGATGAGAGCTTTGAGACGATCTTCAAACTCACCGCGAAATTTTGCACCTGCAATAAGCTGACCTAGATCAAGTGCGAGAATTTCCTTATCCTTGAGCGATTCTGGCACATCACCCGCAACAATGCGCTGTGCAAGCCCTTCCACGATCGCTGTTTTTCCCGTACCGGGTTCACCCAATAACACCGGATTATTTTTTGTACGTCGTGAAAGAATTTGCATCACACGTCGCACTTCTTCATCGCGACCGATAATTGGATCCAGATCATCTTTGCGCGCCTTGTCCGTAAGATTGATCGTGAACTTCTCGATCATGTGCATGGTCTCTTCAGGATTTTGACTATCCACATGCACAGTTCCGCGCACATCTGCAAGCGCTTTTTTGAAAAGGTCATAAGTAATGCCATATCGCCCAAACATATCGCGTACCGCACGATCTGCAGAAAAAAGCCCCAGCATCAGATGTTCTGTGGAAATAAAAGTGTCTCCCATTAATTTCATCTCTGTTTCTGCCTGTGTAAGCACGCGAGACAGCTCCTGTGCTATATACACTTGTGACGACCCCTGCTCCGTTTTAACTTTTGGTACAGAAGTATCAATGATCACTCCAACTTCTCGCACAAGGTCCGCATATGCAATATCATTTTTTTTGAGAACGATCGGCACGATCGAGCCATCTTGTGTCAACAACGCCTCTGCAAGGTGATATGGCAAAACAGCCTGATGCTCACGTCGCGTTGCACCACTCTGCGCCAATTGCAATGCTTCCTGTGATTTTGTAGTAAATTGATCGATATTCATAAGTGCATAAGATAAATGATCTTATTCTTATTTTTTGTTGAGATCCATTTTTTCCTCCAAGAGGACCTTTATTTCTTTTTCCTCACCCTTATGCCAAATTTTCAATGTGATCGTATCACCAACGCTGTGCTCAGCGATTTTTTTTGTCAGTGTATTTGTTTCATCGATCTTTTCACCATTTATCTCTAAAATGATATCATTTTCCATCAAACCTGCTTCATCTGCCGGTGAGCCTGGTAACACCGCAAAATCTGTGATCTTATCGCCACGCACAACCAAAATGCCATAATCATATGATACATTCAATGCTTTTCGTATTTCGTCTGTCATTGCCACATATCGCACGCCAATGAACGGACGTGAGATCTTACCAGTCGCCTTCACATCATCGATCAGTCGCATGACTTGACTGATCGGGATCGCAAAACCGATATTCTCCGCACCTTGCGCCACAGCAGTATTTATACCGATCACTTTTCCATTAAGGTCGAGAAGTGGTCCGCCCGAATTGCCAAAATTGATCGCTGCATCTGTTTGTATGATATCGGTCAATTCTTCTGTGTCACCAAAACCGCTACCGGCAACAATATTTCTTTGCACACCAGAAACAATACCGCGACTGACCGAGTTGGAAAACTCACCCAACGAGTTGCCGATTGCAACTACCGTCTGCCCAAGTTTAATAGCACTGGAATCTCCCAATTCAACTGCAGTAAAATCATTTCCTTCCACTTTTAATACGGCGAAATCCAAATATTCATCACGCGCCAGAACTGTAGCTGGATGTTCTGTGCCGTCATTTGTCAAAACTGTATATTCCGCATCAGCATCCACCACCACATGACGATTCGTTATGATCATACCATCTGCTGATACAAAAAATCCTGTACCACCACCAACCTTCTGCTTCTCACTCGGTCCATTTTGCTGCTCTTGTTGCGGCACACCAAAAAAAAGATCGAACGGGCTCATTTGACGATATTGTGCCACTTCTTTTTTTGCTACAATGCTCACCACTGCCGGCGATACATTTTCCACCATATCCACAATACTATCATCTTGCATTTGTACAACTTTTTTGACAACAGGATCTGATTGCTGCGTGCCCAACTTTTGAATATAACGGTCAAAAACGAAGGTGCACACGATCGCGCTACCTACAATGCTCACAAGCAAACTAATAGCGATCATGAGCATAAGTGACATCACGCGCGATTCTCTGACCGGTTTTTTTTCCATGTTCATGTGTATTGTTTGATCAATATTATTTTCGTTTTCCATATAATTATTATTTCTTTTCTTGATTTACTTTTTTTTGCATTTCAAGTGCTTCTGCACGCATTTTTTCTTCAAATACCTGCAGTTCTTCATCATCAAAGATCAGCAAACCGGTTTGCGCATCCCACGCGTATTGTGGGAGAAATATTTTCACATTCATCTTTTTGATCCATTCTTCGAGATATTGCGCAAAATTTTGCTTCTTTATGACAATTTGCGAGACATGCACCAACTTAACATTATCTTTTTCTGAGATATCGTTCACACGTACAAGGTGTAATCCCAACTGTGTTTCGATCACATCAGTATACGCACCCTTCTCCATTGTAAAGATCTTTTTCCCAATCTCATCTTGTAATTCATTTGACGCAAACCATCCCATTACACCGCCCTCCGATGCAGTGGAACCATCAGAATACTTCATTGCAGTGTCCACAAACGATCTTCCATCATCAAGTTCTTTCTTGGCTTGAGCGATCTTGTCATGCATTTCAGGCGTGGCAATATTTTCTTGCTCAAATTTTGCCGTAACTTTCTCACGCAACAACTGTCCATATACAACTTTTTGACCAAAATCATCCAGTGTCCATCCATAGAGATTTTCTAAGTTTTCTGTTACACTATCTCGCGTTCCCACCTCGCTCATCGGCCGATCCATCGCCGTTTTCACAGCCTCATCACTGATGGTGATATTCCATTTTTTTGCCATCTCTTCAATTGCAATGTCCTCGATCAATTTATTGAGCATTCTCTTTTGTTGGATCTTGAGACGTTTTTGACCATCCTCTGTTGTAAAGTCAATGCGAATACCGTAAGAAGAAAAATCCTGATTTTCATAGAACTTTTTAATTGATGCGGTGTTTTCCTCTATTTCTTGCATCGAGATCGACGTGGTATTCACAACGATTGCAGGTAGATGCAAAATGCGTCGCGCATAAGTGATCAATGGTGTGTCCACACGAAACACGTATGTGAGCACACCGATAAAAACGATGCAAATGAGAAGAACCGTTCCGCCAATTACCAAGATCTTTTTGTGCACACTTGTCATATGAATTTTTTGTTAAAAGAAATAATCAAACCAAACACGATAATGCGGTTTTTCCACATCATCACTTTTCTGCGTATCGCTACCCAATATTTGCGCGTTGTCATTATTCCCTTGTGAGCGACGAATTACAACTACACGTTCCCCGGGATTTTTGTAGTTCAAATTCTTCGCTTCTTTTTCGTAGGAGTGTTCCGAGTGCAAATATGCAATACGATCCGCCAATTCACTATTTTCGTGTTCGTATAATTTCTTTTCTTCCTGTAATGCACTGATCTCATCTTGAATTACGCGTGCACGTCGTTTTTCTTTCACGACCAAAACCAGCGTTACCGATATGACAACGACACTTCCAATAAATAATAGGGCTGTGATGATCGTACGCAATTTTTGATTCATAGTAATTGCATCCATTTATACATACAACAATGGTAAAAGCAAAAAGCCCACCATGAGAATGATCATAAGGATAGCAAAAACAAAACCGATTGCATCAATCTTTCTTCTTTTTTTCTTTGTCCACATATATGACCATTGTAACAAAAAATATATTACGCGACAATACGTTCTACCAATAAACGACCATATAGACTAACATGGTCGTTTTTTATATGACAGCGTTTCTTTATATAGCACATGATCTAGTAGACAGATTCATCAGAAAATTCACATCCTAGCTGTGTACATGTGGCCGTTAACCCACTTTCCGCAAACTCCGCCGTATATGCGAATGTGCCATCTGCCACATTTCCATCGATCAATGTACCCCACTCACCAGTTTCATCGAGCATTGGCCATATATATTCCTCACCAGTTCCCATTTTGCACATTTTTGCATATTCACTTGGTGGTAAAATATTTTGATTTTCATCCATACAGATCATTGCCATCGGAACAGTTGATGATACTGTGGCTTTGAAAGACGCATCTTGTGCTTTGCCACGAGCCGAGTTAAGTGACACAAGTACGATTGATGCAAGTATGCCAATGATCGCGATCATCACAAAAACAACAACAATGACCACAACTGCGATCACGGCTGTATTTGTTTTTTTCTGTGGGTCTTTGTACACCACAACAGTGCTTCCGATCATGTCATGCAACGCCTGCTTTTTTGATGTGAAACCTGCCATAATGTAACCAATATATAGAACGACTGCAGAAATGAGCTTGCCAACAGTTTCACGAATCACAACGTTACCCAGTGCCGCCTTACCAACACCGTCAACTGCACGCACTTCAATACCAACTAATTTCTTACCTATTGTTGCCTGATACTTATGCGTCATAAAAACATAATATGTCCATAGTAATCCAAAACCGATCACGCTCTGCAAAATACTATTGATCGCACTTGGCATGTCACTCAAAACAATGCCAAAAAGCAACCTCAGCGGAAGACTTGCAATACCCACAATGAGCCCATCAACAAAAGCGGCAACCCATCGAATCCAAAATCCTGCATATTTAACAGGTTGTTCGTTAACCGGTGCCACAGACATATCACCATAGACCATATTCACTGCTTCATTAATGTCATTTTCCCCATGCCCTGCAACACGTAATTGTGCAACCAACGATTCTTTGGTGTATTGCGTTTTATTTGTCTGAAGATATTCTATGATTTGTTGATTCATAACTTTTAGAATTAAAAAATTAAATGATCTAAAATTGCTATTTTACTTGATTGTTCCCTTTTTCTGTTATATGTCATCCATATTACTTTTTTTAACTATCTTTACCGTCAAAGTCACAACCACTCTCTCTGCACATCACAATCATACCATCTGCCATTGTTGCGCAATATGCAAAATGCTCTATCATACCACCCACGCGTTCTACGCTCATTTTGCACCCACCCCACTTGGCACCCTTATCATTCAACACAGGCCACACACCATATGCACTATTTCCACGGCACATCTCTTGACCCTCCTTCGGCTCTGTTAAATATCCGTTATCCTCCATACAAAGGATCATGCCGGGAACCGTTGAGGAAATCATGGATTTAATTGATGCAGTTAGTGCATCACCCGCCATATTTTGTAAGACTACCTTTGTTGCAAGAGCAATACGATCAGCCGATTTTTGCGTCACATCATATTGCGTATTATATTTTATGAGTGCTTTCATTTCTACAATATCTATATTTTCAAGATTCTCCTGTTCACCAGCGGCAACAACAGCGGTACTGACCATGCTAACCAAACATGCTTCCTCCGATGTTAATTGTATGTCACCATCACCATTATTTTGTAACGCGTCATTGATCTCCTCTTGCAAATTTTTTATTTCACTTTCAACGACATCTTCACCCATAATGCCATTGGATATGAGATCCTTACATGCTGCAGATCGCACACCCAGATCCGCACGCACATCACTTTCAACAACATTCTCAGAATCGCCAAAAACCTGTCCCGAGCGCTCCATGATGCCTCCACGAAAAAAGAAAAATCCAACCACACCAACGATGATGAGTAGGATCAAAAATATTACGATTCCCACAATTACGCCAATCAGTTTTCCGGAAGATCGCATGTCACTTTGTGCATTTTCTGTCATAGGAATGTCTGACAACATTTCAGGAGAGCGATTTTCTTCTGTCATATCATTATCATTGCTCTGTGCTTGTGGCGGTATTGGTAGAGGATTTTGTTCATCATCTTTCTTGTCCAAATCCATGCCTTCTTCCATTTTTTATGTTTATTTTTTACTCATTTATCATATCATATTCACAAGGGTTGACAAAATTATATTTTACTGTTATGCTTGATGCAATCAAATCAGAACTGTAAGAAGATCGTAGTCGAGTTTCATCAAACAGAACCCTGTATTTGAACAAGTAACAAATATAAGCTATTCCAAACGATGAACAAAGGAAAAATTGCTCGTCTCACAGACCGTGGTTTTGGATTCATCTCTCAAGATGGTGCAGAAAAAGATCTATTCTTTCATGCATCTGAATTGCAGGGTGTTGAATTCAATGACCTACAGGAAGGTGACGACGTAACATTTGAAATTGCAGATGGTCCAAAAGGCCAGAACGCAGTGAATGTTAGCCGAGCGTAATACGACTTCTTACAGGATATGAAAATATCCTTGTAATAATCAAATAGCAGCGAGCAATCGCTGCTTTTTTGATTTTCCGTAATATAAGAGACCATCTCATTTTTATCATATGTTACCCCTCCTTACCGGCAGACAGACTCAATCTGAAGATCCAGAAGAATATTATTTATAGCAATATTTTCTAGATTCCTGATCGAAGTCGAGAATGACATTATACGAGCACTATTAAATCTACTTGCCGACAGCTGTACACAAGGACTATTCCAAAAAAAGAAAACCCTGCACAAGATGTGCAGGGTTCCCAAAAAAGCTGTTTCAAATGATCGCCTATTTCTTTTCACTGTTTCCAATGATCTCTTGTGCAATATTATTTGGCACTTCCGCATAGTGACTAAATTCCATCGTGGAACTTGCTCGTCCCTGTGACATGGAGCGTAATTGTGTTGCATATCCAAACATTGCGGAAAGTGGAACTT
This sequence comes from Micavibrio sp., assembly GCA_020718085.1. Lineage (GTDB taxonomy): Bacteria > Patescibacteriota > Minisyncoccia > Moranbacterales. The sequence goes on along the minus strand of DYDB01000001.1, from coordinate 147,095 downwards.
CTGCGTGGATCTCTTTGAGAATCGCCATACCTTCTCCACGATCATTCATTTCCTTGATTACACCACGCTTTGCGTTCACATCACCCACAACATCACCCATGGACTGTTCCGGCGTAAGGATCACCACTGCCATGATCGGCTCAAGAATGATCGGCTTTGCATTGCGCACGGCGGCTTTGAAGGCCATGGATCCCGCAACTTTGAAGGCTGCTTCAGAGGAGTCCACATCATGGTAACTACCATCATAAAGGGCAACGGAAACATCAACCATTGGATAACCTGCAATCACACCATTGTTCATCGCCTCAGCAGCACCTTGTTGAACAGGTTTGATATATTCCTGTGGAATTACACCGCCCTTGATCTCATCCACAAATTCAAATCCCTGACCTTGTTCACGTGGTGAAATGCGTACCCAACAATGACCATATTGTCCGCGTCCACCAGATTGCTTGATGAACTTTCCTTCACCTTCTGCCGTTTGTGTGATCGTTTCACGATATGATACTTGTGGCTGCCCAATATTAGCTTCTACTTTAAATTCACGACGCATACGATCAACAATAATATCCAAATGCAATTCGCCCATACCAGAAATGATCGTTTGACCAGATTCTTCATCCGTGCGCACACGAAATGTTGGATCCTCTTCTGCGAGCTTGCCGAGTGCAATGCCCATTTTTTCTTGATCAGCCTTTGTCTTTGGTTCTACAGCAATTGCGATCACCGGTTCTGGAAATTCAATGGATTCAAGTACTACTTGATTGTCAGGATCACACAATGTATCTCCTGTTTTTGTTGCCTTGAGTCCTACAAGCGCACCAATTTCACCAGCAAACAACTCTTGCACCTCTTCACGATTGTTGGAATGCATGCGCAAGATACGTCCTACACGCTCTTTCTTGCCACTTGTAGTGTTTACAACATATGATCCGGATTGGAGTGAACCGGAATAGATGCGGAAGAAGATCAGCTGTCCTACGAAAGGATCTGTTGCGACTTTAAATGCAAGTGCAGCAAAAGGTTCTTCATCTGTCGCTTGACGGATTATTTCTTTATCTGCATTACGTGGATCTTTACCGATAATAGGTGGGATCTCATTTGGTGCCGGTAAATAATCCACCACTGCATCCAAAACCAACTGCACGCCTTTATTCTGAAGTGCTGTTCCCGTGAACACAGGGATGAGTGTTGTTGCGATCACGCCCTTGCGAATAGCTGACTTGATCTCTGCCTCGCTAAGTTCTTCTCCGCCCAAATATTTTTCCATGAGATCATCATCTTGCTCAGCTGCTTTTTCTACCAATTTTTCACGCCATTCCAAAGCTTTTGCCTTTAATTCCTCCGGACATTCTTCTGTGATCACCTCTTCACCCATTTTACCGCCAAATGTCACTTTTTTCATTGTGATCAGATCGATCACGCCTTCAAATCCGCTACGCTCACCAACCGGTAATTGCGCTGCAATTGCATGAGGTGTCAGACGCTCATGAATTGATGTAAGTGCACGATCAAAATCCGCACCCTCCTTGTCGATCTTATTGATGAAACAAATGCGTGGCACCTTGTATTTATCTGCTTGGCGCCACACTGTCTCTGACTGTGGTTCCACACCTTCTTTTCCGTCGAAAACTACAACACCACCGTCAAGCACGCGCATAGAGCGTTCAACCTCCACAGTAAAATCAACGTGTCCCGGTGTATCAATAATATTGATCTGATGATCTTTCCAAAATGTTGTTGTTGCAGCCGACGTAATGGTAATACCACGTTCACGCTCCTGTTCCATCCAGTCCATGGTTGCTTCACCTTCATGCACCTCACCGATCTTATGCGAAATGCCCGTATAATACAGAACGCGTTCTGTTGTTGTTGTTTTTCCTGCATCGATGTGTGCAATGATGCCAATATTACGTAACTGATCAAGGGGTGTCTTCCTACTCATAATGATTGATTAATTGATTTATTTATAAATATCTAAAAAATTGATTATTGCATCACTGTAACACATCATATGAACTTTGTCACGGTATATATCCATGACAAATGCTGATCTATTTTTTCACTGAGGTACTGATATTTTCTTCTGTATTTACTTGTGCAGGTATAATTACCTCATTTTCCACTGTCTCTTCTTTCTTCATGTGTTTCTTGAACCACAGAAGATTTGCCACAAAAACTGCAATGAAAATTACCGTTGTCAAAAGAGGGATTTGCGTTCCTGCAACAACCGTCACCAGTGTCACAACGATCATTGGTACAAAATACAGATTGAGCGTGCTTTTATATGCAACGCTATATGCCATATGCACGTTCATGACCAAGCCGATCACATAAAGCATAAGCGCCCACCACAACGCCCCGATCGTTCTCAGACACAAGAAGAAGAATAACATGAAAACACCCGCAACGATCGTAATACCGATCGAAAATGGAAATATATAATAACGATCAAAATATTCCAATAATTGCTCTTTGGATAGTGAAAAATTTGGCACATCCGCATAAAGCACTTGCGTAATGTCACTGCCATCTTTCATATATGCTCGATCATGTAGAAAGATCATGCCACTTGCATACTCATCCAGCGCATTCAGATCATATGTATCTGCACGTTGATCAATGATCACTACAAAGTTTGCACCTTGTCCGTCATCATTTGTCGCCTTAACTTCTCGAAAGAATGGATCTTCCACGTTTTCGATCGTCAGTTGTCCGTCAAAAAATGCGACTGCCGCACCATCATTGACATTTTTCTGTATACCATTCACGAGGTCATCCTTCACCATTAGCAAACCAAAAAAGATCTGCATGGTAAAAATAAAAACCACCATAATATTAGAAAGGATCCAAAAAACGATTGTTGTCCGCGTGTCACGATATTCCCCAGCAAAAAACTTCGCCAAAAAATCTAGCTTCCACACGTCCACAAAGCGACGCAATACTTTCTTCATATGTTTTTTTTATTTTGTTAGATGACAAAAATGGTATAAGAAAAGAATATTTCTCTTAGTAACTGTCTAATATCTCATGTCGGGTTGAAATCCTAAAATTTCGAGCGAAAAATATGAAGATCGAGAGAATGCTACCCGTAGGTAACATGATGAGATCTGAAGGTTTTGCAGCCGAAATTTTAGAATTTCAATCGGCAAGCCATTTTATGGCGGTGAGATATTTAGACAGTTACTTACTACGCAAAGTGTGCAAAAGCCTTGTTTGCATCTGCCATACGATGAGTTTCTTCGCGTTTTTTCATTGCCAAACCTTCTTTTTCTGCAGCTGCGATCAATTCTGTGGCAAGTTTATCGGCAAAACCTTTTCCTTTTCCTTTACGGCATGCTTCACGAATCCAACGCATCGCTAGGGTTTGACGACGCTCACCAACAACTGGCACTGGAACTTGATAGTTTGCACCACCCACACGGCGTGATTTAAGTGCAACAAGAGGAGAAACATTTTTGATCGCTTGTTCAAAAACATTCAAACCGCCTTTTTTTGTACGTTGTTGAATAACATCAAATGCATCATACACCAACCGCTCTGCAGTTGATCTCTTTCCACTTAATGTGATCTGTCCGATAAAACGACCAACCAATATATTATTATACTGAGAATCAGGTCGCCATGACTTTCTATAAACTCTTTTACGTCTTGGCATAATTTTTACAATTAGATTTCTAAATATTGAAAGATGAAACTACGCTTGTGGTCTCTTTGCTCCGTATTTTGAACGTCCACGACGGCGACCATCCACTCCGGCACAGTCAAGAACGCCACGCACTACGTGATAACGTACACCCGGCAAGTCTTTTACACGACCACCACGGATCATCACAATGGAGTGCTCCTGCAAGTTGTGTCCAACACCTGGAATATATGCTGTAACTTCCATACCGTTGGTAAGCTTCACACGCGCGATCTTTCGCAAAGCGGAGTTCGGCTTTTTTGGTGTTGTTGTAGACACTTTCAAACACACACCGCGTTTGAACGGGCTTTGTGATTTAATTGGTCGGTTTTGCAATGTGTTAAAAACATTTGTCATTGCTGGTGCAGTATTTTTTCTGCTTTGACTTTTACGCGCACGACGTTTCAGTTGATTGATTGTAGGCACAATAATTTACTGTTATATTGATTAGAATTTCTTGCAACTCTTTTGCTTATACAGTAACCCATACCAATATAAGCAAAAAACACTATTCGCAAATAGCTTTATCTAAGATACTGTAAAATCTTTATATTGTCAATAACTCATCATATACCTCACTCATTTTGCACACAATATTGACAAATCTTTTATTTTTTGGTATAATAATCGGTTGCGATCGTCGTAACAAAATGATGCTTTTTGCATCCAAAAATCCATAAGCGATAGCATGTGCGCGAAGCAATGTTATCAACGCAACCGAGGAGGTGCATTATGGGAGATCTAATTTCTCTGTACTTTTCTAAAAAAGGAAATGATTCAACCCCTAGTCATAGTGAATATGATCTGGGAGTAGGATCTGGTGTAGAAATTTTTGCGGTACACAATGGTCATGAGAAGGATAGGCGATTTTTGATCGTGGAAGATGAAAATAAGCCAGTCTATTTCCTCGCCGGTGTTCCCAGAAACAATACCAGCCTCTTATTCACGATAGACACACATTGTCGCGAAAACTACATGAGTGGTAAAGTGGCTCCGTCTCATTTGATGAGCAGTCACTGTGCGGCACAAGTGATCGAAAAATCATATGATGATTTCGGAAGATTTTTCTACCAAATAAGATTGCGTCGAGGAGAGGATATCTGTGTCGCAGGAAATTATCTTGTCAATGGAATTATCGAGGAGCCCTATTGGACTGCAACGAAGGTTTGTGAATGGATTTATCAATTGTTTCTCAAACTCTGGGAAGAACGACCTTCGGGAAAGAAAACTGTGTTGATCACCTCCATTTCGGATTCACTTGCATATATTGCAAAAGACATGACTTGGGAGGCACTATTAAAAAGTGGCACACCCAAAGTCATCACGGAATAGAACACTAAGCACGTAATAGCGCTCACCAAAACTGCCTATGAAATTAATTTTTTCGTAGGCAGTTTTTCATACACATCATGAAGCTACGCTGAAAATATTTTTGAATTTTCACCCTTATTTTTCTAAGTATTCTTTTAACGCCTCACTGTAATGTCGCAGGTTTTTGATCTTGGTCACTTTGAGCACAGATGAACTCGGACGTTTGGCTGGGCGAGGAAATGTCTCCGGTGGCACAGACACAACTTTTGTTTTGATACCCAGAATTTTATAGAACTCTTTCACGCCATCATACCATGTGGCCGCACCATCATTTGCCACGTGATAAATTCCTGGTGCAAGATTATTTTCCACGATCTCTTTGCTTGTTTTTGCGAGATCCGGTGCATAGGTAAATTTGCTCATCTCTCCATCTACCGCTTGCACTTCTTTTTTTGTTTCACCCAATTCACGCATGACATCAAAAAAACTTCGTTTCCCCAATACACTTTCTGCCGGCTTGCCAAATAATTTTGACAACCGAATGATATAATGTCTGTTGACATTTTTCATCACATTTTGCTCTCCTTTTAATTTTGTATGGCCATAACGAGATAGCGGTCGCGCGATATCATCCTCATGGTAAGAATAATACGGTAACGTTTCGTCCGGACCTTTATACATACATCCGGCACATCCACTGCCACAACATCCGGGATTTTTTCCTTCTGGATATTGTGGACGTTCTCCGTCAAACACATAATCCGTAGAATAGTGTACGAGCACAGCATCAACAGCCTTTGCTGCACGTGCCAATTCCCCCGGAAAATCACTATTGAGCATACGCGCTTTTGCATATTCATCATCATCTGTTTCACATGCATCCACCGCGTTGTACGCAATTGCATTGAAGATCACATCCGGCCACATATCACTAACTCTGCGGTATAATGCATCAAATTGTGTCACATCGATGTCCTCGCGATCCCACGCCGTAACATCATATTTCTTATCATGTTGAAAAACACGCAACAATTCTTGCCCAAGCATACCTTTGGACCCCAAGATCAAGATTCTCTTCATATCATTGCAAACTATAAAAACCCTACTTACATTATCACTGTAGCACATCTATGTCACAGAAACCATTGTTGCATACAGGTTTACCACGTCCGCAGTCAAGAATCGTCTCACATGACATCGTGCACAATCTTCCACTACAATTTGGAGAAAAGTTCTTGTTCACCACTTCTGTTGGATGGCAACACGTTGCCGGCACACATTCCTGATCACTTGTACATTTCATATGATCGTCGATGCGCACATCACTTTCATTAGTTTCCAATTCACTCTTTTGAACTACATCAACTTCACTGTCAAAAAAAGCATTTTTATAGATCAGATAAAAACAGATCAGGAACAAAAAAATAATACATACGATCACAATTCCCTTTTTCATATCACATCACTTTATCAATTCTTTTTTAGTGTTTTTATGATCAGTGTTGTCACAACGCCAAAAACCACCACCAGAGCAACATATGGGATCCACGGATATTTTTCCATAAATCGACTTTCTATGCCATCACATGCGTCACCGACATTGTCCATATCCTCATCATCCTGCATGCGATTGACAACATCAGGACAATTGTCTGTGGCATTGATTATCCCGTCATGGTCAAAATCTTCACATGCATCACCGATGCTGTTACCGTCCTTATCGATCTGATCAGTATTTACAATACCGATACAATTATCCTCACGATCGATCACGCCATCCTCGTCCGTATCGGCGCCCTTATAGAGCATATTATTCATCATTTTTTCCGGCGCAACAATCATCACGGCACTGTTCTTGTGAAAATCCGGAGATTCTTGCTGAGGCATGTCCACATGTTCTGTCACATTAAAAAACACATCATAGGTTTTTTGCGGCTGCGCAACAAATCGCACGAGACGATCTACTTTTTGTGGTACACCTTGCTCGGAGAACTTGATCTCATTGATACGCAATGGCTTCACGTATTTCAGTGTGATACGAAAATGATCTGCTGTTTCTTTGGGAAAACTGACGCTTGCTTGTGTAAAAAACTTTTCCGGAAGCAAGAGATGCTCTTTACCATCCGCATCTACAGAGGCAATCCGCACATGTGTCGGCTGTGTAACATGCGCATCAAAATATAAGGACACTTGATCTGTTGTAAAAGCCCTGTCTGCAGTTACATCAATCTGTACAATATTTTCAGGATTAGAAACGGTTGCCCGCTCCCCTACAAATGTTTCGTGATCATTTTGATCTGTTATTGATACAATGCTCTCATCTACTACCTGCCCCTCCACAAAAGGAAATTCTGTAAATGTGTCATGCGAACCATCCACCATCCTTGTGGAATTCTGATTGCCAAAGGAATCTTTTGCAGTGAGATGTAAAGCTTGCTGTTGCGTATGAGTGATCACTGTAGACGGTGTAACATTTCCTGCCTCATCTACCACAAGAGTTGTGAGTTGACTATTTTCGTTGAAAGCCAATGGCACATCGATCATCTTTGGCACAACAACATCATTTGGCACAACGTGTGCCTGTGACATAAATGCGCTTTTCTGTTCAGCTGTAGCTTGTACGGATGACTGTGCATATGTATATGTTCCCACACAAACACTGCTCATCATCAACGCTGCACCAACTATGTATTTTTTCATAAAAATTATTTCTTACTTTTACGAATGAACGCTGTAGAGATCAGAAGTGCACCCAACACAAATGATGTGATAATGCGCATGACAATGTCCATTTCCCAAAATTCCACAAAAAGCACGCGAGCGACAACAAGCCCAAACAACATGCCCCCCACAGTCATGTATGGTTTATAGTTTTCACGTATGCCCAAGATATAAAATGCTACACCAACCACCGTATAGATCACAAGTGATATGAACGTCGCTACATCATAATCACGCATAAAAATGTGCGTCACAAACCATACAAGTAGTAATGCATAGAAACCTCCCAAGTAGGCAAATATGCGGAAAAATGTCATATTTTCACCATTTTGTGCCCCTGTAAGACGCAAAATACCCACCGCCACACCAAAAGCTGTTACACAGATCACAAAAACGGCAAAGAGTGCGGGCATCTGGCTCATAATGTCATGATCCGGATACAACAGATAGTCGAAAATTGTCGCAACATAATACAAGGACATGATCACCGGCACACCATAAAGTAATGTAAGGAATGTGCGCGTTCCATTGGAGATATTTTGTCTTACAAAATATAATACAACGATAATGACTGCAGCTGCTTCAGTAGCGTATGCAGTGACCAATACCGGACCGTCAAATTGCAATGCTGTTGCTACAGCAAAAAGCATCGCACCCACACCACCATAGATTACTGTCGGCGCCCTATGCTCTGTACGTACAAAGACCATATAAGAAGCGATTGCAAAAAATAACGTACCAATGAGAAGTAAGAAAACCTCCACTGCTTCAGGTGAAAAACTCAACATCCACACCAAGAAAAGAAATCCCAAACCAATTGCGGTCATCAGATCATATACATGCGGTTTTTGTGATTTGATCACAGCTGACACATTTGCGATATAAAATGTTGCGGTAAAAAGGAAAGCGATGATAATATTGCGCACGCTTTCGATATCCATCGAATCATAGGCATCGATCATATATCCGAATGAATAAAATGCTACGACGCATAACATGAGAAATGTCAGTCCACGCCACTGCATAAATGACACGATCCACAGTGTGCCAAGCGTCAAAATAAAAAGATATACGAAGATCGTATTGATGCTCACGCCGGAAAAAAAGAACAGCGGAATGATCGCACCAAAAAAGATCATCGATGATGTAAGTGCGGCACTTTTTTGCTTTAGAGAAACCAATGTGACAAAACCGACGGATAATAACATCACAAAAAGCCCCACACCGTGCACGATCAAATCAAAATAAATACCGGCAAGTGTGGAGATAAGCATTGCACCGCTACCGATCACCAAAAACACATTTCCTTGTGCTCGTTCTTTCTCTGCACGCAGTGTACCAAATGTGATACACACAACCGCAAATCCGTAACCCAGAACCACTCGCGCCGTTTCAGATAACCATCCCACTTTTGCAGCATATGTCACGAACCATCCGACAGCAGCAATGACAAAGAAGCCACCCACTTTCATCGGCCAATCTTTTTGAAGCCACATGAAAAATCGTTCAACAACATTCGGTCCGGAAGGTGCAACATATTGCATTGCCGGAGTTTGTGTCATTGCTGTAGGTGCTTGTGGCACATCTGTGTTTTCAAAATTGGTCTTTTCAGTTTCTATTGTTCTTTCTCCTTGTTGCGATACACCATGCAACCGATCAAGATATGCTTTTTCTGATGCCGACAATTCTCGTCCATAGCCTGCATGTTGCGTATTTTGTACATTCTGTGCTTGTACAGATTGTGCAGTTTGCACATTTTGCACCTGCGGTTGAGCGGATAGATGATCCACTTTCTCCGACAAGGTATGCACATCAGATCGCAAGCTGGCAACGTCCTGACGCAAACCAAGAATGAGCTCTATGAGCTTGTCCATATTTTTGTTTTAAAAGTTATGTATTTCATTTTTTATTATAACACACAAAAACCCTACAAAACCACATCACCCTTACCGATTGACGGAATGTCACCATCATACATTGCAAGAGCAATAACCACATCACCTGCATATTCTCTCATGCGCGCCAATGCGCATGCACGGTGCATGCCTTCTACCAGAATGATCTTTTCTTTGTGTACTATGCCCGTGAACATTGTTTGAAACGGAAAATTCTCTTGCACAGCGGATATTTTTGGATTATTTGCTACGGTCGAATGTAATAAAATATCGGCAATCATTTTTGTTGGCATGCCATCATAACATTTTGCTTGCCATCCACGTGACGGCACACCATACATCAGCGGCACATCACACAAGGGATCTGCAATTCGATATACTTTCCATACACGTTTTTCTGGTAAAAGTGGTGCGGCATAATTACCTCGCCATGCATCCCATGAATCAAATCCTCGTTCCACCCAATGCGTCTCCCATCCTTTTTGATAAGCCTCATAAGAACGCCACACAGCAAAAACATCCCGCCATTCAATATCATGTACATATTGCAATGATCTATATTGTTTTGGAATGTTCATAAAAATATCACAAACGAATAATGCGTGAGCGAAAAAATTGTTCTTGGAATTCTGTGAGTGCACGGATCTGCATATCGTTATATGTCACTCCCTTAGGTACCACGATCAATTTATCATCCATTTCATCCAATCTTTGAATATATGCAATACATACACCATCAAATTTATCACACGGTGCAAAAATACCTAGGACATAGACATCCAATTCTTCCCCATCCGGCATGATCGTATCTTTTACGTAGCCATAATTTACAGGATAAAAAAAGCCGTGTGTGGGATGGCGTGAACCCATCGGTCGATCAACTGTCACAGATACAGGTTTATGTAAAAAATCTTTCGCATTCGTCATAAAATATATTATTGTTGTGTTTCAATTTTCTGTGAAAAATAATCAATGATATCTTTATCCCCCACAAAACACTGCTGATCAGCCCATAGAAACGGCACACCCACCTCATCTGCAGCCATGCCGCATTTTTCCGCAATTTTTGCAAGCTCTGCAGAATTTTTTTCATCATTATACACTTCCTTTTGCACAAAAGGCATTTTTTCTTGTACATTGTTCTGAACTACATATTCATCTACCTTTTTGCAGTGTGGACATGTATCGCCATAATAGAAAACAATATCAGTCGGCAATGAATTCTTTGCCGATTCATCTGGCAAAAGAAAATATGATCCCACTCCAACCAATGCTATAGCGATCGTTATGATCATGAATATTTTTTGCTTATTCATAAAGTTCAATATTATTGATTAACTAAATTTAGACTTGTTCTGCGTACTTTTTTAATATATTTAATTGCACGCACATTAATTACTACATATATAATACATCTAATTAACCTTTCCAACAAAAATTATCAAAATATACATTTAAGGCCTTTATACATACATTACAATGAAAAAGCACCAATCCTCATAGCAAGAGAATTGGTGCTATTTATGTGTATTTATCACTACATGAGTGCTTAATTTGTACACGTACACATAATTATATGTTTATCATGTGTCGTTTGTTGACCTCCATGATGCATGGCCAAGCGCATTGCCTCTTTCAAGACTGCTTCTTTGCCCACATACGCTTTTATTTCCAGAATCGACACGTCGCCAACTTGATCCAATGAAACAAGGATCGTCTCCGGATTATTCGCGACCATGCGAGAGAACTGCACATCGATCACGTCTGTTGGAACAAAAAATCTTTTCAGAAATTTTCTTGTGGATGAACCAAGTGCGTCAATGACATTTTCACACATGCATCCGGGAAATCTGCAATAAAGCTTGTCTTTCCGAATTGGAAAATATCGATATTGTGTCACCTCCCTCCGATCCATTTCCTTTGTGAGCGTAAACACGATCTGAATGGACATCAAACTTTTTTTGTCCACCCGCGAATCTCGTTGCCTGAAACGTACGCGAGGTCTTCTGGCATTATAAACCGACAGTTTATTGCCAATATAGCGATCGCAATATTGACTGACAGATGGGCCCTGACTAATGACGGTGCCATCAACTCCCATAGTGGCAAGCTCATATCGCGCAACAAGCATGTTGAATATGTTTTTTGCCGACGTATGAGAATCAAAATAGAATCGAGATTCGAGATAGGATATCTCACTAAATCCCAATTTTTTTAACGCTCGTTTAAATCTGACATAAAGCAATTCCACAACACTTACCTCACCACCAGCCACAATGAACACAGCTACAACAAAACTAAAAAAGGACAAAAGCCATGCAGGCGTTTCCGGTAGACAAAACAATCCCACATACATGATCGCGATATACACCGGATCATGCACCAAAACATCTTGCATCAAACTTTTACTGCCGTTCTTTAATGCTCCGCGAAAATAATAACACAACTTCCGTCTATTTTCTTTCACGGTTGATCTGTAGATCTTCCATGCTTCCCAAAAATGCAAGGGGAAAAATCCAACTTTTTCCACAACCGGACCAATGAGTGAAAACAAAACATTTAACGTGATATGCACTCCGACAAAGTTTGCAACAATTTCCGTTCCCGGCGTATGTACAAAATACAATCCCAACAGAAAGGTTGCACCGGAATTTATGATAAGTGCCAACACCTCATCACTGCCAAATCGCTTAAACACATCCCAAAAGGGACTGTTTGGCAAAACGATCAAATCTGTACCGTCTTTCAGCATGTTCACCTCCACCAAGGTTATAAAAGATAAGTGATCTTATTAAATAACATTCCAAAAACCGACTGCGTACACTATCATACTTTATATGAAAAATCAAGTATCAGATTCTTAACTATTCACCTTTTTCCAAAAAGCAAATGCGTATCTAACTCAAAATATATCCAAAATTTCCGGTAATTTTATCACACCGTCACGCTTTGTGTAATGACCCTTTTTCTTTTCTATAATTACTTTTGCATCCAATTTTTGTTCAAAAATTTCTTTATCCGAAAGCGGCACGAACGGATCATCATCAGATAGGAACGCTGTGATATTTTCACATGCATTTTTTATTTTTTCACAATCAATCGGTGTCTCAACCCATGGTTTGGCAATTCTTTTGCTCTCCTCATCTTCAAGATTGATCAGATTAAACCAACCAGCCACAAAAATAATGCCCCCAACTTTTTTGGGAGACACGCTTTCTATACAACGCATGATCGTCTGACACCCTATAGAATGTCCGATAAAAAATGTGTTCTCATCCATTTCACCCACAAGTTGTGCTAGAAAAGGAACTCTCTCTTCAATCATTGGTTCATCCGGATGTGGCATAAGCGGTACGATCACGTCAAAGCCTTTTTTCTCAAATGCTTCTTTTGCCCATGGCAGCCAATCCTTCTCCGGTGAGCCATCCCACCGATGTATAATAAACAATCTTTTCATATTTTCTTATCAATGTTTGCGCTTATATTATGGCATTAAATATATATCCTGTAAAAATAATTCCCATACCAACGACACACGCAAAGATCGCGATTAGTTTTGGCTTCATGATCCTGCGCAAAATAAGGAATTCCGGCAAAGACAAAGCTGTCACAGCCATCATAAATGCCAATACCGTACCAAGTGCCACACCCTTTGCAAAAAGTGCGCTCACAATTGGCAGGACACCCGCAGCATTAGCATAAAGCGGAATACCCACAAGCGTTGCCAGTGGTACGGCGTACCACACATTCGAGCCAGCATACGTCACAAGAAAATCAGCCGGTACATAACCATGGATCCACGCACCAATTGCCACACCGATAATAATATATGCTCCAACTTTTGTAATAATGTCCCATGTATATCCTCGCGCATATTGTATGCGACTTTTCCAGGATGTGTATGTCATATCGCTATCCTGACCCTTATACTTTCCAAGATCTTCAATCAAATGTTCCACACGCATACGCCCGATCACCAATCCCGCTATGATAGAGATCAGAAATCCGCTCACAATATAGATCAGTGCGATTTTTAATCCAAAGCTGCCAATTAACATGACGAGCGCAACTTCATTGATCATCGGCGAAGCAATGAGAAATGAAAATGTAATACCCAATGGCACACCAGCCTCTACGAATCCCAAAAATAGCGGCACCGCGCTACATGAACAAAACGGGGTCACAACACCAGTCACCGCTGCAATGACATGCCCCACAAATTTATTGTGTCCCGCCAAAAAAGCACGAATCTTTGCAGGTGCTAAAAATGTTCGGATGATCGACACAACAAAAATGATCACCGCGAGAAGGAAAAATATCTTAATCGAGTCAAAAATAAAATAGTTTATTGTCTCACCCAATACATCATCATGAGATAATCCTAAAAAATGATATGTAACAATGTCTGAAAATAATTGAATGGGGTAAAAAATATTCATAATCTTCTATTTATTTTAAATAATTATGCAACAATTTTGCATATCGCGATAAGATTTCCTTATCAGTCGCATAATAGATCTTTTGTCCATCTTTGCGCGCACTGATCAATCCCTGGTCTCGCAAGATCTTGAGATGATGTGACGTGAGGTTTTGTGGCAGATCCAAATATTGCCAGATCTCACATACACATTTTTCACCATTTCTGAGCATACATAAGATCTTGAGACGGTTTTCTTCCGCGATCACCTTCAAAAAATCCGCCGTTTCCGACAATTCCTGTACAGATTTTTTATTCTTAAAACACGTTAATGACATATCAATGACCATTATATCAATTTATATTGATATAATATCATAATAAAAAAATTATGACAATATTTCAATCAAGAAAACTTTCATTGTTTTTCAAAGATGTCTCTCAAGATCAATTTTAGAACCATATATTCTTTACATATGTATCATATACACTACCATGCATTTTTTTCAAGAGTGCATTCTCCGTCATTATTCTTTTGATCTGAACTACTGCCATGACCGGCAATATTATGCACAGATACATATTTTGTAACATCAGCAAAACCCCCACTGTCGCCAGAAAAGAAAAAATGTACATCGGGTGTTGTATTTTTGCATACAATCCTTTCACTACCAATGAACGTGCTTTCGGCTCAACAGAAAAAGCATCTCCAAGCTGGGTTCTGGCAATGATCCACAATATTACCGATACACACACAAGACAAATGCCGATAATGCTCCATATATTATCCTTGTAATGCAATGTCGCATACAACAATGCTGCAAGCACAATTGTCACATCCACATAAATATCGTAGAAGAATTTATGTATATTTCTTTTCATTTCCATGCTCATTTCTTATTCTGCTGCTCCTTGATCTTTTTCAAAACATATCCCCAATCTCCTTTGTGCTGTGACGTTTTTTCCACTTTTTCCCAACCAAAAAGTTCATTGGTCCATTCCGTATCTATACCCAAGGCCACGGCATAAGGTGCCATCTCATCAATATAGATATTTTGTTTTTGGTTTGGATCAGTGTGAAATTTAACGCGTGTTTTTTCCGCAACTTTCAGATAATGCTTAAATCCCGCAGTGCGCATCCACAATTCTTTTCCTTTCAGTGTTACATACATTGCATCACCTTTGCCTATCGAAAAAAAATGTTTCCAGTTACTGAAAAAACGCGTCAATTTCTTGCGTTGTGCCTGCTCGTATGTATCTATTGTGAATGTATTGTCAAAAAAGTAATATCCTTGTTGTTGCATGAATTGCTTTATGCCATGTGTCAGACGTGCGTTGACAATTGCTTGGTTGCGGACATCCATTGTTGTCACTTCTGCACCCTCAGCAAAAATACTCGCAAGCAGATCACGCTCATATTGTCGCAATACTGAACGATCTTTGTCAGTTACACGCAATACATGTTCTCCGGCCAACAATCCCTCTCCCACCTTGCGAATTTCCACGTCAATAAATTTATGTGCGATCAAATATAAATATACTGATACCACTTCCCACACACTTTGACGATGATCATAAAGCATGCCAATCTCTGCCGGACGCAATTCATCTGGCGGTTGATTTTCCAATGCTTTGAAGGCTCGTCGATAAACGATCTTTTGTGCGATCACATTGTAAAAATAAATACACAACATGCAAGATGCCACAATAAAAACCGGCTTACTTACAAAAAAAGAAAAAATTAAACCGGCGATCATGAGGACAAGCTTTGCACTCAACGGCATCGGCGCAGCATATACGACCATTTCTGGAGGCGCATCAAATTTCTTTTGATCAATATCATTCATACGTTCATAATATATATTTATGTCTTCTAGCGTTTTTTGTGTATTTATCCCGTTTTTATAGAGTGCTCCTAATAATTATGTTCAATTCTCATACTGTTAATAGGTGGTGTATCCATCTCTAACTTACCTATTGGATCCTGGATATCACCGTGATAGCTTTCCAACAAAGTAAATAAAACTGTTAAAAAAACCCAAAAAAAGATGCCTCCTAACACAAGTAACCATTTCTTACCGCCAATATTTTTTAAAAAAATACCTATATAGTGACCTACGACAACCCAGAATAAAATAAAAACATAAATTAATGGAAATGCAAATAGAATTATTGGAATTATTGCAATCAGAAAAAACTCACATATCAACGTCGTAAAAAAATACGCAAGCCAGGTACTTTTTTCTTGCGCAATAGCACCCCAAAAATATCCGACAAAAAATGGTAAAAAGTATGCTCGTATATCAATTTCATAATGATTTGAAACCACATAATGCGCTGGTACCACAATCACTCCCACAAGACACGCGACTAAGATGCCTAGATATTTTTGATTCATGTATATTTTATTACTTATCATATTGTCTTGTATAATATTCCTGATATTCTCCACTTTTGATATTACACCCCTCTTTCCTAAGTTGGTTTTTAACAAAATAAGCCTTCCCAGTTCCAGATGGAGCTAAGATAAGAAACTTCTATTGTGAACAACATATTCTTTTTTGATTTTTTCTAAAATGTCTTCCCTGTCGCAAAACACTTGAAACATATTTTTTAATTTAATTTTTTTCAACAACAAATTCCTGACCTTTTATCTTGCTTGTCATATTCCCCATTTTATCTATTTTCAAACTAATCCCAGCACCATAATCAACCGGCAAGTAATCTGTTTTCGTATCCATCCCAGTCATTTTTTTAACATATGGACTAATGGTGTCATAGTGGGACGTCGGCCAAATAATGAGACGTCTTCCGGGATGTTTTTTGTGATACACTTCAGAAAACTTGGCCAAGACATTCATAAATTTAGTATAGCGCTCCAAAATATCATCCGGACCTTCAGCTCCGATTTTTTCACGCTCTTCTTTTTCCCAATCCTCCTCAAAAGCTTGCCAAAATTTTTGGTTCATTGCTCCATCTCCATATTTTTCTTTCAGAAATTCCCTGAACTCCGGAGATTGATCGATAAATTGAGGCTCCAATATAGCCGTGTTTTTTGTTGGACGATTTTCTTCTCCTGTGCGCCTTGCTCCGGAATTAAGAATTTGTTTTTCATTAAGGCCATATGCCTTGAAAACATCTTCGACACCTTTCAAAACCTCAGTTGCTGTCTCAACGCTTCTTCTGCCTTTTACATATTGGGTATTGCTGGCAATGACTAGCACGTCTACTGTGCTCCGCTCATCTTCCAGCAAACTTTCAAGCTTTGATTTGAAAATCTCAACTGCCAGGTCATAAGATTTTTTTGCCTCTTCTTCCTTTAAGCTTCCCGCTTTTTCATCCTCAACATCGCGAATATAAGCTTCGTGCCTTTGCATTATTATTTCTGTCTCCCCCTCTCCAATCACCTCCCTAGAAATGTCTGCTCTCTCTATTTTTTTTATAGCAGCCTTTGGTTGCTCCCCTAATGAAAACTCAAATCCACCACCCATAGTATTTTATTTAAAGAAATTATCTAGACTCTTGTAAATATAATACCATTTTTAAGCCAAAATACGAATATTTATTCTTATGAAATAAACAAAACACTCCGATTTGAAGTGCTTTATTCATTGCTCAAAATTGCGTAGCCAGATATTTTGTCTGGCCTATTTCCTACATATTGTTAGCAAATTTTCTGTCAGCCTCTGCATTTTCTGGTCCCTCCTTAGCAACATCAGATGCAGAATAGAAAGATGAGGCTATAATTTCTTCCTGGCTTCGCCCACTTCCACCCTCAGCCTTCTTGGCTGCAATCTCTGCCATATCCAATTCATGCATTGCATCAACAGCTTTATCCATAGCTTTTTGTGCCACTGGATCATTCATTTCATCTATCGCCATGCGACCCATCTCATTGAAAGAGCCCATAGCAATTGCATCAGCACTTCTTTTTTCTTCTTTTTTTCCCGGCGTTTCTCCAACCACCGGTGGCATACCCATTCTTTCCATAGATTTTTTAATTAATATTTAATTTACTTATATAATTAATATAGCATAATTATATTTATTTTCTAAAATACGCCATCATATTAGACACTATATTGCTTTTTATAGTACTCCTGATATTCACCACTCTTGATATCACGCCACCATTTTTGATTTTCCTTGTACCAGTGGATCGTTTGTGTGATCCCCTCTTCAAATGTCACAGACGGTTCCCATCCAAGCTCTGCTTTGATCTTTGTATTATCAATTGCATACCGCTTGTCATGTCCTTTGCGATCATCCACAAATTCGATCATCTCATCGTTCATGTTCATCGCCGTAAGAATAATTTGTGTGATCTGCATATTTGTACGCTCAGCATTTCCTCCTACACAATACGTCTCTCCGATCTTGCCCTCATGCACAACGCGATCAATTGCACTACAGTGATCCCTCACGTGGAGCCAATCGCGAATATTATCTCCCGCACCATATATTGGCACCTTTTTGCCATCGATCAAATTTGACACGAAGAGCGGGATCAACTTTTCTGGAAATTGATACGGACCATAATTATTGGAACAATTGGAAATTGTAATAGGTAGTCCATGCGTATGAAAATATGCACGCACGAGATGATCAGATCCCGCTTTGGACGCACTGTACGGACTGCGCGGATCGTATGGCGTTGATTCGTTGAACGCCGGATCATTTTTCCCCAATGAGCCAAAAACTTCATCTGTTGATACATGATGAAATCGCTTATTGCCGTTGTTCTTTGCTGCTTCAAGAAGTGTAAGAGTCCCTACAACATTTGTGTGCACGAATGAACTACTATCCATGATCGATCGATCCACATGTGATTCTGCAGCAAAATGTACGATCGTATCCACGTCTTTTACCAGATCATTTACCAACTTAGCATCACAAATATCACCTTTTACAAAAAAATATCGTGCATCATTTTCCACAATAGCCAGATTTGCCACATTTCCCGCATACGTTAAAAGATCCAAATTAACAATTGTGACATTTGGATATTTCTCCAACATGTACTGAATATAATTACTCCCGATAAACCCTGCTCCACCTGTAACTAAGATTTTCATATTTTGCAATGTATTACTGATATATTGTTCTCATTGTACCAAATTATATCTCATTATGCATCACTCCTTACAGATCGTGAATTTTATTTGCAAAATTTACTATGCAATGATACATTCACGATGTCATCGTTCTTATCATGTAAAGATCAACTTCATCACCGGGAGGCACATTGTCATGGACCTTTTCATTTGGACGTTATCCGCAGGATGGCTTTTTGTAAAGATCACCGTCGCATGTATCATTTTATGGAAATTTCTTCATAATTCAGAAACTTCGGTATTGCAGCCTCCTTGGTTGAAAGATTATTTTAACCTCGGGAAGATCTGTGAAAATGACGGGGGTCTCATAGCACTGATCACATTTTGTGAAGGATTGGTCATAATGTGTAGCATTGGCATCGCGATCTTTTTTCTCGTTGATGCAGCCGAGGCCATTCACCATTTTGCCATACCATTGATCGATCGTAAAACTGCACTCATTTTTAGCTGTAGTATGCTACTTGCATGCATGATATGGTGTGTTCTGTATCACGTTTCACTTTTGCGCAACCGTATAAAAGAGTGATATCTTACACAAAATGTAAAAGGCTGCGAGAAAATTTTCTTGCAGCCTTTCATCTTTACTGAGTACGACAGAATACCTTTACTTTTTCTTTGGTAAGAATTTAATTGGTGGCATAAGCTCAATGTCATAACCCAATTGTGCCAAGATTGTCGCCAAAGCATCAATTTCACTTTGCTTAGTGCCAAACACCCGAAAGTATGGCTGTTCACAACTATGATGATCCTGCACTTCAGATAATACATGCGTCGTGACATAATCATCTTGCCATGGCGTACCAGTAAAAATTTTTTTCATCAATTGAATCGCGTTTTTCCCATTTTCTGCTCCAAAACCGTGAAGTTCAATATTCGGCATTTCTGGATCCTCCGTATGTATAAATTGATAAACAAAAGAACAATAGCACATCGTATCATGCATATCTATGCCCTGTCAAAACAAAAACATGATCCAAAACCACTGGATCATGTTTTAAAATTCACATTATTATGGATCAAGCTTCGATCTCTCCGTCATTTTTGATCTGCTCTAATTTGACAGAAAGGATCTGTGACGCACCATCGTGTCCCATCGTTACACCATACATCGTATCGGAATGTCGCATCGTCTCCCGATTGTGTGTAATGATAATAAATTGTGTTTTGTGTGAAAGCTCTGCAAAGATCTTTGCCAAGCGTCGAGAATTTGCCTCATCAAGTGCCGCTTCCACCTCATCTAAAATTGTAAATGGTGGCGGATTGTAAGAAATGATCGCCAATAGCATCGCAACAGATGTGAGTGATCGCTCCCCACCAGAAAGTGATGAGAGGTGCTTGATCTTTTTGCCTGGAGGGGATGCCACGATCTCAATACCCACTTCGGTCTTTCCCTGCGTTTTTTGTGTTTCGCCCTCCTCCTCATCTACAACGTCTTGCAATATTTCCAATTCCACATCACCCTCAATCTCATCTGTTTTCTTTTGTTTTGGCGTTACATCAACGGTTATTTTGCTCAATTTTGCATTTCCACCGTTGAACAAAATACGAAAGTACTTTGTGAATTCCACATTAATTTCTTTATATGCGGACACAAATTCCGTATGGATCTTTTGATCCATTTCTTTGATCACTTCTCGCAGCTGCGCGATCGCTTGTGTGAGATCTTCTGATTCATTGGCAAGTACATCAAAACGCTCCTGCATTTCTTCGTATTCTTCGATTACCATCGGATCGATTCCTCCAATCTGTTCATATTTGGCACGTAATCGATACATCTCACGTTCCATCTCTTCACGCGTTGCCGTTGCATCGACACATGCACCAAGCGCATCCACTTCGATACCCAACTCTTGCCGCACCTCCGTCACCACATCTTCCTCACGGACCTCCGTACGGGCAATTTCCACCTTCACATCGTTAAATCGCTCGCGGATTGCATCAAGCAATCTCTGCTTTTCTCGCAATTCTTTTTCCAAAGCAAAAAATTGCATGCGCGCATGCTTATCGGCAGCAACAGCCTCTGTGATCAAATGGTTCAATCGCTCAATTTCCGCACGAATTTCTACAATATTTTTTGTGTGTTCCACGATCTCCGCATCCAATTCCGCAACTTTGTCATCGTATTTTTTCACACGCTCATCATAATCATCCTGAACCACTTCTACATGCTTTTTTCCTGCATCATCATAAAGTCTGTCCACTTCTTTATGGATCGCTTTGAGCTTTTTGACGATGTTTTTTATTTCACCTATGTCCAAAACCGCATCCAGTTCCGCTACGAGTGCATCCTGTTTGGCACGTATATCTGACAGTTGTTTTTGCACATACTGCAAGTCCACAGGAATACTGCGCACTTTTTTTTCATGATTACGCCGTTCTTTTTGTATTTCAATATGTCCTTCCGCCACTGCGATCTTTTTTTCCAATGACTGCAGTTTTACATACACGGCACGTTTTTCTTTTTCATATATTTCTATTTTCTCAGCATCCTCTACTTTCTTGGACTCCGCCATGATCTGATCATTGAGCTTGTCCACTTCACGCTCTGCATTTTTGAGCTCAATGCCAATACGTTGACGCTCATCTTCCAAGCGCACTTTTTCGCCATATAAATTATTCCACATAAATGCAAAATAATTTCGTTGCGATTCTTTGAGAGCTTCATATACTTCTTTTCCTTGTTTTGCCTTACCTGCCTGCCTGCGCAATGAACGCAAATGCGGCGTCACTTCTGTAATGATCGCACGCACTTGATCCAAATTTTCCTTTGTACGATCCAATTTTTTGATCGCACGTGCTTTACGAATCTGAAAATGCTTCACACCTGCTGCATCCTCGATGATCTCGCGCCGCTCCAATGGAGTTGCGTTCAAGATCGCATCTGTCATACCCTGTCCCACCACACAATAACTCTCTTTCCCGATGCCTACACGAGCCAAAAGATCCACAACATCCAGAAGTCGCACATGTGCATCATTGATCAAGTATTCACTCTCACCATTGCGATAGACTTTACGCGAAACGATCACTTCATTAAATTCGATCGGCATCACCTTGTCCGCGTTATCAAAAACCAAAGATACTTCCGCCATCGATAATTTGCCGCGCTTTTCAGATCCGGAGAAGATCACATCCTCACCCTTTTTACCACGCAAGGTTTTCATGGATTGTTCACCCATCACCCAGCGCACTGCATCAGACACATTGGATTTTCCCGAACCATTTGGTCCAACAATTGCCGTAATGCCACACGTGTGCATCGCACCGTCCTTGTGCGAACCCATGCATCGCGGCGAAAAATCAAATGTTGTTTCCGTAGCAAATGATTTGAATCCTTTAATTTCGAGTCTTTTGAGAAACATAGTTTAGTAGCTAATAACTGGTAACAAGTAATTGGTGAATTATTGAAATGAAATTGTTCCTCACTATAGTAGCATAATATATGAGATCGTGTTAGAGCAAGAATTCCTCATTTATTCCAGACTATTTTTTACTGATTACAAGAACATGTGCTAGAATATTATTATATTCGTTACTATATTTGCACTGCAATGGACATTGTTAAGCGCCCACAATCTACCAAAATGCCCATACCCAATCGTTCAGCATCACTTGCCAAAAACGTTAGGCAGCCACAATCCTCGCGCATAGCGATCTCATCTCAAAAAAACAACACATCCCCAACTCCCTCTGCGTTACCACAGCATCATACAGTCGAGACATTTGATGAATATATTCGTCGCACCAAGATCACTGAAAAGCCCCGACGGTGTTTTTCTTTTGGAAAATGGATTTTTTGGCTTGCGTTCATCGCATTTTTTGCAAGCATTCTATGGGCTGGATATGCCGTGTTACACAAGACCAACGAGACTCTTGCACGTATATCTGACGATAAGGAACAACCGTCAGTTATGAAAGCACTTGCCAATATCGCCAATCCGCACTCATACAAAACGCTCAATGGATTTGATAGTGGGCGTATAAACATTCTTCTTCTTGGCAGAGCGAATACACATAAATCCGGCAAAGATCTTACCGACACGATCATGGTAGCAAGCATCAACACCACAAATTATACTATTGGACTTTTTTCTATTCCGCGCGATCTCCTCGTGCAAACAGATTATGGCTATGTCAAGATCAACTCGGTATATCAAACTGGTCTGCGCAATAATGTCGGCGCTGATCATATCACCAACATTGTACAAGACATTACCGGACAAACCATTCACTATTATGTTGTCATGGACTTTGAGGGTTTTATTAAAATTATAGATACGCTCGAGGGCATCAATGTCGATGTACCCAGTCATATCAAAGACGAACGCTATCCCGGACCGGGATACAGCTACGAGACATTCGAAGTATATCCTGGATTACAAAAATTCAACGGCGAAACCGCTCTCAAGTACGCTCGCACACGTCATGATGCCGAAGGTGATTTTGGTCGCGCAAAAAGACAACAACAGATCATGCAATCTGCCAAAAACAAGGCATTCTCTCTTGGCACAATCGTAAATCCTATGCGCATTGCCGAAATATTTGATGTACTAGGCGATCATATTCACACCAATATCTCTCCCAACGAAATTGAACCGTTCATCGCTTTGATCAAAAAACTTGATACCCAAAACATTACAACTGTTGTAATTGATGCATGGCAACCCGGAAGCCTCCTTATGAGCACGCGACAATATGGATCCGGCGGTGGCATTTCCGGTCTCACACCACGCACAGGCAATTATAAAGAAATTCGCGAACGCGCAGAGCTCATTTTCGATCTCCAAAAAATTGCACAACGCGAAAAAGACATCCACGGCGAAGAACCTACGATCACACTCATCAACACTACGTCCGACACGGATCTTCCAGAGCGTGTATCCGGACTTCTCAAAAAGATCGGCTTTCAAAGTATCACCGTATTTTCTGATCCAAAGAATAAAAAAATTGTTCCACAAGAAACAACAGTGATCGTTGATCGCACATCCGGATCAAAACCCTTCTCTTTGGATGAATTGATCAAAAAGGTTCCTGCAACAAAAGGTGCTACGGACATCGACAAAAAAATTACATCAGATTTTGCGATCATGCTTGGAAATGATATCCTCAATACATACACGTATACAGAAATATCTCGTGATGAGCTGGAACAAGAGAATCTCCTAAATACTAATGAACAATAATTCTATGAAACTGATCTGCGGACTCGGCAATCCCGGTATGCAATATATACATACGCGACATAATATCGGTTTTTTATTCTTAGATCACTTTACGCACCACTTTCATTTTCCACCCTTCACACACGATAAAAAACACGATGCACACACCAGCGAGGGTTTCATACCATGTAACACAGATAAGATCATTCTTCTCAAGCCGCAAACATTTATGAACCGTTCAGGTATTGCGATTGCCTCTGTGATGCAATTTTATAAAATATCTCCATCTGACTTGATCATTGTGCATGATGACCTTGACATTACACTTGGTAAATACAAGGTGTCCCATGATACACGCGCTGCGGGACACAACGGCGTACAAAATATTATCAATGTTCTCGGCACACAAGACTTCATGCGTATTCGCATCGGTATTGAATCCGCAGGTGGCAAAAAAGAGCGTGGCCACATTTCCGGCGAAGCGTACGTACTTCAAGATCTTTCTTCCGCAGAACAAGAAACCTGCACTCGCGTGTACGATGAGATCATCGCACAAATTTTCTGCATAAAATGAAAGATCGCCCTATGCAAATATGATTGCACGGAGCGATCTGAGTTTTACTTGTACGTCTCAATGAAGCAAAGAAGAAAGAACATGCCGTTATTTTCTATAACGTTTTTACTGCGAAGAAAGTCTTCAAACTCTCCGAGATACACTTTTCCGTCATCATTTCCCGTTGCATCCGCATAAAATCCGATTGCCTTGGACATGCGATCAGCCACTCGTTTCATATGATCCGCAGTAACTCCACCCTCATATGTGAGGGCGTGCGTTCTAAGCATATTTTCCACTTGTGGCTGTGTCACCTGGCACGCAGAGCGAATTCCTTGCTTGACATTCACATCCTTCGGCCATTTTTCAAGAGGGGCGTTCTCATGTACCAACATAAGTTCGTTGATCAACATCAATGCGTCCGACATGGCTTTTTGATCTCTGTCAAATTCTCGTCTTTGTACTTGATCATCATCAATGATCAATTTGTCTATGATATAAATAGGATAATGAATTTGGATAAAAAATATCACTCCATACATCAACATTCCGAACGCGTGCATCTTTGTCTCCTTATTTTGATGTAAAAATACACATATATACCCACAGTTCCATCTACATATAGTTCCCCGTCACATAAAGTCACGAGGAAACGAACGTACAGGTAAGGAGGAGATAACCTGCACATTTCCCACTGTAGACGGAACTGTGTACATATATTATGCTGAAAAGGTAGTTCGCTATAATAACAAATTTATTACTTTATGTCAACTGTGCCAAATCCCGTGTCACAAGATCATATATACATCAATGCGTTCAACATGATCCCCGGCATTGGTGCACAAAAATTATTTTTTCTTTCCAATCATTTTGATTCTTTTGAAACAGCCTGGCATGCGCCTGCCGAAGAGCTGGCTGCTGCAGGACTTTCTACAAAATTGATCTCTGCAACACTTCTATACAGATCACACATTGATCCGATCACTTCATGGGAAAAAATGACACGATCAGATACCAAACTTCTTGTGTTCTCTGAATCGCATTTCCCAAAAAAATTGAGAGAAATTCCCCAACCGCCATTTTGCTTGTATGTACGGGGCAATATCAACGCTCTTTCCACGCCATCTGTAGCGATCGTTGGTTCACGCAAGATCAGTGAATACGGCATACGCGCGACCACGCTACTCACAGGTGAGATCGCACGCAGTGGCATCACTGTATTATCCGGACTGGCCCTTGGCACAGACGCACTCGCACATCGCACCACGTTGGAAAATAACGGAACAACAATTGCTATCGTTGCCGGCGGTGTAGATGATGCGTCTCTTGCACCGCGCTCGCATCTATCACTTGCGCATAAGATCCTCGATCACAGTGGCACGATTATATCAGAATATCCCATTGGCACAAAACCCAGCCGTGGAACATTTCCTGCCCGCAATCGCCTCATGGCAGGACTTGCCGATGCAACGCTCATCACCGAAGCAGCCAAAGACTCTGGCACATTGATCACTGCCGCATATGCGCATACGTACAACAAAAAAACATTTGCACTCCCCGGATCGATCTTTTCCCCACAGGCAGCCGGTTCCAACGAGCTTATAAGAAACGGCATTGCCACGCCACTATTCACAAGCGCCGAAATATTAACGCTTTTTCATGAAGAAAATACTTTTCTTTCAATCAGTGAAAAAGAACGAACTTTCTCTCATCCTGATCACAAAACCGTCTATAATATGATTGCCTCACATGATGGCATATCCATCAACCATATCATCAAAAAGACCAACTTTGATACAACCACGGTTTCCACCACACTCACAATGCTTGAGATTGACGGAATTATTAAAAACATTGGTAATCAAACATTTATTGCTCTGTAATCAAAGATTTCCTACTTGTAATTATCACCATTTTTTGCCAATAATTTGACAAATTACTACTTTGATTGTATTTTGTGAGATAAATGTGCGTGAAGTTATTACTTCACCACATACTACTTTTTAAATGCCCTAAATAATGAAACTCCTCATCGTAGAGTCCCCTTCCAAGACCAAAACCATCAAGAAGTACCTCGGCACAGGTTACCAAGTAACCTCCAGCGTTGGCCACATTCGTGACCTTCCAAAGTCCAATAAAGATGCAATTGACATTGAAAATGACTTCAAACCGCGCTATGTTATTTCTCCAGACAAAGAAAAGGTCGTCAAAGACCTCGTATCACTTGCCAAAAAAGCCGATGAGATCTACTTGGCAACAGATCCGGACCGCGAGGGAGAGGCAATCGCATGGCATGTTGCTGAAGTTCTCAAGGATGCCGGTATACCCAAATCAGAAATGCAACGCATTGTTTTTCATGAGATCACCAAAACAGCTGTAAATGACGCTCTTCTCCACCCCAAAAAAGTCGATCAAAATTTGCGCCGTGCACAAGAAGCACGTCGTGTCTTGGATCGTTTAGTGGGATATGACCTATCGGGTATCATTTGGCAAAAAGTGCGCTATGGACTTTCCGCCGGTCGTGTGCAGTCTCCCGCTTTGCGTATCATCGTAGAACGCGAAAAAGAAATCCAAGCATTCATCCCGGAAAAATACTGGACGCTCTCTGCAGACTTTCTCACCACAAAAAAAGACCCTCTCACACTCACATGCAAAGAGGAGCCTCGTGATGAAAAAGAGGCGCAGCGCATAGCAAAAGTTGGACAAAAAGGCGTGTGGCACATTACAGATGTAAAAGAATCAATGCAAAAACGTCGCCCCTATGCACCATTTACAACATCAACGCTCCAGCAAACTGCCTCATCACGTTTGGGCTTTTCTCCATCACGCACAATGCAAACAGCACAAAAACTCTATGAAGCCGGTCATATCACATATATGCGCACTGATTCTACCACTCTTTCACAAGATGCTCTCAAAGCAATTAAAAATGTTGTGACATCTACCTACGGCGCAGATCAATATGAATTGCGCATGTTCAAAACAAAAAGTAAAAATGCACAGGAGGCGCATGAGGCCGTTCGCCCTTCAGATCTACGCGTAGAACAAGCTGGTATGACCAGTGATCAAAAACGTCTCTACGAGCTCATTCGCACACGTACACTCGCATCACAAATGATCGATGCACAGATCAAAAAAACGCGCATCACCGCCAACATCACCAATGGTGAGATCCCTGATTTTACAACAACAGGATCTCGTATCATTTCATTGGGATGGCTTTCTGCTGACCCAGTAGCTCGCAAGGATGATGTTGAAGTGCCTCTGATCGCGCCACAAGAATCATTGAAGCTCGTGAAATTTCATTCAGATGAAAAAGAAACTACTCCACCGCCACGTTATAGTGAGGCCGGACTTGTAAAAGAATTGGAGAAACGTGGCATTGGCCGTCCAAGTACCTATGCTTCTATTATCCGCACCATTCAGACACGCGGCTATGTAGAAAAAGAAGGACGCTCTCTCAAACCGACTGATACCGGTGAGGTTGTCAGTGATTTTCTCTCTGCACATTTTGCCACATATATCAGTGATACATTTACCGCAGAAATGGAAGATGAGCTTGATGACATCGCTCGCGGAGAACGCGAATATGTCAAAACACTGACTGACTTTTATAAGCCGTTTCATAAAGATGTAAAATCCAAAGCAAAGTTGGACAAGGCAACTGATCTCGGTGAAGCAGATCCCAAATTCACCTGTCCAAAATGCAAGGGTCCAATGATCATTAAACTCGGGAAAAATGGTAAATTTCTCAGTTGCAAAAAATTCCCCGATTGCGATGGTGCACGATTGATCGATGGCAAAGAAATGCAAGGACCCAAGGAAACCGGCGAATCTTGTCCGAAGTGTGAAACTGGTAAACTTGTGGAACGCGAGGGACGGTTTGGTAAATTTATCTCCTGCGCCAACTACCCAAAATGCAAATACATCAAAGAGGATCCTACGGAAGCTGAGAAGAAAAAAACAGGCGTGAAATGTCCGATGTGTGGCAAGGGTGAGATGGTGGAGCGTAGTGGACGATTTGGGATCTTTTATAGTTGCAGTGAATATCCAACATGTAAAAATGCGATCAAAACCAAACCAACAGGAAAAACATGTGCCTACAAACGCGAAGACAAGGATGGGCAGACATGTGGCGCTCTCATGATGGAAGGCACCAAAACAATTCCCGAGAGATGCAGTGACAAAACCTGTCCGAATCATCGTCCAGATAAACTTGCAAAGAATTCATAAAAAATTACAGGGAAACAAAAATACAATTTTGTTTCCCTGTTTTTGTGTGACACGCCTCTTATGCGTGACGTGATTCGTCATCCTCTTTAGCTATGTCATGGAGACATGGAAATTTATCACACTTGTCACATGCATCCGAATTGAAAAACGGACAGCCGACTACATCATCACCTTCTACTTGTATCATGTCACCTTCCCTCTTTTATTAAATTGTGTGCGACCTAAAATAACAACAGTAGAAATACCATATCACGGAAAGTTCAACACATCAAGAGTCTATTGCGTATATACTATGCCAAAATAACTCGTGGTTTGTGCAAACGGATCACGTAATAATCTGCTGGAATTTGTGTGATGCATTACAGAATTTTGTTCCGCACCAAGCAACTGCATCGTGCGCAAAAAAACTGCTAATCCCTGTGGCGAATCAACATGATCGCTGTTGTAAGAAAGAATTTTATTGTAGGAAAAATCAGTGATCGCCGCAAGTGTTTCTCTATCCATTTTTTCCGCATCCACATCTGAAAGATAATGTGAGAAATCCATGGACAGGATCACAACCGTACGCGCTTTATTCGTCTCCTGAGCGATCATATCAGCGAGATCAACTTGTTCTTGCGGTGTGATTTTTTGACTGATCGCAAAGGGTATAACGCGTGCCTGTGGCATAAGATGTGCAATATATGGCATCACTGCACCGAGAGAATGTTCCTCCCGCATAACATCATTATCACAAGATACAAATGACCGATCTGTGCAATGATCCACAGCAGAAGATACATCTCCATATGGCGTGTTCCATCCACATGCACTTGTGACCACCGATGTTTTGCCGCGCTCCCAATGATTCGGTCCGATAATAATGATCTTTTGTATATCTTGTGTTGCAATATATTGCATCAAATCTGCAATGATAGAACTTGCCAACAAATGATGTGGTATGATAACACCCTGCACTACCAAATGATCATCTTTTTGCATATTCACTCCCTTTGACATACTTTGCACAAACAATTGCTCATCATAAAATGATGCTGCCAAAGGAATTATACATTTTTGCAGATCATTGTCCCGTTTGGGCTTGTGCGGATTTTGCTTTTGTTGTTGTATTGCAATGCTGCCAATCACAAAGATGCCCATACATGCACAGACTATTCCCGCGATCATTTTTTTTCTATTGCTAGACATTTTTTTTCCGCACATGTCTCACTACAGCAAATATACCAACACCGATTGCAATAATACTTGCCCCAATAGCGATGAACATCATGATCGACGAAAGGTTATCTGCAAATCGTTCAAAGTATGCCGTTGTTTCAGATTTTTTGATTGCACCATCGATCTCCACAATTTGAGATTCTTCATTGATATGCATTTTTTGTGCATCTGTGCGTGCATACACCTCCGGAGCATACATCAAGAATCCAAATGCGGGCGGCACAGAAAAATCACCTGCACTCACAACACGTGCGCGATATATATATGTCGCAGTAGAAGGATGTGTATCGGAAATGATCACACCATCAAGCAGATATTCGCGATGTTCTGTCCAGTTCATAAAATCATCATTTTCTGCAATTTTCACATTGTCAAATGAATCATTGATCGGTACCATACCGGATGGCAAATGATCCTCGATAAGAAGATTGCGCGTACCAGGTTGTAATCCGCTTACCTCAAGCTTTACGACTACTGTATCACCAACACCAATCGTATAATCTTTGCCCTTCTCATTATAATACGTGCGTTCAATTCCCATGCCACGAGATAATGGTTGCGCATTGCGATCTGTATGAAATTCACTTGTAAAAATTGTGGAGTATGGTCTGCTATCTGAAACAAGGGATATTGTCGATCCGCCTTTTTTGATTTTTTGTACGGGAATATTTATCGACGTAACAGGTTGTGCGTTATTTACCGCACCTTGTGCCACTTCCACACCATCTACAAGCACATGAAAAGGTCCACCTCGCACTTCTTCTTGCTCTATAGAGGCAAATGTCGTCAGTGCCATCAATATGCGTGATGTGGCAAATGTGTGAGACCAATATTCTTTTGTGCGCACATTCATAATATATTCTACAAGCCCCTGTGCAGTGGACATATCATTTCCCGCCATCATCACTGCTTGCAAGGCAAGTGCGGTTGATGTGTCTGCGGAAGAAAAATATGATACGTCTATACTATTTTCCGTTGGTAAAAACAATGTTTCGCCCTGCCGTTGTAATCGTGAGATGAGAATATTATACCCATTGTTTGTCGGATCGTTTTGTCCGTTGCGCAAATTTGCAATAACGCCCAATGCCAGAAGGTCCGATGGAGTATTTGCATCAACAAAAACATTCTCTCCTTGTGCATTCCCAAACAGAGAACGACCATATGCCCCCAAGATACGCTCATCTTCCGAATCAAAACTTTGCTTGGCAAAATAATCCTTTGCTTGCATAAGTACATTCTCATCAACAGAAGCACCTACAGCCTGTGCACGCAACAATTGTTCCGTCACATATACCGAAAGGAAAAGATCCGGTTTTTCTCCACCCCATAATTCCCATCCACCTTCATCATTTTGACGTTCTTGCAAACGATCCACACCCTTTGCGATCATTGCATCAAGATCTTTCCCTTGTGCGGCCTCGCGCAAAATAAGAGAATTTTCTTTGGCGAGAATTGCCGGCACCATCGCACTCGTCGTTTGCTCTACACATCCATATGGATATCTGATCAAATACGTCATTGCACCACGGAGCGAATGTAGCATTGTAGATGCAACTGTCACTTCCACATGTGTATTTTCATTATATGCATCATCTGCGATTACCACGGTATATGGTTTTCCATCTGCATGTGAAAAAGAATTTTTTTCTTCAAAGCCATACTGCTCGATCAAGATGTGCTTTTCCACAACATCACTTATTGTGTGATCATTTTGATCGACAGCAGAAAATGTCATGATTGCATCAATATTTTCTTTTTTTGGTACAATTTTCCATGATACGATCTTTGACGACCCGGGAGCAACCGTGATTTCTTGTAAAACATTCTCCACATCCCCACCGTCAAAATCCAACTTCATATCCAGTGTATGATCCTTGATTGTGGTATTTTGTACTGTCGCCATAACTGTCAGTTGATCATCCTTGCGCAAGATATTTGGCATGTACGGTCGCACCATGATCGGTTTTGTGGTCATGATCTCCAGAAATTCATTATTTACTTTTGTGTCATTCGTCACACCTATTGCAGAGATCACCCATGTTGTCAGATCATCCGGCAATGTGAATGTTACGCGCGCCTTTCCATCATCCCCTGTGCGTACATGCGGATTCCAATATGCCATATCTTTGAAAGTTGTGCGCACACCTCCATCTTTGCCATTATGTACAAATATATTATTGGCAAAATATGTATGATATTTTTCAACTTCAATGTTATATACCGTGACATTCTTTTTGACCCATTCGATTGACTCAACAACGACCTCCTGTTGATCGCTATTTACAAACACATCACCGATACGCAGATCGTACACCGCTTTCCACGTATTATTCACCCACATCACATGCTCACCTGTAACATGTAACGTGTTATTGATCACAAAGTATCCCGACACATCAATGGCATGTGTTTTGCTCACGCGAGCATCCACAAGCTCATCAGATATTTCGGTGCGCGTCAACACAACGTCTCCTTCACGCACATCTTCGATATTTTTTTGCGTACCACCTTGCATAAGCACAGTTGTACCTGCAGTAAAACACCCTCCACTCTCCGCTGTTTCAATGGAAATACTGCGCAAAGAATCACTGCTTTGTGTATATGCATAACGCGAGGATTCTCCCCAGAACGATGCAAAAATATCTTGACTGTCCGGCTCTTTGAGTTCAAATAACGCCTTGTCTACGGCCCAAAGTGCAACATCCGCTTTTTGTGGTCGACCCTTATAATCTTTTGTTACAACATCTACCGTGACTGTTTCTCCCGGTCCGTACGTTTTCCGATTGACAGTCAGGTTGATATCTAATTTTTGCTTTTCTGCGGACACGCTGATCTTTTTCTCAGCGGCATTATGTCGCGTACGATCAAAACCTTCTACACCAAGCGTTATCTGAGGCATCGCATAATCATCAAGTGTAATATCAAAATCCTCATCATATCCATCCATGCGTATCACGTGATATTCATGCACAAAATCACGTTCCACCGTCACAAAAAGATCACGATCTGGTGTTTCAGCAGACACATTGATATCCACATTGTCCCCTGGCATATATTCTCCTTTATCACATGAGATCGTAAAACCTTCAGAACTCTGCCCCGCAACAAATGCATTTTTTTCCGTGATCCATGCATAGAATTCTTTCACTGCATGGTTATCATATTGATCAGTTGCCGCAACAGAAATGTGATATGACCCTCCAAGGGTTGGTGTAAATGCAATTGGTACATGACCGGATCGATCTGAAATTGCATCAAATTCACGGACAATTTCTGTTTGTTCTTCATATCTGTCATACTTTGACTCATCCTCTTTTCTTACCCACCATGTTCGCTCAACGACAACATGCAATTTTTGTTGTGCAATTTTTGCATCTTTACGATACGGATGCAATACTGTATCCATCACATATTCATCACCAACTGCAGATGCGTCCATATAATCTTGTCGATAGATTCCATATTCCGCCGGATATACCAAAATATTTTCTTGATCAACCACAGGCTCTCCGGCAAAAGACGTATATGAAACCTCTATCGTATAGATATGCGGCTTACCATCGATGATGTGCGGTGCAAATGTTCCTTGTCCCATACCATCTGCACCAATAAGCACAGTTCCGCTTGTGATTGCATCATATCCGTAGTATCCATAATTATGTCGATCCGTATCTTGCGTCATATCGTCATAATATGTATAGTCATAAAAATCATTTTCGTAAATATCATATACGACTTGACCACCATCAAGCGCTTCTCCGGAAAAATATCGTCCAGAAACATCAAAGATCACACTATCTCCATTAATATATTCTTGACGGTCAATGTTTACATTGACACTATATTCCGGCTTACGATATTGTTCTACACTAAAGTACGTAGACTCCGGACCCCAATTCCACCATGAGAACTCATCTTCATGATCTGTACGTTCGATCTCAAGGCGAAAATCATCACCCGTTTGTACATCTGCGGGCAATATGAATTCTCCGGAAAATGTTCCATAAGAATCGGAAACAAAATCTCCTTGTGCTACAATTTGCTCTTCATCTCCCCATCCGCGCATCACGCGAGCTTTCCATTTACCTCCTTCGGGCAAGAGATATTCCTGATCGTCATCATAACGCACGATCGTTTTAAAATAGATCGTATCCCCGGGACGATACAATGGTCGGTCGATAAATGTAAAGTATTTTGCCTTTTGTGTTTGTCCGGGATAATCATTGATCTTTTCATAACCGTCATAATAGATATATCCCAGACGTGACAAATTAAGCGGCACAAGTGCAATGCTCTTGCCACTTTCCACCATGGCAACATCGTACTTTACAGAAGTTCTTGTCAAAGCCACACCATCATCATCGGTCGTAACATTTTCTTTTTCGTCAACGTTCTCATACAAATCATAGATCTTAACTTGTGCACCCGAATCTTTTTTGCGTGTCTTAAAGTCCTGTACCCAAAAGATCAGTCCTTCTTTTGATTCTTTTACAACAGCTCCCACGCGAGATCGTACGACAAACGCATAACTTTCCGCATCCTGCGTATGCGCATGTACAATGTAAATCCCCTCCGTATCTACAGAAATGGGAAATTTTTCTCCTGTGCGCACAGTACGCACCTCACGTCTCTGGTCATCACGCACATGTGGCTTTTCATTGATCTGCTTATATTCTCCATCATGCAAAAGAAACTGCAACAGGTCCCCTTTATTAGATTCATATACATCGATCGTTATATCTTCAGTCGTATCGCTCGTTGTACTAAGTACAACATCTTCTTCAGAAGTAAATGATACGATACCATTGCGCTCATATTCATTTTTACCTTGAATATACACATATGTATTTGTCTCATTATCCGCATGAACAAAAAATAACGGCGTGATCAGAAATGTAATCACAAAGAACATGAGACATTTTTTCATATCATTTTTTATATATTTACTACATCCATTATATCATGCAAAACATCATAAAAAAATACATTCCCCATTCTGTGCAAATGTGTTTCAAATACTTACAAGACATTTCTCACCGGTGCAAAACTTTTTCTATGGATTGACGTTGCGCCGTATTTTTTGAGTGCCTCCATATGTATTTTTGTACCATATCCCTTATGTGCATCAAAACCATATTGCGGATATTGCACGGCATATTGTTCCATCATCGTGTCACGTGTCACTTTGGCAATGATCGATGCTGCGGCGATCGTTCGCACTTTCTGATCACCTTTTGCAATGCATTTTTGCTCGCGCGTAAAATTTGGAATGATCTGATTGCCATCAACAAGTATGATCATGCGCTCTGCATCTGCATATGCCCCAGCTTTATCGATTGCATGTTCAAGATCTGCAATCGCCTTTTTCATCGCAAGAAATGTTGCTTGTAAAATATTAATTCGATCAATTGTGTCCGGTGTACTGAGTCCGATACCAACAAAAAAATATTCTTCTACAAAGCTATATGCTTCTTTGCGTTGTTTTTCGCTGAGTAATTTGGAATCACGAATAAGTTGCCACCGCCTATCATCATCCATGTTCCGTGTGAAACATGAGACATCTTTTATCACACACGCCGCCGTTACAACCGGACCGGCAAGCGGACCGCGACCCACCTCATCTACACCAGCGATCAAATGATAACCTGCATCAATATGTGCTTTTTCGTGATCAAATGTTGCAATTTTCATGATTTTGTGTTATAATTAGGGGCTGTTCTTTTGTTTACATATACTATATCACACATCAAATTCAACGGAGGAAGAATGCGAGAATCGAAATATGCACCTTACAAAGAAAAAATATTGAGCGGAGAAGTTTCTCTCAGTGAGCTCGCCAAAATAATTGGAGTTTCTCCCGAAGCTGTCCGCATGGCCCGCATAAAACTGCAAAACCCGGATAAGTATCGCTACGCCAATCGCAAGTGGCGCATAAGAAACTCGCGAAAAGAAAACGCTTACAACAGAGCTTACCGAGCAAAGTCCAAAAAACAAGCAGAAAATTTTGGCGAAGAATGGACTGACCCCCAAGACCTTCTTGTGCTCACAAGCCCTCTAAAAGGCTTGGAGCTCGCAAAGGAAATCGGGCGCACACTTGATGCCATCTATATTCGAAGACATCGACTAAAATCGGATGGTATAAAACCGGAAGATCTTATACCATAGGGCATATATCCTCACATCAAAAGCGATCAGAAATGATCGCTTTTTCATTTACAAAAACAGACATTTTCCACAAAAATCGTCCTGTGCTACAATACTTTATGAACTTCCCGCCTGCATTGTATGTGAAAAAGCACGGCGGGCAGGTATAACTTTATAACTTTTTACCACCCGTGTCATTTGTCCACCTTCACGTCCACTCCGATCATTCTCTGCTCAGCGGTCTTGCCAAGATCGATGATCTTTTGGATGCCGCAGAAAAAAATGGCATGAATGCGCTTGCGCTTACAGATAAAAGCGCCGTATATGGTGCGGTGGAATTTTCCGTCAAAGCAGCTGAACGCGGGATCAAGCCGATCATCGGCACAGAGATCCTTGTCGCTCCCGGTGGCATGGATAAGAAAACAGCATCTCTTCAATCACGCAAAACAAATCAACTCGTGCTTTTGGCAGAAAATGAGATCGGCTACAAAAATCTTCTCAAGATCATCACTATTGCACAACTGGATGGTTTTTATTATAAGCCACGCGTAGATTATGATGTGCTACGTGCACATCATGACGGCATCACTGCATTATCCGGCAACAGCTTCGGCGAGGTTGGCGAACTACTTCAAAACGACGGCTATGCACAAGCAAAGGATAAAGCACTTCTCTACCAAGACATTTTTGGCGAGGATCATTTTTTCCTTGAGCTCAACGATCATCCAAATTTTCCACCACAACAAAAGATCAACGTCGGCATAAAAAAAATGAGCAGAGAAACAAAAATTCCACTTGTTGCTTGCGGTGATGTCTATTACATCAACAAAAATGATCGAGATATCCACGATGTGCTCTTATGCATTCAAATGAACCGAAAAGTGGACGAGGGTGATCGACCAAATATGAAGAGCTTTGACCTTTCCTTCCGTACAGAAAAGGAACTTTCTGCCATCTTTTCCGATGTTCCGGAAGCGCTTGCCAATACGCAGCGCATTGCTGACCGTTGTACATTTGAATTGGAACTTGGTCATACAAAATTGCCATCGTTTCCTCTTCCGGAAGGAAAAACAGCAGATGAATACCTAAACGACATTTGTGAGGAGGGACTTGCAAAAAAATTCGGCACAAATATTACCAGTGTTCAGCGACAACGCATGAAGTATGAGCTCGACATTATCAAGAAAACCGGCTATGCCTCCTACTTTCTTATCGTGCAAGATTTCGTGAACTGGGCAAAAAACGACGGGATCGTTGTTGGTCCGGGACGCGGAAGTGCTGCGGGCTCATTTGTATCTTATCTCACAGGCATTACCAACATGGATCCGATCGAGTATAAGTTGCTCTTTGAACGCTTTCTCAACCCGGAACGCGTGTCCATGCCCGATGTTGATATGGATTTTGCGGACGATCGTCGCGATGATGTTCTCGCTTACGTGCGCAAAACATACGGAGCGGACCATGTTGCGCAGATCATCACATTTGGAACAATGGCCGCACGTGCCGCTGTACGCGACGCCGGTCGTGCACTGGGCTATCCCTATAACTTTTGCGATCAAGTGGCAAAGCTCATTCCGGAATTCACATCCATCGATCAAGCACTTTCCGATGTTCCTGATTTCAAACGTTTACACAAAGAAAATTCCGACGCACGCGACCTCATCGACAGCGCACGTCGCCTGGAAGGCTTGTGCCGTCACTCTTCTGTACATGCCTGTGGTGTAGTGATCACTGACAAGCCGGTTGTGGAATACACCGCCATGCAGCGTGTCTCCGGTGATGATGAAGCAACTGTGACACAATATGCATCCAGTACAAAATTCTCAGCCGTAGAAAAGATTGGGCTCCTCAAAATGGACTTCCTGGGACTCAAAAACCTCACGATCATTCAAAACACTTTACGCATTGTCAAAAGGATCCATGGCACGAAGATCGACATAGAAAAAATTCCCCTCGATGACGTTAAGACGTACAAACTGTTGCAAGAAGCACATACTACAGGCGTATTTCAATTAGAATCCAGTGGTATGAAACGCTATCTCAAAGCACTTAAACCGACTGTCTTGGAAGATATTATCGCAATGGTCGCTCTTTATCGTCCTGGACCAATGGAGTGGATCCCTGATTTTGTCGATGGCAAACATGGAAAGAAAAAAGTGACCTATCTTCATCCAAAACTTGAGGCAATTCTTGCCGACACTTATGGCGTTGCTGTTTATCAGGAACAGGTTATGCGCATTGCGCAAGATTTGGCAGGTTTTACACTCGGTGAAGCTGACATCTTACGCAAAGCGATGGGTAAAAAGATCATCAAGCTCATTAAGGAGCAAAAAATTAAATTTGTCGAGGGATGTGTGGCACATAACGTGAAAAAAGAAATTGCGGAAAAAGTCTTTGCATTCATCGAACCATTTGCCGGATATGGTTTCAATCGTTCTCATGCTGCATGTTATGGACTCATCGGCTATCAAACTGCATACCTCAAAGCACACTACCCCGCGGAATTTATGGCAGCTCTCATGACATCCGATCAGGGAAACACCGATCGCATAGCGATTGAGGCGGCAGAATGTCGCGATATGAACATTGTCGTATTGCCACCGGACATCAACGAGAGTTTTCAGGAATTTGCAGTCATCTATGACCCTGCAGATACAGAAAAGAAAAACCCACGCATTCGATTTGGCCTCAATGCGATCAAAAATGTTGGACGTCCCGTTGCGCGCGAGATCGTTGAAGAGCGAAAACGTGGCGGTAAATACAAGGACCTCTCTGACCTATGTACACGCATTACCATCCGTGATCTCAATAAAAAGTCGATCGATGCACTTGCAATGGTTGGTGCACTTGATAGTTTTGGTGCGCGCGACGACATCCTCGCAAGTATGGATAGCATTCTCACATTTATCAAAGAACTTCGATCCAGCACAAAAATCAATCAACACTCTCTTTTTGGTACAGAATTACTATCACGTGCAGAGATCAAACTTAAAAAAGGCATTGATTCCGGCAAAAGACAACATCTTGCATGGGAAAAACAGCTCATCGGTCTTTATATCTCCGATCATCCATCCAATGAATACCGTGATTTCCTTGATTATATGTGCACACCACTCAACGATCTTAAGCAAGACAAGGCAAATAAAATGATTTCCGTCGGTGGTATCATCATCGCGATCAAGATCATTCTCACCAAAAGTGGCAAGAATATGGCATTCATCACATTGGAAGATGGTAAAAGCACAACTGAATGCATCATCTTTCCAAAAATGCTTGAGGAACACAAAGATCTGCTCGTCGAAGGTAAAGCTGTAGTTATGAAAGGCAATCTCTCCGATAAGGATGATGAACTTAAGTTCATCGCAAATGAAATCGAAGAAATCGCCACAGAAAAAAATGAATACGCAAAAAATGTCATGAGCACACGCAAAAAATATGGTATCACAAAAGAAAAACTAGCAGAGCGAAAAGAAGAAAAAAAAGCACTGCTCAACAAAACTAAATTATATATCACCCTTCCCGATGAAAGCACATATGAGATCATTGCGCAGATCAAAGAGATCCTTGACATATGCGAACCTGGCAATGCACACGTATTCCTTGTTCACAACGGACAAAAAATGCGTACATCATACATCATCACTTTTGATGCTACGTGCAAAGAAAAATTATTCACAATTATTGATCCATCAGCGATTTCAGAAGAATAAAAAATCTACTGCCGGAAATATATTCCAGCAGTAGATATGTACGTTCTATGCGCCACATCATCACGATGATGACACGGGCAACCTCTTGATCTCAAAATTATATAATGTACGAGGATATAGCATGTTGCTTTTTTTTATGTCAATGTCGCATATGCTGATATGCCACCCATCTTGAAACAAAGCCTCTTTCACTCTATTGAAAACAGCTGTAGCTTCTTCTTCATTAAAACACAATCGTTCAACATGATGTATGATTGCTTCTGAGCGAAATCCCTCACGAATCGATCGCGTGCCCAATTGCTTATTAATTGCAATTCGGATATTTTGCACAAAGTACTGCACCATATCATTCACACGCGCATAAAATACAGCATCAAAATCCTCCGGTCGACAAATTTGCATATCCTCAGCCACAAATTTCGCATCAAAGACTAAGGTATTATTATAAAATTCATAATCGATTTTATTATACATCAATCTTACATCCCAACCTGTATAGTATTGTTGCACTAATACCACAATTTGCTTGACCAACTTCCGGCTGTTCTCAGAATCTTCCGGCAATCTATGTCTCCACTCCAACATGCCGTCAGGTAGAACATAATCTTCTGACTGGTACAGACCTGCTATTTGAAAAGTGTGAGATGCACAGTTACGGCCATCCGTTTTGCAGGCCTTTCTCAATGCCTTGTCCAAATTTTTACATAACATTTGTGCAACATAGCGTGCCGTTTTTTCAAATCGCGCTTGATACAATTTTTGCGCTTTTTCTGCAGTAAGCTTCTTCATGATTACCTCCAACACGTTTAAATTAAAGAACGTTGATTTTATCCACCCTTAACAGAAAAAGCATTATACCAAAATAATATTAAATCGTCAATTGTTTGTAATAAAGCAGCCGTCATTGCGAGAAGGAACGACGAAGAAATCTCATTCAGATATGTTGTAGTTTTGTTTAATGCTCAAGATTGCTTCGTTGCTACGCTTCTCGCAATGACAAGGTTTTTTTGAAAAAAAGTGAAAAGTTTCAAGTTCATTCATTTGACATCTATCTATGTATTATGTAAGAATAGGATCACAATCACATACACGCGTTTGATGCAGCCTACCAACCTGCAGAGCGAGCGTAGACGGTGTACACGTAAGATACACACCAAAGAGCGCCCACAACAAAAACGGGAAACTGAGTGGAACCGCCCCTCTAGAAGGGGTCTCAGTACAAAGTTTGCAGTAGTTGTTGTTGGTGCTTTTTCATTTTTCTTTTAGAAAAATGATAGCGCTCATTATTAATTATTCATTATTAAATCTTAATTAAAAAAATATGTGTTCACAACATCCATCAGAAGAATTAAATAAAAAACGCCACTCCGCAGCGCATCTCCTTGCAATGGCAATCAAACAAATACGACCAGATGCCCTCTTTGGTATCGGGCCGGTTGTAGACGATGGTTTCTATTATGACGTTGAAACTGCAGAACCTCTCACGGAATCAGATCTCAAACAGATCGAGAAACGCATGAAAAAACTGATCGGACAAAAAATTTCCTTTGAGCGATCCGAGATGTCCATTTCTGATGCAAAAGAAAAATTTTCTGCATTAGGTCAAAAATATAAAGTGGAGATCATCGATGATCTGGCACAAGGGGGTGAGACCATTGTGTCCATATATACATCCAAAGATTTTGCAGATCTTTGTCGCGGTCCACATGTAGAGAACAGCGGAGAGATCGATGCCTCTGCACTCAAAATTACCCGACTTGCCGGCGCATACTGGAAAAGCGACGAGAAGCGCGAACAGCTCACCCGCATTTGTGGCATACTTTTTGATACAAAGGAAGAATTGGATGCACATCTCACACAAATCGAAGAAGCAAAAAAACGAGACCATCGCAAGCTTGGCAAAGAGTTGGACCTCTTTACATTTTCCGAGCTCGTTGGTGGCGGACTTCCCCTTTTTACACCAAAAGGAACGTTGCTGCGCGATCTGATCGTTGAAAAAATTCAAACCCTCCAAAAAAAGTTTGGCTATCAGAAAGTAACGATCCCTCACATTACAAAAAAAGATCTCTACGAAACATCAGGTCATTGGGCAAAATTTGGTGATGAACTATTCAAAGTCAAGGGTCAATCAGATCAGGAATTTGTCATGAAACCCATGAACTGTCCGCACCATACGCAAATTTATGCTGCTCGTCAGCGATCTTATCGTGACTTGCCAGTCCGTTTTATGGAAACCACAATGGTGTATCGTGATGAACAAGCAGGTGAACTACTGGGACTCTCTCGCGTGCGATCGATCTCTCAGGATGATGGTCACGTATTTTGCACACCACAACAAATTGAATCCGAGGTTGGAGGCATTGTTTCTGTGATCAAGGATTTTTATACCTCACTCAACATGTTCAATGACGGTGATTATTGGGTTTCCGTGTCTGTACGCGATCCGCAAACACCGGAAAAGTATTTGGGCGATCCTACAAAATGGGACGTGGCAGAAAAAACTTTGGAGGAAATTGCACAAAAAGAAAATCTGCCCTACAAACGCGTTGAGGGTGAAGCAGCATTCTATGGACCAAAATTGGATTTCATGTTCCGTGATGCAATCGGTCGCGAGTGGCAATTGGCAACAGCACAGCTTGATTTTGTCATGCCGGAACGATTTGGTTTGGAATATACTGATGAAGCGAACAGCAAACAAACACCCGTCATGATCCACCGTGCAATTGCAGGATCACTTGAACGATTTCTTTCGGTCATCATTGAACACTTTGCCGGCGCATTCCCTCTCTGGCTCTCCCCCGTGCAAATCGCCGTGATCCCTGTATCAGAAAAATTCAATGATTATGGCAAAAGTGTATGCGATGCACTTTCTGAAGCGGAATTTCGTACTGAACTTTATGACCAATCTGAAACTCTCGGTAAACGCATTCGCTTGGCAGAAAAAGAAAAGATGCCTTATATTCTCGTTGTTGGTGAAAAAGAGGTTGCCGATAAAACTGTTTCGGTGCGCTCACGCGATAATGGTGACGAAGGTGTTGTTGCTCTTACATCATTCATAAGTAAACTCTCATAAAATTTTTTTATGATTCACGAAGTTCCATCAAAGATCTTTGGGCATCTAAGGGACGACTCACAACCGATCTATATGATCGTCCCCGGCTTTTTGGGAAATTACACGCAGGGCTTTCTGCATAAATTGCGAAGCGAACTGGTAGCTAATGATCATGCAGTATACACCGTCACATTTTATGGTCATGAAGACCATGAACAAAAACTGTGGAATCCAATTGAAATGCAAGATCATTTAATGCGTGAGTTCCGAGGTCTGCAAAACCATTATCCCAAAAATAAGATCGTGATCGTTGCACATTCACAGGGATGTGCAATTGCCCTTGCGTGTCATAAAGTATTTGACCGAGACACAAAGATCATTTTGACGGCACCGGCAGTCTTTCTAAACGAGATTATTTTGCCACGCATTGATATTACAGATATTGATCACATTTTTTCAACGCAAGATCCCGTATTATGCAAAGTATCTCAAAAAAAAGTCAAACTTCTCGATCAACCATGGGTCAACGCCTATAAAAACTTTATGATCACTGATGATCTGTGCAATGTTACACAAGAATGTCATATTTTTTATCCAAAAAATGACATTATTGATAAAAAAAATGTTGACACGCTCACATCCCTGCTTCCAAGCTCCCATATAACTAACATTGACAGCAATCATTGGTTTGATGAACATCCTCTTGATGTGCAAAAACTTGTCAAAAATATCGTTGTTTGATACAATGAATTTTATTCATTGGTAGACTTAACAACACAAGATACGACCGTTTTTTTCATTTTTTT
Source organism: Micavibrio sp. (assembly GCA_020718085.1). Classification (GTDB taxonomy): domain Bacteria; phylum Patescibacteriota; class Minisyncoccia; order Moranbacterales. The sequence goes on along the minus strand of DYDB01000001.1, from coordinate 103,074 downwards.
CATCAATTCAAAAATTTTGGAGATCTCATGTCACGTACGCACACCAGAAATTTGTACCTGGATTTTTCGCATCAATACTTCAGAGGTCTTCTGACCATTGAGCAACTCATTCAACAACTAAAAACATTTGTACATATAAGCGCTGAGAAAATCGACTTACCCGAAGATGCACGAGTGATGTTCATCACAAACCATCCGGCTGCGGATGATACGCTTACCTTACCAGCTGAACACATTAGCGGACTCAAGGGTGGGAACACTCGTGAATTCCCGTCGTTTTGGTTTCCGATCATTCGACAAGCACTCTTGAGAGAAGCTCTCGGCAATCGAAGATTTGTGACATTGGCACATGACATCGGATGGCAAGTTGCGATGCAAGAAACATGGCATCTCCCAATCACCCACATTCCCGGAGGAAGGTGTGGAAAAATTATTTCATCTCTCAGCAAAGATACCGATTGTTCAATTGTGATCTTTCCCGAAGGTGGCATAAGAGATATGCAACAATTCCACACCGGTTTTTTTCATATCGCTAAAGCACTGGACATTCGCCATCTCGTAGTTGGGTCAATCACACCGATGTTGTCCCTCGACGGAAATAATGAACTCAAAATATTGTCCGTCATCGACAAAGGCATGGGTGCTATTTTTGATTCCATTAACGCGTTCGTAGAAGATCAGAGACAAACTCTTATCAACGGCATACACAAATAACCTTGACATTTTCATGGGTTAGTCCACATTATAATAATGTGGACTAACCTTTTTTTGTGCATATAAACACATCACCCATTATCATTCATCCACAATGATTTTTTAATAAAATTTTTCTATGCGGAATAAAAGGATCACTATCATTGGACCAACAGCCTCTGGTAAATCTCACGTTGCCATTGCACTGGCCAAGCATTTCAACGGCGAAATCATCAGTGCGGACTCTCGACAAATCTACCGCGATCTTACGATTGGCACAGGCAAAGAACCTGGGCATCTTGCACCATATACTGATTTCCTCGACCGAAAAAAATATGTATATATATCCGATGATATATACCATCATATGATCGACATCGTACATCCGAACACTGCATACAATGTCGCCAAATTTGTCCGCAAAGCCACACAAATACAAAATGATATTAAAAAAAGAAACAAACTTCCGATCATCTGTGGTGGCACAATGTTTTGGGCACAGGCACTTGTGGAGAACGTCATTTTCCCCACTGTATTACCAAATTCAAAACTGCGCACTGTACTTCAAAAGCACACCTTAGAACAACTACTACAAAAATTAACGGAGATCGATCCTGTCTATGCAAAAAAAGTTGATGCACACAATCCTGTACGACTGATCCGTGCAATTGAAATTGCATCGGCACTTGGACGTGTTCCATCAGAAACACGCACTCCGATCGATCCTCAAAACGATCTCATCATTGCACTTTCCCATCCGCGCGATATACTACATACGCGAATAGAAAAACGCATGGACACATGGTTCGATGCAGGCATATTTGATGAAATTCTTCATGCACATCATATGTTGCACGTACCATGGTCACGCCTGGAAAGTTTTGGTTTGGAATATAAATGGTGTACACGCTATGTGCGTGGACAGATCTCATTTGACCTCATGCGCGATCATACGATCCGTGATCTCAAAAGCTATGCCAAAAGACAAGAGACGTGGATTCGACGCTGGGAGAAACAAGGTGCGCCAATTGTACGTATTACCACGGAAGAAGATGCCATTGAACTTTCGCAAAAATTTCTAAAGAATTAGATCATGATAAAAAAATTCGTCAAAATTTGTATTGTGTGCATTGTCATGATCACTGCAGTAATTACAGTGAGCGCGCTTTATACACTAAAAAATTACACAGCCGCAGATACTGCTCACAAAGATTGTGCTGTTGTTTTCGGCGCAGCTGTATGGAAAGATAATATCCCCTCTCATGCATTATACGATCGCACCATGACCGGCATTGATCTGTATAAAAATAAAATAGTATCGTGCCTCATCTTTTCCGGTGGACCATCCACTTACGGCGCACATGAAGTGGATGTTATGAAGAAACTAGCACAAAAAAATAATATAGAGTCAAAAAAGATCGTTGCTGATTATAACGGACTCAACACGCGCGCAACGATCAAAAATCTTCCGGAAAATACAAGCTTTGTTTTTGTATCAAATGATTTTCATCTCGGTCGCATTGCCCTACTTGCCAACCAACAAAACATCTCCAACTTTTCCCTCCATCGTGCCACATACTATCGCGGACGCTATTTCAAAGAACCCCAATTTTTCATACACGAAGTAATTGGTACGATCTACTACTTTTTTCATATCAATGCGTTAATTTAACACCCTTACTCCAGCCCCTGCCAACCGGACAGGCAGACTCTCCCAGAGGGAGAGGGTGTTTTTAGAATACTTTTCCTTTTACCCCTTCTCCTATGGGAGAAGGTGCCCAAGGGGCGGATGAGGGTTAATCAAAGACGATCATCAATTTCCTCCTCTAACCGCAAGAACACACCATCAATATTTTGATCGATCTCATTATTCCAAAAACGCACAATGTGATAACCCTCTTTTTCTAAAAATTTCGTACGTTCAATTTCTTCAATTCCGGAAAATCCTTGCTTATGCTGCCATCCGTCAATTTCAATAATTAGTTTGCTTTCCATGCAAAGAAAATCCACAATATATCGACCGATCACACATTGTCTACGGAATTTTAAGTCATGAAACTGACGATTGCGCAATCGCGCCCACATTTTTATTTCTTGTGGCGTTTGTTTTTTACGTAACAATTGTGCTTTTGAGATAGAAGTATTATACATAAGATCTTTACCTCTAAAAATCTACATTATCACCCTCACCCCAACCCTCTCCCAGAGGGAGAGGGGGCTTAAATGTTTTTTAAATTTTCTTACTCTTATTCTTTCTTCTTACCCCTTCTCCCCATGGGAGAAGCCTGCCTGTCCGGTAGGCAGGGTGCCCGAAGGGCGGATGAGGGTGTCTATTTTATTCAGCCAATTTTTTTACAAGAATTTCCATCACCATTTGCGGATTTGCCTTACCTCCCGATACTTTCATTACTTGTCCCATAAGGTATTTGATGGCATTTTCCTTCCCTGCTTTATAATCCACAACAGATTGTTCATTTGACGCGATCACCTCATCAACTTGTTGCTCCAATGCACCAACGTCCGACACTTGCGCAAGATTTTTTGCTTCGATGATGCGACTCGGATCATCTTCTTCCCCATAGAACATTTCTTCCAATACGATCTGTGCGGCAGAAGAGTTGATCGTGCCATCAGCAATGATCGCCATCAGTTCTGCAAAATTTTCTGCAGATATTTTTGTCTCACTAATTCTTTGTCCATCCTTTACGAGATGCTTCTGCACCTCACTCACCAAATAGTTTGCAGCAAGTTTTATTGTTTTTTCGGAATCCGCATGCATTTCTCCGGATGCTTTCTTATCCATGATCTCACTTACCACCTGTTCAAAATAATTTGCCATGTCAATATCAGCCGTGATCACACCACAATTTTGCGCACTCAAATTATATTCTGCGGTAAAACGTTCTTCCTTTTGTCGTGGCAACTCTGGAAGTGTACGACGCAATTGTTCCACATATGCATCAGTAAACGTCATCGGAGGAATATCCGGTTCTGGGAAGTAACGGTAGTCATGCGCATTTTCTTTTTTGCGTTGTGACACGGTTTTGCCTTTTACATCGTCCCATCCGCGCGTTTCCTGTACGATCACCTCATTACCCTCAAGTGCTTTCGTCTGTCTTTCAATTTCATAATCAATGGCCCTTTCCACAACACGGAACGAGCTGAGATTTTTGATCTCCACCTTTTGACCACTTAAGCGATCTGAACCATTTTTGTAAAGAGAAATATTCACCTCACAACGCATCTGTCCCTTTTCCATATCCGCATCGGCAATATCTATATAACGAAAGATCTGCTGTAATTTCTGACAAAAAAGTCTTGCCTGCGCTCCACTGGTAATATCCGGTTCAGTTACAAGCTCCATAAGTGGCACACCTGCACGATTAAGATCCACAAGTGAATATGACATGCCGGATGGATGTGTAGATTTACCCGTATCTTCTTCCATGTGAATGCGTGTAATGCCAATTTCTTTGTCACCGATCATTACCTTTCCATGTTCACACAGCGGCATATCATATTGCGAAATTTGATATCCTTTTGGCAAATCGGGATAAAAATAATTTTTTCGATCGAATTTGCTTTTGCGAGCAATCTCGCACTCCAATGCCAGCCCCGCTTTTTGTACAAATTCGATTGCTTGCCGGTTCGGCACCGGTAAACTACCAGGTTGTGCCATCGTTACCGGGTCAATTGATGTATTTGGCGTCTTTTCCATACCCAAATGATTTGGCGCACTGGAGAACATTTTGGATTTTGTTTTGAGTTCCACATGGATCTCCATACCGATCGTTACATTGTATTTTGTGGTCATAGGATTTTATAATTAATTTTGAATTCGAAATTTCGAATTTCAAGTCAATATCATGAATGTTTTAATTTTTTAAAATTTGAATTTCATTCAAAATTTAAAATTGGAAATTAGAATTGGGTAATTCATCTATTGTCTCCACTCCCCTTGATCACACCTCGATCCATACGTGACAACAGCTTTTCCAAATTTTTCTGCGCGATCTCATCAAGCGACAACTCGAGCTCTGATGCTACTTGCGACACATACCAGAGCACATCACCCAATTCTTTCCCAACTTCTCGTTTTTTTTCTTCTGTCAACACACCACCATCGTCACGAATCGTTTTTTTGAGTTTATCTGCCACTTCCCCTGCTTCCCCGGAAAGCCCAAGCGTCGGATACACAAAATTATTCCCCACATTGGGATAAAGTGCCGTTTTACGCGACTCATTTTGATATTCAGTAAAATTCATGTTTTTTATAAAACTTAGTATTAACCCCGTTATTCTAGCACTTTTTCCATAATATTCAAAGGTAACTATTCAATTATTTAAAAAATGACCGCCCACAGGTGTTCCCATGGGCGGCTTTATCTACAACATTATTTTTCTTACGCTTATGCCTCAACTTCCGCTTCTTCCTTCGAGACGAGGAAGCCTTCAGGAGAGCGCTTATCAAACGATTCTCCCGAGAAAAGCTCACGCATTTGTGCCTGCAGCGGGATCATTACTTCACGCATTGATGGCTCTGCTGCCGGACTTGTACGCATGTGCAGTATATGGTTCCATTGCACGATATTGCAAAAAACAATGATCTCCGTCTTGCAACTATTGATCAGAACGGTACGCGCTGCTTGTGGCGATGATGTTTCGAGAAGTTTGAGATACTGTTTTGCCGAAAATCTCACTGACCTCAACCACTCACTGTATTCTGGTGTTCCTTTTGGAAAGAACAGTGGCTTGATAAACGTCACCAACCTGTCGAACCGATCCTGCCCATAATTGCAATACCGTTGGCTTTCTTGCAAAAATGCGCACGGACGATGCCTGACAAGTTCATGCGTCACAGCACGATTGACAATGAATTTCACTGCGACAAATCGATGCCTGCGCCACAGCTTGGGAGATGACGCTCTGATCTCTCCATCAAGCATGTTGAGCTCGACTTTTTCGATGAGTTGCTCCATGCGATTGTCACCACCCAAAACCATGTCTTCAAAAAAGATCGGGTGACGCTTTGCAACAGCATGCACAAGACCCTTGATCAGTGTATCTTGCGGACACAACATATATGCTTCACGAAATGCACGAATACTTCCTGTGATGAGATAGCCCTCTTCATATTCGTCGATGACCACATACTTCGACACCTCACGCAACTTGCGCACATCACCCATCGCAAGTACATGATATGTCACCACTGCCATTTCCAAAACGGAGTTATGCATATCCACAACCATTTTTCGTCCAAAACCGATTGCAGACATCCCCGTAATTTTATCTTCTGTTTTGTAGCAAATCCGTCCACACTCTTCAATACGTTCTTCAACTGATTTACCATCGAGATGAGAAGCAATAGTGGCTGATGGATCGATAATCCGATACATCTTCCCTACCGCAACAGTTTTTTTTGAACGTTTTGCGCCCGCTTCAGCCATGGTAGATTCTCCTTTTTTGTTGACATCTTATTTTCTTTTGAACTGCGCCATAACAACAAATTGAACCTCACACTCATGTTTTGCCCGTATATGACCACAATGACGACATATAAAGACATAGAAGCGTCCAAAGCGTTTGCAGCTTCTTATATTACTATACCCACATCGACAAAACGAGTGACCACATCGCATCAGAACACCTCCTTTATCATATATTTTTATATGTTAAAAAACGATCTTTCTCCAGTCACCATTGACCGAATATATCATCATGTCACATCACAAAAACAATGTCAAAAATTTTTTACTATTCACTTTTATCCAAAAACACACGCGACTTATTGTCTTTGCGAGGAACACAGTAACGAAGCAATCTCGGTTATTGTACGAAAAATTGCATGTGCAAGGAAAAGATCGCTTCGTCGCTACATTCCTCGCGATGACGTTTTGCAGGAGCGTAATTATACTGTGCCTCGCAAATTTTTATTATGACGCGCAAAGAAAAGAAGCGGGTCATAAAATCCACTCTTGCAAGGCACTACACATAAAAATACATCTGACAGAATTTTTCAATTGCTCAATTTTTGAAAATTGCTAAATTGAAAAATTGATTGTAAATTGTGAATTGAAAATTGTAAATTACTCCACGTCCGCCAGAAGAATATCTATTTGTGCATAAAGACTCTCGATATCCCCATTGTTATCAATCACAATATCTGCATATTCTTTGAGTCCTGCGATTTGCAACTCCGCATCAGCTTTGCTTTCCGTAACGAACTGTTCAAAGGTTTTGTTTTGATCATCGGGATTTTCACTGCGCTTTATAATGCGTTCATAACGTGTTTCTAAGTTGACATCAATATACACAAGTTTGAATTCCGGTATTTGCTTGAGAAACACAATATCATCCATACGTCGCACACCGTCCACCACGATCACCTCTGCAGTGTCCTTTTTCACATCTTCCGCCATCACATGTGCAAGAGCATCCTGTCCATATGTTTCACGTATAATGAAAGAAAGTTTTTGCATATGATCTCGCGATTGTTCCAAGTGCAATCGATCCAAAACGTCACGCAACATCGTTGAAAAGCGGTGCGTTGACGCTTTTTTCTCCGTGGCCAAATACTGTGCAACTGTCCCCTTGCCACTTGCCATCTCTCCCGCAAGCCCAATAATGATCTTTGCCATATTTTCTAAGTTAAAAGTTTATAAAGTTATAAAGCTTTAGTCGATATCCGATTATTCTTTATGATTTACAGTTATTAGAAGATCAAACATTACATGTTTTTATATGTTTCAGTTTCCTCGTTAATCAACACGTAATCAACTCCCGCTTCTTTGAATATTTCTTTACTTCTCTGTCCTTTATGATAATCCTTGTTACAAACAACTTTTTTTATACCGGCGTTGATAATCATTTTTGCACATACATAACATGGTGTCATATGACAATACAACGTTGCACCATCTAGCGCTGTTCCAAATCGTGCCGCATTAACAATTGCATTCTGCTCTGCATGCGTAGTGCGAATGCAATGCTGTGATGTTTCACCGTTTTCTTGCACCACTGTATGCATCTCATGTCCCAACTCATCACAATGTCCGATACCCATAGGAGAACCCACATACCCTGTCGCAATAATTCTTTTATCTTTTACTACAACACAACCACTGCGCCCACGATCACATGTGCCTCGTGAACCCACCAACTCCACAAGATTTAGAAAATACTCATCCCATGTTGCTCTCTTATGTTTTTTTACGCTTTTTTTCATAAGATTGATTTAATATAATTATTTTGATTGACTTTTCAAGATGGTCTTCATCACATCATCTACCTGCCAAAGAAGCTCATCCATCGTACCTTCATTGCGTACGACAAAATCTGCATTTTTTCCAATCGCCGGAATCGCCTGTTCCGTTTCTGCTGCAGCTTCAAATTTTTGAAATTCTTCAAATGTCTGATCATCATCGGATTTCTCTCCGCGACTTGCCGTACGTTTCCAACGTAATTTCTGATCAGCTGTTACGTAAATAATATAATTGTTTTCGAATGAACGAATAAAATCCAGATCCATCATCATGCGCATGCCATTGACACACATAATGCCGTCATGCTGTGCAATATATCGCGCAACACCTTTATGTAAAACATCTTCACCAAATCGCTCTTTAAACACCAAATACAACCATGCCTGATCTTCTTTGGAAGATTGCTCAAAGAAAAGATCGAGAGTCTTTTTGAGTGGACGACTGAATCGTAACAATTCCACGTTGTACCGTCTATCAAGATAATGCGCAACCGTATCTTTTCCACTTCCGGTTTCTCCCACTAATCCAAGAATGATTTTTCCTTTGTGCATAAAGTGTAATATATTTAATAATTATGTTTTGCCGTACATGCAAGTTTTACTTGAAAAGTATATACCATTCCAACAAAAAAGTCCACAGAAATATTCTGCAGACATTTTTGTAAAATGTGTAATATTATTCAATGACCACTGCTGGACCCATCGTTGAACACATACTGATCGATGCGATAAATTGTCCTTTATGTGCTTCATTGCGACACAATTTTATTGCATCAATGAATGCTGTATAATTTTGTGTAAGTTTTTCTGCATCGAAAGACGCTTTACCGATCACTTGATGCACATTACCGGAGTTGTCATTTTTGAAATTTGCCTTACCTTTTTTGAGAGATTCTACCGCTTCACCTACATTTGACGTTACTGTATCTGTTTTTGGACTTGGCATGAGACCACGTGGTCCAAGGATACGAGCTGCCGGCGCAAGTTTTGGCATCATATCAGGTGTTGCCACGAGAATATCCACTTCTGGCAACGCACCGGCTTTGATCTTGTCGATCAATTCTTGTCCGCCGACAACATCTGCACCTGCTTTGAGAGCCTCATCTTTTTTGTCCTCTGTGATCACACCAACACGTACAGACTTTCCGATGCCGTTTGGCAAAGAAACGCTACCGCGCACTGCTTGTTCGCCCTTGCGTGCGTCAATATTGAGACGTACATGCACTTCAATTGACTCATCAAACTTTGCTTTAGCACTTTCTTTCACAAAAGTTACCGCGTCTACCAAGATCATTTTTTCACTTGTGCGTTTCTCCATTGCACTGTTATATCGTTTGCTTCTTTTCATAGTATTTTTTGTGGTACATACGAGTCATACAACTCTCCCACGAAATTAATTAACAATTAATAATTAATAGTGAAAAATGTTATTCATTCTTCATTATTAATTCTTCATTCAAATATTATTCTTCCACAGTGATGCCCATTGAGCGTGCTGTGCCTTCAATGATCTTCATCGCTGCTTCCACACTTGCTGCATTGAGATCTACCATCTTCACCTCAGCAATTTCACGTACCTGTGCTTTTGTCACCTTACCTACCTTATCTGTCACAGGATTACTTGCGCCTTTTTGTGCACCAGCTGCTTTTTTGAGCAATTCTGATGCAGGAGATGTCTTCATCTCAAAACTGAAAGTGCGATCTTCATATACTGTGATCTCAACTGGAACGACATCACCCATGCGCTCTTTGGATGCCTCATTGAATTGCATACAAAAATCCTGAATGTTGAGTCCGTGTTGACCCAATGCCGGTCCCACTGGAGGAGCTGGATTTGCTTTGCCTGCCTGGATCTGCAATTTGATCACTGTCTTGATTTTCTTTACTGCCATAATATATTAGTTAGTAGTTAGTAGTGTGCGTAGTAAGTAGTTAGGTTTAGATATATTATATTTTTTTGATCTGGAGGAAGTCCAATTCTACCGGTGTTTCGCGACCAAATACGAGAACGAGTACCTTCACTTTTCCTTTTGCCTCATCAATTTCTTTTACCTCACCATCAAAATCTTTGAACGGACCATCGACGATCTTTATACTCTCTCCCTTTTTCACGTCAATACGATATCGCGGTTCGTTTTGTCCCATTTTTTTCTTGATCGAGAGAATTTCATTTGCATCTACCGGCGTTGGCGTTGTGCCCAATCCGATAAATCCAGTCACATTTGGCGTATTACGTACCACATACCATGATGCATCTGTTACCACCATCTGAACCAAAACGTATCCGGGATAGATCTTTTCTTCAACTGTTACACGTTTGCTGTTTTTGATCTTGATCTTTTTTTCCACCGGCACGATCACATCAAAGATAAAATCTTGCATGTCCATGGACTCGATACGTTGTCGCAAATTGCGGGCCACATTATCCTCGTAACCGGAATATGTATGAAGAACATACCACGCTATACCGTGATGTTGCGTTTGTTTTGCCATATATGCTAAATATTACGATACAAATTACTTAAAAATTTTTTATTTGATGATCACATTCTTTATGATGTCACTGAACAAATAGTCCAAAAGACCCAAAAAGAGCGCTATACCAATACTGATCACAACCACAAGAGTTGTGTACTGGATCGTTTGTTCGCGTGATGGCCATGAAACGCGTCTCAATTCACCATACGCTTCCCGCAAAAATTGTGTGATTTTCTCCATATTTCGTGGATTTTAAAAAGCCCCCTCGGGCTCTAGATACATCACCATAGTATCGCTTTTTCCATTTTTTGTCAAATTCACCTTGGTAGCATTTCAAAAGAGATCGCGGATATTATATATCATCCTGAATAAATTTCAGAACATAAACTATAGACCATAAGGAAAAATCCCGCAAGAAGTGCGGGATAATATTGTTATTTCTCCATTCTTATTTACCTATTGAGACTAATTTCCTTTTGCAATTGGCATTTCTACGATGAAGCGAGAGCCTTTGTTTACACCATCGGATTCTGCGTAGATGTGCCCACCCTGTGATTCGATCAAATTTTTACCCACATAGAGTCCCAAGCCCGAACCGTCGGTGTATACCTTGGTCGAATCGGTTCCACGAGAAAATTTGGCAAAAAGTGTTTTGAGTGATTCTTCGGAGATGCCCATGCCGGAGTCAGCGATCGTGACGCGTACGATACTGCCATCTTTCTGTGCTGAAACATGAATGAAGCCTTCCTTGGTATATTTGATCGCATTGTCGATCAAGTTTGAAATTACTTCACGCAATTTGGATTTATCCGCTTTAATCGGCGGTAATTGCGTGTCTCCCGTATCAATGACAAAGTCCAAATTTTTATCCTGTGTACGCAAAATAAACATATCCTTGAGTTCAGACAAGATATCTTCCACTTGCACATTATCTTCCAAGTGATAATCCAATCTCCCCGATTCAATACGCGTAAGATTGAGCATGTCTTCTACCAGTTGAATGAGACGCTCATTTGCCAAGAAAATTTTGTTGAGCGCATCATCGGTTTTGTCTGCATTTTGTCCATATGCCCCCTCCAAGATCAGTGAGATATATCCTTTGATCGCCGTAAGCGGTGTGCGCAATTGATGCGACGCAATTGAAATAAACTCCGACTTTGCACTATCCAAACGTTTTAACTCTGCATTGGCACGCGTCAATTCCTTGGAAAAATGAATGAGCCTGTCATTCTGCTGCTCTTCACGCCTCACGCTCTTCACCACACCATACCCGATAAAACACACCAAAACAAATGCGATACTGTTAAGCACTTGATTGGTCGGATTGCGAATAAAGAAAAACTGCGCACCGATGAGTAAAATGAGAGACCATACAAGAGCTTGTGCCCGCGCAAGCTTGATGTCCATTGCACCATATTGCACAATTAAATATGCCATTACTGCTATAAAAACATCCATGCCAAAAAGTGCATAAAATTCAAAAGAATATGGAAGGATATCTTGTGCAGCCAATAAACCAAGAAGAAAATACACGGCTAAAAAGAAGACTAATCCAACGGACAAGAAAGCTATTTTACGGCGCAATTCAGATGTAGATCGAAAGTATCGGTTAATAACAATAAAGATTATCCATAACACTGAGATGATTTCCACAAAGTAAACATAGCTGTTAAAATAACTCTCTGTTGCTTCACATTCCATTAAATTAAAACTTTTTAAGTTTATTGATGTTGTGAAAAGAAATAATACTGGGATAAAAAGAATCAATAAAATCACTTTCTTAAAATAAGAAATATCTTTTCCATCAATAAAAAGGTACACAAAATATACACTTGAGAGATACATCAAAACATCAAAGATGGCTAGCGTCGCCCAGGAAAACATTATATATGAGCCATCTGTTCCAATCCAAGTTATGTAGCTTCCCATAACCCACAAAGAGAAACTCGAGACCATGAAAAAAAATACATAGGAAACAAGAGTGCGATTCTTTGTAAGAATAAAGATCGCAAAAAACATTGCTATGCAAATGGTTGGGATATGAGAATAATGTAAGAGGTGTGGAATAGCAATGTGACAAGACTTGATATTCGTAATATAATTATAGTCCATATTTTTTATTTTACATATCTACTTTTAAAATATATTTTTCTACATCTGACGGATAGCACCACCAATATGGGTTATTAGCTTGATCATGAGGAGCAAGTTCCACAATGAGAGGTTTTACACCAAAATAACTTTCGATATATTCAAATGCTGGTTGAACTATTTTATCAAAGAATTCCAATTCCTCTGCATCAGTGACAAAATTTTCAAATAATACCCCATGACATACAAAAAAAACAAAAAAATTTTTGTAATATTCACCAATTGTTGTTTTCATGCCAATTTTATGAAACCAGTCAAAATCATCAAATAAGTCAACACTTTCATGTAAATATTCTTTTAATATTCGATGGTGAAAATCGACTAGATTTTCACCCCATAATGTATTAATTACATTGAACTTTTTACCATCATTTGAAGGTATGTCAATAATTTTTTTATGATGTCTTAACAACTGATGGTTTTTATCATAACCGTCAAAAAAATTTAATTTTACAAGCCCAACTTTATCAGAACTCGCAGATGAAAATTTATCACCAACACCTTCACAAATAATTGGCAATAATCCAATCTTTTTTGCCAAGTTAAAAAAATGCACACATTCAATATCCGGAGTGGCAATATTGCGACTTAGTACAGCACGTGGCTCACAAAATGTTTTAGGCAAATCTCCATCAAAATATTCCAAAACTTTTTTTTTCAAACCATCATTATTCCATCTGTTTTTTATTTCCAAAGAAGCATCATCGATGTTCGTATAGACATTCATACACAACTAGTTATCATTCTTATCATTAATCCTCTTTTGTAAAAACCATTGGAAATAGCCATCATATTTTTTTTGTAACTCAGGAATTTTCCAATCATTGTCTGTAATAATTTTCCGACAATTTAATGCTCCACAGAAACATTTAAAAGAATACTTTTTTTCATTTTCTGACTGATATAAGCACATCGCATAATCAAATGTAATCTCCTCACCATTTTTGATATCATGCATCGCCACAAGAAATATTTGTCCATTATATCCAGCGTTTGGATTACAACTGTGATTAATATAGCTCGCATCTTCAAGATCCGCTTCACTTTTTATGCCCAAAATTAAATCCTCACTAATTTGAACACCTTCGTCATTAAATTCATCAGGCAGCTCAAGCTCCTCAGCACGTGTTATCACATACCCACCAAACACAGAGATCAAATCTCCCTTACTAATATTTTTTATTGCAAAAATCCCTCTGCCCGTCTCTAATGTTTCTCGCACTTCGACTGATGGATTCATCCAAGAATATGTTCTTCTTTGCATATATAAAAATATTCTTAATACTTTTTAACAGTATAACATATTTTTGTTTTTTATGTTATCTAAAAAAGTAAAGAGGCGTCTGTTTTTTATAAAACAAACGCCTCTATCAATCTAACCGAGCCACTCGAGAAAACGAACGATAATCGCATCGTTTCCAAGTGTGTACGCCCAAGCCCAAAATGCAGCTTGAGGAATACTCAGGGCGATGGCGAGCATAACCATCTTGGTTTTGGTCCTGAGTTCTTGCGCATAAAATATTGCAATCTGCTCCGGTCCATCCCAAATGGTGCCAACCACATGCTGGACGACCCTGTAGATCCATCCTGCGATACGGTTGTATGCGTATACGCCATCATGAGCTCGTCTGTGTGCCTCACCCCACGTGAGATCTTTACCGGATTTAAAGCATCCGTATAAAGCACTCAACGCAAAGGGAACATCGATCACAATCCAGACGATTCCTGATTTTTGAGCATACGTGAATTGATACTCTGCCAGATATGACACCAGCAGAGCACAGAGTCCCGCAGCCCAATAGTCGATGATATCGTACAACAAACTCATAAGATGTAGCTCGCGTACTTTATCAACAACTTCCTCTGCCTCATCATCACCCTCGATATCATAAAAATGACTGAGAGCAACTTTGACCAAACCGCCTACCCACATCATGCCACCGACCACTTTTGCAGCCCATGGATGAATGTCAGCGATGACTTGCAGAGTAACCTGAAAAGCTTTTACAAAAAACTGCCAGACGCAACTTTTGAAAAAGATGCCAACCAGGTGTGCGATCTGTAAAGCACATGCGATCATGAGAACGATCGCAAGGATGCGAATACCAAAATCTTTCAAAAAATCAAGAATTATTGGCAACACATTTTTGATAGATTCGATGGTGACATAGTCACCGAAAACAACCGCAATCAAAACCAAATACATGGTCATGATCACTTTGTCCCATGACCATTTTTGGATCAGTCTCATCATACACAACACCATGGTTGTGGCAATGAAAAGTTCAATTGCGACATCAATTACTGTAGGCATATCGCCTCCTTTGCCTTTTTGTGAAGGCGATATTTGGGTTTATATATTAAATTTTTAAATAAACGATTGAATTGTTATTATACACCATTATTACATTTTTGTCAATATTTATATCCAAAAAACCCTTTATTTATGCGGTTTTTCACAATCTTAACAAAAAACCCCTTGAAAATAGGGGTTTTACAATGCTTTTCTCTTACAATGGCCATGATACAAACCTACACACCTGTATGCTGTAATTCATGTAGTTTTTTATATACTCCTCCATGGTCCATAAGCTCTTCATGATCACCACGCTCTATGATGCGTCCATTTTCTACTACAAGGATCAGGTCTGCTTTGCGGATCGTGCTCAGACGATGTGCGATCACGATTGTTGTGCGTCCTTTCATGACTTCTTCCATTGCGTTTTGAATATATTTTTCCGATTCACTGTCCAGTGCGCTCGTTGCTTCATCGAGAATGAGAATGCGCGGATCACGCAAGATCGCACGTGCGATCGACAAACGTTGTCTCTGACCTGCAGAAAGTTTTGCACCGCGATCACCAATCAGCGTGTCATAATTTTTTGGTAATTTATGGATAAACTCATGACAATGCGATTGCCGCGCTACACGCAATACCTCATCCGGTCGTGCGCTTTTGCGCGCATAAACGATATTATTTTTGATCGAGTCGTGAAAGAGTCCATTCTCTTGTGAGACAATTGCAATTTGTTTGCGCAGATCATCCAGTTTGATATCACGCACATCAACACCATCAACACGAACCGCACCATCCGTAGGAATGAGAAAACGCGGGATCATATCCACTAATGTTGTTTTCCCTTGTCCGCTTTTCCCCACGATCGCCACCATCTGCCCCGGATTTATCGTAAAATTGACGTCTTTGAGAATCTCTTGATCTTTGTATGAAAAATACACATGATCAAATTCAATCTTTCCTTCACAACGATCCATCGACTGAGCGTGCAGGTTGAGATATTTTTCCTCAGGTACGCGATAAATTTCTTCGGCACGTGCAATCGTCACCAAACCTTCTTGCAGATCCTTATAATTACTTCCAAGTGTTTGAATGGACGCTGACGCCATATTGATATATGCCAAAAGCATGATGAACTGTCCGATCGTCACCATGTCACGCGTGATAAAATATAATCCCGTGAGAAAAAGCAAAAGAAAACCGGTGGAAAAAATGACGTGTTGCCAGAATTGCAATTTCATGAGAAAACCCGTGTACCGATCGAATAAGTGGTAGACTTTTTCATATTTTTCTTGATTCTGTACATATTCATCTTCTTCAGCACCATGCGCCTTGATCGCAAAAACATTTGGCGTACGCTCAAAGACATCTCCATAAATGTCTTCCAATTTTTCACTGATATCCTCGTTGTATGCAACAATTGGCTTTGTTTTGTTGATCGTTATGATGACAAATATGGCCACGAACAATAAGTAGATCAATGCTAATTCCCACTGGATCCACACGATCACACAAAAAGCCAAAAATGACGTGAGAATATGTGGCGCACTTTGCAACACTCCCTCATTGATCACACGGTCCATATACGCATCCGCGCGATCAAATCGCTCGATATATTCCCCTGTTTTATGACTCTTATGAAATGAGAGAGGCAAACGGATCAGGTGACGCACATATCGCGTGAACATATCTATGCCCACTCTGTATCCGATGCGCACACCCCATCGTACACGCATACGCATCGCCCATTCACTCACAAGACTCAACACAAACCAACTGCCAATGAGCACAACAACAGTGATAGAAAAACTTTTCTGTGTGATCACCAGATCAACGGACTTACCATAGAAAAGTGGCAGGATCAACTGAATACCATTTTCGATCAACACAAAAACCAATGCCACCACAAACATATTTTTTTGCGGTTGAATATATTTTTTGATCGTTGCAAGATGTATGGCGGAACGTTTCATGAAAAATATGCGTGCATTATTAATATCAGTTTATTATTTCTGTGCAAAGAGAAATGCACAACTTTCTCCATAGCTCGGGATCATGACGTCACTGCGTTCTATAGTGCTAAAATATTTCCTGAGAATAGCCTCAACGATAACGACAGAATTAATAAATTGTTCCGAGACTTCCGATGCACCAGATTGAAAGCTCATCCATCCTCCACTGCGTATGCATTTATGTGACAACATGATCACCTCTTCAAAAAACTTCTCAAACTCTTCCAGTTCTTTGGCGCCCACCGGTGCATCAGTCAGATCACATACAACACCATCATATTCTTGCCCACTTTCACGCATATACGCAAGTGCGTCACCAATGTGTAATTTTACCCGTTCATCTTCAAAAACTTTTTGATCGAGATATTTTTTACATCCCTCCACCACCATACTATCAAGATCAGCGATCGTTACATGCACCTGATCATTTTTGGCTATTGCCATTTGAGCGATATATCCATCACCACCACCTAGGATCATAACATCGCGATCAGTTGGTTTCATTCTACTTAACATTTCCGCATCATAAATTTCATGATCTGCTTCTGATGTCTGAATCACATCGTCAATGATCAAACATCGCCCAAAATCTTTTGTATCCACAAAGGTGATCTTTTGAAATTCAGACGTCATCTCCGCTAATTTTTCTTTTACAATGATCTCCATTTGCTCTCCTGTTGCATAGATCGGTTGTGTGATCTTCACGACATCTTCCCTTTTTTCTCCTGTGTTGATATTTTCCATGTATGTGAATAGTTATTTAAGCTTATTTCTTTGCAAAGAGGAATGCATAATTTTCCCCATGACTTGGGATCATGACATCACTGCGGTCAATTTTTTTCCATCGCGTATCATGCAAGATCGATGTGATGACCGTTGCCGTGTCCATATATTTCTTTACGACAGAAGATGTGCCTGCTTGTATGGCAATCCATCCTTGGTCTTTGGTATGTGTATGTGCCAAAGCACACAAATCTTTATAAAACTGGATGAATTGTTCATCCTCTGCACGTCCGATCGGTTCTTTTGTGAGATCAAATATAATGCCGTCATATTTCTTGCGTGTCATCTTGAGAAAATGTAATGCATCTCCAATATGGATCCGCGCCTCATTTCGTTGAAAGACACCTTGTCCCAAGTAGCGTTCACATGCCTTGACCACTTCCACATCCATGTCCACCACATCCACATTGATCTGTGCATTCGGATTTTCCGATATTACACGCCGTGCCACATAGCCATCACCACCACCTAGAATGAGAATGTCCTTATCGCTGGACCGCAATTGCTTAATGAGCTCACGGTCATAGAGATAATGATCTTTTTCCGCTGTATGCAATATTCCGTTGATGATCAAGCACTTCCCAAATTCCAGTGTATCAACGATCGAGATCTTCTGCACAGCTGTTTCAATTTCCACAATCAACTGCAATACATCCAACGGCATTTTCTTTCCCGTGCTATACACAGGCAGTTTCACACAGTGTCGATCAAGCGTGCATTGCGCAACATCTTGCACTACACCACCTTTGCGTGACACCTTAAATCCACGCTGGATCTTCTTTACCTCTACGCGATCATGTGTGATCTGATCCTTGAGATGTTGCACAGCTTTCTCTGTCTCCACTTCTGTAGAGCAGGTGAAAACATCGCACACTACATACCCGTTTTCCGGCCATGTGTGAATAGAGATATGTGAAGAAGAAAGAAGAAGATATCCCGTAATGCCATGCGGTTCGAATTTAAAGAAAAAATCATGCAATGATTCCATGGACGTGCCCTCGATTGCTGCGTGGAGCTCTGTGCGCCAAAAATCCATGTCATTGATCTGCTTGATATCACACCCAAAAAATTCCAATAAAAAATGAAAACCATCCGGTTTACTGTTATACATATATTTTCTACAACTACTTTTTACATTTTATCACTTTTATAACACAGCAGTAACACTTCACGTATTTATTATACCTATAAAAAAAGACACACGCCAAAACTATGTGTCCACACCAACATCTTCCGGCGCAACGACGCCTTCCATTTCATTATTTTCGACTACTTCTTCCACTGTGCCACCACTACCATCTCCCATTGTTTCCAATTCTGTCTCACTATCTCCTTCTTCTCCCGCCACTTCTCCCTCACCCATATCGGCCGATTCTTCATCTTCTTCCATCATTTCTTCCTCATCCATCTCATAGGATCCTTCTTCATCTTCCTCCAATTCCTCAGGATGCGCAATATTATATGCATTAGGATCACTGCATACTACCTCATCAATCTCCGCAAGTTCTTTGGTACACATCACTTCAGCGCAACCTTCTTCCCCTATTTCACACACAAAAGCATCGCAATTCTCATCATCAGATTTGCACTCTGGAACATTTTTTGCCAAACGTTCCAAGTGCTTGTAGTACCATATATCCTCATCCGGATCACCCGTACACTTTTCCTCCTCATCGATCGCCTCAGGATCACACTCCCATACATAACACACCTCCATGGTCGGATCGCAATCCGCATGATATACAAGTGTATAATTTTTATCGATCACAAAATGCCAGTATGCATATCCTATGCTGCCAAAGAGCATTACAAGCATCGCAACCACAAAACCCTTATCCTTAAGTTGATCCATAAATATTTTTGTTTTAGTCAAAAAATATCACTTTTTCATATCACGTATCATATTTCTGTGTAAAAGTATATCACAAAATTACTACGCGTGCCATCCCATTGTAAAAAAATAAAACTTCTCTATACTGGTGTTACACAACGTTTCTTTAATAAATTAATATAACATTTTTCACAACATGCATGGAGGTGCATATGATCTTGCCAAAATTAACAATTCGTGACCGCACGTACGAAGCTCCCATCATTCAAGGCGGCATGGGTGTCGGTGTGTCTCGCGACATGCTTGCAGGAACTGTCGCACATGAAGGTTGTATCGGCATTCTCTCGAGCGCATGTTTGGATTTTCTCATATCACATGATCTGAAAAAACGATACAATGCTTACGACGCCATGATCCTTGAAGTGCAAAATGCACGCATACTTTCTCAGGGTCACGGTGGCATTGGTGTCAATATCATGGTATATCTTGCGCGAGATTTTGACGCAAGTGTACGTGGTGCAGTTGATGCAAAGGCCGATATGATCATTTGTGGCGCGGGACTCCCTCTGCAACTGCCACAAGTTGTCGGCACCACTGCAGATATTGCACTCATACCAATCGTATCGTCTGTACGCGCACTCCGACTGATCTGCGCACGCTGGGCAAAAAAAGGTCGTAGACCGGATGCTGTTGTTGTAGAGGGTCCATTGGCAGGCGGACATCTCGGATTTGCATACGAAGACCTCACGAGATCAGAACATCAACTTGATGCGATATTTCCACCAATTAAGGAATTTGCCATGACAAATGGTGATTTTCCCGTAATTGTTGCTGGCGGTATTTATACGCATCAAGATATCTGTGATTGGATCACTCGCGGTGCAGACGGCGTGCAAATGGGAACACGTTTTCTCGTAACGGAAGAGAGTGGCGCCTCCCTTTTGTACAAACAAGCTGTCATAGAATGCACACCGGAAGAAATTATTGTATGTCACAATAGAACATGTCCTCCAGGATCTCCAAGCGGCATGCCTTTTCGCACACTGACCAATGCGCCCATGTACGCATTTGGCAAATTTCGCAGACCTTTTTGTAATCGAGGTTATGTACTGCAAAAAGATGCTGAGGGATCATTCTCGATCTGTGCAGCAAAAGAAAATTCGCAGCAAAATTTTTGTATTTGCAACGGGCTTTTATCCTCAGCAGGATATGCCAAAGATGAACAACCTCTCTTTACCGTTGGGACCAACGCACATCGTGTGGATCGCATTGTATCCACGCACGAGCTCATATGTGAACTGAAAGGATCCTAATGATTACATGAAAAAATGGCACCTACTCCAACGTGAGGGGTGCCATTTACATTACTTCATATATTTACCGTATTTTCCCGGATCATAATAGCAATGTGGATTGGGATATTCATCCGGATCAAGACAACATTCCATATCCATATGCATTTTCCCCTTATTGTTTTCTTTACTTTTACCAGGCTTATCATTCTTTTTCTCACAAACATTTCGTCCAAGATGATCTTTTTTATACGTTGCAGGCATCGGTGCGCTACTTCGCACGACAGCCGGTTTTGGTTTTGGACGCACGATCTCAATATTTGCAAATCGCGATACGGCGGAAAAAAACTCCGGCACGACATCCACCGTGGCGATCATCGGATCACTATCACCATTTTTTGCGCTCTCATTGACGATCGGTGTAATGTTGTAAATATATTGCCCTTTCACAACAGTGAAGAAAAGTCCGCTCTCATAACATTCATCACGTGGCGGCACATATAATTCCTCCGCAGGATAATCTCCTGTTTCAAACATGTGTCCACTTGGCACAGCACATAATCCCGCGGCTGATATATCATTGTTCCTCATTGCAGGAAATTCATCTGTTTGGGCCAATTCTTTCGTTACGTTCATGTCATATACTGACACAGAAAATCCTACCGGCTCATTGTATACATCGCTATGCTTGAGAAAATCTATCCGGTAGATCGCTTTTGTTTGTTGCGGATCGATCTTATGCACATTTGTCATCCATCCATCACTTGGATACATGATCTCAAATCCATAATATTGACTTGTAAATTTTTTCCATGTATCCGTTAATATACGTTCCTGAATTGTCACAATTTCTTGTGTATTTACATCCTCAAACTGTTGCATGAATTTCTCATATTGCTCTGATTGCAATTTTCGTTCATACACGATAGCATCTTGATGCACATGATAATAGTATGCACCGCACGCAATGAACGTACTGATCGTGACAAGAAAAACAGCTCCATACAAAATATGGGAGCGCTTTATTCTTTTTTTCTGTTTTTTATGTGAAGACCCTTTTTCTTTCTGCTCCACTGTCCTATCCGGCTGCACCTGTTCCACAGATGTTTCTTGATCCGTCACAAAAACCGCACTGTCATCCGTCACATTTTTTTGCTCTGACTGAACGTTAATTTCCTTTTTATTTTTATTCTTCCCTTTTTTCTTATGTTTTGCGCTCATAAAAAATAAAAAATTTAACATTTCCCTCGCATCATATCACGTATTGTGAGTCACAGTCAAAAAACCACGTTACATACCTAATTCATCGCCAATGCCCTGCAAAGAAATGAGCCCCAGATTCAAAAAATCGTCCAACGCAATACCTGCCTGTTCGCATTCGGCAATGATCGCACGATCACATCGTGCCGCAAAAGCCTTGTTTTTGAATTTCTTTTTCAAAGAACTCGCTTTCACGCTTGCAAGTTTTTTGTCCGGCTGCATAAGCGCCGATGCAATAATAAGTCCTGTCAATGTTTCTGCAGCAGCCAGTGCATATTGTATGCGCATTGTGCGTTTATACGCCATAAGTGCGGGGATTGATTCGTTTCCATAGCCATGGGAGACGATCGTTGTAATAAGAAAGTCCGTCGCACCCGCATTTTTCAAAATGTCCTGACACATTATACAATGTTGTGCAGTATCATTTTTTGTCAGATCCCAATCAATATCATGTAATAATCCTGCGATACCCCACACGTCTTCATCCTCACCAAAATGTCGCGCAAGAGCTCGCATGATCTCCTCAGATTCACGCAAATGCAACCGCGTCACAGGATCGACAATATGCTGATCTATAAGCTGCAACGCAACATCTCTCGTTATACCAATGTTCTCCATAAAAAGATTTTAAAAAATATTGGACTTACGCATTTGACGTATTTCTTCGTCAAATGCTCCGGTGCTCGACGTTGTATATGTATATACAACTTACTCCACTCCTCACATTTTTCTCGAACTTCATCCAAATGCGTAAGTCCTAAAATAATTACTCATGTTTTTTCATATACACTATGGCACGATCTATCAAAATATCAAAATCTCGCTCTTTACGCCATATTTTTTGTAAATATGCGCGCAGTTTTTCATGATCAGGATAGCCAACATCCTCACATAACATCATACCATGAAACTCCTCTTCATTGAGAAGAAATGTGAGTGATTCTTTTAGGTCTTCTTGTTGAGATACTGTTAAGCCGCATTTTTTTATATATTCCCCATAATAGAACAAGAATTGTAGATGCATGATCTCATGACACACCGTCACCACAGAAAATGCCGTGGAATGCCATAGCGATGTCATGAACCATTTCTCTTTTTCATTATATGGACACATGTAACCGGTCGTCATGTAACACGCAAACTTTTTGCGAAAGATCGGCTTTTTCGTCACTGTGGCAAGCACATCAAAATAGCGATCTTCCACTATTCGCCACGCTTGTTCCAACGCCATCAGTTCGATCTTGATTGTTGCTCGCTTGTTTTTACGTAGAGGGTCGTGCACCAAGTGTTTCATGACCATATTTTGTGCACGCCAAAAACGTGCTTTTTCGATCTTTGCCAAAAGTTCTGGCGGAATATGTGTCACCTGATCTTCCCACTCAATGCCCCACAGATCTTTATCTTGTGCGATCAACACCCAGCTCCATGCGTCAAATTTCTCTTTGTACCCAAAAACAACTTTTGTCATATATTTTATCTCATATTTTTATTGTATCATACGACATGCTGTATAAAAAAATCGGGAATACGTATCACTGTACGCATTCCCGATTTGGATGTGGTTTGTCATATAGACCGTTTTTTATTCTCCCATATGATCTTGACAATTTTTTGATTCTGCACGCCCCATTCCTTGGCTTCTTGGTAAGCTTTTTCGCCTTTTCCGCAATAAAGATCCAATCGCCTTTTGCCCTTGATCGCACCGCCACGATCTTCTACAACGCCCAAACCATAGTCTGGTACGAACATGATCGTACCAAATGGCGTGTCCGGACCCGCAGCGATCGTGCCAAGTGTCGTCTTGGTGGGAATTTGCGGCGTAGCACCCGTACTCGTTTTTTTACCTCTGCCATTTAATTTTACAAGTGCCTTGTAGTTTCTTTGCTGTGGCACCGGCGTAAAATATGCCGTTGTCCTCACCTCTGCTGTTTCAATACGAAATGGTATGTATTGTCCAATAAATTGTTGTGCTGTCATGCCACTTGATTCATACGGAAGAGCATACGTAAGAAGCAAAAATAACGTCAAAGTCAAAACAACCTCCTTTTTTATGTGTGTTTTACACACGTTGATCTGAAAAGAACGTGAAAAAACAAGTTCTCTCTAAGAACGAGTTATATAACAGACGAAAAAAGACCTGGTGTCTTTTATTCATCATTACTACCTAGTACGGCATACAGCCGCTTTTTCTTTCAACAAAGCCTATACCTCTGCCCCTGCATAGTACACCAAAAATCATATTTATGCAACATCATCACACAACTTGTTGCCTTGTACATCAAAATTGATCTTATGTATTTTATTATTCCGCTTTTTGTTTTTTCAATAGAAAGATATGTAAGATCAAGATCGGAGATGCAACAAAGAGCATTGTCAGAGCATCCACGATGCTCTTTTGACGTTGTGCACTAAAACACGCCTCTCCAGAATTTTGTGTTTTCCATGTTTCATAATCTCGTATCAAATTGTTCAGAGTTGCTTGCTGCTCTTCTGTTGTTGCACCATTCATACATCCTTTATCGCTGAGATAATACATCGGTGGTTCTTGTGTGCATTGACTGTATCCCCCTCTTTCCGCCATCGGGAAAAAATAATACTGCAACGCAGTGTTGAATAGCATGCCAATACCTGAGCCAACGAATAGCATGCTCACAGCGATCACGATATAAAAATAGGACGTTTTGATGATCTGGGTAACATTTTTCATAAACATCTATTATAACAAAATTATATCTTCATTATCGCATATTTATGCAAAAATTCAAAAAAGAAGCGGCACACTCGAATATATCGAATGCGCCGCTATCGCCAAAACTACCGATTGAACAATTGTCGCAAAACGCGATAGACACCTGATGCCATGAGTCCCGCCGCTGAAACATCATGCACACTACCACCTGTACGATGCTCCTTGCCTCGAAAGATCGTATTGGTAAAACAGATCTTGCCAAATGGTGCACCATCCATCAATTTTTCCATCCACTGATTACTGCAAACTGGATGCGTCACAAACAACATGATTATGGCAGCACCCCATTTCAACAAATTCTTTGCTTGCTTGTTGGCTGTAGTGCCGGTTGTCACCTCATCATCGATCATGATCACGATTGCATCTTTGATCAGATCATGCGTCGCAAAATACAGACGTTCATAGCCGTACTTTGCAATGATCTGGTCGATCATTTCTTGATCTGCCTCCAAGATCGCCACTTCGTTGTTGTGACCGCGATCTTTAAGTTGGAACAAAACGTCAACATCAAGATGTTGTGCAAATACGATCGCCCTTGCAATTGAACCTTCATCAGGAGCAAAAACAACCGCCTTTTTATTTTCTCCTTTTTCCGGAAGCAACGGCTTGCATACACTTGCGAACGCTTCCGTAAAATCAACTTCGCGAAACGCAATGCCAACCTCCTCACAATTTTTTCGCGTTTGGTCAGAATGAGGTGTTGCTACGATCAAATGATCTACGCCATTGTGTTTCATTTGTTCTATCAACCATCTATTGCGATGGATCTCATGAATTTTCTCCGGATGATCTTGCCGACGATAATGCAAGAAGGATGTTGCGATAATGACATATTTTGCACCATATAGATACTTCGCCGCCCAACACAATTGCAAGAGACGCACAGTCGTTTCCAGAGATTTAAGACATTCAAAGAATACAACCGTTTTCCCGCGGATATCCTCGAAATCAGGAAAGGAGTCTTTGATCTCGATATCATCAAATTTACCAAATCTGATATGTCCCTTTTGCGGGTCTTCCCCAAGGTATTCGCGCAATTTGAGACACATACCTTCTGCCAATGAATCGTTATCCAAACCTGTAAAAATGATCACATCACCCCACCGCTTACCCTGCTTCATGCCATACCTCCTTGACTGCTTCATGTTTTTTATTGTTCTACCATTCTGTAAACGAACAACTTGTGTCAACATCGTTTCATTATATGCATAAAATGTCAATAAAAAAGAAAATCGGCCTCCATTAATTCATGGAGACCGATTTTTATTTTCACGTCTGATCACAAATGATCCGATCCTTGCCTTCACTCTTTGCTTGTCGCATCAGTTGATCGACACGACGAGAGAGATCATCCGGACTTTGTCCAGAGGTATATTGACATACGCCACAACTGAAGGTGATCTTCTTATCAAGTGCAAAGTCTAAAGATTGCATCTTAAGGCTTGTACTGATCCGAAATGCGATTGTTTGCGCAACAGATCTTGAGGTCATTGGCAAAATGATAAAGAATTCCTCCCCGCCAATACGACATGCAATGTCGCTCTTTCGCATACTACCTTTCACAACGTGTCCCAAAATTTGCAAAACACGATCTCCTGCCGCATGTCCGTATATTTCATTAAACTGTTTAAAGTCGTCAATGTCGAACATGATCACTGACAACGGTTGTCCATACCGCTCTGAACGATCCACTTCTCGCTGTAACTCATGACTGAAATGCCACCGATTGTACAGGCCCGTCAATTGATCCGTCATGCTCACAACTCGCAAGCGCTCTTCACTTTCGCGCAATGCCCGCTCCGCCAATTTTTGTTCAGTTACATCCCGCAAAATACCTACAGATCCCCAACCATTTTCCATGGGAAGACGAGAGAGAGATAATTGCACATCGATCACATGTCCATCTTTATGTAACGCTCTTTGATCAGTAGTTTTTCCGATTGCCGCACCTTCACCAGTCTGAATGAACTGCTCAATGCCTTTTTTTGACATCTCGCGATAATCTTCTGGTGCAATACACTCATGCAACGGCTGTCCTATAACCTCCCCGCAAGAATATCCAAGCATGCGTTGTGCAGCTGGATTCCACAGAAAGATCTTACCCTCTTCATTCATCGCAATGATCGCATCTTGTGCCGCCTCTGTGAGCGCGCGCAGAAGTGCTTCATTTTTTCGCAGTAGGTCCTCCGCTTTTTTCTGTTCTGTGAGATCGATATCCACACAAAACAATTCCGAATCTCCATTATGATCACACAGAAGTGCATGACTGGAAAATACCGTAACAAGCGTCCCATCTTTGCGCATAAGCGCCAATTCGCCAGAGGGAATTGGCTCCCCGCTTTTGATCATAAAATCCATGCCCAGTTTTACATCTTCTCGCATACCTGGAGGAATAATCGTCTCAAGCAAATTGTCACCAATCACTTCATCAGCATGATAACCATACAGTTTTTCTGATGCCTTGTTCCAATATGTGATCGTACCATCCAATTTATATCCCTGAATGGCCATGCATGAGATCTGTTCCACGAGCAATCGAAACCGCTCCTCACTTCTTTTAAGCTTTTGCTCTGTAATGATACGCTGTGTCACATCTGCTGAAATAATGAGCGCACCATATGGTGTGGGCGTGATGGTAATATCAAGGATCTTATCCCGATATGCCATCATGGGATACGTTACTGTTTCCGTACCTTGCATCACTTTGAGCAATTCCGCAAACATATCAATATCGTGACCCGCAGCATAATCCACATACATTTTCATGCCCTTTTCCGCCGCGCGATCCCCCGAATTTCGTTTTGCACGATTTACTGCAACGATCACTCCCTCAAGATTCACGGCGATCGTCTGCATTGGATGATGCTCAAATGCGATCTCAAAAAAATTCGCACATTCTTCGCTCATACCGGTATTATCTTTTGTCTCCGTCATTGCCGTACTCCTCCTGAGTTTATTGTGAAAAAATGACTGAATATCATTTATAATATCTATTCTTTTGTAAAATAACGCCAATCGACAATTCTACACTTTTTCACGATTTTGTCAATGTTCTCATATGTATTCCACTGTTTTGCACACCTCACATTTTTGCATCGCTTGACACACATTACAATTTGATATATGTTTGACATATCAACTATTAATCAATAATATGTACAAAATTAATTCATCCGCGAAGTTTCTCATTGATATTGCAAAATTTCAGACCGAATTAAATCGTCGCTTAGACGCACGTTTGAATGGTATTGGATTTAATGAATTTATCATTCTCTACCACCTTAGTCAGGCAACAAATTGCACTATGCGTCGTATCGATTTGGCAGAGAAAGTGGGTCTAACCGCCTCCGGCATCACTCGCCTGCTCCTTCCGATGGAAAAGATCGGCCTCATTAAAAAAGAAGCACATGCGCACGATGCTCGCGTCAGTCAAGTAGTACTCGCACCTGGAGGAAAAATGAAGCTGGAAGAAGGCATTGAACGCATGGAGATCTTTTGTGAAGATGTCATTCCAAAGAACAAAACAAAAAAAATGGATGAGTTTTCAGCATTACTCATAGAAATTGGGAAAAACCTTAGGCAATAGATCATGTATACAAAGAACGGCACACGACCGTTCTTTTTGTTTTTATGTTAAAAAAATAAGATAAGCCCTATTCTAAACTGATACTCTCAAAAATTACGCACTTGTCATCCTGAGCAAAGTCGAAGCCTGCCTGCCGGTAGGCAGGGTCGGAATGACAGAAATAATGATAATTGCGCAAGCTCTCAATCTATTCAATGGTTATATCAAAACCCGCAAGCAGAGCTAACACTTCCGGTGATGAAAATCTCGCTTTTGTGATCTTATTGGCTGTAGGATCTATAAAATAATTTATTGCTCCCACAAAATTAGCTTTACTTAAATTTGTATCTTGAAATTTACTCCCCCTCAGATCAGATTGTGAGAAATTAGACTCACTAAGATCAGTGTTCACAAAATCAGTTTCGTAGATCTCACATGCAATAAACTCGGAGTTTTTGATATCCAACATACTGAAACTGCAAAGATCTATGGCACAATCATAAAATTTCCAAGAAAGTAAGAATTTATTTATTTCACCAAAGACCACACCACTTATTTTACATTCCTTAAAAGTAACGTCGCAAAAACTGCAATTTAATATTTTTGAGTTCGAGAAATTACATCCATCGAAGATACAATCAATGAACTTCGTTCCGGAAAAATCAGTTTCCGTAAAATCACATCCGTTGAATGTACAGTCAGAAATTTCAAATGATCCTAGTTTTTTTCCAGACCAATCTTCTTTTTGAATAGTTTTATTTTCGATAGTGTTTTGCATATGAATTCTGTGATTATATCATAATTCTCAGCACGAAAAGAGATTGCATAAAATCTCTTTTTTGTATCTGTACGATGTGATAAATGTTTTTAGGGATATTTTTATGAAAAAAACGAATGTATACACATCCGATTTAAGAAAAAATTTGATAATAATCAGTCTTTTTGAGGCGGAAAATGAACATACTTATTTTCATCTTTCATTTTCTCATAGTGTTTCTTTTCCTGCTTTAGATAATACTCAATCCTATCCATAATTAAAGTTGAATCCCGTTGTGATTCCTTATCAAATCCCTCAAACGAAAAACTATGATTGTTTTCGGGGTGCAGACAACGTAATAGTTCTTCAGTTATTTCTAGCAATCTTTCCACTTCCCCATATTTCACAGGAAATTTTTCCAATAACTCTTTTGGGTTTAATAAATGATTGGCATTATAATGAGCTAACTGATTATTCCTAAGAATTGAAATGTTTTTAATTATGGATTGATTCTGATTAATAATAACTTCCGCTCTCACCTTTCTTTCTACATCTTTTTGATTATTTATCAATGAATATACCGATATAATTTTATCCTTTCTGCTGTAATCTGATTCTTCGTAAATATTAGCTAAAGATTGAAGCCACGATGACTCTAGGGAAGGAACGACAGCACTCCAAAAATTTTTATCTCTGTCAAATTGAGGTTGATATTTTACATTTTTAAGACCCTTCCAAACAAAAAAACACAAATGAGCTCTTGTTAGAAGTTGATATAACTTTTCAAATCTATTCTTATATTCTTCTTCGGTCATATTTTTTCAAATACTCAACAGGATTTTACTAAAAAAATAAATTTAGTCAAAAATATTTTTAACAATTTTTTGCATTCATAATCATTATTGAACTTCTCTTGGCAAATCTTCATTCTTTACTCTTGTTATTCCGTATTTCTCGATATCAGTGATAGCATCTTGATAGCCTAATTCATAGTAATCCAAGCAAATCTCAGTATCCTCAATTGACACAAGTCCGGATTTTACATCATCTATACCAACACTATAACCCTCCTCCATTCCCATCTCGTAGCCCATTTCTCTTGCTTGTTCAATTTCCTCTAGTCGATTGTTTGAATCGTCACACCCAGACAAAAATAAACAACCAAGAAAGACTGCTGAAATTAAATGTATATTTTTGTGCTTTCGCCAGAACATTAGGTTGTATCTAAATATTAAGCTATTCTAAAAGTAGCATTTTGTTAAGAAAATGCAAACTTAGACTTAGTGGGAATTAACTATTTATCGAGAGCCATCTTCGATGAATCCACCGCCAATTACAGATTACACACTATAATTTTTGTTTTTATACTTTTTCAAATCCTTCTTGGCATTTTTCATAAATTTACCAAATTTTCGATCTTTTTCTTTTTTTTCACGTTGAGTCATCTCATAATGTTCAGACTCTTTTTTTAATCGAATGTAATTGGCATACTTTTCTTTGTCCAACAGGCCTGCTTTTAGCGCAACTAAAACTTCGCATTTAGGTTCATGAATATGATCACAGTCGATAAATTTACATTTCTTGGCGAGAGTTGTGATCTCATCGAATAAATTATCTACACCAGCAGTTGTGTCAGTCATCCCCACCTCTCGCATCCCGGGAGTATCTATTACAATGCCACCATTTTTCAAAAAATACATTTCTCTCGTTGTA
Organism: Micavibrio sp.; assembly: GCA_020718085.1. GTDB lineage: Bacteria > Patescibacteriota > Minisyncoccia > Moranbacterales. The sequence goes on along the minus strand of DYDB01000001.1, from coordinate 72,230 downwards.
GTTACATGCTTTCCTCTCCCGGAACGTAAACCGACGTCTCCAGTTTTTATCTCACTCCCACTACCAATCAGTTTATTTATCAAAGAAGATTTTCCCACTCCGGAGGAACCTAGAAAACAATACGTTTTACCCTTTTTTATATATCCCCTTAATTCATCCAGATCTTCATCCGTCACAGCGCTAGTTGGAATGACTTCAACATCTTTGAATCTGTCTTTTATTTGGGAAATTTTTGCATATAATTCTTCTTTGGAGATCAGATCTACTTTGTTCAATATGATAGCTGGTTTTATGCCCCCATCATTCGCTATGGCAAAATATCTTTCAAATCGATTCAAATTATAGTCCCTATCAACTGATTCAATGACAAAGGCCACGTCAATATTCGTTGCTATTATTTGGGTTTCATTTTTTTTACCACTGCATTTCCTCTTCATCACTGTTCTCCTCGGTAATATACTACGGATCATTGCTTTATGCACTTCCAATTCAGAAATTGCCACCCAATCACCCACAGACGGATAATCTTCCTTAGAAGAGGCTTTAAAAATTTGTTTTCCGGTTATTTTTGCCAAATATTCACCATTGGCATTTTTAACCTTATAAATTCCCTTTTGTTCAGAGATCACTCGAGCCACATGAAAAACATCCAGTCCGAGTTTTACACGATTGGATTCAAAAAATGGATCATAACCAAAGTCTTCAATTTTATGAACTTTTGCTTTCATAATTAAACTCTATCATAAAAATTTCCACTCTTCCATTCTTATCCTAAAAGATTGAAACCAAAAAAAGGCTTCCCTAGCCTCAAATTTTGGTTCTATTCCTATCTGCACGGGTGAAGCCATTTTATTTCCTTTTTTTAATTTTTTTGACCAGATTGTCCAGCTCAGTGGAAGCCTTAATGAGATAATTTGATAGGATCTTTTTCATCTCTTTTTTTATAAAAACACTTTTCACTTTACTATTCTTGACTCCCAAAGTGTCTTTGTAGATCATGTCATGTTCAATTTCCGACCACGCATGATGCAAGATGGATGTCAATTGTATTTCACATTTCAATCCCTCAAACTTGCTGTATTCGCTCAAACTGATCCTTTTTTCTCCAAAACTTGTAATGATGTGTGTTGCTTCATAGCCGGATAATTTTTTATGATTTTTAATAGTAACATCTCCCGTCAATTCCGATAGTAATTTTTTCACAAATTTATCCTTATCTGACTCGAGATAAAATAGGATTCGAAGACCCGCCAAATCTTCCAATTCTTCAAGGTTCGTATAGACGATCCCCTCTTTTTCTTTACGTATAATTTTTTCTTCAAGTTTGTCAAATTCTTTGATCCTATAAAATATCTGGTATTTGCAACCATCAATAACAAGCATGCTATCCAAGAATTTATACATCGCCAAACAGAACTCTTCATAAATAGATCGCTTGTCCTTAAAATCATCTAATATTTTTTTCAGATTACTCTGCATATTTTTCTGAAATCTACTTCATTACACCGTATTTTTTGTCTATTGAGCATAACATGGTTTCAGCTATTATACTATCAAGATAAACAAAAACAGCCCCCCCCCAGAAGAAGCTGTTTTTTGTATGCACGGGTGGAGAGAATCGAACTCCCACTAAGGGTTTTGGAGACCCTCGTTCTACCACTAAACTACACCCGCCTACGTTTTAACTCCGGTGGACAGGCCCGCCTGTCCTCGCACAACAGACTCCCATGTTCTCTATTATACACTATTATTCTGAGCCTAGAGCCGGGATTGAACCGGCGACCTCATCCTTACCATGGATGTGCTCTACCGACTGAGCTATCTAGGCATATGCCTTTTACAGATAAAGCCGACACTTTACAGTAATCGGCCACATCCGCTCTCTTGGTTGTATTGTGGGCCGGGAGGGATTTGAACCCCCGAAGTCCGAAGACGCCTGATTTACAGTCAGGTGCATTTGACCACTCTGCCACCGACCCAATTTAACAGTCACAAAGTTGAAAAGTTCATAAAGTCAAAAGATAATAAGTGTGTAATATACACACAGATCCTTCCTTCATAACTTTTAACTTTACAAACTTTCTACTGTCTTGAGCCACTTGTCAGACTCGAACTGACGACCTGCGGTTTACAAAACCGATGCTCTACCAACTGAGCTAAAGTGGCATTCCATATTAGTATATACTGATAGGAAGAATTAATCAATACTCTATTGCGTAATTAATAATTTTATTCCTCCCTCACCTCAATCCTCTCCCTTAGGGAGAGGATGTTTTTTAACAAAAAATGATAATATTCTTTCATTTTATAGGACGCGATCGAGATTTTTCATTGCAACCTGGGCACGCTTGTGTCGCGGGTCGAGACGCAATACATACTTATAACATTCTCGTGCATCTGCAAATTGTTCATGTTCCATATAATAATCTCCTAGTCTTTCATACCGCTTACTATCATGCGGATCTTCTTCAATTTCTTTCATGAGAGCCAGTTCTTCTGGGTCTCGCGTCTCTCCATTTTCGATCTTATCACTGACCATACTTTTTTTGCGCAGTGAAACAATTTTATCTCCACCATTATTGTCTCCTGTGCCAGTATACATCGGCTTGGCATCTTGTGTACTTGTAGAAATTTTTTGGTCATCTTTCCATGTCAGACGATCTTTGATTTTTTGCGTTGCACCTTCACTCGCGCCACGTAAATATCTTTTCCCCGAACTCAAGTGATGTCTGATACTTCTTCGTTCAGACAACACAAAACTGCCTGAATCACGGTCTTTCGACGATACTTTTGTAAGAAAGATAATCAGAATTGCAACAGCAAAAACAATAATAATGGGTGGGACGATCAAATAAATCATAACGGTTTCACAAAATGTATTATGGATATTTCAATAATACATTTAGAAAGCAAAACGCGCAAATTCACCAATTTCGATCTTTTCACCGATCTTGGCAATATGCTCATTAAGATATTCTTCCACTGTTTTATCCGGCTCTTTGACAAAAGATTGTGTCAAAAGTGCAAGTTCATTACGAAGTTTTTGCTCTTTACCTGCCATGATCTTATCCATGATCTCTGCAGGCTTACCCTCATTTTTCAATTGCTCAGTCCAGATCTCTCGCTCTTTTGCCACGAATGCGTCATCCACGCTCTCCGGTCGCAAACACTGTGGGGCACTTGCTGTAATATGCATTGCAATATCGCTTGCAAATTTTTGAAAATCTTCATTACGAGCAACAAAATCCGTTTCACACAAAACCTTCACCATTGCACCCATTTTTTGATTGGAGTGCACATACATGCCGATCACACCCTCACGTGCATCTCGATCTGCTTTTTTCAAGGCCTTGCTCTGTCCATTTTTACGCAAGATCTCAATGGCTTTCGTTTCATCACCCTTTGCCTCATCAAGCGCTTTTTTCACATCGATAATACCTGCACCGGTTTGCTCACGGATCTTTTTGATTTGTTCTAATGTGCTCATATGATTTTTGAATTTAGAGTTTTTTGCATTTTACGTTTTGGGATCTTTTCTCTATTCGTCTTATCGAAGTGATTTGCATACATGTGCAAGGATCATCGTAAGCGAAGAAATTGCATCATCATTTGCAGGAATCGGATATGTCACACCTGCTGGATTGACATTTGTATCCACAAGGGCAATTACGGGAATGTTCATTGCTATTGCCTCACGAATTGCGAGATTGTCTGCCTCAACATCTGTAACAAATATTGCACCAGGCAGATCACGCATTTCTGCGATACCTCCCATACGACGATCAAGTTTTTCTGCCTCTTCGATCTTTTTCATCTGTTCGAACTTTGTATATTTTTTCAGTTCACCTTTTGCAATTTGTTCTTGCAAACGTGTCATATATCGCGTACGTCGACGGATATTTCCAAAGTTGGTAAACGTCCCACCGAGCCATCTTTCCACAACAAATGGATTGCCGGTATATTTTGCAATATCCCTCACGAGATCATATGCTTGTCTTTTTGTGCCCACGAAAAGAATCTGTTTACCACTTTTTTTCATCGATACAATAAACTCCAATGCTTCTTTCAAACGTTCAACCGTCTTTGCTAGATCGATAATATTAATATTATTTCGTGTTGTATAAATGTATTCACTCATGCGAGGATTGCGACGAGATTTTTGATGACCAAAATGCACACCTGCTTTCAGGAGTGCTGCCATTGTCAATTCGAGACTTTCCAGATCAATTGCCTCAAAAATGTTCTTACGTGGATTTACTGCTTCCACAACTTCACTTTTACTCTCTTTTTCTGCGGTTTTCAAACGCGCCATAGGGTTTTTCCTTACAAATTACACATATACCCCGCCTATACAACCCGTATCAACAGAGATATAAAAATCCTGTCGACAGGAATGGGTTACATGGAAATATATGCTTGATAAATTAACGCATAAATTGTAACGCACTATTCAACCCTTGTCAATTACCATTTCTTGTGTTAGGATGCGTGGAGTATCATAACATACATGTAACCACTTGATATACGTATATGAAAAAAGAGATTCATCCGCAGTATCACACACAAACAACAGCAACTTGTTCTTGTGGTGCGATATTCACAATTGGAGGCACAAAAGAGAATATTTCCATTGAAACATGCTCTCAATGCCACCCGATCTATACCGGCAAACAAAAAATTGTTGATGCGACCGGACGTGTTGACCGTTTCAAAAAACTTTTGGAAAAATCACAGAAAGCACAAGCTACTCGCAAAACAGTCAAAGACAAAGCTGTAAAAAAAGTGGCAAAGACCAAGAAAAAAGAAAAAGCTGCTGCTTAACGACGATATACGAGAACATCATGTTTTATGCATGATGTTTTTGTTTTTGACGGCATATTCATTCTGCCTTATAGTAGACATAACATCTGATACAAAATTTTATGCAAGACATTATTGCTAAAGTCAAAAAAGAATATCACGACATCAGCATCGCTCTCAATGATCCTTCACTTGCGCAAGATCCAAAACGCATGATCGAATTGAGCAAAAAACAAGCTGAAATGAATACCGTCATCGCCAAGATCGACGAGTTTGAACATGTGTTGGCATCGATGCAAGACAATGCCGCAATCATCAATACAGAAACAGATCCCGAAATCACACAAATGGCCGTGGAGGACAATGTTATACTTTCACAGAAGAGCGTTGCATTGGAAAAAGAATTGGAGGTCCTTCTCTTGCCGGCAGATCCTCACGATGCAAAAAATGCCATTGTTGAAATTCGCGCCGGTGCAGGCGGTGATGAATCCGGCCTATTTGCCACGGATCTCTTTCGCATGTACGTACGATTTGCCGAACTCAATGGCTGGAAAACATCAATTATGCATTCCAATGTCACAGGCGTTGGCGGTTATAAGGAGGTCATATTTGAAATTGAAGCACCTGCCGGCACACCATCCGTTTTCAAGCTCATGAAATATGAATCCGGTGTGCACCGCGTTCAACGCATTCCGGAGACAGAAAAACAGGGACGCATTCACACATCAACTGCCACAGTTGCCGTACTCCCTGAAGCAGAAGAAGTGGAGATCGAGATCAATGACAAAGATCTGCGCATTGATACTTTTGCCTCATCCGGACCGGGCGGACAAAGTGTAAATACAACCATGAGCGCTGTACGCATCACACATATTCCCACGAACACAGTTGTCTCATGTCAAGATGAAAAATCTCAACATAAAAACAAAGCAAAAGCCATGAAAGTGCTTCGTTCTCGCCTCTTACAAATTGAAGAAGAAAAATACGCCAAAGAGATCGGCGATGCGCGACGTTCACAAGTAGGCACAGGGGATCGCAGTGAGAAGATCCGCACCTATAATTTTCCCCAAGATCGCATCACAGACCACCGCATCAAACAAAGTTGGAGCAATATGGAAAGCATTTTAAATGGAAATATCACGGAGATCGTACAGACATTGCAAGAGGAGGACATACGCATCAAACTTGCCAAGCAAGCGTCATAAAAAAATAAAAACACTCCCATTTCTTCGGAGTGTTTTTATTTTTTTGACATCTTTATGCCATCACAAGCTCATGCGGTACATGAGATTGAACACAAGCGCAACAGCCAGAACGACCACAACCAAGAGGTATACGACTTCCTGATTGGTGTGAATAACCCCATTTGTCTTTTCTTCTAAAAAATCACGTAATTTTTCGATCATATATTTTCTTAAGTTACTATTTAATGCTTAAAATCCTGCATGTGTTGCACATGTATTACCTGATCCGGGTGTTGAATCAGTTATGACATCACAACCATCTTTCTTACAACAGAAAATCTCATTATTATGGGCACTTGGCGGCACAGCACCATCTGTACGATAGATGGAAAAATAGTATTGACCTAATCCATCCGAATAAGCACGTGCAGTATACGCAAAGTCATATTTTGTAAGATCAGGCCATTTTACATTCTCCGATGCGGGACATACCGAATTGTTTGCATTTGGAATAGTCATAGGACTTTTTGCGAGCGTGCATTCCTCAATTTTTGACAATACGTGTCGTGCCTCCGCATATGCAGCCGTTCGATTTGCTTTCACTTTTGCGGCAGAAAGTGCCACCAAAATATTTGCCGCCAAAAGACCAATGATCGCTATAATGATCAACAATTCTATAAGCGTAAACCCTCTGCGTGTATTTTTTGTTCTCATAATATTGTTTTTTCCAACAAAAATTAATTACATGAATAATTATACCACATAGTATATTTTGTGCGCAAAAACTAGATCTTTTGCTTCACATATAAATATGCTACAGCACCTCCCATAATGCGATAAAAAATAAGTGCGATCAAAAACGTGACGATCGTCAATGCATGCATGTAATATGTTCCCGCAATAATACCCGCATAAACGATAAAACCATACATGTACGATTGGTTGTATTGCTTGTACCCTTTTTGTGACATGCTGGATAGGATCCATCCATACAATGATGCAAAGAAATGCACAGCTATATATATGCCCCCTAACACAATCCACTGCCACATGAACGGATATGCATCACCATACAATAAAATGATCACGGCAACACCACAGCTTGCACAAAATACAAGTGGCAAGAACATGCGTACAAACATACGATCCACTTTGCGGATCACATTCTGTATCTGATCTACATGCGTACGTATCGATGGAAAAAAAACATTGATGAACAATTGTGTCACACGTGCACCGATCACAACCGATGCAGTAAAATAAATGGCATAAATACCCGCTGTTTTCGTACCAAGTACTGCGGCAATCACTAATGTATCCGCATTTTTCACAATACCATTGATGATCGCATTTATAAGTCCAAAAATGTTATATCGAAAGATATCGTTCATACGTTTCGCGGTCCATCCTCTGACTGTAAAAAAATGTCGTATGTACATACTGCCAATGATCGAAAATATCACACCTCCAATAACTAATGAACCTGCATAGCTCACAAAAGTTCGTTGCACCAACAACCCTAAAAAAACACCCAGAGTCACAATGACCACCACACCTTCTCCTAAACGTAAAAATGCTTGATGCATAAATTGTTCATCTGCACGCAAGAACGCATCGATCATACGCTTCACGGAAAGCACGATCGCAAATCCCAACGCACCCACAAGAACATTTTGTGTCACTTGTGTAAAATTGAAAAAATAAAAAGCACTCCATGCCAAAAATGTAAAAACCACAATGTTGATCCCGAACATCATCATGATCGATGCTGTGATCTCTTTCTTGTGAATATCTTTACTTGCAAGAAAATAGAGAGCAGACACATCAAGCTCTAGTACATAGAGCAAGGATACGACCTGCGCGATCGCAAAAAAAACAGCGTATCTTCCATATTCTTCCGGCCCCAAAACACGTGCTACCACAATATTTGCCACAAATAGCAAAACAAAAGCGCCCAATCCTCCCAAAAGTGTGATGGAAAGATCTTTCGCAAATCGCATTGTGCGCTCCCCCGCCTTTCCGCCAATCATGACCTGATGTGCCATATCAGCGACTTTGCGTATATTTTTTTTTGTCATAAAGTTATTCATGTGTGTTTTTGTGAATGGCCGCATGATAAATTTGCATCAGCTGCGTGTAATAATTTTTTTCATTATTGATCACAAAAACACGTTCTCGTGCCTCTGCACCCATGCGATCACATAGCGACGGATCATCGATAAATTGTTGCATTTTTTGTGCAAGGTCCTCACTGTCTTCAGAGTGGAATATCAAACCACTTTCTCCATCTTGGATCATTTCCTTCGTACCTCCAGCATCAGAGACGATAACAGGGGTTGCACAGGCCATGGATTCTGAAATTGCAATCGGTGAATTATCATACCACACAGATGGTAACACAGCGACAGCTGCTCTCTGCATAAGTGCAAACCATTCATGACTTCCTTTGGGATAAAATCCCGAAAAGTTTACTACATCTTCAAGATCTTCACTGTGCACTAGCAAACGCAGACGTTCTTCTTCCGGTCCTTTCCCGGCAATCACACATCGCCACTCACCCAGAACATTTTTATCCTTGAGTATTTTCATTGCAGCGATCAGAACCGGTAAACCTTTTTCTTCGGCAATGCGCCCCATATAAAGAAAAAAATGATCTTTTTGTACAGTGTGTGTAGGATATGCGTGAAAATTCAATACGTTGCGCAAAATATGGATCTTCTTTTTTGGCACGCCATACGTCACACACAAGTCGCGCATAAACTCACTCGGCGCTGTAAATACATCAACATTTTGATAAAATTTGCACCACTTATTCACATACCCCTCGATCATGCCCACAAAACTCTCACTCCATGAGTTTCCGATCGATCGATTGAAAAATAACTTATAATATGATCCATTTTTACACGAATGATCAATCTTGCCATGTGAGAACAATTTATAATTTGGGCAAATTGCATGGTAATCCGATAATTTAAAGACGATCGGGATATGATGTTTCTTGAGCACGCGAAAAATACCCGGCGTCAAATAATGATAAATGTTGTGCACATGTGCAACATCCGGCTTTTTCTTTTGGAGCAACAGATCCAATTTTTGCATCGCCTCACGATTGTACAGAACACGCGGCAAAAGACGCATTTTTTGCCACATGCCTTTGGCGGTGCGAATATCAAAATGTGCTGCAAAAAATGCACTTTCTCGCGCATATTCATTGTCCGCATCATGCATGGAAAAAACCATCACTTCATGCCCCATGGATTCAAGTAATTCTTTGGTTTCAAAAAAAGCCGAGACTGATCCGCCACCGCGCTTTCTACTATAATATTTATGTATTTGTAAAATTTTCATATATTTATCATCTCATTCATGCTATAATAAAGCAATACAAAAAAACTAAGGAATAATTTTTTTCTATGAAAAGCAGTGATCTCTCGATCATATCACATAAAACAACAGGGATCATTCTCATCATTGGTTTTGTTGTGATCTTGATCTTGCACATCTCTTTTCTTTTACCTGCTGTCGTCACGGGCGGCATGGCCATACTTTACCTGATCACCACAATCTTCTTTTACAAACCCTTGTGGGGTTTTATTGCATTGCTCACCATGCGTGCATCTGTAGATTTTCTGGATAGTTTTTTTTCCGTTTCGCTTTCCGAAACTGTTACACTCAATATTGCCGCAATTCTGGGCATCATGCTCATCATCATGAGCACTGCGCTCATTATAACAAATTACACCAAACTTTCCCACAAACCGCTCATCGTCTCTTTTGGACTCTTCATTTTATTTTCCGCTATCAGCGTATTTTATTCAATCGACAAGGGAGCAACATTTCAGGAAACATTGCGACTCATCAGTATATTTGCCGCATTTTTCAGCGCATACATACTTTGTGAAAAAATGCCGCACGCACGCACAACGATCCTCACGTCCGTTATCATCGCATCGATCCTCCCTCTCATTTTTGCGATCTTTCAACTTGCCACAAGCACAGGATACAGCGACAACACCGGCACAGAAGGTCGTCTTTTTGGCACATTTAAACACCCTAATTCGTTTGCTTCATTTCTTTTGATCATTGTTGCTCTGCTCACATATCGTTCATTCGAAAAGTTCGCTCAATTGCAAAATCGCAATGCCACAATTGCACTTTTACTGATCACGATCACTATTTTGCTTTTGACATTCAGTCGTGGTGGATGGTTTGCTTTTATATTATTTTTTGCACTGTTCAGTCTCCTCCGTGCACCAAAGATCCTTTTTATCACATGTGCCATTGCCGTTGCATTGTTCTTTGCATCACAAACCGTGCATGATCGCATCGAAGAGATCTACAACCCTCCGGCAGACAGCTCAATTCGCTGGCGTATACAACAATGGAAAAATGCCATTGCCGCATGGCAACTTTCCCCAACATTTGGCTATGGCGCCGGAACAGAGATTGCCATATTTGAAAAAGAACAAGGCTATTATGCAGGCAATCCCTATACGCACAATGACATGATCAAAGTGCTGCAGGAAACCGGCCTTATCGGTTTTGGACTTTTCACATTTCTTTTGGGCATGACACTTGTACACCTCATCAGAACTTACCGATCACTTCCATTGAGTAACGAACGACTCTTCGTCCTTGTGATCATTTTGCTTTTTATCGCGCAAATCGGTTTTGGTATGAGCTCAAATATTTGGCGCGGTACTGCAGTGCAGTGGTTTTTATGGACACTTGTTGCTTGTGCACTTTCCTGTTATGGAACAACTAAAAATAGACACCTTCTTTAGGCGTTTATTCAAATCACTCACTTGGTGTGTGATCGCTGCTCAAGATTGCCTGCCAGCCGGCAGGTAAACTTCGTCGTAAACTCCTCCCGCCAGAGGACGGGCAGGCGCAAAGACGAATAACACATAATACTTCTCTAATAATTTGATATCACTGACAAACGTCGCAATTCTTCTTGTAGCAACATCATGTTTTCCTGTACGATGTTTTTTTGATCTTTGACAAGAGTAGTTGCAAAGATCGCCTGCTCCATACTTCGTACACACCGAGAAATATACAGTGGCGTATTACGCGCTTCCTGAAAATACGTTACCGTACGCCCCTCCGGTGGAAAGAACATGTGTACGGTATTATCTTCATCATAGTACATTGTTTCCCGCTCAATTTCCGCCGCAACTTCCTCCAGGGTGCGCAATTGCTCCATAATAGTGATCTTTTCACTGTTTGAAATTTTTTTGGATGTCTGTATCACTACAAGAGATGCTGGTATTTCTTTTTGCATCAGCATGTCCACACGTTTTATCTTTTCATGCATCTTTATATAATGATCCGATTGTTCTTCTTGTATAAGAAATATCCCATACTCCACACTCGCAGCACACATCAAAAAGACCGCATACATTGTACACACAAGTGCAAAGATCGTACCTGAAATTAAAAGTATTTTTTTCTTCACAATAATTGGTTTACATTAAATCCTTATTTATATTTTTGATACGGAATAATTTGATAAAAAATCTGTACATTTGTCATTCCGACCCTGCCTACCGGCAGGCAGGCTACGCGGGAATGACAATTGACTCTCACACATTCATCTTATCAATTTTTCGCTACAAAAGAAAGAAGCCGTGTAAACTATTATAAGTTTACACGGCTTCGGTTGAGGTTTGTCTTTACTTAACGTTTTGATTCGTAATCTGCGGTGCCTTCGGCCCACAGAATGCGTCCAATGCGCAGTGGTCTGATCGTACCAAATGCGTTCCAACGATTATCTCCGGAGAGGAATCGCCAGTCAACACCCGTCTCGAGGATCTCTTTGCCTTTGTAGGCGGTTTTGATGCTGAGTCCAGGCTCTATGAAAGAAGCACTTTTCCCAACCATGTACCCACCTTCCAAACCGGCAGTTGGAGTGAATCGCCATACATCTCCAGCATGGAAATCATAGAGATCCACATTACCGTAGACGCTGTAGCGACTGTTATCATACCAGTCATTCTTATTGCTGGTGTCGGAATAATCCACACCGAATGACTTGATTGCCCTGGCACCGACTTCCCAATACGGAAATAAGGCATAGCCATTTTTCCGATTGTCATCGCTGGCAATCGACAGATCGAGATCTGCTTGCCACTCCGTTTGATGGGAGCGGAAATTTTTTGCTGGAATACGACTCTTGGTGTCCTGATAGAGCAGATCACCCTCTACAACGAAATCTGTATTGGGGGCAAACTCATACTCAGATACACCACCAGCGCCAACCTTCCAATAATCTGTATTTGTTGTACGACCATTGGCGGGGTTTTTGCTATTACTTTCGCCATTGGTGTAAGTGGCATGGGCGCCTATGCGACCCTTACCATCCCACGCCGGTTGATAATACGTACCTTCAACAGTAATGCTTTTCCCATCACGCTTGCGATCACTGCCACTCATGGAACCCATGCGTGTAACTGTAACCTTTGCGTCCAGATTGTCAAAGACAGATCCTTCACCGGCGGCGTTCTTACTATCGTAAGCGACGACCGGTTTTGGACCACTATCTTCTACAACTTCATCTTGCGGGAAAAGTTTTGCAACTTCACGCTCAACCTCTTCCACGCCTTGCGGAAGTGCTTTTGGCATGATCTGCCGTTGCGCTCCCACATTTTGGGTTTGCGCTGCAGATAACTCCTCCGCAACTCGGCGATTCGGTCGCGCAATGCGTGCCGGTTCGGTGGTCATTGATGCGATTGCAATTGATGCATTTCCTTCACAGGGCATGACATCTACAACCTTGCGCTCAATGTTTCCACCTTTTGCGATAATGGCATTTGCTCCTTTGAACGGGAGTTTGTCTTGGAATGCGATAAATTGCATCCAGATACCACTATCGGTTTTGCCGACTTTCACCCCGCCAACATTGGCAAAGGTGATTTTCTCTCCCGTCTGCACCACAGTGGCACATACGGAAGACTTGTTGAGTGTTGAAACAACATTGGAAGAAAGTCCCAACGTGTCAGATCCGCTCTGTGCGAAGGCACTAACAGCACCCACAACACAAAGCAACAATGCCGATAGAAAAGTTCGTGTTCTCATTGTCTGCTCCTCATTGCTTGTTGAACTTCATCGTACCAAAATCTCATATGCGGCGCAAAATCACGTCGCTGTGCGAGACCTCTGGCCGTATTTGTATAAAGCTGGTTGTCGAACAACGCAGCTATACCGCCGTTTAATATGCTGCTTGCAGCAGAGATCGCCATGACCTCCGGCGTGCCAATTGACACGCCCAAATGTGACACCATCTTCTGCCATTTTGTCACACGTGGTACTTCAGCAAGGATCTCAACCATCTTGTCACGGTCAACCGTCGACACGACAGGCTCACCGTTTGGCAATGCAATCGAAAAACCCATCTCTTTGATAAGCTTCTCACGATATGCTTGCCATTTTGGGTTTTTAGGATCGATCACGATCTCATATACATCGTTCTTGGGAACTTGCCCAAGTTCACGGTACCGTTCCTTCCAGAACTCGTTGATCTCATAAAGAGTATCACCAACCTTGGTCAAAACTTCCGTGCGATGTGTGAAATCATTTTCGAATTTCATGAAGTCCCACTGCTTGTCGTCGATCATCGCGGTTGCTGTTGGCGAAGTCGCCCACACACCACCATCTTGATTGACAATTGTCCAACGGTACTTCTCGAATTGCTTCTTTGTACCAGTCACAGTACATACCGCGGGAATAAGTCCCCACGGATTTTTGTAGAGTGCTTTACTTCCCTCAATATAGCAGAAGCCGTCCTCGATCTTTTTGCTCGGATCACTCATATGTGCACCCACCAGTGGATACACGGATTTGAGCGTTCCCCGTGTTTCAACAATAAATTCTGGTGGAATGATCGCCGTAAATGTTACGAGCGTCTCCCCCTTGTTTTTATCTTCCACCGCATCGGGATGCGGCAGAGCAACACCTTGTTCTCCCTGCACCATTGCAAAACTGGGCACCTTACCCTGGTTTCCAGCGGCACAACCGGACAACAATACGAGACAACAGAACACATACATAACGTAGTATCTCATATCACCAACCTCCATTGGCTAAATTTTTAAGTTTACAAACCTCATGTGATCTTTGATAAAGATCACGCTTGTGGGCACAAATTCTTATGCACAGAAGCGTTTTTGATCTTTATACACAACTATTCACATAACTTGCAATTATATCATATTTTTCATATTTTGTCAATCAATTTCGATAGTGCATTTAACGTACAAAATGTGAAATGATGTAAGTTCTCTAGTTCGCCACAGTCGCAAAGCGACTTCGCGAAGACGCCTTTTTGTCTCTGCAAGGATAACTTGTATTCGTGGCAGTCCAAAAAACTTTTCATCTAGTTGTCTTTGCGAGGAGAGACAACGAAGCAATCCCATACTAATATGTTATATTTTTATACAATGACCAAAGGTTGCTTCGTCGCTATATTTCGTTCCGCTCCTCGCAAAGACATGTATGTTATTAGATCATTACTTACTGTTTGAAAAAAGATAAATAGATATATTTTATAATGAAAAAAGGGTGTTGCAAGTTTGCCATTATAGCATTCTTGCAACACCCTTGTTACCGGCGCTTACTCGATGATCCAGACCTGGACCGTCTTGTATTCGCCGATCTTGTTGCGACCTTCATCCGTGACGCTTAGGGCACGAAGCTTTTCGCCAGGCATGAGAAGTCCGGCTTCCACTTCTCGCTCTTCAAACATCGCAGATGCGGTTGTGGCGACGCATTTTTTGTCATTGCTATCCATGAGCGGATACGCAATGCCGTCCTCTTCAATTCGGATACGCTTGGCCTTGAAGCGTGCGGCCGGCTTCTTGAACTCTGCGCCGCGATCGATCACTTCGATTGCATCGGAAGGACCGACTTCAAGCACAGCCTTGGTGACCATGCCTGAGAACGGGCGATCCTTACAGATCGCTCCATCCGTTTGCACGAAGTCCACCGCAGAAGCGCTCGCCACCCAACCTGCTACGCACATCCCAACCAGCAACACCAGGGTCTTTTTCATCGCAGTTTCCTCCTTGGGATTTCGATGATTATTAATAAGAACAACCATTCCCTATTCTCAGTGTCACAGAACTGCGATCACCATAGAACCATGTATTATATACCAAAAACACTTCGCTGTCAAGAGCTGAAAAAAGGAAAAGAGCACGGATCCACATGGGGACCAATGCTCTTTTTTTACACCTTATTTGGTCGGATATATCAGATATACCCCTTCGGTGAGATGTGCACCGAAGTTTTTTCGCCCAATATCACTTACAGTCGTAGACCGCAACGATTCGGAGGTTGAAAGAAGCGTCCGTAACTCTGACTCAGTCAAGGACTGCTCGGAGTACTTTCGTACACAGCTTCCGTCTGAGGACCATACCATCGGAATGGCAATACCGGACGATGCATCTACTCGCAAGCGTTTGGCCTTGTATTCCATGGATTTTCCGGCACGTCTATGAAGCTCAAGTACATCGACGGTTTGTCCGCCTGATGCCTCGAGCGCTCCCTTTGTTACCATACCAGAAAATTGGCGCTCATCACATGAGTCACCGCTCTGAATGGTACGCATGGAACTTGCAGGCACTGTACCAGCATAGAGATTCTTTGCCGGAGCTTTTTTTGCTGGAGCTGGCGGTGGAACAAAAGTTCGCAGAAGCGTCTTTTGATCATCGCACAATCCTTCCTTAAGCACGCTGTTGGAAACCGGAACGAAAATACCCTGGGATCCATCACTGCTTTCCACTGTCGCGACATTGACACCGGGCCATGGCTTTCCTTTGTACGTTCCCATGACCTCTGATGTGGGATGGGCATAAACATCTTGTGCACCTTGACCCTCAAGATACACAACGACTGCCGCTACCCTTTCCAATTTTCCATAGACGTGCACAGCCGCAATTGAATTTGACGCAAATGCACATGACACCAAGACTACCAGAACTGCCATCAATTTTCTCATCTTCTTTGCCCTCCTTAGGCTATGTAAATACTTCTTTTATAAGAACAAATTCTAGAATCAGACCTTTTCTGACTCTGCATGTAGCACAAAAATCTTTGTGCTACACAGCAGAATGTGTGATCCTTTGATTCTTTCCTATTAAGTAGGTCAGTGTATCATGGATCACGTGTGCATGCAATATCTTTTTAACCGTTTGTTGTACGAAATTCACTGATCCGCTTGTGAAGTTCCTCCACCTCAGGATCAAATTCGATCGTCCCACCCACCTTATTGAAATGTTCAGATACGATATCTTCTTGCATTTCTTCCGGTGCGAATACAACTGTGGTCGGCTCATATACCATCATTTCTTCCACTTCTTGCGCATATTGATCTATGGGCGTATGTGACGTACTAAATTGTACTGCCGGGAAAAAATAGATAAGTATCATTGCAATGATCATGCCGCCAAGTGCACCAACGATCGTATTGGGAATAATATATGGCACTGTCGGTCGAAGCGGTGTATTTGGTCCGTCGATCAAACGCACTTCCACCCGCGCGCCACCACCATGATATGATTCACTGTTCGTGGTCAAAATATATGCGATCGCTTTTGCTGTTTCTTCCGCTGTTTTGCGAGATTCGTCATATACACTGATCTTGAGAATACCGGTATTGTTCACTTTTTTTACATTGATGAATTTTTCCCATTCTTTTTGACGTTTTTCCGGATCATGAGAAAATGTGCGTCGCACATCAAACGGTGCATCCTGCACGCTATTGAAAAACGACGTAGTATAGATCGCTTGTGCAAAAATATTGCTCAAGAACTCTGCAGACTTTGTCGCACTGAATGCGTCCACCTTGTCATCCGCTTGTTTTTGGATCACGATCATTTGTATGTCACTTTGATACTTCGCAGGAAGCAGTGCAGATACAATGAATGCAATGAGTCCAAACACAATTGTGAACACCAAGAGCATACGCCATCGTGACATCATGTCTGTAATTGTTATATGGTTCATATGGTTACATTATTACTTTTAATTGAGAAGTCATTATCGACATAGCTACCAAAACCTTTATGTGATTGCCAGAGTGATGCACAACTTTTTGCAACATACTTTTGGAATGTGAGACGCATCTTCGGTGATTTTTTACGCATCTCGAGATATTTGGTTTTTGCAACATAATCTTGAAATGCATAGAAGAATGCGATCATAAATCCGTGTCGTCCATCCAAAAATCCTAACCGTAATACGAACATGTATACAAAGCGAATGAGCGGCGTCAACGGAATAAACGTCCATAAGTCTTTGATCATCGCCTTTGCATAAAACGGATTTGTCAAAAACATTGTCCACGAGATCTTTGTCATACCATGTTCATAGACACGCAACATGTAGTTTGCTTGCCATGTGGAATATCGATTGAATTTCTCAAAAAACTGTTCCAATGATCGATCACTATAGTGCAAGATATCTCCGGAAATATTTTTCATACGATCTTTTGCAAGAATGATATGTGCATGCACATTGCGATCTTCATAGCGACATGACTTACGGAATAATCGAATATTATACAATGGATATCGTCCGCCCCATCGCAAGAACTTTCCCAAAAAGTAGTGTTTGCGTGCAATACCAAATCCATCAAATGATTCAATATTATTTGTTGCAAGCATGTGTTGGATCGTATCACGAAGCTCATCTGTTACAACCTCATCACTATCAAGAAGAAGTATCCAGTCATTTTTTGCTTGTGGAATTGCCCAGTTTTTCTGTTTTGCACTGTACACATACTCATGTTGTACAACACGCACACCATATTTTTTTGCGATCTCAACTGTACGATCTGTCGAAAAAGAGTCCACAACAAAGATCTCATCTGCCCATAAAACAGAGCGAATTGCCTGCTCAATCAAATCCTCCACATTAAATGTAGGAATGATCACAGTGATCTTTTTTTGTTGATTGCTGTTCATAAAACAATATAATTTCTATTATGATAGACATCTCCGTACATCGTCGAGTTAACCAACTATAATAGCAGAAAATTGCTTTTTTGTCAAGTATCTCATAATACCATAAAAAATGGCTTTTTGTTGGTATTTTTACATAATGTGTTATAATGAGGGCGTGTAATATGTAAAAATAAAACAATGGTACAAAAAACCGCAAAAAAGAAGATTGACCCGCGTGCAATTGCTAAAAAAGAGGCTCAAAAGCTGCAAAAAGTGGCTGAAAGAGAGATGAAAAAAGTAAAAAAGGAACTCGTTGTTGCAGAAAAGAAAGTTGCTGATTTCATCAAGAAGAACCCGGCAAAGGCAGCTGCAATTTCTGCTGCTGCAGGTGCAGCAATCGGCGCAAGCATTGCTGCTCTCCTTACTGGACGTAAAAAATAGCTTTTCCACGCATTTACGAAAAAACCGCCCTCCGTGGCGGTTTTTTATATGAAACTGATATGCTTGTCATCCTAGAAACAAAGTCGACGTTTGCCTGTCGGTAGGCAGGTCTGGAATGACAAAAAATACACAATTTCTACTTTATTTGAACCGTTATTACGAGGAGATTGCTTGCATGGGTGAGATCGCCGCTGCACGACGTGCCGGATATACACCAAAGATAATGCCTGATGACACAGAAAAGATCATCGCCACAAGTATTGCTCGTGTGGGAATATAAAAATTAATGTCATCAAACCCTGCATAACGAATCGCAGCAAATGCAGCGGAGAGAAGAACTGTGGTGATAATAATGCCAATGATCGATCCTGCACATGCGATCACAATTGATTCGATCACAAACTGCTTGATGATGTCTCGCTTACGCGCACCAAGAGCTTTCCGCAAACCAATTTCCATGCGCCGTTCTTCAATCGACACCAGCATAATATTCATAATTCCAATTCCACCAACCAAAAGAGAAATGGAAGCCAGAGCCAGAAGTAAGATATTTACACCGCCAAGGATTGTATCAAACATGTCTTGTGCTTCAATGATCGTCATAACAGAAAAATCATCCTCACTTGGCGTATCAATTTCATGACGCGAGCGCAATATCCATCGCATACTTTCTGCTGTTTGATCAATTGTTTGCACATCACCCACCTTAAAAGTAATGTAACTCAAGTAATCAATGCCCAAGATCTTTTTTTGTAATGTGGTATGCGGCATATATACCATATCATCAAAAGAAAATCCAAATGAAGCGCCACGCTCTTTCAAAATACCCACCACCTTATATCGATTATCATTGAGAGTAACGCGTGTTCCAATCACTTCATCCCCCACCTTATCAAAAAGTGCTTCTGCAACTGTGGAACCTACAACGATCACATTTTCCGATGTGCGATGTTCTTCTTCTGTAAAAAATCTTCCGTATGCGATCTCAGCGCCAGGATCGACAACTAGTGCATCAGCACTAGACCCCAAAATTGTTACATATCTTTTTTTATCATCATACTTCGCCCGCGCCTGTCCGAGAAGTCCCGTGTTATACGCTACAACATTTGGCAATTGCGCCAATGCCTCTGCATCATCTTCCGTAAGCGTAGTAATTTGCACGCCCATCGCCATGCTTGATGCATTCTCAGAAGATACATGCTCCGTTTCAGGAAGGGATGTTTCTACTTGGATCGTGTCGGTGCCAAATGCCTCAATTTCACCGCTCACATATGACTGAAAGGATTCACCCATTGTCACCACGCTCATGATCGCCATTACACTTACAATAATACCCAAAAGCGTCAAAACTGTACGCATCTTATGCGAAAAGAGACTTTTGACCGAAATAATAATAAGAGAAATGATATTCATATTTTTTATTCGTAACGTAATGCTTCCATTGGAGAGATTTTCGATGCTTTCCATGCCGGATAAATGCCGAAAAAGAATCCCAAGATCGCTGATGTGATCAATGCCATCACGACCATATTCCACGAAAGAAAGACCGTCCATGTATAACCTTGTACGCGTGCAACATAGCCTACAAAATACACCACACCCAAACCGCTTAAAAATCCAACAATTCCTCCAACACAAGCAATGGTCATGGACTCAAAAAGGAATTGCGTCACAATATCTCTTTTGCGTGCGCCTACTGCCTTGCGTAAACCAATTTCACGAATACGTTGTGATAGTGCAATGAACATGATGTTCATCACACCAATTCCTCCGACGATCAAAGAGACCGCAGCAACTGCTGCAAGAAAATATTTCATAATGTTGGTTACATTATTGATGATCGACAAAGCGCTTGCCATATTGCGTATGGAATAATCCCCATTTTCATCATCAGGAATATCATGTCTTGATCGTAAAAGCGCATCTACATCTTTTTCTGTTTGTACCATATGTTCTTCACTATCCACACGTAAACGAATGAAATTCAAGTGATCAATTCCCAAAAGATTTTTTTGTGCAGCCTGAAGTGGGATATAGATCATCTCGTCAAAATTAGAGATCAATGATGAACCCTTTGGCTTTAGTACGCCAACAACTCGAAATGTTTGATCATCGATCTTGATTTTTTTACCAAGAGGATCAGCATCATCAAAAATGTCTTTTGCAATTGTCGCTCCCAATACGGCAACGTGTGCATTTTTTTCATCTTCCGCAACAGAAAAAAAACGTCCGGTAGAAATTGTGTTGTTTTCCACATTGATCATATCTGCCGAGACGCCTTGAAACGTTTGTGATTTGGTATAATTTTTACTTTTGACAATAGCGTTACCTGTGACATAACCGGAAATTGCAACCGCATGTGGCACATTACTCTTTTTTCTCAAAGCCTCCAGGTCATCATTTGTAAGGGTTGTGATCACAATACCAAATGCACTCGCCGGCGGACCATCATCTTCCGATGCACCTGGCAAAATACCAATCAAATTCGATCCTACAGCACGAATTTGACCAAGAATCAGATCTTGTGCGCTCGCTCCGATGCTCATAACGATCAAAATGGCAGCAATGCCAATAACAATACCTAAAACCGTCAAAGATGTGCGCAACTTTGCCGCAAAAAAATTTTGCCACGTGATACGAAGTGAGAGAAGCAATTGACGGATCATAAAAAAATACTAACAGTTTTTTGTATATTATTTAACAAGCACAACATCATCCGCAAAGCGCCTCTGTGAAACTTTTTCATCAGACACAATACATCCATCACTGATACGCAAAATTCTTTCAGCATGTTCAGCAGTTGCATGTTCATGTGTGACCAAAATGATCGTATGCCCCTTTTTATGCAAATGTTGCAAGATGCGCAAAACTTGCGTTCCTGATTTAGAATCAAGATTGCCCGTTGGCTCATCTGCAAAGATCACATCCGGATTGTTCACAAGAGCACGTGCAATTGCCACACGCTGTTTTTCTCCGCCGGAGAGTTGGTGCGGCATGAAGTCGATCCTGTGTAACATATCCACATCCGCCAATGCTTTTTTAACACGTTCTTTTTTTCCGGTCGATCCTAATAATCTTCCGAGAAATGTTTTTTTGTCTGATGCCGTGTCATCACTATAAAAATCATACAAAAGTGGCAATTCCACATTCTCCAGCACACTTACGCGCGATAAAAGATTAAAAGATTGAAACACAAATCCAATTTCTTGATTACGGATGCGCGCAAGTTCTTCATCATCAAAGATCAATGCATCTTTCCCACGAAAAAGATACGAACCGCCTGTTGGTCGCTCCAATAAACTGAGTACATGCATCAAAGTTGACTTACCAGATCCGCTTGGTCCCATAATTGACACAAACTCCCCACGCCGAATCTCACATGACGCATCACAAAGTGCATGTGTTTTTGTTTCACCCATATCATACACCTTCTGCAAATTCTTACATGCAATGATCACCTCTTCTTGTGCCATATCATTTTTTATCTTCATCATATATCGCAAAGATCTCTTGTCCCTCTTGCAATCCGCTCACGATCTCCACGTTACCATTATCTCCTTCCAATCCACGTGTAATATATTGTTTTGCATATCCTTCTTTTCCATCCGATATATACACAAAGTCTCCCGTGTCATCCGACCGCATAAATCGAATTGGAATTGCCAAAACATCATCTTTTTGTGCAACGATAATATCCACATCCACGCTCATACCTGGACGCATACGTTCCTCCACATGATCCATTTTGAGCAATGTGCGATAATATGTCACGTCTTGGATTTGTACAGCTTCTGGATCGATCTGCTCGATTTCTGCGCGAAACAATTCATCATCAAAAGCGTCAAATGTGATCTTTGCCTCTTGACCAACATGCATCTTTGGCACATCGGACTCTGACATAAATGCCTCAATGTGCATGACCGAAGGATCGATCACACGCATAACGGTGCCACTCGCCACCTCTCCCACACGTCCGTCTTGCTGTGTAACAATACCATCAATTGGTGATACGATTTCAGTTTTTGTCCATTGTGATCGTGTTGCTGCCAATTGCGCGCGCGCCTGTTCTACATCTTTAAGAATGCTGTATTTTTGCTCCGGCTTATAATCATCCCACTTACGTCGTGCAAGCTCTTCTGCAGCAATTGCTTTTTCCACAGTAATGCGCGCACTGTGAATTTGTGCTCCCAATTGATCACGATCGATCCGGATCATGACCTGTCCTTTTTTTACTTCATCTCCAATATTCGCACCGATCCACTCGATCACACTTGGCACTTCAAAAGACAAATTGGCATATGAGACTGGCTGAATCTCCCCACTATCACTCACAGTTTCCATAACTGCACCTTTTCCCACGACAATTGATTCTTGTTGTGCATCCTTTGTTTTTCCACTAAATCTTTGCCACAAAAAAAAGACTACGAAGATCACAATAAGCGCATAGAAAACTCTCTTGATATTTTTTTTCATATATACTTTTATTTTCTCTCATTACGTCAACATACTTCAATTTTACCATACATCATTGGTACTGTCGCATGCGCTAACTATCTGATCACTGCAGCAACCGCTGGTGCGACACTTTCGTCAAAGGGGTCTGGAATGATCATATCAACGGATAGTTCGCTTACACATGCTGCAATTGCCTGCGCCGCCTTAATGAACATATCATCTGTAAATTGTACGATGTCATGGTCCAAAGCACCTCGAAATATGCCTGGAAATGCCAAGACATTGTTCACTTGATTTGGAAAATCACTGCGTCCTGTTGCCACAATAAATGCACCGGCTTTTTTGGCAATATCCGGCATAATTTCCGGTTCTGGATTTGCAAGTGCAAAAATGATCGGGTCTTTGGCCATTCTTTCTATATGCTTTTCTGTAAGAATATTACCAACTGATACGCCGATAAATACATCTGCACCCACAAGTGCATCTTCCATCATACCTGAGACTTTACGCGGGTTTGTCTGTCCTGCCATCGATCTCTTCACATCATTAATGTCATCACGATCTATCGTGACCACACCACGACTGTCAGAAAGCACAATATCTTTTACACCCCACTCCAAAAGGATCTTTGTAATTGCCACACCGGCAGAACCCACGCCATTCATCACAACTTTTAGATCTTCTTTTTGACCACCACGAATTTTTATTGCATTCATAAGTCCGGCCAGTACTACAACTGCCGTGCCATGTTGATCGTCATGCATTACTGGAATGGTCATTTCTTTACGTAATCGTTCTTCAATTTCAAAACATCGCGGTGCACTGATATCCTCCAAATTGATTCCGCCAAAAACCGGCGCGATTCGCTTAACCGTTTCAATGATCTCTTCCACATCCTGTGTCGCAAGACAAATTGGGAATGCATCAACATCAGCAAATCTCTTAAAAAGAGCAGCTTTGCCCTCCATCACTGGAATTGCGGCTTCTGCACCGAGATTTCCCAGACCCAGAATTGCGCTTCCATCCGATACTATGGCAATTGTGTTTTTCTTAATCGTAAGATCCTTTACCATTTCTGGATTCTCGCTGATTGCTCGTGATACACCGGCAACACCTGGTGAATACGCTAATGAGAGATCTTTCTTTGTTTTGAGATCAACTTTTAGACTAAGTGAGATCTTTCCATGATTTTTGTGATGTAATGCGATTGATTCTTGATAAATATCCATACCTTTTTCTGAACTTTATATTATTACTGCATATGTGAGACAATGTCTTCCACTGTTGTACTGTTTGTCCATCTCGTAATCTCATTGCCTGATTGATCGATC
This sequence comes from Micavibrio sp., assembly GCA_020718085.1. Classification (GTDB taxonomy): domain Bacteria; phylum Patescibacteriota; class Minisyncoccia; order Moranbacterales. Next base: position 48,074 of record DYDB01000001.1, on the reverse strand, counting down.
TGCACAAATGTATGTTGTTTGTCGATGTGATATTTTTCACGTAATTGCACTGCTGCATCATAATCCACTGCATAAATTGCCATTATTGTGGGGATCATATTTTTTTGCGCCAGTATATTTTTGTCTGCCTCCACACAACTGGGACACCATGATGCTGTAAAGAACAAAATATTTTTTTCATACTGCGCAACAATATTTTCGTCATATTTTTGGTACACACCCGGATCATTATTTTCCACCGTCATCATTTTTTCCCCGGTCTCCTTGAGCTTCTCTCCGACTGCAACGCGCCCTTCCTCGGCCACTTTATCAATCACTTTTTCACCTCCGTCTCGCAATGCCTCTTGTGCTTTATTTTGCACATTTTCTGCGATACCATGATCATCAAAAGAGAACATAACAGCCGAAAGCCCAACTACAATTATAATGAGCAGGAGAAGGAAAATTTTAACACCGCCTTTACATGTCATAAAAACATATTTATCATTTATATATTCTTATTCTATCATACTCGTGCAATATTTTTTTGCAAAGTAGGCAACAGGAAAAACGGCTGTTAAGGCCGTTTTTCTTATAAGTTCTTATATTACACATTTACTGCGTATCGCCATCCGGGATCGATAGGTTCATTTGTTTCATCATTTCATCCATGTCAACAAATGTAATGCTTGTCGGAGGTATGAACACTGATGCATCCGCCTTCCATTTACCACAATCATAGTTATTTTGTGTGCTCATGTCCAATCCATCAAATTTGCTCTCAGGCATTTGCTCATCCTTTGGAACATTAACTTCGGGAAGATCTTTCTGTTCCGCCATTTCTTTGTTCATTTTCATCTTTGTGCCCTGTGCAGAAAGCGACGACCACATATATACCCATTCCCCATCACTAATCGTATATGAGTCTCCCAATTCACCATTTGGCCCCACCGGCATATTAGAAATCTTGCTATTCACTTTTTCACCGTCAACATATGTAACACCACTTGTTCCACTCTCTTCTTCCCACGTACATTTCATTGGCTCATCCATCATCACAACATCTTCCATACTTCCCGTGATCTTTTTTCCGCCATCTTCCACCTTTTGCTGTGCCGTATTGGCGGTTTCCTTAATCTGTTCTTGTGTGGGAATTTTTGCACCACATGCACTCAACGTCAATGCAACACCGATCATCATTGTTGTTAAAATAATCTTTCTTTGCATAAAAATATTTTATAGATTAGATGATCCAATTATACTACTTTTCTCTCATATGAACAACTTAAAAAAATAAAAAATCATCACGTACGCGATGATTTTTCTTTGTTAGTTTTGGATAAGTGCACGAAGATCATATTGTTTACCCTCGCTCTGCCATTTTTTGAGCGTGCGAAGCGCAGAGGTAGAAAGTCTTACCGACATTTTTAATCCCGTTGCAGGATTGATCAAATTTCGCTTTTGAAGATTGATCTTGAAAGTTCTTCTGGTTTTTCGCTGTGAATGAGAAACATTATTACCAGTTGCTGTGCCTTTTCCTGTAATTTCACATGTTCGTGACATATTTTTGGCGTATTACAAAACGAATTAAAATTATTTTTTTTCACGATAAACCGTGTGTTTCTTTGCAATCGGATTGAATTTTTTGACCTCAATTTTGATTCCACGAAGTTTTTTGGCGTTTTTATGTGACCAAATGATATGACCTTTTCCTTTTCCTTCTTCATCTCCTTGTGAAACAAGCTTGATAAGATTATCTTGCGACATAATGGTATAAAAAAATAAACAAACACTAATAAAAAGCGCTTTTCTATGCACTTTTATATGTATACCCTAGTATACACACTTCCTCCAAAAATGCAAGTGAGCTACCCAAAGCTCTACATTCACATGTGCATCTTACGTTATATTCATTCGAAATTCAGAATTTGAGCTTCAAAATTACACTTGTGTGACCCTACGGGGAATCGAACCCCGGTTTCATCCGTGAGAGGGATACGTCCTAGCCTCTAGACGATAGGGCCCTATTGTTTGTCAGAAGACAACAGGGTTGAGTATATCAAAGATTCTCCCAAAAATCAATACTGGATCGTTTGTGATGGATCATTGACAATTCTCTGCACAATAGATTCCATATGCACACCTCGGGATCCCTTTACCAAAATTACATCCCCTTGTTCAACGTATTTTACCACATGTTCCACCGCACTTTTTGCATCTGGAAAATATATTTTTTCTATTGTTCGTTGTTGCAATGTCTCATATGCATCATGCATTTTTTCTCCCACAAAAAACACTGCATCAATCTTGTTTTCTACAATATATGTTGCAACCTTTTTGTGTTCTGCAACAGATACCTTTCCCAATTCACGCATATCCCCCAATACGGCGATTTTTCTTTTTGCGGGGATCCTGCCGAGTGTGTATACTGCCGCTTTCATCGCTTTTGGAGACGCATTATATGTGTCATCGATCACAAGCGCATCATTTTTCGCTGTAAGAAGCCTCATGCGGCCAGGCGATGTGACAAAATCTGCCAGATCACTCACTGCTTCGATCAAATTGATCTTGAGCTCATGTGCAACAGCAAGTGTTGCGAGTGCAGCAAAGACCATATGATCGGCACATAAATTGCTCAGACGTACTGGAATTACCTTACCATCATAATTTAATTTGAAGGACAAACCTGTTGTATAGCATTGTTGAAAACACACTTCAATATCTGTTGCTGAAAAATTCGCATGTGTATCCGTACCATACGTAACACATCGATTTTTCGTTTTGTCGCATACATTCACAACATTACGATCATCAGCATTTACGATTGCCACTCCCCCATTTTTCATTTTTGTGATAATTTTTTGTTTTTCCTGTGCAATATGTTCAACGGATGGGAAAAACTCACTATGTGCAGGAGCAATTGTTGTAAGAATGGAAATATCCGGCGACACAAAATTCATCAGATAATCCATATCACCAGGACGATCCACGCCCATTTCCAAGACAACAATCTCAGGATATTTTGCCACACACAATACACTCAACCACTTATAAAACGTATAAAATACTCCTGAGATGGAGTTTACATCTCGATCAATACCAAAAAGTGTCAATGGCACACCGACTTCATTGTTATAATTTTTTTTTGTGTATCCAATACTCTTATGACCTTGCAATACATGTGCGATCATATCTTTTGTGGTTGTTTTACCAACTGATCCTGTTATGCCGATAATATAAGGTTTATGACGCCACAATACAATGCGGGCCATCCATCGCAACAAAGATTCATATATGGAGAGTTTGAGTGTTTTTTGATACATACTATTTTTTTTCTGATATGATCGACTCCGTAGGTGGTATATTATAAAAATCCAATAAATATTTCATCACACGACCGAATGTTGGCGCAGCACTGGATTCGGCCCAGATCACTTTTTTTGGGTTATCAATACGTACAACGATCACAAAACGAGGATCGTTGATCGGACCATATCCTGCAAATGTACCGATCGTTTGAGAGTCATCATACCCCTTTTCACCAGTCTTTGCAACTTGTGCCGTTCCCGTTTTTCCGCCGATAAGATAACCTGGTACATCTGCGCGTTTCCCATGACCGTTCACCACAACACTGCGCAACATCTCTCCAATCTGTTTTGATGCTTCTTCACTGATCACGCGATGTACCGGATAAGGTTCAATAATTTTTTGGCTGCCATCAGCATATGATTTCTTTTCGATAATTTGAGGTCTCATCACAAATCCACCATTAGCTAATGCACTATATGCACTAGCAAGTTGCAGTGGTGTTACTGTAATACCCTGTCCAAATGATGCTGTGTAATATTCAACATCTCGTTTGACATGTGCAAGATTAGAAACATTACCATTGGCCTCTGCAGGCAATTCAATACCCGTTACCGTACCAAATCCAAAGCGCTCTGCATAATCCTTGAATTTCTTATTTCCTATTAAACGCTCTACATGGATCACTCCCGTATTAATGGAGTCCTCCAAAACCTGTGTCATTGTGCGAAGTCCGTATACTTTATCTTCAGAATTTTTAATTGTGTACTCTGCAACTTTGACAGCGCCTGTGTCCACATATGTTGTATCTTTATTTACCTTACCATCATCCAATCCCATTGCCATGGTAATAGGCTTGAACACGGAACCACATTCGTACTCATCTGATATTGCATGATTGCGAAAAACCGCCACATCTTCAACTTCGTTATAATTATTTGGTGTGAACATTGGATCATTTGCAATCGCGAGGATCTTCCCTGTTTTTGGCTCCATAACAATAATAGATCCACCCTCTGCATCAAATTCCTCAATTGATGACTTGAGAATACGTTCCACCTCATATTGAACCGTATAATCGATCGTTAAATAGAGATCCGTACCATCTTTTTTTTCAGAAACAATACGATCTGTATTGGCGAGCCATCCGCCACGCGCATCACGCTCTTGAATCACTTTTCCATCACTACCTCGCAACTCCTCATCAAAAAATGCCTCGATACCATATCGTCCTCGATATGATTCTCCATCAGATCCCACAAAACCGATCACATGCGAAGCTAGTGAACCGCCTGGGTAGAAGCGAAAATATTCCGGCAAGAAATACAATCCTTCAATATTTTTTTGTTCAATTTTTTCTTTCTCTTCACGTGTTATTTTATGTTTCAGTTCCTCATGAATATCATGTCTTTTGGCAAGTTTTTGTAATATGATCCCCTCATCCAACTGGAGTTCTTGTGCAATCTGATGCGCAGCTGCAGCAATATGATCATCAGAAATATCACGTGGTGATACATACGCCATAAAATATTCTCGATTTACACCCAGTGGGTATACCTCTTCTTTATTTTTTAGAAATATTTCACCGCGAAAAGAAGTAATGTTTTTTTCTACTGTATGTTGACGAAATGCCAAGGAAGAATATTTTTCATAATCAAAAACTTGCACGAGAACTAGTCGTGTAATAATTACAAGAAAAATACATCCCAAAATAAGAAAGATGATCGATGTACGCGACCAAAGTACGCGATCATTTTTTGCGGAATTTTTGGTTGTTGTATATTTTTTATTTTTCATTACATTGCGCCGTCCAATGCAACGTATGTTTCTTTATCGATATACACTGGATCGGAAACTTCTTCCATGCCCTTATCTTTTACCACATTCTCTATATTCTCCAAAGAACGCAATTGCGCCTCTTGAATCGTTAATTGTTCATTTTCACGTGATAATTCCTTAATTTCTTGTTCGATCGTATAGATCTCACCACCTTTGATCGCAACATCATTGGCAGTGAAAAGATAAAGAATGCCTGTGAGTACGACACAAGAAAATATGAAAACACCAACAGAACCAAAGCCTTGTGCTGTAGTAGGATGTTTTTGTGTATTTGTTTTTTGTACACCGCGACGATACACACAATATGATCGTCGTTGTGCAGTATTATAATATGGCATGCTGGCTACAATTAACCAACGTGCCCCCCTCACACGTGATCTTTTTTTATATTTTTTCCACAGCACGCAGCCGTGCGCTTCGTGCACGTGGATTTTTTTGTATCTCTTCTTCTGACGGGTAAATCGGCTTTTTGGTAAGCACTCGCACGTCTGGCACATGATTACATGTACAGATCGGCACATCCTCCGCACAAATGCATCCCCTCGCATGTGCACGAAATGTATTTTTTACCAGTCGATCCTCTCCAGAATGAAAGGATACAACGACCATCCTTCCAGAACTCCGTAATACTTGTATTCCCTCTGTAAGAAAAATCTGCAAATGCCGATATTCATCATTCACTGCAATGCGCAATGCCTGAAACGTCTTCGTTGCCGGATGAATTTTGAGAGTACGTCTCACCGCAGGCGGTAATGCATCACTCACAACACGCGCCAATACCTCTCCTGTTGTGATTGGTCGCTTTGCGCAAATCGCTCGCGCAATCCGTCGTGCAAACTTTTCATCACCGTAGGAAAAAATAATCTTTGCTATTTCTTCCTCCGCATAATGATTAACGATCGTTGAAGCAGTAAGTGATCCTTCTCGGTCCATGCGCATATCAATCGGCCCGTTCTGTGCAAAACTGAATCCCCTATCAGTTTCATGCAACTGGTCCGATGAAAGCCCTAGATCTGCGACGATCACATCCACTTCTGTGACATCTTGCTCTTGCAAGACTTTTCTTATCTGAGAATAATTTGAATGAACTAAGTTGATTTTCTGTGCCAATTTCGGATAACTATTCGTAAACCTCTCAATCGCTCTTTGATCTTGATCGCAAGCGATCAATTTTCCACAGGGTCCAATTTTTTCATAAATTTCTTTTGTATATCCACCGCCACCAAGCGTTGCATCAACAACCGTCATGCCCGGACGCATATCCATCCAATCAAGCACTTCGTTCATCATTACCGGCACATGCTGCGTTCGTTCCATAAATCACTATATCTGTTTAATACACACCAATCTTCCCCAAATTCTCTGCAATGTCATCCGTATTCTTTTCTGCATCCTCTTTATATATCCGCCATTTCTTTTCATCCCAAATTTCCAATCGATTGAAAAGTCCTGCAACAATTACATCCTTTTCAATTTCTGCATACTGTTTCAAATAATCCGGAATAAGTACACGTCCTTGCCCGTCAGCATTCACATCCGTTGCACCTGCAAGCATAAGTCGTACAAATGATCGCGTTGCAGATTCACCGATTGGCATCGTTCCTAATTTTTGCGCCAACTCTTGCCACACAATGAGTGGATATACAAATAGACATTTATCCAAACCGCGCGTCACCACAACTGTACTACCAAGCTCCACACGAAATTTTGACGGTAAAGCCAATCTGTTTTTTACATCAACTGAATGATTGTATTCTCCAATAAACATATGACTCTCAATCTAAATTTCACCACTTTTCACCACTTTTATATCACTATGTGACATTTTACACCACTTTATGTTTTTTCGTCAAATTTTATATATGTAACACACCACAAAAAAGACCACCTTATGCACAAGTTATGCACAGTTTGTCTTTTGAACAAAGATTTTTTTTCTAAAAGTACAGCATGAGATCCCTCCGCTTTGGTCGGGATGACAATGAAGTTCATTTTATTTTTTATATAAGTAACTGTCTAATATTTCACCGTCATAAAATGACTTGCCGATTGAAATTCCAAAATTTCAATTTGACATGAGACATTAGAAAGTTACTAACAACTACTGTAATGACAGTGACTCATAGAAAAAATAAAAAGATGCGATCTTAGGTATCGCATCCTCTATAAATATATTTTATATCTCTACGATCATCGTCCAACACCACCGAGAAAGCGCCCTACACTTCCACCTCCACCAAGTTTTGGCGCTGTGCCACGACCCATTTGTGATTGCATTCCTATGCCTGTGAGACCAGCATGTGTTTCTCCACCCATTTTTTTTGACGCGATGTCACTACCGCGATGCATATCTTGTTTTGTCGTAATAGATTTTGAACAATCACTTTTTTCGATCTTTCCCAAACCGAGATTCTTTGCTATCGTATCGATACCTCTGGGATCATAATGTTTTTTGTATTTATAATCCGCAAGTTTCTCTACCAATTCTCCTTTTCGCACATTATCTTTACCCATTTCCTTGAGATCATGAAATACTTCTCTCGTTCGATCATCTCTGTTGAAAACCGTATGATTTGTATCACTTTCGATCACAGATCCCATCGCGCTGCTCTTGTGCAGATTATTCCCCAATAAACCCCTTGATTTGAAAACGATTTTTTTATCACCGCTTGCCATAATGTTTTACATTATTTTTTATATTTTTTATTCTAATATCGCTTTAATTCTACGAACGCCACTGCTGGATGATTCTTCTTTTTTGATCTTGAAAACACCCTTAATGTCCGCCGTGTTGGCTACATGTGGACCACCACAGATCTCATTGGAAAAACCTTCTATATGATACACTTTTACCACATCACCATATTTATTCTCAAAAGCACCTTCTGCACCATGTACTCTCGCCTCATCCAATGACATCTCTGTCATTACTACGGGTACTTTTGCAGTAATCGCTTGATTCACATAATCTTCCACTGCCTTTTTTTGTTCATCGGTCATTTTTTCCGGATGCGAAAAATCAAAACGCACACGCTCTCCATTGATATTAGATCCTTTCTGGTGTACATGATCACCTAAAACCTTACGAAGCCCAGCCAACATCAAATGAGCCACCGTATGAAGTTGGGTAGTTTCTTCTTTGTTATCAGATAAACCACCTTTGAACATTCCAGCGGAAGCGGTTCGAGAGAGTTCTTGATGTTTTTTCAATTCTTCGTTAAATCCTTCTTCATCTATCTTTATATTTTTTTCTTTTGCCATCTCTCTTATTATTTCCACAGGAAATCCATAGGTTTGATAAAGATCAAAAGTAAATTTACCAGATAAAACCGGCTCTAATTTAACAATGGAATTTAAACTTGCCTTTAATAATTCAACATCTTCAATGTTAACTTTTATTAAATCTGGCATTTGTTTATCCAATGGTATAGCTGCATCTTTATAAGGCTTCACTTTTTCTCTCCATAAAGTAAATATGTCTTTTAATTCATCATAAATTAAAAAATCTTGTGCTACTCTTTCGTCTCGATCAGTTAAGATACTGAGATTTTCTAAAAATGAATTTTTATCAAGAAATTTTATCTTTTTCCTTAAATTATCAATGACATCAGAAAATTTTGAAAGCATATATAAATGTCTATCAAATATTTTCAATCCATTAGCTAGTGTTATCCTAAATTTTTCCTCCTCTTTTTGCAATTCAACTAAAACTTTTTCATGCAAAATTTCTGGATAAACTTCTCCATACATCTCTTGCACAGCTTTCGCAATATCGTTCGTAAAATTTTCTTTAATACCCAAAAGATGCCCCTGACGAATCGCGCGGCGAATCAAGCGACGAAGTACATAACCTCTTTCAGTGTTGGAGGGTTCTATGCCATCTGCAATGATAAACACACTCGCTTTGATATGATCAGCGATTATTCTCATGGAACGCATATCCTGAGCCCAACAATCCGGCATTTCATCATATCCCAGATCACCTTTTGTAAAAAGATATTTCTTTCCAGATAGTTCTTCGATTTTTGTAATAACCGGCAAAAATAAATCGGTGTCAAATACATTTTCCTTGCCAGACAATACTGTGATCGTACGCTCCAATCCCATGCCCGTATCCACGTTTTGTTGCACCATTTTCTCATATTGTCCTGGAGCCACTTTGTTGAATTCCATAAAAACATCGTTCCAGATCTCCATGATACGAAATTCATCCACCCATTCTTCATGCGCCTTGCCTTCCAAGGATCCCTCTTGTGGTCGCACATCATAGAACATTTCGCTACATGGTCCACATGGTCCCGTTTCTCCTGCAGGCCCCCACCAATTATCCTTGGCACCCAACAAAAATATCCGAGAATTTTTTTCCGCTTTTTGATCTTCACCACACACGCCCGCGTCAATACCGACTTTTACAAATTGTTCTTTCCACGCATTAATAGATTCTTCATCCACAGGAGAATTTTCATCGCCGGAAAAAACAGTGACATAAATACGATTTGGATCCAATCCCAACCATTTTTCATCTGTCAAAAATTCCCAACTCCAACTGATTGCTTCTTTTTTAAAATAATCCCCTAATGACCAGTTTCCAAGCATCTCAAAAAATGTCAGGTGACGATTATCCCCCACATCATCAATATCTCCCGTGCGAATACATTTTTGACTGTCCACAAGACGCGTGCCCTTAGGATGTCTTTCTCCCATGAGATACGGCACGAGTGGATGCATGCCAGCTGTTGTAAATAATACGGTTGGATCATTTTCTGGCACAACAGAAGCAGACGGGATCACCGCATGTCCCTTACTCTCAAAAAAATCTAAATATTTTTTTCTAATTTCAACAGCCTTCATATAAAATGTTATTTCATTAATTCTTTTAGAGCTTTATCATATACAAGCGCCGTGCCATGACCAGTTGTATCCCATAGCCGCTGTCGCAAGCGCTTCTGTTGGAAGCTTTCCACAATTTCTCGCTTTGCTTCGTCTGTTTTTGCTTTTTCCATATCATCACTAAAATCCTGCAGATCACTGTCCAATGAACTTGGCAATTTTTTTTCATCTCCAAGATACTCTTTTATCACATCATATATGACTATGTCATTGCTCATAAACTTTACCCTAACTCAATTAATTCTTTTTTAATATGCCGCAATTCATCCTGCAAGAACACCTCTCGATCCAAAGCTTTACGCGCCTCTTCTTTGTTTTCTTTAATATAAATTTCCATACGGTCTCTCTCTTGTTCCAATCGTCGCAGATCATCTTGCAACTCTCCTTTTCGACGATCTAATTTTTTTAGATCAGATTGATATGATATCTGTTGCATCACCAACTGCCGTCTCTTTTTGGAACGATCTTCGTCACTCATATTACGTGTGTCGATGTACATAGTCTGTATTTTCCAATCAATAATTATCTTCTTATATCATATGTCAAAATGCTGTGAAACTCAATACGCCCACACATAAAAATCCTCTATTCACAGATTGAGACGAGCGATCTTCGTGTCACTACATGCGCAAAAACTTATTGGCTCTCGCTACGTGACTTATTGATCAAATTTCGCACGGAATTAAGGTCAATATCCGGCTTTTTAGACGAATGTGTGAATTTTTTCGGTGCAACATGTTGCAATTGCGTCAAGCTCATGATCTTCTTTCCTGTCGGAATCTCAACATTTTCTTCAGTGATCTCTTTTTTTGGCTTTACTACCCTTATTGGTTTTTGTTCCCTTTTTGGTGGAACATTATCAGACACATCTTGCGTCTTAGCCACCGCACGTTGATGATCTTTGAAACATTCTTTGCAAAACACAGGTCGATTACCATCTGGTTTGAACGGCACTTTAATTTCCAGATCACACGCAGCACATGTAGCATCATACATTGGCTTATCTTCTATAGCAGGCTTCGTGATAACAACATCTTTTTTATCTGCATCAACTTCATTTTCTTCATTACTACTCATCGCAACAACCGGACTTGCATCCTTGCTTGCCACAATCACTGTGTCTGGCGTTGTCGCAACCACCATACCACTCCATCGCGCAATTTTGTCCTCAACAGCTTTCTTATCCTGCGCATATCGTTCACGCGATACTCTGATCACTTTTTCCGCACTATCTTCAAATTGCCGTTCGATCGGTGGTAAAGTTGTCGCACTAAAAGCATCGCCAGCAATACCATCGATCATGAGTTTCAAATAGATGTTGTACTTTGGCAAATTTACAATATCATTCATGGTGAATATCGGCTCAAATTCTTTCTCCAAATACTCCGCGTCAGCCGCTCCTACACGAAACGACACGAGCGTTCCAACGTTTCCAAAGATCGCATCGCGCACCACTTCCTCCAGTTGTGTGATATATTGATTTGCCAATATAAGATTTAAGCGGTATTTACGCGCCTCAGACAAAATGTTTGCGAATGATTCCGTCGAGAAGTTTTGAAATTCGTCCACATATAAATAAAAATCCTTACGTTCTGATTCCTCCATGTCCACACGAGCCATTGCTGCCAGTTGAATTTTTGTAATGAGCATTGCACCGATAAGCGCACTGTTATCTTCTCCGATTCGTCCTTTGGATAAATTGAGAATAAGGATTTTTCTTTCATCCATAATCGACCGCACATCAAACGCTGATTTGGTCTGTCCGACAATATTGCGAATGATCGGATTTGTGATAAATTGTCCGACTTTGTTTTGGATCGGCGAGATCACCTCTTGCAAAACACGCTCATTCCATTTGGGGAACTCCTCCGTCCAAAAAGCACGCACAACAGGATCTTGAATATGATTTACTACACGCGTGCGATATTTTTTGTCTACCAAAATACGCATTATCCCCAAAAGTGTACTACCTGGATATTCCAATAATGCAAGAATTGCATTACGTAAAATATACTCCAAGCGCGGACCCCAAGAATCTGCCCACAGTTTTTGAAAAACACCAATCATGCCTGATGCAACCAGTGGACGAAATTCTGGCGCAACTTCTTCCATCACATTGAACGAAATAGGAAAATTTTGATCTGCAGGATTAAAATAGATCACATCATTAATCCGATCAGGTGGGATCATACCGATCAGTTTTTCCGCTGTATCTCCATGTGGGTCGATAAAGCACACACCATGCCCATTAATGATGTCCTGCACGGCTAAATTCTCCAGCATATTTGTCTTACCCATACCGGTTTTACCAATCGCATAGAGATGCCTACGGCGATCATCAGTTTTGATGCCAAAAGCTGCTCTTTTGTTGCGAAAATTTGTCTCTGCAAATGCTGTAATTTCAGTCATAGATATAAATTTATTAACATTAGGCAATTATATCACACAGTTCATGGTCGCTATCCAAGTGGAAGATTGCTCGGTGCACTGCCACGACGAGAATCCGTATGTCGCACACTCGGCGCCATCACAGACATATCCGGCAGGTGAAATACGGTTGCCAATTCCTCTGTGCTCAAATGAAACACATAACCCGTATCATCACGATCACGATAACGCTCCAATAGTTTGCGCATACGGTATGCTGCACGACTTTCTGTAAAAACATAATCTGCATAGACCTTCGAACGATCGACAGGAAAAAATTGATTCGTATGATTATCAGAAAATTGTTTAATTGATGACATTGCACCAGAGAGCATAGTTCCACTAAAAAAATCCTTACGTCCAACAACAACAAGACGCATGGTCACTTGGAACATCGCTTTTGCAATATTCTCTTCCAAAGATTTCAATGTTTGCTTTTCACCAGGTGTCAATCGAAATTCCAACGGTTGCTCATCTTTTTTTTGTTCTCCATATGGTGTAAACTCCGGTGGCTGAAAAATACCTGTGATTATATTACCAAAAACATCTTTGATATCATGAAATATGCGATCGAAAATACTTTTTGGTTTGGGTGTTTTGCCCAAAAAATCCATTACGGCACCCTTGCCCCAATCATCAAACCAACTTGGTCGATCAGTCTGAATGATGTATTGTAGCCAAATATGTTGTCCTGGTCCCAAAGCGCTAATTGATTCCAAAAGACTAGCTAACGGATCGATCATTTTACCTGTTACATCTTCTTCAAAATATTTATATGTCTTGATCGGATACGCATCCGGCTTGAGCAACTTAAGATCAAAGCCTTTGAGCGTCCACTCTTTATTTGGGATTACGCGAGGAATATTGTATACATAGTCTTCAACCTCTGCGATTTCCAAACCGGGATATTGTGCATAGAGAGAGCTTTCCACAAGTGTGCGAAAAACACTCGGTGTACGAATATAAAAATGTGCCACACCTTCCGTGCCCACGATCTCCAAACTAAAAAATGGGTTCTGGGCGCAATGACAATATTTATTGATCATATTAACACCGGCATCAGTTGCTGAGAGGCTGTCAAATACCCGTTCCATGATCTTTGGACTTTTTTCTATATCACGTGGAGCGATAAGCTCCAAAAGCACTTCGTTTTGTTTTGCATAGAAATCATTGATGCACACATATCTTCCCCACAAGCTGCGAAAGATCAAATAAAAAGTCACCGGTATAGTAATATACCAGGTCATGTGAAATGTTGTAATTATTTGAGAAAAAAACTCTATCATGAAAACTATGAACAAAACTCGGATGAACACCTCATCATAGAATTATTATAGCATTATTTGCGCTTGGAATCCAGTGTATATTTTTTATTCAATTTTTGTGCGATCGCATTTAAATTCACTTTGATCGTCGATGGTTTTACATAACGCATTTCCAACACGCGACCGATCACCTCTTCTGAAGTAAGTGGTTCTTGCGAGTTACGTAATACATTTTCAATTACATCTTTTACCGTACCTTTAATATAGCTGTCAGTATTTAATGCATACACACCGCGACCGACCAATACAAAATTATCATCACGAATAAGCTCATTGTGTACTGTCTGTGGATGAGACTTCTTTCCCTTCTTTCCAAGTCCATAATGATCAATTGCTTCCGCAATCTCTCGAAAATGCATCGGTTTGTTGTGTTCTTTCATGATAAGCAAAGCCTTTTCTCTGACGCCACGAGGAGACACATCGTCCCACTCTACAATACCCCATTTATCAAAAGGATTTCGATCAATTTCACGCGACACAAAAAGATATTTTGTTAATTTGTCATGATCCACATCTTTGTGTTTTTGTACAACATGTCCATGAATATCAACAATTGTATGAACTACCTGTCGATCTTCCAACAAAGCTTTTACGTGATCATGCACACTGTGCCAATGATTCATATCAAAATCAACATGTTTTACCGCACGTTCTACGACAGGATATTTTTTTGCATCTACAAATTCGATTTCCGGGAAACCCTCGATGAAAAAACGCACAGATCCTCGCGTTGCGTAATGTTCACCTCCAAGAACATCCAAAAGCACGTCTTCAGTCACAATTCCATGATTTTCATGAATAAGTTCAATGATCAGATTGCGCGCAAGATCAAGGTTCTCGTATTCATCGATCTCATGTACATTACGCAAGCCGGACTGCACAATTTGTCGCACACGCTCTCTCGTAATATTGTATTCATCACCAATCGCTTGTAAAGTAAACGGTTTTTTCTCCGTCACGCCAAAACGTTTCGCAATAATATCTTGCGATCTCTCTGGCAAATGACCGAGAACAGTTTGAAAAATGCCATAAAAATCAACATTTTCCTTCTTTTTTGTGCTATAAGCTCCCATATACTTCTGAAAAATTATGATAATTAAAAACCCGCTTCAAGGCAGAAAATGCCTTTTTCATATACTCCTCCAGATAAAAACATCTTTTATGCACACCATATTTATGCGTTACATGCTGATATTTTTATGCTTCGTGCTATTCTACCAAATATTTGATTTTTTGTCAAGTTTTACGCATCATGCTATACTTCACGTGTAAAGTGTAAATAAAAAGAATATGTCCCCAACACAACCAGTGGTTCACTGTGTTTCCTGCGAAGAATTACACGGTGAGGCACGTACGATATTTGATGATCTCATTCAAAAAACGGGCAAGGTGCCAAAATGGCTTCAGGTCATGGCAAATTGTGAAGATACAATGGTTGGCTTCTTTTCACTGTTCAAATCTGTCATGGATAATGCCCCCGTATCGGCAACACTCAAATGGAAAGTTGCTTATGTTGTGTCCGATATTAATAAATGTGAATTCTGCATTGGTGCAACAAAAATGAAACTTGTTGAATTTAATATTTCCGAAGAAGAATTGGCACATATCGATCAAGCGACCGACGAAAAAGAAAAACTTGCGATCGAATATGCACGAGCTACAACAGAACATGCTTATAGCATTGCTCCAGAGCTTGTTGCAAGGATGCAATCAACATTCACTGATGAAGAAATCGTTGAGATCACAGCTGTCATCGGCACATTTAATTTTCTCAATCGTTTCAATGATGCATTGCGCGTCTTACCAGAAACAAAATAGATTTCACAAAAAAGCGGATGACTCATTCGCTTTTATATTTGACAAATTCACTTTCCGAGTCAATAAAATAAAAACAATCGCCGTAACGGCGATTGTTTTTCATGTAAGAACACTATTTCTACAAACCTCGTTTTGTAAGATATTTTTTTGCGATCTTGATCTTTGACATTTCCAACTCCAATGCTGCTACAACGCGTGCGTATTCTGTTTCATCCTGCAAAACACGGTTTTTCAGATCTTCTGCTCGCGCACGAGCTTCTTCCGCTTTTGCGATATCAATTTCTTCTGCGCGTTCTGCTTCATCAGCGAGCACAACCAATTTATCATCCGCAAATTCCAAGAAACCGCCTGCAACTGCAATGCTATTTTCTTCAGATCCTTTTTTGATCATGATCTCTCCTATTTTCAAGGATGCAATATACGAGCGATGCTTTGGCAAAATTGTCACTTCACCATCACTCACAGGCAATGTTGCCTGATCAATTTCACCTTCAAAAACAATTCTTTCCGGTGTGATAATTTTTAGATTGATTACAGACATATATGAAAAATCACTATTATTTAGCAGCTTTCACTTCATCGATCGAACCTTTCATGTAAAAATCTTGCTCAGACACATCATCCAACTCACCATCCAAGATCATTTTAAATCCCTTGACGGTATCTGTAATTTTTACATATTTTCCTTCTGCACCAGTAAATTGTTCCGCAACAAAAAATGGCTGTGAGAGATATTTTTGCACTTTACGTGCACGCATTACGGTCACTTTATCTTCATCGGACAATTCCTCCATACCTAGAATGGCGATGATATCCTGCAAATCTTTGTAGCGCTGTAAAACTTGTTGTACACCGCGAGCAACGTTATAATGTTCCTCACCAACGATATGTGGATCAAGAATTGTGGAATTTGAATCAAGTGGGTCCACGGCAGGATAAATACCAAGTTCTGTAAGTGGACGAGAGAGCACAACTGTTGAATCCAAATGCCCAAAGGTTGTTGCAGGTGCTGGATCAGTGAGATCATCTGCAGGCACATATACCGCCTGTACAGATGTTACTGAACCATCTTTTGTCGATGTGATACGTTCTTGCAACTGCCCCATTTCTTCTGCAAGTGTCGGCTGATAACCCACAGCTGATGGTATACGTCCCAAAAGTGCGGATACTTCAGAACCTGCTTGTGTGAAACGAAAAATATTATCTACAAAGAGCAGCGTATCTCGCCCCTCACGATCACGAAAATATTCTGCCATCGTAAGTGCAGAAAGAGCAACACGTTGACGCGCTCCCGGCGGTTCGTTCATTTGACCAAAAACAAGTGCTGTCTTATCCAATACACCAGATTCTTTCATTTCATGATAGAGATCATTTCCTTCGCGCGTACGTTCACCCACACCGGCGAAAATAGAATACCCTCCATGCTCTTGTGCAATATTACGGATCAACTCTTGAATGAGCACTGTCTTTCCTACTCCAGCGCCACCAAAAAGACCGATTTTTCCACCTTTAACAAACGGACAAATGAGATCGATTACCTTGATTCCTGTTTCAAGGATCTCTGCCTCTGTAGCTTGTTCAGAAAATTTTGGTGATTCTCTATGAATTGGATGTTTTTCTGTACTTTTTACAGGAGCATCAATTCCATCAATTGTTTCACCGAGCAAATTGAACATACGTCCCAACACGCCCGGACCAACCGGAACAGAGATCGGTGCACCTGTATCACGCACTTCCATTTGACGTTTTAATCCGTCCGTAGATGCCATAGCAACTGCACGCACCTTATTACCACCAACATGTTGATGCGTTTCAAGTACCACTGTTGTTTTTTCGTCAACGATCACCTCCAAGGCATGGTAAATTGCCGGCAATGCGTCCGCAAACTCCACGTCCACGACTGGACCGATCACTTGTATGATTTTGCCTTTATTCATAGTATGCTATTAAAAAATTTACGATTTATTATGTAAAACAAAATATTTATTCCAACGCCGCGCGCCCTGCGCTGATCTCTGCGATCTCTTGCGTGATCTTCATTTGGCGCACTTGATTATATGCCAATGTAAGATCTGCACTCATGTCCTTTGCCGCATCAGTTGCATTTTTCATAGCTACCATACGTGCCGATTCTTTGGACGCGTTAGATTCCAAAATTGCATGATACAGTTGCATTTCTATAAGACGTGGAAAAATGTGTGTTAGCACCTCATCTGGACTTGGTTCAACTTTATATTCCATATGCGGTTTTTTGAGACCGAATTCTTTTGCCAAATTATCCATTTCGGCAATTTGCTTTTCCAAATCCACTTTTGAAATTGGCAGGATCTGTCGTATCTTAGGTTGCTGCACCACTGTAGACACATAATCTGTATAAGCAATAACCACTTTATCATATTTTTTTTCCAGATAGTCATCGATTACGATCTTGGAAAGTGGTCGCACCTGCTCAATGCCCGGCAAATATGTCAGATCTGGAAATGATGCAATGATCCCTCTTCCTAATTTTTTCACCAATGATTCACCTTTACGTCCGACAGTGATAAAATCAATTTTCAAATCTTCATCCGCAACAGTTGACTTGATTGATTTCATACCAACACGGTTGACCTTGAGCTTTTCCGGATGTGTGATCTCCTCACGGATTTTTTTAACAATTTGCGCATTAAATGAACCACATAAGCCGCGATTTGATGTTATAGCAACGATCAGCACGTTTTTTACTTCACGCACTTCCAACAGTCCATAATTATATTGTTCGAAAGATCGCGCAAGATTCGTCAAAACACTCCATGCGGCATGTGCATAAGCGCGAATCTGCAACACGCGATCCACAGATTTACGCATCTTTGCAGCCGATACCATTTCCATGGCACGCGTAATCTTTCCTGTATTATTGACGGATTTGATCCGTCGTCGAATTTCTTTGGAATTTAACATACGGGTTTATTCTGCAAAAACGTCTTTAAAATCTTTAATTGCCTGTTCTAACTGTACGATGATCTCATCAGTCAGATCTTTTTCTTTGATAATGTTCTGCAATATTTCACTACGTTGTGAACGCATGAACTTTTTGAAATCATTTTCCCATAGCGTCACTTTTTCCACAGCCACATCATCCATAAATCCTCGCGTCAAAGCATACAATACCACTACTTGTTCTTCGAAAGGAATTGGTGCATACTGATCCTGTTTCAAGATCTCCACTGTGCGACGACCACGTTCAATCTGAGCGCGTGTATTTGCATCAAGATCGGATCCGAATTGCGCAAATGCCTCCAATTCACGAAATTGTGCGAGATCTAAACGTAATTTTCCAGCTACTTTTTTCATCGCCTTCGTTTGTGCACTAGATCCTACGCGTGAAACAGAAAGTCCCACATTCAATGCTGGACGAATACCCTTATTAAAAAGATCTGCCTCCAAATAGATCTGCCCATCAGTGATGGATATCACGTTTGTTGGAATATATGCACTTACATCACCTGCCTGTGTTTCAATAATCGGCAAAGCTGTGATCGATCCTCCACCATATTTTTCATCACGTTTTGCGCTACGCTCCAATAATCGAGAATGTAAATAAAAAATGTCGCCAGGATATGCTTCACGTCCTGGTGGACGCTTTAAGATAAGAGAGATCTGACGATATGCCCATGCATGTTTAGAAAGATCATCATATACTACCAATACATCCTTACCTTGATCCATAAAATATTCTGCGATCGCCGCACCGGAATATGGTGCGATAAACGAAAATGCTGCCGGGTCTGAAGCACCCGCTAAAACGATCGTCGTGTATTCCATTGCGCCTTTTTTCTCTAACTCATTCATGATACGCGCAATCTTTGATTCTTTCTGACCAATTGCCACATAGACACAGATCATATCCTGTCCTTTTTGATTGATGATCGTATCAATTGCAATCGCCGTCTTACCAACTTGGCGATCACCAATGATAAGTTCACGCTGTCCACGTCCCACGGGGATCATTGCATCAATTGCTTTGATTCCAGTTTGCACCGGTTGATGCACAGATTTACGTTCGATCACACCTGGCGCAAGTTTTTCAATCGGATATACAACATCTGATGTAATCACCTCTTTCCCATCGATTGCCTGTCCGATTGGATTGATAACACGGCCAATAACTTTTTCCGTAACAGGAATAGAAAGAATTTTTCCTGTTGAGCGCACCTCATCACCTTCTTTGATTCCCTTGAAATCGCCCAGGATCATTGCGCCAACTTGATCTTCCTCCAAATTAAGTATCACACCCACGGTACCATCTGCAAATTCCACCATCTCAGATGCCATAACATCAGATAATCCATCCATGCGAACAATACCGTCACGCACCTCTAACACAGTACCAACCTTTTCTCTCTGCGTGTCAATACTTGCTTGAGATATTTGTTTTTTCAACTGTTCTATAATATAGTCTTTGCTCATATAAATATGGATTATAAAATTGTTAATTCAAAATTATTATAATAAGTTTTATGTTAGCTGTTGCGCCAATGATCTCAAGCGCTTCTGCACACTTGCATCAATAACTTCATCACCGACACGAATAATGATGCCTCCCTTGATTTTTTTATTCTCACTATATGTGACTTCCGCTTTTTTTGCACCATACATCTCCACGATCTTTTCCGCAACCGATTCCCTCTGAGACTCCACTAACTTTGACGCAGTTATGACCCTTGCCTGTACAATGTCATTTTTTTCATTGTATACCTTCTCAAAAGCTCGAATTATTTGGGCACCGAGTTTTATATGTCCGTTTTTTCGTAGCTCATTCACAAATTTCTCGATGATCATTGTGATCTGTTTTTGATCTTGATCCTTAGTGATCTCGAACAGTGTGCGTGCATATTGTTTTGGTGATATTTTCATATGTCACTAATTTTCATTTATTGCGTCATTGATCATCTTTGCATCTTTAACATGATCAACTTTTTCTCCAATCACTTTTTCTACAGCCATGAGAACGATCGTGCCAAGATCTTTTTTAACTTCATTGATCATCTGCATTTTTTGATCTTCCATATTTTTTTGTGCTTGTTGCAACAGTCGTGTTGATTCTTCCTTTGCATTGGCAATGATCTCATCACGATTTTTTAACGCCTGATCTTCAGCAGCCATAATAATTTGTTTTGCTTGCTTTTTTGCTTCACTTAAAACATCTTTTTCTTTTTCTGTCATTTCTGTCAATTTCTTTTGTGACGCTTCAGCATCTGCAATGCCCTTTTCAATTCTCTGCGTACGGTCCTCCAGCATACGCAAAACCGGCTTATATGCAAAACGATATAAAACAAACAGCACAATTGCAAAATTGATGAGTTGTGCAATGAATAATTTACCGTTAATACCCAAACTTAATGCTAATTCTCCCATATAATTTAATTTTTTAATCAAATGAATATAATACAATAAGAAACAATGTTTGATCACGTTACTTATTGTATGTACACACTTGACACTTTTTACACGAAAAGGATGATCAATGCAACCACCAAAGCATAGATCGCGATTGCCTCGGTAAATGCGATCGCGAGGATCATGTTTGTTTTGATCTTTGCCTCCGCCTCTGGATTACGTCCGATAGCCTCCAACGCCTTTGATGCCAATATACCAATACCAACACCTGGGCCAACCGCTCCAAGACCAATCGCCAAAGCTGCACCAAGCGCCTTTGCTGATTCAATATTATTAAGTGCACCTTCGACAACTGCCTTTGTTTCTTCAATTGCCATATTATTTCACTTTACTTAGTTACTAAGTTATTTATTTGAACTCATTACTTGTATAGTCCAATTAAACAACTACTCAACTAATTAAAAAATTTTAATGATGTGCTTCTGTCGCCATTTTGAAAAAAACCAAAGCTAACATAGAAAAAACCAATGCCTGAATAAATCCCACAAAAACTTCCAGCAATAAAAATGGCACTGGCACTATATAATGTACTAAAGAAAGCATTACAATAAGCAAAACCTCTCCCGCAAAAACGTTGCCAAAAAGACGAAACGAGAATGACACAACCTTTGCAAATTCCGAAATGATCTCCAAAACACCTACAAATGTACCTATCCCATATGGCTTTTTAAACGGACTCACAAAAAATTTTCCCAGGTAACCTTTGAAACCCACAGCACGTATACCAAAATATTGTGCAGCAATCACAGAAACCAAAGCGAGTGCGATCGTCAAATTCAAGTCAGCGCTCGGACTACGCACAAAAGACACAAGCACATTTTCTCCATGATGCACTTGTTCAACGCCAACAGTTCCCATACCAGGCAGAAGTCCAACCCAATTAGAGAGAATGACAAAAATAAAAATCGTGGCAACAATCGGAAAAAACTTCTTACTTTGTGCACGATTTCCTGTCACACTATCCACAAGACCCAATAAACTTTCCAAAATGATCTCAACAATATTTTGAAAGCCTCGCGGCACAGTTGAAATGCGACGACTTAAAATATATGACCCCACAATGATCAACATGCTCACGATCACGGTCATAAAAAAAGTGTTTGTAATTGGAAATCCGGCAATTTCCGTGATGATCTCTGGAACTAATGAAATTTCTATTTCCATAGTACTATGCTTTTATATCCAATTACATATAAAACTTCTACTTTATTTTTATTTCACTTACAATTTTCTGACCTTTCCCCATACAAAATATGATGACACGCCCAGTGATATAAAAATTCCAAGTAAAAGAAACAGCGGTGACGTGCCAAAGTGAAGATCTAAAAATCTTCCTCCAAAAGAAAACGCAACGGCTGGAATGGCTATTACGTATCCTATTTCAAAAACCAACGAAAGAGCAGCAAACGTTCCATCTTTAGCAGTGTCATTTTTTCTGATTTTTAACATATTTAATGATATAGCAACTTTTTAAAACTGTCAATAAATATCAAATATTTTCCTGTTTTTTATATTCTTTTTATTTTTCAATGCTCATGTCATAAATAAAAAACACGTAGTGGCACGTGTTTTTTATTATATTTTTCAAAAAATCTGTACTACATCTCGAATAGTAATAAGCAACATCAACCCAAGTAGCGCGATAAAAAACGCGGAGTGCACAAAACCCTCAATACGTTGATTTATTGGGCTACCTTTGATCTTTTCGATGAGTAGAAATAAAATTCTTCCACCATCAAGTGCAGGAATCGGCAAAATATTGATAATGCCGAGATTTACACTCAAAATAGCAGCAAATTGCAAGAGATATACGAAGCCCAGATCACGCATTTGTTGTGTCATCATTGCTATACCAACAGGACCAGCAATTTCCGCACTTACACCGCCCCCAGTAAAGACAGAAAGCAATAACGCACCGAATGCGGCAAAGATCATGACTGTTAAACTGATCACACGCATAAAACTTTCCCATAAAGCTTCGTACCACACGTATCGAACAATCGTGATATCTGCCAGACTCACACCGATCATACCTCTTCCTTCATGATCTTTTGGCATCATTGTAAATGCAATATTTTCTTTTCCGCGCAATACATGGATGGTAACCTCCTGATCAGTGTTTGCACCCACAAATTTTTGGAAGTCAGAACTGTCAGAAATGATATTGCATTCCTCTTTTTTACAAAATGAAATGATCTTATCCCCGATCTGCATATCCGCCTGCTTTGCAACAGAATTTTCCTGCACGGATTCGATCATCACCGTTGGCATGGAGAGAGTTGTGATCTTTTTTGTTTTTTCTTTTGTATCAAAAACTATATGACCAAAAAGTACACTTTTGCCCCCTGTTTTTTGAACGACATATCCATCTTTGATATGCGACAGATCATAGGATTCTTCATTATGTCGCACAAAAACACTTTCCAAACCAAAAAGTGCAAAATCGCCCACACTATCATCCAACGGTTCCGGAGCACCTATCATAAGTACGATACTGATCAATGCCCATGCAAGAACAAAATTCATCGCAACACCCGCAACAAGAATTTTGAATCGCGTCCATATTGGTTGTACAGAAAAGCTATCAGGCTCTTTTGCCATGCGTACATATTCCTTATCAGCATCCGATAATTTATCGAAATCCTTTATGTCTTTCTCACTCACTGCGTTTTCACCTTTAATTCGCACAAAACCCCCCAACGGAATGAGGTTGATGGAATACAGCGTACGAGAGCCAAAATATTCTTGATTGCCAAAAATGATCTTTTTCTTGCCGTTTCGATCTTTTACAAAACCAACGACACGTGGTGGAAAACCAAATCCAAACTCATGTGCTGTCACACCATTACGCCTTGCGGTCATAAAGTGCCCCAGTTCATGCACAAAGATCAACACGCCCAAAATAAGCCCAAAGATAATGATTGTAGAAAACATAATGTATATATTTTGTCTAAAATTAAATGGTCATAACTTCCTGTTCTTTCTTTTTGCGCATCTCCTCCACAATTTTATTATAAGAATCAATAACTTCCTGCAACTCATCCTTACCGGCAAATTTCTCATCTTCTGTAATATCACCAGATTTTTCCAGTCTCTGAATTTCTTTCCACATATCCTCGCGAATTGTGCGTATGCCCACGCGAGCCTCTTCTGCTTTTTGATTTAAAACTTTTACAAGGCTCTTTCGATTTTCTTCAGTCATCGGAGGAAAGATCAGCCGCGTTGCAATGCCATCATTTGAAATATTGGCACCGACATTTGCGACGGTAATTGCCTTTTCCATCGCTTGCAAACTCGATCGATCCCATGGTTGAATCAACAATTGCCTCGCTTCTGGCACGGAAATATTTGCAATTTGTTTGATTGGTGTTGGAACGCCGTAGCACTCCACCATAATATTTTCTACAATGCCCGGATTTGCTCTTCCTGTACGAATTTTTGCACATTCATTCTCAAAATGTTCAATAGCGCCCTCCAGTGCAACCTTATGCAACGTAATTATTTCTTTATACATAAAATTTTATTCTAATTTGTTATTTAACTTGTTTGAGACCAATATACACAACCTGTGAATTGATTGGATCATATTTGATTACATCCACAATGCGATCACTCGCCGTATCAGTGATTACCCAACCATTTGGCACACTCGTATACACCGCCTTGGCTGCGGCATACATAATTTGATCGGCATTATGTGGGCTAATTGTAATTGCATGAATTGGTATGCCGATTGTACTTGCGATGACATCCATACTTGTCCATGACTGTCCATAATCTGTAGATCGAAATATCCCCTTATCCGTACCGACAAAAATTGTGCCAGATGCTGTAGGGCTAATTGTCATAGAGAACAACTTGCCTTCATAAAGCAATTGCACGCTACGTTCTCGCGTTAATTTACGCACACTATCAAATGTTGCGCCATTATCCTGCGTACGCACAATATCCATGCCACTGATCAAAGCGTATAATGTGCTGCTATTTCCTGCATCAATCAAAATTTCTTCGACACTATTGTCTGCATGATACAAGTTTTCCCAACTTTCCCCACCATTTGTTGTACGCGCAATAGTTCCACCGCTCGTACCAATATATACAGCACCGCTACCGTATTGGGAAACTGCCATAGAAGTGATATTTGTGCCATTTTCCGGTTCGACGTACACACGACGCCAGTTAACGCCACCATCATCACTACGAATCACACTTCCACGACCATTGTATATGCCGCTCACATAGAGTGTCTGCGAATGAGAGGGATCAATAATGATATTGTGAATATTGCTCAATTTTACATCAATTTGCTTCCATGATAAAGATGCGTCTGTACTTACATACACACCATTTCGATCCGTACCAACATAAACCGTACTACTATTTACAGGATCAATGGCTATGGATAGCACATTCATTTGTGCAAGTGAATGTTTTTCATCAATTGTGCCACGTAGTTCAAATGTGCGCCCAGTATCCTCACTTCTCATAATGCCCCCCGTTGCATTCTTCATGCCTCCAAGCGACGTACATCCAGATGCCCCAACTACGGCAAAAACCAAACTCACTATTATTAAATATTTCATAAATATATCATACAATACTCCATGCAAAAAAACCACTGTTGACACCCTGTTTATTCTTTTGTATAATCAACACTGTTATTTATATATTTGCGGGCGCATAGCTCAGTCGGTAGAGCAACTCCCTTTTAAGGAGATGGTCGGGGGTTCGAATCCCTCTGCGCCCACAAGAACAAAGAGATCCGTCACATTCATTTTTGACGGCTTTTTTTATAGTCGCTTTGCAAAAAGAATGGCAAAAAGAAGCGGTGCTATAGCAAAATAAAAAATGTATTCTATAAAAATATCATATATTTCTTTTGCCATAAAAGATTCCATGTACGAAAAATTCAAAAGATTGCACACGATTGCCGAAAGAAAGAATGTTGTCAAAAGACCCAATCCAAAGATCTGAAAACTGAATCTTCCTGCCATCCATTCCGTCACATCAAAAAAACGCCCTTTTTCCACCAAAGTAAAAATGATCAAATAACATCCAAAAAATATGCTACTTGCATATGCATTGAACATCATATTTTCCGGCATCAAAAGCACGAGACATAATGCGACATAGCTTGCCATCAAAAATCGCAATATCCACACAACCTGCACAATTGGTGCGAGTACAATGCCTGTTGCAGCAATAACACCTAAAATGATCCACGCATTTGTTGAAAAAAAATCCATACCTTTTATTTTATTAAAAACAATATCATTATACACTACATAAGTGTTGATTTGTAGTATAATATGTATTATACTATCAATTCACAATAAATTTTTACATATACCTATGAAAACCCCCATTCCCAGACGCATATTCTTTTGGACACTAACTATCTCCTATTTTATTACAACTGCTGTAATATTATTTTTTGTTTTTGGTTATCGTCACGATTTTGCGCAGAAGATCTTTATCCACACTGGATCGATCACCATCAAGTCAAATCCCAAAACTATCGGAGTAAACATTGATGGACACATACCCCAATCAAAATTAATTAACGTGATCAATGACTCTTATGAGATTCATGGGATCCGCGCAAAACAGCACACTCTTGCTATTTCAGCAGATGGCTATAGAACGTGGGAAAAATCAGTTCCCGTACACAGTGGTCTTTCTACAGAATTTTGGAATGTGCTCTTGTTGCGCAACAATTATGAAACGTCAAACTATGCCATAACGGATATTGACCAGTTCTTTCCAGCTCCAGAAGAAAATCTTTTTGCATGTTCTAAACAAATCGGCAAGGTGCAGACAGTCCATGTATTTGATACAAAAAAAGACAGCATTACCAACACATTTCTCTTTATGCAAAAAGATCTTACACAAAACAAAAATGAAAATATTGAATGGTCCCCCTCCAGTCGAGAATTAATCATTCCGCTTGAAAACATTGACGATTCATCATCAAAGGATTATGCAATTGCTTATACAAAAACCAACGATTCTTTTCTTCTTTCTGAAAAAATTTCACTTGGACAGCTGTCTTCCGTACGTTGGGACCCAAAGGAACGTGATGCATTTTTTTTCCTAGCTCAAGAAAAATTATTTCGTGGAAAAATTACTGATGATATGACAATCACCACAGAACAAGTCTCAGAAAACGTACTCGCATATGATTTTACTGATGATGGAATTTATGTTTTAAACAAAGAACACGTTCTTCTTCATGATCATGATGTTCGAGGATCACAATTGGAGGAATTGATCACCTTTGATCTTCCACAAGAAACGAAAAGCGTGCGTCTTGATGCCTATGACACACATCGCATAGCAATCCTCAATGACACTACTCAAACACTACACATCTACAATAAAGGTGACCGTAATATTTACAACAAAAAAGTTGGAACAGGCATTATTGGTGCACATTTTTCCGACGACGGGAAAAAGATATTGTTTTATTCCCCCTTTGAAATATTCATCTATTTTGCACGTGATTGGGAAGCGCAGCCTATACGACAAGAAGATGAGGTTCATTCAATTGTGCGTTTTTCACAATTAATAGATAATGTACATTTTGCAAAGGATTATGAGCACGTTATTTTTACCATAAACAACGATATTAAGATCACAGAATTGGACTATCGCAGCAATCGCATCACCGACACCATCATTTCACTAACAGAAAAAAATACCAAATTGATCAATAAACACAAAATGGATCGACTGTATTTTATCGACTCCTACGATAACATTAAACGCGGCTTACGTTCTATTGAATTTCCCGAGAAAGAAAGTCTCATTTTCTAAAAGTGATATACCCCTTTAAAAAGAAACACCCCTATTTCTAGGGATGTTTTTGTGGGCGATCGAGGACTTGAACCTTGGACCTCGTCATTACCCGCCTCAGATGGGCGCGCTCCCTGCCTATCGGTAAGATGACAGTGTCATTCTTCCTCTTCCTGATTTTAGAAATTGTTCATGTGCACGTGCTTCTGATCGAGTTGAAAATGCTTTTTCATAGATCACCTGCCATGGACCTTTTTTATATGTTGTTTTATGGAAACGCATCTTCTCTTCAGATACATCATTATGCATCTGAAGTCTATCGTTAAGATCTTTTGTGTGTCCAATGTATATGCGTTTTTGCATATTTTCCAAGACATATGTTGTGTACATATTGTGGGCGATCGAGGACTTGAACCTCGGACCTCGTCATTATCAGTGACGCGCTCTAACCACCTGAGCTAATCGCCCTTATACTTCACTATTTTTAATTTTTCCGCGTGACGAGGAAGCCTCGTCATTACTCGCCGCGGCGAGCGCGCTCTAACCACCTGAGCTAATCGCCCTTATACAGCGAAAAGTTAAAAGAAAAAAGTTGAAAGTGCACTACTTTATAAACTTTTTCCTTTTAACTTTTTTTCCGTATTGTGGACCGGACAGGACTCGAACCCGCCACCTCCTCAGTGCAAGTGAGGCGCTCTACCAGATGAGCTACCGGCCCATAAAGTTTCCTTATGTAACCTTGTGATTTTATATCACAATAACGATTGTATCAAAAAACACAAAATAACGCAAGGGTCTATATTACTCTCAAAATCCCCTGTTTATCTCACAATGATAACACGCATGATCTAAATTGATTACCTCGATCAAATTCATTTGCAAAAACACCAAAACTCGCTGCTCCTGGCGATAAAAGCACAACGTCACCTTTTTGTGCACCCAGCGATGCAATTTCAACTGCCTTATCCATTGCATCCACGATCTCAAATGCGATTTTTTCTTGATCCTTCCCCAGCTCCTTTTTGATCAATCGCACAATTTTATCTGTAGCGTCACCCTTGATAAAAACTACACCTTTGACCACATTCACGATCTCTTTTGCGAACTTCTCGTAATTCAAATTTTTATCTGCTCCACCAGCGATTAAAATAATTGGTTCAGTAAAGGATTGAAGTGCCGCAATGGCAGACTGAGGATTAGTGGCTGCAGTGTCATTATAATATTTCACACCTTTTTTTTCATCTACCAATTCTAAACGATGCGGCACTCCACGAAAACTTTTTACACCAGCTACAATTGCCTTTGGAGAAACCCCGTATGCAAAAGCGGCGGCCATTGCACACATTACATTATTAGTATTATGTGTTCCGCGCAATGGATTCTCTTTTACAGACATCACTGCAGAAATATCAATTCCATCATTAATATAGATCTCCCCATTTTCGCAAAATACACTACGACCATCCGAGATATGCTGTGATGCAATCATCATCATATTTCCCTTTGCTTCACGACAGAGTGCGCCAACGGTTGCATCATCCCTGTTGCAAATAAACCAATCCTTCGGTTTCTGATGCACAAAAATATTCTTCTTATCAAATAAATATTCATCCATGGTGCGATAATAATTCATATGATCCGGAAAGAAATTTGTAAAAACTCCAATATGCGGACTCATATGTGCTTTCGTTAGACCGGACAATCGCCAACTCGACAATTCAAATATCACGACAGAATTTTTTTTGATCAATTTCAAACGATCAAGAACCGGCATTTGTCCAATACCAATTTTGATCGGATTTTTATTTGCCTTTTTTAAAATATGATGGATCAAATTTGACGTAGTAGTTTTTCCCTTGGTGCCCGTAATGCCAATGATCGGCACTTTGCATAATTTAAAAAACAAACTCGAATCAACTTCTACAGGGATACCTTCTTTAATGGCAAGTGCAATATGTTTATTTGTCCATTGTGCCTGAGGTGTCTTGATCACCATATCAACTTTCGTAAAATCCTCCCGCCGATGTTGCCCTAGAACATATTCCACATTTTTCAAATCCTTCATTTGTTCCAAGGAATGTGCAAGTTGCTCCTTGTTTTTAATATCTGTGGCAATCACACGTGCACCATTTTCCACAAGAAAACGAATTGTGCCTACACCACCACCAAGTAGCCCAATACCGAAAACCGTCACTCTTTTTCCTTTAAACCACTTTGCATCCATAAATTTACTTTCTAATTACTTCACCGGAACGTACTCCTGTATATTTACCATATTTGACTGTTATTTGTCCATTCACAACAAGCCAACGCACGCCCTGTGCATAGCGATATTCATATCCCTGTTCCATACAATCGGAAAATTGTTCTGGATCAAAAATGACAATATCCGCTTTCATATTATTTGCAATAACACCACGATCAATAATGCCAAGTTCTTGAGCAACTTTCTGTGTGCATTTGTGGATCATGGTTTCCATATCACAAATTTTTTGTTGTTTTACATAACGTGCGAATACACGAGGAAATGCTCCAAATGACCGCGGATGCTCCATGTTCTCATTTCTTTTTGCAATCGTCAAGCCCGCGCCATTCGATGAGATCACAGAATTTTCACTTTGAATACCACGCACAATATTTTCTTCACTCATGCTCTCACAAAAAACAACAACCTGGCCATCTGACGCAAGCAGAACATCCAAAACAGCATCGTTGATGCTATTGCCTTGTTTTTTGGATATTTCTTGAAATGTTTTTCCACAATAATAGTGCGACCGCTGTGTTTCAGCAACAACTGCGCGTGACAGATCGTATCCCTTAGTCATTTCCATAACAACTCGCTCGCGTATTTTTTTATTGCGCAATCTCTCCAGCATCATGCGTCGTCCACCCTCACTAACCCATTCCGGTAAAAATGTATACAAAACAGTTGCTGAAAATGTGTATGGGTAAATATCAAACGTTACCGATGTTTTTGCAATACGATCAATTATTTTGACCATGGATGGCCAATTGTGCTTCTGCATTACTTTCAGATGAGAAATATGCGTACGCGCGTGCGTTTTCTCCTGCATCTCCAAGATCTCATCCACAGCTTCGATCACACGATCTCCTTCATCTCTTAAATGAGCCACAAATAACCCTTTATTTTTTTTGACCAGTTCGCCAATCATGTGTAATTCCTCTTTCGTCACTTTCCTTTCGTGAGAATAGATTAGTCCTGTAGATACACCAAAGGCACCTTGATCTAAACTTTCAGTAATGTGTTTTTTGATCGACATAAATTCCGTTGCGGTAAGCGCACGTGATACATCACCAGTCAGTCCCCTGCGTAATGTACCGTAACCCACAAATGTACCAAAATTTAAAGCGAGATTCTTTTTTTCTATAATAGAAAGAAAGTCCGACACGCTTTGCCAATCAATATTTATGCTCTTCACATCATACCATTTACGCAAAGATTGCATCATTTCCTCGTTATAAATAGGCGCCAATGACGTGCCGGAGTTCCCACCAATGATGGTTGTAACTCCTTGATATAACATACTCTCCATTTGTGGATCAACAAATAGACGCCATCGCGTATCTGATCGATTTGAAATATCAATAAAACCTGGTGCAATGACCAATCCTTCTGCATCGATCACCTCTTTTGCCGGGTCACCAGACAGATCCCCCATTTCAGTGATCACATCGTTATTGATCGCAATATCCTTTTTTTCACCCTTACTGCCGGTACCATCGACAACAAAACCGTTTTTGATCAAAATGTCATGCATATTTTTATTTTTATGAAAAAGAGATTATTCTGAATACATTTAAAATGTTATATACCACACCTGTGAAAATAAAGCCAAATGGAGGAATGAACAATATTGCCAAAATAATTAAAAATCCCCATTGCTCCAAAAAGTATTGCGTTTCTGCTTTTATGCGAAAAAAGGCATAGGCCAATTTCGATCCATCAAGAGGTGGCACAGGAATTAAATTGAATGTTCCCAAAAGCACATTCCAAAAAATGATCATGACGCAAATCGTATAGAGTACCGACATAGGTGAGCCTACAACATTGTTCATTAATCCCGTCCACTCACGCTGCATTAGGTGATTAAAGATGATAACTTTTTTTTCAATTGGCACATTCACCAAAGCTCCAATACCTGCTGCAAAAAATGCCAAA
This sequence comes from Micavibrio sp., assembly GCA_020718085.1. GTDB lineage: Bacteria > Patescibacteriota > Minisyncoccia > Moranbacterales. The sequence continues at coordinate 16,076 of DYDB01000001.1, read as the reverse complement.
GCGTAGTTGGTTATAGGGCCAGAGAAAGCAACGACAACCTCACCCCATTTCTTCCATCGTAAATTATATGGATTATATGGCACCGGTTTTGCCCAACCAAAGGCGAACCCGGCAGTTAACATCATAACAAGCGGTAAAAAAACCGATCCCATCCAATCAATGTGTCTCATCGGCTCTAAAGAAAGCCTTCCTGCATACTTTGCAGTTCGATCACCCAACCATAGCGCAACAACACCATGCGATACTTCATGCAAGATGATACTATAGATCAAGGTGACCAAATAAAAAATAATCAAAAAAATTTGTTCCATAAATATACCAATCTAAGACATTGACTCTCTCATTATACAACAGCTCATTCATATTTGTAAGCCGCTGCACAACTTTTTCCCCTTGAAATGCATGACACTTTATATGTTAACCTTCGCGTCCTTTTTTGCCTTTGACAGTTCGATCGGCTCAGTAAAAGCTAAATTTTCCTTCATCACATCAGCATATCTTATATGTGCACCTTCCCTTTTGAAATGATCAATGATCTCTTGCACCTTATATTCTGGCGCACTCGCACCGGCACTCACGCCAACTGTTTTCACATCTGCGAGCCATTTTTTTTGAATTTCCTCCACAGAGTCAATCAGGTATGCGTGGCATCCGCTCTGTTGCGCTACTTCTCGCAAACGATTGGAGTTTGATGATGTTTGTGAGCCGACGATCAACATTACATCTACCATCGGCGCAGTATGTCGAATTGCAGCTTGTCTATTTGTTGTGGCATAACAGATATCTCTCGCTGGAGGCTCAACGATCTGCGCACACGATTCTTTCAATGCTCCAATAATTTCTTCTGTCTCATCTACACTAAGAGTGGTCTGTGTCAAACATGCAATTTTTTCATCCGGACCACATAAGATCTTTTTTGCATCTTCAACATTTTCGATTATAGGGATATCAATACCATATTTTTTTGCTTCACCAATCACACCGAGTCCTTCTACATGGCCTTTATGTCCAATATAAATAATTCTATACCCATTCTTTATATATTGGTTAATTTCCATATGCACTTTTGTAACCAGTGGACACGTCGCATCAATTACACGAATATTTCTTTTTTTTGCCTCTTCATAGTGATTTGGAGGTGATCCGTGCGCACTAAAAACAGCAATTGCCCCTTCCGGGATATCTTCAACATTTTCCACTGTGATCACACCTTTTTCTGCAAGATCATTCACAACTGTTTTATTGTGCACAATGGCATGTTTTACATAAATTGGTGCACCAAAAAGTTTCAAACAGTCTTCCACAACCCTAATTGATCTGGCAACTCCCGCACAAAAACCTCGAGGAGATACCACTATGATTTCTTTTACCATAAATATATACTTATACTTCATTTTAACAACCACACACCGTCCTCACATACGATCATATGATCTTTTTTCAATCCTTTCAATACACTTTCACACCATACACGATCCTTTGTGCTTTGCCAATCTTTTTTGATCACATTGCCTATTTGATCTGTTGTTCCCTTGTGTGTTCGCAGATATTCTATGATACGTCCACGAAATATTCTTCGTGGAATATGCTTACCGTGCTCACTGCGACCAACTTCTGTACGTAAGATTTTTTTTGCATCTTGTGGGTCAGGGAAAGAAAGACATTGTTTTTTTATTGGGCACATCTCACACTGAGGTGATCGTTTTGTACAAATAATTGATGCAAAATCCATAAGAGCGTTGTGCCAATCTCGTGAATGCCCATGATAAAGTAATTCTTCTGTCCAAAAAATCACCTGTTTTTCAGATGCATCGTTCACTTTGTGCACACGACGCATAATTCGTGCGATGTTCACATCACAAGCCGCAATATCACAGTTACGTGCAAAAATAGGAATGGATCGACTGGTATATGGACCAAAACCAATCAGGCTAATTAATATATTTGGGTCTTCCGGAAAAAATCCCCCAAAATCATTTTGTACACTTTGCGCCATTTTATGCAAATAGATCGCTCGTCGATTATAACCAAGCCCTTGCCACTGCATGATCACATCTTTCTGTTGCGATTTTGCAAGACTTTCGATTGTTGGAAACCTTTCAATAAAAGAAATGTATTTTTCAATGACTTTTGGCACATTCGTTTGCTGTAGCATAATTTCAGATACCGCAATATGATATATATCCATTGTTTTACGCCACGGCAGATCATGTCGTCCACACGATCTATACCACGCCATAATATTTTTTTGTGCACATTTCACATCATTTTTTTCCATATACTTTTTCTTCATCTAATGACCATATACCATTTTTTCTTATACGAGCTTGTAACTCCACCTCTTGAAATTCTTCCACATGCAAAACATCCGGCGGATAAGTGACTAATCGCGCATAACCATCTTCAATCATTTTTTTGTTGATCCACTCACCTCCGACATACACATGTCGCAACAATCGCCCATAGCGATCTGTCTCAGACACATCCTTTATCAAAATAACATCTTTATCAAGGATCAACTCAGCAAGATGTTGCGTTGCTTCTTTATAAAATAATCTGCCCCGCTCCGGTGTATCTATACCGATCAATCGTATCCTCTCTCCCGTGCTAAGATCACACGTGTCTCCATCAACAATGTGTGAAACACGAGCTTGCTCTCCCCCTTGTTTTTGAGAAACTTTTTTTACATCTTCTTGCGAATTATCCGTAAGAGACACATTAAAATGATCAGCAATCACGATTAATAAGATCACTATTGCTACAGAAAGATATTTTTTCATATTTTTTACTTTTTGATCACGATCACATTTTTGTTTCCACCAGATATTTCTTCTTTTGTTCCTGTTTTATAATCACGAATGGCATTATAAAGTGTGCTATCTTTATATTTATATCCCCGACCTAATCGCGTACCAGGATCATTCGTGATAAATTCTTTACTTTTTTTATCGTATCCTATAATTACAAGCATGTGACGATCTGGTCCTCCATTTGAGAAATTTGGGTTAGAGAGCATTTTGCCATTTGTTGGCACGATCACAATAGCATTTTGTGCAAGAAAATTGTAAATATCTTCCATAGTCACGTCATAATGCACTTCTGCAGGATGATCATAATATTCTTGAAAGATTAATGCTGTATCATCTACTGACGTGTCAATACCGCCTTTTAATTTTTCATCTTCGAAAGAAAAAAGTTTTTCCATTTCTTCTTCTGCATCATTTTTTGAAATACTGCTATTATCTGTGATCCATGCATACGCCATGATCATTGATGCTTCTTCACATGCGTCCTGAAATCGTGTATCCTCCCATTGTGCGTGCGGTGCCTGTGAAGTAAAGGGAACGGATTGTTTTATTGATTCCTTGAGCTCTGCCGATTCTTCCTCATTTTTTTCATCTTCATACTTTACCACAGATTTCTCTTGAACTTGGACAATATCATTTTTTTGCTTTTCTCGCTCTGCCACAATTAAAGCATCAGAATATTCCACAAAAAATTGATCTGGTATAATGTACCAAGACACAACCACGAGACAAAAGATGAGGACTGCCCCAAGCCGAATAAATATGCTTTTCATATAATTTGATAAAACCAAACACGTCTGTTTCCCCAAAAACAGGCTTCCAGACTATTGTAACACTTTTTTACACATGGTAAAATAGCCCTATTGCATTTAAAAAAAGATATGAGGAAAATCGTACTCGACATCGAAACCAAGAATACATTTCAGGAGGTTGGTTCAAATGATCCGGCAAAGCTTGATCTCTCACTCCTTGTTATTTATGACTATAAAACTGATCAATATCTCACATTCATGGAAAAAGATCTGCCTAATTTATGGCCGATCCTTGAAGAAACCGACATGATCATTGGATATAATTCGGATCACTTTGATATTCCACTTCTCAATAAATATTATCCGGGAGATCTCACTGCAGTTGGCAGCTTGGATCTTATGGCAGAAATCAAAAAAGTAGTCGGACGCAGCATTCGACTCGACAACATTGCCGAGGCAACAGTCGGGGTTGGAAAAAGTGGACACGGACTTCAAGCAATTGAATGGTGGAAGGAAGGTAAAATCGATAAGATCGAAAAATATTGTCGTGATGACGTAAAGGTAACCAAAGAAGTATATGAATATGCTTTGAAAAACAGCAAGCTTAAATACAAAGATCTACTTGATGTAGTTACATTTGACATCAACACTACAACTTGGGATAAGAAAATCAGTCAAGCGATCAATTATACCCTACCTCTTTAATGAAAAAACTAAAAAAGTGAAGCAATGATTTTTGCTTCACTTTTTTTGATTTATTCGTTTTTATAAACCATTCAATTGCTTGTTTGTGACATGTTCTTCAAATGTTTTGGAAAAAATTGTCTCACCCGTTTGAGGATTGTTGAGAAAATACATATAATCTGTTTTTGTCGGTGCAATCGCCGCATCAATTGAGGCCAAGGAAGGATTATTGATTGGACCAATCGGCAAACCTGGATTTTTGTAAGTATTATAGGGTGATTCAATTTCAATATCCTCTTGAGAATGTTTAATTTCTGGATAGCCTTTGATATAATCGATCGTTGCATCACTTTGTAATGCCATGTTGATCTGAAGACGATTATCAAAAATTCCCGCAACAACCCCTCGATCACCATTCAAAGGAACTTCTCCCTCAATAACACTTGCAAATATGATCACATCGTGCAATGTTCGATCTTGCGTTGCAATTAAACTTTTTCGTTCATCGCCCACCCTCTTGTCAAAGTTCTCGAGCATAATGAAAATAATATCTTCTGCTGTCGCACTCGGCAAAAATGAATATGTGTCCGGAAACAAATATCCTTCGAGAGAAGCACTTTGTTTTAGAAAATTATATTTTTGATAATATTCTCCCGGCGGATCAAGGGCGATCTTGGAGAATTCATCCCCCGGCAATCCATTTGCATTTAACCGATCTTTCATTTTCATAATTGACCATCCCTCAGGAAAAAGTATTTTGATCTCTTGTTCTTTTTCAATCAAAGCCTGCCCATTTGTTGTGAGTTTATACACAATGTCTGCAATTTTACTATGTGGGACGATAATATAATCACCTTCATTAAATTGCCCACGCAGTTTATTTTTCCATGCATAATAATAAAAATAGAATCGATTGGCGATCAGGTCATCATCTGCAAGTTTTTGTCCAATGGTCACAATATCATCCCCTTTTTCCACGGTAAACTGAAAATCATTTTCATTAAAAGATGTAGTATTTTTTACTCTTGTGTGAATGAAAAATATACACACAACAAATATTCCGACTGATATAATAATCCATTTTTTCATATTTTTCATACTAAACAGGCAAATAACGCATGCTATCAAATCGCTCTTCAACATTCTCTTCATCTTCACCTTTATAATTGAAATAGTAGATGACGTTGTCAATTGGAGCAACCATTACGCCATCTGTGCGCAACAAAGTCATAAAATCATACATCACCCATAGATCTGGATTGATCACAATAATGCGGTCATATTTTTCTTCAAGTGAAATATCTTCCGATCCCTTGATCAATTTTAATGTGACTATCTGATCACGTGCAATAAAATTAAACTTATTAATGTTATTTTCCGTTTCGTCTTTCAGATCTGAGATCGTATCTATAGATATCACACGACCTTCTGCCCCAACAATAAAACTCAACATTGCAATTACCCAACCACCACCGAATCCCACAACCAAAATATCTTGCCCACGAGATGGACGCAATAATTCCAACATAAAAGAAATTACCGACGGTTCCGGTGAAATTTGACCGTGTCCAATTGATAACGGAATGTCCGAAGATGCCGCAACACGAAACTTATCCGGAACAAATTCCGCACGATTAATCTCAGAAAAAGCATCAATAATACTGTCTGTTTTTAAATATCCTCGATGAATCAATTTATTTGCGATTTCACTCATAAGAAGTGTTTTTGATATGCTTTACCCAGTAACAGTAACGATCGCATCTCGATTACGCGCACCGTCAAAATCTATTGCCAGTATGCTTTGAATGTTTGACAACATCACTTTACCTCCCTCTATTGGCACAAAGACATGCGTACCAACCACCAAGGCTTTGCAATGTGAATGTCCATTGCTCCTTCCATCTGTTTTATTGTTTTTTCTAAGTTCAAACATATCATGAGAATATCGTTCATCTTGCGGTGCGATATGATATAAAACACGCATAAAATCCTGTAAGAGCATTGGCTCATTGTGATTGATCACAATACCCATTGTTGTATGTTGCACAAACACAAACACATGCCCTTCTCGAATTCCACTTGCGTCAACAACACGCTGTACAGCATCTGTAATATCAATAAACTCAACTTCTGCAGAACTTTTAAACGAGATCTTTTCTTTATAAAAACTCATATTTTTTACTTTTAGTGATGTCAACACAGTAGCATTATATCATTTTTTTCTTTTATGCACCACGTCTTCGCATGCGCCGTGCATAGTCATGAATCGCATTTTCAAATTCTTCATCATTAAAATCTGGAAAATACAGGTGCGAAAAAAATAACTGTGCATTTGCGATATCCCACATCATAAAACCAGCGCTTAAATGTGGTTCACCACCAGTACGGATCAAATAATCGACCGGCGGCAAATCTCTTGTAAATAAATATTTTTTTATAACATCCTTTGTAATATGTGGCAAATGAGGTTGCTCTGCAATCATGTGTTGAACGGCAAGACACATTTCATCATCACCACTATAATTAAGAAAAAAATTAATAAAATGTTTTTTGTGTTTTTTAGTTTTCTTTATTCCATCCTCAAGAAGATTTACAAGACTCTTTGGCAAATGATCTCGCCATTCACCAATAACGTTTAAACAAACCTCGTCTTTTTGGATTTCTTCGCTATCAATCAGTTTTTCAAAATATCGCGTATAAATATTGATCAGCTCTCGCCGTTCCTGCAAAGGCCTCTTTACCAAATTTTCCTTTGATGATCCCCAGATAGAAATGTGTTGGACGCCCATATCTCGCGCTTTTCTTACGATCTTTTCAATCATTCGTGCGCCCATATCATGACCCTCCCAAGGCTGCAAACCACGATCTTTAGCCCAACGACGATTTCCGTCAGGAATAATTGCAACATGTTTTGGAATGTTATCTTTATTCATATTTTCTAATATTCCCGACCATTTAAATATTTAGCCAAAGCTGACAGAAATCCCCGTGCTTCCGGTGTGATATCTATATCATTTAACGCATCTTGTCCTTTTGCGATCAACTCTTTCATATACGCCTCAATTTCCGCAAGAGCACCCGTTTCTCTAATAATGTGTTGAAACCGCTCGACATCATCCTGAGAGATATTTTGATTTCCCAACAAACGTAGTATTTCTTTTTTATTCTCAAAATTTGCTTTTTCCAGTGCAATCTCCACAAGAAGTGTTCTTTTACCTTCTGCAATATCAGAACCAACAGGTTTGCCTGTTTTTTTTGCATCTCCAAATATACCTAAAATATCATCCCTAATTTGAAAAGCAATACCAACTGGTATGGAAAATTTTTCTATTTGCATACAAAAATCATTGTTTGCACCTGCCAATATTGCGCCCAACTTTAGTGGTCCATCAAAAGTATAACGCGCTGTTTTATTTTCATACATCTGCAAAATTGATTTTTTCGTTACTTTTTTACTATACTCCATGTAAACATCTTGAATTTCACCAACACATGTTAAGCCAACAATTTCCTGTAGCTTATTTAATGCGCGCACAATAGCAGTGGATTCAAATTGTGACGAAAAAAGAACCTGATTACCCAGAGAATAAACAAAGTCTCCAGCAATAATTGCAATGGATTGCCCAAAGTGATCCGCATCTTTCCCGAAAAAAAACTGCTTATAATAATCACGATATTTTGCATGGATCGTTCGTTTTCCATGTCGTAGATCATCACGATCGATAATATCATCATGCATGAGAAGAAACGCATGGATCAATTCAATGCTAATTGATGTTTTTAGAATTTCTGCCCTATTTGTGCCACCCGCAGCGTGATATCCCCAATACATCATCACAGGACGCACACGTTTGCCTCCCGCAAGGATCGTCTTTTTGAAATACTTCATTGCCGAAGCAACGAAAATATCCGTTTTCTGCGCTTTTGCGATCACCTCATCTAAATATAGTACAATTTCATGATCAATCTCTTTTTTTAGAGAATGCATTTCTCTTTTTATATCCATAAAAATACAACAAAAACAATTGTAGCATATTGTACTATACAATATTACAAAATACCACCTACCCTTCCTTTGATCCCAATAACAACTTTTTTACACTACCACCAACAATGCTAATGAGCAAACTAAACAATATCAATCCCATAAAACGTGTGGCAATTACAACAATTTCACCAGCAACCGTATGCGGCATCGTTTGTGATACACCGCCAAGTAACACTTTACTACTCCAGATCATCGCATAAGGGATGTTTGAAAATTCCACATACTCACTTTCGAAAAACCATATCATCGTCGCACTGAAAAGCATTGCACTAACAAAAGCCACAACATATATTTGCATTGTCAAAGAAAATAACTCATTGTGCCCATGATTTTCAATATCCTCCTGTTTTTTGTGCATGCGCACCAACTTTGCCAATCGCACCATGCGCAAAAATCGCATGATGCGCAATAAACGCGCACTCTTTAGAAAAGTTAGATTTATGACACCCAAAAATGACGGAACAATAGCAATGAGATCAATTAAACCAAAAAAGCTATATGCATATTTTAGTGGACGCTCCGCTGCAATGAGTCTTCCAATATATTCCAGAGAAAAAAAGAAGACTGTGCCAAATTCAATATACAAAAAAATATCCGCATAAACAGAGAAGCTTTGTATTGTTTCTAGAACAATGACCAAAACTGAAATGATCGTCAAAATGGCAAAAAAATCATTCACAAAAACAAACGTCCGTGAATTTACATCATTAAAGGCTTTGTAGCATATTTCTCTGATCGTAAGATCGTACATGAATCTTTCTTTAATAAAATTTTTGTTTCATATTTTATATTATACCTCTCCCCACGCTTTATGTAAAAACTCTGCCAATAATTTTTGCAGAGTTTTTTACACACATTTCATCTCACACGTATTTCACAATCCTTTACGGCCGCGTTTCGATCATGCGCCCACTGGAACAATCCGCATCAGAATTGCATGAACTTGTACAATCATCAGGTGTTGATGCCGGTTGTGGAGTTGTTTGACATGTGCCTTGCGTGCTGCATGTGCGCTGTGTACAAACACTTTGTACCTTTTGTGATTTAGTATACGTTCTCGTATTACCTGCATTGCCACCACAAGGATCTGTGATCTCGCATACTGCTGTCAAAGTTGTTTGCGCGCCGGATACTGGAACTGTCACCGGATCACTTGTGTCATTCGTTCCTGAGAATGTCACATTTTGACCGTTCAGTGTACATGATACGCCATTTGTATGACTGCGTCCTTGTACAGTGATCCGCGCTTCAATCGTTGTGCCGCTCTCTTGCAAGTATACAAATTGTGGAGTATCAATTGTTATATTGATGCATTCTGCACTGCATTGTGCTTGTAATGTACAAATTCCCGCTCCATCTTGTGTGCCGCATGTCCATTGCCATGCGGTAGAGCCACTTACGCTAGAAGCATTTCCGACATCACATAATCCAGTACTTGGCGCATTTGTGCTTGTTGTCCCATCTGCTGGACCACAATCGCATGGAGGGGGTGTACCGCGCGTTGCGCGACATGCACTTGAAGTTGTTGATGTCCCTGTGCCAATGCCCTTGCATCCCCATGTAACGGTTTGTCCATATCCTGGAAAACTTGTCTTTTTATCTATTGTTGGGGTACCACTGGTACATAACTCTCCAGTGAACCCTGTTGCATTCCAGGCATAATCAACTGCCGCGGTAGAATTACACACACCATCTGCATTATTCGGCACACTGCATGCCGCATCATCATCTGCAATACTGTCATTGGAGCCCTTACATTTCCACGTCCATACATTTGCTGCAAGCACTGGTGTTGTTGCTGTGCCAAACGCACAGATGCCAGTGGTCGTAGGCATTTTTGTTACATCAATGCTCGTTCCTGGTGTACAAACACCACATGTTTGCACTGTTGATTCGTTGAGATTGTCACAACTTGTACCTGATGTAGAAAGTTGATTTAGCGCAGTTGCATAGCGAATGCCTGTTGTTATACTGCATGTGCTCCATGACTTAACTGTTGTGTAGTGACAGGTGTATGCGGTGGAACCGACCCACACATTATAATTAGATGGTGGACCCGCATTAGGATTATTGCAGGATGTCCCTCCACATGAATTTTGATAATAAATAATATCTTTTCCGTATCCTCTGCGCTGTATTGGATATGATGAATTGCATCCTCCAGCAATTACCGCACAATCATAAAATCCATTTCCAACTTGCTTTTTACAACAATCAGATCCGTAGTAGCTCCATTTACACGTCTCCCAATACCCACTACTCGCACTCGTCCAACATGCCGGATCCGTTGCCTGCAAGGTTGGCGTTGCATTGCTCGGACATTGATTTGCAGCGTCCACAGATACCGGAATGATTATGATTGTTGCAAGCAAAAGAAATTGAAAAATCTTTTTTCTCATATGATTATTGCACTAATTGATTAAATGAATCCTCCGCCTTTTTCTCATATTCCACCTGTTTTTGCGTATCACCCATTTGTCTATAATTATGTGCGATCACATAATTCAAATCCCTTTCCGTTACGGGTTTTGATGGTGCAAGAAGAGATACATCATCCTTGACAAGAGTTATGCCTTTTTGTGCAGCTTGGATGGACTCATTGTTTTTTTCTTGCATGTACAATGCTTGCGCAAGTGAAAGATAACTTGTTGCTTTTGTAGGAGAAAGTGTTATGGCCTTTTTTGCATTGCTTTCCGATTCTACGTAGTTTTCTTCGAAGATATTGAGTTTTGCAAATGTTACATAGAGATTTGGATCATTTGGTGTAAGTGTTTTTGCTGTGAGAAGGTAGTTCTTTGCTTGTGTGTAATCTTTGTTTTGTATAAAGATCATCGCCATGATCTGGTATGCTTCTGATTGAAAGACTGGGTCTGCATTTTGTGATTGTGTGACGATCTTGCAGTTTTTGATCGCATCTTCATTATGACTGCGGGAATATTCGAGATTGCAGAGATTAGTGTAGATGTGTATGTATGCTTTTTGTGTATCCAACTCTGCCGCCTTAGTGAAGTCTGCAACTGCACTTTCCAAGATGCCCATCATTCTTTCCGTGTGTCCCTTGCCGGCATAGGCAAGAATATTGTTTGCATCCAATGCGATCGCTTTGTCATAGAGCGTAAGTGCGGCACTATGATCCGGCTTGATCTCATTGATGTAGCCTTCCACTCTGTAAACTTCTGCATTGTTTTGATCGATTGTTTTTGCTTTTTCAATTGTTTGAAAAGCTTTTTGAACGTATGGCGTTTGATCCTTGCCTTGTTCTTGTTCTTTTAATCCTTTTTCCGCGTATGAGATTGCGAGTGTGATGAAATTATCGATATTTGTCTGATCTTCTTGTGTGAGTTTTTCATAGACAGTGATGGCATTTTCATTGTGCGTTGATGCATACATTGCTGCGAGATATTGTGGATCTTTTTCTGTGAGTTGTTTTATACTATCTTCAACCACCAAAATACATGCTTTTTTTTGTTCTTGATTATTGATCTTATCACAGAGTGTTTTGTCGATGTGATTGATGGCGTTGGTATAGAACATGACATCCATTGCAGTTGATTTGCATGTTTCTACAAGCGTTTCATCTTTGATGCATGCACATTGATTCACATTTTGTGTGGTAATGGCATCCGCATAGGCTTCTTGATCGTTATTGTAGTTACAAATGAGCTCCGGGAGCTTGCCATCCATTTCTTGTGTGGGTGCAGGTTGTTTTTTTGCAAATTTCTCTCTTATGGGTGTGTAGAGGAAAATGACCGTTACAACGACAAATAGCAGGATGGCAAATCCTGCGATCAAAAAGGTTTTAAGATTATGGTTCATGGAAGTTTTTTTATTTTTTATGTGTTTATTTTAGCATGAAAATGAACAACTGACAAAAAATCATTCCTCGGATATTGCAAAATCTGCACGATGCACTAACGCCACACCTAATTCATGCAACAATTCTTTGATATTTAAATTAATTTCTTGCTGCTTGTCCATATATATGCTATATTTTCGTGTTTCAACAATATAGACAATTTCAAATTCCAGCGCTCTTTCCCCAAAATTCTTGAAATGCACTCGTTTGCAATGTACACCATCTGTTTTATTGATCATGTTTGAAATGAGATGTGGGATCTCACGCAATTTTTCTGTTGATGTTGCATATGGCACGCCAAAATGAAATGTGACTGTGCGATGTTCCAAATGTTTAAAGTTATGCACCCGTGACGATGTGAGATCTTGATTAGAAATAATGATTTCCTCTCCCGAAGTAGATTTAATGCGTGTTGTTTTGATACCGATCTTTTTTACTTCTCCTGTATCATCATTAATTTTAATAATATCACCCGCCTTAAACGGTTTATCAAAATAGATTGCAAATGAAGAAAAAAGATCCGCCAATACTTCCCTTGCCGCAAATGCAATCGCAATACCACCAATGCCAACTCCTGCGATAAGCGATGCAACATTCACACCGATATTTGACAAGATCATTAAAATACCAAAGATCCAAATGACTACCGTCAATAGTGCTCCCAATAAATGTGCTGCGTTTTTTGTGTGTTCATCATGCTCATCCGCACTCATGCACTTAGCAATGAATTCCACAATTATTTGCAATGAGCGAGTGATTTGGAAAATCACAACGATGATCACAATCACATTTAATATGTTTTTAACTGGACTTGTCAATTCCAACGCTTGCAAAGCTACATACATTGATAATATTATGTATAGCTGTAGTCGTATCGAGCGAATAAATTCAATAACCACATCATCAATTTCTGTTTTTGTGCGTTGTGCAAAATCAGCAAAGCGTTGCAATAAAAACTTTTGTATGAAATACAAAATGATCAATGAAATAATAAAATAAATGACCACATCAACATATTGCGCAATAGTATTGTGCCATATTTCATACAGTAAAATATCTCCATCAATAAAATTTTTGATCATATTTTTTAAAAAAATAAGTTCGTATTAATATGATATTACATCGCATCCATCTTCACAAGATGCACTTTTTGTCAGTATTTGCAAAAGTGAAACATATTCCTCCATTTGTCGATCCCCATACTTATTTACAATATCCTTACATAGAAAATTCCCAGAAAGCACATCTTGTGCAAATAAATTAATTTCTTTTTTAACACATTCCACATCCTCTGGTAGAACGGAAATCGTTTCTCGCTCATACTCATGTGTTTGCGGATGCGGTTCAATAAAATCCAAAATTCCGCTAGTCATATTATATTGTCCGTCATGATATAGATCCAAAAGCAACTTATAAAAAACAACCTGTCTTTTAAGCGCTTCTCGCTCCTTTGGCGTCTTTTTACTCCAAGGTTTCCCGGATTTATAATCAACCACAGAAAATGTACCATCTGATAATCTCTCCATTTTATCAATTGCACCTGTAAGCAAAATCTCATTACCATCATCTAACATAAATGGTATGCCAGTAATTTTTTTTTCCAACTCCGTATCAAAAACAAATTCCTTTACATATCTTTTATAATATCCTCGAAGAGCTTCTGTACCGCTTTTTTTGATCGATGTACTATATTCACGAGGTACGCGCATGACATTTATCATGCGTTCAAATTGTAAAATTAATTCATCTTCAAGAAGAACTTGGTTTTGCACCTTGGACAGAGCAAAAAATTTTTCTAATGCGGCATGCATCACAGATCCTTTGATCATTGTTTTATTCTGCACACTTGGCAATCGCACAAGATTGCGAAAAAAATACTTAAGCGGAGAATCATAATAATTATTTAATGCCGTTGCCGAAAGTGGCGTATGTAAAAATTTATCGCGTATAAAATTCTCTGACACTAACGAGAGCACATTTTGCATACGTGGCAAAAAATATATACCATATTTATCCCCCACCACCAATTCCATATCTATTAGATCAGCGGAAAGATCGGAAATAAAAAGTGATGGCGATTTTTCTCGTCCGGCTGTATCACGTTTTGCATAAGAAATTGTCAAAGATTTTTTTGCACGTGTGATCGCCACGTAAAAAAGCCTTCTTTCATCTTCACTATTACCGGAAAAAGTATCAACTGGTAAATGAAATTTTTCACCTTTTCTTTTACCTCCCCATAACCCATGTACCACATTTGTAATATACACATGTTCAAACTCCAAGCCTTTTGATCCGTGTGCTGTCATAAGCTGTACTCCACACCCTTGTACGTGTCGCGTAACATCCATTGATAGATCATATTTTTCAAATGTATCAAGAAACAAAACCAAATCATGTAAAGAAAATCCCTCTTTTTGCAAAGCAGACTCTCTTACCTCATCAAACAACTTTCCCAATTTTTCTAAGATAAACACATGATCAGTGCGTGAAAAGATCAGAGATAGAAAACCAGATTCTCGCACAAGGTTTTCAAAAAAATCTACAAAATACATGCTTTGTGTTAATTCTTTTTGTTTTTTGATAAATGTGCACAGCACGCCAAATGATACATCGTTTATCATTTGTATTTCTTGAACATACTTTCCTTCCGTCAAAAATCCATACAACGATTGTGCCCATGGCGCATGTCGATATGCATCAAGAACACCAATTGCGTCATTTACATCAACATGTGCCAAGTCCGTTAATAAAAAGCGAGATAAATTTTGATCGTTTGATGGATCATCGATCACTTTAAGAAGAAGAATCAATTTTTTAATGTCATTGTCTTGTAGAGCATTTTGTTTCGCCATAAGATCAAACGGGATACGCATTTTTTCAAAGACTTCTGTTATATAAACTGCACTTCGATGTTCACGATAAAAGACAGCAATATCAGATGCCACGATGCCATCATCCAATTTTTTTTTAATATCTTCCGCGATTGAGATAAGTTCATCTTTATATGTTTCAAACTGCAATACACGGACATGCGCTTTATCATCTTTTTTTGCAATGAGCTCCTTATGTTTTATTTCTCCCCTCCCGCCGCTAATAAGTGCGTGTGCCTCATCTAAAATCCCTTGTGCACTACGATAATTATCTTCCAAATGAATCACTGATGCAGTTGGATATTTTTTTTCAAATCGCAGAAAGTTTTCTACACTTGCTCCTTGAAAACGATAAATGGCCTGTTTATCATCGCCTACCGTAAATAGGTTCGGACTATCCCCGACATACAATTGATCTGTTAGTGCTTCTATGATGCGATTTTGACCATCGTTTGTATCCTGATGCTCATCTACTAGTATATATTGATATTGTTCACGTAGTATAGAAGAAAAATCTTCATTATTTTCCGCTACAGAAATGACTTGCACAATCATGTCAGAAAAATCGTACAACCCATCCTTTTGCAAATATTCTTGATATAAACGATAAACTTCTTCCAGTTCTCGGTTCTTTTCTACTACACGCAAAACAGTTGACTTTAAATCACCCTTCTTATTTGTCTTTGTTGCGCGTTTAAAATAAGAATTTTCATCTGCAAGAATCGCTTTTTCTTGCATATTAATACGTGTTATAAACTCATCTGGTGATATACCTTCTCTTTTCAAATGATTGATCGCCCACAAAATATCTTTGGTGTAATGATGGTCACTTGCAAATGTTGTCAGTGTAATAAATTCGTTTTCTGATAATATTCTCTCTACTATATGAATTCTTTCAACTTCCGAAGCAACACGAGCATAAGCGATTGACGGGAAAAAATCCGAAAAACGATTTATGTGATCTTCGCAAAAACTGTGAAATGTGCAGATATTAACTCGATATGCACTTTCTACACCAATAAGCGTTGTTAGACGTGTTCGCATGGCCATCACGCCCGC
>DYDB01000004.1:35929-86905 GCA_020718085.1 Micavibrio sp. | reverse complement strand
TTACAGTTTTTTTGTGTTTTTTTTGGAAAAACATTCTTTGGGGTTTATTTTTTTGTCTGTGAATATTATACCATAGTTTTATATAAAATTCACCTTGCAAAGGTCAAAAAAATATCATGTTTTCTATGAAAACTAGAATTTCTCAATAAGATCATAATTCTTCAATTTTTCGAAGGCCTTCTTATTTCACATCATCACCTTCATCAAGAGCTTGGCTCGCATCATCATCTACATTTATCTCATCTTGAGAATTATCCACCGCAAACTCTTCCGCATCATCCTCACCGTCTTTTTCCACGATGAACCAATCAAAAGTAATATTTTCACTAGCAGATCCAACGATTGAAACATGAAAACCAGAGCGATCATCCACACTCGTCACACCCAATGTTTTCTCGACAAGTCCTCGCGGTGTAACAAAAATACGACTGCGTGACGTCACTGTGCGCGTAGGCACAAACACATCATATGTGCCAGCAATAATTGTAGCAGTACCTGCAATTGATTCGTCCTCCGCAATTTCTCTTACAATTATTTTTTGCGTGACAACTTCTTCTGTTTCTACACGATCAATTGCCAAAATACCATTAATTGTCACGTTACCCTCATCATCTGTGAATACTAAATGATCTGCATTAATCAAAAGATCATTATCAATCGCTTTTGCAAATTGAATGACAGCCTTCAAACTTTCATCGAGATTTTGCATACGCTCAATGATACGCAAGTCCACTTCTTCCAAAATATCCGCTTGCATGTTTGCATTCGTCTCATATAGATCATCAAAATCACTACGTAATATGTTTTGATCTTCTTTTATATCACCCAATGCAGCATCAACATCAGCAAGATTGTTCACTGTATCATTGTGAAATGTCACCACAGACAATGCATTTTGATCAATGCGAAAACCATCGTTTGTGATGATGTTCTGCTGTTCTTGCATGGCTCCAACCAGGATCGCCGTAAGATTTCCATATGCAATACCATACCCGTCTTTCTCATTGCCTGTGACCACCTCAGGCAAAACATTCATTACTTCTTGAGCAACAAATCCCACTTGACGATTACCCTGTGGATCATTGATCCAATTAAAATATACATCATTGAGTGCCATAACTTTTTGCAACGAACCATCAATCGGTGTGACATTTGTTTTTAATCGCGCATCCGACGAATGTGACCAACCTTCTGTGGTATATGTCCCCGTTGTCGTACCATTAAAAACAGTGAGGGGTTGTGTCGGCATGGCTGTGCCAATGCCAACATTGCCCACAGTATCCACAAAAAAATGATCTCCAATGTTCATAGTTTTTGCACTGATCTGTCCGGTAATTCTCATGTTGCCCAATTCATCAAGCGTCATAATCTCTTGATCCAGATGATTTTTGAATATCAGCCCCAGTGGACTGCCCAATTGTTCTGTAATACGAAAATCATTGGCAAAGATCATGTCACCAAAATACATATCCCCTTGATTTGTGCTTCCTTGAGACTGAATAACAATCTCTGTAGATGAAATTGCCATACCAACTTTGTAACCTGTGTCTGTGGTAGTGAGATCACCAGCTTCTGTGACATAATAAACTGCACCTGTTGTAAGTCCGGTATGTGCATTGGAAATGCCATCAATTGCCACTGGACATGATTCATTTGCAGCGCAAGATTCTTGCGCTATACCGAGATATCTGTCAGAAGTCTCACCAATTTTAGTTGTAGCATAATTAGGATCATTCTCATCGTTATATGCCACAACAAAGTGGGTGTCATCTAGGTTTGCAATATCTGCATAATTTGTATCATTTAGATTGAAAACAGCTTCCGACCCATACGATGCAATAGTTGTACCGGATGTCACTCCATTGAGTGCAGTTCCACGATTTGCATTTCCTCCATCCTGATAAGATACAACAAAATGATTTGAATCTAAAGCAGAGACCGAGATATACGAGGTTATCGCTGTATTAAAAACACTTTCTGCTCCATAAGTGATCGTTGTGCCAGACACTGATGCAGCTCTGGCAGTTCCATAAGATGATGCTCCATAATCTACATATCCGACAATAAAATGGGTTGAATCTAAAGCAGAAACCGACGGTCGCCCAGTGGTGACAGCTGCATTAAAATTACTTGCTGTTCCATTTGTTATGGTCGTTCCGGAAACAGAACTGACTCTTGCAACACCGAATCCTGTGCTATTTATAATATAGGTTGTAACAAAATGTGTGGAATCAAGTTTTTGTATGTTCCCAGGGTCTGTATCCACAGCGCTGATATTTACAGCTGTGCCATATGATGAAATAGTTGTTCCGGATACCACCCCAACTCTGGCAACAGCATATCCCGACGACAAATCGCGATATAATACGACAAAATGCGCGGAGTCTAACACTTCTATTTTTGTCATTCCTGTATCACCCGCAGTGACATTATAATTATTTGCCACGCCAAAAGTAATGGCTGTACCAGAAATTGAACCCACTATTGCAGCTCCATAGTTATCCTGCCATCCAATAACAAAATGTGTGGAATCTAATGCCGCAACAGAAACATCTCCTATGGTCGAATAGAATGTGACAAAATCGTACTCTTCACCATACGAAACAATGCCATTAGATATAGTGCCTATAACAGCTATACCCGCGGTACGTCCCAGCAAACCCCCATCATCGGCATAAACAACTACGAAGTGCGAGATGTCTAAAACAGCGATAGAAATTTCATCATTTATTGCAGATCCGTATTCTCCCGCATTGATATATGTTTCCACCCCAAAAGAAGATATAGCGTTTCCAGAAAACTCTCCTACAACAACACTTCCCACACCTGTTGTACTACCATATTTACTGTAATTAACAACAAAGTGACTCGAATCAATAGTTGAAACTGATATATATGGATCACCTGAAGAAATATCTGAAGCTCCTACAAATGAATTTGTAGCACCAAAAGCAACTGCCACTCCGGATAGCACGCCTATTCTAGCATATCCGTTATCGCTTGCCACGAGAAAATGCGTGGCATCAATAGTGGAGAGCGATAGATCCTGTACACCAGAACCAAAATTGGCCGAAGCGCCATAAGACTGAATAGTATTTCCAGAGATCAAACCAACTATGGAAGATCCGCTGACACCGGCCGCATACCCAACAACAAAATGTGTTGAATCCATGATTATAATTGATACATCTGAAGTGCTCGCTGCAGAAAAAACACTTTCTGCGCTATAAGAAGAAATATCAATTCCAGAAATTAATCCTACCCTAGCTGTACCATAATAAGAGTTGCCTATATCAGAATATGCCACTACAAAAGACGATGTATTGAGAGCTGCTATTGACATGTCATGTGTAGACGCCGCGTTAAAAACATTTTCAGCTCCAAACGTAATAACAGCACCAGAAACTGAACCAACGATGGCCGTACCATAGTAAGAGTTGCCTCCATCAGAATATGCCACTACAAAAGACGATGTATTGAGAGCTGTTGCCCCACCAATATACGGCGTTGAAGCCGTGTTAAAGACATATTCTACTCCAAATGAGATTGAAGAATCAACCACTGAACCAACAATTGCTGTTCCATAATTAGTATTACCCCCATCTTGATACGCCACCACAAAATGATTTGCGTCTAATGAAGCAATTGAAATGTATGTGGTTGAAGCAGTATTAAAAATGTATTCCTCACCGTAGGTAATAGTTGTGCCAGAAATTGTCCCGACAACAGCTGTTCCATAATTTGAATTTTCACTATTACTATAAACTAAGACAAAATGAGTGTTATCCAACCTTACATTAGAAATATATTGTGATTGACCATAAAATTCTTTGTTAAAATAACTAGCATTGTCAAAGCTGGTCACATTTACTCCTTTCTTCACTGTTTCATTTACAAACGCCACCACATCTCCAGCATTAACTGACGAACCTTCATCAACCACAAAATCCTCCACCAATTTTTTAACTTGGCTAATGTTTTCCTCTTCTCCTTCACCATTCTGATAATACAATTTTCCATCATCCCCTGCATACAATTTTCCATATCCTGCATCCACGCTTGGTGCAGTTGTTTGCTCTGCCAGGCTAATTAAACCATCCACGGTTAATTTTTCATTTGTAATTGTTGTACCGATACCAACATTACCCGATACGCTATCAATAAATAGCTGGTCGGTATTAAAAGCAATATCACCATTGGTCACAGCATCCGTACCAATATTGAGAACATTACTTGTCGTATCATACGAGATGACACCCTCATCGGATGTACTCGTACCAATATGCAATGAATTTGGTCCTAAATACAAATCTTGCCACCTGTGTGCATTATCGCCAATCGTGTATGTATCATCTGCATTCGGAAGGAAATTTCCGCTAAGTGTTAGATCACCTGTTGTTCCTAGAGTCATGCGCTCCGTGCCAGCAATATCAAAACGAATCATATCTTCATTTGCGGATTCCTCAACCTGAATACCTGTATCATTGTTTGCATCCCATAACGCTTGTACCGTACCTAATCCGCCTGTAAGTGAAAGCCACTGCGATCCATCATATCCTTCGAAGTCTGATCCGTTCCAACGCATTGTTCCCGCATATGCATTTGATGTGTTACCAATATTGATCGCACCATTCACTGTAAGTTTTTCTGAGAGCAGTGTTGCGCCAATTCCTACATTTCCGGTCGACACTTGAGCATAGAGCATGGATTGAGGCTGATTGAGAAGAACAGAAACTGAACTAGAACCAGAGTTAGCTACCGCCAGATCCGTTTTTCCATCGCTGTTAAGATCTCGACTCACCACCGAATAAGGAGTTAATCCCGTTGTATAGTCCACTTTAGTTCCGAAAGTTCCATTACCATTGTTCGTAAAAACAGAAACTGAAGCCGATCCGGAATTAGTTACAGCCAGATCAGTTTTTCCATCACCGGTAAAGTCTCCCATGGCGACACTATACGGATTGGTGGCAGTGGTTAGATCCGTCTTGGAAGGAAAAGTGCCGGTACCACTATTAAGGAGAACAGAGACTGAAGTAGCTGTCAGATTGGTCACAACCAAATCGGCTTTGTCATCACCATTGAGATCCCCAATAGCGACACCGAAAGGATTGGTTCCAGTAGCATAATCCGTCTTGGCCGCAAAAGTGCCATTGCCGTTATTTCGCAGAACTGAAACGGACGTGGAGCTGTAGTTAGAAGCTACGATATCAGCACGACTATCACCATTAATATCTCCGATAGCAACGTGTCTCGGAGCAGTGGCCGTAGTGTAGGCTGTTCTTGTAGAAAATGTCCCTGTGCCACTGTTTAATAATACCGAGATAGTGGTTCCAGCATTAGCTCCCACTACCAGATCAGCTTTGCCGTCGCCATTCAAATCACCTACTGCTATATTGTATGGAGCCGATCCAGCAGCATAAGTCACTCCAGCCACAAAAGTGCCGTTGCCATTGTTGATGAAAATGGATACAGTATTTTCACTTAGATTGGTAACTGCCATATCAAGCTTGCTGTCGCCATTGAAATCTCCTAGAGCTACCGCATAGGGATTCATCCCTGTGCCATAATCCACTTTAGCCATATAGGTTCCATCACCGTTGTTCATAAGGACTGAAACGTTACTGCCCCCCAAGTTCAAAACGGCTAAATCCGATCTGCCATCTCCGTTGAGATCTCCCGTAGCCAAACTTCTGGAATTAGCATCTGTGGGATAATCAACTTTTGTTGCAAAAGTCCCCCCTCTGGTCAAATTTATTTCTCCCGCTTGGACAGAACCGATATTGGTGAGATTTCCTGTGCTAGTGATCCTTTGAGCGTTCGTTATCCTATCAATGCCTCCGGTACCGATACCTCCGGAGAAATTGGTGTAGCCGTTGTAGCCATAGTAAGCATTGAGAATGCTTGAAGAGTTGCCGGAGAAAATGAGGTTTTGTGTAATAAGATCACGAGTGTTGGTAGCACCAGCGATATCCAACTTGTATGTAGGCGTGATAGTACCAATACCAACATTTCCTGTCCCATTAGGCATGATGGAAAAATGCTCATTAGTACCAGTAATGATGTCATTTGTCACTCCATTAAAAGTAAGAGAGCCAGTAGAAATGAGTCCAAGAGTAGTAGTAATAAGGTCAGAAAAAGTAAATCCTTGACCAGTACCAGACGCATTAAAAGTAACCATGCCCGTAGAGTTGACCGTAGTGGAGAAATAATTGGAGGTGTCGTAGCCAATGCGAAGCTGTTCCGCAGTACTGATTGCGTGAAGTTTAGCTGAAGGAGAAATTGTGCCAATCCCCACATTCCCATTAGACGTATCTACAAAAAAATCATCTGTATTGACTGTGAAATTTCCATTGACTGCAAGTGCACCGGATTTTGTCTGACTTGTTGCTGATGTGTCAATATAATTATCCGCTGTCAGTCCATTGAGTCTTTGCGTGTTAAGTGCGAATCCTGTTGGTGTGATCTTTCTTCTAGGAGACATGGGTGAATTGGATCCGATCTTTACTTCGAGGTAATAGTTTGCATCAAATGCGATATTAAGAGGATTATCTCCAGATTCTCCCAAAGTTGTGGAGAAAATACCTTTACTTACAGCAATGGATTTACTTGTGGGCGTTGTACAATTTCCTCTGGCAGTCCAGAGACACGCGCCTCCTGTTGCACTGTCGTAAATTGTAAGTGTAAAGTCATAATTTCCGTCAGCGACAGAAAGTCCCAAAATATCAGTGAGTTTGCCGTGATATGTGAGTTCTTGATCTGGAGCGGCCAATACAGGAGAAAGTAGAAAGTCTGTAAAGTTAAAAGTAAATAAAAGGAAAGCAAAAACCCCTCCTGCTAACACAAAAGATCTTTTTACAGTTTTTTTGTCTGTTTTTTGGGAAAACATTCTTTGGGGGTTATTTTGTTTTATCTGTGGATATTATAGCATAGTTTTATATTTTATTAGAAAAAAGTCAAACAAAAAAGCTCACTCTGAAAAAATCATGTGAGCTTTCCTGTGTTAAATTTCTCCAAAATTATAGACGCCTATGCGCCTTTGCGCTTTGCTTTGATACGATCATTTTCGGTAAGAAATTTTTTCCGCAATCGCACACTTTGTGGTGTGATCTCGAGGTATTCATCACTCGCCATTACTTCCATACCTTTTTCAATTGTGATCAAGATTGGCGGCGTCAGATTAATCGCATCATCCGTACCACTTGCGCGCATATTGGTAAGTTGCTTCCCCTTGATCGGATTAACAGTCATTTCATCTCCCTTTGCCGTATTACCAATCACCTGTCCCTCATATACTTCCGTACTCGCACCTACGTATAGTGCTCCGCGTTGTTGTAAATTTGCAAGAGAAAAACCTAAAGCTTTTCCTGTTTCACCAGAGATCATTGAACCAACTGCACGCCTTCTGATCTCACCAACATGCGGTCGAAATTCCAAAAAACGACTGGAGATGATCCCTTCTCCTTTTGTATCTACAATAAACTCATTGCGATAACCCAATAGTCCACGCGTCGGCACATCAAAAAGCATGCGCACACCATCATGTCCATGTTTCATATCGGTCATCGTACCTTTACGTTTGCCCAATTTTTCAATCACTGTTCCGGAATATTGTTCTGGAACTGTTACCGTAACTTCTTCAAACGGCTCTTGTTTTACACCATCAATATGCTTGATGATCACACGCGGCTGTGATACGGCAACTTCAAATCCTTCACGTCGCATATTTTCCAAAAAAACGGCAACATGTAATTCTCCACGACCGGAAACTGTAAAATTTTCTCCCGAAAAATCCACTTTAAGACCCACATTTACTTCAAGCTCCTTCTTCAAACGTTCCCGAATCTGTTCACGCGTCACAAACTGTCCTTCCTTACCTGCAAACGGTGAATCATTCACGAGAAATTCAAGAGAGATCGTCGGCTCATCCACAGTGATCGCCGGCAAAACCTCTGCATCTTCATTCATACAAATTGTTTCTCCAATATCGATATTCTCAATACCCGCGATCATGACGATGTCTCCAGCTGTTGCTTCTTCCACAACTTTCTTATTGATTCCCTCAAATGTAAAGAGTTTGATAATTTTTGCTTTCCGCACAGCACCATCCAGTGATTTTACAAACACCGGACCATTTTTCACTACACCTTCATAGATACGCGCAACAGCCATACGTCCCAAAAAATCATCATACGCAAGAGAGAATGATTGTAAACGAAAAGGTGCATCTGTATCGCTCTTTGCCGGAGCAACATATTGCAAAACTGCATCAAGTAGTGGGGACATGTCTTTACTATCATCTGTCGGTGAGATCATCGCACGTCCTTCACGCGCAATTGCATACACTGTTTTGAAATCCAGTTGTTCATCACTTGCTCCAAGATCAAGAAAGAGCTCATAGATCTCCTCTTCCACTTCACCAAGCCGTGCAGCAGGTTTATCGATCTTATTGATCACAACGAGAGGCTTATGTCCGATTTCTAAAGATTTTTTGAGCACAAAACGTGTTTGTGGCATCGGACCTTCTTGTGCATCCACTACAAGCACCACAGAATCGATGGAACGCAAAACACGCTCCACCTCAGAACCAAAATCAGCATGTCCCGGTGTATCCACAATATTGATCTTCGTATCTTTATACATCACAGATGTATTTTTGGCATAAATTGTGATCCCGCGCTCCTTTTCAATCGAATCACTATCCATGCTCCCATCGCTCGATGCGCCTGTTTGTTGCATAATTGCATCTGTGATCGTTGTTTTGCCATGATCAACGTGTGCGATAATGGCGATATTGCGTATATCCATAACTACATTCAAAAGTGTTTACGTGTTTTTACAAATGTCTTTTAAACTAAAAAGCCAGCCAGAGGCTGGTTCCGCCTTAAGCGGAAAACCTGCGCAAAAGCGCAACCGTTTACCCATTATACAGAAAAAACTCCCATTCGTCAAGAAATGAAACATGAAAGAGGCATTTCTTCTGGAAATACCTCTTTGTAAATAATTTTTTTAAAAATGTTTATTGTCGTGCCTTTTGCTCTTCAAGTGCATTCACAAGACTTTTAAATTCAATCGTTGCCACACAGACCACCTCATCTGCACCTCCATAATACACAAAGAGATTGTCATTGAGGAGAACTGCTCCGCAAGAAAACACCGTGCCGGGTCGCAAACCTTTATTTTCATAATCTGCACGTGGTTCAAGGATCGGATAATCCAATCGTGCTGTTACCGCACCTTTTTCCAGATCGAACATTGCCGCACCAAGTCTATACTGTCCATCATGTTTAGAGAGTGCATGATATACAAGCAACCATTCATTACCCACTTTGAACGGCGGTCCCGCAATACCCACTTTTTCACTATCCCATGAGTCTGGACGTGAGCACATGACACTGCGTCCACCCAATGTTCGCCCATTTTCAAAATTGAGATCATCTACATAGTCCAACCAGATTGTATGTTTTAATCGATGAAAGAACACGTATCTTCCATTCACTTTTTCAGAAACCAGACAAGAATTTTTATCATCCATACCATCCGGTGAGATCAAGATCGGTATAGTCCAACGATCCCATTTTTGTCTGCGAAAATCATCCACATCGATTGATGTAAACGCGACACGCGCCGGACCGTGTCCATTGTACGCCGTATAACACATGTAAAAACGATCCTCAACACGCGTGATACGCGCATCTTCACATCCGGAGTTTCCCGGCTCTTCTCGCACCTCTTCAGGAATGCGCGGTACATAAATTGGTTGATCGTATTTCTTCACAATATGAAATCCATCTTCCGTGGTCATATGCCCCACATAAGATGTGTCGTTTTCATCTTGTCCACGATAAAGAATGTGAATGAGCCCGTCATCATAGATCGCTGTCGGATTGAGCACATATTTTGACTCCCATCCACCATCATGTGTCGGCTCAAGAATCGGATTACCTTCAAAGCGTTCCAATGCAACTGGCACGGTATTGTCCATCACATATTCTTCACAATCCTTCAATCTGATAAAATCCAACAACTCACTTAGTGAGATCATCGCCACTGCACATGCCGTATCTGCCGCGCCATAATACAAACGCATCTCATCACCGTCCAACGTCACACCTGAAGGAAATGCAATATTTGGCACTGCACCATAACGTTCATAAATTTCTTCCGGTTTGATAAGCGGGTCAACACTACGTCCCACAACATGCACAGGATTTTCCAATTCAAGGAGCGCTGTCTCAATACCAAAAATTTTATTTTCCGTACGATATTGTCTGATATATGAATACACGAGAAGCCATCCTTCTGCAGTTTTTACTGGTGGTGCGCCAATTTCAATATGGTCGTTCAAAGATCGCTGAAAATGCAATGTATGTGCATCCAGATCTTCTGCCCAGTCCTTCCAGAATTTACGATCCCAAATTTGTTCTGGCGTATCAAATTCCACCAACATAATGCGTACTGGCGGTATGTCAGTATTCATAGTAAATATCGCTACAATCTTTCCATTGATCCGCTCCGGAAAAAAGGCCATCGCCTTAGAATTAAAATTCGTCACTTGATGTTTTGCATCAATCGTTTTGAAATCCTTGGTCGTTGCCACGCCGATCGTAATTCCCTTTGGTGTGTGTGGGTAATCAGAAAGTGCTGTGTATGTAATATAATATGTATCGTCAATTTTTGTAACGCGCGGATCTTCACAGCCATATTGTTCCCACTCTTTTTCAGGCACAATAAGCGGTCGTCGCTCTCCGGTAAAGCTCAATCCATCCTCACTAAATGTATACCCGATCGTTGATAATTCCATCATGTTCTGCTTGTATTTCTGCTCAAATGATTGTGCACGATACAATAAGTGATATCCTTTTTCATCTCTGATCGGACATCCATTGAAAACAGCTTGTGCTTCCCACGAGCTCGTGCGATCCGGACCCAAAATTGGATTATTTGGATAACGTTTAACATGAATTTTTTTCATATGCGTATTTTAAAATATATTGCCTTAATGTTTAGTATGCATTTTTACTTCACCTGTACGCTTGAGATCATCCAAAAATTCCCGCAAAGGTGCTGTGGCCACGCATACAAATTTGTCTGAACCGCCATAATACACGAGCACCTGCTCATCTTTGATCACCGCACCGCAACAATACACCACGCCCCATTTATGTCCATCGTTTTCATATGTTTCCTGCGGTTCCAAGATCGGTGCGGATGACCGATACAAAACCTTTGTTGGATCATTGATGTCCAAAAGCAATGCGCCAACTTTATATCTGTCAGGATTTTTACAGTTCATCGCATGATAAAAAACAAGCCATCCATCTTCCGTGCGAAGTGGCGCTGGACCAACCCCACGAAACCAACTGTCCCACGTACGCGTCGGGTCGATCGGTCGCGTATTATTACTCTTTATAAATCGTTTACTACCATCCAATTCATCCAGATCATCAAAATAATCAATGAGAATTTTTGGATAAAAGCTGTGCATGATCGCAAATTTTCCATCGATTTTCTCCGGAAATATCACCCAATTTTTATTCATTTCTCCAGGCGGTGATATAAGAACTGTTTTTTTCCAACTCCATATTTTATTTTTCAAATCTTCAAGGTCAATTGAGGTAAGTGCCACACGCACAGAACCCCATCCGTCAAAAGCTGTGTACGTAATATATACCACACCGTCGATCAATACAGCACGAGGGTCTTCGCAGCCGCCGTAATTATTACCTCCGGACGTATACGGCACTCTTGGAAAATTTGTGTTTGCCGGCTTGATGATCCTGCGATAAATACAGTATGGCAATCGATCTTCGATCGTCACGCCGTCCGTAGTTGCAGCATAACCGAGAACGGAGATCATGTCATGACCCTCTGCTCTATATATAATATGGATGACCCCATCATGTTCAAAAGCTGTCGGATTATATGTTGCTTTTGACTCCCATGCACAGAAATGTTGTGGTTCTAAAATTGGATTTGACTCTACACGCTCCAATACAAGAAACGGACGATTTGTTTCCTGTGTCACAGATTCATCTGCAATATTTTCTCGTGCAATTTCATCCTCTTTATGATGATAAAAATGTCGCAACAAGAACATCTCTCCGGCATCATTCATCCAATAGGAGATGAAATATTCGTCAAAAACCACCGCACCAAAAAGTGTTGAGCAATTATTTTTTGTATTTTGTGTTTCATAAATTGGCTCTTGAGAGCACCAGATCATCTTTGTTGGATCACCATATTCAAATAATGCCCCATAGATCTTATATTGTATGACACATCTTTCATTTGTCTTTGCTGCATACATTACAAATACACCATCATCCACGATCTGCACATCCAATACGAAAAGTTCCATTTGAAATTCGTTCAAATTGATCGCAATGAGATCTTTTTTGGCACGCGTCCATCTCTGCATGTCGGAGGAAACGTGTGCACGAATTGCATCTCCGCCAGTGAACATCACATTGCGCCCGGCATACCAATAATCCGACACGATTTTACCATTGCCTTTTATACCTTCCACATCTGTTACTTTTTCCCAATCGATCAAATTGCGCGATCGCGCAACAGACAGTCGTTCCTCATCACATATTTGGTATGTCAAATAGTACATCTTTCCATCTTTTGATGCACTTAAAAAACCACACTGATCAAATTCATCAGCTGGTCCGTTGATATTCACAACTTTTGCGTTTTGTGTGAGTGCAGTAAAATTGATCCCATCCTCACTTTCACGCACAGTAAACGTACCGTGCGCCAGATCTTCCTCCCCACATAAAAATAAGTACGATCTCTTGTCAATACGTGCAGACCCGAGACCTTGCATGTGCTTTTTGTTTTCCATTTTCTCTCACAATCAATATATATATTCACATTATAAGGCCATTTCACCAAAAAAACAAACTCTTAGTTTCATCTACGTTTTGTTATAAATCGCATCGTGTTTTTTAACAATGAACGAACAACTATTTACAATTAAAAATGTCTGACTAATACTATTTTTTTATTTCTCTACTAAATAAGTTATGAATTATTTGATTTGAATGAAGATATTTCCATAATTTAAAATCGAAATCCTTTATGATTGACAAAAAATAATCGTGATCCATTACTCAGAGATCACGGTTATTTTGTTTCGACTATAGATTTCTTGTGAATCTTATACTGCGTATTTTTTTATGGTCGCGTTTCAATCATGCGCCCATCTGCACCATCGCCATCACCATTTGTACCCGTTGTCGATGTTCCTGGTGAGTTCGTATAGCATTCACATTCTCGGGCAGTACATAGTGATGCTGACGCTCCGACGTTTATCCATGACGTATTAGGATTAGTGCATCTTTCATTTGTATCACCTGCGCATATCGATGTGCCTTGTGGACAACTGACATTCTTGTTTTGACACACGTAATCTTGCGTGGGCAATTCATAATACTCACACTTGCGCCCAGTACAACCAGTCTGTGATGTTCCTACACTTATCCATGAAATATTTGACGTTAGGTTTACATTATCATCATTACACCATTGTGCATCACTTGGCGGAAGTGGAGGAAGACAAGAATATGTTGGTGCTGATGGTTTATTGGCATTACACCACACTTGAGATGCGCCACTTGTACAAGACCATGAATAACTCCATCCGTTTTCGGCTTGATGACCCACAGTTCCTGCGGAACATAGATTGGTTGTTGGAAAAGTTGCAAATGTTCCACCGTTACTTGTTCCACATGCTGCTGGCACAGGCTTATTGGCACTACACCATACTTGAGACCCATCACTTGTACAAGACCATGAATAACTCCATCCGTTTTCGGCTTGATGGCCCACAGTTCCTGCGGAACATAGATTGGTTGTTGGAAAAGTTGCAAATGTTCCACCGTTACTTGTTCCACAGGCTGGTAATGTACATGGGATTGGCGGCGGATCAACGCATTCAGAAACATTTGTGATATTCTTTGTACCAAAAACTGGATCCAAACCTGTTCGAAAACCATTTATGCACTCAGTCCACGATCCATATGAGGTAATATAACTACATGTATAAACCGGCGGTGGAACCACACTGTTATTTGTACAAATATATCCCCAGCTACAAGGGCTTGTGCAAGACTGATAATATTTTTTACACTCATACGGATCGCTGCATCCTCCATTGCAATTACTTTTGAGACGCCCATTTACGTGATCTGGCCATTTCTTATCATTTTTATTATCTTTGTTCATGCATATGTACGATGTACTACAAGTATATTCACAATAAACGGACGTACTTGCTGCAAATACATCTTGTGGTAGAAGAAGAACTATAAATAAGAAAATGAAACTGTATTTTATTACCTTAATCATATATATTATTTAGAATTTAGATTTAAAATACTCGCATTTTCATCACCAAGCAACTTGTAACGTTGCATTGATTCTTGATCGTTCTGCGTACTGTATATATCTGCTAATAAATAATAGAGATCCATCTTCACTCGCGGCTTGTTTGGTAATAATAATGACACATCTTCGTCTACCACGCGCAATCCATTTTCAGCCGCAATAATCGCTTCACTATTTTTTTTCTGTTGAAAGCGCGCATGAGCCAATTCATAATATGCGACAGTTTTTATATCGTTAATAGTCAATGCCTTATTGGCCATTTCTTCCGCCATTATGCCATTTTCTTTTTGATTATATGCACCTGCCAAAGTAACATAAACATTATCATTCATCGGCGCTAATGTGCGTGCATATTGTAATTTGTCCAATGCCTGATCCGTCTTTTTTTGCATTAATAATATCTGAGCCATTATCTGTAATGCTTCTGATTTTTCATTTGAGCTAGAATTATTCGCATCAACTAATTTTTGACAATTTCTCACAGCATTGTCAAATAAAGACGAATCCCCTGCTTGCAGTCGACACAGATTCATCAATGGCGCAGAATACTGCACATCTGCATCAATGCTGACAGCTAACTCAAATGTTTCGATTGCGCTCCTCACATACCCCAACATACTTTCTACATGACCGCGACCATTCAACAGAAGGACGTCTTGTGGAAATTCTTCTAATGCAAGAACGTATACGTCCAGCGCTTTTTCTAATTCGCCTGCGGCTTCAAGCGCAAACCCTTCTGCTCTATATGCTTCTGGATTTTTTGGATCTAATTTTTGTGCCTTTTTTGCACTTGAAAGCGCTTTGTTGTTATTGTCATTTATTTGCTTTTCATCGAGTGAACCATAAATTACTTGATTTGCATACGCAAATGAAATACTGATCAGACTCGCCACATCATTCTGATCCTTAATAAGCATATCATTTAAAACCGCAATTGCTTTTTCATCATTATGATTATAGAGATATGTTTGAGAAAGTTGTTCTTTATTCTCCTTTTGCAAATACTCTGTCTTTGCTTTCACAACGCTAAGGCAAGCTTCTCGCTGGACATCTGCCACAAGACCTTCACAAATACGCTCATCCACCTGTGTTATAGCCTCTCGATACAGAATTGCTTGCTCTGTCGACGCTACACAAGTCTGCATCGTATTTGTGTCTTTCATGCATTGACACTGATCCCTATCACCATTAACAATAGCGATCTCAAAGTATGCTTGATCATCTGCAAGATTGCACAATTTTTTTTTATCTACTGGTTTTTTATCATTAGCATTATCCATAAAAACAAAATAAGAAACTACACCGAATGAAAACACCGCCAGAAAAACGATCATCATCTGTACCATTTTCTTTTTTGTCATATATTTTTAATGCTCATGTTTAATAAATGCTATTATATCACAACTTTTATTATGCTCCTACTAAATGAAGTAAAATAATCCAGTAAATTACAAACTATTGACTTCTTTTTATTAATGTGTAAACTATTTATGTATTAACAAAATAATTCATTATGCATACAATATCCGAATCAATTATGTGTATTGCACATCGATTTGAGCGATTAGGACAAAAACATATCTTCGCACAAGCCGATCTGTCATCCGTGAGCGCCAAAATCCTCTTCGTAATCAATATGCACCGTCACATTTCTCCGTCTGATATTCATGATGCGCTTGGTGGGACTATGTCAAACATCAGCCAGCGTATTACATATTTGGAAAAAAACGGCTTCATCACACGCATTCACAGCACAACTGACAAGCGAAAAATTTCTCTTAGCCTCACTCCTCTCGGAAAGCAAAAGATCACTGATATAAAAAAATGGCTCAAAAAGGGCAATGTTTGCATCGAAAAACAATTCACGAAAGAGGAAATTGCCCAACATTTTGCCTTTTGCAAAAAACTTCATGCAACTCTTGACACTGCAGAAAAACAAGGTATTAAAAACTTTCTCCATTAATTTCATTATTGATCATTTTTATGAAAAAGAAACTCATATTTTCCATTGTGCTTATTCTCATTCTTATAGTTCTTGTATACCGCGCAACGCAAAATAAAACTCTCGTACAAGACACTCAGTCACAGGATCCGCAAATTGTAACTACTCGATTGGCAAGCGACAACACGCAATTCACACAACGTTCAACATACCCGGCGATCATTGCTGGCGACCAACAAATTACGATCACCTCTGGCACAAGCGGGACGATTACAACTCTTAATTTTGATCTTGGGACAAATGTTAGACAAGGACAACGCTTAGCGACAATTGATCTTACCGGAGCAGCATCAGCGCCTGGCACAAATGGTCTCAAAAGTGGCCAAATTCGCACACTAGAACTCGCTGTTGAATCCGCAGAGGAATCTTACAAACGTGCAAAGGATGCCTACAAGGAAGATGATACGTACGCAAACAAAAAAGACAAGGAGATCGCTGAAATTTCCGTTGATTCTGCCAAAGCAACACTACAAAGTGCCTTGGATAACCAATTTGTAACAGCCCCAATTACAGGAACGGTGATCGAGCGTTCCGTTTCCTTGGGAGACTCTGTGTCCATGGGACAGTCTATCGCAACTGTTTCAAAAACAGGTTTAACAAAAGTACAATTTTATGTAAGCAGTGATGAACTTTCATCTATGAAGATTGGCGATCCTCTCATGATCACCATTGATCAAAAAGAGGTTGCTGGTACGATCGATATTATCTCTCCGCAAGCGGATCCTACAACTAAAAGATTTCTCATTGAAGCCAAACCAGCCAATGGCGTAGCACTCACTATCGGATCTGTTGCGTCTGTCTCATTTGATATCACTCGCACAGCATCAGAAAAAGATCGGCTTATTGTACCATTGTCTGTTATTACGATTGGACAAAACGAAGCATATCTCTTTGCCGATCAAAATGGCACTGCTAAAAAAATGATCATTACCGTGCATACGATCTCGGGCGAAACAGCAGAAATTTCTTCATCAGACATCACGTCGCAGACAAAGATCATTTTTAACGGAAGCAAGCTAGTACATGATGGCGACCCAATTACGATCGCACAATAACCTTTCATATATATCTTACCCT
This sequence comes from Micavibrio sp., assembly GCA_020718085.1. Taxonomy (GTDB): domain Bacteria; phylum Patescibacteriota; class Minisyncoccia; order Moranbacterales. Next base: position 69,435 of record DYDB01000004.1, on the reverse strand, counting down.
TAGCATGCTTAGCAATGAAAAAAATATCCGTAGAACAAAAAAGTGAACATAAGGAAAAATTCACATCCAGCGACCTTGCATATTTAGATCGACTGGAATTCGATCCCATTCTCACAAAAAGTTGGTTGAATTTCTTTGTGCAAAACTTTCGCGTTGTCATCTTACTTATTCTCCTTCTATCTGGTTGGGGCATCTATTCCTATATCAATCTTCCTCGTGAATCCGACCCAGAAGTAAAGATCCCGATTGCTGTGATCACTGCCTCATATCCTGGAGCATCCCCCGCAGACATGGAGGAACTTGTGACAAAAAAAATTGAAACGAATATCTCCGGGATCTCAGGCATTGATCAGATCACATCCAGTTCCACAAACTCTTTTTCTTCGGTTACTGTTGAATTTGAAGCAGATGAGGACATTGATAATTCTGTGCGAAAATTACGTGATAAATTATCAACGATCCGCGCAGATATCCCGGAAGATGCGAATGATCCGGAAGTGATGGAAATATCGCTTGACGACACACCAATCGTCACATTCGAATTAACTGGTCCTTATGATGGGTTTACACTTCGTGAATATGCAGAAAAAATCCAAGATGAGTTAGAAAAGATTTCCGGCATTCGAGAAGTGAAAATTTCCGGTGGTGATGAAAAAGAATTTGATGTGAACTACGATCCACAAAAATTGTCATTTTACGGCATTGGCATTGATCAAGCCAATCAGGCAATCGCAGCAACAAATCGCGCAATTCCCGCAGGAAATTTTGATAGCGTGGAATATTCTTATCCTGTGCGTACTGATGGAAGATTTTATGACGCAACCTCGCTTGGCAATATTCCCATCATCCACACATCTAATGGTGCGATCGTTTATGTGCGTGATGTTGCACGTGTTGAGGAAACTGCAATTGAAAAAACCATTATTTCTCGTTTTTCACAAAATGGAGCCACGCCACAAAATGCCGTGAGTATCCAAATTATCAAGCGCACAGGTAGTTCGATCATTGAAACTGTTGATGAGGCAAAAAAAATAATGGATGAACAGCTTGCAACATTTCCCGCAAGCATGTCCTATGTCACAACCATCGACATGGCAGATTATATCGAGCAGGATTTTGATCAATTGTTTCACGACTTCATGATCACACTTGTTCTTGTTGTCACTGTACTATTTCTCGTTGTTGGACTCAAAGAAGCATTTGTTGCGGGCATTGCGATCCCATTGGTTTTTTTCTTTACCTTTGGCGTCATGCATGCCACTGGCACATCACTCAACTTTCTTTCGATTTTCTCTCTTTTGCTTGCATTGGGGCTTCTCGTTGATGATGCGATCGTTGTCGTAAGTGCCACCAAACAATACATGAAGACCGGTAAATTCACACCCGAAGAAGCAGTGCTATTGGTTCTCAATGATTTCAAAATTGTCCTCACTACCACAACACTTGCTACCATGTGGGCATTTCTTCCCCTTCTTATGTCAACGGGCATTATGGGTGAATATATCAAATCCATCCCTATCACTGTCTCTGTAACGCTTGGCTCATCCCTTCTCATTGCACTCATGATCAATCATCCGCTTGCGGCTGTTTTGGAACGCATTCGTTTAACAAAAGGCGTGTTTTTCACAGTGATCACTTTTCTTCTTGGCGGTGGACTTTTTGGCATTGCGTCGCATCACATCATTGGATTTATTGTTGCAGCGATCTTATTTGGTATCACGATATGGCTTCTCTCATGGTATTTTGGCAATGGCACGAACACATTGCGTCAAAACAAAGATCTCGTTGATAATGAATGGCGAGATGACGAACTCATCAAACAAAAATTACGTGCACAGGGCGAACGCGCTTCCGCATCATTCACAGATCGACTGATCCATGGCATCATTCATTTCGATCGTGCATTGCCCCTCTATGAGAAATATCTTCGCATGATAACTGAAACAAAAAAGGCTCGACGTATATTTATTGGCGCGATCATTGCACTGTTCATTTTTGCTATGTCACTTCCCATACTAGGGATCGTGAAGATGGAATTTTTTCCGGCATCTGATGCAGAAGAAATTTACATCAGCATGCGCGCACCATCAGGTCTCACATTGGAACAATCGGACAAGATCATCCAGCAGGTCGAGGAACGTCTCTATAAATATCCGGAGATCCTCAATTTTTCCACACTTGTTGGTAACCCAGGCACAGGTGGTGACAATATCGGCATCACGCAAAGCACGGCAAATACAGCATCGATCACCATCAAGCTCACTCCCACAAAAAAACGTGATGTGAGGTCTTATGAGGTTGCAGACAATATCCGTAAAGATATTGCAGATATTCAAGGTGCAACGATCACAGTTTCCAGTCCTGCAGGCGGACCTCCATCTGGCGCCGCTTTTCAAGCACAGATCATGGGTAACGATCTTCAAGCCCTTGATAAGATCGCCCGAGATCTCAAACCAATTCTCGATACGATCCCCGGCGTGATCAATAGCGACATTTCTCTCAAAGACGCTCCTGCAGAATACACATTTGCACTTGATGCGGCAAAAATGGAGCTCTATAATCTCAATGCAACACTCGTTGGATCTACACTTCGCACTGCGATCTCTGGCACAACCATAACCACAATAATAGATGGGAACAAGGACATTGACGTTGTTGCAAAATTTGATACGCAAAAAATTCCATCACTTGATTCTATTCAAAATCTTCAGATCATCAACGCTGTCAAACAACCTGTCTACATCAAGGATGTTGCACGTATTGCGTTAACGCCTTCCGTTGAATCCATTGAGCGTATTGATCAAAAACGCACTGTTCTCCTCACAGCTGATGCACAGGCGACTACCAGTTCCCCTGAAATTCTCAAACAATTCACATCCACCCTTGCGCAAAACTACACACTTCCAGATGGATATGAGATCACTTATGGTGGCGAGAATGAACAAAATACCGAATCTGTACAATCCATCTTGCGTGCAATGATCATTGCTGCACTCCTTATTTTTTCCACAATGATCATTCAATTCAATTCGTTCAAGCAAGCTTTAATCGTTCTTGTCACACTTCCACTTGCACTTATTGGCACATTTATTGGACTTGCAATTTTTGGCATTAGTTTGAGCTTCCCTGGACTCATCGGGGTACTCGCACTATTCGGCATTGTTGTAAAAAATGCGATCATTCTCATTGACAAGATCAATCTCAATATCACGAGTGGCATTCCATTTTATAATGCCGTCATCGATGCGGGAAAATCTCGTCTGGAAGCAATATTCGTAACATCAATTTGTACAATTTTCGGCATCATTCCAATCACCCTCTCCAACGAGATGTGGCGTGCGCTTGGAAGTGCCGTAATCTTTGGTCTCATGTTCTCATCATTTCTCACGTTGTTCTTGGTTCCGGTACTTTTTCTTACATTTGTCAAAGAAAAGAAATAGTTTCAAAAAACAACCCCTTTGTATTTACGAGGGGTTGTTTTTTATTTTTACAAGATCCTTCGATTGACAAAAGCGCAGATCTCTTGCCTGACTACCATTAGACTTTCTTTTAACTGAATGCGATGCGCTACAAACCACGCAATACCTTTGTCACAAAAAATTGTCACGAAAAAGATCACGAAAAAAATACAAATAATTCCCCCATAAAATATATAGCCACCCTTGTCGAACATGCCCAAAACAAGTATGGATATACGTGCTGCAAAATCACCAACCATAAAACCAACACTTGCGCCAAGTCCAAAAAATACGTAATTCATGCGCCGAAAAAAAACGGACATGACCCAATATGGAACATATCCAATATATATCGCCATCGCAATGCCTACAACACGCAAAGCGACACCCATCCAGCCGTCAAGCAAAACTGCATGAAGATCAAAAAGTAAATATATCGCACTTCCAAAGAATGTCATTACCGCAATGACCGTTCCCATATCCGTTATAATTTTGGTAATTTTTTCCCCCTTCATTTTTACATGTGTATTTAGTATGTGTTTTCATTTTCATTATAACCAAGATCTCATTTCATGCAAAAAATTCTATCAAAAAAATATTCCACTAGCGATCATACTCGCTAGTGGAATCCCCCATAAACCATCATATTATTTCGGATTTTTTTCGAGCCACTCAACCTCGCTCACAAAAACATGATATTGTGCATGCATTGACTTACCCTCACTGTCAGTGGGAACATGTTCCAAATCAACGCGCACACTGCTATATCCGAGATCATATGCCTCAATTACATCAAAAATATATGCAAGAAAAACCTCACCTTCTCCGCACCACGGACAAGTCTTACTACCTGATTCATACATGGCTCAGCCCTCTCTCAAAATATGATTGATAAAAAACGAACAAAAAACGATATTTCATCATATACCAAAAACATATGCTTCGTCAATATTATATAATATTGACATGGTTACAAAGATTATTCATAGCGCAGCGCTTGAATTGGATTGAGTCTTGCAGCACGACGCGCGGGATAATATCCAAATATAATACCAATTGCAGCTGATACGCTAAAAGAAAGAATAACTGAAAAACCTGAGACCTGTGTTGTTGTGATGGCAAAATGATCCAAAACAAATGCAATAAAAATGCCCAGGGTGATCCCAATTACGCCGCCCATAAATGTCAATGTTGCCGATTCAAAAAGAAATTGCTGACGAATATCTTTTTGATTTGCACCGATTGCCTTGCGCAAACCAATCTCTCTTGTACGCTCGGTAACAGTTGTAAGCATCATGTTCATAATACCAATGCCACCAACCACGAGCGAAATTCCGGCAACCGCCCCCAAAAGCATTGTGAGTGTCCCCGTGATTGATGACGTCATTTCAATAATATCCGCTTGATTTCGGATATTAAAATCAGCATCATCTACACTGGAAATTTTATGACGTTTCAGTAACAATGCTTCAATGTCTTCTTCTGCTTGTGTCATCTGATCCTGTTCCGTTACACTTACACTGATAGATGATAGATATTCACTACCGGAAAAATATTGTTGATAGGTGGATAAGGGCATGTAAACCACTTCATCACTACTGCCAAATCCTGTTCCGCCCTTTGATTTTGTTACGCCAACGATCGTAAAACTTAATCCTCCAATGCGCATCTTTTGTCCCACGACATCTACATTTTCTCCATATAAATCATCACGAATATCCGGACCGATCACTACAACCTTGGAGCGCTTACTTTCTTGAACATCACTAATAAATGAGCCGACATCTATTGTAATATTGTTCACTTGCGCGTACGCAGCCGTTACACCGGTTACAGATGACTGTGCATTATTCCCCTCTGCAATAATTTGCTGGTTACCCGATGCTGTCGGCGCAACTGCAGTAATACCGCCAACTCCTTGCGCGATTGCAGTTGCATCATCACGTGTCAATGACTCTGCAGATCCCATGCCTTGTTGCGGTCCACCACCAAAAGAACGTTGCTTTCCCGGTTGAATAGTAAGCAAGTTTGAACCTATCGATTGAATACTTTCCTGAATGGCCTTTTGAGATCCATTACCGATAGCGATCATCACGATCACAGACGCAATACCGATCACAATACCCAAAACCGTAAGTCCTGTGCGTACTTTATTTGATGTGATTGCCATGTGGATCTCTGCCACCAAATCAGACATTAACATATGTTTGGAAGATCATTGAATTACTTTTTTTACTTCTTCTTTGCGATTTTGACGATCTTCAACCAAGTGACCGTCACGGATCACGATTGTACGATCTGCAAAAGCAGCAACCTCATCCTCATGTGTGATCAGAACGATCGTATGGCCTTTTTCACGATTTAATCGACGAAATGTATCTAATACGAAATCACCTGTTTTTGTATCCAAATTACCTGTTGGCTCATCCGCAAGGATTAATGATGGATCATTGACCAGAGCGCGTGCGATTGCAACGCGCTGCATTTGTCCACCAGAGATCTCATTTGAGTAATGGTCCCATCGATCTTCTGTGAGTTGCACCGCGCGCAAAGCTTCCTCTGCGATCTTTTTTCGTTGATCTTTTGGCACTTCGCCGTATATCAACGGCAACATCACATTGCGCAGAACCGTTGCCCGTGGCAACAAATTAAATGCTTGAAAAACAAATCCGATCTTTTCCTTACGGATCACTGATAGTTCATCTTCAGAAAGTATGGAAACATCGTGGCCATCAAGATAATAAGATCCGCTGGTTGGATTATCCAATGCGCCAAGAATATGCATTAGCGTTGATTTACCACTGCCCGATGGTCCCATAATGGCAACAAATTCACCTTCTTTGATCACAAATGATACGTTATCAAGCGCAACAGTCTGATTGTCACCACTTCCATAAACTTTTGAAATACTTTTACATACGATCATACATTGTAACTTATACATTGATTAATTGCGCGGTCCACTACCAGAACCTGGGCCCATCGGCAAAATCGAAGATGATGTGCTTGAAGTATTTTCTTTTGTATCTGTAGATGATGTTGTGTTATCACTGTTCATTATGACAATTTCTTCGCCCTCACCAAGTCCGCTAATGACCTCAACCATCACATCATCCGTTGCACCAGTTACAACTGTCTTACGCTGCAACATTCCTGCGGTATTCTGCACTTGTACATACTCTTCTCCAGATGTATCTTTTTTAATCGCTTCCGCCGGTACAACTAACACATTTTCCGTTTTTTCGATCTCAATGTCCGCTGACGCACTCATACCAGGTTTGAGAAGATCGCTTGGTGACGTGAACGTGATCTCCACGTCGTATGTCACCACACCAGAATCGACCACACCAATCGTATCCACTTTTGATACTTTCCCCTGTGCTGTTACATTATCCAATGCATCAAAGGACAATTTTACTAAATTATTTTCTTTTACTTTTGCCGCATCAACCTCATTAAGCGATATTTTCACTAATACATTTTCTGTGATCACAGATGCCAAAACCTCATCACGCGAAATCGAATCGCCGGCAGAAAAATCAAGTGCAGTCACGATACCATCAAAAGGTGCTCGAATATAATAATCTTCAAGATCATCATAAGCATTGCTTAATGCATTCTGCGCTTGTATTAGTTCATTTTTTTGTAATTGTCGCGCATATTTGTCATCAACGGTCTTCGTGTCATATTGTCTTTCTGATTGTTTTACTTTTAGTTCTGCATTTTCAACAGCAAGTTTTGCATCACGAATTGTCTTTTGAATTTCCGTTGTATCCAAAGTTGCGATGAGATCACCATTTTTTACTGCTTGATCATTTTTTACAGCAATACTTTCGATATCAAGACCATCTCCTGCCACTTGTGGCTTGAGATCTACTTGACTTGCGGCATATACTTGACCAGTACCACTCACAAGAACTTCGATATCCCCAACTTTTGTCGTCGTAGTTGTTGGTGCCACATTTTGCGCAATTGTGTTTTCTTTCTGTGTCATGTAGTAATAATATACGCCACAACATACAAAAATGATCAGAGTAACGATCATCCATTTATGCGCCATCATTTTCTGTAAAATTATGCTCATTTCCCTAATATAAAAGATTATTATTCATATAAAAAAGAGGTGATCTATACCTCTTTAAAATTATACGTTAGTGCTTTACTTTTTCTTGCATTGTCGCTTGTATTGTGCGATACCCCATATGATCGCCCATATAACCACAGGTATTACACCAGTAAAAATGGAATGTGTGGCAAGTGATACATGCACACCGCCAAAAATAAACGCAAGGTATGAAACCTGCTGTAATTTTTTCCATCGTAACGTGAAATATTTTTGCGATGCACTGTTGGACGTCAAAAATGGGATCATCAGTGCAACAAATGCAATATTCCCCCAGCCAAAAAGATTTGCAAAACTCCAAAATGTCACATCTGTAAAATATGTGATGAGCATTTCACTTTCGATCATATAGAGTGTGACATGTAAAATTGCAGCAAAACCACAGGCAATTCCCATGTATTTCCGCATTGACATGAGTTGACGAATTTCTCTGGACCCAGTCACTTCCGCAAGTGGTCGAATATAAAGAATGACAACTAAGAGGTACCAACTAAGTTTAGCAAAAAGAATGTGCATATATACATTGATCGTTTATTGAATAATAGCTTTCGTAGGACAATTACTTACTGCGCGATCAATTGCTGTTTGCGATGCGATCTCATGTGAGGAAACTTCCGCTTTACGCGTATCATTGTTCATCACAAAGTTCTTTGGCGCAGTACGTGCGCATTTTCCACACCCGATACATTTTTTTGCATCAATTGCCAAATTGTCATTTTTACTAATTTCTACAACTGCATCATCAGCTTGTGTTGAAACAGATTGTGTTACTACTTTTTCATTTGTTGTAGCATCTGCACAGCCGCTTAATGCTTGTATTGCAACGCACCCCAGAAAAAACGCCCCAAAACCATTCTTTTTTTGCTTCATAAAAATACCAAAATTATTTAACACTTCAGGTCTATTATACGTTCTCCCACACAATTTCTTTCATTATTACACATTTTTTTCTCTTTTGTTTTTGTGAAAAAATGGTTTATGTATACCAAAAAATAACATGACAGCCAAAATTGCACCAAGTGTATCTGCCATCATGTCTTTTTGTGCATCCCACTCATCTCCTTGACTGCCCAGATATGCACCGCCTGCTGCAGGATCCGCATTCGCCGCATAGATCCATTCGATCAGCTCATAGCTCATTGCGATTGTTGCAATGACAAACACGGGATATGTAAAAAGAAGAAATTTATTGGCCACAAGCTTTTTGTCCCACAACCATTCTGCAATGGCAAGCGCATAAAATCCCACGGAAAAATGTGCGATGCGATCGAAATGATTACGTGAAAATCCAAAGAGATCTGTCACCCAGTCAAAAGGCACGAGAGCAAACGTATAATGTCCTCCGATCGTATGCAAATAAATGAGCACGCTCATCAAAATATATGCCGTGCATGAAAACCGAATATGATTGATCCATAGTGCACCAAGTGTTCCCACAATGATCCATACAGTCAAATTTTCCGCAAACCATGTTGCACGATCATATGGATGAACTGCCAAAATAGCACATAAAGCAACATAGGATCCCAAGAGGATCATAACGCATTTTTCTTTTTTCATGGAGTTTTTTTATATAATATACACATATACTATCACCATTTTTTACAAAAAGGAAAGGTATATTTTTTATTGTAAAATATCTCCATATTCTTCCTTCATCACATTAAACGATCCCATCTTATCATCTGTAAGTGGCGCGCCCTTCGGTTGCACAAGTGTAACGGGGTTGATCGGTGTACCATTAAGTTTCATGCCATAATCTAGATGGGGACCCGTTGACCATCCTGTTGACCCCACATATCCGATCACCTGTCCTTGTGCCACTTGTGTACCTGACCGCACACCTTTGGCAAAACCACTTAAGTGTCCGTAATGTGTCGTGTATCCGTTATCATGTGTCATGCGTATCATATTACCCCATCCACCTTCCCATCCGGCACTTGCCACAGTGCCTCGTGCAGATGCAACAACAGGCGTACCGGTTGGTGCCGCATAATCAATTTGGTAATGTGCCGACACCTTGCGAGTAATTGGATGCATGCGCGCTCCGGTAAACCCGGATGTGATCGCTCGATAACTAAGTGGTGCTTTGAGAAACTGTCTCTCCAGAACATGTCCTTCGCCATCATAATATCCGCCCTGACCATCATTATCGAAATAATATGCATAATGTGCTGTGCCATCATTGATGAATTTTGCAGCTAAGATCCGTCCATCCGGCGCATCAGAACCATCACGCTTTCTTTTTTCATAAACAAATACGAATTCATCTCCCTCACGGATCTCCGTTGTAAAATCAATACTAAAAGAAAAAATATCACCAACCTCCAAAACAGTAGGCTCTGAAAGACCAGCCTCCAATGCATCTGCATAAAAGAAATTATCGATCACCCCTTTTGCCGTTTCTTTTGTCACATCATACTGAATTTTTTCCTCACGTACATGAAATGTGTCTCCATCCCGCTCGGCAATGATCATTTTTTCTGTATTACAATCGTACTCCATGCGCACTGCTTTTTCTCCATCATCTGAAAAATAAAATCTCATAGGCTGTCCAATTTTGAGATGTGTGAGATCGAACACATCTTCTGCTGCAGTGATCAACGCCGCCGTATCATTGGCATCATAGTGACCATGTGCGCTGAAAATTTCCGCAGGAATATCACCCTCTGCAATTGTGCATCGCGCAATACTTTCATCCTTAGTTTCCTCAACTTTTATGTCCTCTTGTTCTTGCACAACATCTTGCATAGATTCTTGTTGTATATTTTCTGGAGAAAAAACGAATTTCTTACATACAAAAAAAACGATCATACCCAAAACAACAATAAAAAATATTTTACTTTTCCATGTGCCGCGTCGTGCGCGCGGTGTCATACTGCGATGATATTTATATTCTAGTGTCATGTTGGTATATTTTTTTGCATGCTTAACTTACCAGAAATGCATTATAGCACATTACATCACTCCTTACTACGCACGCATATATCAAACTCTTGCACAAAAAATACACAAGATCCATCTTATCCCGACCCAAAAAATCATAAAAGGCTTATTATGTGTTTTTTTATTCGTGTTTTGCGATATTGACAAATTGTCTAAAAAGTTGTATAATGGGGGGTACTATAAAATTGTTGTTTACCAACCACCCAAAAATCCGCAAAAAAGGCGGAAAGGAGAACTACCGTGAAAACAGCCTTATCTATCATCATTGCTCTCACCCTGCTAATCACCTTGAACACAGCTCGTGCAGAGGATAACACCCGCCAAGAGCAGATTCGCGAGGTGATTATTGGAGCCGACGTTGGCACCACACATCCAGCGCAATATCAAGAAGATATGCGTCCGCATAAGCACCATAAGGCAACGCTGGCAAAGTATTTCGTAAAGGGAGAAAATGATTTTTATCGGGGATTTCCTCCGAAACAGCACGTTTGTTGCCCTGAAATCACCCATGCCTACACGGAAGGCTATCTCCATGCACAACGAAAAAGTGGCTGCAGACGACATTAAGTAACGATCTCAACCACTCAAAAAGACCATGTGACATCTAACGATGCAACATGGTCTTTATTTTTTTATTGAAAGAAGACGTTGTCTGTTCTATAATAAAGGCAATGAAACTCAAAACAAAATTTTTATACGTATTATTTTTTCTTGCGATTGGTATCGGGTGTGTTGTGTATTATGTCAGCACAATTAATATTCGCACGCTCACTCAAGAACAAATTGCCGCATATGCCATATCCACACAAAAAAAACTTGATGATCTGCGCGCGCAAGACGTGCATATGCTTTCCCTCAGCGCACAATTATTTACAACCAACCAAGATTTTAAAGACCTTTTTCTCGCACAGGACCGTGATGCATTACTGCATGCTTTAGAACCAACTTTTTCAGAAATTCGCACCACATACAATGTCACACATTTTAATTTCATTCTGCCGGATGGCACAATTTTTTTACGCTTACAAGACCCGACAACCTTTGGTGACACAATTCAAAGACGCTCATTTTTACGCTCTGTTACATCGAAAAAAATTGAAAGCAGCCTGGAACTCGGTAAAAACTCCTTTGCACTGCGTATTGTATCGCCCTATTATAATAATGATACACTAATCGGATATATTGAATTGGGACGCGACATTACCAATTTTCTCAATACGCTTTCTCATGAGACGAATGATGATTTTGCCATATACGGTGTAAAATCACAATTGAACCGTGACGATTTTATCGAAAGTATGTCACGAAAAAATCAGGAGGATCTATGGGATGCACGCACCAATGACGTACTTTTGGCAACAACACAAAATATCATAGCGACACAGTGCGTTACCGACGTTGATACCACTTTACTTGCGCCTGATCATTCATTTCGCAAAGAGTTATCTATTGATAAAAAGACATTTCTCTGCACTAGTTTTCCCATTCAAAATGAAGATGGTCTCTTGATCGCAACAGTCATTGCTGCACATGACATTACTCCCATACTCACACTAAATCATCGTGCATTTATGATCGAGATCGTGACCATTCTTGGCATGTTCATGCTTTTTGTGTTCATTTTTTATATTCTTCTTTACCGCTTCGTTATTCGACCTGTAAAAGAATTGACATTTACATCCACTTTGATCGCTTCTGGAGATTTTACGCAAAGAATTACACACACTTCAAAAGATGAGATCGGTGAACTTGCAACTCTCTTTAATACCATGACATACAAACTTGCAAAAAGTGCTCATGAAACCGCACTCGCAATGAAAGAAAAAGACAAAGCTCGCGCACTATCCGATGCGCTGGCACATGATCTCGAGAAATTCAAACGTGCTGCGGACAGCACATCTGATTTTATCATTATTACAGACATTTTTGGCAAAATGATCTACGCAAACACCGCGGCAGAAGAGATCAGTGGATTATCCCATGATGATATTTTTTCTCTTTCCAAAGCTACTGTTCACTTTTGGGGCGGCAGAACAAATGAGAAACAATATCATGACATTTGGCATACCATCAAAACAAAAAAAGAAACGTACGTTGGTAATGTAAAAAATAAAACCGTTTTTGGCAAAGAATATTATGCTGCAATTTCCATCGCACCCATATTCAATGAATTCCATAATGTAATATTTTTTGTAGGTATTGGCAAAGATGTTACGCAAGAAAAAGAAATAGAAAATGCCAAAGATAACTTCGTGTCACTCGTATCACACCAATTACGCACCCCCCTCACATCCATCAAATGGATTCTGGAACTTCTCAACGATCCTAAGATTGGTTCGCTGAACGAAAAACAAAAAAAATTTCTTGATGAAGCGTATGCATCCACCAAAAGACTCGCACTTTTAATTAGCGACATTTTAAGTATCAATCGCATTGAAATGAGCAGGCACATTATCACAAAAAAACCAACAGACATTATAAAGCTCCTCACAGAAACAATAAAAGAGATGGAGCCTCACTACAAAGATAAAGATCTTTTGATCACAACACAATATGATGAAAATATTCCTCTTTTTGACACGGATCCAATCTTGATACGACAAGTAATTCTCAATATTTTCTCAAATGCGATCAAATATACCGGAGAAAAAGGCATCATATCTTTTGGCGTTGAAAATCTTTATGATCGTGTTCGTATTACGATCACAGATACAGGCATTGGCATCCCTCCACAGGAACAGGGACGCATTTTTGAACGTTTCTATCGTGCATCAAATACACATACACAATATTCCGAAGGAACCGGCTTAGGACTTTTCATCGCAAAAATGATCATCACCATGTGTGATGGCACCATCGGTTTTTATTCACAAATAAATCATGGCACCACGATATGGTTTACATTACCCATAAAAAATGAAAAACGTGACTAAAATATCACGTTTTTCATTTATACAAAAAAATCGAATCAGACATTCAACTTGTTTTTTACCTTTTCCAAAAGTTCTTCCAATGTCCAATCTGCCTTTACAAGGTATTCTGACACACCCTTACGCACAACGTCTCCCACCTTACCAGTTTCACTTAAATTTGTCAGGACAATCACATCGATTTCTTTTGTTGTATCATTTTTTGACAAATGGTTAAGTACATCAAACCCATTCATTTTTGGCAAAATAATGTCCAAAAGTATCAGATCCGGCATTTGTTCTTGTGCGAGCATGAGACCATCTTCTCCGTTATCCGCAGTTACTACGTCAAAACCTTCATTGCCAAACTTTTCTTCCAGAGCCATACGCAATGGCGCTTCATCTTCAATGATCAATATTTTTTTTACCATATCTACACATCTAAAAAAATTATTATACATTCATTATACTACAAAAATACAAAACCGGCGCGAATACATTCGCGCCGGTTTGTTGTGCTATAAATCCATCTTTATCAATATGATGGGATAGATGTACCGCTTGGAACCTTTACTTTAGGCATCCCTCCCGTAGTCGTATCAACTTTTACATTCCCCGCATCAACCTTTGTGCCAGAGCTTGTAGCATCAACATCCAAATTTCCCGTATTGACTTTTGTACCATCACCAGAAACATCCACAAACACATCGCCAGTATTCACTTTCACACCCATGCCATCAATTACCACGCTGAAGTCACTTGCATTGTTTACCGAGAAATATTCCCCACCACCACACTGAGAGATCGCTTCTAATTGCTTTGCGACAGCGCCAGTGACATTCAATCCAGCTACATCAACCACAATGCCTGATTCTTTCAATTTACATGCCAATGCCACAGGATCACCACCGCAGGTTTCTTCACCATCGCTCAAAAGAAAGATGTGTTTTTTATTAGCTTCACCACTTTTTTGCAAAATATCAGCTGCTCGTTGTAATGAATTTGCGATCGGCGTCCAACCATTTGGATTGAGCGCATTGACCTTTGATGTAACTACAGAAGCATTGACCGGTCCCATATAATAGATCTCTTCGATGCCATTACATGATTCTTGCTTTCCTGCTTGCGTATTATTACCTTTATGTCCATATGCAACAACGCTCAAATTTACATCTCCCTCCAAACTGCCAACATAATCAGCAACTGCATTCTTAGCAAGTTGAATGAGCGGCGTGCCTCCAACTTTTGCCGCCATACTGCCGGATGCATCAAAGATCAGAACTGAATTAACATCAGGAATAGAAGCGCCTCCCTCAGTTGCTGTTGCAGAGCCCTTTGTCTGAACATTTACTCCACCACCATTGATATCAACGCTCACACCATCCGTATCCACGTTAACGCCATCAGTTGTGTCAACATTTACACCATCCATATCTACATTGACACCATTTGCTCCTGTTTTCACTTTTACACCATCTGCATTCACCTCTACGCCATCTGAGCCAACTTCCACACTAGGCACATTTTTTTTGTACACCATATAGCCAGCGCCCACTGCTGTCAAGCCAAGTATGGCAATAATGACAACGACTACGCCGGCTTGCACGACGCCTTTTTTGTTTTTCATTTGTTTTATTTAATGTTTATTTATAATAATACTAAAAATTACATATCAACTTCCACCCCGTCTTTTCCGGTAGTTACATCCACATTTCCCGTATTAACACGCACACCACTGTCATTCGTCTCTACTTTTGTACCGTCTTTTGTGCCCATATCTACATTGACACCATTATCATTTGTTTGAACTTTCACTCCACCCGCAGTAACATCTGTACCATTTGGTCCAACCTTTACACTAGTTGATCCACCATTACCTGCTGCGCAACCAAAGCCAGCTACGCAAAAAAGAGCTACGACTGCAATTGTGACGATCTTATTAGACTGCATCATATTTTTTTATTTATTACTTATATATTTTACATTATACCACAAAAAACCATTCGACCATATATTACGACCGGTGATCACCGATCACAATTCTGCCCGTTGCTCTAACATTACCCCGATCATCCTCCACATCATCCTGTGCAATATCTGTACCATGAATGCTCTTTTGGATCTTTTTATGATCTTTCATATCCTGTTCCATTTGTTCAACACCACTAAATCTCTTTAGTGTCATTTGTTCTCCCACGCCTCCCTTGGGAACTTCCATCATTGCGCCAATACCACCCTCGGGAATCACCATGTTGTCCATATTTTTGCCTGCTGCAAAAGCTGGAGCTGCCGCAACTGTGATCAATATGCCAACAACCAATTGTGCCACTTTCTTTTTCCCCCATTTTAAAACCTCTGTCGCATAATTTGTTACTGGCTCAATATTCCCTTTTTGCATCTCTATTTTTACATCTTCTGGCATACTTTCAAAAACACGCTTGAATTCCTCCAAAGTGGTTGAATCAATCCCTTCAAATAATTCATTATAGCTTTCATTCAGTTGTTCAGGATCATTTGGCAATTCAAACCCCACTACAAGCTGTTCTTTTGCACTCGCGAGATCTTCCGCTGTCATTTTTTCTTCAAATGAAACCATATGTATTATCGTTAAATATCACTATCGAGATTATAGCAAAGAAAAATATAAAATAGAAGCTCTTGTATATGTACATATTGGAGACGCAGAGATTTATATCTTAGTTGAATGACATCTCAAAACATGCTTTAATACATGATATATGAAAATCATTGAAGCAAGAGGGCTTGTAAAAAAATTTGACGATATCACAGCTGTTGATCATATTTCCTTTCATGTGAACAAGGGAGAGATTTTTGCCTTTCTCGGACCAAATGGGGCTGGTAAAACAACGACTATCAAAATGTTTACCACGCTTCTACAGCCAACTGACGGCACGATCCGTATCAATGGATTTGATCCTACAACGCAACCTCATGATGTACGTCGCTCCTTTGGCATCATTTTTCAAGATCCCAGTACTGACGATGATCTCACTGCATATGAAAATTTGGAATTTCATGGCGTACTTTATGACATACCAAAAGACACGCGACGCGAAAGGATCAATGAGTTACTTAAAATTGTTGAACTTGAGTCGCGACGTAATGACCTCGTCAAAGAATTTTCAGGTGGTATGAAAAGGCGTCTTGAAATTGCTCGCGGACTTCTCCATCACCCCACGATTATTTTTCTCGACGAGCCCACTTTGGGACTTGACCCCCAGACACGTAATCATTTATGGGACTATATCAAGAGCATGAACCAGAAAGAAGGTGTTACTGTGTTTTTTAGCACACACTATATGGAAGAGGCAGATCGTATGGCAGATCGTATTGCGATCATTGATCATGGCACGATCGTTGCTGATGGCACACCAAAAGAACTGAAAGATCAAACCTCTTCGCATTCATTGGAAGAAGCATTCTTAGCTCTTACTGGCAAAGATATGCGTGAAGAAAGTGCTACAGGTATTGATCATTTAAGAAATATGCGACGTGTATGGAAAAAATAAAAAAATATCTGCGAGTCATGTACATCCTCTGGCTCAGACAAATAAAAAAATATTCCCGATCTCGTGCAAGAATGATCGGATCACTGGCACAGCCGATATTATTTCTTGTAGCACTGGGATTTGGTTTTGGTCCCATCTATCAAAAAGCAAGTGGAGAAAATTATATTCAATTTATTGCCCCAGGCATTATTTCCATGAGCATCATCTTTACAGCAATGTTCACAGGTATTGAAGTTATTTATGACAAACAATTTGGTTTTCTCAAAGAAACACTTGTTGCACCCGTGCCACGCTGGGTGATCATGGTTGGCAGAACACTTGGTGGTGCGACAGTTTCCACATTGCAAGGTGTCGTAGTTTTTTTCATTTCTCTCATTGTAGGATTCAGGCCAGAAAATTTTATAACTGCCCCACTGGCCATTGTTTTCATGATCATGATCGCATTATTATTTACTGCTTTTGGCACAGCAATCGCCTCACGCATGGAGGATATGCAAGCATTTCCTTTGATAATCAATTTTTTGATCATGCCCCTCTTTTTTCTTTCTGGCGCACTTTTTCCTCTAGATAATCTTCCTCATTCAATTCAAGTAATAACTTTTATAAATCCACTGTCTTATGGCGTTGATGGTATTCGTGGCATATTGACACATGTCACACATTTTGGACTTGGCACAGACCTTTTGGTCCTCTGCATCTTCGTAAGTATCATACTTTTAGTTGGCACACACCTCTTTACAAAGATCGAGGCATAAATCATTTTTTTACATTTTTTATATGAACACATCATCACCATTTTTTGACCAAGATGCTCCCCTTTCAGCACTTGCTCAAAAAAAATCTATTGTCACACCCCCATCCGAAGCCGTGCTTTCCTCCTACACAGGAAAAATTGTCCCTGTTACACTTTTTACAGGTTATCTTGGCGCGGGAAAAACGACTGTCATCACCAATCTCATCAAGAGTGTTCCCAAAAATTACAAGATCGCTTGGCTCAAAAATGAGATTGGTAACACCGCCGTTGATTCTGAACTGGCCCGCCAAACAAATGTTGCCACTGTAAAAGAAATTCTCAAAGGATGTTTGTGTCATTATATGATTGGCAGTCTCAACGCCGCATTGGAAGAAATTCTTCTTTCTTGCCCAGATCGTATTGTGATCGAAACATCCGGCTCTGCCGCACCTGCACCGATTGTATGGGAGATCCGCAAAAATCCACATCTGTTGGTTGACGGCGTAATAACCATTATTGACGCAATCAACTTCAATGGATACGTGAACAAAAGCTACGCACTCAAAATGCAGGCAAAATATACAGATCTCATCCTCATCAACAAGCACGAAGATATGGATGAACATACACTTGATGCACATCTCGACGATCTATATGAGATCAATCTTGATACACCCAAGATCAAAACGGATCGCGGATTCATTGATCCAAACATCGTTTTTGGCTTGGATAGCACACTATTTCTCACACAAGAAAGTGTCACTGAGGAAGAGGCTCATTTTTTGCATAATCATCAAGATATGGAGGTTGATCTCATCGAAATTACGCCATCTGGCACATTCAACCAACAGAAAATTGCAGAAGATCTAAAAAAATTTCCAAAGAAAAATTTCTATCGCATCAAGGGTATCCTAAAAATTTCCAGCACAGCATCATTTGTGATCAACTACGCATTTGGCTCAACAACATTCACACATATTCCCGATCATCAGGATCTCAGTTCACGCGTTGTGTTCATGGGTGAGGACATCATGCAATATAAAAATTTGATCTCTGAGACATTTCACGTATCAGAAGAGCAGCTGGCTTACACACCAAAAGAGCACTCTCATTAAACGTGGGATGGCAACACTCTGTACAAATCGCATGAATCATGTTATAATCAATTGATTTCTTCACCGTAGGCCCTTAATGCCTTCCTTTCTCCTGTGCGCAAACAATTGCACATCTCAAAGGCTCATGAACGAGAAGTCTTCTAATTTTTGATCTCTCAACACACATGACGCCCAAAAAACCTTTTACACTCCTCAGTCTTCCGACTGTTCCAAACACTCAGCAGGTAATAAAAAAATTTCCTTTTCCGATCACACTCACCAAGGGAAATTACAAGAACATTGCCATCTCTATACACAATGGAATTATGCAAATTCTACATAAAGATATTGATGTAAATTCATTTTCTTTTGTATGGTTAAGTTCCGGGTGGAGTCAACGAGATCTGGCATACGCAGTCAACCTCTATCTCAATCATACAAAAATGCCTCATTCATATGTTGAAAAAAACTCCTCAAAAGTGACTGATTACACAGTATTTGCACTCCACGGACTTCCAACACCGGATACCGTTTTTGTCAACCGTGCAAAAATTGAAGAGAGAATGCCTCTCATAAAAGAAATATGCGGCTTTCCCCTGATCATCAAAGATGTCATGGGATGTCAAGGCAAACATTCTGCATTTGTCTCATCTGAAACAGAGCTTCTGGAGCAAATGACACTTCTTCCAAAAAGCAAAAGATTTCTTTTCCAACGTTTTATTCCCAATGAATACGATTGGGGTATTATGGTGGCCAATGGTACGGTTGTTGCCGGAGAGAAAAGTTATCCAGCCGGCGGAGAATTCAGAAATAATGCATGTAATGGCGCGCAAGAATGTTTTGTGGATATAGCCGATATACCAGAAGAGATCAAAAAAATGGCGGTTACGGCAAGTGACCTTCTTGGATTATCATGGTCACGTACAGATATTATCATAGATAAGAATACTGGATTGCCATACATTCTTGAAGTTAACCGATTTCCAGGCATCACAGCAAAATCACATGAGGTGCAAGGTGCTTATACATTTCTTGCTTCTCATATCTATTCCTCTACATCAAAAAAATTCTTCAAGAACATCTTCTCCTGACCCATGACGATTCCCATACAAAAAAACTTATTGCTATTTTTATAATTCATAATTGATCAAAAAATATGACGCAAAAAAAAGAATCTGCTAAGAAACACGCTCCACAAAACGATTTTTTACATCATACGCAGAGAAGTAAAAATCCATTTGCCATTACATCAAAAAAATCATCACATCTTCCTCAAAAAAGACGATTTAGTCGAGTAAAATAGCTTGCACAGATTCCCGAAATGATTCATGTTTTAATGTATTGAGTTTTTTGTTCACGATACACAATTCATGTTTTTGAAGAAATATAGAATAACTGTTTTACCACTTGCTATTTTTTCCCCATATTCATCATGATCAAACATGTTTGCAGCGCAAAAAGATCATAAAACTCCAATTCCTGGGTAGACAGATCGTGCTCTTTACCGAATCCCAAGATCAACATGCCTCTCAAGGAATCTTGACACAATACAGGCACCGCCAAAAGTGCATGGGTTGTTTTTTTAAATTTGTTGTGAAGAACAAATGCACGAAATGCATCATCTGACGCGATTCCTTGCACCCTTTTTTTCGTGCGCATCATTTTCCGCATAAATCCGTAGGTATCCGATTTAATTTTCGCAAGACGTCTCTGATCACTACGAGAGAGCATGCCCCCATAGGATAAAAGATCGAATGACCGTTCTTTCTGATCATATTCATACAACAGTGAGAAATGTGCATTTGCAATTTGCATTGAGGATTGTATGACATGTGTATAAATATTTTGTGCATCTTTTTTTGCACCACCTTTTCTCATATTGAGAAGGATTGAGACTTTCCTATTGATGAGTCCCAAATATTTGAACATATCAAATATTTTTTGATTTGCCTTTATTTTCTCCGTAATATCATATGCAACCGCAACTGCAGCATATTCTGTTTTTTCAGATGATTGATCTGTATGCGGATACATTTTTATACAAATTGTTTTTTGCAACCAATCACTTTTATGAACAAGTTCACTTTGCGTTCCATTTAATGCCTTGTGCCACACAAGATCGATCTCATGCGCAAGATCACACTTTTTTTGCGTGCATTGTGGATGAAAAACATCATGCAACCCCTGTCCATGCGCATCATGCAAATTGCTCACACCCCAATCCTCCATTGGTTTGTTTACACGCACAATTTTTCCATGTGTATCGATCAAGCACACAATATGTGGCAAAGAATCAACGGTGATCTCCCATTCTCTCTTCGTAATGCGCACTTTTTCCAAAGCCTTTTTAATTTCAAGTGCATTACCAAATATTTCTGCACACACACGCAAAAGCAAAAGGTCAGTTTCGTTCCACTTTCCCTCAGAAGTAACATTATCAAATCCCATAAAGCCTTCCACGCGACCATTTACAAATATGGGAAACGCAAGTAAAGATTTAACACCTATTTTGGAAATAAGCTCATATTCCGAAGGGGCGGGGACTCGAAGTTCTGCAATATCTTTAATATCAATCACCTCTCCCGCGTTAAGCTTTCCCATCCACCACGGAAATTTTTCTATTGGTAGATTTTGTAATATATGTTTGCGCGACTTAACATTTGACGCTCGCCAATCATGTGTATTTGACATATGTTTTTCATCTTTCAAAAGAAATACGTATGCCCGACGCGCACCACTCAACATGCCCATATCTGCCAAAGATACATTTACCGCAGTATCAAAATCCACATTTCCTACAAAACGCGATGAGATAAGAGCAATTGTGTTTTGCAATTTCATTTTATTCTTGATCATTTTTTGTGATTCTTTTCGTTCCACCTCACTGCCGATTGCTGATGCAATAATTCCCATCACCTTTAGATCATCGTGCGATGGCTCATAATCTTCTTGAAAAACAGCACATAATACCCCAACTGATACGGACCCCGATCTCACAGTTTGTCCGACATATGTTTGCAAATTATATTTTGCAACATTTGGATCTGTACGATAATAATCTGTTTGTGAAAGATTTCGAACAACATACGGTTGGTCGCTTCCTTTTTTGATCACATCGTAACAGATATGTCCCTCGGCACGATCCTTATCCACATAGTTTTGTGGTGTTTGCCATTGGCCATATGAATACAAAACGTCTTCATCAAGATGATTATAAAGTGCGCAAGTTGAATTCATCACCTCTCCAAAAAGTCGTGTGAGATATTGAATATTTTTTGATGCATTTTCACTGAGATTCAACAAACATTCATTGATCTTTTTAAGTCGTTCTTCCGTCTTTTTTTGTTGAGAAATATCGGAAATGATCACAAACCCGCCCTTATAGGAACCACCTTGATCGATAATTGGCACAATGGATGCATGTACATGCGTAATTCCACTTTTTTTGTGTAGAACAACTTCTTGTGATCTTCCCTGTGTTTTTTTCTGTCGCTGTGCTTGATTTATCAACATGTCGATAATACTCTTGTGAATATCCAACGATTCATATACTGATTTGCCAATAATTTTTTCCCTGTCACATCCGAATATATGTAAAAAACTGTCATTTGCATATGTGATAATACCTTGTGCATCTTGCATGATCATACCTTCTTGCATGGATGATATGATCTGCGTGTTGCGGTTCTCGCTATCCACAAGAGCCTCCTTATTGTTCTTTTGCTCTGTCACATCTCGGCCAATTGACATAAATTCAATAACTATTCCTTTCTTATCGACTACCGGATAATCCGTCCATTCAATATGACACACGTTGTTTTTTGCATCAATGTATTTACGTTCGTGTATATGAATTTTTGGATCATTCAAAATTTTTCGATGCATTTCTTTAACTCTTTTTTTCTCCTGTGCCGGTATCAAATTGATCCATGCACGACCAAGAAGATCATGCGCTGGTATATGAAGATGCTCTGCATAATTTTTATTGACAAATGTGAGTGTCGTATCCGGCAACCAACAACAAACCGAGGCACGTATAGCCTCAGCCAAAGAAAGAAAGTGATTCGTTGTCAGGTCCGAATGTATGAAATCCTCCGTAAAATAGCTATATTTTTTATGCTTGCTATCTGCTACGTTTGTAAACACGATGTGACGCTTGTCCATATTGCGCTTTGTGATGCATGTTATGAGTTCGTATTTGAATTTCTACGTACTTTCCATCAAATTCACCTGTCACATGAATGCTTTGATACCCATTCTCTTTGGGGATTGCAATGTAATCTTTTATGCGAGCATGATGTGTCGACCAATGTGAAAGGATGACTTCTAATGCACGATAACAATCTTCTTTTGTGCGCACAAGGACTCGCAATCCGATAAGATCAAGCACTTGGGATGGCAATATGTTTTTCTTTTTGATCTTATTGTGAATACTGGCAATTGATTTTGTGCGAGATTGCACACGTGCGATCACATGATCTTCACACAACAATTTTCCCAATGTTTTTTTTGCTCTTTTTTCTATGTCACAATATACTTCACGTTTTGAATCAAAAAGAACGCTATATTTTTCAAAAAGACGTGGATACATGATCGCAAAAAACTCATCTTCAAGATTTGATACAATACTGCCTGCTGTGCACAGACGCAATGTTTTATTTGCAAAATATATTTTTTTCTTTAATTTTTTACTTTTTTCTGCCATGGTCAAGTCCATGTGAAATATCACATGTTCAAAGTTGATCAAATACAACATGATCATATCTTGATAAGCACTTGCGTTATATAGAATTTTTCTATCTTCAGAGGTAATGCGATTCAATATTGCGATGTGATCATGAACATCTTCACCAAAAAATCTCTTGATCGCATTTTCATTTTTTGTTATTTTCAGTGGCTCTTGCACAAGTGCGGCAAGATGTGCCGCCGGATCATTTACAAATTTCATATATCTTTTAAGAATGCCCTCTCGCTGAGAGCCACCTTTATGTAATCGAATATCAAAAAAGTTTCCGAGAAGGTTTGTGATGGGTTGTTGTTGGATATTTTGCGTGTTCATTTGCTTGTTTCAAATGATATCCCCACACTTATAGAATGACCGTTACGACACGTTTTATGAAAGTCATGCGGTCATCTATTGTAATATACATACATAAATAGTCAATACACTAGACAAGAATTTCACAGTCCCATACTTGTGATCTGATAAGAGAACTTGTATCCCAGTTCTTCCGTTTTTTTCTCAAAACTCTTACGAATCTTACCAAAGTCAAAATTGTAATTGTATTTTTTACCAAAAAGATCTGACTGTTCTTCAATGTTTCCTTCCCTTGCTCCGGAAAGCGTATTATATGACTCCGTTTTAAATCCAAAGCCCGTGCCAATACCATCATCTCCTATGCCGGAATTCATGCCGACGCCGGATTCTTTTAGCATTTCCGTAAATTTCACCTCTTTTTCCTGTTCATGTACATGAAATTGTGCACAATAGATCAGTTTTTTCTTGGACAAAAAAGCTTTTCTTTCCGCAATCAAGATCTCAAAAGAGTATTTTTCATCCTTCTCATTGATCACAGATGGAATATCTGCAACGATCTTTTTTAATTCTTCTATGACCGTCATAATATTTACACGTAAAAAATTATTTTATCATGGACAATAATCATGCGCTTTTCTAGATCATATCACATTTTTATATGATCACCTCACACACTCCCACACATCCTCTCCAAAATTTTCAAGAGATTCAAGTATAATATCCGCAATTGCCAATTTTGCACTTCCTTTAATTGCAATGTCTGGCACGCACACACACGTCATGCGCGCAGACTTTGCGGCCAACACACCATTTAAAGAATCTTCAAATGCCATGCAGTGTTCCGGATCTACATTCAACTTTCTCGCCGCATTGATATACACACCGGGATGCGGCTTCCCATATTCTTCTGATTCCGCCGAATGAATCACATCAAAATATGTTGCAATACTAAGCTTCTCTACAACGGCGTTTATAAGCGTCATATATGAAGACGAGGCAATTGCCAGTTTCATCTCTTTTGATCTCATGAAATTCAATATGTCATACATACCGTCTTTTGGTTTACCTTTTTCCTGTACAAGTGATATGACGCAATGCATGATATCTTTCACGATCTTGTCCGCACTCGTAGTACATTCCGGAAATCTTTCTTTCCAATAATGCACCACCTGATCAATGCGCATGCCTTGTGTGTGCGTGCACATTTCAGACGTAATTAACATGCCAACTTCGTGAAATACTTTCACCTCTGCCTCATGCCACAACGGTTCCGAATCGATCAGAAGCCCATCCATGTCAAATATCGCCGCTTTTATCATAAAATAAATTTACAATTAATTCTTATTTTTATCATAACACATAAGTGTAAATGAAAAATAAGAAAACGCTTGCAGTGTGTTGCACTGCAAGCGTTTTTTGCGTAAAAACAGATGCTCAACCAGGCCAACCTTGAAGTTCGATCAACTTCCGTGATTTTTCCCTCACGCCTTCTGCCATCGTGACACGATGTTCTACCAATTTTGCACTCAGATCAGCGTCGCTTGTAGCAAGGATCTGTATTGCAAAATATGCAGCATTCTCAGGACAGTCGATGGCAATCGTCGCTACAGGAATACCTGCTGGCATTTGCACTGTCGCCAACAGCGCATCCAATCCGCTGAGCTTGGAGCTGGCCAATGGCACTCCAATAACCGGCAATGTCGTATTGGCAGCGAATGCACCGGCAAGATGTGCCGCCCACCCTGCGCCGGCGATGAATACTTTGCACCCACGCGCTACCCAAGATTGAATAGTTGCAGGAACATCTTCCGGTGTACGATGCGCAGAACAGATCATTCCGGCATAAGGTATGCCAAATTTATCAAGAATACCCCTCACCTTGCTCATTGTTACGGTATCGGAATCACTGCCCATAACAACACCCACCAAAATTGGACTTTTGTTTTCGTCACTCATCTGTTTCTCCTTATAAATTTTGACAAATACACGATCTTTTTTGATCGCCCAAATACACCGATTTACAATTTTTAAACTACGTTCTACAAAAAGTATGGTTTTCCATCATAGCATTTTTTCATATTTATGCAATAAAATAAATAAAAATACAGCGTCCAGGAAATTATTCCTGTCCGCTGTATCGTTCCTACTTTTGTGAATATTTACTCTTTAAAAACAATTTCATTCGAGATCTCATTGGCATCATCCGGCTGAATGGGAAAATGTTCGGAAAGAATATCCCCGGATAGTGAAACGGCATTGCAAATTCCTTGCGCAGCATTACCAAATTTGATTCCCGATGTTATTGTATCGACAATGATCTGCCACATCGCTTGATCGTAAAACTCATCAATGGCTTGTCCTGCACGAACTTCCACTCGACGTTCATCAAGCGAGATCATGATGAGTATTCCGGTATTGCCTTGCGTATGATCCAATCCCAGTTCAAAAAATTCGTGGTTGGCCCGCAATTTAGTTCTTTCTTCCACAGACCCACCAGCAAAATTTGATGAATTTTGTACGACAAGAACTTTAATCTCACCTGCAGTCTTTTTTTCAGCTTCAGTCACTGCATCATTCACTGCTTGAATACCAGCACGATCTAAGAATCCTTTTAATTTCATTATGGTCTCCTTGCCATTGTTTGATATTTACCAACTTCCAGATGCGCCGCCGCCGCCGAAATTGCCGCCGCCGAAACCGTTGAAGTTCGTATCAGAACTAATATTTGTTACACCGCTTGATGAATTATTGCTTTGTGCCTTTTGTGCTGCATTTTCTGCAGAGTTAATATCTTCTTTTGCTTTTTTAACTGCTTCTTCCGCAGTTAAAATAACTGTTTGCACAATGATTGCCAAGGCGATCCAATCTACCATTTTTTGTTCAACATGCGCTTGAGCAGAACGCAATCCGTCGGCAGCTTCTCTTATTATCGACTTTGCATTTGCACCGACATCGCTTTCGCTGATAAAGTGCTCAGCTTCAGAAACTTTTTCAACTGCAGAGATCATGTTTTTCTCAACTTCAGATTGAGCATTCTTGATCTTATCATTAAGAGAAAAAACATTAGATTGTAAAGATGCGATCGTTTCACACAACTCCTCTGCCTCAGTGATCTTTGCGGTAGCAGAAAGAATATCACTCTCTTTAACAAGAAGAATGCCAGTAACCATTAAGATCAACTTCGAGAGATTGGCGATTAGACTTTCTGATCGTGTATATTCTTCTGCAACTTCCTTCCAAACTTTTTCCGGATACATCTCCTGCATTTTTTGCAACATGTTCTGATGCACTAAAATACCCGATCTAAGAGACTGGACTTTTTCAGACGACTGTGTGAGAAACATCCTTACTTTCTCTCTTTTTTCTGATAAACTGGAAACTGTTTGAATGACCTTTTGTACCTCTGTCGCAATTTCTTTGGCACCAAGGTCAATCTCCAAACTTAGATCATCTCGCCCAATGCCATTCTTCTGATATGTTGCATGCAGCACATTCCATCTTTTCTGCAATTCTTGCAATTGTGCTCTAGAAGAATCCACTTCAATACCACTCTGACAAACCTCTTCGACTTCTTTTATGGCATTTGTCAGTGATCTCGTGAGATTTTTTACAGAAACATGAGCGTCTTTGTTTACTTGTTCAACCTCCTGTGGCAAAAATCGCACTTTTTCAGTATTATCATCTATTTGATCAAGTGTAGCTCTTATGTTATCCAACAATTCCTTCGTCATGTCCGGATTGGAAGTGATCATCCCCTCAATATCTGCCAGCTCTTTTTTCCCCTGAGAGATCTTGCGTGAGACCACCTCACTTAAAGTTTTACATTTTTCCTCACTCCACACTGGCAAAGATGCCCGATCAATTTTGATCTCCTGTAAAGTTTTTTCTTTTTCATGAAGAACACTTTCAAGTTGCAGAGCTTGTTCTTGCAGATGATTCTTTAACGTTTCAATTCTCCCTCGCTCTCTGATTTTTTTGATCAATGATCGAATGAAAATCACAAAGAAAAACAAGGCTGTCAGCACCACCAAAATCAAGACGACTATAATAACATTTTCTTTTGTCTTTTCTTTGGCGATTCTTTCTGCCTCCGCTTTCTCTTGCATCATCAATGCTCGATCTGCAGCAGAGTATTGACCAAGGATCTTAATAGTGGCGTCTACCAAAGCTGAGACTCCATCGACATAATTCTCCTTTTTTAAAAATGGTACGAGAACATTATCACCCAAGCGACCAGCAACAAGATCTGTTATATCTCCTTCCAGTCCGCGCCCAACTTCAATTCGCCATTTCCTTTCCTTTGTAGCAATGACAATGATCAATCCATTGTCCTTGCCCTTTTTACCAACTTTCCATTGTTCTGCAAGACCCATCGTCCACTCCTCGATCTCATGACCGTCGAGCGTTTTTGGTAACACAATAGTCATTTCAATACTTGTAGCTTTTTCGTAGTTTGAAAGTTGTTGTTCGATTTTTCTTTCGGATGTATCATCGATCTTGTTCGCAAAATCATTTACGAAACCCACCGGCCTTTGATACACAACGGCAAATGATTCACCAACAAAAAAACTAGAAACGACAAGCATTATGACAAAAAACAATTTTATCATCTTCATCTACAATTCCTCCTCCACAAAAAATTAAAAGAAACACCGAGTTCATTCACTATTCACTTTTTAACGTTCCTGGAAATTTAGTTATCGAACTTAACTTCCACAATTCAATTCACTGGAATGAGCTGAATTATAAAAATTAAAATACGAGTGACACCAGACTTTTTCGTCCGGTGTCACTCTTTGTTATATGGAGATCTTACCAACTTCCAGACGCACCGCCCCCGCTGAATCCTCCACCTCCGAAATCAAAGGATGACCCGCTACTTGATCCGCTACTTGATCCAAAACTGCCAGTACCAGACATGTCCAAGGCTACTTCCAGAACAAATTTTGCGATCATTCCTATCAAAAATCCTACAACAGCACTGATCACAAGAAACCCAAGACTTGGATGGAATAACCATGAGGTGGCCACATATGCACCGATACCGCCAACCGCTCCTCCGACTATAAAGTGAAGAAATCCTGCAACGCCGGCAATAAAAAAGATAACACCATAGATCAGCAAAAAGAAAAATTCTTCATCAGAACTTTTCCCCTTTTTTACCACATCTGCGGTGAACTCTCCTTTGGCAGCAAGAGCAAGAGCGTTGATCGCATCATCCAATCCTTTGTAATATGCCTTTTCTTTAAATGCAGGCTTCATGACACCATCCACAATACGACCGGCGATCAGATCAGTGACAACGCCTTCCAAACCTCGTCCAACTTCAATGCGCATTTTGCGATCATTGAGGACGACCAAGATCAAAATACCGTTATCCTTTCCTTTCTGACCAACCTTCCATTTTTCCGCCACTCGCATTGAAAATCCTTCCAGATCATCACCATCAAGTGAAGAAATGGTCAGAATTGCAATTTGCGTCGAAGTTTCTTGCTCATACTGCTCAAGCTTTTTCACAAGCTGTGCAGTTTGATCAGATTTGAGCATGCCGGCAAGATCTGTAACACGCCCCTTGTGATTGGGAACATCTAACGCAAAAGCTGATCCTGCATAAAAGAGAAGGATCGAAAAAATGAGAAATATTCTTTTCATCATCGTCCGTACTCCTTATATATCAGAATTTTACCGCTGGTGCAGTAGACGCGCCCTCATCTGCCTTGAAAGGTGTCCGACGCTCCAAATGAAGTAACAAACTATTCGTCAGACTGTTCGGGAAAGCTCGGATCGAACTATTGAAAACCTCAACGGCTTTATTATACCGTGTTCTCGCTGTATTGATCCGATTTTCCGTTCCTTCCAATTGATGTTGGAGGTCAAGAAAATTTTGATTTGCTTTGATATCTGGATATTTTTCAACAACTACCATAAGCCTGGACAAGGCGCTCGTTAACCCGCCTTGCGCTGCTTGAAAATTTGCAATGGCCTGCGGATCATTGAGCATTTTATCATCGAGCTTGATCTGCCCGACTTTTGCTCGAGCCTCCGTAACTGCTGTCAATGTATCTTTTTCATGTGCAGCATATCCTTTCACGACGTTCACGAGATTTGGGATCAAATCCGCACGACGTTGATACGTTGCTTCCACATCACCCCATGCAGCTATAACCGCTTCCTCATTGCTTTGCATGGAATTATATCCACATCCATTGATATTCAAAATCGTCAGAAACAACGCTACCAGACCAAATAATTTCATTCCCTTCATGGCATCTCCCTCATTGATTTTTTCGGTTTAAACTCCATAAATAATAAGAACACATTGCATCTAAACAAACTTAGCGCAATCCGACATTATAACGTAAATATTAATGAATGTCAATTGTTATGCATATCCCTACCTCAAAATTAAAAAGGAATTTTTCATTTCAAAAAATTCCTTTTTATCTCACCGCACCTGTTAGGTGTTGAGATGTATTATCGTCCAATTGCACGATCTGCGATATCGTTTCTATAAAATAACCCAGTACTTGTAATTTCTTCGACCGCCTGATACGCATTTTTCTGCGCTGTGACAAAATCTCTGCCCAACGCAGTCACACCAAGTACGCGACCGCCCGAAGAAACAAGAGCACAATTTTTATCCAAGGTAGTCCCCGCATGGAAGACGATTGCGCCGGTTTCTTCTGCCCGCTTAATACCATCAATTGGGAGTCCTTTTTCATAAGACCCCGGATAACCTTCTGTAGCCATCACGACACATACTGCTGGTTGCGGATCCCATTTGATCTCACACTCATTCAAAGCACCCCTTGATGCAAATGTCATGAGAGTGATCAAATCAGTCTTCATGCGCGCCAATATAGGTTGCGTTTCAGGATCACCCAAGCGGACATTGAACTCAAGCACATACGGATTGCCACTGGGGTCGATCATTATACCCGCGTACAAAAATCCTGTGAACGGGCATTCTTCTTTCTCCATAGCCGCCACAGTTGGATAGATGATCTCATTGAGAATTCGTTTCTCCATTTCTGGCGTTACTGCCGGTGCAGGTGAATATGCACCCATGCCGCCAGTATTCAGACCGGTGTCACCATTACCAACTCGCTTGTGATCTTGCGATGATGCAAGTGGTAAAACATTGCCATTATAATCCACCATCACAATATATGATGCTTCTTCACCTTGCAAAAATTCCTCGATCACAATACTTGCACCGGCAACACCAAATTTACGATCCTTCATGATTTCTTTGATTGCCACAATCGATTCATTGAGATCCGCGCAGATGAAAACGCCCTTCCCCGCAGCAAGACCATCTGCTTTGATGACAATTGGAAAATCGTTTTGATCACGCACATATTGCTCTGCAAAATCAGGATCAGTAAAAATCTGATATTTTGCCGAAGGAATTTTGTACTTCTTCAACAAATTCTTCGTAAAAGACTTTGACCCTTCGAGCATAGCAGCTTTGGCGTTCGGCCCAAAGATCATCAGACCATTTTTCCTGAATACATCGACAATCCCACGCGTAAGTGGCTCCTCCGGACCCACAATGGTCAAATCAATATTTTCATTTTTTACAAGATCGACCAATGCGTCAAAATCGTTTGGATCGATGTCCACATTTGTCGCAATCTGATTCGTGCCAGCATTACCCGGCGCACAAAATACTGTCCGGACAAAAAATGATTGCTCGATCATCCATACCAAAGCATGTTCTCTCCCACCACCACCGATCACCAGCACTTTCATCGTATATAACCCTCCACTTTTGAAGTTTGACCCACATCGACGATTGTCGCCATCACATTGTTAAAGCTACGAACACTGCCCAAAAATGCAGTCTCTTATCATAACAAGAATGGATAAATATGCAATAAATGAAGATTCTGAATAGAAAATGTATTCTTAAACTTTTAAAAAGACTGGAGCCTATTACAGTTCCAGTCTTTATTTTGTCCTAAATCTTTGCTAAAAAAATCTTATCTTTAAACAATCAAAGGTGCGCGTATGCAATCTTGAAGCTTCTGCACATGGTTGCCATGAATGATCAATGTATCATGATCACGTCTATATTTCTGCGCGCTGATGATAGGATCATATATTTTCCATGTATTCTCACACGGTCTGAGAAATACATACCCCAGCTTTTTGGAAATGCCGATGACTGGACTTGAATCCCATGGTGTTTCCCAGGATGGACTGAGTAGGAGTCCACCAACTTCTTTTTTCCAAAGACGCGCTGCCCATATACCGATACTTCCACCATCAACAGACACTGATTTAAATTGGTCCATAACTTGACGTGAAACTTCACAGTAAATATTTTCTCGTTCTCGCAAGAGCAAATACAAATGATCAATTCCAATAGCTGGAGGATCAGCATCAAGTTTTTCAAATACTTCCAGATCAGTGATCCGCCAAACGCTGGAAGATCCCGGCCTAAAACCAAATATTTCTTGACTATTCACATCACCGATATAAGCAGATTCAACAACGTTATTTATAACGAGTGCGATCATTGAGCCGACTCCATGAGATTGGCGTCTGATATACGCTTTAGTTCCATCAATGGGATCAATTGTGAAATATGCCACAATATCACCATTATATGAGATCACCAGTGAATCTTCCTCACCGATTATCCCAATACCCGGAAAACATTCTTGGAGTAATTTTACATATGATTCCTGCGCTTGCATATCGGCTGACGTAAACACATCATTCATATCTCCGCCATAACCCATTTTTTTGCCCACCTCAAATGTGGATCTTTGTCTGCGAGCTATGACGATCGCCCTTCTTACAAGCTCTTTCAAAATTATTCCAACAACATGCCCATTCAGTCCACAACGTTGCGCTAACATAATGTCTTCCTCCTGAATTTTCAGATCAGTATGATCTCATCCACATTCTTTAGCTTCGTATAATATTATTTTTTTATAAAATAACCAATGGACAATACTACCAATATATTTTTTGTTTGTAAAGGAAAAAATATATTAAACCAAAAAGACTCATTGTGTCATAAAATCCAAGCACCACCATTTTGTTTTACAAAATTCAAAAGCGGATATTGACTATTAGCCTCACCGCTTATATTTTTCTTCTTACCTCATTTAACGCGATCGATCGCATGCGTGAAGGTTTTTTTCTTCTTGCATTTCTGATTCGGGACGACAAAGAATTCATCATCTTGTACATACGTGATACCAGCGATCACAGGTCGCTTCGCGAGCAATGCCTGACGATCAACCTCTTCGATGATCCGTACAAATTCAGCATTCTTTGTGCGCTTGAGCAAAGCGATGACCTCTTCATCACTACGATCCGTTTCAACACGTGGCGTGGTCATACGCCAACCGAATACACCGGAACTCAAAGTGATCGACCGCGTCTCCTTCGTCAAAATCGCTTTACGCGGATCGGCGAACGCGAACATCGCATTGATCTGCACATCACGTTTCACCGTAAGTGGTTGCAATTTCTTTTCTGCTTCCGATTTCAGCAAAGCGATCTTTTCTTTCAACTCTTTTTCGATCACGGTGATCTCGTCCTGCGTGCTTCCCAATTCACCGAGCAGTATATTTGCTTGAGCGATGGTACGTGGCACGATAGTGTGGGACTTTTTGATACGAGTGATTTCTTTTGCCATTTTCTTATCCTCCAGGA
>DYDB01000004.1:30851-35900 GCA_020718085.1 Micavibrio sp. | reverse complement strand
TGTGCACCTGTTTTAATGAACTATCTGCACTATAGCGTAATTGTGACATATATGTTAATATGTAGTCGACATTCGACAACTAACACGATTTTATGAAAAATATCAATGAAATTCTTACAAGCATCGGCGTTGCAATTCCTGCTCAAGAGATCTATATAGCACTCCTAGAAAACGGCAAGGCAACTGCACGCACACTCGCACTTCGCACTGGCATCACGCGCACATCCGTATATGATCAACTTAAGATCCTCCGCGCCAAAGGTTTGATCGTAGAACATTTGATCGATGGCACCACTCTTTTTGAAGTTAGTGATGCACGCCAACTTTCCATTTTGTTAGATGAACATGTTGAACAACTAAAAATGCAACAAGACTTTCTCGAAAAAAATTTGAACTCTCTGATCAATAAATCCGCATCTCTCCAACCGAAGATCAGATTTTTTGAAGGAAACGAGGGCGTCAAGCAACTTTTAAAAGATATTTTGTGGCATGATAACATCACACTCTATCTTTATTGGCCATATGAACAGATGCTGGACCTTCTCGGAGAAGATTTTTTATTGTGGTTCAGTACACGAAGAACATCTCATCACATACCTATCAAAACAATTTGGGGACATTCTACCGGGAAAATAAAAAAACATATATTCACCGATGATGATAAAGACGTCGAGCGCCGTCAAATCATACAAAAAAATATTCCATCCATGGGCTATATTATCTATGATAAAAAAGTCGCCTTCATCAGCTCGACCAAGGAATCATTTGGGTTCATCGTCGAAAGCACAGAGTTCGCCCACCTCCAAAAAATGCAATTTGATATTTTGTGGCACACTGCCAGAAAGAATGCAAAATAATTATGCTTTCATCTATTGACCCCAATGTTCTTTTATGCTATTATGCTCTGTTGTCAAAAAAGCAATCAACAAATACAACAAACACTTAATGGGAGGATCGTACTTTGAAAAATCAACATGGATCTGTAAAGAATTATAAGGTTTTTACCACATGGGCACGAAGTTGGGCATCGTTTCTTTTTGCATTTATCATAATGGCGATAATGTGGGGGGTATGCTTCTTGGTGGTTGCAAGGTTTGCTCCTGGTGCAGTTCGTTTTTTTTATTTTGGCGCACTTGGCGCACTTGTTCTGTGTGGCATTCTTCTTATTTTCAACGAGCCCCTCGTCGCTTTGACCATGTCCGCAAAACGAATCAGATCGCGGGAGCAATGTTCAAGATTATGGGATGCTGTTCACACAGTGACACCCCTCATTGCCAAACCGATTCCACGAATCTATCTTGTCGACACAGCTGGCATGAATGCCTTTGCATTTGGTTGGGGTCTGCCTTTTTTCTCGGCAGTAGGAGCAACCAGAGGGATCATTGACAAATTAGAGCAAGAGGAGCTCGAAGCTGTTATGGCACATGAAATTGGTCATATTGCCAACAAGGACATCCTCGTGTCAATGGCTATGACGCTGAGTGTCATGATGATGGCATTTACCGGATGGATGCTTTTGAAAATTGCACCATATAATTCAGGAAGTGATCGCTCATCATCAGACAGCAAAGGTGGAGGTTGGGCGATTGTGGCAATATTACTTGTCGGTGGAGGCATGTATATCTTTGGTCGTTTGTTTGGTTATGTTCTCCAGATGTTTGTCTCACGACAAAGAGAATATGCCGCTGATGCATCATCCTCGAAAATCATGGGGACATCCAAACACCTCGCGTCTGCACTGCAAAAAATTGTGAGAAATCCAACTATTGGGTCTGCAAAAGTTGGTGCAGCAGTTGGCTTCCTCTGTACCGCGGATCCGGATCCATCTGATATGCTGTCGACTCACCCAAGTATGTCCAAACGTTTAGCCGCATTGGAAGCGCTTGAGATGTGATTATGGCAAAACCAAGGTCTCTAAGGAAACTTTTTTTCCTTAGAGACCTTTTTACATTATTCATGCAAGATCAATGATCTTATATCTCCCAGTCTTTTTTTACAATGCCCTTATGCACTTCGATCGTGCCTTCATGCTTGAATGTTGTATTATCGAGCAGAGTACCGGAAACTGAAAGATCATAGATCTTATTTTCTGCCAATAGATAATATTTCCCTTGACCATTTGACACGGCAAATCGTTCTCGTCCCTTTGTAAATGGATTATTAAGTGCGACAAGAGCAAATGGCACCGGAGCTCCATCCCGTTGTGTGATCGTCCCATAATTTTTTCGCGAAATGAGATGATCATAGATGAAAAATCCCACATACACAACAAGTAAAATGCCATTAATAACATTGGGATTTACAACTGCAGCAATCACAGTCCACACAAGTCCTACATAGTAGAGGAATGACAATGCTCTTTGTTGCCACTTTAACACATGATATCGACGAGCCCTGTTTTTTGCATAATCTTCCCAATCATATCCGTTTGGAGCCAATGAAAGATTATATGTCACCACATCAGAACCATTTGCAACAATTTTTCCTCCAGGATATGTTGCACCGTAAAGCGGATCAGTGGCAACTGTATTGAGAACAAAATGTTTATTATCGATCTTGATCACATATTCACCGGCTTTCGGGAAAAATCCGTATCGTCCAGCTTGATCTGTGTAAGCCGTTTCCACAACATTTCCATCAGGATCATGCAATGTCACCGCAATGCCAGGTAGCGGTTGTTTTGTTTTATCCTCAAAGACAACACCCCATCCGTTGCGACCCTTTCGCCGTGCAAATATGCCAAAGAGCGGTAATCTGAATAGGTCTTTCAATACGAATGGCGCTGATTGCATTGCTGACAAAAGTGGCGCCAATGCCGCAGCAACAAGGCCACCAAATCCTGCAACCTGTGCCGACAATGGATGCTCTGATACGCCATTTGTCAACATTTGTGTCCATGATTCTTTTTGTTGATCATCTGACGGTTGTGCACTTTCATTTGTATTGTATACGTTCTCTTGGATGACAGTATGTTCCGTGCTCAGTGTTGCAGTCGCATCTTTTGTTTGGACATCTTCACTCTGTGTAGGCCCTATAATAACAGTGCTATCAGCTTTGACCGTTCCGTCTGTATCATCATCGGAAGGATCTGTCGGTGGTGTAGTGTCATCAGCAGGCGTAACATCATCTTCTAGCGGTGATATAGAATTTCCGGCAAGTGTTTTTGCTGTGATTGACTTATCACAATAGAAATATTCTTCTCGCCCTCGCGCATATACTTTGAACCGATAATTTGTATCCTCAGTCAAATTTGTCACAGTCAAATTTGCCTTTCCATCATCAGAGATACGTGCAATGACCAATTGTGTCGTTTTACTGCCTGTGGCCAAGTCTTCCGCATCAACCTCAAAATCACGACGGCTATCCGCTAACTCCTCGTCACTGAGTTTTATTTTGATCACAACTGTTTTTTCTGTAACGTCTTTTATGCCCTTCGTATTACAGTCAATTTCATTTTCTTCTTCCTCATCATCCCCCTCACCATCATCCAGATCCAACACTCTCCTATATGCATCACATTCAATTTCCTTACCATCAAAAAGGCATGTCCAATGTGCATATTCTCCTTTAGCCGGAAAATTGGGTTCGCTAACTACAGTGCCCAGTGCACAAAATTTTCCTATAAATTCCGTATCACTGGCAAAATATGTCTGTTCTGCACTTCCACAGCTGGGAGAATCTGTTGCAGTAGTGCTCTCTGTGCGTCGATATGCCTCACAGTTTGCATCTTTTCCATTGAGTGTGCATGTCCAGTTCGCATATGCACCTTGTCCTGGGAATATTGGCTCACTTACAACCGTACCTGCAGAACAAAATGATCCAATAAATGCCGTCTCCTCTGCAAGATATGTTTGTTCCGCACTACCACACTGCGGATCATCACTGCCACCCGTACTCACACCACGTGATGCATAGCATCCCACAGAAAGATCATGATTGAGACAGTGCCAATTCACAGTCTCTCCAGCATCTGGATATGTCGGCGTCGCATCCGGCACACCAACAGTACAAAATGCTCCCGCAAAAACACTATCTGTGTAATTATAGATTGCCGCGGCCGCACCACATACCGGAGGTGTTGGAGCGTCCCGTTGTGCGTCACATGTTGTTGATAATCCATTGTTGAGACAATGCCAGCTAGATGTGTGTCCCGGCTGTGGAAATGATGGTGACAGTTCCACTGTGCCAATTCCGCACATTCCTCCATCAAATGCCGTTTCCGGATATGTATAATTGCGTGCAGCATCTCCACACGTCGGCGCAACTGCTGCAGCATGTGATGCTGAACACGTGATCGTCGAAGAATATCCCACACAATCCCATGACACGGAATTCCCCGGTGTAGGAAATGCTGGTGTATGATCCTCTGTGCCTATAGCACAAAGTGTGCCATCAAAATCCGTTGCATCAAAAACGTATGCCTTGGCCGCGGTACCACAACTAGGATTTGGCAACGCCCCCACAACAATATTAACGCTATTCAATGAGCATGTTGTGTTCATGGTCGTTGCAATGTGATCTGTGCCACTATTGGTTGGTGTGTATGTTGATTCATATGTACCATCTCCCTTATCTTGCACTGTCAGTGTTTGTGCATTTGATCCGGTGACCACCTGTGCAGCTGCATCACCACCATTTGCTATTGCATTACCATAAATATCAGTGAGATCATGGATTGCCAGTGCAACAGCATCACTCACATACACCGACGCCGGTGTGTAGGAAACTGTACCATGACATGCTGCTGCACGACTTACTGTCACATCAAGATCATAATCAATACTGCCTGCAGAATCAATTGTGCCATCCGATGCATCCACAGATACTGATTCCGCATGATATGAGGAACAAGACATCGTTGCAACACCTTGTGTGAACGTGACGATCATTGGTGAACCAATCGCTATGCTATTACCGTTATTATCACGGCAGATCGGCATTGTTCCTGCTGGTGCTGCAGTCGGACCGGACATGTAAACCGTTTTATTGCCCTCGTATTGTTCACTAAGATACCCTTGCACATCACGCGCTGTGATCGTAATGGTCTGT
>DYDB01000004.1:0-30825 GCA_020718085.1 Micavibrio sp. | reverse complement strand
ACCAGTGACAACAAAATGATGAGGATCCCCGCCGGTCACCGTTTGATAGTAGATACCATCACTTGTGCCATCGGTATCACGTTGAATGGGTTGTCCATTGATCGTTCCCGTGATCTGATATGCGCCGGGTCGTGGTGGTGTATATGATGCATTATATGTTCCATTATTATTATCAAGGATAGGATCAATTGCACCTGTCGCTTCACCGGAAATTGCAAGTGTGATTGTATCCCCTCCGGTCTTGATCACATTACCCCACTGATCATGCACGGTGATCGTGATTATGATCGCATTCGGGATCTTTGACGGTGATGGTGCAGCTGAGATCGTTGTATATCCCTCGCCAGCCGTCGGCGCGGAGACGAGAACATTCAAATCATAATTCGGGTCGGCAAGCGAATCAAAACTACCGTCGGAAACTTCGATTTCCGCTTCTTCCTGTGCATACAAGACCATTTTTGTAGTCACAATGCCATCCACAAAATCCAGCACTACAACATCACCAAAATTCACTCTGTTACCAAATTTATCTTCCGTAGTTGCGAATGTGCCATTAAATGACGGGCTTGCGCCAGAGAAAATGAGTTGCTTCTCTCCTGTTGTGATATATGGATTACCGTTTGCATCCATGAGCGAGATTGTGATCTCTTGTTCTGTGCCGGCATCCTGTGTATTGAGTCCCGTGATCTGATAATGATCAGGACTCGAGATATACAGCGTTCCTTTCTGAGCAGTATTGAATGCTATAGGATCTTTGATCTGACCTGCTTCCGAGATCGATCCGCCACTGTCAATGAACGACTGTCGTTCAAAATACACCGCAATACGTCCGCCGGCTCCAGCACCATAGCTTGTGTTGATCGGTTGCACGCCATTGGCTGTGATCATACCGGTTCCATTGAAATTCTTTGTGTTGATCAAGATCGATCCTCCGGAACCGTTCTTTGATGTGCCTGCATTACTTGATGCATCAGCCTGGATCGTTCCATTCACATTAAGATCATTGTTCACCTGCATTTTAATTGCACCACCACCATAATTAGCTGCACCGGCACTGCCTGATCCGCCTGAACCCAAATCGATCGGATACGTTCTGATACCATAGCTACTACCCGGTGTTCCGGAATTTCCCGCACCGCCATTACCGCCATATCCGGCACCACTGGAGCCCGTGGGCGCTCCGGGTCCACTGAATATCGCGTAGCCTCTTCCTGTTGCATCAATCTTTCCTGTTGCATCGATCGTCATGTCGTCAACAATGAGATTGATGACGTGATTTTGTGTATTGGTATTTGCTGTGTGGGTCAATGTGCCACCAGCTTGGATCGTTAGATCATCCAGTGTCAATGGATCATCGATCGAATAATTGCTCAGCTCCATTGTGGCGCCACTGCCAATCGTCACGCTCTTCACCTCTCCCAAAGATCCACTGTGATCCTGATAGAATTTTGTACCATTAGTGATTGTAAAATCCTCCACTCCGCTCACTGTACCGTTGTTATAGAATCCGAGCAGTGGTAGGGCGTCCCATGTTGTCGATGTATGTGGCAACGTGACCTCACCATTGTTCGTACATGTTCCCGTACTATCTCCCGTAAATTCAGAGGATCCTGTAAACGCTGTTGTCGCACCACTGTTTATGACAAATTGCGCTTTACCCCGTATGTCGATCGACTTGAATGTCATGTTCTGATTTTGATGATCATATCCGTCAGTATATTGTGGTGTCGGCGGTGTTGGATAACTCGAATAATAGTAATTATTATTATCTATAATAAGCGAACCATTGTCATCATCCACATCTTTCACATATACCGTACCAGCACCACCGCCATACGCTGCACCATATGCATGGGGGGTTTGCGTAAGAGAAGAATTTGCATAATATAGCGCAATACGTCCACCACCAGACATATAATTACCAACTGCTTCCATGATACCGCTACCGCTAATCTCACTCAATGTGGAAATCCATATTGATCCACCTGTGCCACGATAATTACTACTCGTTGTACCATTGGTGGAAATACTGCCATTATTCACAAAATTACCTCCCGAATGAATCTTGATCGCTCCGCCACCGGATGATGATCCAAGATCAACCGGCTCAGCAATGCTACCGTATGCAGGTAAATAAGTATAACTTGCTGAAGTTCTTGCACCCACACCACCATAACTTGCCCCAAGGTAGCTAACGTAACTGCCTACACCACCCGGCCCTGCATTTGCAGTATAACCCTTACCATCCACATTGATCGTTGCTCCACTATTGAGTGTCATATCACCAATCACATCCAGATTGATCATATGTTGTTGTGTTGTATTATTCGTCGGATGCGTGATAAATCCGTCATTGTTGACCGTTACACTTTGTACTGTCAGTGACTTGGTCGGCGTATAATCACTCATCTCCATGCCGGAGAGATTGCCAAATGTCATATCCATCGGATACTGAATCGTACCCGATCCACTTGGGCAAAAATCAATACCTCCCAAAAAGTTCAATGTACGCGGTCCATTGAACATTCCATAATTATAGAAACAACCCATGTTCGTATTGATCGATGTCGTTTCTGGTAAGTTGATCGTGCCACGATTTGTGATCGTACTTGCAGTTGAGTTACCTGTGATCAATTCTGGATTGGTCACTGTTAATGTTGCATCTGCATTGATAAGATACTTTGCACCACCTCTGACCTTGATATTCTTAAACGTCATGTCTTTGTTCAATTGATCGGTCTGATTGGAATACTGTGGCGTGTAATTGCTTGTAGTAGTACTATTGTTATCCACGATCAACTCACCATTCGTTTCATCCAAGTCGCGGATGAAAACAGTTCCAGCGCCACCATAAGACGTTGAATAATATCCATTGCCGCCATATGCTTGAGGCGTCTGACTCAGCATGGAATTGTAATAATAGAGTGCAACCCTTCCACCACTTGCGTATGAACTATATGATGAATTCGCCTTAAAAGAACCTGAGCCAGACATTGTGTTTGCTGTTAACCAAACCGATCCACCCGTACCGGACGAGCCAGATGCCGTAATTACACCATTATTTACAAGCGTGCCACTCACCTGCACCTTGATCGCTCCACCGCCGGCATTTGACCCAAGACTCACCGGCTCGGTCATGCTACCATAAATGGGATTTGTATAACCACAATACGTACCTCCATAGCCACCATGGCTCGCGCAATTACTTCCATTCACAACACCCGGTCCATTATTACTTGCATAACCTTTATAATCCGCATTGACCTGACCGCCATTAGCGATCGTTAGATCAGTCGCAACCTCCAAATTGATCATGTGTTGAAGTGATGTGCTGTTGGCACGATGTGTCACAACACCATCTTGTCCAATCGTAAGTTTTTGCAAGAAAAACGGCGTACTTGCTGTTGTAAAGTCATAAAATTCCATACCCGAACCCGTCGACATACTAAGATCCAACGGATATTGTGTCGTACCACGCGAACTTGGACACAAATCCACTCCACCGGAAAGTGT
The DNA here is from genome assembly GCA_020718085.1 of Micavibrio sp. Lineage (GTDB taxonomy): Bacteria > Patescibacteriota > Minisyncoccia > Moranbacterales. Next base: position 27,312 of record DYDB01000004.1, on the reverse strand, counting down.
TAAATTTTTCAAACCGTTGATCGCACCTTCATTGGATATGCAACCAATTGGCGCTACCACATTAGCAATCTCTGGCATATTGATCGTGCCACGATTCATGATCGTACCCATACTATCTCCATCGATCTGTGTGACGGATGGATCAAGATTAAATGTTGCGCTTTGATTGATCTCGAACACCGCATTGCGTCGCACAATGATTTTTTTAAATGTTGGACTTTGCGTCTGCTGAGCAAATGCCGGCACATATTGTGGTGTTGATGCAATACTTGTCACACCAGTATATGTACTGCCGTTATCCACCACGAGTGTGCCGTTACTTTCGTCCAGATCGCGCAAATAAACTGTGCCGGCACCCGCAAAATCAGAACTTCCGGCACCTGTAGCCAGTGGTGTTTGACCAAGTGTATAATCATGATAATAAAATGCAATGCGTCCACCACCGCCATACAAAGACCCTCCCTGTGATCCATTTGCAGTAAACGTACCGGACCCGCCAATGTTGTTGGCATAAACAGTGATCGATCCACCCGAACCAGATGATGATCCATCACAACTTATTGTTCCGTTATTCGTGACATTACCGTCTACATTCATCCGCAAAAGACCACCACCACCGGCGGAAGATCCTGATCCAAGATCTGATGGATCAAAGAGATTGTCATATGCTACATTCGGAGATGTGCATATTGAAATAGCAGATCCCACACCGCCATGACCAGCACCACATGAGCTCGTTGCCTTGCCTGGTCCATTATTTGCCGAATACCCAAGACCCGAAAGATTGATCCTTCCTCCACTGTCAATGGTCATATTGCCACCAATACGCATATTTACGGTATGCTCCAAGAGATTTGTATTGCCCGTATGTGCCAATGTTCCGCGCGGTCCGATATGCACATTGCCCGTGACCGTCAACGCATTGTTCAATCCAACATATTGCATTGTCAATGTGGAATTTGTCGCATTGGGATCGGTACCAGAGCCAAGATCCAACCCAGCGATCGTAACAGTTTTACCAGACGAGTTCACTGTCGGTTGATAATGATATCCCAAAGCTTGAATGTTGCCATCGATCACAACTGTTGAGCTGGTGTCTGGCACAACGTTTTCCGCCCAGTTTGCCGCATTGAACCAATCCGTTGATGCTGATCCGTCCCAATGGCGTACATTACTAATGCCCGCATTTACGGTGATATGATAACTACCATCCGATGTTCCTTCAGTATCTTTTTGGATCATATTGCCATTCACCGTTGCCGTTGCGATATCTGTTCCAGTATTAGTTGGTGTATATACCGCCAAGTATGTCCCATCACTCTTATCTGTTGCAGTCACAAGCGCCGTATTTGCACCGGCAATCGTCACGATCACACTATGCAAACCACGCTCCAATTGATTACCATAGGCATCCTTTGTTGTCACAAGCACACCTGCTTGACTATTGGTATAGATCGGATCGCGAGTATAACTCAATGTCGACTCCACGGCAGATGCAACACCTGAAGAGTTCACTTTCACATTAAGATCATAATTAGATGATGACGCCGAGTTATAACTGCCATCTGTTACATCAACCTCCACATTTGTCATCTTATACAAGGTCATATCCGTTGTCACTTGCCCGGAAACAAAATCCAATACTGTTGAACTGCCGAAGTTGATCGACACATTATTTTTATTCTTCGCTGTAGACGCCGTACCATTTGGAGACAGTTCGGCACCAAGAAAAGTGATGCTGTGATCACCTGCATAATCAGTAAAGATATTGCCATATTGATCCCTGGCTGTGATCGTAACGACTTGCGACTGACCAGCAACCTGTGTCGCACTGCCTGTAATAGTGAAATGATTGAGAGGAGCAATTGTGATCACTGTGTCCAGATCATATACGTCACTTGCATTTGTACTCACTTGACCGTCTGTTGCTTCCAACTGAATGGTCTGTGGTGTAAAAAAGTATGCCGTAGATTTTGCAACACCATCTGTAAAATACAATTGTGTAACACTGCCAATTGGATAATAGCCACTACCAACATATGATCTGTTGCTGTATGGTGAGATACTTCCGGGTGAAAAAGTGATATTGTGACTGCCATCGTAATCGGTCACATTATTATCATATTGGTCTTTGACACTGATCACCAACTTAACCGGTTGACCCGCTACCGATGTGACCGAATCGGCCAATGATCCATCATTTCTTTCATAGCGTACAACAATACGATTTGCCGCATCAGACTTCAACGGAAGGCGAAATGCACCATCCGGTGTGCCATCGGCATCCCGTGCAACAAGTTGACCGTTGAATGTTGCCGTAATTACATCTTCCCCAATCGTTTGGCTCGCAGTGTACTGTGCCGTATATGTGCCATTACCTTGATCTGTACCATTAACAGTAGTGTTTGTTGCTCCAGAAACTGTGAACACTACATTGCCTCCACCCTGACTCGTAAAATTTCCATATTGATCATTTGCCGTTAATGTCAGGTTCACTGTATGCGTAACCGTTGCTGGGTTCAATATAGCATTGATCGATGAACCCAGATTTGACGGTTGACCCGCCTGTACCAAGAAATCAAGATCGTATGCATCTCCTGTTAAAGATGTGTATTTTACACTATTGATCGTCACTTCTGCATCTACAGATGCATTTTCTGCTGTAAAAAGCTCTGCACCACATGTTGCCACGCCGTTGACAAAGGTCAACGTCATTGCCGTACCAAATTGTGTACCATTACATAAAGGCTTGCGACCAATTGACGACGTACTAGCACCGGAGACCGTCACGCTATAATTGCCATTCAAACTCTCCACCGTACGATTTAGCGGATCCTTTGCTGTGATCAAAATATTTTGTGATTGTCCCGCTGTTATGGTAACCGCATTTTCCCCCGTTGGGATCGTTACAGTGAGATGATCCGGCCAAGAGTTTCTCCGCAAGTCTTTTGTTATCCTAGAAACGAACACGTCTCTCTCCCCATTAAGACTTTGATCATACGCTGTTGATGTTGTAGGAAAATCGGATGAATTTGTAATACCATACAATAATACATCTTGATCATCATTCGTTACCATAGCCGAAAATACATGATCAACACTGCCGGCACCGCCAAAATATGTAGCATAATTTACGCCACCCAATTCTTTCGACAGTTGTGCCACGAAACCATCCGTGATACCACCAAGAGTCGTACTCCATGCATATTGATCTGTTGGAAAGTTATTTGATTGCGTTGCTCCGACGATAAAAATATTATCTGCATCATCCACATCTACGTCATATACAACTTCTTGATTATCTCCACCAAGATATGTAGTCCCCTTAAATTGTCCGAGATTATTGCTTAACACGAACGCTACAGCGTCATAACCACCTTTCTTTGTCTTTTGATATCCGTTTGCAGCAATGTCCGTAGAATTTGTTGATCCGGCAACAACGATATCATCATCAGAATTTGCAACAATTGCAGTCAAACGATCCGTATATGCACCGCCGATGTACGTCGCATGTGTCAATGATGTAAGATCAGCACGCAGTCTCGCCACATAACCATCCGTGCTTCCGTGATTGCTCAAACCATTTGTATTTGCAGGAAAATCTGTCGAGGTTGTGAACCCTGTCAAAAAGACATTCCCCGCACTGTCACTGACCATTGCCCGCGCATAATCATCTTGTGCACCACCAACAAACGTTCCGGCAATCGTATGCGAGAGATCATCTGCAAAAGAAAACACAAATGCATCCGACACACCATTCTTTTGCGTATCATATGATCCCGTTACAACGGGAAAATTGTATGATTCCGTGTCACCTGCAACATACACATTTGTCCCACTTTTAATAAGTGAATAACTGTAATCCTTTGCAGATCCGCCAAGATAGGTTGATGCCGTCAATGTACCAAGGTCTTTGGTCAACTTACTGACAAAAATATCATTATCTCCTCCATTATATGTCCTGTCAGACGCACCTGCTGTTGTAGGAAAATCATATGAGCGAGTAAAGCCGGTGATATAGACACTATTATCATCCAATGCCAATGCTGCGCCCACATCCTCGCTATTTCCTCCAATATATGTGGAAGCCAACAATTGTGTAAGATCAGCATTGAATTTCGAGATCACAATATCATTTGGCAAGGGCGCTGTCAGATCATTGTATGTATCATCATATGCACCGAGTGTTGTCGGATAATTGCTGGATTGCGAATATCCGATCACATATATGCTCCCATCAACATCTTCTACCATAGATTTTCGTCCCGTATAGAATTGTCCGCCAAAATCATTATATGCATAATGGTCTTCTCCGCTGCCGCCAAGATAGGTCGACGACACAAGTGGATCGATGATCAATGGTTTGTTTGTATCATACGTGCCCACATCAAAACCGTAGATTTTCTTTTCATGATCCTTGATCGCATAACGTGTAGCAACATACTCTTTCTGACCATCAATCATTTGGTAAGCAACCGGTTTCGTAAATGATAATGCTACATCCCCATTCTTTATGGTCAATTCTCCATTTTCTGTAACATTGATCCCGTCAATTCCCTCTAACTGCATTGCGATCTGACCAGCATAGCCACCCGGCTCAACAAGGAACAATTTCTCAATATTGTTACCATAGGAGCGCAAATGCAAACCAATGCGATTATAGATCTGACCTAGATTAAGTGTGTTATGCGTTGTGATGTTATTATGCCATTGTTGTTCGTCTTCCCCTGTAAAATATGATGCTTTGGCGCGTGCGTCATTTTCACCAATCGGACTAAAGGGAATGACGTTGTTATTTTCATCCAAGACCTTCTCTGCAAATGCCAATCCCTTGAACCTTTGCACAGGTTCATTTCCTTGCCGTAATGCATCAAAAGAATCGCTGGATTGCACATCATTTTCTGTATCTATCGATGTTGCTCCCTGAAATTGTTCTTGATCATTACCGTTTTCGGATTGCGCCAAAAGATGTCCGATATTATATACCAACTGACCATCTTCCACATACACACTACCAGAAGGAACAGATGAAAGATATTTTACTTCCACCTTGTCGATTTGACCAACGTTATCCATAAAAGGCATATACAGTGCAGATGTGTCCGTAAGTGCAATTTTCTCTCCTGCAGAGGTTGTCAGCAAGATCGGATGTACTTGTGGTTGATTGTGAAAAAGAGTAGAAATGCCAAGGCCCACCACAATGCTTGCTGCCACAACACTGCCAAAGATCACACGACCCATATGACTATAGAAAAAACGTGAGACAATTCTTATATATTTCTTGATAAAACGAAGCAATGCAAAACGTATTCGCATCCATACAGAATGTTTTATATATAAGTTGTGCATACAAAATTATTTTCTAAGTAGTTACAAATGGGAATTTGATATCATAGTGCAAATTATACCATATCTTGTTTACTTTTTAAAAAAACACATACGATAAATTGTATCATTTTCCTTGATTTGATCAGCTCAAAAAAATAAAAAATGGCAATCAAGCCATTTTTTATAGATCTTCCCCTACAACACTTATTTGACAGTATCAGCGAACTTATCGAGAGATTGATTCCATCCTTGTCGCATGCCCTCACTCTCTTCTTCATTCATATCACCACGGTCCGGATAATACAAAGTTAATTTCGTCTTATCCGTTTCATGATCCTCAAATGTGACCTTGACAGTCATTTCCATTGGCATCTTTGCATCCATGCCATAATATGTTGCTGACACTTGATTACCTTTTTCGTCAGTAAAATAATCGGAAAGTACAATCTTCTCCATTGGAACAATATCTTGGAACATGCCTCCACTCCAATAATCTCGCTCAGGCGCATCAGGACCAGCTTTTCCACGCATACAATAAAGGTATTTGCCGCCCTCACGAAAATCGATTGTGACTTCAGGTGCCGTAAAATCTTTCGGACCCCACCATTTCTTCACCATTTCCGGATCGGTCCACCCCTGCCACACGATATCTCTTGGTGCATCAAAAATTCGCTCGATGCGCAATTCGTTCTTATTTTTTTCCATATATTTACATGTTAATGATTATCTCACTCACATATTTTTCATCTCATCTGGTACTTGAAGCATGCCAAACTGCGTACCTTCCACATCCTTTGCTTGGACAAGCAGGCCAACATTCGGGATGTCCATGATCTCACCGATAATTTCACCACCTGCTTTCCTTACTCTTTCCATCGCATCTCTCACATTCTCCACTGAGACCGTGTTTATAACCCCATCGTTTTCTCCTCGTTTATAAATTGCACCATTAATACCATGCCTCTCTTCTTTTGGACCAGCCACGGCTAGCCAATAATCTGGAGCACCCTCATATTGTGTGATCTCCCAGTCGAAGGCTTCTTTATAAAAGCGGCCAACTCTTTCCGGATCCGTAGCAGGAATTTCAAAATGAATAATTTTTGCCATATGTTTAGTGATTAATGATTAAATTTGATCACTAGTATGTGTAATACAAAAAATGAATCGTCATTCTTTCACTTTTATACATTTTATCAAGCACATTATGTGACAGATATATTCCACAAATAATTAAAAATACTTTTCATACTATTGGTGATGATCCGATGGTGCACTGCCACAATAAACGGATATTTACCGGAAAATAAGACCAATGTGTCTCCAATGATCCAAAAGGAAGCCTTAAATTCAATTTCTTTCGGCATCTCACGCAAGGCAATTGACTGTCGTTGTGTTTTTTTCGGATTGATATTTTTTATAGAACCTACAGTCACCAAAGATCTTGTCGTAATACCTTTTTCTTTTTTCATATCCAACATGGCATAGAAAAATTCCTCCGTAAAGATCTTACTGTAATTTCCGACGTGTGGGTTTTCTATTGTGCAAATTTCACTTTTATCTTCCAATTGCAAAATAATTTTTTCCACAAAGGTTTTGATACTGCTTTTGCTATCATATATTTTTGCATAAGGAAAATCCGACTCTGAACGATACAGATTCGCCAAAAGAGCATGAAGATCATCAGCCATTTTCACCTTGCTCATGAAAGCATTTTTTAACATATGCGGAGATTCGATCCAAAAAACGCTTTTCCCTCTATGTTTATGAACAGTGATGTATCCTTCTTTTTCCAACTTTTGCAAAATACTGATCGCCGTTGTTCTCGGCAAATCCGCCTTTTTGGCAACATGCGCCGCACGCGCTTCTCCGAGTTGTGTTAGTGCAATATACACTTTTGCTTCATTGTGATTAAATCCCAGTTCTTGCAACTGTTTTTTGATAGCTTTGATATTATGCATAGATTTTTGTCGAAATACTTCGTCAATTTAATCATTAAACACCGTGATTTTAAGCCATATTTTCGCATTTGTCAACATTTTTTCATATTTCTTGTCACAAAAATTCGTAATCAATCATACACTATGCACAGAAATCCGTTCATTAACAAATACAAAACCCAGAAGGAGAAGCGCTATGAGCAATGCAATTGCTGTCTACCCAGGATGTTTTACTCCCCCAACGTATGGACATTTCCACATCGCACAAAAAGCGGCAGAGATCTTTGAGGAAGTAACGATCGTATGTTCAACCAATAAAGAAAAAAATGAAACGCGATGGTTTTCCGAGGAAGAGTGCAAACTCCTGTGGCAACATTATCCTCTTTCACAAAACGTCTCCGTGAGAACTTTCACAGAACAAATGGAAATCCACAAAGACTACAGCAAAATTATCATGATTCGCGGGATTCGAGATGAGGAGGATATGGAAAATGAAAAACGTGTCATGAAGCTCAATAAAGAATTATTTGGCATCGATAAGCTTTTCTATATTTTGGCAGATGACGCTCTCGCTTGCATATCTGCCTCAAAAGCACGGGAAGCTGCTCAAGTATTTGATTTTCAGACACTTGCAAGTTGCGTGTCGCCTGCAATAGTGACTTCACTATTGGAAAAAGTGTTGGCGGCCAAGAATTTGTTCATGGTTGTCGGCAGGCCGGGATCCGGCAAATCCACTTTTCTCAAAAGACTTTCCGAAATTGATGACGCCAATGTGCACATCAACACCGATCTCTTTTCACAAAAGATCAAGCCATTGATCTTGGAACGATTTGGCGAACAGACAGATCTCGTTACATTGGCCATTCAGCATGATAAAGAACTGACAGATTTTATTGCACCGCTATGGTTTCATTATTTAGCTGATGCACTGCAAAAAGTTCCAAAAAATGCACATGTCTTTGTGGAGATCCCTTATGGGTTAAAGCCCGGAAAGGACCTTTACCGATACATTGGTCACAAGGTCATTTATATCGGTTGCGAAGATCCATCTGAAAATCGTCGTCGAATTATGCAACGCAACACATCTCGTCATCTGCGATTTATAGATGAAATACCTGATCTTACACAATCGATTCGCATTGCCAGACAAAACAATCTGAAGATGTTCGTTGTAAATTCAGGTGGTGGCTATGATCAATTACAAAAACATGTCGATGATTTTCAAAAAATCCTCGACCACAAGAAGGAGAGTTCTCATGCAAAAACAATTTGAAGATATTTGTCAAAACTTCTGTGATCATGAAATTTGTATAAGATCTTTTTTTAAGATCGCTGCTCAATACAATCAATCGCAAAGATTTTACCACACATTCAACGGACACATCGCGTCCTGCTTGAAGGAATTGGAAAACGTTCCAAATCTCTCACCTACAGACAAACAGATCCTAACGTTATCACTTTTGATGCATGACGCTGTTATGGACTTCTCTCACAGCGATAACGAGGAAAGGAGTGCTGTCTTCGCTGCCATATTATGCCAAGAGATCAAAATGCCACAAGAAATCACGGATCGTGTAATTCAATGCATTTTGGCAACCAAACATGACAGTGCACCCAAAGATCACAATGCATGCATCACCGTTGATATCGATTTGGCAATTTTTGGACAGGAGAGGCGCATCTTCAATGCATATGAAAGAAATATTCGCAAAGAATACCACTTCGTACCAGAAGAGATCTTCAAAGTGAATCGGATCAAAAAACTAACGCACTTTTTAAATCGACAATCGATCTTTTACACCTCCTACTTTCAAAAGACATATGAGATCCGCGCACAAAAAAATCTCATAAATTCTATCAAACGGCTAGAGCATTAAAATCCTCGTTATTTTCAAATTATGGATCACTATCACGCTCATATTGCAAAATAAAAAAAGGCTTGAAGATATCATTCTTCGAGCCTTTGATAATTTTACATGGTGGATTGTTTCACCATAAATATTTCTCTAACGATCCTTATGCTCGTTGCATATCTCTCTTCTGGGATCGCACAATTTGAAGTAATCACTGAGAATGTCAAAATGATCAAAAAGAAAATCGCGCTTTCTCGCAATGATCTCCTCGCGCGTCATCAGTACAACGCGAGTTTTACCTTTTTCATCGCACGGATCACCCGATGCCACCCCTACAAATACCGTAGACACAAAACGCCCTCGTGGATCTCGATCGTCTTGCGCATATGTTCCCAACACAGATTGTATTCCCAGTGACATGCCTGTTTCCTCGTGCATCTCTCGACATGCAGTCATAGACAAAAATTCATTATGCTCTTTCTTACCACCAGGAAGAGCAAGTCCATTGTTTTGTTCGATTCGTTCGACGATCACAATACGCCCGTCACCACTTGTTGCGATCACATCCGCACACACGATTATCATACGATCATCCATCACCATATCTCCTTAATAGATCATGAGCGAGTCGATGTCATGACCACGCAAATTTTCTCTTCCGCCAAGATCTTTCAACTCGATCACAAACGCACAGCCGGCAACATGTGCACCGGAACGTTTGATCAACTCACATGCCGCATGAGCCGTACCTCCCGTTGCCAACAGATCATCAACGATCAACACGCGTGTTCCCGCAGGACAAGCGTCACTTTGCATTGATAGGACAGATTCCCCATATTCCAAACTGTATGCATATTCGCACACTTCTCCGGGAAGTTTACCTTTCTTGCGCGCCATAACAACTGGCAGATGCATCTCATATCCCAGCATGCTCCCAAAGATGAACCCACGCGCGTCCAACGCCACGATCACATCAACGGATCCTGCCCATCGCTCTCGCATACATGCAATTGCATGATGACAGGCGTCGGGACTGGCGAGAAGCGGTGAAATATCTTTGAAGATGATCCCCTTTTTCGGAAAATCAACGAAATCACGAACGTATTCTTTCAGATCAATAGACATGGTTTTTCTCCTTTTTTGGATAATTGGATCAATAGTCAATTGTTAACGAACCTCACAAGATCATACTATCTCATCATGAAGATCCCTACCGAAAACGTTTACAAAGTGTACTAAATAGTGTACACTTGATTCATGAACATTCAGACTATCATGGAACGGCTTGGCCTTCCAAAACATTCGCATACGATCTACACGACGATCCGAAAACACGGACCACTCCTCGCATCACATATTGTCACACGATCCAACATCCACCGACCGGCAACGTATCGTGCGCTTAAAGCGTTGCAAAAACATCAATTTATCTTCACCTCGCATGATGGGAAAAGACGTTTCTATCATGCGGCACATCAGAGTATTATTACCGCAACATTCACGCAAGCCACACACAAAGCCGCACAACAGGTTGCACAAAATAGCCTTGAGGCAGATCTCTATTTGCAGAAGAAGATCATATTCCTTACAGGAAAAGATGCTGTGCGCAAAGCATTTGATGACGTAATCGAACATACGCCAAAAGGCGAAACATTTTACCGTTATACATCAGAAAAAAATCTTGACGAGGTAAATCGCATGCTCCCAAAAAATTACAGACTGCGACGCGATGGTAAAAAACTTGAACGACTCGTTATCAGCAATCCCTTATCCGGCAAACAAAAACGTCCGCGACTGGAACGGTTTATCAGATATATTCCGCATGATGTCGATCAATTTCAGCAAAATATCATCCAATTGGTCTATGGAGATCGCATTTCACTTATTGATCTCAACTCACTACATACGATCATCATAGAAAACAAAGCTTTGGCAGATTTTCAAAAAGTGATATTCAAACAACTTTATCGCAACCTCTCTGATCAATAAAAGCCCCTTTCAAAAGAATAGGGCTTTTACGGTGTCACAAATTTTTTACTTCATGTCACATCTCAAATGGAACAGCATCAAGATCGATCTCCTTATCAGCTTTTCCCCTTTTTGCATCTGGATTGATCACATAAATTCTTTTCTTGTGATCATCTTTTGATTTCAGCAATTTGTCCATGCAGAATTTTGCTGTGATCTCTCTACTGGATTTTCTATTGACCGATGAAGCCTTTCTACTACCGATCATCACTTCAGCATCTTTGTCAAAATGTTTACCTTTAATAGTGATTTTCAATCGCATGGCACACGTAGATAAATTTGTATTTTTATATTGATAAGCTTTCCATGAATCGATATGTGCTTTTTGTGCATCTTCCTCATCTGAATCGTCACCAGTATCGTCACCCGTGCCATCACCATCATCAGAGCCACCGTCCAATGCCGTATAATACGACGCTTTCGTTGTTTCAAAACTACAGATGCCATTTGTTACTTCACAGGTACCCGGATCAACTATGCCATCATCCGTCCAGTTATCACTCATGGATAGAGAACGCTTGATCACCAATGTTCGTCCGTTCAGATCAGTTCCCACAAAAAGATCTATGCGAATCGGTTGACTAAATGACAGTCCAAGATTTGGGATTCCCCATTGGATCGCACCTTCAACCGTTTCATCAATTGCAAATCCGGATAGTTCAGACAAGGCGACTTCCGTTGCAGATAGATCATTGATATCAAAATCCGATTCGTCACTTCTGGTTATTATTGTATCAGCCGGAAGAGTGATCATTGTTTCACCGCCGTCAACTTCAACAGTTATGACCGTATCTTCATTCACCTCGATTTGAGTGACATTATCATAGTCCTCCCCTTCCGGAACGCTCATTGTGCCACCGTTATCAAAGAGAATATCCAGATTTTCAGAATCAATACCAAATTCGCTCAATTCGTCACAGTCTTCATTCAGGCAATACGGACGGAATAGAACGGAATTGGAATTCACAATTGAAATTGTGTCACCTGTCGCACGTGGATTGTAGGTGTCTACATATGGCCCACTGTCATCACCCCACCAATTTTCTGTTGCATTCAAACCCGTTTCTGCTCCATCAACGTGCAGTGCGGATATTATGTTTATGTTTTCATAAATCCGATTGCCATTGATGAACAAATTGTGTGCATGTCCGTCAATATAGATTCCATCGCCATTTCCAGTGATCACATTATCGGGACCAATCGTTACTGGATTTTCCTGATCACCGGAGGTGTAATAGATTCCCTCATCAGAATTATTTCTGATTGTGTTTCCAGATATCACTGATCCAGAAATATTCTTTTCCTCACTCTGATCTGGACCGTCTCCAATTGAAATGCCCCGATTGCTACTCTCAATTGTATTATCCGTTATGATATGATTTCCCGCTCCAAGCCATACGATATTACTCCATGAATTATCATGAAGATGACTGTTTTTTATCGTTGCATCAGTTTCATCATAACGCAACGCAACACCTATATAGCCACCTGCGATCTCTACATTATCCAGAACAGTTCGGCTAGAGTCCCAACCAACACGCACAACAGGACTGCTATAACAATATTCTCCATCTTCATCTAGTTGCAATAAACGAAGATTGCGAATGATCACATCATTCGATTCTTCGATAGTGAGTATATCATCGCAATATGACCGAATAGTCGGTTGGCTACCTTCCGCTCCTTGTATCGTAACAGTCTTATCTTCAATATCAATTTCCTCCTCATACTCTCCATCGTTGATCGTGACCACACCCTCATTATTAACGACCTCCGCAGCATCTTCGATATCATCAAAAGCATCAACCTGCCACACATGTCCATCATTATCACAACTCTGACAGTAATCATCATCCACCCACACATCAGAAACAAGCGGCCCAAAATTAGCAGTAACATCAACATTGCTCGTAAGAGAACAATCCGTTCGATATGGATCAGAATAACCATCAGACCAATTCACAAAGCGATAACCCTCATCCGGTGTTGCCACAACCTCACTACCACATCCACCTTCTGCAATAGATTGGTCCACATCACCTATCACATCACCATTATCACCAGTTGCATAATGAGCTGTATAAGTATCCCCCGTGATCACAATTGGATCTAGTGTTACAGGGACATCAATTCCATTTCCTCCACCATTTGCTGTGTATACCCACATAAAATTGTATGACCCCGGCGTTGAGTGATTGGTGACATTATTGATCTGCACCACAACATCAGACCCAGCAGGCAGTATTTCACCAAGTCTTATAAATAAACTTCGTCCACCCCCCATGGACATTTCACTCGGTGTCTTACTTACTCCATCAACAGTGATTGTTGCTGATGCCGGAGTTCCAACAATAAAACCGTCTGGAAAAATAGCATATATCGCCATTTCATATGGTGGATTTAATTGTGTTTGTGTCGTATATGTAAATGTATATGATGTTATATCTCCTTTATGAAAACTGTCTGCTGTATAGGAAAAAGGATCTAGTGTTCCAGTGATAACTACTGCATCAGTTTGTGAGACACCTGTAAAAATAAAAAAAATTGACAAAATGATAAATCTGCCAATGATACATATTTTTTGTTTCATTATTTTTTATTATATTATTATTGTGGTAATTATAACATATGTTATTGGTGTTCTCAAAAAAATAAAAACCATCAAATCCTATGACCTAACAGCTCAATGATCTTTGAATTTTCCCATTTCATCGGATCACATGCGATTTATACAACAATACTAGCCATCTTTACAGCACATTATTTCTCTTTATTATTTTTTAGATCTGACACGGATTGAATAAATGTCATCGTTTCCTCAATGCTATTTTTTTCTGAAACAATATTTTCTTCCACACATTGAAGAAGATCTTTATACTTATACCAAGACCTCATCTCACTCTCACCATAATCATTTCTACTGGATTTTGTATCATGACGCTTAAGTGTCTCTTCAAATGAAATATCAAAATAAAAGAAATAATTGTGTGTAGGATGCAACAATATCAGTTCCTCGAACATTTCTTCATAGCGCCTCTTATCAAAGATGCCTTCCAAAATAACATCGTACTGATTTTTCAAAAGGAACAGTACGCTTTCTTTGATAAATTGAATATTGAACCCCCCAATCACATCTCTTTCTTTTAGTACGATTCGCCTAAAATGATCTTGCTCCACATAAGCCATCTTTCCGCCCTCCGCCAAACACAGATCTCTCACTGCCTTGGCAACCGAGCTCTTCCCCGATCCGGACGGGCCGCGCAAAACGATCAACTTTGTCTTTTTCATACATATATCAATAATCGTAATCTCTTTATATTATAATACAGAAAAAAGTCACTGACAGTTTTGTCAGTGACTTTATGTTAGTTTTACCTCATATGATCTTATGATAAGGAAAATATGAATATTGCGGGATATGACTCACAATATGCAGGTTTATCATATTCCACCTTCCACCCGGCAGCCCGATATGCATCTTCAACATCAAGCCAATGATTATTGAACAGCTCATTTCGATCGATTCCCTTATGCACGATCAGTGCAACAACATCATCCTGTTTTACAACTGCTCTCTGACCGGAAAACTCTTTTGCGATCAGCTCATTGAAACATGCAAATACAACATCCGGGATCTGTTCATTCTTTTTTGATTTGATCTCACTCGCTTTGATGGGATGGATTTTTCTGCTCATGGTGTCCTCCTTTTTTATTGAGAAACAAATTGTTAATGAACCAACACCATCATCATAGATTCAAAGTGACACCATTGCAGAAATTTATAAAAATGTGTACTATATTTTGTACACTTTTAATAAATCTATAAAAAAGCATATCCGAGTCAACGAAAAGGATTTAGATATGTGGCTACTCCGTAAAGACAAATGATGAGATCATTTGCAATATTATTTTAAAGATATGTCTTTTTTCATTTTTTATCGATTATATTTTTTATTCAGATCAATAAAAATTGCAAATGAAATTCTTCCTTCATAAAATTGAAATAAAGATCTATTGTTGTTTGTACTACTTGTATAAACTACTTTTAATATATTATGTGGATAACTGTTGCAGTCCTGATTGTTCTTTGGCTTTTGGGATTTATCACATCCTACACACTAGGAGGGTTTCTTCATGTCTTGATAATCATTGCGATCATCTTGATTATTGTACGCATGCTGCAAGGTCGTAGCGTCATGTAGATCAAAAGTTTCGATGCAAAGAAAATTTTATTTCTAACAAAATTATATGGATTCATCAAATTCTCCAAGTACAAAACCACTTTATAGAGGAACGCAGATTGTTTGGTACATTTTGAGCATACTGGAAGCATTACTTCTTTTTCGGTTCGTTTTAAAATTATCAGGAGCAAATCCTATTGCTGGATTTACCAGCTTCATTTACAACCTAACCCATTTTTTCGTATCTCCGTTTATCAGTGTATTTCATGTTACACAAATTTCGGATAATATTTTTGAATGGACAACACTTTTGGCAATGTTGGTATACTGGATTTTAGCCATAGGCATCATCAAATTATTCCTCATGAGCAAAACAGTGTCGACACATGAAGCGGCAACCAAATTAGACGACCAAGAGTAATATTTTATATAATTACACAAATATATGGGAATCATTTTATGGATCGTCTTTGGGGCAATTGTGGGATGGATTGCTTCTATTCTCATGGACACTAATGAGGGCTTGGTTTTGGATATCATTTTGGGTATTGTAGGATCAGTTCTTGGCGGATGGCTTATGAGCTTTTTTGGCAAAGGTGGTGTTACAGGATTTAATCTTTACAGTTTTTTAGTAGCTATATTCGGAGCAATAATACTCATTGCAATCGTAAATGCCCTGCGTTAAAAGAATTAGTCTCTGAACCAAAAAGGTCAATGCTAAAAATTTCTTTCGTCAATCCGTCAACCTTGAGTTTTTTTCGAAAATTTACATTTTGCGTGACATTGCCACACTACTCGAAAATCATCCAAAAAAGCAGGCTCGTTGAGAACTTGCTTTTTTGATTTTATTTCATGCTTTTGCACAAAGATCACTGTTTCAATTTTTTCCAATAACCATTGAGATCAAATTTTTCGTATTGTCCAAAACAGGAGTAAAATTCAATTCCTGTCCCAAGCCATATCGATTTGTCAGATCATAAACAAACCGCAAAACAGAATAATCTTCAAGGGCTATTCCCACAGAGTCATAAATGGTGATTTGCGCATCATTCTCCCGCCCCGCTATTCCTCCATTGATAAGTTCATGAAGTTCCGCACATACATGCCTTTTGACTTCCTGCCGACTGAAACGTTGAATCTCGCCTTCGATCATGCATTGATCCAAATATTCCACGACAATACGTCCGCGAGAAAGCATACTGAATTCCAATTCAGTTTTACCTTCAGAATCTCCTCCGATTCCGTTGATATGCACACCGGCATTGATCCAATCATTCTTAAGCACATCTACATGTGCGCGACAAGCCGTGCACGTTGTGATGATATCAGCTCCGTGGACAGTTTCTTTGCCGTTATTGCATCGCACGAGCTTTAGACCGCTATCTTTGAAATTACTTTCAAATTTATCCATTGCCAAAGGATCGATGTCAAAATATCTCACTTCCTTGATATCGCGCACCAATCGTAGTGCATTTGTCAAAAACTCACTCTGCGCGCCAGTTCCAATTATGCCAAGAGTTTGACTATTTTTTCGGGACATGAGATCAGTGGCTATGGCAGTAGTCGCAGCAGTACGCAAGGCAGTCAACACTGTCATTTCAGAAAACATCAAAGGGTAACCGGAATCAACGCGAGAGAGTTGACCCGTAGCTACGACGGTCATCATGCCATTTGCTGTATTTTTTGGATGACAATTCACATATTTGAAGGTGAAGATGTCTTTATCGCAAATTGGCATCAATTCAAGCACTCCATCACGTACATGCATGGCAGGACGAGGAATGATGTTAAATTCGTTCCAGCGACTAAAATCATTTTTTAACACCAGCATGAGATCCTTCAAAAAATTTTCAAAGCCATGGATCTTGATTAACTTTACCAAGGTTTCTTCAGTGATAACTTTCATATGTTTTTTAATTACAGCATTCAGCTCCGAGGATTATTGAGAAAAACAAAAACCCCTCTTGGTCGGGGCCGCTTGAATGCGTATCATTAAGAAACATAAGACACCCCGACTGCTATCTAGGAGTCGGAGACGGGATCAATATGAAATTATTACATGTTATCCTGTTCATGACTGTCATTATATAAGCATATGACATTATGTCAAATCGCACATTGATCAATGTACTCATCCATGATTGATCTTTGAAAAATAAAAGGATTTGTGATCTTTCTCTGTTTAGTGATACCATTAAAGATATGAAAAGGTTAAAAAAATTCATTCCAAAAGGAAGCTTGATTCTGTCTGTCACATCCTTGATTTCATATATCCTCGGACTGGCGCGCGATCATTATTTTGCGCAAACTTTTGGTGCCACACGAACACTTGATGCCTACAATGCAGCTTTTCTTTTTCCTGATCTATTGTTCAATATTCTTATTGCCGGAGGAATTGCAGCTGCGTTTATCCCCATTTTGACCGACATCCTCCATTCCAATAAGGAAAAAGCGAATGATTACATAAATTCAGTCATCACCGCATCCACTGCCACGATGGCCTTGTCTGCGATAATCATTGTCATCTTTGCCGACGCAATAACATTTCTCGTTGCCCCAGGCTTTGCATACGACGATCGGATGATGGTTGCAAAGATATTACGCGTTCTGGCATTTTCTCCAATTCTCTTTGCCGTGTCAAATACCTTGGGAGCGATGCTTATCACTAAAAAGCGATTCCTTTTTTATGGACTTTCTCCAATTCTCTACAATTTGGGCATAATCATGGGAACCATTTTTCTCGTTCCCACGTGGGGTGTTATGGGAGTGGCAATTGGAAGTTTGCTCGGCGCTTCATTTCATCTCCTTGCGCGAATCTATGATGCGTGGAAACAAGGATTTCGCATCAGGCCGCACTATGATTTCAAGAGTCCGGAATTCAAAAAGACCATCAAATTAATGATACCAAAAATGTTTGGACATCCGATTGAACTTGCCACGTTCTGGGGATTCACTGCTATCGCTTCCAATTTGACCCCGGGATCCGTGGCAATTGTCAACTTTGCTCGTAATTTCCAGAGCGTGCCAATCAGTCTCATCGGAATAACAATTGCCACCACCAGCTTCCCCATTCTTTCCAGCACCATCAGCCGAAGGAAAAAAGGGGAATTTATAAACGTTCTCAAGAAATCTTTCTGGCTCATTTTTTCCTTAAGCATTCTATCTGCTATATTTATTTTTACGATCCGCCAACCCCTTATAACCTTATTTCTCGGTGGAGGAGCCTTTGATTCAGAAGATATTCAACGAACCGCTGCCACTCTCGCTGTTTTTTGTTTGAGCATTCCCACAGAAGCATCTGCACATCTTTTGGTTAGAGCCTTTTATGCGACTAAAAATACGATCACGCCTGTTTTAGTAAGTATCGTTGGTATCCTGATCGCTATTCCAGGAGGATATTTTCTAAGCACATCTTATGGCATCCTCGCTCTACCCCTCGCATTCTTTCTTGGTAGCATAGTAAAAGTTCTCATCTTATCTATATTGCTTCCAATTTATCTCAAAAGATCCGTGAGTTAATTTACATCCGCTCAAAAAATGAGTTGTTTTTCATGTGTTGAACACGTGTGATCTCTAAATGCAAAAAAGATATTCTTAAGAATATCTTTTTGATCTCATAGGAAAAATCCACATCCTATCCCGCAACGATCATGACCTTTTGCCCCTTATCAGCACCTTCTCCGTCCCAATCACCAATCGCATTCATCAGAACATCTTGATCATACACATAATCTGCTCCACGTCTGGTTCCTGGATCATTTGTGATGAACTTTCCATCCTTTGTATATCCTTTAATTACCAACATATGATAGATCGGACCTGGCTGAGTATAGAAAGGATTTCCTATCTCCCTTCCTGCCAAAGGAACGACCACTGCACGACCTTCTGTTAAAGCCTTTTTGATATCGATAATAGTTGGATCCAAGACAAGCTCAACTTTTTCGATCTTGAAATGCTCTCGCAAAATTATTATCGTTTCTGCGACATTGGTATCCTTGTAATATCCGAATCTTCTATCCTCAAAATCTTTGATTGCCAAAAGTTTATTGTCGGCATCACCCGCATCACGTATGCTTTCATTTTTTATATAGCTCGCCGCCATCAGAGACGATGCCTCTTCGCAAAATTCTTTGTACGGATCCGCCCAATTCGCATATGGAGCCTGTGAGACAAATGGGATCTTCAAATTGATTTCGTCAGGTAAATTTTTATCCACAATTTCCTTTTCCTCAATTGATTCTGAAGTAGATCCGGTGGAGTATATATCTTGAGAAGGCGCCTCCGGTTTAGAGATCTGATCATATGCAAGAGGACTTGGCACAGATGCGGGGAAATAATTTTTTTTGGAAACGAAAACCACCGCGCCTAGAGCTACCGCAAGTATCGGAATAAAAAATAAATTTTTTTTAATTCGAGACATGACCATTTTTAAAAAATTAATAAAAGAAAAACGTCTTGCGTTGTTTAGATAATGAGATTGATACTAGGACTAGAAGTGCATCTTATTTTTCAAACTTTATTTTATATTTCGGAATTTGCAAAGTATCAAATCCAATAATTATTACCTCACCATTTCTCTGCAATATTGAATTCATATTTTTAATAGCCACTTCTTTCTCATAAACTGGAGCTTCTTCAAATTGAACAGCTTCCAATTCTTGTCTAACTTCTTCTCGCGATGTCCAATTCCCCATTGTCTGCGGAGTTGTATTGATCCATTTTTTCATTTTTGCAGTCAATTCCATGATATCTGGGATGGATGATGCATCAGGATAAACGATCGCGGAAACATCTAACGCCAAATTATTATAATCCGCTTCAGTCTTATAAATACGCAGAGAGTTAATATCTCCTTTTGTTGCGATCACGTCTAAATCTTTTTCTGTAAGCACTGATGCTTTATGAATTCCCAAATCAGTTATTATTTTTTCCGGTTCTCCCCAAAGCTCTTTTTGTTTTTCACTGGACACGGCCCCAACCTCTCTAAAAATTGAAAAAAATCCACTGCCATCCATAGTGGCATGCTCTCCATCCGGATAATAGCTGAATGCACCTTCTTCCGGAATATAGCACGTGGCAAAATTTGTCCTAACGAGATTTTCAATCAATTTTTTGGCCTCAGCCTTATCCTCCTCCGAACCATATTTCCACACATATCTAGTCAACATATATGTGCCCTTACCCATTTTAAGCTCCCATTCATGCCATTCATCTGGATCACTTATGTCTGGAGTAGGTTCCGCCATTATCTCAATGGTAGTTTTGAATATTTGACTTCCATATCGCAAAGGAAAGTCCTCATGAATATTATCACCGTTTTTATCACTAAATGCTTTTATCACTGAAGCAGTATTAGTTAAATCTTTTTTTAGCAACACATGATCTTCTTTTGATCTAGGACCCCAAAACCCAGTCTCCGGATCTTGATTGTCATAAAACCATTGAAGCAAAGACTGTTTCCACTCGTCAGAAAATGTGTAGAGGCCATTTTTTTCCATAACTCCTTCGCCGTTAGCATAACTCAAGATACTTCTGGCAAACACATACGATGTTTGCGGAAATTTTGTAGAAATCCAACTAACATAAGCCACATCATCGAGAAAAACTTTCAGTTTTTCTGGTGTGTTAATTTCATCGAGATACTTCAAAGGATATTTTAATTTGAGCACCTGTCCACTTTCTTTTGTCAGTGCATCAAGATGATTTATGACATTTTCTGAAACTTCATTATAAGTAGCATACGGATAAGCTTCATCAATAAATGCTCCCGTCTTGGGATTTTGCAGATTGAGATAAAACTCGATTTCCTCTTCTTTACTATTAAAGTTTGGTATTTTAATTAATCCATCCTTAGTTTCAAACTGATTATGCAATCGATTGAGCTGGGACAACGCATGATAGTATTCCCCATTATCCAGCCAATACAAAACTCCCATCATTTTAAATTCAAAATCTCCCATATAATACCCCTGTTCCTGAAGATCCTTATTCATTTCAAAAAGATCTTTAACTTGAGATTTGGTATTGCTAACCAAAAAAAATCCCAAGCTTGCTAAAAGCACTAGGAATAGAAAAATTGCAATGATTATTTTTTTATATTTCATAATTAAAAATTACCACAAATAAGCATCACGTGCAAAATAAAAATGGAAACCGTAATTTCTGTTTTAATTTTATTCCGCATAATTGATGCAAATGATAAGAAACTTTGATTATTCCAATTTATCCCACATAAATTGGAACCATGTTCGATAGTTTTCAGCAAGTTTTTTGTTTTTCATCACAAAAATCGTACCCTCATCTCCAAAATTGCCCACCCCAACGCTATTAAAAGTGACTACGTAGTCACCGAAAATATCACAGACGCCAGAAGTTGAATATTCTTTGGGAAATATTTTATACTCTCCACCAACTTTAGCGATAGCTTCAGGCATTTTCTCTTTGACTCTGTGATCAAAAATCGTATAATATTTGATTTTTTTCTTTTTCATCTCCTTTTTGAAATTTTCCAAAAAAGAAATCGGCACATTCGGTGTAAACCACAAAGCTTTTGCGCCTATAAAATATACTGGCTTGCCCTCGCGAACCATATCCCGCATATAATTTTTAAATCCCTCCACCCCTTTATATATGAAAGCAGCTTCTTCAGAGGGTTGTTTTTTATATAAATCCTGCAAACTCGGCAAAATACTATTTAGATCTGATTCCTTTTCTTGCAGTAACTCGAGTAATTTTTCTGGATTAACTGCCTCATAATTGTTTTCGCCTTTTTGAAAAATCTGAAAGATCAAACCCTTCTCGAGTAAACGATTGATGGCGTCATACACATTCCTCCGATGAATATCACCTCTTTTAGAAATTTGCGAAACGGAAGCCCGTCCCAAATTCAGCAAAGCCTCATAAATCTTAGCTTCATTCGGAGACAAGCCTAGATTTTCTAAAACATTTTCGTACATACTATTATATTTATATGGTGTTATATACCACCATAGGGTGTTATTGGCCACTCTTTTAATATAAATGATAATGAAATTAGTGTTTCATGTCAACTAAGCTGTTTCGATGTTTCACAAATCCCAAAAAGTGCCTATCGGCCAAAGGAGGAAATTATGTTCTTTCAGTCAATTCTATACATCATCTTCATAACCATTGGGTATTCCGCTCCGATTACGGAACCTGTTATTCTCATGTCAATGGGGATGCTACTCTTGGGAGTAGTATGTGCGTCTCTCATAATCCCATTTGGTGGTTTGGACAAAAAAACGGAACGTATTTCTGAATCAGTACTACTATATGGTCCAATCTCTTTTATCGGTTGGCATATTGGAAATACTGCCGCTTTCATAGGTCATGAATTTGACCCAGCTATCCTCGGCTCAACTTTGTTTGTAGCCATAATATTACTGTCTTTTTGGAGAACCTCATACCACAGTAGAGAATACCGCTTTAATAATTTTCTACCCCTCAGTAGCAAATTTCCCACTACAACAAAAGTTGTTGTCAGTCTAAGGATTCGTAAGTATTCCGCTTTAGCTGATAAGATCATCGTGGCTATAGCAGAAAAAAATTCCCTGCCAACAGATCTATTGAAAGAGGTGGGGATTACAGAAAAAGAAATAGACGAGATGAAAAAAGAATTGTTCAACGAATAACTCCTAACAAGGACGATTCACCATAAGCCATGTGACCCAGCACGTTAAGTTTCACATGGCTTTTTTTAATCTTCAGAAATCCTCATAAAAAAATAATGCCCACTATCGAAACAACATGTTGATGCTATTTCGATAGTGGGCTTTTGATCAATCTTAATAAATAATATCCAATTGCAGACATTTCTTGGCTTTTAAGTCACCAACGTCATCCATGGAGAGCCATACTCTCCAATCAGATGCATCCTTATTGCGATGTAAGACCACACCACGTGATAATTCAAGTTCTTCCATGCCGCTATTGAGACATATATAACGCTTTTCCACTTTTGCTTCAAGGATAAAATCCTCGCAAATCACTCTGACAATAACACTTACTCTTGGTGTATCATGACGAAAATCCATGATTTCCTCCCTCTCATAATAGATTTGGAAAGTTTATTGAAAACATTAATGTGATATGACAGCTGGTTTAGCAATATATATTTTAAAAAACTTACCAACAAAAAATCATAGCTTAACGCTATGATTTTGTCAATGTTGCCCCGCATTTTGGACAACATAAGAGCTGATTTTCGAAACATAAATATTTAGATGTGTTTATAATTTATAAATCAAAATTTAAAACATATCGTTTTGTGATTATGAATGAGGATGTTTCCGTATTTTAAAAAACAATACGTGATCTTAATAAAAAAATGGGTGACTTAACAGTTTGAATACAGATTTCACTATTAATAAAACAAAAGCGGTAACAAATCTATTGAAATGTTACCGCTAATACAACAAAAAATGCAAGAAATCATCTATGCAAGACCGTGTCTCTTAGTTGTTTCAACAAAAAGCTTGAGTCCCGGCATTGTATCGATATGATACGATTGAACAAATCTGGGCACAACAATCTTGCCACTGTTAGGAATTTCAGCAAGTTCGCCATGAGTAGCTGTTTCTAATCCCAGCTCTTCCGGTCCCTTTTCCAGATCATCCGCATACGGATACGCCCATTCTTCAGGCGGAGGACAACCGCAGTGACCGGCAACCCGTACAAACTTGGCACCGATTTCATCTGCATAAATCTCTTCGGCCACTTCAAGCGGCATCATGCAGTCCACCATCCAATATGTCCAGGCGCGCACCAGTTTAAAGCTTCCCAGTTTGCCGATCAAAGTGAATGGCACCTCGCTTTGTGCTGAGTCTATTTTTACAATTTCGACTCCTGCGCCCTTGAGCTCCTTTTCAATCAAAATGTCAGCAAACGCAGCACCAGCCAAATTTTTAAAATGGCCATCTTTACCCAAAAATTCACGACTGGCTGCGACAAACTTCAGGTGACACTTTCCATGAAAATATTTCCAGACATTGAAAAAACCTTCGTCTCCTACCTGGATAACATATGCATTGTCGATCCCTTCTCGACCAGATAGCCACCCAAGCTCATTCACAACGATACCCCTTTCCCACTCCTTGATCGTATCAGGATACTTGGGGGAAAGATCGATGTTTTTATCGTTGCGAACGAGAAGATCAGACTGCATAAAATATGTTGCGTCAGTCCTGGCGGCATATACAGCTTTGACTTCTTCCAGGGTTTTCCCAATAAAATTGTCCAATGAGTAGACCTCTGTGCTACGAATCAGCACCGTATCGTGACTGTTATGTGCTTCCCACGATCTGCCACAGTAAGGGCAAAGAACGTTTTCACTTGGTATTCCGCTACCCATTGCAAAGCTAAGCATTGTGTCTTTACCGCGTCTGGAATATTTTCCGATATATGCAATAAAGTCATTCTTACTCATAACATCAGGGATTTTCGGCATATCAATCTTAGGAGTATACCCATGGGCCTTACTGCAGTTTCCACAGCTATCCAACCAAAAGTATCCGAAGATAATAAATTCACTCATGCGTTCGTTACGCTCATACCAGGCACTGTGCCTCGCTCTGATGAGCTGATTGAGTCCGGATAGAGATATAATCGCAGCATCGATCAACTTCTCAGTGTCGTACCAAGGACGAATTGATCTGATTGCACCAGACCTTCTCCACTTATCCCAAAAACGTTTTTCACGAATTTTACTTTGATTTGGCATTGAATTCCCTCCGTTAGATTATTGGTGTTTGTAATTAGGCATCTTTGACTAATTGTCCTTTAGAGAGTGAAAATCCACAATAGTTACTTAATATAACTACTTCTTAACTAAATTTACCAGAAAAAAGTCATTGTTTTTAAAGAGCTAACCAAAAACTTTATCATAAAATTTATAAAATGTCAATCAAAATTATCCTCTCAACACAATAAGAAATAAGGCTTAAATATGCCTTATTTTTCCGGCTCCCACCGATGGACATGCTCAGAACTTTAGATTATGAAAGTGTTGAAAAAATTGTTGGAGAAACTAGAGTTGAACTGGACATAAAAACAGAAAACTCACCGAGGTTATTCTCTGCCGATAGCTTAGATTTTTTAAGAAAAAACCAAAAAATCTTAAGTCTAATTAAATATTAAGGTATTGATCATAGCTCTGTGAATATCATATTTATTATATTTTTCACTTCCTAGATTTGGTGAATTTATGAAATAAGAGTATTGGTTGTTTTTTATCAATGTTTCATATCGTAGATAGTCTACTACTCTAAATCCGTCTTTGTTGTTTATTTTTAAACAGTATATCTTGCCATGATTCTTTCGAATCATCTCAATATATTCTTCGATTGTTAATTCATACTCAGGTTCCCTAACCTCGATAATAACTCCATTGAAAGCAGGACCTCCTTCAAAATAGTAGGTTTGATCTTTCGCTTTAAAAGCTGTGGAATCATCATTTTCTATTACCTCCCAACTTTCTGGATATCTTATTTGGTAACCAAATTTTTTATTTGTGTATAATTTCCAATTTGATGTATTAACATTATCTTCTTTCACTTCTTCCTCCTCTTCTTTAATGCAATCTATTTGAATTGTTGATTCATCTTTATTTTCCTTGTTTGTATTTAAAGATTGTTTTGTAATCGGGGGGATGATTAATTCGTTTTCTTTTTTTGAATTACTTAAATAAATTATTAATCCCATTAAAATAGTAAATAATATTATTGATATAATAACTGGGAGAATATTGTTTTTTTTATTCATAACTTTTTTCAGTTTATTTTGTTTGTACTTTATAAATTAATTCTAACATGGCTTTCTAAGAAATTTTAATAATTCAGAATAAAATAGTTAAAAACCCCCTAAATAAAAGCTTCTTTAATTTACCCTGCATTCTAAATGACACGAGATCCTGTTTGATAAAAATATAATTATCCCACCGTATTGCTCACTATATAAAATATCTCTTACAAATTCTCTCCTAACTCTGGTATAAAGACTAATGATTCTAATATTTTGTCAAAAAGTTGCAGTTCATCTTTGTTTTCATAGGGACCATTAATAGTCAAAACCCTGTCTTCTTTATATTGAATTATAATTTCCTTACCAACCGGCTCATCTGAATAATCTACATCTTTCCAAAAAACAACAACGGCTTTTTTACCGTTTATCAAAGTATCCTGTTTATTCACTATTTGGATTGTGCCTCGATCATAGTCAGAATTTATTACTTCCTCAATATTGCCATAATAAACAAGTATGTCAGCGAATGTGCCTAACCTATCAGGATAGCCTATTTGCGCTGACCAATATTGTCCATCTCCACTATCTGTAAATTGTGTGATTTCAACAGAAAGCTTATCAACGGGATAATCAAATTGATAGTGATCACGCCAATTAACAAAAGTGTTCCAATCTTTATTTTTTAAACTTCTTCGGTTTTCCATATCCAGTTCTTTTTTATTTTCAGTAGTATTTTCACAGTTATTCATCTGGATCTTTTCAGGAGCCTTCTGATTTACTTCTGTTAGATTATTGTCAGGTATGACCTTCTCAACTTGCTTTTCGTTGACATTACTTTTACTGTTTTTACTGATGCTTTTGTTATTCAACAACAAAAGCGCGCCTATAATAACGACAATAATTAAAATTATACCGACTGCAATTTCTATTTTTATAATTTTGTTCATTCTTTTATTTACATTTTATATCATCATTTTACCACAAAAAAATTCTATCACCCTATCTCTAATATAAAAAATAACCCCACAAATAGGGGTTATTTTGAATTGCTTCACATTCTGGATGACATTCGAACCAATATACTACGTTAGTTATTCTTACTCCCAATACCCACTAGCATCACTCGTCGCCGTAAAAGTCACAGAACCCGTATACTGTCCTGACGGTTGAGATGGAAGGACATCAACTTTGTAACAGATGTCTGTGGTTGTTGCGGTTTCTTGATAG
>DYDB01000012.1:6943-35380 GCA_020718085.1 Micavibrio sp. | reverse complement strand
ATAATCTATGCCACTTGCCACAGATGCACCGCTCTGTGAGGCTCCTGTGGACACTGAGACGTTCAGAGCGTCGTACTCGGAGGTGCCAGGACTAATGTACAGTGGCGTGCCACTTTCCTCTCCTGAAATACACTTTCCGATATTTGCGCTAGCGGTTAGAATATTGATCGACTTATCCTTAATCGTTTCATTATACGAACCAATCGGCTCAATAACATCCTTACATCCCGGTTGCATCATCGCATAAACGATTTGATATGTTGCATCTTCATGTTTTGTCGATTCTGCACCCATACCCTCGACAACCACACCAAGCTTGTCACCTTCCTCATATTTCCATGTAAAATCGATCATACCAACGCCCATGGTCAATGCTTCATCATTTAATGCGAGTGGCGTTGTGCGAGATGTGAGTGGATTCAAGTGATATAAAAGTTCTTGTGTTACCGGAAAATCTCCATCTCCTGTTCCCTCTGGAAACGGACGAATTCCCCCTTCTGCATGACTGATGCTTGCCGGACATATATTATCATCATCATTTTCTAATTCCCCGGAAGTACATTCTCCTGTCTTCTGAAAAATCCCTTTCTCAAGGTGATCATGACATCCTGCACCATAATAATTTGGTCGTTCTTCACCATATGTTGCACCACATGCAGCTTCATATGTGGCGGCATCGGGCCACGGTTCACCACTAAAACAAAATGAGTATACCGGGGCAGGACAACCACTAGAATTTGGATCTGTCCATAGTTGTCCTGTTCCTTCATCAGAACTACTACTGGATCCATCTAATCGCCCACTTTGTTCATGACACTCCTTAGTACCACTGTCATTAGTAACACACACTTCGCACCCATCCGAATGATCCGCTGAAATAATGATTGCCAATTTTTTACTACTTTCTCCAACCGACTTCCACACAAATGATGTTCCCTCCTCGTAACGACAATTATCCCCACGATTCGTTGCGCTGCCATCTGGTGGAATACCTGGATTAGAAAAAGATTTTGTTTCGGTTTCTCCGTCACATTCTATGGTTACATCACACGTTCCTCCTACACCAACACAATTTGCATCTGTTGCACCACTAGATCCTCCGCAATATTGATCTCCAGTCATATTAAACCGAAAATACGGTCGCCCATCACCACCACCTGTAGAGGAGCTGCTACCGTCTGACTCAGTGCCTCCAACATCCTTTGGAATACAGTACGGCTCTGGTGTTTTTATCGTAGTGTCATCCAAATTATATTCTGTTACCGTTGTGCCATCTGCAGATGGACAGGAAACTTTCCCATCTGAACACTTTGGCTCAACATCATAATCCAGACATCTCGCCAAATTTCTGCTGCGTGCGCCACCGCCACCGCCAATATCAACATTCGTTGATGTGCTTGTTTCTTCATCTTCTGAACTTGCTGTGGAAGAAAAAGTTCCGTCCACACCGACAATCTTTGTTGGACATGAGTTTGCCTTATCCCCGATCATACATCGAGCCACATAATCTACTGTGTCAGTATCATAATCATCACATCCATCACCCGTTTCCGCATCCTCACCATCACTTGACATCAACTCATACTGTGTGCCATCTTCTGGATCATAAATATAACAATAATCCTCTCCCCCGGCATTGCTCGCATTTGCTCCACCAAGCGGTACTTTATATCCATCATCATCATCAGTAGTCACTTTCTCATAATCATCAATATAGCTGCCATCATCATTGCCACCGTTCATTTTTTGATCAAGCATCAGTGGATCAAAGTAAAGTGCCGCCTGCGCTTGTACAGCAAGAATATGGTGCGTTGGTGCATCTCCCACACCACCAGGCTCCAATCCAAAAACATATGCCAGCGCCTCATCTTCCATACGTTTTGGGCTTGTGAGATACCACATATAATATGCATCTTTGATATTGGCGATATTTTTTACATCCGCTGATGCTGTCACAATTTCACCCGGTTTTGGATTTGTAGTAGAAAAACGAATAGAAACTTCGGGGATCTTTCCTTTGCGATCCATAGAATTAACCGTTTCTGTAATCGGCTTTAGCGCATCTTCCACATTGATATTGAGATCTTCTTCCAAAAAATCATTTATACCACTACGAACTTGTCCGGATACATTTCCCGAACCAAAAAGGCCCGCATATACAGCAAAAGGCTCTATCAATAGAAGAGTAATTTGTATAAAAACAATTAAAAAAGAAAGTTTCGTGTTCTTTTTCATAAAGATGTTACAAATGATTTGACAATGATCGTATCAAAAATGAGACCAATGGCATAGCATGCAATGAAAACATAGATTGGATTAATTCTTTTTTCCATCTTCAAAAGAAAAATTGCAGGTATCATAAATGGGATCGCAATAAAAAAACCACTATAAAAATCCATGATAAGAACACCAAAAATGATCAAAGAAAATAAGTATGCATAAATATCTCTGTGCCAAACGATCGATCGCACAAATCCCCACACAAAAAAGGAAAAGAGGAATAATCCGAGTGAAGAAAACAATAATTCATAAATCGCGAACGCTTTGAAATTTTGCAAAATTGTTGCAGAAAGACTTCCAACATATCTTTGAATACCAAATTCCATTGATACAAAAAGAAAACTTATGAAACCACCAATAATTACAGAGCTGACCAAAAGAAACACATCTCTCTTTGTAAGGGAAAAATTCATCAATTCCATATTTTTAATGGTTTGTTGCAAAATGATCTTATTATACAGGAGCGGCATTCCCAGCAAAAAGATCATGGTGGCTAAAAAAATTTCAAATTTTGAATTTCCAACAGGATAAAAGAAATACAACATCACACATCCAATTGCAAATATTGCACTGATCAACGTTTGTTTTGTTTCTTGCGTCATATTTTTTTGATTTTACCTTCTACGATTATAGCACATTTTTATTTTTGCGAATATTTTTCGATGATCTTTTTTGCTTTTTTAACACGCTTCTTTTCTTCTTCCTGTGCCTTATACACGATCCACGTAGTAACAGGGATCCAATTAATGATCGGCATAAGATCCAAAACAAGCAAACCGGCTCTCTTGAGACGCATTCTGTTGCGCGCTTTCTCCGATCCAATGCTCCACAATTTAAAATTTACATATAGTGACGAACAAATGGACAATGCTGTTGAAAGAATTGGTATAGTAAGAATGTCAGAAATATCATCAAAAATTGCAGCCACATAAAGCAACGTCCACGATGTTCGCTCGTATTTTGTGATGATCTTTTGTTGTTTTTTTAATTGTGCTTTTCTTGCCGCATTGATCTTTGGCGCTTGATCCTTTTGTCTTATAACTTGCCTTTGTGTATTCAGAGCTTGTTTTTTTTGTGCCTCGCTCCTAGGCACACCCTGACGGGATGCATTTACATTTTGTGCCATTTTTTGTGTGTATGTTTGTTTCTGTATTTCTTGCTCTCGCTGTTGTGCCATACGCACTTCTTGCAATCTCAAACGCTGTTCTCTCTGTCTTGCAAGATCTTCTGCAGAAATACCACTATTATATTGTTTTTGTCCTGAATTCATTTTTTTTCTAAAAATCTTTTGATCTTATTATACACGCTTTATGGATTCCGCGCGACAAAAATAAAAAACCATTCTCAATATTGGAATGGTTTTTTATGGTTTTTATGCCTGTTCGTTTTCCAATTCTTCTTTTGCTCGTGCAATCTCTTCTAGTTGACGTGGGTCAGATGTAATGATTTGATCCTCACTATATGACGCAATAACCTTGATCGCCGCATGCTTCGGTCCTGCAAAGAGAATGCCTTCTCCCACATTACTTTCCAAAAGCAAGAATCTTTCATGATCAGTAAGAAAAAATGTTTCCGCAATTACATCTACAGATGCCGGTGATTGACGCAGGAGCAATTGAAGTGAGGAATTCGTAACAATCGGCTTACCATAGCGACTGGTCATGAAGTCTGTTACATCCTGCGTGATAGTTGTAAGACCGGTATAATATTTACGACATCGCTTTGCAATGCCAAACATAAACGCCGCCGCATCATCATTCTGCATCATCACCCACGCCTCATCCACAGCAACAATGCGTCGTGTCATATTTGATCGCATTTCATTCCAAATGAATTGAAGCACAATATACATCGCAATTGGACGCAATTCTTCCTCCAAATCGCGAATGTTGAACACCACCATTTGATTATTGATCTCAATATTTGTTTGATTATTGAGAAATCCGGAAAAAATACCTTCCGTATATTTTGACAAACGTTTTGCCAAAGAATCACCACCGTCCATTGAGCGCAAAACTTCATACAGATCTGCCATAGTTGGATATCCCGAATGCGGGATGCTTCCAAATCGACTGTTTTCAGAAATATCACGTACAGCATACGCTTCACGAATTGCTCGCTCCAAAACAGTATCCTCCTCCGGTGTAACACTACCCAACATGATGTGTAAAAGGCCAATCAAACTTGCAATCGTATTGCGAAAAACATCAAGCGGTCGCTCATCTTTTGGGATACGAGGTAATTCAAACGGATTAATATGCGCATTTGAACCAAGTGAGATACGAATATATGTTCCTCCAACAGTTTGGCAAAGATGTTTATATTCACTTTCCGGATCAATTACGATGACATGCACTCCAAGCATTAGTGAGCGCAAGATCTCTAACTTCACAAAATAACTTTTTCCACCACCAGATTTTGCAAATACCACCATATTTGCATTTTCCATATTAAATCGATCAAAAAGAATCAAACTGTTATTATGCCGATTAATACCATATAAAATTCCTTCATTTGAAGAAAGGTCTGCAGAAACAAAAGGAAATGTGGTTGACAGCGGAGCTGTATTTAAATTATTTCCCGCATTTAATCGATCATTACCAAGTGGAATAGTAGATGCCAAGCCCTGCTCCATGCGTAAGATCGCCGGTTTAACATATATCAATTGCGCCTCCAATATTGCCTCGATCTCACTCTTTCTTCTCTGAAGAGTGTTTTTTTCATCTGCATAAATTGTCACATAAAGACCAAAGCGAAAAAACCGCTCTGTTCCCTGTTGAAGACTAATACGTAGAGTTTCAATGTTTTCTACAGCCGTTTCCAACATTGGATCGCTCACCTTACCACTCTCCGCTTCAATGCTAATTTGTGAATGCACATGTGCAGCGCTCTTTTTGAGGTTTTTCAGAACATCGCGCGTATCAGCAGGATGTATGAACATGGATATATCCATTGGAAAATCAATATTGATGATTGGAGAAAACCAATTATCACTCAAGAAGCGCGGATATGCAACAACAAAAATAGTTGTGGAAAGTACTCCACCGATTTGTAAATGATCTGCCTGGATTTGTAAAGCGCTAGGAGCGAGAAGTCCGCGAACAGTGGCCACACCTTTTTGGTAAAACTGATCATTTTCCACCACCTCATCAACAGGCTTTTGTTTTTTTCCACTTAAGTTTTTATTGAAAAACATACTATTGTGACACTCTGATAAAAAAATTATTATAATTGTTCCACTTCCGATTGACGAACGTCCTTAATACCAGTTTGTGCAAATTCTGATGGATTATACATACTATAATACAATTCGATCAATTCATCAGTGGTCAATGCTGTAAAATGCAAACCCGTACCCCCTAAAGCTGCTGCTACATGATCAACCCTCTGCCACAATTGATTTTTGTAAGTTTCAAATAATTCTTCATGTTCCACAATGTTTTGAGATGGATGCACTGCCTTGGATATACGTCCCAACATACTCTCACTTTCATCTTCTACAGGCGCAAATGGGATCACGAGATAGAAAAACTTACTCATGATATTTGTCACCTCTGTAAGATTTTGAATAAATTCCCTATATTCGATAATTTGAATTTTTAACAGTTCATTGCGTTGTTCTCGTGCCCTCTCTTTGAGCATTTCTGTATACGGTACAATATTCAATTTACGTGAGCTGACAACAATCTGCACTGGAAAATCCAAAGAATTCAAAAAGTTTTGATATGCACCAACAATCGCGATCTGCTCATCGGATGATTTAAGATCAAAATTGATCGATGAAACAAGTAAAACAGCACGCATTGTACCATTTTTCAAGACAACAACACCATCACGAATTGTTTTAATATCAACATATTGCACCGTACTTGTACCATTATTTTCTGTTTTTTGTTTTGAGCCAAATAGTCCCATATGTTTTTCATTTACTCGTTATTTTTTTTCATACGCTCTCTGATCAATTCTTTAATGCGCTCACTACGCTCCACACCATGAGAATCCAATGTTTGCGCCAATGATGCAATATCATCCGCAGTTAACTTTTTTTCCCGACTTGACGATGAGATCTTTATTGGTTCCTTATTTTTTACTTTAATTTTTTCAATTTCTTGTTGCCATGTATATCTTTTTGGGCGAAAAATATAGCCAAAACCATACCCGATAAATTCCACCATAGAAACGCCATTTGGACGATAAAAGGCCATCGCAGCTGTAATGAGTGCGATTGGTATTGCAACGATCACAAAAGTGATATGATCCAATGTGGCCCATGCCACAAAAGCCAAAACGCCACCCGCAAAGATCCACCCAATATGCTTCCACGTAAGCGGACCAGCAACTTTATCTTCAACATCAATATATTGTGGGACGATCTGCATAAATTTTTATTTTACTCTTTGTATAATATCACCATCATATCATGAATTGTTTTTTTTTAAAAGAAACAAATTTGCAACTATTCATCTTTTTTATTTAAAAAACGCGCTGTGTCTTGCGCGTTTCTCTTTTAAGATGTTTTTTGTGCATTTTTTTGTACCGAGGCACTGTGTACTCCGCCGATTGGTGACATATTATAATAGTTTTGTGTCGCTTGTAGCTTTTTTTGCACAACTTTTTCTCCCGGCATCACATGATTGGAGCTAAACTGTATTGTGCCGGCTATCGCTGATGTGTTTTGTGCAGTTATTTCTTCTTTTACGTTTTGCTGTACCACATTTACGAAAGTGCCAGGCTTTGCCACACCTACAGGCACACTCTCCTTTTGCACACTTTGCACTTGTACAGCGCCACCTGTCATTTCTGCACGATTTTTCATGATTTCCTTTTGCAGTTCATCAAAAACGGGATTTTTGCGTGGATCCTTTTGTTTATTTATAAATGATTCCTGTATTTGCTTTCCTTCAGTGATGTGATTTTTTTGTTCCACTTGCATTCTTTTTTCCGGATATTCAAACCGTTCTGTTGTTTGCTTTACTGTTATATTTCCATTTGGCTTTATATCCCTTGTTTTAATCGCATCATTGACTGTTTGCATAATAATAATTTTTTGTGCATCCATATCAACCATCACAAGAGATTGATCATCGCGCGCGCGCAAGATATCTGCCAACAAATTTCTTTCATCATCACTCAAATTGCGAGTTGCTTCTGCACGAAACACAAAATCCCCTCGTTCGATTGCATCATGACGACTCACACCGAGAACTTTTTCATACACCATGATCCAATTCTTCACTGTTGGTTTTAAAGCTTGTAAAAATGGTTTTGAAACGATCATTTTTCCTGAAATTTCCTGCTCTTTGATGCGTGGATATTTTGCCAAAGCATCTACAAGTGATAGTTTTTCTGTACGCATTTTTTCCCTTTGAATCTCCTCATTTCCATTTTTTGGTGTAATTGCATTCATTGCGCGCAATAACGCCATCACATCTTGTGGTAAGGTGTGGCACATAGATGAAATTTTTTGTACAAAGTCATTATCTGTAATTTCACCAAAATAATATTGTCTCACCAACTGTGAAAATGCTTCCGTTTGATCATCGTGTAAATTATACCTTCTTTCCACCGCATAAATAAAATCCACGATTTCATCAGACATGAGAATATTCTGAATATGCTTGGGTAAAGTATGTTTTTTTTCCCACATTACAATATTATCTTCCCTGAAAAAATCATTTTCTTCAAAACCAGCAAGCATTGGATAATATTTTTTTCCCTCTCTCATAAAACTTAATTTTACAATCCTTTTAATCTCAACTATTCATATCTCTCAACGCACTCATACTTTCAGCTTCTGTTTCAATATTTTCATTAGCCTTTCTTGCATCAGATAAATGTTTCAACTGATCACTATTCAATGCATCTCTAAAATCAGCTTTACTTTTATCAGATAATTTTGATAATTTTGATTCCATGGCCGCAAATCCGGATCTCAAATTCTGATTATCTGGTGTCTTTACATATTCTTGCGCTACTTTTTGCCTTGCAAGCGTCTTTGCGTCCATACCGCTAAAGATCTTATGAGCTGCCATCTCTCTAATCGTAAAATCTGGAGCGCCTGCATTAGTTTTTCTCAATTCCGCCATTTCATGATCCATGGTTAAATGGCCATGACCTGTTTCGCGTGCCTTCTTGAGAGCAAGTTTGCGCGTATCACCATCCAATTTGTCCAATGATTTGATAAGTTCTTTAATATTTTCTTCTGTCACATTGTCTTTTTTCTCTATGATCGATTGTGCTTTTGCCTCTGCTTTGATTTCTGTAGCTTCATTTAATGGTGTTTCTTTCATCCTCTTCTTTTCTGCTTCAATTTGCTTACCTTTATTTGCTGCAACTGCATTTTTGTCACCACCACCACCAACAGCCGAACCCATTGCTCGGTTATACCATCTTGCCTTTGTTCCATCAGGATTATCTACTTGCAATTTTTCACTTAAACCTGTGCCAACAGTGAGGCCGCGCGCACGACTTTCCTCTATTGCCTCATTGTATGAATCTCTTCTGTTTTGTGCAATATTCTTACCACGTTGTGGTATACTTCGTGCTACATTTATACTTGTTCCAGCGCCTCTTCCAATTTTTTTCCACACACCATCACCTTTAAGGTTTGATAACTTATTTCCTGCCCATGCCGTACCTTGATTTGTGCCGCGAGCTGTCATCATCATTCCACTAACTGCAGCAGCCTTACCCCATCCTTGTATTTTACCCCTCGCTTTATTTGCAAAATTAGTCGCCACACCTGATCCAATAGCTCCTATTTGTTGCGTAAATAGAATACCCGTCCATATTAAAACGATTGTGATAATATACATCATAAATGGAGCTATGAATGCAAGAGTGTCTTCCTGCATACTAGCTGGCTTATCCATTTGTATATTTTGTAAAACCACAGCTCCTAAAAGAAGACAAAATAATAAAACAGGACCTGTAATTAATTGTTTAGTAAAAGAACTCCACCATTGACTTGCATATCCCCTTGTTGATGGAAAAGCTGCAAATGCATAACCAACTGGTGAAAAAATAAGTAATACAATTAAAACAATAATCCTAATAATTAAAAGAATCGCAATAGTTAAAAATGTAATTAAAAAAACAAATCCAATAATAATACCCATAAATAAATGTAAAAAATATTGTCCATCTTTAAATTTAATATCATTTGATGTCCCACCGTGTAATACATTACCCCAATATTGCGGTATTTTTTCCCAAAAACCTTTATTTTGAAGACTGTTATGTTCAACTTGAACACCAAGCATTAAACCAGCAAAATTTGATTCATTTGAAAATGTTTTTAATATACCATTGTCAATACTTTTTCCACCATTATCTCCAAGAATATACAACATCCCTAGGTTTGATATATCAATCATTACACGTGTAATTGGCCAAGAAAAATTTACTAAGAGAGCCATTAGCACTATCATTACCCATGTACTTTTAATGTGATAGCGCGAGATTTGAAAAACTGTACAGAATGCAGAATAAAGAAGAAAAAAAATAAAAAATATATTTAGAAAATCCCTTACTACAGACCACCCTATATATACCCCGTCACTTGAAATAATTTTCCATAAAGATTCATCAAATGTCCATTTAATTAATCCAACTGCCACATAAATCAAAAAACCAATTAAACGAAATAATGCAAAAACTGGTTCTAGAAAAGGGTTGTTGGAGCTTATTTGTAAATTATTGGTAAAATATTCTGCATTAGCAATATTATTTGTTATTATTAAAAAATTTTCTTCCGAAAAAGAATAATTGGTATTAAAAAAAATAAAAGACATACTTAAAAAGATGAGTATGGAAAGTAGATATTTTTTTATACACATAAATTGTATTTGTTTTTTCATCTATATAATAGATTTTTTTATCAAATATATTATATCACAAAAAACAATAAAAAAGAAAATGAAAAAAATATCAAATATTTTGCAAGATATATAAATATGATTATTATATATAATTTATTATTAGTATTAGTATATGTATAAGTGGATAGTGTTGAAAAATGGTTGATGTTAAACAAAAAATAAACATGTTAATAAGGATGTGTATATGTGCGTGGGTGTGTGTATAACTAAAAATAACTATAAAATAGAAAAATTATACATAAATATAAAAAATAAAACAGGAGTTATACAGAGATGTTCTAGGTGTTATCTACAAAATAATCACAGATTATGTACACATTGGTGTGGATAAATCCGTTTTGTTAATAATATGTGGATAAAAATTCTTATGTAAGATTAAAAATAATTGACGAAAAGTAAAAAATGAGGTAAAATTCATTTCTTATTGAAAATTCATATGCGAGACATACAAGTGACAATAGAACATCAGGGCAAAAGACTGGATAAGTTTCTTGTAGAGAAAATGGTTTCTTTGACGCGGGGAGAAATTATTCGCATGATCAAATCCGGTGCAGTGGAAATTAATGCAAAAAAAACCAAGCCGAGCTATATCTTACATGGTGATGAATATGTTTTTATTGGTGATTATCGCGATAAGTCACAAGATATTTTGCCGAATCGTAATTTGGTCATTGATGTGGTTGAGGGTTTGGAGGATTTTATCATAATCAATAAACAACGCGGGTTACAAGTGCATCCGAGTCATAGGGAGCGAAAAAACACTCTTGTTAATGCACTTCTTGCGCGGTTTCCGGAGATTAAAAATGTCGGTGAAGATGAGGAACGACCAGGTATTGTGCATCGTTTAGACAAAGACACAACCGGATTATTAG
Source organism: Micavibrio sp. (assembly GCA_020718085.1). GTDB lineage: Bacteria > Patescibacteriota > Minisyncoccia > Moranbacterales. Next base: position 24,348 of record DYDB01000012.1, on the reverse strand, counting down.
TTGTTGCACGTAACCAAAGAACCTTTGAAGCTCTCAAGGCATTATTTGGACAAAAAAAGATCCAAAAAACATATTATGCGCTCGTATTTGGATATTTTGAGGAAAAAAAAGGTATAATTGATGCTCCAATTGCGCGTGCAACATCATATACCAAGCAAAAGATCGCGTTTGGAAAATATAAGGGTGATGCACGAGATGCTTGTACAGAATATGAGGTGATGAAAGAATATCAACTAGCTAATGGTACGGAAATTTCTTATGTGAAAGTGATGCCAAAAACCGGTCGCACACACCAAATTCGTGTGCATATGGCCCATAAGGGACATCCTCTTGTGGGGGATGAGCGATATTATACAAAAAATGAAAAGAAAATACATAACACCATTCCTAAGATCTACGATCCGCAAACATTTTATCTCCACGCAAAGGAAATATTTTTCACATTAGATGGAAAAGATTATCACTTTATGATAGATCTCCCCGATCGATTTGGTGCATTGTTGAAATATCTAGATTCTTTGTAGGGTGCAAATCCAAAAAAAGATTGTATTTATATTGAAGTGATCATATATAATACGAAATTTTGATATTCTTCAACCTCGCTCAAAATGATAAAAGCGCATGTCTTATATAAGATGTTTTACAAAAAAATGTTTTTTGTTAGACTGAATATTGTGTTTTTAATAAAAATTAGTCATGAAGAAGAAAAATAACAGAAAATCAGAAAAATATCAGGTAAAACGATCACGTGCTGGATTGGGTCTTTTTGCCACAGAAAGTATTTCTAAAGGTGATTTTATCATTGAATACACAGGCGAGGCCATCTCACATGAAGAGGCAAATCGTCGCGGTGGGCGATATCTCTTTACACTCAATGAAAAAATTGTTCTGGATGGTAAAGGGCGTGAACATATTGCGCGCTATATCAATCATGCGTGTGATCCAAATGCAGAGGCTATTGTGGAAAATGACGCACATATTATGATCTACGCATTAAAAAGTATCGATGCTGGTGAAGAAATATCTTACGATTATGGTGTGGAATATGTAAAAGATATTATTCAAGAGGAGGGTTGTTTGTGTCGGAGTTGCTATAAAAAATAGAAAAATAACCAAAAAACGGCATTTTAAGGCCGTTTTTTGATTTTTTGGAGCGAGTGAGCGGAATCGAACCGCCGTTTCTACCTTGGCAAGGTGGTGTAATAACCATTATACGACACTCGCAGTGAGTATGAAGTTCGTAAAGTGTAAAGTTTATAAAGTATTTAAACAATCCTCGCTTTTGAGAAACTTTATGAACTTTATTCTTTTTAACTTAATGCTCACATGTGGGACTAGCAGGGTTCGAACCTGCGACCAAGCGGTTATGAGCCGCGCGCTCTACCGCTGAGCTATAGTCCCGCAAATCCATTTTTGTGCCGAGGGAGAGAATCGGACTCTCGACACAAGGATTTTCAGTCCTTTGCTCTACCACTGAGCTACCTCGGCTCATCTTTTTATATTGTATAAAGATGTGTGCACGCTGAGGGATTCGAACCCCCGACCCTCTCGGTGTAAACGAGATGCTCTAACCAGCTGAGCTAAGCGTGCGTGTTTTTTCAAAACAGCCAACAAAGTAAATTGTACAATACTTTTTTATTTATTCCAATACCTGATCTTCTGTGCCCAGGGCGGGACTTGAACCCGCACACCTCATAGAGGTCTAGGCCCTCAACCTAGTGCGTATACCAATTCCGCCACCTGGGCATGCATTACGCAAATATGTTGCACGCAGTAATTTTTTATCTCAAAAAAACCGCGCGCAACATATAAATCATATTATTTTGTAGATTCTGTAACCCCTGATTCTTCTACGAGAGTCTCTTTAATAGGAGCATTCTCAATTTTTTGTGCAGGTTTTGCCGCAAGAATCTGTGATGCATCAATATATTTGAAACGAAGTGCTTTTGCTGCTTTGTCTCGCACATAGTACAATTTTGATTTTCGTACCTTTGCTCGTTTGACAAGTTCGATCTTTTCAATATTTGGTGAGAACATTGGCACAACGATCTCAACACCTACACCGTTTGACACCTTGCGCACATTGATCATCGGTGAACTGCTCTGACGACCTTTGATCGCAATGATCATGCCCTCAAAAATCTGAATACGTTCCTTCTCACCTTCCTTGATTTTGCGATATACTTTTACGACATCACCGGCATGAAAGTCGATCGTATCTTTGCGCTGCGTTTTATTGAACGCGATAACCTCACTTCGCATAAACTATGGTTTAAAAAATAGACAATTGAATCGGTTTTATTATAACATCTCAGAACACAAAAAATGCCTGTCATACAGTCATATTGCACCCCTTGTGAAAACCTTCCACTATCATAGAGGATAAAATGTGTTTCGTCAATAGTAAAAAGAAAAAAACCGCTAGACGATCTCGTCTAGCGGTTGAGCTCACGCAAGGTTTGTAAAAGAAGCTCTCGATAATTGAAAGATTCAGCAAAATCTACGATCAAGGACCAATTCTGATGAATCGAAAACAGGTCGCGTGAGATACGCATGGTAATGACATTGTCTTCAAAACATCGAGAATTCTCCAGAATATTATGCACGTCTGTCTCACATGCTTCTGTTGAATTGGTATAGATCTTGTAGAGCCGTGCGCCGATTTCGGTTAGTACATAAATTGCATTTCGCTCTTCCACATGGAGGCGAAATGATCTATCAGAATCATATTCTGTGAACATAAGAACCTCCTGTGTGAATTTTATTAAAATAACAAACAAAATTAGGAAAATACATTATACATCAAAAACAAAATAAAGTCAAGAATACGAATATTGATTCTGTGGTATTGCCAAAAATTATTTTTTGTAGTATAGTTCATGAGTAATTGATTTATTTTCTCGTGTATGGTGGTGCATATGTCACGACTATATCGCAGAAGCAAAACACTATGGCACTGACAAAACGTCAAAAAGTGAACGCCACAAAAGAGGTGAAGAGACATGATACAGATACAGGTTCCCCGGAGTATCAGATTGCTCTTTTTACGACACGTATTGTTAAATTGACGGCGCATCTCAAAAAAAATAAACAAGACTTTCATTCTCGTCGCGGGCTGCTAAAAATGGTCGCAAAACGTAAAAAACTCCTTGACTATCTTGCACGTACTGATGAAAAAGTGTACAAAAAGATCGTAAAGAAACTCGAACTTCGAGAGCGCAAATAAACGCGCTCTTTCTTTTTATATGGTATGATACAAGGGAAAATAATAAATAATATATTATGAAACATCCAGATCAACGTATTGGTCTCTTGATCGATATTCAAAATTTATACTATAGTGCGCGTGTTTTATATGGACGCAAGGTAAATTTCAAAAATCTTCTTTCTGTAGCAGTGGAAAATCGCAAATTAATTCGTGCAATTGCCTACGGCATCTCTACGGAAGAAGCACAAGAGGAAAAATTTTTTGATGCATTGGAAAACCTTGGTTTTGAGGTAAAAACAAAGGACCTGCAAATTTTTGCCGGTGGACAAAAAAAAGGTGATTGGGATGTTGGTATTGCAATTGATGCAATTAAATTATCCAAAAGCGTGGACGTGATCATTCTTGCATCAGGTGATGGGGATTATGTACCACTTGTGGAATATATTCAAAGTACTACCGGATGTCGTGTGGAAGGCGTGGCATTTGCAGAGTCTACAAGCACGCGACTTATTGAATCTTTAGATGATTTTCTTAATCTTTCGGACGACAAAAAGCGCTTTTTAATATAAGTAACTGTCTCATATCTCATTGCCATAAAAAATGGCTTGCCGATTGAAATATAAAAATTTCGGCTACAAAACATTCAGATCTCGTCATGTTACCTATAGGTAGCACTCTCTCGATCTTCATGTTTTTCGCTCGAAATTTTAGAATTTCAATTCAACATGAGATGTAAGTCGGTTACAAAAAAGAACCATGACGGATTTTTATGCAAAATTTCCTCCACTGGAGAATGCATCTGTGCATATCGCACACATCATTCAATGGGGTGCGCCGATCATCTCAATCATCATTTTCGGTTTTATCTTATGGTTTTTTGATGGGAGGGCAGAATTAACTATTACAGTCGGATCTATAAATGTTCGCATGGTGTATGTGTTTATTGTGGCGACGATCGTGCAAGGTATCCAGGCATACAAAATTTCACAAAAAATACAACGGGATGCATATATCACTGCGTACGGCAATATTGCACGGGGCGTATGCACGTACGTACAATATTATCCCTTCGCGCATATTATCGTAAAAGTTAACGAAAAAATTGTAAAAAGATCACTTTCTTGGTCGATACCCAAAAAATTCAACGTAAACGACGTTGTGCAGGTGCGGTACAACCCGGATGATGATACAGAGGTTGTGATATATCCATATGATACAAAAAATGCATAGATGCTTGCATTTTTTTTAATTTTGCCATATACTTTGGGGACATTGGTAATTATTAAACAAGTGAATATTTATCTACATCTGTAGATGAACGGTGGGAATGGTATGAATTTTACGCCGATATGCTTTTTGATAATTTCCTTTGCGGAAATTTTTTGCGTCTCTATTAAATTATTAATGGTCTGCTTGAGATGCACAGACCAATAAGATCGGTATAGAAGATATACGTGATCCATTGAAGAATATGGCAAAAACTGATGAACTATTGGACAAGATTGTTGAAGAGGTCAAAGCGAACACAAAAGCCAAAGAAGATGCGGCGGCACAAGTAAAAACGGAGAAAATAGTAGAAAAACAGGAAAATGCTGTCAGTGATATGGCTGCATTGCTGGATGCTGATGAAATTCATGTGCCACGCGTCGGTGATGTGATTGAAGCAACCGTTATTGATATTTCAGCAAGTGTTGTGCTTTTGGATATTGGTCCAATCGGTACAGGTATGGTAATCGGACGTGAAGCAAAAAGCGGTCTTTCTGATGATGAAAAATTGCGCCCAGGAAGCAAAGTTCAAGCAACAGTTGTTGATCTGGACAATGATGAGGGTTACATCGAATTATCAATTCGTGAAGCTTCTTATGAGCGTGCATGGGATGATCTGCGTGAAAAAATGGAAAACAAAGAAACAATCATGGTTAAAATGCTTGATGCAAACAAGGGTGGTCTTATGGTGGAAGTAAATGGTGTGGTGGGATTTTTGCCTGTATCACAGCTATCAAGTAAGAATTATCCACGTGTAGAAGACGGCGACAAGAACAAGATCCTTGATCTTTTGAAAAGATTGGTGAGTCAAGAATTGCCTGTGCGTATTATTGATATTAATCAAGAAGAAGAAAAATTGATCGTTTCAGAAAAAGCAGCTCTCAGTGATCGTGAACGTAAAGCAATTTCCGGTCTACATGTGGGCGATACGATCAATGGTGAGGTGAGTGGTGTGGTGGATTTTGGTGCTTTTGTGAAGTTTGTGCCAACAGGTGCTGATGTAGCAGATGAGGATGCAAAATTGGAGGGTCTCATCCATATTAGTGAGCTTGCATGGCAATTGATCGATAATCCGCGAGAAGTGATCAAAGTGGGTGACAAGACGGAAGCAAAGATCATCGGCATTGATGATACACGCATCTCACTCTCGATTAAAGCTCTCAAAGAAGATCCATGGACAAAAATTACAGAAAAATACACTGTAGGACAGATCTATAAAGGAAAAGTGGACAAGATCAATCATTTTGGTGCGTTTGTATATCTCGATAATGATATTCATGGACTTGCACACGTGAGTGAATTCCAGGAAATGTATCCTGGTAAGAAGCTTGATGAAAAGATCGCCTTGAAAGAGGAATATATGTGGAAAATTCTATCGATCGAACCAAAGGAGCATCGCATGGGACTTGTCCTGATCGATGAAAAAAAGATGAAAGAATTGGATGCAAAGACTGATGCGCCAAAAGAAAAAGAAGTGGAAAAAAAATAGTCTCAATGCGCCCGGAAATGATCCGGGCGCTTTTGTTTCACTGACATAATTGAGGTTTTTATTACAAAAAATATGATTATTACAATTACAGGTGATCCCGGATCTGGAAAAAGCACGATTGGTAAACGCTTGGAGCAGGAACTGGGTTATAAAAGATATTACATGGGACAAATTCGTCGTGATGCTGCAAGAGCAAAGGGTATGACGCTGGAAGAATACAATGCTTATGGCGAAATGCATCCAGAAACGGACATTGAGGTGGATGATTATCAAAAGCATCTTGGAGAAACGGAGGATGATTTTATCATTGAGGGACGAACCAGTTGGTTTTTGATTCCACAGTCCATCAAGATCTATGTAAAAGTTGATCCAATGGAGGGTGCTCGTCGTATTTTTGCAGATCTGCCGATCAATCAGGGGCGCAATGAGGGAAATAATTTGCATTCCGTGGAAGATGTGTTGGCAAGTAATAATAAGCGAGCACAAAGCGATGATGTGCGATATAAAAAATATTATAATAAAAATTGCTTTGATCTCAATAATTATGATCTTGTTGTAGACACAACAGAGTTGACGCCGGAAGAGGCATATAAGAAGGTGTACGAATATATTGTGTCGCGCAAGTAAAAAATATGAAGAACCTTGTCAAACATGTGCAAAATATGAATTCTCTCCATGATATGTGGGCAGATTTTGACACAATTATCGTCGGTGTTTCTGGTGGACCGGACAGTATGTGTTTATTGCATGTTATGATGCAGATCGCACATAAAGAGCATCTCACACTTGTTGTTGCACATGTAAATTATGGATTGCGTGGTGATGCTGCAAATGCAGACCAGATGCTGGTGGAGCAGGTTGCGCGTGAATATGGTCTTGTGTGGGAAACGCTACAAATAAAAGAAAATGCACGTGGCAATGAAGAATTGTGGCGTACGTTACGCTATGATTTTTTTGAAGCGTTACGTATAAAATATGGTGCACAGAAAATTGCAGTCGCACATAATCAAAATGATCAAGCAGAAACATTTTTGTTACACTTGCTCCGTGGAAGCGGGTTAACAGGTTTGGTTGGCATGCGATTTGTTTCATGTAATCATGTAATTCGTCCTCTGCTTTCAGTCATGCGAGATGATATCTTTACATATTGTGATGTGCAAAACATTTCTTTTCATATCGATCATACTAATGCAGACAAAAAATTTACCAGAAACCGTGTGCGTGCAGATTTGTTGCCATATTTACAAATCAATTACAATCCGCAGATCATTGTGACGCTTGCGCGTACAGCGGAAATGATGGCTGAAGACGCAAAAATTTTGGAAGAACAAATTCCTGTATTTTGGACAGAAAACAGAACAAAAAAAACTGTAAGTTTTGATATAAAGAAATTTAGATCTTACAGCATTGGCTTGCAGAGACGCTCTTTGTTGCGCATGATCATTATATTGTGTGGACACACAAAAAACATAGAAAAAGGTTTTATTGACGAGATGCGCAAAATGATCTTGAGCACAAAAAGCAAAGATCAGGTATTTATAGGAAAAAACTTGAAAATGAACCGAAAAGGTGATACAGTGATATGTGCTTATCACACATAAAAGCCTCGCGCTTGCGTGTGTCATAGCACATCAATCATTTATATCAAATCCAATGGAAAAAGTATTTAAAAATTCTTCTTTGATCATTATCATTTTGTTGATCCTGCTCATGTTCTTTGTCCTATCAACAGGCAAAAGTGATTCTGTGGAAAAGATCTCTCTTACACAGTTATCACAGCAAATCAATGAAGAAAAAGTAAAAACGATCACAGTAAAATCTGATGGCGTGGTGCAAGTGGAGTTGCAAGATGGTGTTAAGCAGGAGACAAACAAAGAGCCTGATGCAAGTTTGACAGATACGCTACAGAATTTTGGTGTTGATCAAGCAAGGCTTTCATCTGTTCCCATTACTGTGGAAATGCGCTCAGGAGCTTCTTTTTGGGCAACGATACTCATACCATCAGTGCTCCCAATACTTATCATAGGCGGATTGATCTTTTTTATGATGCGTCAAGCGATGCGTGGCAATAATCAAGCAATGTCTTTTGGCATGTCTCGTGCACGTATGATCGATCCAAAGGACAAAAAAAATCGCACGAAATTCAAAGATGTGGCTGGCAATAAAGAGGCAAAAGAGGAGTTGATCGAGATCGTTGATTTTTTGAAAGACCCAAAGAAATTTCATGCACTTGGCGCAAAAATTCCAAAAGGCGTGCTCCTCCTTGGTCGTCCTGGTACGGGCAAGACCCTGCTTGCTCGCGCAGTTGCTGGTGAGGCTGGCGTGCCGTTTTTTTCGATCAGCGGTTCAGAATTTGTGGAAATGTTCGTGGGCGTGGGTGCCTCACGTGTACGAGACCTCTTTAAACAAGCAAAAAAGCATTCACCATCTATCGTTTTTATTGATGAAATTGATGCCGTGGGACGTCAGCGTGGTACAGGTTTGGGTGGTGGACATGATGAACGTGAACAAACGCTCAATCAGATACTTGTGGAAATGGATGGTTTTGACAATGAAACAAACGTGATCGTTGTTGCAGCAACGAATCGTCCAGATGTTCTGGATCCAGCATTACTTCGACCAGGACGTTTTGATCGTCGCGTGACAGTGGAACTTCCTGACATTGAGGACCGAAAATCAATTCTTGCAATTCATGCGAAGGATAAAAAAATTGCCGAAGATGTGGATTTGGAACGCATTGCACAACGCACACCAGGGTTTTCCGGTGCAGACTTGATGAATCTCATGAATGAAGGTGCGCTTTTGGCAGGACGTCGTAATAAAAAAAGCGTGGAAATGATCGATGTCATAGATTCGATCGAGAAAGTTCTTTTGGGACCGGCACATAAAAATAGTCGTATGGACGAACACGAAAAGAAAATTATCGCATATCATGAAGCAGGACATGCGCTTATCGGAGCAAGTCTCAAAAACACGGACTCCGTGCACAAAGTCTCGATCATCTCTCGTGGCAGCGCTGGCGGATATACACTTTCCGTGCCGGATAAAGACAAGAGCTTGCATTCACGTGCATATTTTATCGATGAACTATCAGTTTTTCTTGGTGGGTATGTTGCGGAAGAGTTGGTTTTTGGTGATGTGACGACAGGACCGTCTAATGATCTGAAACGTGCAACAAAAATGGCGCGAAGCATCGTAACACAATTTGGCATGAGCGACCTGGGCGTGCGTACATTTGGTAAGAACGAAGACCTCATTTTTTTGGGACGTGAGGTGGCAGAAGAACGCGATTATTCTGACAAAACAGCAGAATCCATTGATGTAACAGTTGCACAAATTCTTGCAAAAGCAAAGGAAACGACTGAACGCATTCTCAAAGAAAAGCGCGTAACATTGGATATCATCGCTGAGCGTTTACTGGATAAAGAGACAATTGAAAAAGAAGAATTCGAAGCGATCATTGCAGGAAAAGATATATCAGAAGGTGTCGTTGAACAGATAAAATAAAAAAGTACGGGAACACTGATGTGCGTGAAAATGCACATCATATGGACGACTAGCTCAGTTGGTTAGAGCGTCTGCTCGACATGCAGAAGGTCACAAGTTCGAATCTTGTGTCGTCCACTACAGAATAAAGCATATATGTTTATGGGACATCTAAAAAACCACCAAGTTTATAACTGGCGGTTTTTTAAAAGATGTATATATTTACCAGGCTTTGCCTGTATCGGGGTTTTTCCAACTGTTGGTACTATCTTGTTTCATGGTGTCATCGTAATCATCAGAGTATGGGTTTGTGGTGTCTTCATAACCCTCGAGATCCTCGTCCAACTGATCATCAGTTGATTCCGAATTTTTATCCATTGATTCATCCATCTCAGAGAGACCATCTTCTACAATGCTGGTAATGAGAGAAACGGCAAAAGATTGGATCATGGAAGAGAATGCATCATTGTCTCCATTGGCAAGAGCTTCTAGTGGTAGGGTAACTTGTTGTTTTTGGATCTCTTCAACAAGTGAACTCGGCAGCGATACATCACCATCCTCATCTACCTGTGGCAATGTGCCGGTGCTGGTGGCCATGAGTGTTGCTATTTCTTTTTCATTTTGGTATTTTGCTGCTGTTTCTTTATCAACTGCCATAGCAATGCCAATAGGTGTGTTGAGTGGATTGGCCATTATAGCATTAAAACAATCAAAATTACCATCAGAAAAAATATCAGATGTGTCAGAACAATAATCTGCATAATCTGACGTATTAGTTTTTTCAGACTTCCATGCATCTATAATATTTTTACCTGCAGTATCAAGCGCAGAATCAAGTCCTCCACCGCCTCCAGATGACGTATAATCACCAGATGCAGTACCACGAAGTGTCGACGTGAGAAAATCCTCGCCGTAAGTTATAGCTTTATCTTTTGGATCTTGAATGAGAAACTCATCGAAATTTTTGATATTTCTGGGAGATGAATCGCCACCATACAATGAATCTTCTATGGTAGAGGTTGCTTGCTCAATTGCTTCCATTTTTGCGGCGGCATAAATGGCGTTTTGGATCTCTGTGAAGACTTCCTCAAGCATCTGTTTTAAGCCTGCGCCAAGATAATTTCCGCCCCAATAATCTGCACGCGCATAAGAGAGTGGTGTGATGAGAAGGGTGGTCATGAGAATAAAAGAGAGGATTTTCTTGTACATAGATTTTTTATATTTGTAAGAATGAGTAATCAACACCATATTTATCCATCTTTTCCAGTACCTTAGTTTGAAATTCCGATGCGTTTTCCAACAAACCTTGCATTTGAGCAAGTGTGGCGATCATAGGTGCTGCATCTGTGGTGACATTTTTGTAAGAGCCGGTCTCATAGATGCTTGCCATATAGCGCAAAAGATACAATCCTTCGGAATGGAGCTCCAACATTTCTTCAGGTACCTCCACATCCTTCATTTGAGATTCAGCGGAAATCGCATTTTCTGCCATAGATTCAAAAAACGAGAAGCTTGTCAGTGAACCGGAAAAATTGTTCATTTGTTGCATAAATTCCGTCTGAAAAAGTTCGGGAGAACGATCAAAAAATCCGTTGGGAAAATTTGATACAAATATATAGGATATCGCAGTAAAATACTCGATCGCATCTTGCTTCATAAGCTCTTCTTGTTCTCGGTCAGAGAGATTGGTATAATCTTGTTTTTTTACAGTGATATCATCAATGTCAATTGGTGGAACATCAACAAACTCAACCTCTGCATCGGTTGCATCTGAAACAACTTTGGAAAACTCTTCAGCTGTAATTTCTGTATCACCATTTTCCTGTGCGTCAGCAAGGTGAGAGACGACATTTTGAGCAATTTTTTTTGTAACATTGTTCGTAGGCGTTTGTGTGGCGACAATTTTTGGCACGTCATTTTTTACAATGCGGTCTCCCGGTGCCGGTATAAGAGGATTGTAGCCGCTTTGCACCTCTACTCCATCGGAATAGCCATCTCCGTCACTATCAGCATTGGTTGGATCTGTGTTATATGCATTTTCCTCGCCATTACTAATTCCATCTCTGTCAAAATCATCAAACAAAGTGAGATTGGTGTTGTCGGCAAGACTAAAAAAGGAAAAAGATCCTACAAGAAGAATGGTAAATATAACAAAGACAATACCATTATAAGAAAATATATTTTTCACAGAATGTATTTTATTTTTACGATCACATTATAACACACTTTGTAATATATGTGGAATATATTTTCTTTCATTATCTAACTTTTTCCAAAACACATGCAACCCTTAATGCACATATGAGTTGTATGTAAAAGAGTTGTTATTGAAAAAGGTGATGAGTGCTTATAAAACAATTGATTTTATCATGTTTTTGTGCTATAATTCATGCATACGGGTGAGTGATCGATCTTTGAGATTGGTCGCTCATTTTTTTTGTTTTATATCATGATGAGAAAAGTGTATCATAATTTTCAGAAAATCGTTCATAAATTGTTTAAAAACAAGGCTTTTTTTACTGTGCGTAGAACACTTTTCATTGGTATATTGATTATACCAACCACTTCTATAGGTACTGGTATGCAGTTGTATATTGATAACACGCAATATGATATAACAGCCCCAACTATTTTAACTGACACGGTTATCAATTTGGATGAGAAGATCCATGTGGATTTTGCAGAAGAAATTTTTGATCCCGCAACATACGAGCATTCAGTTACGATCATGCCGAACGAAGAACTATTTTTTACATGGGCAGAAGATCAAAAATCCGTAGATATAATGCCAAAAACAATATGGGAACCAGACACAACATATTCTCTCGCACTTCCATATGATAATTATCAATATGTAGAAGAGTTGTCACATATCTTTTCTTTTAGAACGGCACAATATCCGCATATTATTTCAGAAAAAATGCCATCCCAAAATCGTTATGTGCAAAAGAATGAAGAAATAATCCTCACATTTGATCGTTCTTTGGAAAATTATGATGTGCAAGCTGTAGCACGACCGTTTGTTCATGTAGAGCAATATATAGATGAACAGAATAATATGTTGCATATACGTATTATTGAAGACAGTAATGACCCAATTGGTGAACACAATATGACAATCTTTGTAAAATATCACGGACAAGAAGCTGCTCGATATTTTCCTGTTGGATCTACGCGTTTTAGTACATTGTTACCTACGCCGGATGTATGGCCAAAAGAGTTTGATGAGCGGCTGGAAATTGCGCGTCGATCCACCGCTCCACTTATTAAAATAGGAAAATATATTGATGTGAACCTTGATGCACAGATCACAACACTTTTTGAAAATGGTGATTTTGTGGGTAATTTTGTGAATTCTCCTGGGGCAAAAGACACACCAACGCCAAAGGGTACATTTCACATTTACAATAAAGACCCATATGCACTTTCAACTATGTTTCAAGTCTATTTACCCTTTTGGATGGCGTTTACTGAGGATGGTCAATATGGTTTTCATGATCTCATTGTATGGCCGGAGGGACATGAGGACATGCCAAGTGGTGGCAAGGAAAGTCTTTCTAGCATTGGTAATGCAGTATCTCCGGGATGCGTGAGACATGATGCAAAAAATTCCAAATATATTTATGATTGGGCGGATGTGGGTACGGCAGTGATAATTCATTAAAAAAACACCCTTACATATGCAAGGGTGTTTTTTGTAGGCTATTATACAATTGATGCAAAGGTTTCTTTAAGGACTTCAGCAGAATATTGAAGGTTTTTTTGTTCCTGGTCGTTTAGCTCAATACATAGCCGTCCTTCAACGCCGTTGCTCCCCACCACAGTGGGCATACTCAAACACACATCATCAATACCATAGGCGCCGTTCATGAGGTGTGATATGGGAAGTACTGATTTTTTATTATGCACAATTGTGCGGATGAGATGTGTGCAACCGGCACCAATTGCATAATAAGTCGATTGTTTTCCAGCAATGATCGTATATGCGGCGTTTTTTGCTTCATTAAAAATACTTTCTTTATCAGTATCACTGAGACGATTGCATGTGCCGAGTTTCATATTGCCAATCGCTGCAGTGCTCCATACAGGGAATTCACTGTCACCGTGCTCGCCGAGAATATATGCATGAATACTTTTTGGATCAATGTCCATTTTTAGACCAATGAGCTCACGAAATCGAGCGGAATCCAAAATTGTGCCAGTACCCATGATATGATCCTTTTTATCCGGGAAAAGAGAGATGGCCACTTTTGTCAGTACATCAACAGGGTTTGTGACCATGACTAGGATTGCATCTGGATTTTGTGCAAAAACTTGAGGCACGATACCCTTGATAATTGCAGCATTTTTTTGTACGAGATCCAAGCGTGTTTCACCAGGTTTTTGCGCAGCACCACAAGTGATGACCACAACGTTACTATCAGCACAATCCTCGTAGCTACCCACCTTTATGTCTGTGCGTCCGACAAAGGGTACGGAATGTTGCAGATCCATCACCTGCGCACGTACCATTTCTTCATTTAGATCGATAAGAGCAATTTCTTCAACAACATCTTGTAGCACAAGGCTGTATGCCACTGTGGAACCAACCATACCTGCGCCGATGATCGTTACTTTATTTTTCATAGATTATTTTATTTTTTATATCTCTTAGCATATCACATTCTATAAAAAATAAAAAAACAACAGGTCATCCCCTGTTGTTTTTATTGACGAATGGCGATATTTTTTATACCAAACTCTTTGAATATCGTCCTATAGGAGTGTAAAGTTTCTTGTGATAGTGGTTTTTTGCTCTCAAATAGCGGATCAAGCGTGACCTCTGGGCGAAATGTTTGTAAATATAGTGTGTCTGCCTCACGCAGTAACGTAGCCATTTCGCGTACAACATCTTCCGTGTGCTCTCCATCAATCATAGTGGTGCGAAATTCGTAGGCGACACTTCCCTTTTTGAGAAAATCAATGCTTTCCTTAATATTTTCTGGGTGTGCCATGTTTCCGACGAGGTCTTTATATCGATCGAGTGTGGTCTTTACATCCATTGCTACATAGTCTACTAGTTTTTCATGGACAAGGTCTTTGAGAACGTCGGGCAAATTTCCATTGGTATCCAATTTCACAAGAAAATTCATGTCGCGTACTTTCGTAATGAATTGTTTGAGATCCGGTTGGATCGTTGGTTCTCCGCCAGAGATCACTAATCCGTCCAGCTTTCCTCTTCGGGAATTGAGAAAATTAAGGATGGTTTTTTCTGAAATAAAACTTGGACGCATCTTCTGGATCTCTTCAGGTAGTACAAACTCCTTATTGTGACAAAAACGGCAGCGCATGTTGCACCCTGGGGTGAAAATGATCGCTGCCACTTTGTCTGGATAATCCAGTAGGGTCAATGGTTGTACACCACTAATCAGCATATTTGTCACTAAAAGCCTCATTTGCTGCGACACATTCCTGAAAATGTTTGCGTGAATAATGCTCAGATTTTTTCCCCGTATTAAAGAAAGATACCGGGCGGAAATACCCCATTACGCGTGTCCACACTTCACAGCGTGTGCGTTCTCCATCTGTGCACTGCATTTGTTGAGATGCCATATTTTTATTTTTTAATTAATTATTTTTTTATGGATAAATAAATGTTCTTAACGTTCTGGGGTTATACTTTCATATCGTCCGCGAAACTCACTGTCACAACAATCCTTTTTTATGCCGAGATCCAAGTCACATTTTGGGCAGAAATCATATTCTCCAGCAAGATAGCCATGTTTTGGACAGATCGAGAATGTTGGTGTAATGGTGATATACGGAAGTCGATAATTTGTGAGGACTTTTTTCACAAGCTGTGCACAGGCTTTTCCAGAGCTGACTCGTTCGCTCATATAACCATGAAATACTGTGCCACCAGTGTATTTTTTTTGCAGATCATCCTGAAGATCTAACGCTTCAAAGATGTCATCTGTGTAACCAACGGGTAGCTGGGAAGAATTGGTGTAGTATGGAGCATCTTTTGTTCCTGCTTGAATGATATCAGGAAATCGCTTTTGGTCTTCTTTGGCAAATCGATAAGTTGTTCCTTCACCTGGCGTTGCTTCAAGATTGTAAAGATTTCCAGTTTCTTCTTGAAAATCAGACATTTTTTCACGAATGCGATCTAATACTTCTTTTGCAAAATCTTGTCCAAATTTTGTGGTGATGTTTTCTTTATCTCCGGTAAAATTACGAATGGCCTCATTCATACCGTTCACGCCAATTGTGGAGAAATGATTGTTTAATTTGCCAAGATAACGCTTTGTATAGGGGAAAAGTCCGCGGTCCATCCATTTTTCTATGACTTCCCTTTTGATCTCCAGCGAGGTTTTGGCAAGTTCCATGAGATGTATGATACGTGCAATGAATGCTTCTTTATCACCGGCGCAAGTTTTGCCAATTCGTGCCAAATTAATTGTCACAACACCAATAGAGCCTGTCATTTCTGCTGATCCAAAAAGTCCACCTCCCCGCTTGCGTAATTCTTTAAGATCTAGTTGCAAGCGACAGCACATAGAACGCACATCACCAGGATTGAGATCGGAATTGATAAAGTTTTGAAAATAAGGCGTGCCATATTTTGCAGTCATTTCAAATAACGGTAATACTTTCGGATCATTCCAATCAAAATCTTTTGTAATGTTGTATGTTGGTATCGGAAATGTGAATGTACGTCCTTTTGAATCCCCTGCCATCATGACATCAATAAATGCTCTGTTGATCAGATCCATCTCTTTCTGTAATTCACCAAATGTATAATCAAATGGCTTTCCGCCCAGGATCAAGGTTTTTTTCTTCAAGTCCTCAGGACATACCCAATCAAGTGTGATGTTGGTGAAAGGCGTTTGAGTGCCCCATCGCGATGGAATATTTAGATTGAATACAAATGACTGAACATTTTGGTACACAAATTTGTATAAAATATCATCGAAATACTTATCCTCAGCTTTTTTTGATGGAAAAATGATACCATACTCCTTGAGCGTTTCACGTAATTCTAATTCTTTTTTCTTTACAAATGGTGCAAGATACGTGTCAAAACTGGAAAAAGCTTGTGCTCCTGCCCATTCATTTTGTAAAGTGCCGAGAAAATTGATCATTTGGGCTACAGCACTGGATAGATGTTTTGGTGGTTTTGATTCTACTTTATTTGATACCCCATTAAAGCCCTCTTCCAAAAGTGTGCGCAAACTCCATCCCGCACAATAACCGGAAAACATATCGAGATCATGAATGTGTACGTCTGCATTTCTATGTGCTTCACCAATTGATTTCGGATAAATATGAGACAACCAGTAATTTGCAGTTACTTTTCCAGCTGTGTTAAGGATCATGCCGCCAAGTGAATAGCCTTGATTGGAGTTTGCATTGACGCGCCAATCTAGTTGGTCGAGATACTCGCTCATGGTCTTTTCTACGTCAACCATGATGTTCTTGTCTGAACGTGCCTCACTTCTCTTTTGACGATACAAAATGTAGTTTTTTGCAACGTGCGGATAATTAAATTTGATCAATGATTCCTCTACTATATCCTGAACTTGTTCCACAGAGGGAATTTCATCACCAAACTGCTTTGCAAGCTCTTTTTCTGCATGCTTTGCAATTTTTTGAGCATCAAGTTTTTTTTCTGATTCGGATGCATGAGCAGCTTTTGTAAGGGCGCGTTCAATTTTGATGATATCAAAATCCACGATCGTCCCATTTCTCTTTTTAATTTTGTGTATTGCCATATAACTATTATTTGTTTCAGATAAGTTTTAACTCCTGTTTACATATGCAAAATCCATAGCGGAGTGTGATCAACAGGCTTTTGAGAGCAAAAGAAAAAAGCAAGAAAAAATTCCTTACCCCTTCCACTGTGAATACATTATAGCACGATTCTATTTTTGTGAAAAGGGTTATATATCCACAGAATATACAAACATACCATAT
>DYDB01000012.1:0-6925 GCA_020718085.1 Micavibrio sp. | reverse complement strand
CCGACACCACAAGTAGTTTTTTATTATTGACAAAGGAACGCATGTGTTTCTTTGTATGCATCATTTTATTATGACCTAATATTTTGAAATAGATCCTTATGATTGTTTTATAAGACAATAAAATAGTAATAATGTCAAATGTTAATAGTAGACTTCCCTAGTGTAGTTGAAAAATGGTTGTAATGTTCCACGTGGAACATTACAATTATTAATATCTTTATGAACAAAGATCGTACATGCTTTATTTTTTACGTTATTTCACTTTTTAATCTCTGCAGAATTAATTATTACAATATATCGTTTTGAAAAGTATAATGTAAATAATATATTGTAAAAAATGAGAACATGCTACTTGTTGAAAGACAAATTGTTCCACGTGGAACAATTTAAACAATGAAAAAGCTTACAAAGAAGCATTTATTATGTTATATAGGTAAACTTTACTTTTTTTACTGCTGAAAAGTGCTTGTCAGTCGGATTTTCGGTTTGAGATAGTGAATAGTTATAAAGAATTTATTATTTGTTCCACGTGGAACAAAGTTGATATATCCATAATATATAAAATGTTGATCTTGTTATCTAAAATCAGATCATGCGAACTTGTTCCACGTGGAACAATGTTTTTATAATTATACTTAATGGAGTGACCTCACGAATTTCATGACAGGTAAATAAATTATTGAGAAAATAAAACACAAATGTTCCACGTGGAACAAAATATGCATAATAAATTGACATAATAATATATTTATTGCATAATACTTACATAAAGTTGATTTATAAAGGTTTTTGTGGTAAATTACTAACACTTTTATGGAGAAACATATAGCTTTTCTGCAGACTAGGTCCCCGTAGTTCAATGGATAGAACAAGTCACTCCTAAGGATTAGATGGAAGTTCGATTCTTCCCGGGGACACACTATACCACATATAGTTATTTATTTCAGAAATTTATCTATATATGGTGTTTATAAGCCTAATGGTTAATACTATTATTTATGAGTGATCGCATACGAAAATTGAACTCCCTGATCCAACAGCAGTTGTCAGAGCTTTTGGTACGAAATGTTGATTTTAAACCCGGAATATTTGTCACAATATCGAAGGTTGACACTACAGATGATCTGCGATACACTCGGATATTCGTACGAGTGTTTCCGGCAACAGGAATTGATTATGGACTCAAAACACTTGAACACGAAAAGAAAACCTTGCAAAAACTTTTGCACCAAAAGCTTCATCTTAAAATTCTTCCAAAAATATCTTTTATACACGACAAAACTGGGGATGAGGTGGATGAGATCGAGCGATTATTGCAACAAGCATAGCATGGTGATAAAAACCTCATGTTTTTGATGTATATATGCAAGTAAAACAACAGTTTTACAAAGAATTCAATACATTCGATTATATCTTGCGTCAAGCACGGTCTATTGTTTTGGTGCCGCATAATAATCCAGATCTTGATGCGGCTGGTAGTGTAGTTGCTTTGGCAGGATTTATTCGTGCACAATACAAAAAAGATGTGACAATCGCATGTTATGATGTGTTGCCGGAATCTCTCAAAGAGATCATGGGCGGTGTAGTTTTTGTACATCCAGAAAAACTAGATCTTACATCATTTGATGTTGCAATCGGATGTGACAGCGTTGAGCGTGGTTTTGATCGCGTCGCGAAAGGACTCGGAGAAGAATGTGTTACCGTGATCATCGATCATCATCATGATATAGAATTAAAGGCAGATTTGCGTCTTGTGGATGGGAGTTATGCTGCGACATGTGAAATTTTGTATAATTTTTTTATTCATACAAATCGAGAATTTGGAAAGGGAGTTGCAACGGCTTTGTTGGCAGGTATTATTGGAGATACAGGCGCTTTCCAGCATGCAAATACAACAGCAGAAATTTTGCAACTATCTGCCGATCTGATCAAAAGGGGTGCATCAATAACAAAAATTATTTCAACATTATTTGCAAATCGTAAAATTGAAACACTGAATTTGTGGGGTAAAGCATTGGAAAAAACAAAGTTTTATGAAAAATCAGGTCTTGCCGTTACGGCGATCACGGAAGATAATATTGCAGGACACACGATCAATGGTGCGGAAATCTCCAATATTGCATCTATGCTCACAACAGTGCCGAGTGTTAAAGTTGCACTAATCGTGTATCAAGCTGATAAAAATACTGTAAAAGGAAGTTTGCGCGCAGAAAAACATGCAAATATAGACGTATCTGCAATTGCGCATACAATAGGAGGAGGCGGACACCCATTAGCGAGCGGTTTTTCTTTGCCTGGTCATTTAGAATCAACATCAGATGGGGGATGGCGAGTTATATGATCCTATACTTTGTACATAAAAAAGATCATCTGTACAATAGAAAAATAAAGTCGTGCTAAATATTTTTTCATTATGGACAAAAATAAAAAATTGCAAGAACTCAATAATACAATGCATGCACTATGTGCATGTACGCTTAAAGAAACTGCAACACATGTTGTACCAGGAAAGGGAAATGCAGATGCGCAGATCATGTTTATTGGGGAGGCGCCAGGAGCAAAAGAAGATTCCTTGGGAGAACCATTTGTCGGTGCGGCAGGAAAGTTTCTCAGTGAACTTCTTGCAACTATTGATTTAAAAAGAGAGGATATATATATTACAAATGTTGTAAAATATCGTCCACCAAATAACAGAGATCCTTTGCCGGAAGAGGTTTCCGATTGCTGGTTGTGGTTACAGGAACAAGTTAAACTTATCGATCCAATACTGATTGTGCCTCTTGGAAGACACGCATTGGAGCGGTTTGTGCCCAAAAAACGTATCTCAGCAGATCATGGAAAAGCATTTCGTCGCACAGTTGACGGTTTGGGAGAGCGTGTGTATTACGCGCTTTATCATCCAGCAGCAGCGCTATATAATGGAGGGCTGCGACAGACGCTTTTTGATGATTTTGCACGTATTCCAAAAATTATTGCACAAATAGAGAAAGAGAGGAAATAGCATTTTATTTTCAGTTAATCTTAATTTTCGCATTATTTTCATTTTGTACTATACAATGACAAGCAATGAATCAGTTGCTTGTTGTTTTACAATTTCAAAAAGATCAGTTTTTTATAGAATAATTCGTCTTTTATAAAGGCTGTGTTTAGATATCTTTTGTTGGAAATGTTCGCGACAGAATATTTTTTGTCATAAACGCACCGACCAGTTCATTGGACATATGGTTCATATTATACGCATTTTATAGTATGGGCTGATGGATCAAAGTGGTCGATCCCACCACGAGATCTCTTCAATGATTGCGTTTATGTTTTTTGTGCGATACATGGTATGACATTTTTTAGCAAACACAGCCTTTATAAAAGAGGATCCTTTTTGTGATTGATGTCTATTAATTATATCAATAGACATATTTGTTGCGCACATTTTGTTGACGTGTGGTGTTTGGTTTGATATTCTTAGATTTGTAAATGGTCGTGTGGCCGAGTGGTTAGGCAAGGGTCTGCAAAACCCTGTACCCCGGTTCAAATCCGGGCGCGACCTCATTTTAAAATTACGCCCAGGTGGTGGAATTGGTAGACACGAAGGACTTAAAATCCTTTGAATGAATAATTCGTGCGAGTTCAAGTCTCGCCCTGGGCACCAAAAAGATTTTTGAAAGTTTTTATATGGAGTGTTAGTGAAGCAATCTGCATACCTTTCTTTAGATGTAAATTGAAAACATATAAATAATTTTCTCTGTCCTTTTACATTTTTGTGAGTGTTTATTTCAATCAATGATATCGTGGAGGTGTGACTATGGTTTTCGATGCGACAATGATATGGACATTGGCAGTGGCATCCATCATAATGCTTCTACCTGCAATTTATAAATTCATCATTAAGCCAATGATTAGCTTCTTTTGTTGGCGACGTGAACGGGAACGTCTGCGTATGTTACGTATGAGCGGCATTGTACAGCAGAAAGAGGGAGGTTGATCAGATGTTTAAAATTATGACAATCCGCACAACACGTGATAAAAACCATGATAAGCATACGTACATTCTTGGTCATGATCTTTTATCATTACTGTATTATGCGACATATAAACAATCTCAGAGGAGATGCAAAGAATAATAAAGCGCCTGTCGCAATAATTGTGACAGGCGCCTTATATTTTTTGGTTTTTATATTACGACATAGGCTTCCAGTTCTTTTCGTCCAAAAGCAAATGCTTCTTGTTTTGTTTCCATATAAATATCAAATTTGTTATTTTTGATTGCACCACCACGATCTTCACATGTATATGTTCCCATGCCTTCAATATAAATTTTTGTACCAAATTTATATTCTTTGGGACAGGCAAGTGTATGGTTTGCCTTCACTTTTTTGCCAGATGCGGTAATGCCATCACTTTTTCCACATTCATCTGCTGCAGCTGTATAAGCTGATGCATTGATCGTAAATTTTTTTGGCTCAGGTTCTTTATAAGCAGCTTTTTTGAAATCTCCCGTGACAACGCCACACGTAAGGCCGCCATTATTCGTATCAAGGTATGTTTTGTTTGTTGATTTTTCCTGCGTTTCATTCATATCCTCCTGCGCATGTGCAACCGGTGTTGCTAGTATCATCAATACTCCTATAAGTATGAAATATCTCATTAAAGAGATAAAATATTTAGCATGTCTATGATACTTCACCGAAGCTTTTCTCATAGGAACACGGTCAACAAAAAATAGTCGGTATTTCATGTTAACCGACTATTATAGCACAAAAATAGTAAATTGTCAATGCTCTTGTGAAGAGGTATTTTGTATTACAGATGCAAGGTCTTTTTTACATTTCATGATCTCATCATTGATGATCTGATCAGCATTTTCCACAAAATGATCAATAAATAGGAGGATCTTATCCGGAGCATCCTTATTTGCGTTGATTTTATCAATAAAAACCTGACGTTTTTCTGTAGGTGCATGTTCAATGAGCCGCAACACAATACGGTTTGTGAGCAACGTGTTGATCTCGTCAAGGAGAAACAGCTTTTTTGTCTCTGTGATTTCACCTAAATTGAGATCGTCGAGAATCGTGGGTGTTTTTTTTGTTTTCATAGATTTTTTAACTCATCAAACATTGCATTGATATGCGCAGATGTATGAACTGATGGCTCCTGTATGGATGGTGCTGTGTCGGGCATTTCTTGATGTGGGATGTTATTTTCTTCAATGGATCTTTCTTGCAAAAAAAGTGACATGAAGTGGTCGTTGATAAAGTTGGCAGAGTGGAGAGCATGGTTGTTTTCAATATCTTTTTCCAGAGAAAAAGATATGTCCATATCAGCATTATTGATGCGCCATGTGTAATAATCTTCGGCATCTTGTTTCAAAAAATTTTGTTTGATAAGGTGTCGTATTTGTGCATCATGAAAGGCATTGATTTTTTTTTGTGCAATTTCTGTGATAATTTGTTGTGCTACTTGTGGAATACGATCCTCAGATATGTTTTTTTGAGCAAGTGTTTTTTTTGTTGCTTCAAGAGCATTGTCCATATAATAACTGAGCATTTCATCTTGCAATTGTTGTTGTGATGTCGCGGTGAATACGTATAGCTCTCGTTCATCTTCCGTGGATTCATTTGGTAGTTCCGTGCGAGTTGTGTCTACAGAATTAGGTGTTGACATGTGTGATTCTTGATGCACTTCTTCCTCTACAACAAGGGGCGCTTCCACAAGAGGGGTTATAGGGGTATCAAATGTTGTGTCAAAAGTAATAAAAGCGGGTAAGTCTCTTATGCCGTGTTCTGTTAAGATCGTTTGTGTTTCTTTAGTCTCTGCAGAAACATGATCGTGCAATTTTCTTGCAATGAGATCTAAAGGAGGAATGTTTTCCGAGTGATGTTGTTGGTTATATTCTTTAAATTCCATATTTTTCATTTTTATATCATTAATTATACCACAAAAAAATGAGCAATAATTTTTTGTGATACTTTGACTTTTACATGAAAATATGGCACACTTGATGCAGTTAATTTATAAATTTTGAAAGGATTATTTGCGGTCTATGAAAATACTTATATGCATTGCATAAATTGATGCAATATATATATGTATATTTGTAGTACATACAAATAATCTCTTTCGTTCATATTGTATATGGATGGACACAAAAGTTGGTCACTGGAGGTGGCTGGACGCACGCTTACCATTGAAACAGGTAAGTTGGCAAAGCAGGCAAGTGGAGCTGTAACTGTGCGTTATGGTGATACGCAAGTATTGGCAACAGCAGTTATGAGCAAGGACAAGAGCAATGTGATGGGATATTTTCCCCTCATGGTGGATTACGAAGAGCGCTATTATGCAGCGGGCAAGATCAAAGGTTCACGTTTTATTAAGCGTGAAGGACGTCCAAGTGATGAGGCGGTATTGGCTGGACGTGCGGTAGATCGTACGATTCGTCCACTTTTTGATATGCGCATGCGCAATGAGGTGCAGGTAGTAATTACAGTTCAATCGATTGACGGGCAAAATGATCCGGATATTATTTCGATCATTGCGGCATCTGCTGCATTATCGATCTCTGATATTCCATGGGGCGGCCCTGTAGCTGCTGTAAAAGTTGGTATGGTAGAAGGTGCGGTTGTAATCAACCCGACAAAAGAACAAGAGGCGATAAGCACAATGAATCTCACACTTTCAGGTACAACAGAAAAGATTAATATGATCGAAGCGGGTGCTAGTGAAACACCAGAAGAGGACGTAGTGCGTGCATTTGAGGCAGGACATGCAGCAGTTGCACAAATTGCACAGTTTATTACAACTATTGCAACGGAAGTTGGCAAACAAAAAAGAGAGGCTACGCGTCTTATGGGAACCGCTGTGTGTGAAGATCGTATTAAAGAAGTTCTCATTGCGCATAATATTGAGGATGCGCTTTATGGAACAAAGATGG
>DYDB01000016.1 GCA_020718085.1 Micavibrio sp. | reverse complement strand
AGGTGTCTGTGGGATGAGTATTGTACTGTTATCGAGATCGATGTCTGATCCACAACTGAGGGTCATTGTTTCTTGGATGGTGGCGGAGAGGGATTGGGTGTGGGTGAAAGGTGTGACAGGAGGAGATGTCTCACCATACTCAAAAAAACCATATCCCGTACCATCATCGCTTGTACCGAGAAAAACTGATCCACTCGCCTCATTGAATACTATTGAACTTACAAGACTACTATAATCAGCCGACCAGTACGGCGCTAATTCATTTGAGAAATCAGTGTATGTATCTGAAGCAATGTCATATTGTGCAAAAGTGTCATATCCATTATTGCTTCCAGCATAACCACCAATATAAAGATTCTGACTTCCTGTATCAATCGCAAAACGTTTCATATCCGCAGCATCAACAGATAATATTTCCGTCACCGCACCCGTTGAGAGATTATATGTGCCCATATCCCAACGAATTCCCATATACATCAATCCATTAGACGGATTGATGGCAAGAGTTGATATTTCACTTGATCCAAAAAAGTCTATCTCTGGCGTAAGATCCGTAAAGGCGGCCATTTCAGCTTCATTATCTTCCGTGGCAGGTTTATGATATTTTACTAACCGTGCCTCATATGATCCAGATCCTCCACCCGCATATACATCTCCAGATGCATTGTCAAAAGCCAATACTCGCACACCATCATGTGTCCACATGTCACTTATGATATAACCGGTAAGGTTTTTTGCTATACCAGTATTGATATTATAACGAACAAATCTTGTGGAATCCAAAGAATTGACTCCGCCAAGATAAATAATATTATTTCCTGCATCGAATGCCAATGCATAAATATCTCCACCGCTCCAAAAAGAACCGATTGCACTTGTAAGATCGGTTACTGTATTTGTTGCTATGTCATATTTTACAAACTGCGCATCTGACGCTCCAATGTATAGCACATCATTGGTAGAATCATATGCAAATGATTCCACGCCACCATTCCACAAAGAGCTCAGATCAGTAACTGTACCCGTAACAACATCATAGCGTGCAAAAGCAACTGCGTTTCCAAGATATATAGAATCATCGACACTAATTAATACATCGACAGAGCTGCCGCCCCAAAAACTGGATATTGCCGCTGTATGATCTATGATCTCCGCAGCCTCCACTCCCCACCCCACAAAAAAAGACAAACAAAAAATAGATAGGGTAATGATCATTCTTCGTTGCATATTTATCATGTTCATGAAATAATTCTTAATTCTTAATTCTTAATTCTTAATTCTTAATTTACTGATAATACCCACTAGCATCAGAAGTAGCCGTAAAAGTCACAGAACCCGTATACTGTCCTGACGGTTGGCTTGGAAGGACATCAACTTTGTAACAGATGTCTGTGGTTGTTGCGGTTTCTTGATAGGCTGTGACTGCGGTGATTGTTTGTGGTGTTTCTGGGATACCTGCGTAGTCATTGGTATCTGGGTTTGTGCCTTCGGGACATGCATTTGTTTCTGTCCAGATGTTTCCGAGTGTATTGTGTGAGATATCTGTTTGTGGGAAATGAATGACAGAGAAACCAAGTCCTTTTGTAGTTGGTGCTGTCCAGTTTTGTATGTTTGGTGTGTTTGTTGCGTATTGCGTGAGATCTTCGATCTCATAGATTGTAGATGTATTGGGATCTGTGTGTGTGAGGGTTGGATGCGTTGTTGTATTGTCATTTACCAGTGTGAGGTAATAGCCTTGGTCTGCGTTTGTTGTGACTGTGCATCTGGACTGTCCTACAGCTGGAGTTCCTGCTGTGACTTTTCCTGGATCTGTGGCTGTCCCTATTTGTACTGTGGTATTGCTGTCAGATATGTCAAAGCAATCCATAGAGAGGGTTTCTTGGACTTCTACGTTTATGTTCATTGGGAGATCTCCTGTTGCTTGGTGAACACCGTTAATTGTGTAGATGGTTGCGTGATTTGTGGTGAATGTGCAGTAACCGTTTGCAACTGTGCAGTCTGTGTGGTGATGCCAATCTGATTCTCCGTCATTTTGATAGAGGACTTCCATTTGGTGATCGTTGAATACTGTGCCTACGTAGATCTGCATGGTGATGTCCTCTGAGAAACTTAGTTGTTCTCCGGGGATGCCTAAGTCTATAGCTGCTCTGCTAGTTGGGTGGTCTTGTCTTACAGTGTTTGTGATGTTTTGTGTTGTGAAGTTCTGGAAGTTGAAAGATCCGTCACCTGTGATTTGAGTGTTTTGAGGAAAGATAACTTGAGCGTTCTGTGTAGTCATCGTAATTTCTGTAACCGTCTGCGCCTGTATCATGCTGGTGAGCGTGCCACTTGCGATTGCCATATATCCGTCGTTTACCGCGTTTTCAATTTTTGTAGTATCAGGATTGGGAATGACAAGCGTGTTTGCAAGGGTTGTGAAACTCATTTCGTTTCCGTAACTGGTGCCTGCAGCATTTGTAGCTTTTGCTCTGTAATAGTATGTGGTGTTGGGGGTGAGATTTGTGATTTGGCAAGAGTACGTGCCCATGGCTCCTGTGCCTGCGGTGCATTCGTCCGCATAGGTATTTGATTGTGTTCCCAATTGTATCAAACGCGTAGGGTTTTCATCGCCGGTTGTGATGATTGTTCCTTGTATAGTTGCAGTTGTTGGCGTTACTGTCACAACTGCTTGTGTGGTAAGAGTTGGCAATTCTGTCGTGCCATACGACACGGTAATATCATGTAGTGCTGGTGTGCTCAATCCGTCTGTGGTTGAAAGATAGGATTTGTATTGAATGAATTGATCACCTTGTTTGTCGCGGTGAATGTCATCGATTGCTTCTCCTCCCATAGGATCAGTGAAGTATGCGGTTGTGGTGCATGATCCTTGAACGTTGTCATCTGGGCCGCACCAATTTGTCCAAGTTGTGCCATCAGGAGAAGTTCTGAGTTGGAATTTTAGGTCAGTGTTTGCATTCAGTGTTTCACTCCATGCGATATGATTAAGCATGGTTGTGGTGTCTTGGGTGTTGTAGATATTTGAGGTAAGAGTTTGTGTCTGGGTGGCTGTGTAGGTAATTTGAATGTTATCAAGTGAGGGTGTGACCGATGCATCTGATGTGGAAAGACTTGCGACAATGTCAAATGTGCCGGGCGTAAAACCGTTTGTGGCGTTCCATTGTGCTGATGCGAGCGCTTCAATAGTTGTTTTGGTCATGCCGTTTGTTGCGATATCTGCAATATCTGTTGTTTGCCAACTTGATCCATTCCAGTATTTCCAAGTTGATTTGTTGTCAAACGAGACGAGATATTTGATATTTGTGTTTGTAGGTGTTATTTGGGTTGCAGTGATGTTTGTGATGGCACCCCAGGTTGATGTGTTTTTTTGAGAGTTTGTGTGGGTCGTGATGTAAGAGGGGGTTGTGGGGTATGTCAAACTTGATGGATAACGAACAATGACGATGCCAGGGCCTCCAGAGCCTCCGGTACCACCACCTCCATAGTTATTAATACCTCCTCCAACTCCTGATGCAGCATATCCATAGCCATATCCACCATCAACATACCATGCACCACCACCGCCACCAGAATAGGCTACAGAATTACCACTGATAGAATAATATAAACCTGGTCCACCAGCACCCGCTGAGAATGGACTAACTCCTCCATTTCCACCAGGGCCACCAGCACCACCCCCTCCACCGCCACTCGTAGAAAGCCATCCTTCATATGCGCCACTATATCCACCTGATCCGCCATTATATCCTTGGCCTGCCGTTCCCATGCCAACACTTGAAAAAGCTGCGCTCATTCCTCCACCAGATCCACCTGCACCACCCGGAGCACCATAATCTCCACCTGCACCACCTCCAACAGCAGTTAATGCATTAAAGACAGAATTTCCGCCATTTCCAGATCCACCTGCGCCAACTGTCACCACAATATTACCAACACCAACAGAATGAGATGATTGATATATTAAACCACCACCACCGCCACCGCCACCATATGCCGGCGCCTTTCCACCACCACCACCAGCAACCACAAGCACTTGCACAATGCCGCTATTTGCAACAGTAAACGTCCCACTTGATGTAAACTTATGTACTGTATAGCCACTGGGATATGCGGGGGATGTTCGTGGATTCAAACCATTGGAATCAACATATGTAATTGTACCGCCCGTCGCTGAAACACCACTGCTATGCAATGTTACTTGTGAAGCACCAAAGTCCGTATTGTTTGCATTTTGCTGAATATAATCTCCTTCCGTAGTGAAATCGATCTGTGTTGCATTTGTAGAATTTATCAATTGAGCACCTTCGCCACCATTAATGAATGAGAGATTTGTATCTTTTTGGTTATATTGTGTCCAGCCCGTTTGATTATCCGCGTGATCTGCTACATTGACTGTCTGACCACCACTCCAACTTGTTTGTGTGAACGTGTAATCAACACCACGTGCGGTATATGTATGGAAATATGTGCCGCCGATCAGCACAAAAACAGTTAAGAGTGCAAATGTTTTTTTATAGAGATGTTTTTTTGAGAAAAAAAAGGATAAAAAACCTCTTTGTTTTGCGTGTTTTGTATTAAACATATTTTTTGTTTTTTCTATTTTATTTTTATCCCCAACCAACAAAAGATCAAAGAAGCAATTTGATCATAAGAAAGGTTTTGCCATTTGACTCCCTGCATATCATAGGCAACCAATCATTCACTGTATACAGATCACTATCTCTCATTGTTTGTTTTTAGTATATCATATGTTGTGTGGAAGAGTTATCCACACCATGCAAATTATGCGAATTTTTGTCATTTCTGGATCGCCACACCCATCGTGGATAGATTCGTGAAGACCGAATATTTTACACATACGCATAAATTATGTCATTGCGAGTGTAGCGACGCAATCCATAGTTTTGTGCGAACCTTTTTTATTTCTGGATCACCAACGTCTACCAGAGGCGGATTCATGAAGACCGGCATTATTTGTTCATCCTATTGTCCCACAGAAAATACAAGAGGCTCACACCATTTGGCACGAGAAGCATACCAAAAATGATCATAAAAACAAGATCAAATGTCATACCATAGACCCACAATAGAGCAATTTCCATAAAAGCGGTGCTTGCGATGAAAATGAGAATGCCCTTGCACTTCAAAGAAATAAAATATTGTATAAAAATATTCAACACGCTCAGCAAAAGTGCGATCATCCCAAATTTTGCCAAATATGGTGCAATGGCAAGATATTCTTTTCCGAAAAGCACGTTAATGATCATTTCAGGGAAAAAATAAAAAATACCCACGCCCACGCCTGCGATCACGCAATTCGCACAAAGGATCATTATGAGGTATGAATGTTTTTTGCTCATTCTTTTTTCAGCTGTAACAAGTGGGATCACCACAGAAGCAAGACTACTCACCGCAAAGAAAATCATCTTGGATAATACAAAAATACCACCATATTGCCCGACATCCACAGCGTTAAAATGATGCTTCACGATCAATACATCTATATTGGAAAAAATTGTGATTGCCACAACGCCCAAGATCACAGGATAAGACGAGAAAAATAATGATCCCATCTTCTGTGTTGTGATCTGTTTTTCACTTTTTCTTTGTACACCAAAAAAATGCGAAAAATGTGATGAAGCGGAATATGCATTGACCAGAACATGCATCAAAAAACCAACTGTGATGCCCAAAAATCCACCAACAACACCCCAGCCAAAAGTCATGAAAAGTACACCCATGATAAACTTGGATACGCCATTTGCCGTTGTGCCAAGATTTGATTCAAAAAATTTATGCCACCCATTGAGCAAGCTGTTATCAATGCCTTGAAAAATCGCAAGATAGATCGTGAGCCAAAGCAATCCAAAAAGCATGAAAGACCCTATACCAAAAAAAGATTGTAGAAATGGTGTGGTAAAAAATAACAGCACAAAGATCATACTTCCAGGAAATAGCGTGTATCGCCACAGCATCATTCTCATCATGCCACTCTTTTGTTCGTGTCCATCTTTATTGTGTTCGGCAAAAATACGCGTCAAAAATGCAACCAAGATCACAATTGGGATCAAGCCAATATTTTGCAATGAGAGCATTGTCTGCAATGTGCCATAATCAGACACACTAAGCAATCGTGCCGCAAAAATATGAAAAGCATATGCCAAAACACTGACAATACCACTACTGAAAAAAAACATCGATCCGCTTTTGATGATCTTTTGATAGTCACTGATCCATTTCATGTTTATATTTGTATCAATCTAAAAAATTCACCCTTATCATACATGCTACTGCAAAACCCACTGACCAAGCCCATCATCAAACTCATAGATCGTCATATTTTGTACATCCTTATAAATATCTTGACCTTTTTTTACAATGTTCTTTTCAAAATCAGTCACATCTTCCTGAATATATGCAATTGTCTCGATCACAGGAATGTCCCCACTCCACCCCCCGACACGGATAAGCCACAAATGCGAATCATATGGCGCTTCCTCCATAAATGAAGATTCCGTTTCATATTGCACATACAGATCTGTATCATTTACAAAGTAGAAAGCATGCACTTGCCAATCACCATTACGTGTTTTTTCCAAGGCAAGATCATTGATATGCGTATCAACATATTCCATGAGCTTTCGTCGTGTTTGCAATACATCTCGATTTGCTTCCGCGCCCACACACCGCACACGTCTTGCATAGATCTCCCCATTACTCAATTTATATCCATCCACTTCGATATCACGATCAATAAAGAAGAACAGTGAATATCTTTCATCAGTACCATATATTGTCTTTCCGTCTTTTCCGAGAAAAACACCTTGTTTTTCATCATATGTTATTTTTTCTTTTCCGATGAATTTCTCATAATCACTAATTTCCTTCATATCCGGAAATATGATCCACTCTCCCCTTTCACATTGCAGCGGCATCAATTCTTCAAAATCAAAGATCTCATTCTCGTTTTGTTCGGATTGATATAGTCGATCACGAAAACCAAAAGTGCCCACAGCAATGATCGCGGCGCCCAAAAACAAAAAAATGTATTTATCCTTAAGATATTTTTTATTAAAATAATTCATATATACATTATATGACCTTTTTACTTTTGCGTAAAACAAAAAAGTGTTCAATGTATGTACATGAACACTTTTTTGCAATGATCCACAGAGTGGACTATATCTTTTGCAAGTAAAGACTCTTGCGAGTTTTACCGTCAATTTTCAACGTTCTCGTTACAGAACTTTTTTTCACATCCTTTGGGTTTCTGTATCCAGGCATTTCTACCTTTACGCGATACGTACCCTCTGAAAGATCAGAGAATCTGTATTTCCCTCGAGAATTTGTTCTGTCCGAATCCTTCAACTTTCCACTCTTCTTATACAATTTTACTTTGGCACCTGTAAGTGGAGTAAGAGTGTTGTACTCCTTCACATAACCAAACAAACTGTTGTCTTCTCCATAATTTGCAGAGGCCACAGGAGCGATGCTCACGAGACCAAAAATGCTCATTAGAGAGATCAATGCGAACTTTTTCATAAGTTCAACAACATTTAAAAATAAACGTTTCCACACAACACTTTTTTAGAGTGTCCCCGAGTATAGCACCTTTCACACTATTTGTCAAGGCATTCCATGGGGTAAAAAAGCTTTTAATTAAAGGGTTTTTTGGTCTTTATTTTGTCGTTTTATCACAATCATTTTCCACCGCATATACGATCAGCTCAGCATTTTCCATCACCTTTTGTATACCATTCGCATGATCGATCCACAAATAGTTCTGCCAATCCTCCGCCTTTGCCACAATAACAGTTTGTACATTGATCGTGCACAGATCATAGGCAAATTCTTTTGTGTTTTTTCCGTCTGATACATATTTCTGGATCATGTGCGTCTGTGCATCACTGAAGTTGCTATACACTTTTCCAAATTCTACATTATTTCCACTGATGACCCGAGTACCAAAATAGCGCTTCGCCGGATTGGTGATATTCTTCTGTGCAAAATCAAAATACAGATAGGAATGCCACGGCAAAAATAACACCTTACCCTCCACACGTTCCGTCTGTAAAAAGTTTCGCACTTCATGCCATTCTGCTGGAAAATTTTGTGGCACAACATATTCATGCACGCCCCTAATCATGGAAAACGAAAAAACGACCGGCAAGATCACACATAAAAGCCCGACTTCCGTACGATACTCTTTTGTTTTTTTATGATCCAAAATGGACTTCAAGCCCCATGCACCCATATATGCATATATGAACATCATGACCGCAACCCATTTCTGCGGTTCACGCAGTCCTATATAATACGGCACATGTTCATACAAAAGTAAGACGTAGGGTTTTATCACAGGCGATGCCACGCCAATTGCCAAAACATATGCGATGAGAAACAGCATCACAAAAGTTCTGGTAAACATACCATCTCGCCATGTGCGAATCACGCCATATAAAGCAAGCATGAAAATGAGCACAAAAGCACTGCTCCACAAAAAATTATCCTGCACAGACACAAAACGATCCTGATATTCTCCCCAATACCCTTGTAATGAGAGAACGGTTGTATACACGGAATGTCCACCGATCTTGCGAGTACGAAAAGCATCCAGATCATCTTGTGTAAAATTCACAACCTTGCTCGCCCACGTATTTCCCTCTGTTGCAGAAGCAATGATCCAATTGCCATTCACACACAAAACAATCACCCAAAAAATAGCAATCATCATGAAAAACTTCTTCCACTCCTCTTTGATCACATACTGCTTTAAAGTAAATGCGAAGAAGATCAATCCGACAAAAAATATGCTATGCGCAAAAAATGAGACTGCCAAAGCGGCACATACAGCCGCACCGATCATTTTTTTTATATTCCCTTCCTCCAACGATTCCATCAAAAATATCCAGAACCATACAAGTGCCACAATACCCGCACCAATGAGCATTGTTTGTTCGATCATACGTGCATAGAAAAATGGATTGAAGATCAAGAACAGTCCCGCAAAATATTGCGCGAAAATATTATGCGTATTTTTCGCTGCACGAAATCCAGCGATTCCAGCCAACGTAATGATCGCAAAAAGCAGTATGCGTTGGAAAATGGCGCTTGTCAGAATAACAGAGAAAATGTCACATATGACCCATCCTACAGGATTGGTCCACACAATATCCGACCATGTGATAAATGGACTGATTGCCCAATCCAACGCAAAGATATATCCAGGAGAAAAAGATGGATAAATAAGCACAATGGCAATTCCCGCAAAAACCAACCAATAATATTTTTCAAAAAATCTCTTCATATGATATCTATATTTTTATACACTTTGCGAATCACTCTTCTTGTACTGCATATGGATCATTCTCACAACGATAGCCCACACCATGAGAACAAAAACAAGAAATGTGCAAAATGAAAAGATGCTCGCAAGATCATTTTGCAAAAATGCTACTAGCAATACGGAGAGT
This sequence comes from Micavibrio sp., assembly GCA_020718085.1. GTDB lineage: Bacteria > Patescibacteriota > Minisyncoccia > Moranbacterales. The sequence continues at coordinate 627 of DYDB01000016.1, read as the reverse complement.
GCAGAAAGAATGATGCTAAATGGCAAAAGTATGCGTATTGCCTGCAGTGGAAAGAACATCACGATCGCACTTGCATACCAAAAGACACCAGCCATCACAGACCAACCCAAAAATACTACTGCGCTCTCACACACCAAAAATGCGATCAAAGAAATATACAGAATTTTTGTTGTTTTTTTATTCATTGCTTTTTCCTTTATGGATAAAAAATCTATTTTTGACAGATGTCCACACAGCCAGAATCGCCAAGACAACAACGGTACATCCCGCAAAAATAAGGATCCAGATAAAATAGATCTGTTTTTCATACACGATCACAGCATACAATTCTTTGTCATCATGAAGCTCTGCAGGAACATCCTGCGCATCAACCATCCACCCATTACCCACAAAATTACCTTCAAAATGATGTTCCGTTCTTACTTCCGGCGCAAAAAGCAACTTTATATCATCAATGCTCACAAGTCCAAAATGGGACAAACATGTTGCATTGTTGGAAAGCGCGAATTGTTGCCAATCTTCCACACATGTATGTTTGTCAAAATATGTCCGATCCACCCATTTTATTTTCCAACTCATCCCAAATGTTTGATTCATCTGAATGAGGAATGGTTTTTGTTTATCCCA
>DYDB01000015.1 GCA_020718085.1 Micavibrio sp. | reverse complement strand
TCATCTATTTTGAATAAGTTGGAAGATACAAATGAGTGATCTGGATTTTACAGTGAGGAGATCTTTCTGTACAAACTGTTTGATGTGTGGTATAGTGTAGTTTAATTTTATTTTAAGAACAGGACTTACGCGTTTGACGCATTTCTTCGTCAAACGCTGTGGTGCTCGACGTCGTATGTTCACATACGACTTACTCCGCTTCTCGCGCTTTCCTCGAACTGCATCCAAACGCGTAAGTCCTGAATATAAAAAGATGATCATAGATGATGTCACAATTGATGTGAAGGCGGGACATGGTGGAAATGGTGTAGTGCGGTTTGCACGTGCAAAATTTGACCAAGGTCCAACGGGTGGAAATGGCGGTAAGGGTGGTGACGTGATCATTCGCGGGGTATCTGACCTTGCTGCGCTTAGACCATTTCGTACAACTAAAAATGTCAAAGCGGAAGCGGGAAGGGATGGAGAGCAAAACACGCGCACGGGTGCCAATGGATCCAGTGTGATCATTCCTGTGCCTGTGGGAACTGTTGCGCATGACTTGACGCATGACAAAGTGTACGAGATCGTTTCTGTGGGACAAAAGGCAGTCGTTGCCAAAGGTGGTAATGGAGGCTTTGGTAATCATCATTTTCGTTCCAGTCGTAATACATCACCCAAAATATCAAAAGAGGGTAAACCGGGCGAACACATCTCGTTGCGCTTAGAACTTAAGATGATCGCTGACATAGGCTTTGTGGGCTATCCGAATGTGGGCAAATCTAGTTTGCTCAATGAGCTCACCAATGCATCTAGCAAGGTGGCAAATTATAACTTTACAACACTTGAACCACATCTCGGTGTGTATTATGATCTAATCCTTGCTGACATCCCAGGACTCATTGAGGGTGCGGCAGAAGGTAAGGGTTTGGGACATAAATTTTTGCGGCACATTGAACGAACGCGCATTCTCTTTCATTTTATTGAAGCGACAAGCGCACATCCCGTGGCTGACTACCGTGCAATTCGCAAAGAACTGAAATTATTCAATCCTGTACTTTGTGATAAGCCGGAGTGGATCATTGTGAGTAAAACTGATGAATGCACAGAAAAGAAAGTGCTTGCAACGGTGAAAAAATTACAGAAAATCAATCCTCAGGTCGTTACACTTTCCATTTTGGATGATACAATGATGATGGATGTGCGGACAGTGCTCAATCAGATCAAAGATCATAAAATCTAAATTTCAAACGTACGAATATGAAGAGGATTATCATTGCGTGTAGCATGTGTGTTGTTGTTGCAGGTGTGATCTATGGTGGACTCTTTCTCTATTTTCATACACAGATCAAGAAACTTGATGCACAAGTGCAGCAGAATTTTTTGGAGGCAGAGAAAAAACTTGCAGAAATCCCGATTTGGCATAAAAAGATCACAACAGATCAAATTGTGAAAATTGGGATCATCACAGATACACATGTGCATCCGACACGGATCAATCGAGGGGACAAGAGAAATGATGCGCCGCGATACCTCGAGTGGTCATATGCTAAGCCATTGCGTGATTTTGTAACGCATATGCAAGCATTTCAACCTGCACATATCATTCATGTAGGAGATGTCATTGAAGGAACGAATGAAAAAAATGCTGTTGGCGTGCAGGGATTGGAGCTTATAAAAAAAGAATTGGATAAAACTGGTGTACCGGTACATTGGACACTGGGTAATCATGATTTGCGTGCAGTAACGAAAGATCAATTTAGACAAGCCTTAGGTCAGAATGATCTAAGTCAGTCTTTTGATGTTGGTGACTATCGTTTTATTGTTTGGGATGTAAATCAAGACGTTACATTGGAAGAACTATTGCAAGATGAGAGAGGAGAAACAGAGGAAGAAGAGGCAAAGGAAGTTGCAGAGGGAAAAGATGGTGATCAAAATATTGATGGGGGACATGTCCTGCAAGCAGATATTGCATGGCTCATGGAGCAACTAGCTACTGATAAGAGGGTTTTTGTTTTTTGCCATTATCCGCTTTTCACACAGTCGATCATGAGCGCTGATGGATACCCTAAAAAATCTGTGCCAAATGCAAAAGAGATACAAGCGATCTTTGATGAATATCGTGTGGACGGTGTATTTGCCGGACATGTGGAGGCACGGATGTATTTTCAAGATCAGCTCACACATTATTATGTGATGACAGGAACCAAAAAGAGTGAAACATACCCTGAGTCGTATTATGAATTGACAATTGATAAGGGATGGCCTGATATGACAATGTACTACACGTCACCAATTGATTACAAGCAGCATAAAGTTAACTTTGAAAATGGGGAGAAGTGATCCATATGAATTATCACAAAGGACTTGAGAGGAATCTATTTCTCAACATTATCGTTCGCATCTTCCAAAAGAGGGTGTATTTGGCCGTAATCATAATTTTTGCAACAAACTATGCTGATATAAGTGTAATGCAGTTTGGCGTTATTTCTGCTGTGACAGCACTATTTTCGCTTGCGATAGAAATACCAAGTGGATATCTTTCAGATAGGCTGGGGCATAAAAAAGCACTTCTTTTTGGTTCAATGATGGTTGCGATTGCGCCACTAGGATTTGTTGTAGCACCAAATTTCTATGGATTGCTATTTGCGTCAGTTGTTTATTTTGGAGGAGTGGCATTTCATTCTGGTACAATCCAAGCATTTATACATGAGACATTGATCGAGCTGGGTCGTGAAGATGAGTATGGACAAGTAAGTGCGCACGCCCAGCGATGGGCACTGTTTTGGAATATCTTTCTTGTTGCGTTGGCACCACTAACATACAGTATTGATCCGCGACTCCCATTTTTTATAGGATTTATATGTCAATCATTTACTCTTATTGCAGTATTGTTTATGACAATACCCAAAAAGACACGAATTATTGTACATGAGGAAATTCATGATGGTTTTTTTGCATTGTTGAAAACAGTGAATCGTCGAAAAGAAGTGGTATTATTTTTTTTCATGGGACTCATCACTGCGATGCAAAATAAGATCCCTGAATATAAAGAATTATATTTTCAGATCATGGATATGCCCCTGTGGGTGTATGGAACAGTTTATTCGATGATGGCTATTGCGGGCATAGTGATGACATATTATATCGCAACGTGGGAAAAGGCTACACCAAAGAAGTACTACGCAATGGATTATTTGATTGGCTGTAGCGTATGCTTGCTCACGGGTGTGGTATCAAACCCTATTATTGGCGTGGGGATATTTGTCATTCTGGGGGGATATTTCAGAGTGCGAAAGATACTTGTACACACATATTTACTAAGGGATTGTCCGACGCAAAATCTCAAAGCAACATATATATCACTGTATGAGTTCTTTTGCGCAGGTAATGGCGTGTGGATCCCGTTGGTGATCGGATATTTTATCGGTAGTTATGGTGTTCAGAAAGGTTATCTTGTTTTTGGCATAGTCATGACCATTTTGTTAACAGTATTATATTTTTATGTGATTCGATTGCCTAGAGATGATTTTGCAAAAGTCACAATTTAATGACATAATGATAATATTAGTATCTAAAAAAATCTATGGATATCCTTTGGAATATATTTTGGTGGGGGTTCATATACCTTATCCTCATTCGTCCGATTGCAAAATTGATCGTCAAAAAAAATCCGCAAGTGCCACACATTTTATACATCTTAGCTGATCCACTAGTGGAACTAAAAAGGGTGTTCAGTAACAATACGACCAGTACGATCAGAGACGCGTCATTTACATCAACTAACACAACATCTATGAACAACATCAAAGGGAAAATATTGTGGATCATCGGATTCATCGTCATCATAGTGATCGTGATGAATATTTTGATCGTCATTCCTGCCGGACAAACGGGTGTGCGGACGCTTTTTGGCAAGGTAAAAGATCAGGAAGTTTCCTCGGGATTGCATATCATCAATCCGTTGGAAAATGTAGAACGTATGAGTGTGCGTACAGAGGAGTATACAATGAGCGTAGCACAAGGTGAGGGTCAAAAAGCCGGTGCAGATCAGATTTCCGCTTTGACGAACGAAGGATTGCAAGTGGACTTGGACATTACGGTTTTCTATCATCTCGATGAGCGCAGCGCATCCGACGTATACAAGAATCTCGGTTTGAATTATCAAGAAAAGATCATTCGTCCGGAAATTCGCAGTGCGATCCGCGAAGTGGTGGCACGTTATAATGCCAAAGATATTTATAGCGAGAAACGCAATGAGGTGGCAAATGGCATTCGAGAAAAATTGTCTGAGACCATTGATCCGCGTGGCATTATTGTGGAACAGGTGCTTCTTCGCAATGTAACGCTTCCGGCGAGTCTTTCCAAGAGTATTCAAGAGAAACTGCAAGCAGAGCAAGAATCGCAGCGCTATGAGTTTGTCTTGCAAAAAGAAGAAAAAGAAGCCGAGCGTAAACGTGTAGAAGCGGCAGGGCAACGTGACGCACAGGCGATCATCAATGAGTCGCTCAGTGCAAAATATCTCCAATATCTCTATATCAAAGAACTCAAAGATCGCGCAGGCACGATCTATGTGCCGACAGGTGCAGATGGTTTGCCAATCTTTAAGAGTGTGGAATAAGTGAATTTGTAAAAAAATAATAAAAATAAATGAAAAAAACAGAAATAATCAAAATCGTACGTGAGCAAATAAAAATCAATCGATCGCACCAAGAAATTAGGGATATGCTTCTCGCACAAGGTGTCGATACAATTTTGTTGGAAAAAACATTAAAAGGATTTGCCAGCAAAGATTTCAGAGAGAAATTTTCTACGCAAAATCATATTTTGATCACTGCATTTGTGTGTGCCGTGCTTTTGAGAACGGTTTTTGTTGCACTGGCAATGATCGGTTCACTTGGCGATACAATCATTCTTCTCACGCTCGTTCTCGTCCTAATCATTTCGTGGGCAATTGTGCTATGGCTTGTAAGTTTGTTGAAATATTATCAATTTGATGGATATGTGTCAGCACTGATATTGACTGTGTTAAGTGTAAAAGGTGTTGTTGAGACAGTACAAGAAGTGATGAGCGGATCTGGTAATGTTGTGTGGGACGCAATGATATATCTCAGTCTGATTATTTTTGCGGTGATCGCGAGTTTGAGTATAATGCTTTTGGTGCAATACAACAAAGATCGAAAAATGATCGCATAGTTAAGCAGGGGATCATTTTGATCTTTAGGCGCGTGGAATAGATTCAAATACAGATCAAAATTAGATCTCATCAGAAAATTCAGCCCAGGTTTATTTTCTCCAGGGCGGGATTTTTTGTTGGCATATATTGACATAACATAAAAAATGTGCTATAATGATATGTTATAGTTTTTTAAATGTGAATATAGAAACCTCATCAAGATAAGGAGAATGCCATGCCACAATTTGATTACAGATTGACAGTAAAAATTTATGACAACCGCACTGAATGGGAAGATGGTGTAGGTAGTTTGCAAAACATAGCTACAGATGTAAGTGAGCCACGAGAAGTATACGTCTGGCGCGAAAAGGACGAGGATTTCGGAAAAAAACTTATGGCACGTCATAATCTCGACTTACCAGAGGATTCTTCGGACGGACGCAGGGAGTACACGCACACACTGGAGCGTCGACCGTCCGGCACAGATGACCCATGGAAGTTCGTGGGTCACTTGTATCCAAATGAGGATGATCAGGAGGCATGACGCCTCCAAAGAAGCTTGCTGAAAACCAATTCAGTCAAGCTTCTTTTATTTTTCTGTACATACTGCTAAATTGCATCCAATCTTTTTATTTGATACCATAGAGTAGTTAGAAATGAATACAAGGGAAATGACAAAGATTATACGGGAAAATTTATATTACTTTTACAAAAGGTCATCGGGCTTCTTTTTATGATCTTGAAACAACCTGCCTGCCGGTAGGCAGGGTTCAGGATGACAGATGATTGATAATTTCTACTCACTAATTACTACTTACTAAAAACATATGTTAGACATCAAATACATTCGTGACAATGCAGATGTGGTACAAAAAGCCGCGCAGGAAAAAAACTTAAAGATCTCGATTGCCGATTTGCTTGCAGTGGACAAGGAACGCGTTGTGCTCATGCAAGAAATTGAAAACTTGCAAGCACAAAAAAATGCTCTCAATGAGCGTATGAAAAAAGCGACTGCAGATGAACGTCCTGCAATTATCACAGAAGGCAAAACGATCAAGGAACAGGTGGAGATTAAGGAACCACTCTTGGCAGAATTGCAAAAAAAATTTGATGAGCTCATGGTGCAAGTGCCGACAGTGCATGCCGCTGATGTTCCACGTGGAAAGGATGAAAGTGAAAATGTCACCGTATATGAAAAGGGAGAAAAGCCAACTTTTGATTTCACGCCAAAAGATCACATTACACTTGGAACGGAATTGGATATCATCGATTTTGAACGCGGGGCAAAGGTCGCTGGATATCGTGGATATTATCTCAAGGGCGATGGTGCGGCGCTTACGATGGCTCTCATGCTCTATGCGCTTCACAAGATCATTTCCAAAGGTTTTACACCGATGATCCCACCAACATTGGTGAAAGAGTTTGCGCTTTTTGGCAGTGGATACTTCAAAGGGACGGAATATGATCAGGAAACTGACGAGATCTACCAGGTAGCATCTAAGAACAAAACGGCAGATGGTGCAGAATCAAAAGAAAAGAAATTTTTGGTCGGTACGGCAGAGCCGTCATTACTTGCTTACTATGCAGATGAGGTATTAGATGAATCGCAATTGCCGATGAAACTTTGCGGATACAGCCAATGCTATCGCTCTGAGATCGGCAGTTATGGCAAAGATACAAAAGGTATGTATCGTGTACACGAATTCATGAAGATCGAGCAAGTTGTGCTTGCGCCGGCGGATATCGATCTGAGTGAAAAATTGCAACAGGAAATGGTTGCGATCTCTGAAGAGATCCATCAAGAATTGGGGCTTCCTTATCGTAAGTTGGCGATCTGTACCGGTGATATGAGTGCGGGGAAATATCGCATGTTCGATCTCGAGGCGTGGATGCCTGGCATGAACAGATGGGGTGAGACGGGTAGCGCGTCGAATTTTGTAGATTGGCAATCACGTCGTCTCAATGTGCGTTACAAAGATAAAGACGGGAAGAAAAAATTTGTCTATATGCTCAACAATACAGTGCTTCCGTCACCACGACCGTTCATTGCGATCTTGGAGAACTATCAGCAGGCAGATGGCAGTGTGATCGTACCGGAAGTTTTGCGACCGTATATGCCTGGAGGAAAGAGTGTGATCACAAAATAAAAGGCATTGGCTTATTATAAATTAATGAATTTTTATGATGTTCGAAGGTGGTCCATATATCGCAAAAGAACCGATAAAGAAAGCGTTTGATCCCGATGCGACGGTGCGCATAGAGGCAAATGAGGACGAGCTTCTCTTGATGCGCATCAATGAATTAAAAAATCAGAGAGAGGGCATGCTTGCTTTTAAAGATCTTATACCGGCAGATCGACCAATTTTGGAGAAAATTGATCGTGAGATCGCAGAATTGGAAAAACAGGTCGCTGAGATGGGAGAAAGTGTTTTTGATAAAGAGAAAAGATTTTTATTTGCCATGATAGATCGTATGGGAGGTGCATACTCAGCATCGCATGATCGTGATTATACTGTGGAAGAAACAAAAGAACTTATTGAAAAAGTCTTAGCTGGCAGTGAAGAAATTAACGTGATCCCAAAATCTCCGATCTTTGGAAGTACGGATAATTTGCGCGACCGAGTGAGGCACTTGTTAGATGTTATGTAAAGACCATATATATAGTAAAAATCCGCCTGTGTTTAATTGCAGTCGGGTTTTTGGTGTAATGTGTCACACATTATGCTTAACTAGACATCTTTATCCAAGAAACATATAAACTTTGTCATTGCGAGGAGGAACGACGAAGCAATCTCAGTCATTGTACGAAAAATGTCAAATGTGTAGGAGATCGCTTCGTCGTGCCTCCTCGCGAAGACATGTTCTATATTTTGAATAAAATTTATGATGATTGAAATAACAGCTATATCTTTTTGTGTTTTGACAAAGCATATTTTTTGCCGTAAAGTGAGGAGCTATAGTTCATTGTATAATTTTGATGATGTTTCATAATTTATATATTGGTAGGAGGTATATGACATGGAGGAAGAGCGTTCCGGAATGATGTCTGACGATCTTGATCAGGATACAGAAGCGGAAATGACAATTGATTCGTTGTATGAATGGAATACCATTCTTGAGGAAATGTTGTCTATCCAACAAGTGCAATTGGTTCATCAAAAAAGCGTGAATATGCGCATGTCCGGAAAGATCGATTTTCAACAAGGTTTGTTGCATGAGATCAGGGTGTGTATTGCGAATGCGGAGGTAGGATCAATAAGTGCAGATTTTGCAAAAAAACTGATCGCGATCTTGGGAAAAAAAGTCCCATAAGGGAAACAATGTTACATAAAACCGTCTTGCATCATAATGATGACAGACGGTTTTACTTTTTCGAAAAATTTCTAAGGAAAATATATTGACGCAATCAATCTTATGCTATATAATGAGTTTTCCGTTGTTTAAAATCAAGTGAAAAAAAGATATCTTTTTGGGAGGAAAAATCATGCAAAATCCAGTGGAAGAAGTGGCATTTTTTTTACAAGTAATGCAGCAGATGGCATTGGCTTTTGAAAAAAAATGTGCAGAAGTAGCACTTTTTATCGGTACGATACCGACTACCGTGGAGACTGAAAAAAAGTGGTACGAAAGAGCTGTTGGTATATTGCAAAAAAGGTGGCATACAGGGGAAGAAAATGACAGTATGTTTTCGTATGAAAATGATGTGCATGTTGCATGTCAGAAATTGAGAGATGTCGAATTTTTCATTGGTACAATTCCCATAAAGACCAAGAGACAAAAGGAATTAGTGGGGAGCGTGCGCCACATGATCCATCGACCGATCACTGAATTTTTTTAAGCGAATTTCTTTGCGTTTTATGTCAAAAAAGGCTGTTTATAATGAATATTACATACAGCCTTTTTCTTTTTTAGAAACAGTTGACAAAGTGGCGATAATCTGCTAGAATAGCAATTCTGGCAGAGAGTCAGATCTAAGGCAGTTAACTTAAAAAACATTTTATTGGCGAGGAGAATGATGATGACAGGTCGAAGAGGTAATTGCGGAAATGAGGCATCTTTTGAGGAATTGTTTGGTCGCGGTGGCTTTCCGGATATGTTTGCCGAGCTTTTCGGTGGTGGTCGGTCGCGCCATGGAGGTATGGGCGGAATTCTTGGAAATATGGTTGATCCTGAGGTTTCACACATCACTGCGCCTTGCGTGCCAGGAGAGCCGGAACGAACGATTGACGGTGTTACCATGTCGATGCTCAAGATCGAGATGGACGTATACAAGAAAATCGTCACTCAGCTTTCCAATCAGCTCAAGAAAGCGGAAGATCATATCACGAATCTCAGAAAAGAAATCGAGGAGCGTGATCGCGCAAACGATGGATTGCGAGAGAGTTTGCATACCGCTAAATCCCGTTCGCGTCAAGCAAAGGATTCTGAGAAGGTTTTGCAGAAAAAATTTGCCGACCTGGAACAGGAGTTGGTGTCTCTTCTGCCCGTTGTTTCTATTGCACGGAACCTGCGCGAGGTCATTGGCGGCATCAATGTCAGCGCCTCGAAACTCGAATTGCAGGAAACCATCAATGCTCTCAAGCTGGCCGTTGCGGATATTCCTCCGGCAGGTGGTGGTAATGGTGCCGATGCCGAGGTTTTTCTCTCCGAAGATGAAGCAAAAACTGGCGCTCCCGAAAAGGTTGACGACGGTGCCGGTGCACAACAGTAATATGTGACAGAACTGTCACGAGCTGTTCGTACAAAAAAGCTGATTTCACATATCGTGTGGAGTCAGCTTTTTACTTTTTTAAAATAGTTTTTTGATAAAGATTTTTTTATCAAAAATATACAAAATATTTAGAATACTTTTGTTTGTTACAAAACATTTTTTCAATTGTCATTCCCGCGTAGGTGGGAATCTAGCAAAACCGTTCTGATCTTATAAAAGAGGTTACTTTTTTCATGGAAATGACAGTGAATACGTACATGTTGAATACATAAAAAATCACTTAAAAAACGTGGTTTCTCCTATTAATTATTCATTATTAATTCTTCATTCATAGAACCTCTTGACAGGATTTTAAAGCCGTGTATAATAAGTTTTAGTGTTAAGAAATGAATACGGGTATCGTTGACTGCATTCACACGGGTGAAAGAATGATACATCTCTGGACAAAATTTTCATCGTATGATAAAGTTGTTAGAGATGTGTTTTTCTTTCTGCAAAGGAAAACGTGAACTTTAAAAATAGAATAAGACGATCATCAAATACAATAGTAACTGTATTTGATGACAACTAGCAAATATACTAAATCACAATTTTTTGTGGTTAGTCCTAAAAATGTCACTATAATTTATTATAGTGTCCTGATCTATAAATTGAGTCTAAGAAATCTAGTCTTAAATGACTAGGTGGTTCAAACTAACTGATGAACTTCGGTTCATCACACATCTCACTAATGTTGATTCGAGCAGAGATGGCCCCGATTCGTCGGGGTAATCGTTTATATTGAGAGTTTGATCCTGGCTCAGGATGAACGCTGGCGGTGTGGATAAGGCATGCAAGTCGAGAGGGTTAGACCCTCGGCAAACGGGCTAGTAACACGTAGGAATCTGCCTCAAAGTCGTGAATAACCATTCGAAAGGATGGATAATACACGATATGCTCTCCGGAGTAAAGATTTATCGCTTTGAGAGGAGCCTGCGTCCTATCAGCTTGTTGGTGAGGTAATAGCTCACCAAGGCTATGACGGGTAGGGGGTGTGAGAGCATGACCCCCAGCATTGGCACTGAGACACTGGCCAAACACCTACGGGTGGCTGCAGTCGAGAATATTCCACAATGGACGAAAGTCTGATGGAGCGACACCGCGTGCGAGATGAAGGCCTTAGGGTCGTAAATCGCTTTTATTAGGGATCAATGTACTGAGCGTACCTAATGAATAAGAGGTTACTAACTCTGTGCCAGCAGTAGCGGTAATACAGAGACCTCAAGCGTTATCCGGATTTATTGGGCGTAAAGCGTATGTAGGCGGGTGTGTTAGTCGTGGGTCAAATTTTCGAGCTCAACTCGAAACCTGCTCACGAAACGGCACATCTAGAGAAAGTGAGAGATAACTGGAACTCATGGTGTAGTAGTGAAATGCGTTGATATCATGGGGAACACCGAAGGCGAAGGCAGGTTATTGGCACTTTTCTGACGCTGAGATACGAAAGCGTGGGTAGCGAATGGGATTAGATACCCCAGTAGTCCACGCCGT
>DYDB01000011.1 GCA_020718085.1 Micavibrio sp. | reverse complement strand
GACATCTGCTTTTGCACCTCCTACGGATGCATATGATATTTCTGGGTCAACGATTGCTGATTTGTATTATCAATCCAGCGATGGCACAGAAAGTCTGGTACGGTCATTATGGGATCAGAATAATGACGATGCATATTATGCGTCGGGAAATGTCGGCATAGGTGATCCAACTCCTGATCATAAGTTTGATGTTGCAGGTAATATCGGACTCGATGTGAGCTCATATGTCAATTTCGGCGACACAGATGGTGAGGTGGGGTATGGTTTGAGAGATAACGCCGGAACGGTGGAATACAAAAATTCTGCAGGAACATGGTCTACAATTGGAGGAGTATCCACATTTCTCGGACTTACAGATACACCTGCAGCGTACACGGCAAATCAATATGTCAGAGTAAATGCTGCTGGTACAGGGTTGGAGTTTGTGGCGTTGCCAACGGATAGCGATTGGACGATTTCAGGTACAAATTTAATTGCGGGAGTGACTGGGTCGGTACAAGCTAATTATGGCACAGCATCAGCGCCAGGGTTTACATTTGTGGGCAATCCAAGTACCGGTATGTATGGAGGAGGTTCACATGATATTATGTTCTCTTCAATGGGCAATCATCGCATGACCATAAATAATGCAGGAGTAAGCATCCCTACGCTTTCGTCAACAACTGCCGCTATTACAACTCTTTCTACAACAAATTTTAATCCTGTGAGCGTAACAACTGGTTATGGCACAGCATCTGCACCAGCTTACGCCTTTGCGAGTGATCTGAGCACTGGTATGTACAGTACGGGATCACATGATATACGTTTTGCGTCCATGGGCAATCATCAAATGACAATTGATGGCTCAGGCGTTACGATCCCAACATTAAATGCAACAACGGCATCATTCACAAGTCTCTCTGCAACGAATTTTTCTCCAAACAGAGTGTTGGCAGGAAACGGTGTGTTGAACACCCCATCATACGCATTCTCAGGATATACAGGAGTCGGTATGTTCATGGATGGTTCTGCTAGATTGGGATTCGCTTACAACAATACGGAGCAGATGTATCTTGATGGCTCAGGCGTTACGATCCCAACATTAAATGCAACAACGGCATCATTCACAAGTCTCTCTGCAACGAATTTTTCTCCAAACAGAGTGTTGGCAGGAAACGGTGTGTTGAACACCCCATCATACGCATTCTCAGGATATACAGGAGTCGGTATGTTCATGGATGGTTCTGCTAGATTGGGATTCGCTTACAACAATACGGAGCAGATGTATCTTGATGGCTCAGGCGTTACGATCCCAACATTAAATGCAACAACGGCATCATTCACAAGTCTCTCTGCAACGAATTTTTCTCCAAACAGAGTGTTGGCAGGAAACGGTGTGTTGAACACCCCATCATACGCATTCTCAGGATATACAGGAGTCGGTATGTTCATGGATGGTTCTGCTAGATTGGGATTCGCTTACAACAATACGGAGCAGATGTATCTTGATGGCTCAGGCGTTACGATCCCAAATCTCATAATCGCAAGTAATATCACCCCCACATCGGATGCTGTAATCAATCTTGGTTCTGGCTCAAACCGATGGAATACGGTGTATGCGGCAAATGGCACGATCAACACCTCTGATATCACGTTAAAAAAGAATATTTCAACTCTCAATTATGGTTTGGATGCGGTTATGAATATCACCCCCATCACATTTAATTGGAAAGATGAAAGATTGGGGACGCAAACAAAGATCGGATTTTCTGCACAGGAATTGCAAAAGATTGTTCCTGAGGTTGTACAAAATAATGGAAATTCTTTGGGTGTATATTATGCAGATCTTATTCCAGTAGCCTTCAATGCGATCAAAGAGCAACAGTCTGTTATCACAGGAATTTCCAGCGATCAATTTTCAATTTTCGATGAATTTTCCAATATCGCTTTGCAAGAAGATCAAAATATTGCAACTTTAATACAAACTACTTCATCGGTAGAAGAGGTTAAGAATGATATTGCCAACGCACGAAAAAATATTCTTGCGCTGCAAGAAGATGCGAATGCGCAATCACAATTGATCGCGGACATTAAGCAAAATATGGCATTGCAAGAAATGGAACAATCTGCAATAAGGGCGCTTGTGGAAGTGCATCAAGAAACGATCATTGCAATCAATGAAAACTTTCTATTTACAAAAAACGGTGAGGATATTTCTATGGTGACGATTGCTGGCATACTAGTTACTGAAAAGCTTAAAGTAAAAGAAATTGAAACAAACAAATTGATGATCAATGATCATGTGCGGGATGATCAAGAGAGTGATGCTGCATCTATAGGAACCGCGACAATTCCGGCAGGTAAAAAAGAAATCATGATAGAAACAAAAGCAATCACAAGGGGAAGTCGCGTGTTTGTGAGTCCAAAGATGCCACTTGATCAAACTTTGGCCGCTACAAAGATCGTTGATGGAAAATCATTCGTTGTAGAACTTCTTACAGAAAGAAATGAGGACTTGGATATTGATTGGTTTATCATTGGAGAAGTTCTATAGAAAATTAATATAAGAAACGGATTATGAGAAATGTCACTTGAGTAGAGGCATTTCTTTTTATTTTGGTTGACGCAATGAGAAATATCGTAGACAATAAAAAAGTATCACTTTTTAAGAAATTCTCTTTATGGAATATAAAAAACACGTGCTGAAAAATGGTTTGCGTATTGTGCTCGTGCCGATCAAGGAAATGACCACGGCAACAGCATTGATCTGTGTGGGCACAGGATCGCGATTTGAAGATGTACATGAGAATGGCTTGGCGCACTTTTTGGAACATATGTTTTTCAAAGGTACGGAGCGCAGACCAAAATCCATGGATATTACCAAGGAACTTGATGCACTAGGTTCACAACATAATGCGTATACAGGCAAAGATCGTACAGCATTTTATACGAAGGTTCCAGCAGCAAAGATCTTCAGTGCAATGGATATTTTGCACGATCTTTTTCTTCACTCAACTTTCAAAGCAGCGGAAATCAAGAAGGAGTCTGGTGCAATTGTGCAGGAGATCAATATGTATGAAGATATGCCGGCACGACTTGTATATGATACATTTGAAAATCTTTTGTATGGACAAGATCATCCATTGGGGCGAGATATTGCTGGATCAAAAGAAAATGTGACATCGTTTGTGCGTAAAGATTTTATCGATTATTTGGCACGATGTTATGCAGCACATAACACAGTTATATGTGTTGTGGGAAATTTTCCAGAAACAAAAGTGTTACAAAAGATCCGCAAAGATTTTTCGGATATGGTTGTGGGAGAAAAACCAACGCATGAGTTCTTTGTGCGAATGCAGGATGCACCTGCACTGATGATCAAAGATAAAAAAACAGATCAAACACATTTTATTGTCGGTGTGCACACGGGAGGATTTGATCACAAGGACCGTTATGTACTTTCGGTGTTATCAAACATTTTGGGTGGAGGTATGAGCAGTAGATTGTGGGAAGAAGTGCGTGAAAAAAGAGGTTTGGCCTACAGTGTTCATGCGTTCACGGAATTTTATCCAGAAATCGGATATATTGCAGCAAAAGCGGGCGTGGAACACGACAAACTTTTTGAAACAATGCAAATTATCCTCAAAGAAATGAAAAAAATTGCACAACGTGGCGTGACGCAAGAGGAATTCGACCGTGCGCGCAGTGGTTTTGAAGGTCGTGTTGCATACAGTATGGAAACATCGGATGCAATTGCAATGAATTTTGCAGAACAAGAGGCGACGCGTGACGAAATCGTGGTGCCGGAAGAATCGTTGCGTCGTATTAAGAAGGTAACACGTGCAGATATTCAACGTGTAGCCAAAGAAATCTTTGTAAATGAGGGTTTGAACTGTACAATTATTGGTCCACAAAAAGAAAAAGAAGATGAAATCAGAAAAATCTTACATTTTTAGCAAAAAATGAAGATCATCTCAATTAAAAATGTCATTGATAAAAAATGATTGTTTTTATCTTTTTTATGTGATACTGTATAGTGTAATTATAAATACATGATATGAGTCAAGTTATTGATGTATCGTCCAATATCATTTTCCGTGTTCTGGGTATTGTTCTGGGATTGTGGTTTTTATATGTCATTCGTGATGTGATCTGGCTTTTTCTTATTGCGATCATCATCACGGCAGCGCTTAATCCAATGATCAAAAATACGCAAGCATTTTTGCGTTCGCCCCGGGCAGTTGCTGTGAGTGTGGTATACATCATCTTTTTCTTGCTTTTAGGCGTCCTGATCTCATTTATTGTGCCAACAATATCAGCACAATTTGAAGAAATTGGCACTGAAGTGCCAAAACTGCTTGCACAATTTTTACCAAAACATCTCTCACCGATAGAAGATCCAACATTCAGTAATGTCAGTCAGCAATTTATTGGACTACTCGGCAATCCTTTTTCTACAACAGTCGGTTTGCTTTCTGGACTCATCTCCATTTTTGCTGTAATTTCCATGTCGTTTTATATGTCCTTGCAGGAGGACGGTTTAAAAAATGCTCTTCTTCTTATTGTCCCGTCACAACACCAAAAGTATATAGCCACACTCATCGATCGTATTCAAGAAAATTTTGGACGGTGGATGGCTGGTCAGCTGGTGACGATGATCTTTGTTGGTGTATTGTATTACATCGCATTGCGACTTTTGGGCGTGCCATATGCATCCGTTTTGGCTGTTATTGGTGGACTTTTGGAAATTGTGCCATATTTTGGTCCTATTATGGCAGGTGTGCCGGCTGTGATCTTTGGCTTTATGCAAGATCCGATGATTGGACTGTTCGTGTTTGTGGCATATTGGGGCATTAATTTGATCGAAAATTACTTTTTGATCCCAAAGATCATGAATAAAGCGATTGGATTGCATCCGGTTTTAGTGATCTTGGCTTTGCTTATTGGTGGACAGATCGCTGGAATTGTCGGCATATTTCTTGCGGTACCACTTGCCGGTGCGATTGGACTTTTTCTCAAAGATGTGATGGAAAAGAAAATTGCATGAAAAAACTTTGTTTTTATTTACAAAAAACCACTATATTGTATGACAAAATGGTTTTTTAAAGTTCACCTGTCTTTAAAGTAAAAGGGAAGCGATGCTAAAGTATACAAAAACGCTGAAAACATCTTGCAAGATCGTTGCGATGGGACCACTGGCATTTGCAGGATCAAGGTTGATCTTGTTGAAAATGAAAGGAATTGCCAAGCCGCTTATAATTGATGACATGATCGCGCAAAAAAGTGATAAGGAAATAACGATACTAAGTTTTGTGTCGTGATATAACAGGCTACTGATGCCAAATAAAATAACACTCACAATTGCACCAATGATGGCCACGACTGAAAATTGACGGAAAAAATAACGCATGAAAGTGAGTTTTGGGTCAATTGCAAGATCACGAATGATGAATGCTTCCATTTGCGTACCTACAGCATCCGCCATATACACAATGAGCGGAATGAATGTTGCAAGAACAAGATTTTTCGAAAGCACTTCTTCGAAATTCCCGATGATGCCAGATGTCAAAATGCCTCCAAAGAGACCCAAAAGAAGCCATGGAAGACGATACTGTAAGGATTTAAAGATGGAGAGATGAAATACATCATCGAACGTTGTTTTGTGGATCACACCTCCGAAGCGTAGAATGTCTTCTACAGATTCACTATCTAATATTTGGAGAATTGTGTCAGAGGGAATGATGCCGAGAAAATGCATATCTTTGTCAACGACAGGAACGGATTTAAGGTTGTGTCGTACAGCGAGAAGCGCTACGCGTTCTTGATCTGTGTGTGCACGCACAGTTATAAGGTCCCGCGTCATGATATCATCAACAGCAGTTGATTTATCTGCTCGAAAAAGATCTTTGATCGACACAGCACCCTTGAGCACATTTTTTGTGTTGACAACAAAAATATAATCAATAGTTGCAAATGTGTGTACTTTTTCTAAAAGAAGTTTTTCGATATG
The DNA here is from genome assembly GCA_020718085.1 of Micavibrio sp. Taxonomy (GTDB): domain Bacteria; phylum Patescibacteriota; class Minisyncoccia; order Moranbacterales. The sequence continues at coordinate 33,994 of DYDB01000011.1, read as the reverse complement.
AGCAATCGTATCAGTCTCTGCAACAATTGGCACATTATGGATCATGAGATGACCCGCAGTTTCACTTGCGTGTATGAGATTGGATGTTTTTTCAATGTGTGACATAAATATATAAATTATTTTTCTCGAGGATCATTGGGTGGATCTGTGATTTTAACATTGCTGCCAAACATCCACAAGGATGTGTCTTGTAAAATTAATGCGGCTTCTTTTTCCAAAAAGCAGTCGATAACTTCCGGCGACGTGGAAAAATAAGGCGTGAGTCCACTCATGATCGTGTCCTGGAGAATAGGCCATCGATTGTATCCGCCGACATACGGTGATGGAAGTGCAAAAACTACACGACTGATTTTAAACTCACGAATCATGAATGAACACATGGGACACGGTTCAACGTTGGTATAGAGAGTGCAACCTTCAAGATTAGCTGAACCAGTGGAGCTGTGCGCACGATTGAGCGCAATAATTTCGGCATGTTCGGATATTTTTGTTTTATAATCATTTTGCGCTTCAGAAATAACTATGCCATTTTTGGAAATTACTGTTCCAAATGGTGCATCACCAACATTGAGCGATTCTTGTGAAAGTGCGATGCAACGACGCATGCATGCATAATCAAAATCGTGCATAGAACAATCCTAAAATGGTTATCATGAGTATATTATAGCGTTTTTATCCGAGATTTGATAGTATGTGTATTATGATGAATGATCAAGTTAAAAAGCCGGAAGGGGGACTTTTGCAGTCACGAGAGTGGATGGCAGTTTTGCGTGCGGAACAAAAGGAGATTGTTGATATGCATTGTGGGGATCACGTCTTATATGGAGTAGAACAAAAAGTGCCATTAGTTGGGAAATATCTCTATATATCGCGAGTAGCGACTCTTACGGATGATATGTGTCGAGAAATGTGCAATTTGCGATACGGATGGGTTCGTGTGGATGTGAATGATGATGACATGCTTCATGTAATGCAGAGTGCGTGTAAAAAAATCGTTAAAGCACCGCATGATATGCAACCGCGACAGAATTTGATCATGAACATCGTGCGAACAGAAGATGAATTGTTGCAGGATATGAAAAGCAAAACGCGATACAATATTCGACTTGCACAAAAAAAAGGCGTAAAAGTATTCACATCGAAAGAACAAAAATATATAGACATTTTTTATAAACTCGTCAAACAAACAGCGACAAGAAAGAAGGTGTCTTTTCATGAAAAAATGCATTATGAAAAAATTATTGCAATACTACCAGATGAGAATATACAGCTGTACATCGCACAATATCAAGACAAAATTCTTGCAGTAAATGTGATATCTTTTTTTGGAGGTGTGGCAACATACCTTCATGGTGCGACGGCGGATGAAAATCGTGAGGTAATGGCACCTTTCTTATTGCAGTGGCAAGCGATTTGTGATGCAAAAAAAATTGGTTGTGAATGGTATGATTTTGGCGGGGTGTTCTCTGAGGATATACAGGATGATGGTAAGCGGGGTATCACGCGTTTTAAAAAGGGATTTGCGCCAAATGAGAAATTGTATATTACAAAAGGTTCATACGATATAGTACGATCTTCTTTACACTATTCTCTATATCGTTTTTTGCAAAAATTGGCGAAATAAGACATAAGGAGCATGATAAAACTGTTTTATGAGCTGTCAGAATTTTTGTTTTCCCTGATATTATAATGTATCATAGTTGTATATGAATACTATGCTTATAGGAATTAAAAGAATGATTCCACGTACAATTTTTAATGTATTCCAACCAATCTATCATTTTGTGATGGGATTTTTCGCGGCATTATTTTATGGGTTTCCCAGTAGAAAAATGATCGTTATTGGTGTAACGGGGACGACAGGTAAAACAACAGTAACATATATGACAGCACAGGTATTGCGTCATGCAGGGTTGTGTGTGGGATATACGTCGACAGCGATGTTCAGTGATGGAAAAAATGATTGGCTCAATGATAAAAAAATGACGATGGTTGGGCGGTTTTTTACGCAACAAATGCTCGCTCGCATGGTGCGGAACAAATGTGATGTGGCAATTGTCGAAACAACATCCGAAGGCGCAGTGCAATTTCGTCATCGATTCATCAACTACGATGTAATGGTGTTCACAGGCCTATATCCGGAACATATTGAATCTCACGGTGGTTTTGATAATTATAAAAATGCAAAGAAAAAATTATTTTTACATCTCTCGCGATGTGCACGCAAAATAATGCATGGTGAAAAATTTGCAAAAACAATTGTTGCTAATATGGATGATCCGTATGCAGCAGAATTTATACAGTTTCCTGTTGATCATAAAATCGGTTTTGGACAGAAAGATTACTACGATAACATGCCATCTGTAGAGATGATACATTATACGTCAGGTTCATCCAATAAGATCGGTGTACATTTTGTATGTGCTAATGCTGAGATTCAAATGCAGATCCTTGGGAATTTCAATGCAACCAATGCTACTGCGGTACTTTCTATTGCTCGTGCACTTGGTATAGCACATGACGTTGCAGTCAAGGGATTGATGCAAATTTCTGGGCTACCAGGTCGTTTGGAACGGATCGATGAAGGACAAAATTTTACGGTTATTGTGGATTATGCATTTGAACCTGTTGCAGTGGAAAAACTATACGAGACAGTACGTGTGCTTGAACCAAAAAATATTATACATGTTTTAGGTTCAACCGGCGGTGGGCGTGATGTTGCGCGGCGGGGAAAGCTCGGGCGCATTGCCGGAGAATTGGCGCGGTATGTCGTTGTAACGAATGAGGATCCCTATGATGACGACCCAATGATGATCATTACAGCTGTTGCAGAGGGGTCGCGCGAGAAAGGTAAAATTGAAGGAAAAGATCTCTTTTTGATCAGGGATCGTGCAGAGGCGATCAAAAAGGCCATAGATCTTGCAACAGAAAATGATGTAGTTTTAATTACAGGTAAGGGATCGGAACAGGCAATTGTGGGCAAGGACGGTGTGTTAATGCCTTGGGATGATCGAGTAAGTGTGCGTAAGATTTTGCAAACATTGAAAAAATAAAGAATAATGGAACAAAGACATAAGATCATTGTTACTTAAAATCAAAATACATACAAAAAAGGTGACTAATATGAGTGGTCGAATGATCGTAACAAATGCGCGTGATGGTATCATAAAACACAAATGTGTTGCTTGCGGATATGTGGCAGATATTGAAGTGCCCGCACATAGAAGAACATTAACGGGAAAATGTATATGTGGTTTGAAGATCACCTATACAATTGAAAGACGTACAAGTAGGAGGCAATCATATCAATTTGGCAAGGCACAGTGTGCGCTATCAACACAATCAAAGTGTACGATACAACCGAAAGACATTTCTTTTGGTGGTATGGGTTTTAAAGCGTCATATGTGAAAGATCGTTTTATGGTGGGAAAAAAGATCTCGATCACCTATGAGTTAAGCAGAGGCGTGCAATGTAAACATGATTTTCTTGTGCGCAGTATAGATGGTGAGTACGTCGGTGTGCAATATGCAGATGGTAAAGATTATTCACCACAACAGCGAATGATCATACAATAACATTAGTATATTTTGGGAGATGATTGATCATGTTATATCGAAAGAGAATGGTGTGTCGTGTGCAAGATGGACGCATACGTTTTGTCTGTCCCAACTGTAGGAAAAAAAGTTCTATTGTTGTGCGACCAGATGAAAAACGTCGTAGCGTTACGTGTAAGAATTGTAATCAAAAATGTGAATGTGAACTGAATCGTCGTCGCACTATTCGTGAACGACAAAGCGGCAAAGCACAATTGCGGATTGTCGCTAATCAACTCATGATCATTCATTTGCAGGATGTGTCGTGCGATGGTGTGGGGTTTACCGTATTGCATGGACAGGGACGTAAATTGCGTGTCGGTCAGGAATTGCAGGGTATTGTATGCGATTGGAATCCGCAATTTTCACGACACAAACTTGTGGTTCAAAATATTTCCGGAGATAAAATTGGTGTGAAATTTTGTCGATATGGTGTATGAAAATATGACAGACAAACCCCTTGAAGTCGAGAACTTCAAGGGGTTTTAAATTTTCTAGAAAATTATGTATCAATGAGAGTGATTTGATATAGGGCTAATTTCTTTGACAGGAAATTATTTTTTATGTAAAATCACAGATCATAAACGAATGGGTATTTGTTACTTTACAATAAAAGATCAATCATAATATATGAGGTGCAGTTAATGAAAAAAATGGAAGTTGCAGTTAAAAACGGGCGTGCGTGGGTTGTTTGTCCCTATTGCACAAAAGGTGTATGGATCGATGTCTCAGAAAATTCTGTGCGCACAAAAGCGAGATGTAGTTGTCAAGAATCTTTTATGATCTCGTTCTTTCGTCGTATATGCGATCGTAAGAAGATCAATGCTAAAGGATTGCTTAAAATTGGTGAACGTATTGCGTATCCTATTACTTTGGTGGACCTATCCTTACAAGGGGTGGGATTTACAACACGTTCTGTTGCGGTTACGATCGGACAGGAATATGATGTTTCTTTTTCGTTCTCTGAACACACGGTTGTCACAGCAATGAGGATCGTGAGTGTGCGCGGTGATATTGTCGGCGGACAGTTTATCTTTGTCGATGAATATTGCAGTGCAAAACTTTCAGTCAGGCGTATATGGAATAAGATCTAAAGTTAAAAAAAGCACCGATAGGAAGTTCTATCGGTGCTTTCTCATTTTTGCATGAAACATTTTTACACCAACGTGGTGATATAGATGAAGAAAATGGTTACCAAAAAACCAACAGCAATCCCACCGGCAACCTCATTGGCATAATGACCAACATGTTCTTTGAGTCGAGGAAAATCCTTGCGATCAATACCCTGTATTTCTTTTACAAGTCTATTGAGTGTGCGACCTTGCATGCCAATCTGCATACGTACACGCATTGCATCATAGATCGTGATGAATGCAAAGCATGATGCAACAGCAAAAACGCCAGAACTGACATTTTCATGATAACCGATTATGACAACGAGGGACGTAACAAAGGCACTGTGAGCACTGGGAAAATGTCCCGGATCGAAAATGTTGTCCCATTTTATACCATGTCTTATCGACAGACGAACAAATTTGATCAATTGTGCAAAAAAGATCACAATGATCGGAATGAGAAAAAGTTGAAATTGTAACAAAATATCAATCATATATGCATAGTATATCATCCTCTGTATTTTTTTGACAGAGTGTGTTAGGATTGTGGTGTAATTTTATAAGAAAAAATATGATTGGACTTATTTTATTGATCGCTATCGTGGTGATCGTCGTGTGGGGAATTGGAATTTATAATGCACTTGTAAAAATGCGCGTGCGTGTAGATGAGGGCTGGAGTGATATTGATGTACAGCTTAAAAGACGCTATGATCTGATCCCTAATCTTGTGGAAACTGTTAAGGGGTATGCAAAACACGAGAGTCAAACATTGGAGAACGTGATGGAAGCACGGTCTAAGGCAACTGCAATCACGGTCGATGCAAGTCATGCAACGGCGGCAGATATGGCGGCATTTGCAGGGGCGCAGCAAGGTCTCTCAGGTGCATTGGGTAAATTGTTTGCTGTAGCGGAAAACTATCCTGACCTCAAAGCAAATCAGAATTTTTTACAGTTACAAAACGACCTTACCGACACGGAAGACAAAATTCAAGCATCACGTCGTTTTTACAATGGTACCGTTCGTGATTACAATACCAAAGTAGAAACAGTGCCGAGCAATATTGTTGCAAAGATCTTTTCTTTCACCAAAAGAGAATTTTTTGAGATCGCAGAAGGGGAAAAAGAAAATGTAAAAGTGCAGTTCTAAAAACAGTTGTAAAGTTTGTAAAGTGAAAAGAGGAATTTATGAAGACACTGTATACGCATCAATCAGAAAATATTTTAAAAACGTGGTTTCTCATGACCGCGTTTTTTGGCCTGCTTGTTGCAATTGGTTTTGTCTTATCGGTTTATTTTAACCGTGGATGGATCATGTATGTTGCGGCATTTTTTGCGATTGTAACAAGTGTGTGGTCATATTGGTTTTCAGATAAAATGGTGCTCAGCATGACAGGTGCCAAAGAAGTGTCTCGAAAAAATCTCAAAGAACTCTATGAAATTGTGGATAACTTGGCAATCACGGCAGGATTACCTACACCAAAGATCTATGTAATTGATGATCCGGCACTCAACGCTTTTGCCACAGGACGCAATCCTGAGCATGGTGTGATCGTATTTACACGTGGCATATTGGAACGACTTAATGAAGAGGAAATCCGCGGTGTTGCAGCACATGAAATGTCGCACATCGGCAATCGAGATATTCTTATCGGAACGGTTGCAGTGATCTTTACGAGCATCATCGGGATGATCTCACATATGATGTATTTTTCCGGCGGAGATCGTGAGCGTGGTAACGCTCTCGTGATGGTCATTGGACTTATTTTGCTCATCCTTGCACCGCTTTTGGCTACTATTTTACGATTGGCCATCTCGCGTAAACGTGAATTTCTTGCTGATGCTTCTGGGGCAATGCTTACGCGCTACCCCGAGGGTCTGGCATCGGCACTGGAAAAGATCAGTGCAGATCCGCAACCGGTTGCAACTGCATCTGATACCACAGCACATCTCTTTATTGCAAATCCGCTCAAACAAAAGCTTGGTGGCATGTCAAAACTCTTCATGACACATCCTCCAGTGGAGGAACGCATTGCACGTTTGCGAGGCGCAGACCGAGAGTAATATCTTTCAATTATCAATTTGCAATTTACATTTTTCAATCAATTTTCAAAAGTAATACATCTTTTCATTTTTGAAAATCAAAAAACTGATAACTGAAAATTATCCATATGTGGAAATCACCAAAAAATTCTGATAAATATTACTGGACAGAGCATGCTAAATTAAAAATGCGTCAGTATGGTTTGAGTGCACAACGCATCACACGAGTTCTTCGCAGTCCATATCGCAAAGAGGAGGGTATTGCAGGTAAAGGCACGATTGCAGTAATGCAGCCACAATCAACACGCCGTGATGCACAGGGCGAAAAAACATGGAATAATGAAATTTGGGTGATGTATAAATATGAAAAGAAAAAGCATGAAGGACAAGAAAAAATTGAAACGAATGATCGTATGGCACAATTTCTTGCACATAGTGCACAAAACCAAATGTACATTATCAGCACATGGCGCTATCCAGGAAAAACAGAGCCTGGGGAAACGCTGCCAGATGAAATTACCGATGAGATTGCGGAAATTGAATAGTTTGATATAATAAAAATATAGAAATTAATTACATTTTCATAGAAAGGTGGGTGACATTATGGAAGAGCAAAACAACACACAACAAACACAACAGCAAGCACAACCTACAGTAGCTCCTGTGCGACAAGCTGATCCTGCTGATGTGGAAAAGAATAAGACAATGGCCATTTTGGCGTATTTTATTTTCTTTTTGCCACTCATCACAGATTCAAAGGATAGTCCATATGCGAAGTTTCATGCAAATCAATCATTGATCCTTTTGATGTTTACGGTTGGCGGATATATCATTTCAAGTATTTTGACAGTGATTTTGATTGGATTTTTGATTTACTTTGTCGTAATGATCGGAAGCATTGTGTTTTGGATCATGGGCATAATCAATGCATCAAATGGCAAAATGACAGAATTACCTCTTATCGGAGGAATCCATCTTTTGGATAAATAGATTTTTAGATCAGTAGACAGGTAGACTAGTAGATATGTAGACTTGTAGACAAAACAAAAGCAGGTGAAAACCTGTTTTTGTTTTTTTATAAATTTAAAAGTTCATTCAGTCGATTATTATTTATCTGTCTACGTGTCTAATGGTCTATCAATCTAAAAATATGGTATAGTGAAGAGAGTAAATACAAATTGTGATATCAAAAATATGGAGAAAAACATTTTTAATAAAAAAACAAAAATTGTAGCAACACTCGGACCATCCTCGGAAACTGTGGAGGTTTTGGAACAAATGATCCGGAACGGCTTGAATGTCATGCGATTCAATTTTTCACATGGTGCATATGAATGGCATGAGCAGGTGATGAAGAATGTGCGCATTGCAGCAAAAAATGTGGGAGTGCCAATAGCAATCTTGGCAGATTTACAAGGCCCGCGTGTACGCACGCATGTTGCAGAAGAGGTTGTTATTGCTTCTGGCGAAACCATTCGACTTTTTGACGTATCTCAGACAGATGAAGAAATTGCACAGCAAGCGCACGATGTAAAATATCTTACATTGGATTGTCCACATATTGTAGATGCAATTTCTGTGGGTAATGAGATTTTGATCGAAGACGGACTCATGAAACTAAAAGCTGTCGATAAGACAGAACAATATGTCGTGTGTGATGTTGTGGATGGTGGAACAGTAAAAAATCACAAAGGCATAAATATTCCGGATGCGAGCATTCCATTGCCGACAATGACAAAAAAAGACTATGATGATCTGGCATTTGCACTGGCACATGATGTGGATTATATAGCGCTATCTTTTGTGCGAAATGGACAGGATATTGTAGATGTACGCCAACACATGCAAAAAATTCTTGGTGAAGAAGTTTTTTTGCCAAAGATCGTGTCGAAGATTGAATGTAAAGAAGCACTTGGAAATTTGGAACGCATCCTCACGGCAACTGACGCTGTGATGATCGCGCGTGGAGATCTGGGAATTGAGATGGATCCAACAACAATTGCAATTTTGGAAAAAGATATTTTGGAAAAATCAATTCATCATTTGCGACCGGTAATTGTGGCAACGCAAATGCTTGCAAGTATGGAACATAATGCGCGACCGACACGTGCAGAAGTGGCAGATGTGACCAATGCGGTTGCCGATCATACAGATGCAGTGATGCTCTCTGGTGAATCAAGTATGGGTGCATATCCCGTGGAATCTGTAGCTACAATGGCACAAATTGCAGCACATACGGAATGCTCGCCATATGATGATATACATGAGGCAATGTCAATCGCATTTTCTTCTGAGGAAGTTCGCATTGCACATGCAACATACGATTTTGCCAAAGAAATGCAGGCTCAAGCAATTGTCATCTATTCAGAAAGTGGCTATACCGGACGCATGCTGTCGCACTATCGACCGGAACAACAAATCATTGTCGTGACAAACCGACAAAAAACATACAATCAACTTGCATTGGTGTGGGGCGTGCAATCATTTTTGGCAGAAGGAAAGGAAAGTAGAGAAGAATGTATTTTGCATGCAATCGATACAGCAAAAGAAAAAGGCATCTTGTATTCCGGTGATCTGGTGATCACAATTCTAGGCACAACTAAAAAAGGGAAAAAACTAACATTGACTGGTACACGGCTGGTGTAGGTCTTTATACAAAAGGTTCAACCTTCAAATCCAAAGGTTGAACCTTTTTGTTTTTTTGTGTACACTATGATATAGTGTTTTGAACCATGACCAGTAAAAAATGGATAGAACATGTAATTAATAAAATTAAGGAGAGGTCGCATAGTGGCCGAGTGCACCGCCTTGGAAAGGCGGCATACTGTCAAAGGTATCGGGAGTTCGAATCTCCCCCTCTCCGCAATTAAAAACAGCCCATAAACAGGGGCTGTTTTTGTATGTGGAAATAGATGCGCGTTTTATGATATGCTATAGATTAGTAATATGAAAAAATATGAAGAAAATACATATCATTTTGGTGAGCATGGTGAGTATGTGTATTTTTGGATTTCTTGCTTTCATATTTTTTCCACAATTACGTGAAAAAGTACATGATCTATGGACACGTCCACTTACGTCAACTGCTGAAATTTCCAATTTTGTACGTGTACAGGGCATTCCTGATAGAGTGTGTGATATTCGCACGTATGGTGCAAAGTTTGGCTCTGATGCACAATCAACACAAGCAATAAATTCCGCTATTGATGATTGTTCCGCCAATGGGGGCGGAGTGGTTTTTATTCCGCATGGTACGTGGTTTTCCGGAGGGATCAAATTAAAAGGGAATATCAATATTTTTTTGGAGGAAGGATCGGAAATTATTTTCAGTACGGATCTAAATGACTATTTACCGATTGTTTTTACGCGGTTTCAAGGAATAGAATTTTATAATTTTTCTCCGCTCATCTATGTGAAAGATGCGCAGAACATAGCTATCACCGGCAAGGGAAAACTTGTTGGAAATGGAGATGATCGTGAAGCATGGACGGGTGGTGGCAATTTTGATCTTGCGAGGGAAAAACTGCACATGATGTCGCGAGAAAAGGTTCCCGTAGAGGAAAGAATTTTTGGTGATCAAAACCCTGGATTGCGTCCTTCTTTTATCCAATTTGTAAACTGCAAAAATATTCTATTGGACGGACTTACCGTGGAAAATGGTCCGATATGGACAATTCATCCAATCTATTCTGAGAATTTTACAGCTCGCAACTTGACGATCAATACATGGAGTGGAAACACTGACGGTATAGTTATAGATTCGACGAAAAATGTTGTCATTGAGAATAGTTATTTTTCTACAGGAGATGATGCTATCTCGATCAAGTCTGGATTGGATGAAGATGGGTGGAGAGTGGCAAGACCATCAGAAAATATTCGGATAAGAAATATCACTGTCGCAAAAGGTAGTAGCGGTGTTTCAATAGGAAGTGAAATGTCCGGTGGTGTGGAAGATGTTGATGTTCGAGATAGTGTCTTTAAAAATGCACGTCATGGTTTTCGTATCAAAACTACCAAAAGTCGCGGTGGATATATAAAAGATGTTCGTGTGGAAAATATCGTGATGGATCATATGACCGGAGATGCAATTGATATTAACCTCACGTATAGCTCTGAACTTCAAGGGGAAATTACCAATAAGCCCATTATTCAAAATATTTTTATCAATAATATTCGAGGAACGGGAAATGAGCGTTTGGCAATAAATTTGGATAGCAATTCCACGCCAAATATGGAAAATGTCCATATGGAGAACATCTCCTTTACATCATCTGAGCGTTCGATCAGTCTTAAAGGCGCTAAGAACGTGTCATTAAAAAATATTTATATTGAAACAGAGGTTGATCCAATGTATGAGATTGAAAATAGTCAAAATATCCGTGTGGAAAATGTGAATTGTCGAAAAGGGGCAAATCCGTGTTTTCTTGTTGGCGGAAGTAAGGTTAAAGATATTTGGTTGTCCGGAATTGATCTTTCCGGTGTTTTGACATCGATAGATACAGTTGATGGTGCATCACGAAAAACTGTCCATATTTTGGACAAAAAAATGTGACACGCAGGTTTAGCATGACCAAAATTACATGACTTTTACACGTCTCATTTTTTCAAAAGGGAAGATAAAAAGACTCACCGGACATTGCCGAGTGAGTCTTCCATCTTTTGGTGTGCTGATACGTTCATTGATCAATCTTGCATTAGACGTTTTTTTGCTCCCTGAACGATCTCTCTATTCTGAAGATCTTCTTCAAATGCTGCAATGATGCGCTTGCTTCTTGCGTGGGGCGCCGCTTTTTTATGTCTCAAAAAGTACAATGCAATGCGCTTGAAACTTGGAGGAAACTCTGATCCTTGCAGAATGGAAACGCAAAATTCTTCTGCGATGGCACGTTCCATATCACTTGTATCTGTGAGGAAGATTACTCCGATCTCCTGTAGAACGTTGCAATGTTGATCCAGAGCAGCATTGGTGAAACCACAACATATGCAGGGACCTTTGGCAATGCAATTTTTGATGTATGTGATCAGATTGTGTGCCAAATCATCGGTTTTTCTATCCAGAATTAACATGAGAACCTCCTCTTTTTCAAAATGAATGATATTTTGATCGTCTGACTGTTAAGAACTTTGAAAAAGCATGATAGCACAATTGTGTTAGTTAGTCAACTGATTTCATGCGAAGTTCGGGTAAGTTTTGATATATTTTTCGTACATACCACTATCTATGATTGGGATCTTCAAAAATATCAAAAGACTACATCGTATAAATTTTGCGAATCTGTGTAAATATTTGCATAAAAATATGTATGAACACGGAGCGCATTGCTTTGGTAGAAAATAATTTTGTGCTATAATGACAAATAATTATACTGATATTTAAAACAAAAATATGCATGCAGAAGATTTGGTTTTGGATCCAGACAAATTACTTAAGGAGTGCAATATCATGGAAGCGGATAATGTGGCAGATTTTGGGTGTGGTCCGGGAATTTTTTCGATTCCATTGGCACGTTTGACCAAAGGAACGGTCTTTTGTTTTGACGTAATGGAGTCTGCTTTGGAGGCAGTTAAGAATCGTGCACAAGTTATGGGATTACATAATATTGTCACGCGACGCTCAAATTTGGAAAAATTAAATGGATCCGGTTTGGACGATGGTTTTATCAGTCATGTGGTGATGCGCAAAATATTATTACAAAATGAGGATAGGATAACGCTTTTTGCAGAGTCTTATCGTGTATTGAAGCCGGGGGGTAACTTGCTGGTTGTGGGATGGGGTGAGGACGTGATCAAAGGATTTGGCATGGAGAAGCGTATTCCTGCAGCGGAAGTGGTTGCCTTGGCTGACCAAACAGGATTTTCACATACCTTGGAATTGGATGCGGGACATTATCATTACGCATATATTTTTACCAAATAATTATTTGAGATCTTTCTTATGAAAAAAATTGTTGCTGTTATTACGCTTTTTGCGGTACTGACATTTTCAGGATTGGGGTGCAAAGGACCAAAAAGTAAATATCAAGTTTATCTTGATGTGTGGGGTACTTTTGATAACTCTGATGCATATTCAGAGGTGTTCAATGCGTACAATAATGTGAATCCAAACATTTCCCTCATCAATTACCGTAAGATCACGTTGGAATCCTATAAGGAAGATTTGCTTAGTGCGTTGGCAGCCGGTACAGGTCCAGATGTATTTATGATCCATAATTCGTGGTTGCCGGATTTTCAAGATAAGATCATACCTGCACCTGACGAGCTATTGATCGAACAAGACTTTCGCAATAATTTTGTTGATGTGGTCGCTGATGACATGATCGTGGATGGAAAGATCTACGGTGTACCTTTTTTTGTGGATTCTCTGGGGTTGTATTATAACAAAGATATCTTTAATGCTGCCGGCATTACGCGTCCGCCAAGTACATGGGAAGAATTTGATAAAGCGGTAAAGGCGTTAACACAAATAGATGAATTTGGAAATATCAAACAAAGTGCTGCTGCACTGGGTACAGCATACAACACCAACGGAGCCATCAATGTAAATCGTGCACCAGATATTCTTTCGCTCATGATGATCCAAAATGGCGCTGACATGTCTATCGGCAAAGAAAATCGTGTGACATTTGCTGAGGTTGGGGCAGAGCATGATGTGGCAGATGCACCAGGAGAAAAGGCACTGCGTTATTACACAAATTTTGCAGTTGCAGGAACGCCGCAATATACGTGGAATAAAAATCAAAATTATTCTATTGATGAATTTTTTGAGGGAACAACAGCTATGACGATCAATTATTCCTATCACTACGACACGATCAAAGCTAAAAATGCAAAATTGAATTTTGCAGTGGCTGATGTGCCACAAGTATCACTTGGTACGATCGGTGATCAGGCAAACTTCGCAAACTATTGGGTGTTTGTGGTTGCAAAAAACAAAGTGCCAACACAGCCAAATGATCCAAAGGCAATTAGAATTACTGATGACATGCGTATCAATGAATCATGGCAACTATTGCGTTCTTTGTCATTCCCATCTGGTAAAGGTGTGATACTTACAAATGCAATTACCAAGGAGCGATTGATGTACACACCGGAATTTGATTTCACAGAAAAGTATTTGGAGAAAACAGGTAAGCCGGCAGCACGTCGTGACTTGATCGAAAAGCAAAAAACTGATGTGCGACTCGGCGCATTTGCGCGAGGTAACTTGATCGCACGCACATGGTGGCGTCACGATGCAGATGCGGTGGACGGTATACTTTATGACATGATCGATCGAGTTAATACGGGTCAAATGTCTGTGCACGAATCACTCGAACTTGGACAACAGCGCGCACAACAGCTACAACAACGATAGGTGTCTTTTTCTGAGTTGTGATAAATAATTCTCAATTTTTATAGCAATGTTATTTTTGATTAATGATGTTTACGCTGGAGTGATCACGAGTGCACCGCCGATCAGCTCATATTTTGATGCGGTGCTGATGTTTTTGTTAACAATTGTTGGAACGCTTTCCGTGATCGCATGTGTTGTTGCAGGTATCATGTATATGACGGCAGGCGGAGACTCAAAGCGAGTGATGCTGGCAAAAAAAGCGCTGGTAGGGAGTATCATCGGAATTGTTGTGACAATTCTTTCGCTTGTGATTGTGACGACGGTTGTCCATCTTGTATAAAAATAAAAGTGTGAGATAATAGATATATGAAAAGAAAAATACAAACAAAGAAAGGAGGTGTATGTAAATGATGAAAAAAATGAAAAAAGCATTTTTTGCAGTCTCATCAACAGTTCTTGCTCTTCCAGCAATTGTTTTAGCACAATACAACGGACCAAGTGATCCAGGTGGCGTGCCAACAGCAGGAGATGCTGATGAATTGATCCTTACTATAATCCAGTGGTTACTCACATTCCTCGGCTCATTGGCAGTTCTCATGATTGTGATTGCTGGTATCATGTACATTACGTCGGGCGGTGATGAAGGTCGTGTTGATAAAGCAAAGAGCTTGTTAACATCTGCAATCATTGGTTTGGTTGTTGCACTTCTCGGTTACGTAATCGTACTTACAGTTGGTTCTGCATTGCAGTAAAAATAAGTTTACTCTACAAAAAAACAAAGGATACAAAACCTTTGTTTTTTTTGTTTTGCGTTGTATAATAAAAGAAGAAAATTAAAATAAATTTATGCGAAAGACCCTCTCTCTCCTAGTAGTTTTATTTATCGTATCATTACCTTTGACTGTGCATGCGGCAAAGAATGGCATCACGCTTCCTTCGGGAACGGGATTGCCAAGTAGTGAAGTAACCACGGTTTTGGATAATGTCTCAAAGTTTGTGATCAGTCTGATCGCCGGACTCGCTGTGCTCATGATTGTAGTTTCCGGCATTATGTACATCACAGCCGGCGGGGATAGTGGTAAAGCGGAGAAAGCCAAAGAATGGCTCATCGCATCGATTGTTGGATTGGTAATCGCACTTTTGGCATTTGTAATTGTCATTGTTGTGGGCACTACACTTGGTGTGAGTTGGTAGAAACGTTCTATTGTAAAAAAATAACGATACAAAAATGAAAAAATCTGTATATAAAATATTTTTCATGTGCGTTCCATTCATTCTTTTTGCACATGATGCTTTTGCTCAATTAACAAAACCAAATTCACATGGCCTGGTGCATAATTATAGTCTTTTGGGTGTTTTGGAAGGAGTGATCATGTGGGTTTTGGGGATTGTGGGTTCATTGGCGGTGTTGATGATTATTGCTTCTGGAGTGATGTATATTACAGCGAA
Source organism: Micavibrio sp. (assembly GCA_020718085.1). Classification (GTDB taxonomy): domain Bacteria; phylum Patescibacteriota; class Minisyncoccia; order Moranbacterales. The sequence continues at coordinate 18,463 of DYDB01000011.1, read as the reverse complement.
TGGTGACAGTGGAAGAATTGATAAAGCAAAAGATACGTTGGTCTATGCGATTACCGGTTTGGTAGTTGCTCTTCTTGGCTATGTGATTGTTCTTTTTGTGGGAGATGCGCTTGGGGCGAATTCTTAATAAATATTATTTATATATCATTATGCAATACAAAAAAGTTATTTACCCACTTGCCATTCCTGTCCTTGCATCTATTTTTGCTTTAAACATTTTTGTGACAGATATTTATGCTGTTGATAGTGGAAGCGCAAAATTTGAAAATCCGATCAGTGCACCAACTGTAGAAAAAGCTCTTGGCAATGTACTTACTGCTGTGCAGAGTGTTGTTGCTATTCTTGCTGTGCTTATGATCGTGGTGAGTGGACTTATTTATATCACATCAGCGGGAGACTCAGGACGTGTAACACTAGCAAAAACTGCGCTGACTGCAGCGATCATCGGTTTGGCAATTGCAGTAGCGGCGCCCGCACTTCTAAAAGAGATCTATACTGTACTCGGCGGCACTGCACCAAACACTGCACCTGCGGCAAATCGTACGCTCAGTCAAATCATTCTTGAGGCGTTGAAAGTACTTCTCAGTGTTATCGGTACGTTATCAGTCATTATGCTTGTGGTGGGTGGTATTATGTACATCACATCTGCCGGTTCAGATCGCGCCGATATGGCAAAAAAGACCATTCAATATGCGATCATCGGTCTTATCGTAGCAATTCTCTCACTTGTGATTGTGACACAAATTGTGAATATTTTCTAAGAGATTTTTACATAAAAAAGGAAAAGACGGCTGTATGCATTGCATACCGCCGTCTTTTTTTGATCAGGATTTTGGCATTTGTTTTTCAACAAAAAATATTGCTTCTCCCTGATTTTTTGCGTAATCACTCGGGTCGTCAGGGCTCATATTCGGTGTGAATGAAGCCTCAACCTCAGTGTTACAAGAAAATTCGTGGCTTTTTACTGAATGGGTAATGCCACCAACTTTTATTAATTGTGCCAATGCTGTGTAACGTGTGTCTTCAAGGGTGATGTCTTGCGCACTTCGCCATCCACCAGGTTGGATATATTCAGTATGACCGTAATCATTAAAGAATTGATTATATCCTTTGGTGCAGGTGATCCGACATTTTCCCTTACCAGCAGGCACTGCGATTTTGCGTGTTTGCCAACCGGGTTGATTGGGAGTATATTTCATCTCACCAACCTGCGTCCAAACGAGCTCTGGTTCTCCTGCAACAATTTCTCTCACAGCTTTTGCCGCTTTAGTGAGATCTTGCTTTGGAGAGGCGTATCCATCTACTTTTTTTTCAATGCATTCTTTGAGTGCATCGTTCGGCTTGAGCGCCCCAGAAAGAATCTTGCTTTCCAATCTTTCTAGATTTTTAGGATCAGGATCAATTCCTATATCTCGGAAACACTGATCGATTTTGGCTTGACTATACGCACCGTGAAGTTTATAGGCCACTTTCTTGCCAGCTTGGTCTGCTGTATAGCCGTCAGTGTCTACTTCGAAACTGCCATACATGATGTAGCCATAGTTACCTAAAAAAATTAAGATAACAAAAATAATGATGAACCACTTTACTGATTTTCTCATGGTAATCTCCTTGGATGAGTGAAATATTTTATATAAATTTTTTAAGTTAACAAACGTTTTTACAGCTTGAGACACGATATGTGCACTCTGATGCTGCAATTTTGTATTATATCATATAATTAGTTAATTGTCAATATTACATTTGAATCAATATAAAGCAATTTTTTATCTATAAAAAAGGAAAGAGGCAGAAACAATGATTGTTTCTGCCTCTTTTTTATGGCGTTGTTACGCCTTTTTTGTTTGTGGGTCTCGCAGTTGCATAGCAGCAAGAAATATGCTGCCAAAAACTCCGAAACCTGCACTAACCCAGGTAAAATTGATGAAAAGTAACAGGCCGAATATGCCTGTGACGATCATCACTAACAGAAGTCCAAACCGGTAGTACTGTTTGAGCAGTACAACACCGGCGTCGAGACCACTGACACCTGATTTTGCAACACCGTATGCAGCGCCTGCAACTCCTATGCGAAAGATGTGTCTTCCATAGAGGAGTAAGGTCAAGATTGCAATCAAGCACAGGATCCAGAAGACAAGATTAATGCCTTTGAATCCGTAGATGTTTGCAGTGATCCCGATGGCAACCATGAGCATAAAGCCGATGATGCCAAAGACTATCGCTTGATACAGAGGGTTCGTTTTTTCGACGAACCAGTCTTCTGCGTCTTCGAAATAGTTGCCATGCAGAATGTGTCGGATAAGGTCGATTATATTTTGGATCATTTTTTCCTCCGTGAGAAAAGACTTGAGAGTGGATTTGTGCCAATTTTTTTACGACGTTCTTCTCGGCATTCCTTGCGCTTATCCGGCGTTTTGCTTGCGGGAAGATCTCCGTGGATTTTAACCATTTCCGTGTTGATCTTTTTGCAAAAACCGTCGAGCTCTTTAATGCGCTCTTTCGCGATATCAAAGGGCTGCACGGGTGCGGCAAGAACTTTTTTGAGAGTTTTGGCATCCAACTGAAGCCATGACTCTAAAATATTGATACCGCGCGTGTTTGACGACGTTGTGTTTACATTGCCACCTTTTGGATCAGTGACAGTCGTCTTACTTTCCGATAAACCAAGACACAGAATGGCGTTTTTGCGTGAAGTTGGCTTGAGTTTATTAAAAGCAGTAAAGAACCGCTTGATCAAGTCTTCACGTGCATCCTTATCTGTTGGCTCAATTTTTTTTGCTGCCTCTGCGACAGCTTCGTAGAATAACGCTTCATCGGCTTGGCCACGTCCAATCTTATCTGCCTGTAAGCCTTCAGTTCCAGGACTTGCATCCGGAGAATTGCTTGGAAAGATGTATTTTTTGATTAGTGCGGCTAGCCCGACAAAACCTCCCGCGGCAGCAACAGCTTCCTTGGTACCTTCTTTCAAGATAGTCTTTACTACGGGTTCTTTTTTTTGTTCGGCCATGATCGTACCCTCCTGGGTAAGTAGTATATGAAGTTTTTAAGTTAACAAAATGTTTTTACAGTGTGAGACACGATGTGTGCACTCTGATACTGTAATAGGCAATTATATCATAAAATATCAAATATGTCAATATCTTACTAACAGGCACAGTTTGACATTTCTCGAGTGATTTGCTAGAATGGCAGTACGAAATGAGATGGTTCTGGGGTGATTCGGGTCGGCGAGACGCGAATTTTTTATTTAATGCCCTCACTCCATCCCTCTCTCAAAAGGAGGGGGTATGGGTATTACATAACGTAGATGCATATAACAATTTAATAGAAGAAATATATGGCAAAAGAAGAAAAGAGCGCATTTAGTGATTTCACGGGCGCAATGACTGCACTTGCAGAAGAAAAAGGTATTGCAGTGGATGAAGTGATGACAACCGTAGAAACTGCGATTGCAGCTGCGTACAAAAAAGAATATGGAAAGCGTGGACAAAATATTCGTGCGGAACTTAATGGTGTGTCCGGTGACATGAAATTTTATTTGATGAAAGAAGTGGTGGATGAAACCACTCGTGAGTTTATTGATCCAAACGCAGTTGAGGAAGAGGTAGATGCTTCCGAGGTGCAAGATATCATTGTGGATGAGGAAGATCAAGAGGATCGCAAACCACGTTTCAATCCGGAGCGAGATATTACGATCGAGGATGCACGTGAGCGTTATGGCGCAGTGGAATTGGGTTCTGTTGTTGAGGAACAATTACCGTCATATACAGAATTTGGTCGCGTGGCGGCACAGACAGCAAAACAGGTAATCATTCAGCGTATTCGTGAAGCAGAACGCAATGCAATGTATAGTGAATATAAGGAAAAAGAGGGCGAAGTCGTCAACGGAACAGTACAGCGCGTGGAAGGCAAAAATGTTTTTGTGGATCTGGGAAAATCGATTGGTGTGCTTTTTCCACGTGAGCAGGTACGTGGTGAAAGATACAATGTGGGACAACGCATCAAAGTATATGTGGAAAGTGTGGAATTGGATCCAAAGGGTCCTGGCATCAAGTTGTCACGTGTACACCCGGAATTAATTCGTCGTTTATTTGAATTGGAAGTGCCGGAGATCTTTGCCGGTTCTGTAGAAATCAAGGCGATTGCTCGTGAAGCGGGTTCGCGCAGTAAGATCGCGGTATATACGGAAGAAGAGGGTATTGATCCGATCGGTTCTTGTGTGGGACAAAAAGGAACGCGTGTCAATGCGATCATTGAAGAATTAGCTGGAGAAAAAATTGACATTATTGAATGGAATGAAAAAATGGAGGACTTTATTACGGCAGCACTTTCTCCTGCAACAGTATTGGATGTGCGACTCAATGAAGATACACATAAAGCAACGGTTGTTGTGCCAAATGATCAATTGTCACTCGCAATTGGTAAGCGTGGACAAAATGTGCGTTTGGCAGTGAAGCTTACACACTGGGATCTGGATGTGATCAGTGCTGATGAAAGTCGTGTACCAGGTGCAAAAGAAGAGGTGATTGAAGAAGCAAGTGAGGAGACTCCTGCAGCAGCAGAAGAAGTTGTGGCTGAAGAGGAGGCTGTTGTAGAAGAAAAGCCAAAAGCAAAGAAGGCAACAAAAAAAGTAGCGAAGAAGAAAAAAAAGACTGATGTTGAAGAAGAACTTTAGAATAGAATTTTGAATTTAAAATGTTGAATTTCGATTGAAATATTAATGATCCAATGATGAAATCATAGTAATTTTTTGAGAAATTTAGTTATTTAAAATTTATTCAAAATTAGAAATTAAAAATTGAGTATCCAATATCTAATAAACTAACAATTCAAATATATGAACCTATGGCATGATGTTCCACTTGGAAAAAATGTACCGGAAGAGTTCAATGTGATCATTGAAATTCCAAAAGGATCGAAAAATAAGTATGAGATCGACAAAGAAACGGGTCTGATAAAATTAGATCGCGCAATGAAAACTTCTCAGGATTATCCTTTTGACTATGGTTTTGCACCACAAACACTGTGGGATGATGATGACGCATTGGATGTGGTTGTGCTAACAACGTATCCTCTCTCACCTGGTATTTTGGTAAAAGTGCGACCGGTAGCTGTGATGCGCATGATAGATGGTGGTGATAGTGATGATAAGGTGATCGCCGTGCCAGTGAATGATCCTCGTTGGGAGGATGTGAAAGATCTGTCCGATGTGAATAAACACACAGTGAAGGAAATTCAACATTTCTTTGAGACATATAAGCAAATTGAAAAGAAAGAAGTGACCGTGTCTGGATTTAAGAACAAAAAAGCGGCAATGGCAGCTGTGGAAAAAAGTATCAAATTGTACAAGAAGAAATTTGGGAAATAGAAAATTTTGAATTTAAAATTTGGAACCAGCCTACCGGCAGGCAGGTTTTGAACAAATGTTAAATGATTGAATTTTTCAAACAGTTTATATGATTTTTGAATCATTGGGAAAGTGATTCGAAATTTATAATTCAAAATTAAAAATTGGTGATAATAATTCTGAAATCTGCTGATTGTAGGGTTTTGGTGAGGTTAGTTTATAAGTTTTTTGATAAGTTATATGGAGTATAAGATCGAAAAAAAGGATGATGTGCAAATTGATGTGATCATTCCATGGAATGATGCACAAAAAGAATTTGATGTATTGATGCAAGAGGCGCTAAAAAGAGTTTCTGTAAAAGGGTTTCGTAAAGGTGCTGTGCCACAAGAAATTGCAGAAGGACATGTGGATCGTGCTCAGGTTCTTGCTGATACAACAGATAAATTGCTACGCAAACACTACATGGACATTATCACCAAAGAATCACTTAAGGTGATCGGTGCGCCACGTGTCAATGTAACGAAGCTTGCAGAAGGTAATGATATTGAGATAAAGATCATTGCTGCCGTATTACCAGAGGTCGTACTGCCGAAAAAATGGAAGGATGCCATCTCAAAGATCAATAAAGATGATAAAAAGAATGTAAAAACAGTATCTGATGAGGATGTGAACGAAGAGATCGCACACATCGCTAACAGTCGTGCACAACATAAAGAGGTGGATCGTGCTGCACAAAAAAATGATCATGTAAAAGTTGACTTTACGGTCAAACAAGATGGTGTGATCATTGAAAACGGCACAAGTAAAGATCATTCACTTGTGTTGGGTAAGGGAGTTTTTATTCCTGGGTTTGAGGAAGCTGTGATCGGCATGATAAAAGGTGAGGAAAAAACTTTTGATCTGAAGTTTCCGGATGAATATCATGCAAAAAATCTTGCGGGGAAAGATGCAACATTTGAAGTAAAATTAAATGTGGTAGAAGAGCGTAGTACGCCGGAAATCACAGATGAATTCGCAAAATCGTTGGGGGCGCAATTTTCTACATTGGATGATCTGAAAAAGAGCGTAAAAGAGGGTATGGAAAAAGAACAGGAAAAGAAAGTTCAAGAGGAAAGACGTGCAAAATACTTAGATGCATTGGCAGAAATGATCGATGTGTCATTGCCGGAAGCGATCGTGCATGATGAACTACATCGCATGCTTGGGGAATTTTCGCAACAATTGTCGATGAGTGGTATGGATATGGACACATATCTGGGAAAGATTGGCAAAACGAAAGAGGAAGTTGAAAAAGAATGGGAACCACAAGCAAAAAAACGTGTGATCAGTGCACTTGTATTGGAACAACTTGCGGAAGATGAAGAAGTGAATGTTGATAGTAAAGAAATTGAAGAAGAAATGAACAGAACATTGGCAATGTATAAGGGCGTACAAGATCTGGACAAAAATATTGATATGCGTCAATTGTATGAATATACACGCGGCATGATGCGCAATGATAAAGTTTTTGACATCTTGGAAAAAATCAAATAGTCTACAAGTCTAAAACGAAGTGTGTCTAACATGCTAATATACTAATCTTATGTACTATATTCCAACAGTAATTGAAAAAAGTGGGCAGTATGAACGTGCATATGATATTTATTCACGCTTGCTCAAGGATCGTATCATTTTCTTGGGAACGGCGATCGATGATCAAGTTGCCAATAGCGTGATCGCACAGCTCTTATTTCTCGATGCGCATGGTAGTGAGGAAGATGTGCGTATGTACATCAACTCACCTGGTGGTGTTGTGACGAGTGCGTTGGCGATCTATGACACCATGCAGCACATCAAGTCCGATGTGTCGACTATTTGCGTGGGTATGGCGGCATCCGCAGCGTCACTGCTTCTTGCATCTGGGACAAAGGGAAAGCGTCTCATTTTGCCAAATGCAGAAGTGATGATCCATCAAGTGTTAGGTGGAGCACAAGGGCAAGCAAGTGATATCGATATTCATGCACGTCATATCATTCAAACTAAGGAACGTCTCAATGTGATCATGGCAAAACATACGGGGCAGAAAGTCGCAGCAATTGAACGAGATAGTGACCGTGACAATTTCATGAGTGCAGCCGAGGCAAAAAAATATGGAATTGTGGATAAGATTGTAAAATAGGGTGCATTCGTTATTTTACCTCTAAAATATGTTCTATAAAAAAACTCCCTAAAGGGGAGTTTTTGTTTTTCAATTGTCAATATTTTATTGCAGTGAGGGAATGAGACTTTCGCCTTGCATTTCTTCCGGCTTACGGATTTCCATGATATCCAATATTGTGGGAGCAATATCGCTCATGAGACCGCGAATCTCAGTTTGATTGCGCGTGATTTCTTCTTCAGATCGCTGGCGATGGTTATCTGGAGCTACAAACCAAAGTGGAATGGGGCTGGTATTATGTTTCGTGTCAACTTCGCCATTGTGTGAGTTGCGCATGATCTCGATATTTCCATGATCTGCAGTAATGAGGAGGCAACCACCCTTGAGGAGCACGGCTTTAATAAGCTTGTTCATGCATGCATCAGTTGCCTTGGCAGCCTCTTTGGCAGCCGGTTCGTTTCCTGTATGAGCAACCATGTCAGGTGCAGCATAGTTAATTACATAAAATTCATACTTTCCCGCATCAATATTCTCAATGATCTTATCTGTCAGTTCATAAGAGCTCATTTCCGGTTTTTCATCAAATTTATCTACAGCAGGAGAGGGGATAAGTGCGCGATCTTCGCCGGGAAATGGTTCTTCGGCGCCACCGTTAAAAAAATATGTGACGTGAGCATATTTCTCCGTTTCTGCTATGCGAAGTTGTTTGCGATTGTGTTTGCTCAGCACCTCACCGAGGCCATTTTGTGCATTTTCTGGGGGAAATGCAATATTTACAGGCATATCCTTTTCATATTCCACCATTGTGACAAAATTGATGTCGAGTTTCTCACCGCGATCGAATTTTTCAAATCCAGGAAGCGCAAAGGCCATGGTGAGTTGGCGTGCGCGATCTTCGCGAAAGTTAAAAAAGATCACACTGTCACCACTTTTGATCGTCGTGAGGGGATTTCCTGCATCATCTGTGACAATTGTGGCTTCAATGAATTCGTCGGTAATATTATTGTCGTAGGATTTCTGTACGGCAGCAACAGGGTCGGTAACTTTTTCGCCAACACCATCTACAAGCATCTTATATGCCTTTTCAATACGATCCCAGTTATTATTGCGATCCATTGCCCAATTGCGTCCGATCATTGATGCGATCTTACCAACGCCAATTTGTTTGAGTTTGTCACCAATTTCTTGTATGACACGCACGCCGGATGTAGGAGATGAATCACGACCATCCATAAAACAATGCACAAAAAGGTTTTTGACGTTTTGTTTGTGTGCAAGGTCAACAATCGCATAGAGATGTTCGCGGGCAGCATGTACGCCACCATCGCCAACAAGGCCCATAATATGGAGAGAACTATTATGATCTTTGACATCTTGCATTGCTTTGATAATTGCAGGATTTTGATCAAAACTGCCATTTTGAATTGACAGAGAGATGCGTGGAAAGCTTTGATAAATGATCTTGCCCATGCCCATGGTCATATGACCGACCTCGCTGTTTCCGGGTTCTCCCCACGGTAAACCAACGGAAATGCCTGACGCTTGAAGAGCGACGAGGGGATAATACGTGTCGAGTTTGTCAAAAGTCGGCAATTCAATTTGGTTGAGCGGATTATCAGGAGAACTGCTAAGACCCCATCCATCGATCACGACAAGAACTACAGGAGAATACATAAAATTTTCTTTTTATTATGATTTTTACCTCTTTATTTTAACACCTTCTGTCCTTTTGACAAATACGTGTTTCCATAGTATGATTCACGCAGTAATATTAATGATTTGAAAGGTTGTTGTTGTGGGGCTGAGGGGTGTACCGATGGATTCAAGATGCAAACTATAAAATGATATGATCTATCTTTTATTATCAATCACAAAAAAAGCGCGGACTTAAGCGTTTTTTGATGTGTTTGTTTTGATATACCTTTACTGTGCACAGCAGACGACCAGATAATTTTTTATGATAAGTTCAACGCTATTATTGATGGTGATTGCGTCGTTGGCTGTGGGTACTGGTGTTGGTTATGTTGTGCGACAGACCATTGCCAAAAATCAAGCCAAAACAGCAGAAAGCACTATCACAGAAGCAAAAAGTAAGGCACAAGAGATCGAACTCGAAGCAAAAAATAAAGCTAAAGAGATCGAACTCGAAGCAAAGAATAAGGTGGTTTCGATTCGTGAAAAAGCTGAAGAAGAAGAGCGCGAACGTAAACAAGAGATCCGTTCTACAGAAAAACGTTTGGAAAAGCGGGAAAATCTCCTTGATCGCAAACTTGAAGAATCAGAGGAATATAAAAAGGCATTGGAGGCAAAGGCACAAGAAGTGCGAGATGTGCGCACGCGCATAGAAGAAATGCGTGTAGAAGAAATGCGACGTCTCGAAAGCATTAGTGAATTGACGCAAGAGCAGGCGCGCAAAGCACTTTTACAGCTTACAGAAGAACAGAATCGTGAAGATTTTGCACAACAATCTGCACGCTTGCAAAAACAAGCACATGAAGATTTGGAAAAAGAAGCGCGTGATATTATGACACATGTGATCCAGAAATATTCTCGTTCGCATGCGGCCGAGGTAATGACATCCACACTGATGATTCCCTCTGAGGAGATCAAGGGAAAGATCATTGGTAAAGAAGGTCGCAATATTCGATCATTAGAACGAATGACTGGTGTGGAAGTGATCATCGATGAGACGCCGGATTCGATCGTTTTATCATCATTCGATCCTGTGCGCAGAGAAGTTGCAAAGATCGCATTGGAAAAATTGATCGAAGACGGACGTATTCATCCAGCTAAGATCGAAGAAGTTGTTGTATGGGCAGAAAAAGAGATCGACAGTCGTATTCGTGAGGCGGGAGATGCAGCCGCGTATGAAGTGGGTATTGCAGGACTGGACCCAAAGCTTTTGTATATTTTGGGACGTTTGCGCTACCGTACAAGTTTCAAACAGAATGTACTCCTTCATTCATTGGAAGTGTCTTATCTTTCAGGTGCTTTGGCTGCTGAATTGGGGTGTGATGTAAAAGTGGCAAAAATGGCAGGGCTTTTTCATGACGTTGGTAAAGCAGTGGATCATGAAGTTCAAGGTACACATGTGGAGATTGGTATTAAGATCTTGCAGAAATTTAATATTGATAAACGTGTGATCGATGCAATGATGTCACATCATGACGAATATCCATATTCTACGCCGGAATCTTATATCGTATCCGCAGCAGATGCTCTTTCTGCAGCGCGTCCTGGCGCACGTAAGGATACGGTGGAAAATTATCTGAAGCGTTTGGAAGAATTGGAATCACTTACAAACAGTTTTCCGGAAGTGGAAAAATGTTATGCAATTCAAGCCGGTCGTGAGATCCGTGTATTTGTAAAGCCGGAAACCGTAGATGATCTTGGTGCTGCAAAACTTGCACGAAACATTGCCGATAAGATCGAAGAAGAATTGAAATATCCTGGAGAGATCAAGATCAATGTGATGCGCGAAGTGCGTGCTGTGGAATATGCAAGGTAGGTCATGTAAGAGGGACAATGCTTGAGACATAAAACTTATAAAAGGATGCACGTTGCATCCTTTTATTTTTTTGAATCAATGCATTAGTCTATATTCATGCATGATCTCGTACGTCTGAACATTGACAAATTTCACACTTGCCAGCATCATTGTTTTAGAACTGTGAATAACAGATTTGCCTTATTTACTAGAAAAGTAGTACAATAAGTGCATTCAAAATAATAGGTAAAATTTAAAAGTAGAAAGGACGGTGAAATCACAATGGCAAAAGTAAATAAAGGAATGCTTATCGATGCGATCGCAGCAAAGACTGATATGAGCAAGCGCGATGTAGAGCGTGTAATCGAAGCTGTTGTAGATGAAGTTACATCACAACTACAGGGCGGCAATGAAGTTGCTCTTACAGGTTTTGGAACATTTTCAGCATCAAAGCGTGCAGCACGTCAGGGCGTAAATCCTAAGACAGGAGAAAAAATTCAAATCGCAGCTACAACTGTACCAAAATTCAAAGCTGGAAAAGCATTGAAAGATGCGATCAAGGCATAAATAAGGTGCAATTCACTTTTTGTCTAAAGCAAAAAGTTTATACAAAAACATCTTCGACAAGCGGAGGTGTTTTTGTTTTTATTTTTTCAATGTTATAATGCATTTGTAAATAGAAAAAAGAATGATGTATGCACAGTAATAAAAAATTATATCTTATAGCACTGAGCTTAGTTCTTTTTTTTATGCCAGTGTTTTCTGCACATGCAGATCTTGTAAATTGCGGTCGATCATCCAATGTATCAAAGGCATGTACTATTTGTGATCTTGTTTCAGGCATTCATGGTGTGATCAAATTTATTGTCAGCATATCGGCAATCACGGGTGTTGTCGTAATAGTCATTGCCGGTATTCTCTATATAGTCTCCGCCGGTAACACTGCTATGACATCTCTGGCAAAATCAGCATTGAAAAATACCATCACAGGAATGGTGATCATCCTCACGGCTTTTGTGGTGATCACGTTCATTATAAATAACGTATTTCAAAACTCTTCAGCAACACTTACGGTAGAAAAAGGCGGTCTTTCCGGCATAGCAACTAACGCATGGACTTTTAAATGTGAGGGAGGGGGAACAACTCCAACCACATCTCCCTCGAATTCTCCCAGCACATCTCCCTCAACATCACCCAGCACATCTCCATCGACGACCCCAACCACATCTCCCTCGACTTCTCCTAGCACATCGCCAAGTACTTCACCTTCAACGTCGCCATCGACTTCGCCCGCAGGATTCACATGTGCTGATAATGGATGTCCTCAAGTGAACGATGCCGTGCAAAATAATTCGTCCGGCGTGGACCCAAATGTGGTAAAGACAGTGGTAACAGCAGGTGAAGGCTGCAATAAATCAGTATCATCTGATGGATTTGGTTCTTGTGGATATTCACAAGCTTTGCCGGCTGTCCGTGAATGGTGTGGTATTACGGGTACAGCGGCAGAGACATGTGCAAAGGTTCAAAATGATGTAAATCTGGATATAAATTGTGCTGCAAAACTGATCAAGGATAATAACAAACGTTGCCCAATGACTGACATTCGAGAAGTGGGTTCGTGTTATAATAGCGGTAAGAAGAATAACTGTGCAAAGACGACGGCTAATTATTGTGGTCGTTTGGAAACATATTTGAATAATTGCTCTAAATAAAAGATATGAAAAAGAAAAACATCGTGATGATCGTGGGGTGTGTGATCGCTCTGTGCTTGGGACATGACGCTCATGCAGATGGATTTGTGATCAATTTGTATTATGTTTCTTCGACAAATACATTAAAATTTGATGAACAAGCATCAAAGAATGTTGAAAGAAAGGCGTCGGCTGATACATCCATTGTGGAATTTAGCAAAGACACGACTGTTGGTCCATATATTTTGGAACTGTATAATGTCAAAGGTATAAAATTTTCAGAAAATCAGTTTAATAAAGAAAATGACAAACCTTTTCAATTGGTCATCCCGTATTTCAGTACTGCAAAAAGCTTGCGTATTGTGGAAAAATCAACAAATGCTGTTTTATTGTCTGCAGATCTAAGTGAATTCACAACATGTAATGGAAATGGATCGTGTGAAAAAAATTTGGGGGAAACAGAATTCAATTGTATGGGTGATTGTTCTTCGAATAAATCGGCTCAAAATTATATTGATAAATCTGCAACAGTCAATAACGAGAAGAGCTTTGGACAAAAGATCATACAATTTTTTAGGGATTTGTTTTAAAAGGATGGGAGATTGTCCATTGCTTGCCTTTTTGGTTTTGATGTAGTAGAATAGAAATCACGTATAAACGGGGTATAGTGTAATGGCTAGCACGAGTCCTTTGGGAGGATTTAGTCTGGGTTCGAGTCCCAGTACCCCGACACAATGAAAATTATGAGTACGCGTCCACTGGGACAATAAAGGGGTTGGGAAAGTTTTATTTTCCCGTGAAGGAGAGTCTTGAGAACCGTGGGTTCTCAAAGAGCGCGGTAGCGCGAGTCCCAGTACCCCGACACAAAAGAACATGAACCACCGATGCGGTGGTTTTGTTTGTAAGTAGCATATGGGATATGAAAAAGAAAGAAATTGAGGCAATTATGAAAATTATCATCTTCTTTCTCAGCACACTCTTGTTTCTCAGTGTTTTTAGCGGGCCCGTTTCTCTTTTTACAGTGGTTGGTGCATTAGGCTGTACATATCTCTTTGTACATTTTTGGGAGATACGATACCATCGAAAACTAAAAGTGAAATAAATATTCAATGATAGATGTAGTACTTGGTGTATCCCCGCACATGGGGTGGTTTTTGATAAAATGAACAATTAATAGGGGACTTTTTATGTATTCGGATGTTGATATTGTGAAATCTCGTATAAATATCATAGATATTATAGGAGAATATGTTAAATTGACAAAGGCGGGCAGTCGATTTAAGGCATGTTGTCCTTTTCATCAAGAAAAAACACCTTCTTTTGTTGTAAATGAAGATCGACAAACCTATCATTGTTTTGGTTGCGGGCAGGGCGGTGATGTGTTCAGTTTTGTAATGGAAATGGAAGGAATGGGTTTTCGAGAGGCATTGATGCTCTTGGCAGAAAAAGCTGGTGTGGAAATACAAAATAATTATGTACAGGCAGATAATGATTCTCAAGATCGGAAAAAAAAGTTATATGATGCCTTAGACTTGGCAATGCGTTTTTATGAAAAGCAACTGTGGGACGGTGTTGGAAGAAAAAATGTATTAACATATGTGCGTAGCAGAGGCATAAGTGATGCATCAATCAAAAAATTTCAATTGGGATTTGCTCCGGATGGATGGCACTTTGTAGAAAAATTTTTGGAAAGCAAAGAGGTTGATAAAGAAGTTGCGGCGCAAGTTGGGATGCTCATAAAGAAAGATTCGGGAGAGTATTATGATCGATTTCGCGGAAGGATCATGTTCCCGATCGCGGATGTCATGGGTCGCGTCATTGGGTTTACAGCACGTGCACTGCCGGGTCAAGATGATCAGGCAAAATATATCAATACGCCGGAATCATTTTTATATCATAAAAGCAATGTGCTGTATGGTATTCATCTTGCCAAGCAGGCAATAAAGAATCATGACAATGTGGTGGTTGTGGAAGGAAATATGGATGTGATCGCCGCACATGATGCCGGCGTGGATAATGTGATCGCCGTATCCGGAACCGCAATGACAGATGAACATATTCGTGTATTGAAAAGATATACAAAAAATTTCACATTATTTTTTGATTCAGATAAAGCGGGATTACAGGCAGCTCGACGCAGTGCTATGGCGTGTTATGCGGCGGATGTGCAGTTGCGCATGGTCACTTTGACAGAAGGAAAGGACGCGGCAGATATTGTGCGAGAAAATCCGCAAAAGTTACAAAAGATCATTGATCAAGCGCCACATGCCATAGAAGTTTTTATACAAATTGCACGAGACATGTTTGATGTGAATGATCCGCACGGAAAACGCAACGCGATCGAGTATGTTGCAGAGATCATCTCGCATATCGCCAATGATATTGAAAAAAATGAATGGATCACAAAGAGTACACAATTATTTGAGATCGATGAACACATGATCCGTAAGGCGGTGCAAGGATTTGAGAAGGATCATGGTGATGTAACGCATAAACAGGTAAAAGCAGATGTGGTGGAAGAGGTTGTGGATGAGGCAGTGTTCTCGCAAATGCAGAGAATTTATCGCTCGATCATACTGATGATGATGGCATATCCGCATGTGTGGGAGCACGTACACAAAAATCGTGATCGATATGGACCGATCGTAAAACAAAGTAATATTTCCGCACTTGTGCGTGAGGGTCCTGAATGTGGATTTTCTATCGGAGATTTTGTGAGTCGAGATATCCGTCGTGAAGCACTCTATAAAGCAGCAATGAAAATGCAACAGGTCTATGAAATGGAGCATGAGGATGGCGGGAGCCCGATCAAAGATACTGAAACATATATTGCAGTCGCCATGGAAAATATCACTCAACAAAAAATTGATCATCTTCTCAAAAAAATGAGTGAAGCAGAGCGAGATGGAAATGGCGAAGAACAAAAAAAAATATTGATAGAGATCAACACATTATCACAACAAATAATACGTAACACATAACCAATGGCTAAGAAATTGACGAAAAAACCGGTAAAAAAATTAACCAAAAAAACAGTGCAAAAACCCAAGAGCACTAAAAAAACGGCAGTTAAAAAATCAGCAAAGAAAAAAACTGTTGTAAAAAAAACAGTGAAAAAAAATGTGCACAAGAAGCAAAAACAGCAGAAAAAGAATTTTACAAAGAAGAAACCTGTTAAAAAAATTGCAAAAAAGTCAGCTAAGAAAGAAAAAGCATCATCTGCGCCACAAACCGTGGAGGAGCGTCGTGTTGAACGTAAAAGTCGCGTAAAAAGTGTCTTGCCAAAGGAACTCGAGGAATTGATGGGTCGTGGAAGACAACGCGGATTTGTGACTGAGGATGAGATCATGCATGCCATGCCGGATATTGAGAAAGATCTGGGCGGCTTGGAGGCCTTTTATGAGGGCTTAGAAGCTTTTGGTATTGATATTGTAAATTCTGATGACATTCTGCAAGTTGACATGGAGACCGAGCAGAAAAAGGGTGCCCAAGGGAAAAAATTCCAACAACAGAAAGATGTGCTTCTCATTGAGGAGGCCGCGGCTTTGGAAGGTGGTACTGCTGATCTGGTACAAATGTATCTCAAAGAAATCGGTCGTGTGCCGCTCCTTTCAACAGAGGAAGAGATCTCAATTGCCAAGGCAATTGAAAGTGGTGACGAAGCGGCGCGACAAAAGCTCACGGAAGCAAATTTGCGTTTGGTTGTTTCAATTGCCAAAAAATATGTGGGACGCTCTACAAATCTCTCATTACTTGATTTGATCCAGGAGGGAAACATCGGTCTTTTTCGTGCGGTAGAAAAATTTGATTATCAAAAAGGATTTAAATTTTCTACATATGCAACATGGTGGATCCGTCAGGCGATCACGCGTGCGCTTGCTGATCAATCACGCACAATTCGTATCCCTGTCCATATGGTGGAAACGATCAATAAATATATTCAAGTTGTCAGACGTCTCGTACAAGAGCTTGGACGTGAACCGTTGCCGGAAGAAATTGCAGCAGAAATGGACCTTGAAGTGGAAAAAGTACGTCACATTCAAAAGATCTCGCAAGAAACTGTTTCACTTGAAACATCTGTGGGTGATAGTGATGATGATAGTGTGCTGGGAGATTTCATCGAAGATACGGAATCTATTGCACCACAACAAGGCGCATCACGCACGTTGCTTTCCGAGCATGTGGCACAGGTATTGGAAGAATTGTCCCCGCGTGAACAAAAGATCCTCAAAATTCGTTTTGGACTTGAGGATGGCGTAACGCATACTCTTGAAGAAGTGGGACAAGAATTTGGTGTAACACGCGAGCGTATTCGTCAGATTGAAGCAAAGGCATTGGAAAAAATCCGTGATAATGCGATCATTGAAAAACTCAAAGATTATTAATTCTTTATATAAAAACATATGGAGAGAAATACATTAGTCGATGAACCACGTGAGGGAAAAGGAACTTTTGAGAAACCGGTCAATATTTCCATGGAAGATCTCCAAGGTGGTAAATTGGACAAACTCTTTAAGGGTGCAGAAAGTATTAAATTCGATGTTCCAGTTTCGGAAAATAAGAAGGGTGCAGTGGAAGAAATGTACGCAAAGTACCCAGAAATTAAAGATATCATTGAATCAGGAAGCGATGCTACCATTGAAGTTGATGTAGATGAATTTGTTGCAGAGGAATTGACGGCAAAAGATATAAAGCAACGAATGGATGAAAAGCATGATCGTAGGAAAATGATCGCGGAAAGAAATATTCGCAATTTTGTTGCAGTGGTCAATAAAATTGCGCGTAACGAGATGTTGGATCCAAAGCATGTAAATTCAGTTATTCATGCAAAGGTGGCAGAACTAAGTGATGAAACTAATGCAACGGCAGGCATAATGGAGAATCCGCAGTTCATTCTCGACACGATCGTGCCGGAAGCAATTGAACAGATCAAAGCGCTGGAAGAAGCGGATGGGCATAACACACACTAAAATGTAAGAAAGATGCAAGAAGTTACCAACCTTGCATCTTTTTGATTTTTCCCCTATAATCAAACCTGTATCGATTTGATACAGAATATTCCGCGATAGCTCAGCGGTAGAGCAGTTGGCTGTTAACCAATTGGTCATAGGTTCGAATCCTATTCGCGGAGCCATGGAAAAATCCCTTGAAAGAGGGATTTTTTATATTTGAGTTGGGTGATAGAATTTATGATATGATACAGAGGTAAGATAATTGTAAAATTGATTTTATGGATATTATAAGTCTAGAAAAAAAAGAAGAGGGATATGAGTTTATTAATTTGTCATTTGATCAATTATACGAAGCATGTAAGGAGGTATGCAAAGAAATAAAAATTGAAATGTGCAAGGAAAGTGTTTTGAAAATCAAACCGCTTACAAAAGAAATAAGTGGAATAATGAATACTACAGAAAGTGATAAAATAATCTTTAATGTGAAAGTATATCAAAAAAAGAATTATATAAAATTGAAGCTATATGGATATACACGAAATTCGGATGAATCACTTCTTACTGATAAGATGAATGAATTTTTCACAAGGTTGAGAGATGAATTATTGACTAAATTCAATTATGTTTTTATTCCAGAAAAATCACAATTAAGATCTGTAATAAATATTGGGCAGATGTTAATTCAGAGTATTGTTGGAATTTTAACTGGTGGAGCACTTGTAGTTGTTTTTTTTACAATTTTTTCACTTATAGATGTAAATGGGATTGCTATAAATATAGTTCTAATTATATCGTATATAATCTGGATAATAGCTTTTGGATATAAAGGATTGAGGAGTGAGGAAGAAG
>DYDB01000010.1 GCA_020718085.1 Micavibrio sp. | reverse complement strand
TCGGTCAGTTTGCCATGGTATGTAAGTTCTTGATCTGGGGTGGCGGAGACATCTGTAAAACAGCCTATAAAAAATGAAAGGAGAGATACGCTAGAGAGAATTATTGATAAATAAAGAAAGTTGCGATTTTTTGTTTTTCTCATAAAAGACACGTATGGTAGCTTACCAAATCTCCTCAGATTATATCATATTTATTGAAATCGATATAATACCTTTTGAGATCTTGCATAAAAATAACCGACTACAACTCACAAGTAAAAAAATTAATTCTAAGTTTTCTATTAGTTTTAATTTAAAAAAGTATCATCTTATCGTCAAATTACATGTATTAATTTAAAACTTGTAATTTATCTTTATATTTGACAAAATGTCATAAAAAGGGTATAATTTCATTTGGTTGTTTAAAAATTGTAGTATATTCATTAAAATCGTTTGTACGGGGGATCCATGACACGAAAACGGATTAGAGTTGCTGGTGAAATTGATTTTTATTTTGGCATGCCTTTGGACATCAATAAAGCAGCTGAAATAGATATCGTCTTAAATGATCTGATAGCATATCTTCATTGTTTCTTGGACGGTGCAATTTACCTCGATGATCGCAAAAGAACATCTCACATCATCGAAGAAATGCTTATTCATGCGCAAAAGAAAAATAACAGCTTGTTTTTTTCTTTTCCAGAAGACATCACTAAGCAATTCCTCTTGAAAAAACGCTACAAAATGCCACTCGTACGTGGTGAGGCATTCAAGATCTATAATGAACAATGGGTAACACAAAAACGACTTGCCTGCTCCATCAGCGTGCACGAAAATGTACCTCTATACAATGACATTGTGAGACAATTGCAAGAAATTATTTTGCAATCTGAAAAACGTCCCTTGAAAATCGTGATTGGCCGCAATCGTCAAACTAAAATGTATGACATCCGGATCACATTTGTACGAAATACACAGAGAATGATTCGTGATGTTGCAGAGAATATCAATGATGCAGTTACACTGATTGCAACACATTTGAAATGAGAAGGCTCACTGAGGGTATATGACAAAGTCATATACCCTCTTTATTTTTCGACAAATTAAACAGAATAATTTATACTGCACAGTATGTATTGGTTAATTTTTCGTATTTTTATCTACATATTTATTTGTGCCGGCATATGGTATGGCGGACAGTTTTATAGTGCACACGAAACACTTGCAACCATCTCTATGCCACCAACAACCGCTATATTTGTTGACCAAAATTACAAAACCGACCCTCATCCAGCTACTATATATTTTGAGCAATATGATGTAATTACACACAAATTACTATCTTTGACACATACACCAGATCTTACAAATATTCACACCGGAACACAACTTTTTCCCTATACCACAATTACAGACGCCCTCGCACATGTTCAAAAATCACATGTGCCGATAGTCACTGTTTCTTCTGGCACGTATAATGAATCACTCATCATACCGGACCATACCATTCTCCACGGACAAGGTGAGGTGACCATATCCTATGATCCCCTTTCTTTACAAAACGTTGTGCAAACAGGAGATCATGTCACTTTGTACAATTTACATATCTCCGGAGGACAAAATGCGATCATGATCCCATATGACACATCTGCCACACTTCTCAAGATTACGGCATCCAATGCTGACGATTTTGGTGTGCTCATGGGCAAGAGTGATCGAGCTCCAATCATTGATGATTCCAATGAACCGATTCCCTATGAATATTATGGGTTGTCGGAAGAAGAAATGAGCACGCTACCACATGTATACTTTCGCAATGTTACGATCACACATAACAAAAATCAAGGCATGTATCTCCGCGATGGTCGCGTTACAATCGAAAATTCTCACATTATCGAAAATGGCGAGGAAGGCATCGACCTCCATGCGCACATGCTAGTACTCATCTCACACACAGAATCTCTTCGCAATGGTGAAAGTGGTCTTGAAACTGAAATTTATGACAATATTGTCACAGTCACAAATAGCATATTTGATGGCAATATAAAAAATGGCATTGGGTTCAACACGTCATATGGCATTGGCAACATGATCATCAAAGATTCCACGATCACAAACAACCAACAATATGGCATCCGTTGTGCGCGTCACACCATTTATCCAGACAAGCCGCGTCCTTTTTTTCAATCTGTCATTACAAAAACAAACAATATTATAGAAAAAAACGCGGAAAGTAATATTTCCGCGCCATGTTCTCTCTTCTAAAAAAATTTTACTGGTACATCATATTGTAGTAATAATCCACATCTTGAATCCATTTTGCAACACTTGTATTACTGTGTCCTTGGCACGTATATCCACACTTCCACACAACCATTTCTTGTGGAGTGTCATATTTTTTTTTGATCAAATCTTCAATACGATCAGAGACGACTGCCACCGCTTCACGCGGTGAATCAAAACACGTATGTCCACCACTTCCCATACGTTCTCTTTTTTGTCTGAATCCCCAATAATTAAAACAATCCTCCCCATTTAATTTCGGTGCACGTTTACCCCATGCGCTTTCTTTTTTTGCTATTGCCACCAAAAAAGCAGCTACTTGAGGATCTTGTTGCGCAATATATGGTGCCATTGCCTCCATTGGATATCCTTGTAACATTTTTGTCGTTTGTGCAAGCACGACAGGATTTGTGCGATCAAAAGAAATAATTTGATGATTTGCGCGATCAAAATCTTGATTGATCATATTGATCAACATGATTACACCAAAAACACCTCCATACAAAGCAAGGGACAATGCAACAATTACGTGATTACGAACAATATGCGTATACCATTTTTCCTTTATTTTATGCAATTTTTTGATCTTTTTTTTCATATTTTTATTTATGAGAATAGAAAAAAGCGAGAGGCACCCGCTTTGTTGAACTTATATTCTCTTGTTTTAATTATAGCATGAAAAGAGCCTCTGGGCAATAGCACCTCTTGACAAAAAGAACGTGCAGCAACCGATTGGCTACTGCACGTGATTTTTGAGGTGTTACTCTTGTAGAGCGATTTTTCTTGGGATGAGCTAAGCCGCTCTTCTACTTAGCCTCCCATGGAGCGTTTTTCTCTCCTTGTCTTGTTAAAAGGACTGGTGGCCTTTTCATCTGGTGGCGGTCTCCGAGGCTTGCATGTAGCCTGCTGCTTTACCGGTGATGGCGATCATGACTGAGGTCGATGTGCATGACATTGCCGTTGAGCCCATTTCCTGCGCGAGGAGAGTAGTGAAACTCGGGGGTGAACAACCAAAGAACTGCTTTTTCATCGTGAACCTCCTGTGTCTGGAAGCATCTGCAAACCTGTCATCAACATAACGGCCTTTCCGAAACGTGATATGCGACAGCGTATAAAACAAGAATATAAAAAAAGCATTTTTCTGTCAATTTGATTTTGGCAAGCTCTCATTCTTCAAGATCATATTTCTACACAAAAAAAGTTACATAATCTTACGGCCGTGAGATTATGTAACCATTGTTCAGAATTAAAAAATTTGAAAAATTAATTATCGTAGCTTGCGTAATTCTTTAATTTCATCACGGATCATCGCTGCTTCTTCAAAATTTAATCCTGCTGCAGCTTTTCGCATATCAGATTCACGTTGTTTGAGATAACCTTCAATATTTTCGATTCGTGCAAGTGTGATAAACTCTTTTGCTTCTTTGATCTGAGAATCTTCCGTTTTTACAATTGACGCAATATTTTTTTGGATTGTCTGTGGTGTAATATTGTGCTCTTTATTGTATGCCAATTGGATCACGCGACGACGTTCTGTTTCATCGATTGCTCTTTTAAGTGATCCGGTAATTTTGTCCGCATAAAGTATCACACGACCTCCCACATTACGTGCAGCACGCCCAATCGTCTGGATAAGCGATACTTCAGATCGCAAAAACCCTTCCTTATCAGCATCCAAAATTGCCACAAGCGATACTTCTGGCAGATCCAATCCTTCGCGCAACAAATTCACACCCACTAATACATCAAAGACGCCCCGACGCAATTCCTCGAGAATGGTGATACGATCCAATGTGTCCACATCAGAATGAAGATATTTTGCTTTGATCTTATGATCCTCCAAATATTCTGAGAGGTCTTCTGCTTGTTTTTTAGTGAGTGTCGTGATCAAAATTCGCTCCTTTTTATTCGCTACCTCGGCAATTTCTTCAATGACATCTTTAATTTGTCCACCTGTCGGTCGAATGATGAGCTCTGGATCGATCAGTCCTGTTGGACGAATGATCTGCTCCACAATTTGCGAACTTTTTTCTTTTTCATAATTTGCAGGCGTCGCTGATACATAGATCGTTTGTCCCATACGATTTTGAAATTCATCAAAATTTAGTGGACGATTATCCAACGCACTCGGTAAACGAAATCCAAAATTCACAAGGTTTTGTTTGCGTGCACGATCGCCAATAGACATTCCGCTAATTTGCGGAACAGTCACATGTGACTCATCGATCACAAGAAGATAGTCTTTGGGAAAATAATCCATGAGCGTATATGGTGCCTCGCCCACTTTGCGTTGTGTAAGATAAAGTGAATAATTTTCAATTCCATTACAATATCCCAGTTCACGCATCATTTCCAGATCTTGCCTGGTACGCATCTCCAATCGCTGCGCTTCGAGTAATTTGTTTTCTTTTTGAAAAAGTCTTAATTGTTTTGTGAGATCATTTTCAATTTGTGTCAAAGATTCTTTAAGCACAGGCTCCGGCACAACAAAGTGTTTGGCAGGATAGATGATCACCTGATCCATATCCACTCGTCTCTCACCACTCACAATGTCCAATTCCATGATCGCCGCAACACGCGATCCGCGAAGCACAATACGAATGATCGCCTCACGTCCTGCCGGCACAATATCGATCGTTGGACCTGTTGCACGAAACCGCGATCTCTGTAAAATATCATTGCGTTCATAGTGTTGATCGATTAATTTTGCCATCAACGCTTCACGATCGATCGTATCGCCAATAGTAATCGTGATCATACTGTCACGATAAAATTCCGGTGATCCCAAGCCATAAATACACGACACACTCGCCACAATGATCACATCACGACGTGTAAGAAGTGCCGCTGTTGCAGCATGACGCAATCGATCGATCTCTTCATTGATCTCTACTTCTTTATCAATATAGGTATCTGATGCATGTACATAGGCTTCCGGCTGGTAATAATCATAATATGACACAAAGTATTCCACCGCATTTGTTGGAAAAAATGTGCGAAATTCTTGTACAAGTTGTGCTGCAAGTGTTTTATTATGCGCGATCACAAGAGTTGGTTTCTGCACTTTTTCGATGACATTTGCCACAGTGAACGTCTTTCCCGAACCTGTCACACCCAGTAACGTCTGTGCTTTGTCACCACGCACGATGCCTTCCGTCAGCGCCATAATTGCTGTCGGCTGGTCTCCTGTTGGCTCAAATTGTTTGTGGAGTATAAATTCTTGCATATGCACCATTGTGGCATAATTGCGTACAAATTTCAATTATTTTTAAGTCTCTTCAACATTCCTCTTTTGAGCAGATCTGGGATTATTTTGTTCTTAATGATGGGCGACAACTTTTCGTTATTAATATCTTTTACACCAATCCAATGCAACGCGCCAATCTCTGTTGATGCGACTGGCACGCCAATTAACTTGCCCGTATATAATTTGATCATGACATCACGATTCAACCCAGATGCTGCAACATCATTATATTCCCCGACAAATTCAATGCTATCCATATCAATATCACAACCTAATTCTTCTTTGATCTCTGCCCTAAGACATGCTTCTACAGTGTCTTCTAAAAATTGACCACCAGGCATCAAGTATTGCGATACTGATTTGTCCTTATACAGAACACCCGGTTCACAAGCTAAAAACATCGTTCGATCTGCATTTAAGACAAGTAGTCCAATTTTGTTATAATATGCCATTCAGTCAAAAAATTAATTATCTTCGCTGATCCACTAAGCCTCCTATATACCTTGCTTCGTACATCTTTTCTCCATTTTCATTGAGGATCATCTCATGACCAAAAAAATTTTCTATTTCACCTTCAAAGTGATTTACATATATCAATTCATCCTGCACATATTTCTTCGGTCCACGGAACGGTTTGTCCTCAGATACACATGTCAGTGCACTTTGCAAAATTCCATAGACCAACTTTACATCTGCCACATTCTCGTCCACCCATCCATAATATACCATCATATATGCCGGCTCACCGTGGAAAAAAACTACTTCTCGTCCACCATATGGCTCTCCTCCAAAATAGTTGTCATGATATTTCCAATTCTCTTCCTCAAAAACCATGGTCGTTGATTTGTCCTCTTGTATAACTTTTCTTGCACTCTCTCCAGCCGCATATGTAGACTTTTTTGCCTTGATCAAGAATGCACGAAGTTCATTTATATTTATTTTCATTGATTTGACACCACTAATTTTAAATAAATTTATAAATTCTCACACATCCTCATTGTGACACATCCGTATGTGAAACTCAATAAATCACATTGTATTCCTCCTGAGC
Organism: Micavibrio sp.; assembly: GCA_020718085.1. Taxonomy (GTDB): domain Bacteria; phylum Patescibacteriota; class Minisyncoccia; order Moranbacterales. The sequence continues at coordinate 33,784 of DYDB01000010.1, read as the reverse complement.
GAACACATTCTGGAATACAAAAACACTCCCATGATCAAGGAGTGTTTTGTGGTTTTACATTGTCAATATTTTATTGTGCTTGACGCATGCCGCTGCCGGCACCGTTCCCTTGTCCTGCACCAGATCCATCATGCATGCCACATGTTGTTCCGTCCATACATCCACCACTTCCCTGCATATCACATGAAGCATCATCCTTCATACATCCACCATTTGATTTGCCACCATTTTCTCGATCCATACCAATGATCGTATCAAGGTCGGTTTGTGAAATGTATTGCGGTGTATATGTTGCACTATTTTTTGAAAGATTTTTTACAAATGATTGCAAATGTCTCTTTGAACCGTTCATGAGATTCTCATAAACATATTTAATATCTGCATTATCCGTTGCAGTTGTGAGATCTTGAAGATCCTTGATGTCCATATCCTCAATTGTTGCACCAACTTTAAACGCATCAACGAGAGATGTGTTTCCTTGTGCGATCAGATCGTTATACAATTTTTGCATTTCAGCGGACACAAATTTGCCAGCTGTACCATCTGTTGCCGGATCAGTTAATCCATAACGATCGATCAACAATTTAACTTCATCCATATGTGTTTGTTCACTGGATGTGATGTTAAGGAAGACATTCTGACCCCATTTTGCACCAAGTGCCGCATAAACATCTCGCGCTAATTTTTCTTCTTCGCGCATCTGCAAAATACCTTCTTTTTCCGCTTCGCTCAATTCTCCCTTTGCGATACTATCAATATTGGTCATATGTTCGCCTTGTCCCATACCACCATTCATACGATTTGCAGCACCTTGTTGTACATTATTTTGTTGTTGCATGCCAGATCCTCGTGTTGTTATTTGTTGTTGCACTTGCTCTTTTTGTTGACCGGGTAACGCACATCCTGTTAACAAAAAAACTCCTCCAAGAACGGCAACGGCAGCGAATAATCCCTTTTTATGATTGATCATAGATCTTTATGTTGAAAAAATTATTATACCAATTATTAATTTCTACACCACAAGTGCTCTCCAGAATAAGCATGATGTGTACTTTCTGCACAATACTACGCACATGTACCATATTTCTTTCATGCCCTATATTTTTTCTTTCAGAATCTTCTTTTACTTTTATTTCAATTTAAATATCAAAATGTTTTGGAGAACCTTGTCAAAACGTCATAGACATGCTAGACTGCGTTCACAACTTCAAAAGTCCATTGTATTCCGCCCGAATTTTTCGGGACAGGATGCAGACCATTTCCATTCATGGAAAGCGTTTGAGCTTTTGATTTTGAATGGATTATTATTTTTTTTAGTTATTCATTATTAATTATTCACTATTGATTATTCCTATGGAATACGAATTGATGTTCCTCATCGCGGAAGCAAAAAAGCCGGAATTTGCCCGCATCAAAGATGAGATCCACGCCCTTGTAGAAACTGCAGGTGGCACATGGACCGGAAATGCTCTCGAGTTTGATCGCAAACTCGCATACGAAGTCAAACATAACTGGCGTGGTACATATTTCGTACAACGCTTTACACTTCCTGGAAAAGACGAATGTGAAGAAACTGGCGCAACAACAGAAGGTGCTGTTGCAGAGATCACACGCCAACTTAATCTCAATCAAGAGATCTTGCGTTATCTCATCGTTAATGCCGCAGAACTTCCACCGCTTGCCGACTTCGCAAAACAATTTGACAAAGCACAACGCGAAGACAAAAAACAACTAAAAGAAACAGGAGAGAAGATTGATGAGAAACTCGAAGAAGCTCTCAATATCTAATATCATCTAATTTACGCATACTGATCTCACAAGATCATAATGCCTAATACCAAAACTATGAATGTCAACAAAGCTATTATCATTGGACGTCTCGTCCGTGACCCAGAAATGCGCACAACACAAACCGGTCAAACAGTCGCAAATCTCTCTGTTGCAACGTCCACACAATGGAAAGATCAAAGTGGTCAGAAACAAGAAAAAACTGAATTTCACAACGTTGTCGCATGGGGAAAACAAGGTGAGGTGATCGGGCAATATTTTACCAAGGGACAAGAGATCTATGTTGAAGGTCGTCTTGAAACACGCAACTGGGATGACAAAGATAGCGGTAAAAAAATGTATAAGACAGAAATTGTTTTGGAAAAATTTGAATTTGGTGCTAAGCCGGGTGGAAATAGTGCTGGACAAGGAGGCTACAACAATGCCCCGCAGCAAAATCGCCCCGCAGCAAATCCGGCACCAAAAAAGGATGATGAAATTCCAACGATCAATCTCGATGATGAACAGGATGAGATCAAAATTGAAGATGTTCCATTTTAAATTCTACTTACTACACACTAATCACTAACCACAAATTCTTATGGCTAAACGCAAAATTCGTATCGGCGAAAAAACGCTCGATACTCTCGATTACAAAGATAGCATTTTCCTCCGTCGATTTCTTAATTCACAGGCAAAGATCTATCCTCCAAAAAGATACAATGTCGATGCATACTCACAACGCCAACTCGCACGTGCAGTAAAGCGCGCACGTCACATGGCATTACTTCCATTCACAGTAAAATAATCATCTCACTCAAAACGTTAAGACATATAGCAATATATGTCTTTCGTCTTAACAAAAAAATATGTTAAATATCAGTGATATCAAAGTCGGTAAAAGAATCGTTTTGGATAATTCGCCCTATGTTGTTGTAGCAAGCGAACATTCCAAAATGGGTCGTGCAGGAGCTGTATTGCGCACTAAACTCAGAAATTTGATGAATGGTGCCATGATGGATAAGACTTTTCAGGGTGCAGATAAAGTAAAAGAAGCCGACATCACCAAGTCAAAAGCTCAGTATCTCTATGTTGATAGTGATCAATATTATTTTATGGATAATGATACGTATGATCAATTTCCTCTCGACAAGAATGTGATTGGCGATGCACCAAATTATCTCACCGAAGGATTGGAAGTGACCATGTTAAATTTCAACGGTAATCCAATCAATATTGAGCTTCCAGTCAAAGTCATCCTCACTGTAACCGAAGCACCTCCAGGACTTAAGGGTGACACGCAATCCGGCGGTGACAAGCTTGTTACAGTAGAAACCGGGGCGCAAGTTACGACACCTCTCTTTATTAATACAGGCGATCGCATCATCATAAATACAGAACGTGGTGATTATGTTGGCAAATCACAAGAATAGAGCAAACAAAAAAAACAACTTCCTGGTGGGATGTTGTTTTTTTGTTCCTAAATTAAACCAATGAGATCAAACAAGGTCATTGTCATTGCTGGCACAAGTGCAAGTAAAACGGCAAATGACATCTCCTCATGCTGTTTTTTTATTTCTTGTGCTTGTATATCTTTTTTTTGTGTATCGGTATATATTCCATCACACACTGCACAATAATCATTATGTACCATATTTTTGTTTTAGAATAAAAAATCGGGTCATGCTACAATATATATGTGGCATCACCCGATATTTCTTTATTTAATTATATCATAAATATGCACACTTGTCAAAATATTTACGTACATATTTACACCTCTACGTTGACAAAACAGCAAAGATACGCACATAATAGAATACTGTTTTAATGATTATTCAACACAATTCTTCATGAACAAGCCACAACCATCCATCACAAACAAACTTACACTTCATGCACGCAAAAGCCTTGCGCATGCAGAAAAAATTGCAAGTGCTCACGATGCACTGGAAGTACGCCCCGAACACTTACTTTATGGTGTTTTTCTTGAACGTGGCAGTGTGGGTACGACCATTCTTTCCAATATCGGACTGGATAAGGAAATTTTTGAGAAACATCTTTTTGCACAAAAATTGACTCCAAAAAAAACATTGACTAAAGTGCGTTCTTCCCACGCCCTCAAAAAAATTATTACTGATGCTCATGCACTTGCTGCAGAGTTTGGCTATGTCTACGTCGGCACGGAGCACTTGGTTTATGCATTGCTCAATGCCAAAAATCAAGAAATTCAAAAAATTCTCGGGAAAGCAAAGCCAAAGAAAAATCCGTCGCAAAATCCACATACAATTAATCAGACTGCGGGACTCTTTGGTATTGAAAATCTTGCTGCGCTCATGAATGGTGAGCGAGATAGTAATACAGAGTCCGCACTGGAACATTTTTGTACTTTTATTTCTGAGCAAAAGCCAGAGCCATTTGTTGGACGACAAACAGATATTGATCGTATCACAACAATTCTTGGCCGTCGTACGAAAAACAACCCTCTCATTATCGGTGAACCCGGCATCGGCAAAACTGCCGTAATTGAACATATTGCGCATCTTGCGAAAAGCCCTGACGCTCCACACTATCTTTATGGAAAAGAGATTATCACGCTTGATCTTACTCTTCTTGTTGCAGGAACAAGTTTTCGCGGTGAATTCGAACAACGTCTCAAGAACATCATCACAGAAGCACAAGAAAATCCCAACATCATTCTCTTCATTGATGAAATTCATACGATCATTGGAACAGGCAATACTGGCGGCAGTCTTGACGCAGCAAATATTTTAAAGCCAGCGCTTGCACGCGGTAATGTGCGCATTATCGGTGCAACAACACTCGGTGAATATAAAAAACACATTGAAAAAGATCCTGCTCTTGAACGCCGTTTTCAAAAAGTAATCCTTACCGAACCAACTGCACAAGACGCAAAAATTATTTTACGCGGGATCAAGAAAACGTATGAAACACATCATGGTGTGATCATTCCTGATGAAACAATTGATGCCATCGTGCACTTTAGCGATCGTTATCTCTCTGAACAATTTTTTCCGGACAAGGCAATTGACTTGCTTGATGAAACTGCTGCGCGACTTTGCAATTCACATAAAAAAAATACTGTCCAAAAGCAGATCATTTCTCTAGAAAATGATCTCAAAGAGGCATCTGAACAAAAATCAGCATTTGTCCATGCAGAAAAATATGAAGATGCTTCCAAGATGCGTGAGGTGGAAGATGTTCTCACACAAGAGATTCAAGAAACACGCACATTGCTCAAAGAACAATCATCAAAAAATCAACCCCTCATGACTGCTGATGATATTGCGTATACCGTTTCAACTCACACAGGGATACCACAAGAAAAGATCATGCAAAATGCTCAATCACACATCATTAATGCACAAAAAAAATTGTCCCAGATCATCATTGGACAAGATACGGCAATGCAAAAAATTGCCGATACGCTCATTCGCTCAGCAAGCGGTCTAAGTAATATCCACCGCCCACACGGATCTTTCCTCTTCCTCGGCGCAACCGGCACAGGTAAAACATACACCGCACAAACACTTGCCAAAGAACTATACGGGAACAAGAAATCTTTAATTCGCGTCGACATGAGTGAATTAATGGAACGACATCACACTTCAAAGCTCCTTGGCGCTCCTGCTGGATATGTTGGCTATGGTGAGGGCGGCACTCTTACAGAAAAAGTGCGTCGTAATCCTCACAGTGTCATACTTTTTGATGAAATTGAAAAAGCACATCCCGACGTGTTCAATATTCTCTTACAAATTTTAGAAGATGGCACTCTCACTGATGCCAGCGGTCGTGCTATTAACTTTAAAAATGCAGTTATCATACTAACATCAAATGCCGGCAGTACGGCAATCGCTCAAGAAAAGAAACTTGGATTTGATCGATCTCTCAATATGTCACATGGACAATTATCACAAAAGGTTACAGCGGCAGCAAAGGAGATCCTTTCGCCGGAATTATTATCCCGTCTTGATCACATCGTCGTATTCAACCACCTATCTCTCAGAGATCTCGTCAAAATTACTCGCATAGCGTGTAATACAATGAAAGATACACTTAAAAAACGAGGCGTCGCTTTAACCATCAAGCCGCGCGTGATCACTCATGTTGCGCAAAATGCTCTCAAAAAAAATGATGGAGCGCGTGGCATACGACAAATCTTGCAAGATGAAATAGAGGGTAAAGTTGCACACCATGTAGTTTTACATCCCAACGTGAAAAAAATAACAATCGATCTCATTCATGATAAATTCTCTCTTTCATAAGATTTACCACATATTCACCGTTATCTGGAAGACGTTCCTTAACGCACTTTTTCCTATTCGTTGTCTCCGTTGTGGCATCTTTGACCAATGGCTATGTGCAACTTGTCATAGCACACTTCCAATCCTTACAGAGCAACATTGTCCATCTTGTTTGACACATATCACTCTAAACGGCGAAGTGTGCCCCACATGCGTCAAAAAACACAACCTGCCCTACTGTGGTATTTTTGTTGTTTCCTATTATAAAGATCCTTTGATACGGTCCCTTATTCACCATTTCAAATACCATTTCATCAAAGAGCTCGCCCAACCGCTTTCTCTCCTTATGGCACAGGCGCTTAACAATTCCCATTTTCCCACGCCAGACTTAATTATTCCCATACCCTTGCATTCACGAAGAAAACGCTGGCGCGGATTCAATCAGGCGGAAGAATTATCATATGCTCTTGACTTACAAATTCCCATCAATACTGATATACTTAGACGTGTGCGCTATACCAAGCCACAAGTTACGATGCGTGATCGAGATAGTCGCCTCAATAATGTCAGTGATGCATTTGTTGTTCAAAATCCTTCACATATAAAGAATAAAAATATTTTGCTCATCGATGATATCATGACCACCGGGGCAACCATTACTGCGTGTGCACATGAACTAAAATTATCCGGGGCAAAAAATATTTATGCGCTTGTGATCGCACGCGAATAAAAAACTCTCCAACAAATTATTCTCATATTTATGAAAAAAATAAAACAGTTTTTCTTTTTGGTTCTTTTTATTCTACCGACACTGTTAACCGGTGTGTATATATATGCCTATTCCCCATCGTTTGTCATTACACCACTTGCACCACAAATGGGTCGTGAAATGCTTCCATCTGATTCATTTACAATCACATTTTCAAAGCCAATTGACACGAAATATTATCAAAACAACCTCGAACTGTTCCCTCGCACGCCAATGACTGCAATAATTAACAATGATCACACACAGATCACTCTTTCTCCAACATTTGCTTGGGAGGTTGGAAAACAATACACTCTCCGCATTCCAGAAGGACGCGCCATGAATTTTATGCAAATCGATAGCGCTGAATTCACCTTTACGATCAGTGAGCATCCACATGTGATTGATGTTTTGCCAACATCCGGCGCAATGGATGTACGCCTTGATATTGAGGATCCAATTACAATTCAATTTGATAAATCCACGGAAGGTTTTTACATTGATTTTCAACTCGAACCTCCTGTCCCCGTTAAATATCAAAATAACGAACGCAAGACCCAATTTGACATATTGCCACAAAAACCTCTTGCTGACGATACAAAATATACGCTCACTATTCACTCCAAAGCGATTGGCGCATCTGATGATACATATGCACCTATTCACACTTCATCATTTACCACAATTGCGCCAAAACCAAAAACTTGGGCAGAAAATCTGCAAGAGCGTGTCGGGCAGGCAAAAAAATTTACTACCGCACAAATCAAGAGTGGCAAATACATTGATGTCAATCTTGCCACACAGATCATGACACTTTTCAATGATGGTAAAGTTGTTGATGCATTTCTCATTTCTTCTGGTAAGCCAGGTATGAACACACCGAAGGGCACACATCAGGTGTACAACAAACATCCACGACCATGGTCCAAACAATATGGTCTTTATATGCCTTTTTGGATGGCGATCACAGGCGATGGAAAGTATGGCATCCACGAGCTACCTGAATGGCCAGGCGGTTACAAGGAGGGACAAAATCATCTCGGCATACCCGTGTCGCATGGTTGCATGCGTCTCGGCGTTGGACCTGCAGAAAAAGTATACCACTGGGCAGATATCGGCACACCGATCATTGTCTACTAAGATTCTTATGTGCTAGAATGATCGCATAATTTACAGTATAACCTTGAAAAATGCACAAAGATCTACTTAAAATTCATTCCTTTTTTCTCTATATTTTTGTCTTTTTACTCCCGTGGCAAACAGTGTGGATCATACGAGAAGTTTTTTATGGCGACGAAAAATGGCAATATGGCACAATTGGCATTTATGCATCAGACATTTTTCTGATTGCATGGATATTTTTATCAATATATCTTTACTTTGATCGCATTTCAGAATGGCTTCTTCAAAATAAAAAAATAATTTTTGTACTACTATGCTTTGAGTTATGGCTCTTTATGTCAATATTGTGGGCTGATGACACAATGCTTGCATTTTATCGCACAATCACATTCTCTTGCGCAATTGATCTTCTCATCCTTTTGTGGATTTTGCCTATTCCACGTAATATATCCATCATATTTATCATGAGTGCCTGTATACATGCAATTATTGGCATCATACAATTTTTTACACAAAAGACCATTTCTCTCTCCTATCTCGGCATGCAAATACACGATATTTCTTGGGGCGGCACAGCAACAATTACCAGTCATGGCGAACAATGGTTGCGTGCTTATGGCGGATTACCCCATCCTAATGTGCTCGGTGGATTATTACTTGTTTCGATTTTGCTTGTCGTTACAAAGTACATAAATATAACAAAACGCTCTTGTCTATACACAATTCCATGCCTTCTTGCATACATCGTTCTTACTGTTGGAATTATTGTAACTTTTTCACGAACAATATGGCTCATTGGCTGCATAAGTCTTTGTGGGCTTTTTGTATACTTTTTTATCTATACGAAAAAAATTTCCAAGGTCATTATTTTGCTCATTACACTATGCGTTACAATTACGCTCTTTGGCATATTTTTTGGCCATCTATTTTTTACACGCATAACACACGACACACAATTATCCCACAATTCATTTAGCGATAGAAAGGTATATCTCATACATGCCTACACTCTTATCAAAGATCATCCATTTATTGGTACGGGCATTGGTAATTATACCAATACGATCTTTCGCACATACACAACACCTTACCCGATTTGGTTTTTCCAGCCAGTGCATAATGCTTACATTCTTTTGTGTGCTGAGATCGGCATCATCGGATGCTCCATCCTTTTTTTCCTCGTTGCATTTTTTTTGAGAACTCTGCAAAAGGCACATTCCTTTAAAAAACCTGATTACGTAACATATTCCCTCATCATTTTTTCATTTTGTGCAATTTCTCTCTTTGACCACTGGCTATGGTCCTCACACATTGGTATCTTTCTTTGTGCTTTCTTTATAGGTCTCATCCTTAACCAAAAAACAAAAAATACGCTATGAAGCGTATCAATGTTCCACAAGAAGATTATTTTTTAATTGCACGATCAATTTCGTGCAACACTTTATCTTTGCCTCTTCCTGTACGTGCACTAAACGGGATCACCACTGCATTTTCACCAATTTCTGACATGATCTCTGTCAACGAATGATGCAGTTCTTTTTGATTTAATTTATCAATTTTATTTGCGACGATCATGAATGGATGCTCATATTCACTGAGGACCGCGATCATCTCTCGATCAAATTTTCGCAACCCCGCTTTTGCATCAACGATAAGCACTGCAAGTGACACGGGCGCTTCCCCACTGATAAAGTACCAAAGGATCAATTTTCGTAATTTCTCACGGTATTTTACACCCATTTTTGCATATCCGTATCCTGGCAGATCTACAAAATAAACATTTTCATTGACTGAAAAGAAATTGATTTCCTGTGTTTTTCCGGGACTTGATGAGGATCGCACAAGTGATTTTTGTCCCACAAGCATATTGATCACGCTGGATTTGCCCACGTTAGAACGACCGATAAAAGACACCTGCGGTTTTTCATCCACAAGCAAATTATGTGATCCAATCACACCTCGTATAAATTGTGCCGTTGTAATCTCCATTTTTATTCAAGTCTTGATTAACGTAAAATATAGGATATCACATTAATTCTCCTTTGGCAATAAAAGTAAATCTCACTATGTGACAATTTACATAGAATATGGTATAAATTATTATTAAATAGTGAAAATATTTTAAAATGCTTACTTTTCTAAAAAGAATGTTACGTACGGTCATCGATCTTTTTGGATTACAGATCACAAAAAAATATGACCCGATCATTGATCAGGACACTGATTTTGTGGAAATTTATGATCTGTGTAAGAAATATACGATGACCTCGCGCGAGCGCATGTATTCACTCTACCAATCTGTAAAATATATTGTAAAAAATGATATTTCTGGTGACTTCGTAGAGTGTGGCGTATGGAAAGGTGGAAGTTCCATGCTTATTGCACATACACTAAAAAAATTACATGTTACGGATCGCAAAATCTATCTTTATGACACATTTACAGGGATGGTCGAACCCGGTTGTGACGACCGAAAATTATTTGATCCTTCCATACATGCAACAAATATTTGGCGCAAAAAACAAAAATCCACATACAATGCATGGTGTCATTCCTCGTTGGAAGAAACAACAAAGAATATGAATTCGACAGGATATGGTACGGAAAATATTATCTACATCGTCGGCGATGTAACGAAGACAATTCCTCAAAATACACCTCCTAAGATATCCCTCCTGCGACTCGACACGGATTGGTACACTTCAACAAAACACGAACTCCTGCATTTGTACCCACACATATCAACCAACGGCATCTTGATCATTGATGATTACGGAGATTGGCTTGGTGCAAAGAAAGCCGTAGATGAATATTTTTGCAAAAGATCGATACTTCTCCATAGAATAGATCGATCTGGAAGAATACATGTTAAAACATGACCATAAAATTGCATATTTTTGTTACAGCATTATACTGATCTTAAGGCACATAATCTGTCATTAAACATCTTTTCCTTATGACAATCATTGACCGAGTTAGAGATTTTGTAGAATCAGAGTGTAAAAAACCAACGAGTCATTATGGATATGAGCCTTTTCTTTTTCATTTTACACCCGTGGCACGGTATGCTACCCAGTTAACAGATTCTTTGGGTGGAGATAGGGAGATCATTTTGATTGCAGCATGGCTGCATGACATTGGATCAATCATGCATGGGCGCACGGACCATCATATCACCGGGGCCACGATCGCAGAACAAAAATTACACGACCTGCATTATCCGGAAAAAAGAATTGCGCTCGTCAAAAAATGTATCCTCAATCACAGAGGGTCTCAAAAGAATGAGCGACTTACAATTGAAGAACAAATTGTTGCAGAGGCAGATACTCTCAGCGCTTTTGATAATATTTCCGGTATTTTCAAAGCCGCATTTATTTATGAAAAATTAACTCAAGGTGAAGCACAAATATCCGTACGGCAAAAACTGGAAAGGAAGTGGAACAAGTTACATTTTGAACAATCTAAAAAATTGATCAAACCTCGCTATGATGCTGCGATGTTATTACTTGCATAAAAATATTATTAATATATGGATCAATCTCAAGAAAAGATCTTGGAAGAACTTACAAAGATCAAGGAACGAAATTTTCGCGTAGAAGCGGACAAAGCATGGGAAACTAGTTGGTCACGTAAATTTATGATCGCGTGTTTAACATACACAGTTATTGTGATATTTTTCTTTTCAGCAGATTTTGCACAACCCTTTACCAATGCACTAGTGCCCACAGTTGGATTTTTGTTATCTACGATCACTGGAAACTTGATCAAAAAAAGATGGATCGAAACAATGTATAAAAAATAACACTATACAATATAATAAACTTGTACGAGACCACATCCCTGATATCATAAGGAAAAATGGAAACACACCTACCATACATACCGCAACTGATCCTGAATATGCTGAAGCTTTAAATAATAAGCTCCATGAAGAAGTTGCTGAATTTTTGGATAATTCTTCAGCTGAAGAGTTTGCTGATATCTTGGAAGTTCTCTATGCCATTTGTAAGTATAAAAAGATCAAAATAAATGACCTTGAGAAAATTCGCTTGAACAAATTGGATCAGCGTGGCGGATTTGATAAAAGGATCATCCTAGAGAACACAAACTAGGCCGCTTGATATTACCGATATTCTCTTCCAAAGGACCACCCGTAACCCCAGCGCCATGGCGTAGCGAGATACGGAACACCACCCATGCGCACAACTACATATGACGCAATCGAAAGAATTTTGCTTTGTGTCTTCTTATACATGCAATCTTTAAATTTTTCATCCACGATCTGACGCGTATCCATAGATCCTCCCTGCCAATATGCACGATCATGTTCTATGCAACATGCGCCCCACGATCGATCAACGAACATCGTACACCCGTCCGACACAAATGTGTTTTGCTTTTCTTTCGCAACATCATACATTGTATGCGCCACCATATACCAAAAAAATAACCCAAATGCAATTACTATGCACATCGCTCCATAAAATGATCTTTCCATCTTTTTATAATTAAAAACACTTATATAATAACACAAGCCATGTTATTATAGAGGTACTTTCAACATTCTTTTTACATTTTCATACATATCAAAATTAAATATCACCTATGTTCAAAAAAATGATCAGCACCACTTTCGGCAAAGTAACATTCATAGCAACACTTTTTGTATTGTGTGCCACATCTGCATTTGTTTTTTATATCATTCCTCGCATCAATCAATCTCTCATGAATGAAAAGCAATACGTTCTACATGAACTTTCCAGTTTCTTAATTGCAACTTTGAATGATCTGAACAATAGAGTTATTTCCGGTGAATTAACGAGGGAAGAAGCCCAAGATCTTGCCCAAGAAATCATCAAAAACTATCGATATGGAAAAAATGGGGATGATTATTTTTGGGTTAACAATATCAATGATGGCATTATTTTTATTCATCCCTATGATACCGTCCGCAACACAAATATAGAAGATCTCGTTGATGAAAATGGCTATAATTTTGGTTCTGTCATGCTTAACATGGCGCGAAATGAAGAAGAAGGTTATGTTCGCTATATGTGGATGCCAAAATCTGGTGATACAACAATTGCAGTACCAAAATTGTCTCATGTTTCAGTATTCAAACCTTGGGGATGGGCAATCGGCACGGGCATTTATATTGATGATGTACAAGAAGAAATTTCTAGCATTCTCATGCGCATCATGCTCGCGCTCGCGTTTATTCTTCTTCTTTTGATTGGACTTCTTATTTTCATTATCAGAGCCGGCGCAAAGATCGAACAACAGAAAAACTTGATCTACTCAGAATTTGCATCACTTATCCAACATTTACCAATCGGTATGTTCCGCATTCGTTTGGATAGATCCGCACCACCAATTCTATGGAACACCGCTTTACTTGATCTTTTATGCATTCCCGATGAAACATATTTGCACAAACCAGATTTTGATTTGATGAACTTCCTCAAAAATCCAGAAGACAAAAAAAAGCTTAAGGCCCTATTATTAAAAAGAGGTGAGATCATCGGAGAGGAGATCGAATTACAAACATTCGATAGCCAAATTTTATGGGTAAAGATATATGGTAAAACAATTCAAAATAAGGGACAATTATATTTTGATGCATCTGTTGAGAACATTACCGAAAAACGAAAAATTCAGGGCATTATGCAACACTCATATACAGAACTCAAAAAAATTGACCGGATGAAAAATGAGATCATTTCCATCACTTCGCATGAATTGCGCACTCCCCTCACGATCATCAAAGGCTTTGCATCTATGCTTGCCAATGGCATGTTTGGTGAAATCAATGAGACACAAAAAAATTACACAAAAAAGATCATCGACAATTCAGACAAATTATTGGAAATGGTAACAAATATGCTTGATCTGGAAAAATTAGAGTCAGGTAAAATGCAGTTTGACCTTGAAGATATAAATCTAACAAATCTCATATCGCGCACTTACAGTGATTTCCGTATGCGCTGTGCGACAGAAAACAAAAAAATTACATTTCATGCCACAGATCAAGATGTTATCGTCACAACTGATCAAACGCAACTTCGACGCATTATTATCAATCTTATCGATAACGCCATCAAATTCACTCGACCAGACATAGGCACGATTGATATTTTTACCAAAAGAACAAATTCTGATAGAATTGAGGTACATATCAAAGATAATGGGATAGGCATTGCCCCATCTGATATACAAGATATTTTTAAGAAATTCAAACAAGTTGGTGGACATATGACGCGTGTTTCCGGAGGATCGGGACTAGGCCTCCCTATTGCGAAAAAGCTCATTGTGCAACTTGGCGGCACAATTCATGTGGACAGTACACCGAATATGGGTAGTGATTTCTATGTTATATTACCCATCAAAAAATAATTCGTTTTAATCTAACTAATATGAAAGAAAAGGTATTGATCATTGATGATCACGCGGAAATTCGCGAAATGTATGAAACCGTTTTGCGCATGAAAGAATATGATGTGTGCTCCGAACCAGATGGCTTGCGCGGTGCCATGAAGGCAGCAGAATTCAAGCCAGATGTCATTCTTTTGGACCTTATGATGCCACAAATGGATGGATTTACTGTACTTGATGCTCTCAAGAACAATCACAACCTCTCTTGTAAAATTATCGTCATTAGCAATCTCAGTAATCAGCAAGAGGAGGAGCGCGCACTCCAAGCTGGTGCCAACAAATTTCTTCGCAAATCCGACTACACACCAGATCAAATCGCTGAAGAAGTACAAAAAATACTTAATCCAAATGCTCAATAAAGTCAAAAAAACACCTCGCACATAGCGAGGTGTTTTTTAGTGATCACCGTCCAATTCCTTTATAGATCACTCCATTTTTTTTGATATCGTTTTTATCCAAGCAGTTCATTCCGTCAACAATTACCTTGATACCATATTTTTTCAGCAACTTTCCGTCAATGTTCATGAATTCCTTATGATTTGTTACGAGGATCAATGCCTCTGATTTTTTCAAGATCGTTTCCAAGCTTTTGCACGATGATTTTGACAAAACGTGTGGATCAAATGAATGAATTTTTGCCTTATGCTTACGTAACGCTTTAACAATGACATAGTATGGCGACTCTCGATCATCATCAACATTTGCCTTATATGAAATGCCAAGCATTCCAATATTTGTCCCATTTAGTGGCAGTTTCACTTCATTGAGTTTATCTTGCAAAAGCTCCACTGTATAATCCGGCATGGAGTTATTGATCTCTCGTGATGTACGCAAAAACTTATGATCAAAACCCGCTTTTTTTGCCCTCTCGATCAAGTAATATGGATCAACAGGGATGCAGTGTCCACCAATACCCCTTCCTGGATAATGCGCCATAAAAGCAAATGGCTTCGTACTCGCACCTTCAATCACATCTTTTACGTCTATATCCATTGCATCAAATGACTTTGCCAGTTCATTTACAAATGCAATATTGATATCACGGAATGAGTTTTCCACCACTTTACATGCCTCTGCTTCACGAATATGCTTCATTGGCCTGATCACACCATCTACAATTGATTCATAAAATTTCTTTGCCTTGTCCAATCCCTTTGGCGTAAAAGCGCCTACAACACGTGGGATATTTGTTACATTCCATTTTGGATCACCAGGATTAATTCTTTCCGGACAATGTGCAATATGCACATCCACTCCGATCTTATGTCCATATGATTCAAAGATCGGCTTAACCACCTCTTCTGATACACCGGGATTTACAGTAGATTCCAAAACGACTAAAGCCTCTTTTTTAAGATTCTCCGCCACCATCTTGCAAGCCCCTTCCACCGGACTCAGATCTGGTTGGTAAAGATGGTCTACAGGCGTCGGCACACAAATGAGAACAATGTCAGCACTCTTGATCTCCGTAGCATCCACGGTAGCCTTAAATGGATATTTTGGTAGATTTTCCATTAAAAATTCGTCAGCAATAGGGGATTTCTTTTTGTTGATCAAATCTATCTTTTTTTTATCCAGATCAATCCCCACAACGTCATACCCACGTTCTTTGGCGCGAACTGCAAGTGGCAGCCCTACATATCCCAGACCGATCACAGCAACTTTCAACGATTCCGATTTTTTCATAGTTTTTACCTTATGATTATGAATTTATTTGTATGGTACTCTACCATAATGCATTGTCAATAGACATCCCCATTGACAACAGGCTCTCTGGATTATACAGTATTTTCACCAAAACATGAACAGGTTGCATGACAAAATCCCTCATCATTTCTTTGTCAGAACACCAAAAACACGATATGATGGAACTGGATAAATCATATGAGATTCGCATGATTATCAAGATAAATTATCATTTTATAACACATCGCCATGAAATTGATCATCAATATCCCTGCATATAATGAAGCAAAGGCAATCGGGCAAACAATAAAGAATATTCCCCGTGTGTATGATGGGATTGACAGCGTGCTCATTCAAGTAATTGACGATGGCTCACGCGACGACACCGCAAAAGTTGCTCGTGAGGCAGGCGCTGAAATTATTGTGTCTCACACAACCAATCGTCGCCTTGGCGCTGCATTCAATACCGCTGTGCGAAGTGCACTGCAAAACGACGCTGATATTATGGTAAATATCGATGCAGATGGTCAGTTTGATCCCCGCCAGATCAGTGATATGATCGCACCAATTCTTCGCGGAGAGGCTGATATCACGATTGGCGACCGTTTTCGTGGTGGTTCTGCGCAAGGCATTCCATTCATCAAAAATTTTCTCAATAAACTTGCTGCAAAACTTGTTAGCATGTTTCTCAACACAGATATTCATGATCTCACATGCGGTTTTCGTGGCCATAATCGCGAAGCGCTTTTACGACTTAATACAGTTACCGGCTTTACCTATACACAAGAAACAATTATTGATGCCATTGGTAAAAATCTTAAGTTACAATGGATCCCAGTAACAGTAAGATATTTTGAAGGTCGAAAATCACGTGTGGTCAAGAGTGTATGGAAATTCGTGAATAATAGTGCCAAGATCATCATCAAGGCAGTACGTGATGTGCGTCCAATGAAATTTTTTGGTATTCCAGGACTTTTTGTCATTGTGATGTCAATCGCACTTTTCATTTTTTTCTTGATCCTTTATCTTCCTGAATTTCAGATCACTCCTTATCGCAATTATCTTCTTGCATCGATCGTCTTATTCTTTGTTGGTATGCAGTTTCTTGTTTTTGCACTTATTGCCGATATGATCAAGACAAATCGTCAACTTACTGAAGAGACCATGTATCGCATGCGCAAACAAAAATATAACCGATAACATTATGAACAAATTACGCATTCTCTTCATTTCTCGTGCCTACCCGCCAATATTTGGCGGTATTGAAAACCAAAACTATGGCATTGCACATGCGCTACAAAAGATCACGCCCACAACGATTTTGGCCAATAGAAAGGGGAAAAAGGCGTTACCGTGGTTTTTGCCGTATGCACTGATCAAAATGCTAATTTTACTCCCCCAACATGATGTTGTGCTTTTTGGAGATGGTGTCCTTGCACCACTCGGTCGTATAGCAAAATTTTTCTTTCCACATAAGAAATTTGCATCGATCGTTCATGGACTTGATATTACATATGCACGCAAAACATCTCTCATGGGGAAAATTTATAGAAATATCAATATTCCCTCCCTCAGAAGATGTGATAAGCTCATTGCCGTAGGCATGCACACGATCACAGAAGCTGTGCGTTTTGACATCGACCACGATAAATGCATCTTTATTCCAAACGGTATTGATCCGGAAGAACACTTCGCATCACACACACGAGAGGATTTGGCGCAACTTCTCAAAACAGATCTCTCGAACAAAAAGATCATATTCCGTATGGGACGTTTTGTGCCACACAAAGGGGTTGCATGGTTTATCGATCAAGTTATGCCTCTTTTACCACAAAATGTCCTACTTGTAGCTATGGGCGGTGCTGTATCCAATACTACCGCCGGAGATGCTAATGTATTACCGCGTGCGCAAGAAATGATCAAAAAACATCATCTTGAAAATCGCGTCATACTCCTCACAAACAGGCCAGACAGCGAAAAAATCGTCCTGTTCAACACTGTTGACCTTGTCGTATCACCCAATATTGATATCCCCGGCTCAATGGAGGGATTTGGCATTAATGCGATCGAAACAGCTGTGTGTGAACGAACAGTTATTGCATCAAATTTTCAAGGATTAAAAGATGCTATTCACGATGGAAAGAATGGCTTTCTTGTGGAACATGAAAACGCTCAAGCGTGGCACGATAAGATCATGGAACTTTTGAATGACACATTTGACCGATCAGCATTTGGAAAACAGGCGCGCATATACACAATTGAACACTTCAGTTGGGAAAAGATCGCACAAAAATACCTCGAAGCACTCCAGTCAACATTCCCTCAAAAATAAATTTTCTAAATGAAATGAAATCGCACGCGATAGATCGCACTCTCCTGTGCGATTTTTGCATTTTCCCATTTTGTTGTTACACCATGTGGCGACGTATCAAAAATAGCAATATGTATGCCATTCATGCTTTGTAGCATTTCCATTGTTTCATCAAATAATTGCTTTTGATCCGTTTGAAAGATCCAATTGGTTTGTGTCGGCACCCAATCGATCACACTGCAAATGAACCTTTCTGTGATGACACGACGTTTTTTGTGCCGATCTTTGAACCATGGATCAGGAAAATTTATGTAGACCTCTTCAATAGTTACACACCTATCAATAGATGGCCTGATGATGTTTTCAAAATTTCTTGTGACATCTCCATCAAAAACGACGACGTTTCGATATTTTTCGAATTTTTTGCGTAACTTTTCCGCTAATGGCTTTCGAATTTCACACACAATAAAATTCTTTCTCTCACCAAATATTTCTAAAAGCTGCATCGTAAATTCTCCACGATCAGCACCAACATCAATGGTAATCGGATTATCATTATCAAAACCATCAAAATAATGTTCTGTCATATCTGCCAAAGGATTCACATGATGTCTTACACGTTTTTTTGCCATAATCAGTTAGTTTAAAGTTTTTAAAGTTAAAAAGTTCATAAAGTATTTTTGTGCAGATATAAAAGAATTTCTTTTTTCTTTATAAACCTTCGACTTTAAACTCAAGCAGAAGTGGACAGTGATCCGAACCGTATTGTTCATTGAGATATGTGATCTCTTGTACATTTTTTAACTGTTTTTTGTCGACAAAAAAATAATCGAGCCGCCATCCCACATTCCGATCGCGTGCACGCGTATAGGAATCCCACCATGAATATACATCCGTTGTGTCGGGATTTTTGGCACGCCATACATCTGCCCATGCATTTTTCATCACACGATCCATCCACGCACGCTCATCCGGATGGAAACCAATCTTCCCGTCATTTTCTTTCGGTCGTGCAAGATCAATAGCCTCGTGCGCCACATTCATATCTCCTCCCACGATCACATTGTGTCCTTGTGCACGTAGTCCATTCATAAAATCCAAAACTCTATCAAAAAAAATTAACTTTTCTTCCCATGCCTTTGGACTTTTACCCCCATTGGGAAAATAGATCGATAATATATCATAGACTTCTTTATTCTCAGTAAATGTCAGATGTGCCACACGCCCCTCATCATGATTTGGCGCATCCGGCACGTGCGTATTAAAATTGATCTCTTTTGCATGCACATCCGCAAACTCCTTACGCATCCATATGCCGGTACCGGCATAACCCGGCTTTTCAGCGCTATGATAGAACTGTTCATACGCATCATGCTCTGTTAAAAATACACTGAATTGCTCTTTTTTGCCTTTGATTTCCTGCAAAAGCAAAAAATCAGGTTGCTGTGATACGATCAAATTTTCCAATTCCCCTTTTCTCTCTACAGCACGAAGACCGTTAACGTTCCATGTAATGATTTTCATAATACAAAAAATATAGTGTCTACATTATAATACATAAACATCACATTGACATTTATTCTATGATTTTTTTACAAAATAATTACCACCAAGCCCGTACTTCGGACTTGGTGGCTGACTTCATTTCTTAGGATCTATCCAAAAAAACGCTGTAGATATCTCCTATTTTTATCTTGTAATTGGGCATCTATGCACATTTTTTTATGTCTCGGTTGTTGTTCCTTACCGTGACCAAAAAAGATGTGCAAATGATGCAAATAACTTTGTGGCAATTCCTCAGCGATCGTGTTCTCACCACCTTTACAGATCATCATACACAGATCACCCCTTGGATACAAAAATTGATGGATGTGTTGACCCAAATGTTGACACATGAGACACCTCCTTATTTTTATAACATACGAGAAAAATCCTCCGGTTCATGAAGGATCATGTGTGCACCAAGTGCAACAAGTTCCTCATGTTTTTCTGTTGCGCCCCATGCCACCGCACCCGTGAATACGCCGGCACTGATCCCTGCTTGAATGTCCGGTGCGGCATCTCCAAAAAAAGCTGTATCTTTTGGCTCATATCCTAATTTTTGCATGATGATCTGCAATCCATCAGGATGTGGTTTGAGCCGAGGCATGCCATCATACCCCACGACCATATCCACATAACGCAATACACCATTCAGCGTCCGCTTGATACTTTGTGTGCTACTGTTCGAACAAATGGCAATATGCCGCCTGCGTGACAACGCCGCAAAATATTCTTCCACCCAAGGGAAAATATTGATGTGCGGCTCATACTCTTGTACAAACATGAGACCAACTTTTTGTACGTCACCCTCACTAACGATCTTCATCCGTCGCAGATTATACTTCCAGTCATGACTATACCACTTTTTAAATGTATCAAGTGACGTAAAAAAAAGTTTATGATCAAGATTGAATTTTTCGCATATCATCATATGCAAGCTGTAGATCTGTAACATCGAAAATTCACGCACGACACCGTCGCAATCAAATATGAGAAGACCTTTTTTCACATTTTCCTCCGCATGTATATATTTTTATGAACATAATAAAGAACAATCGTATTTACCCCGAACTGTAGTGCATGAAGCCCAAATCGTCAAATGTGTCCAATGAACGCTTTATGACTATTAGCTTTTTTCCTAAAAATGTAAGCTACTTGTCTTTGCGAGAAGTGCAACGGCGAAGCAATCTCGATCACTGCACGATATACAATACAACTGAATGAGATTTCTTCATCATTCCGCTAGCACCACATTCCTTGCAAAGACGTATATTTTTTTGAAGACATAGTGATGGTTATTAAAAAAGTTAAATAATTAAAATTATTTCGCCTTATTGACAATCTCGTACTTTTTTGTTAAAATTTTTTGTTCTAAGTTCTTTACTGGATGACATATCCAATTTTTCAAAAACCTACAGGAGACACTCATGCATACACCATCAATACTGATCTTTGCACAACATCCGGGCACAAATAGTCTGGATAGAAGTCCCATCACTGAACAGAAAATTGCAAAATTAATTGGTGCGATTGAAGGCATTGCCATGCGAGAAAACTTTTTCAAAAGAGCAACGTCGCAGATGGGTGAAACAACACTGTTTTGCCTGACTGGAAATGGTGATGTGACCAGACTATTGGAAAGGCTAAAGAATTCCCTCATCAAATCAAGAGATGTGATCGATGTAACACTAACCGCCGTTACTGGCGTTACAGCCGAGCCAACACTCACGGCAAACGAATTTCTGAGGGGATAAAGAAGTAAAAGCTTCCACCGACAATTTTGTCGCGTGGAAGCTGTTTTCTTTTAAAGGAACCAGAACTGTCAATCAACCAATTCTTTCTGACGCAATTCTTTTCGCGTCACACCGGGAATGCCCAATGCCTTGTGTCGTGTCGACTTTTCAGCTTGACGCATGAATAACGTGAGCCTCACCTGTTCATCACTATAGCCAAGCCTGTTTTGTAAAGCCTTGGTCCATCGAGAACGTTTACCGCGCACAATACCTTTATCCAGATCTTGCTTACAGATCCATGCAATATTTCCCTCCGCAGTGCATGTGCCATAAGATAACGCAATGTCATATCCGCTACGACGTGCCCACGTAGTGAGTTCATTTTCGTCATTGTGTGCATCACCGTTGGCTTGCAAGTCAGCAGATGGAAGTTTTTCAGCGATCTTTTTGCAGATTGGCGCATTATATTGCTGCCCAAACCACACTGCAATCTGTCGCACCTCCATTTTAGTAAGTCCTACAAGGATATTATTATCCACCGCACCATCACCGAATTTGTCGAAGTAGCGCAAGAGATAATCCTCCTCGAGATTACCGGTTCCAAAGATCCGTCCGTTACCATTGTCAATCGCCTTGGAAATGAATCCTGCAAACGGTGTCATCATACGAGATTTGAGCGACGCATACGCATTGATCCAACTCGCGTCATCGGTACTTTTACCCTCTTGTACCCATAACATACCATTTGCACGAAATTCAACCTGACTCATCGCAAGAAATTGATCATAAAATGCATTGAGATCCAAACAGATCAGTTGGAAGCCAAATACTTTTGCAAGATCCTGTGCATCAACCTTATGCTTTGGATTACTGCGAATATCGCGATATACAGCAACAACATTATCCGCACCAAATGCACGCATCAAGATCATTGCCACCACAGCGGAATCCACTCCGCCGGAAAGTGACACATATACTCTTTTGCACCCTGCACCATATTTTTTTGCTTCTTTCACCAGAAATTCCACAGTCTCTTCAATCGGTTTTATAAACATGGTCACACCTCCGTTTTTGTGAAATGATCTTATGATTCGTATCGTCTTTGTTCAAAGTTCTCATGTGAGCCAAAACAGATCTTTCCATGATATGCGCTCGGTGTCAACACAACTTCTTGCACATCATGAAAGATCTTATTGTCTGTCACAAATACCACATCATTACTGTGCGATGTGATCGTGATCTTTTGGTGTGCTACAGCAACACGCAGACGTTTTTGTGTGCAGATGCCTGTCAGACACCAGAGAATGCTACCTAAAGGTAGGATCGTACCACCGGCAGAGCGATTGTACGCCGTACTTCCTTGCGGTGTCGCAACGATCACGCCATCTCCAACAATCTCCAATTGCGGGTATTCTTTGGTTTTCAGTTCCAACCGCACGATATGTGTCGGATCAAGTGATTTGAGATACACATCATTGAACGCAATTCCGCTCTCCACACCGTGTTTTGTTGTGATCTGCGCTTTGATGCCATGGATCGGGAATGTGACCCATTCTTTTTTGCGTAGATTTTCCACAAAATCTTGCGGTGATCCTGTTGAACGATTCAACAGGAAATTCACATGGCCAAATCCTACACCAACAAACGGCACACCCAATTTATAATGTGCACGTTCTGCGCCCAGGAATGTTCCATCGCCTCCGAGGACAACCACATATTCCGGATTTTTTTCATCAACTTCTACGCCACACAGTTGCATGGCTTCCCAATATTCTTGTACACCCTCTTGTTTGCCTAGAACTGGTAAAATTTTCATAGTCTTCTCCTCTATATATTTATATTGTTAAAGTACACGATATCAACCAATGTGTATACATCTTATCCAGATATATCCACAAGAAGTTGGGCAAAGAAATGTTCTTTCTTTGCCACAGTTTTTTAATATACACATTGCTTTGTAAAAGTGTTGGTGTAGCCGAAGATGTCTTTGGCCATCATAATTACTTCCGGTTTTCCCATTGCTTTTGCGAGATTATCGCTCAGCTTTACTGCAGGATTACCAGCGGCCTCAACCAACTTCATTACGATCGAGATCGGTTTGAGAAAACCAGTGTCATTGGTAAAGTTTGTTCCCCATCCAAACAACACGGTGATCATCTGCGCGAAAATACTGTGTAATCGTACCATCTCCACAACATCCAACCCGTCGCTAAAGAGAAGTGTTTTTGCACTTGGATCAATATGCAAACGTCGATACATTTCAATGAGCAGTTGACCAAATATGATTGGATCACCGGAATCTTGCCTTGCTCCCTTAAAACTTTCTGCAAGCTCCTTAGGTAGTCCCGCAAAGAACTGTTGTGAACCAAATGTATCCGGTAGCATGATCCGCAAATTTTGCGGATACAATGCCTGCCATTTTTCCAGCACTTCATATTGTGCATACCGTGCGATATCTTTGTTTTCATAACATCGAAGTGCATAGAAGCCACTGTACAGTTCATGGGCATTCGTGCCGCCCCAAGGAACACCAAGTTTATCCGCCAACGCCACATTGGATACTGCAACAATATTTTGCGGCATACGATCCAGTGCTATTTCCGTTACATGTTGTTCCCACCATCCGGAAAGCCTTCGCCGTAATCCAAATTGGAGAAAGCGGATATCGATTTTTTGCAAGATCGCAATTTTTTCCAACAATCTTTTTTCTCCTTCGGCGATCACTTTTTGCTGGAAAATTGGATCATATCCGATCGCATTTTCCGCATATAACTGATTGACGATGGCCAAAATGATCGTTTCCCACAATGTCACCTGATACCATATACCACTCACCGTGATGTCGAGCTGACTATCTTCCCTTTTGACGATCTGCGGTTCTGGCAACACGATTGTACGCATATCAGTCAGAAACTCTTCAGAAAATATTCCTTTGGCTCGCAAATAATCGACGATCTGATCCGTAATGCGCAGCATGCGCACAGCAGACAATTCTTCTTTCAGACGCTCCACAGAGACATGATCGCCAAGTGCAACTTTGATCGTACGATTCGTGAATGCAAATGTGACTCGCATAAGCGGCACGTATGTCCAAATGAAATACATCATGAGAAACTTGTAAGTATCCACCTCCATAAGTGACGCGATGATCGGTTCATCTGCCTTGCCAAACAACATGCTATCCTTTTTTGTTTTCATAATCATTCTCCTTATGTATAGAGTTTTTGCCCTGCAATATAGTCCAATACTGCTTGACTCGTATGCAGCGTATTATCCAATCCCTTTGCGAGACGTTGACGAATCTCCGTACTGGAAATATCTGGCATATCACAATCGATCAATGTATATCTCTTTGGGTAACGAGTCACTGATCTCTCCAAGCCCTTTCTTTTCACGATCAGAAAGTGTTGTCTTTTCATCAGCATCTCACCTTCATGCCAAAACCCTTCGATATTACATAGCCCATCAAATTGTTCACGAGCAACAAAATGATCCAATCCGCAATACCATGTAATATCTGCATACGGAAAATCTTTTTGTGCCTTACGGATCACCTCAACTGTCGGGACAGCCACCCCATCCTCATACACGACATCCACACGTGGATCTGTGATGAGCAGTTTCGTCATGTGCCAGCGGTCAATTGCCGGAAGCATGCCGGGCTTGTCTGGTCGATCACCTGACACGATCCATGCGATCGTATCAAAATATTTTAGATCAATAATTGCTTCTACAAGTCTTTTATGCCCGTAATGTGCAGGATTAGCTGCAGTACCACCAAGTGCAATTCTCATGATCTCACCTCTTCGATCGTTACATGTGTATATTGTCAAAGAACCAAAAAACCTTGTACTCATCAGAGCCAAGGCTTTTTGTCGAGATCCTTATAGATCTCTCTGTAATTGCATGAGAAACACGACTAACGCACGCTCTTACAGAGAGAAAGGGTCTCGAGAAAAACCTTCCTCAGTGTGAGTTTTGTCGTGTTTCTTCTATTGTTGGATAATGAACTTTTTTACTTAGTGTATATAATACACATATCTAACTGTAGATTAGCACACGTCTTAAATCGTGTCAAGTATACACTAAGTTGTATCCTCTCTGTCATTTTGCCATAATGAAAAGATCACCTATTTTCTGGTGATCTTTTATGTTCTTATAAGATAATAACCATGATATAACTTCTACGTTGATTTGTTATAAAACTGATCATGCACCGTATCAAATAACAATCGAATGTCTTTCTGTTCAACGTACATGATGATCTCAGTTCTTGTTGAGGAGATCTCACTGATATTAATACCCTGGACTGAAACTTGTTGAATGAGATAATGCAATATACCGGGATCTTCACAATACTTTTCATCAAACTTAATGCTCAAAGCTGAGATCTTTCTTTCGATATATATAGGTTTATCTCTGATCATTTTATCAACTTCTTTCAATATCGCATTATTAATAATGATCGTGACCTCATCCGTACCTTGACCAAGTGCCATATATCCATTGTTTTTTTGTATGATCTCATAGATCATGCCAATATTTTTCATCAATGCACGACTTTTTGGATATGTAACAATACACAGGTCAGAAAATACCGTGAGTGATTTTACAGAAAAAATTTCAATGGGTTCTATTTTTTTTATTTGGCTACGCTGATAGCGAGAAATGGCCATGACCAATGCGCTTTCGCTGACAAGATCTTTGCGCGTACGAGACTCCACAAGCGGCTTGATAAATTTTGCAAACTGAGAAATATTGATAAACCGATGCATAAGTGCAACTTTATATGACGGATTTGCATTAATAATATGTGACAAAGCATCCGAGATCTTTTTCATATTGTTATAAATATAACAGATTTTATTATAAATACATCATATCATATTTTTATTATGCCACATAATGACATGCTGTTAAGGTTATTTTAAGAAGAAATTTTGTTCTTTTCCATCATCTCATTCCCCCATAAGGAGACATTTCCATGCTAAAGATCTACGGCGTCAATACTGCGATCGTTACCCCATTTGCAAAAGATGACACGATTGACGAAGCGGCTTTACAACAACTGATCGAACGACAGATATCTGCTGGCGTTGCCGGTATCGTACCTGTCGGCACAACAGGTGAATCCGCAACACTGACCTATGAGGAGCATTATCGCGTCATTGAATTGACTATACAAACAGTGCGCGGGCGTGTGAAAGTAATCGCTGGTGTCGGATCCAATAGTACGGCTGAAACATGTGCAAACATCCGTCGCGCGCAAGAACTTGGTGCGGACGCAGCACTTGTCATTACCCCGTATTACAATCGTCCAACACAGGAGGGGTTGTACCAACATTTCATTCGTGTTGCAGATTCCTCTGATCTACCGATCATTCTGTACAATGTGCCAACGCGCACTGGTGTGAATTTGGAACCGCAGACCGTATACCGGTTGTCACAGCACAAAAATATCATCGGCATCAAAGAAGCGAGTGGACAGCTCATTGGTCAGGTTTGCGAGATCATCCATCTCTGTGATCCTAAATTCATTGTGTTGTCCGGTGACGATGCATCGAATTTCCTCATTTACGCTCTTGGCGGTAAGGGTTGCATCTCCGTCACATCGAATGTGGTGCCGGATCGGGTTGCTGCTTTGTGGAAAGCATATTCTGAAGGGAATCTTCCTTTTGCAGAGAAACTGAACCTCGAGTTGTATCCGCTCAATCGCATTTTGTTTTGTGAGACCAATCCTGCGCCTGTCAAAGCGGTTTTGGGACGCATGGGACTCATGCACGAGAGGTGTCGTTTACCATTATCAATGATCTCACAGTCCAATCGATCTAAGATCCTTTCGGTCCTGGGTACATACAATCTCATATAGTGCGTGTAGCACACCAAAAAAAGAAAGCCGCTTTTCATCTGAAAAGCGGCTTTGTTCAATGTTCATTTCATCCGAACGCGCCATACAGTGTGATCATCTGTATAGATCACAGTATTATCAATATGTGCCAGATGTGTACCTGTTTTTATAAATCCATCTGATACTTTTGTATGCGCGCCATGTGACGGTACAAAAATGTCCAATGTACCATCCTCTACGATCGTTGCACACACACCTTTTGGCAGTGTCGTGATCACGAGCTCTGCATGATCCACCACATCACTCCACACGTCATACGCACGATATTCAGCATCAAAATGAAATTCGTACTTGTGATACATGCCCTGCGAGTCCAGTCCAACGATTGTCACAAATCGTGTACCGCCGTAACCAGCCACCGGAGTGATTTCATCCAATTCTTTTGCGCGAATCGTTGTGCATGCGCGCTCGCCAAATGGGATCACTAGATGCACATGTCCCATCACATCCTCCACGCCCACACCGGAAAACCACTTTGTAGCATATGGCAGTGTCGGCCACGTGTTACCTGTTGAGATCAGAACTTTTTTCATACGCGACAGAACAATTTCTGTTAACCCGCGCTCATTGACGATGAACATGCGTTTTTGTACACTCATAATATTCTGCGCAGCGATCGCCACATCGACAATCTCTTCACTGCCAGTATGCAGATCGATGAATCGACATGTGAGCATGTCATTTTCACAGGATGCCACAAACCATCCATCTTGACGTGTCACAACAGCAACATGTTTTTGCCCAATGGTGCAAATTTTTTTTCTGCGAATAACATCGACAAGCGATCCATCCGCACAAAGTACCACACCATCATCAAATACCTGCACGATTTGCGATGCACTCTCATGCATCTTTTCAAAGATCAACATGCCATGTGTGGTTGTTTGCGCATGCGCAACGCGTCCACATACTGGCACGATCTTCCCAACATCAAAAGGTGACGGTGGTACTGCGCGCTTACCTTTGGCAAACACATCCTCATACCATATACGTAGAGCGGCAGGAATTGATCCAAAATCTCGTACAGCATGATTGAGTCGTACATTACTGTGAAACACCGATGCATTATCTTGCATACGCTTCACAAGATCATGTTGAACGTATCCCGGGAGTCGTCCCTTATATGGATGAATACCGGTATACACTTGAAACGTCACGATCCCCCACGCAAACCAATCGCTCAGTGCACCAAATTTCTTTGCATGCCAATCACGGATTGAGGGCATGATCACACGTGCTTGCCATCGATCGATCGCCCATGCATCCACATCGATCGCACGCGGTTCCGGTGCATGTTTTTTGTGCTCATCCACCAGCCAATTCATCTCATTGGCATCCACCATGATCACATTTTTACTGTGTACATGTTGGACAACTGTACGCATGCGATCTACAAGAATATGCGCATCATCATCACCAAACTGGGATCGTGCACGATAATCATTGGTAAACACACGCGTGATCGGCTCTCCCATAACAAATGGCATGTAATATCCGATTGGTATGCCGGAACGATCTGTAACGATATTTTCCGGCGTCACAATAAACGGATGTTCTACGCGCTTGAGAGCAATGATCTTTTCCAGCATACCGTCGCGGCTCATCTTGTCGGAATCAGTATATAACTTGATCACTGTATTGTTTTTTTTGTAGATCGAACCCTCACCTCCGGTGATCATGTGATCACGCGGCTGTAACTCGACCATGCCCCGTCCTTCCAACATCACTTCAGTTTTTCGCGTGATCTTTGTCATGATTCATTTCTCCTTTATTTTCATGAAAAGTGAATAGCCGCACAAGCAATATCATCCAGCGGCCCCTTATATTCCTTTGATACATCTCGCATGAGTCGCATCATGCGTCTTTTGACAAACGCACCTGTGACGTTCTTATATGCCATGCTTTGCCCAATGACCTGTTGCCATGTCAGTCCATCAACCAATTCTGCGCCATCAGAGAAAATCGCCACAGTCTTCACCAATCCACAGCGTATCTTCTCTGTCAGATCGATCGTTACGCCGCGCATACCATGTAAAATCATCTGTTCTGTGATACCCACACATGTCACCTGACCATCGGCACCAATGATCCATTGCTCTTCTGTAAGACGATTTTTCATACCGTCGGCACCGTGTGCAATGATGAATTGCTCCTGTTTACCAAGATCATATGCGGGATAATATGGGGTATTATCTGCCCAAAAATATCGCCACATTTCGGTAGATCCATTCACCATCGCTACAGCAATGATCCCATCACCTACAACATGTGCATAGGTATGCGCTTGATTGCTGAATACATAAATATTGGTTGCAAGAAGATCTTCGTACTGCATATGCAGTTCTCGATGCACGCGATCAATGGTGAGAAGTCGTTGACTGACGACGTCTGTCACCATGTCCGCGACAAGATCATACTTCCTCCGCCATGAGATCATGTTTTTGATTGCCTGCATTGTCGCATAGTTCACGATCCGTGCGCCCATATCCGTTGCTCCACCACTGGAGCATCCATCTGCGATACTGACATATGCATGTTCTTGTGCATCATGTCCGGATAACGCATGATCCTGACAGGGCTTGCCATCTGCACGATGTTGTAATCCAATCGTAAAATACTCATCCACTCGTTTCATATATGCCTCCTGGAGAAAAAGAATACGGGCACGACGATCGATGATCGCGTGCCCGCAGGTTTTTATGTTCCCGCATCACCATTTAGATGGTTGCGGAGATATTTTGACTTGGTCCACCAGTACCCATTGCCTGCGATTGCGACGCAATCGAGCGACTGACGAATTCTGCCAAGCGTGCCAATTTTCCAGCGGTAGCGTCCCCTGCATCGATATACTGTGTGATACCGACATTCAACTGGAATTCTTCCAGTTCATTTTTGTACGATGCGGCATTGATCCCGATCAGCACGCTGACCATAGATTCTAAGATTTCACCGGAAATCGCCTGTGCGATCTCTTGTTTGATCATATTCTCGGTTGCCGCAGATGCGTTATCATCACCATCAGTAATGATAAACGCGATTGCATTGACACCGAAGTCATCATCGGACAGCTTCTTACCGTAGGCATTCATCGCACCGATCGCACTATAGCATGCGTCGCGTAGCGGTGTACCACCGCCGGTCCGCAATTGTTTATAGTCCTTTTGCGGATCAATGTCTGCAAGTGGCTTGAAGCCATGCAGTTCTTCCACACCATTTGCATAAATGGTGGAAAAGAGAATAACTCGGAGAAGCAGATTGTCAGATCTGGGAGATTTCTTGCAGGCATCCACCGCAGTCTTTAGACACCGCAGTAATTCTGCTTCAAATCCCCCTACCGAACCGGTAACATCGATTGCAATAGTTACCAAAGTATATTCGGTTGCCCCGAGATGTTCTGTACGAATACCCGAGAAACCAAACCCGTTTGCTCCACCAATCTTGCCAAATTCCATACTGTCATTAAGTCGTGGCATAACACTGCCTCCTTTTTAGGATGATGTCGTCTCGACCGAACAAAGTAAGTGGAGAGATCTTCAATTGTATACGATTTCTCCACTTCACTCCGTTTCAGTCGAAATGACAATTATTTTTTTAGGCCAAAAACTGTCCAGATGTCATCAACTTCATACCGCGCTTTTCCATGTCCCGCAGCCACGCATCGGCGATTGCCGGAAAGTCCGGCCCACCGGGCACAGCTCCAACAGGAGAGGAACAATCCGTCAATATAACGAACTTTTTAATGTGTTCATCTCCGATATTATCGGCGATCTGTGTCACAGTTTCTTTGACGCAGTGACTGAGTGCCTCACCGGCAACAGCCACAATGTCTGCTTCCTGCAACATGGTGAGAAAATCACGATTGATCATCGTGGTGGGATCTTCCGGGTCAGGCACCTCAGCCATCAGAGCACCATAATGCTCCGTCCACGGATTGGATCCTTTGGTCACATAATCAACCATCGCAAATTCCTTCTTCGACCATTCTTGAAGAGCGCGATTGAGATCAGCTTGTACATTATGTCCCCACGTACCGATCAAACAGTGTGGTGGCCAGATGCAAAGCGGATATTTTCCGCCACGCGCCAGGTCTGCCACATACCGCAGTGCTCGTTCTCGAAACCGCGGATTGCGCGGCGTCCAGATGCCATTTGCCACATCATCTTCAGAGATGATCGTAAACGGCGCAGGATTGTCTCCTCGCGCATTGATCCACCACGCCGGGTGTGCGATATCCAGAAGTCTGTGACTATCCAAAGTCACGTGGATGTCAGTTAACTTTTTCCCGACACGATCGATGAGCACTGCAGTGCGTTGCATGTCCGCAACAGCACCAGCAACAGGCAACGCAGATTCCGGCATGTCCATAAAATCGTTTTGTGGGTCGATGATGAGCAGTTGAATGTTCATAGTTTTTCTCCCTTTATTACTCGTAATTGATGGTTGTGGTACAGATACCGGCAGGTCGATCACATCATGATCACCAAGCTCGTTTAACGGCTTGTTGGGCACAATATATTCCATCAACCCGCGATTTCCTTGTGCGTCATAGGTATATCCGTCACCGGAAAACAGTTCTCGCAAATGAACGGAGAAATACAGAAATGCACGCGCTGCGACAAGGTCACCGCCGCTTGCAAGAAATCGTTCATACGTCATGAAGCGATTATCTTGCGCGCCAGCCTTATCGACATCTGCAAAACAAAATCCTGATTGCTTTTCGATTTGCGCAAAAGACATCTTTTTTAGCGCATCGAGATTGCGATAGAGATTCCCAGCGATCCGCGGATATACGGAAGCAACTACAGTGGCAACATTGTCCCATGTTGCCAACTTCGCCTCGCCTCCTTCCGCAAAAACCACCAGTTTGAATTGATTTCCTTCATCCACTACTTTGCGAACAATGTAATTCGGTTCATACCCGATCGTCACCAGTGCCTCATAGCCGGTCTTGTCCATGATCCTTTCCAATCCATCCGGACCCATGAGCATGACCAGTTTGCGCGTAGGATCGTCAGTGAGCGTTGCGAAGTCTTCCGGTTTTGTACCGCGAATGATCCGTCCGCACAGCCCTGAGACCGACGCGTATTGTTTCTTGCCAAACAGTGCACGATAATCATTAAGTTGCATGATCCATCCTCCTCATATGTAATTGTTAAGATACAAAAAGCCTGCACTCCCATTGAGCCAGGCTTTTTGCCGAGATCCTTATAGATCTCTCCATGATGTCCAAGTGAGAAACACGACTAACGCACATTGTGCATCACAGAGAGAGAAAGGGTCTCGAGAAAAACCTTCCTCAAATATGTGAGATTTGTCGTGTTTCTTCTTTTTTTAATAAAGTACTTTTTACTTAGTGTATATGTTACACCTATCTGACCTCATCTTAGCATATGGTTTAAATCGTGTCAAGAGTACACGAAGTAGATGTGTGTGCAATTCACAAATTCATAACTACCATCAGTTTTTTCATGATCTATTCACAGACAAAAAAACGGATGACCTTGTCATCCGTTTTTATTGATCTAATCCGTAAACACCAGTTGTCTTTTTCTGAATTGGTACAATTTTGCCGGACGATTCTTTTGTCCCGTACGCTCCTTATCCGTTTCTACAAGAATGTTCAGTGCAAGAATTTTTTTGCGAAAATTTCTTTTATCTATTACGTGCCCAACAATTGCTTCATATACTGATTGCATTTCTGTAAGCGTAAATTCTTTAGGTAGCAGACCATAAACAATATTTGAATATTCAATTTTGGCACACAATCTTTTTACTCCATATTGGATCATTTCTTTGTGATCAAATGCCATTTTCGGCAATTTTTCCACATTTTTCCAATCAATCGCCATGTAATAGTCCATTGTTTCAACAGAAAATTTATCACTATCTACTAGTGCAAAATACGCTACAGAAACCACTCTTCCACGCACATCACGATCCAACTTACTGAAACTATATAATTGTTCCAGATGTAATCCTTTGATGCCGGCTTTTTTTGCCAAAACATTTTGCGCCGCTTCATCAAGCGTTTCACCGATCTGCACAATGCCCCCTGGCAAAGCCCACTGATCTTTATACGGACCAGTGCCGATCTGAATAAGCAATACACAAAGTTTACCCTCTCGTATGGCAAAGATCATTGTATCGACAGCGAGCGCCGGACCAATAATCAGTGCATCTTTTTTTTGAGAATTTTGAATTTTCATAATAATGAAGATATTAGTGTATATATAACACTATTGTAGCACGTTCAGCAGTAATTGTAAATAG